>NZ_MJEI01000070.1:0-155 GCF_002095395.1 Williamsia sp. 1135
AACATCTCGTCTTCGGCGGCATCGACATCGGCATGCTCGGATGCGGCGCGGGCCGCTTGCGCGGCCATCGCCGCCCGCAGACCGTCTTCGGTGCGGTTGGCGCTCATCGAGGCATTCGAGGCGATCTTGACCCCGTCGAGAGCCACGACCCCGAC
>NZ_MJEI01000070.1:566-55064 GCF_002095395.1 Williamsia sp. 1135
ATTATCGCCCACAAACCACCACAAACCGGCTAGACAAGCCGACGCCGAACCGGCCAACTATGTACAAATTGCAACAGCCCGCATTCCCCTCGACGCCCCTACCAGAGGACGAATCTGGTGACGAGATGTGTAACGCCGCGACCACGTGGCGCTATCGTCGGCCTCGTGGCACCGGACCCGGAAGAGAATGAGGAGCCGAAGACTGTCGTCGAGACGTCGACCACCACGAAGACACCGACCTCGACGACTGTCGTGACGTCAGTGGTCACGTCGATCGTCGAGGTTCCGCCCACCCGCGACGTACCGGATACCGCGACCCAAACACCTGTCCCACTGGTTCCGCAGACTTCCACACCCGTTTACGTTCCGCCGGCGCCTGAGCCTGATCTCCCGTCGGCGTCTTTCTCGAACTGCACTGAGGCAAAGGCGGCGGGGGTAGCACCGATCTACAAAGGCGAACCTGGTTACAGCACGAGCCTTGACCGGGACCGCGATGGCATCGCCTGCGGCAAATAGTCCCTGGGATCGTCCCCGTGAGCACCCACCGAGGGCATAATGCCATCCGACCCCCCAGAATCGGACGATCTCAGGGCGATTTCGGTCAGCGTCGCCATTGATAGCGGATTTTGGGCCGTCCGGCATTGCCGTAGTCGGTGTGGCGCAGCAATGTTCCGTCGTCGGCGAGGCGCTCGAGGTAGCGCCAGGCCGTCACGCGTGACACACCGACGATCTTGGCTGCGTCGGCGGCGGTGATGCCGTCGACGGCGTCGCGCACGACACGCGCGATTTCGTCGGTGGTTCCGGGTGCAGCGCCTTTTGGTGCAACGGATCGATCTGTACCGGTGCGTAATTCGGCGAACGCGCGGTCGACTTCGGCCTGGCTGGCGGCATCTGTTCCGGCAGGCAGGGCCTCGCGGTATCGCTGGTAGCGCTCGAGCCGATCGCGGAACGCGGCAAACGTGAAGGGCTTGAGCAGGTACGCCAGTGCTCCGTTGGAGACCGCGGCGCGGACCACTTCGAGGTCGCGTTCGGAGGTGATGGCGATGATGTCCGGCGCCGGCCGAAGTCCCGACAGCGCGGACGCGAGGTCGATGCCGCTCGCGTCGGGCAACCCGATGTCGAGAAGGACGAGGTCGACGGGGGCGTCGCTCGCAGCTGCGTTGGCTGCGACGCGCATCGCTTCCTGAGCTGTGTTGACCGTTGCAACAGCGTTGAACCCGGCAACTCTGCCGAGATAGGTGCGGTGTGCCTCGGCGATCAGGGGTTCGTCTTCGACGATGAGGACGTTGATCACCGCTGCTCCTTACCAACTCTCACAGTCACGACCGAACCGTAGGTCATCTCGGCGGTGAGCGTGCCCTGATGGCGATTTACCACCTGCGCGACCAGCGCCAGGCCCAAGCCTCGCCGGCCCTGTTCACCTCCGGACTTCGTCGAGTACCCGCGTTGTACGGCTCGGGTGAACTCGTCGGGGTCCATCCCGTGGCCGCTGTCGGCGACCTGGATCAGGAGGTCGTCATCGTCCTGTCGCACAGTGACTTCCACCCAGGGATCGTCGCGGTCGCAGGCGTCGAGCGCGTTGTCGATCAGGTTCCCGACCACGGTGATCAGCTCCTGTCCGGTCAGCGGCACATCCTCTGCGTCTGCGGACAGTTCGGTGTCGTCGGTGATGGTCAGATTGATCCCACGCTCATCGGCCTGGGAACTCTTACCGAGCAGCAGCGCGGCCAGGGCGGGTTCGCGAACTGCTTCCGACATGCGGTCGACGAGACGTTGGGACAGTTCGAGTTCGGTGGTCGCGAACTTGACGGCCTCGTCGCCGCGGCCCATCTCGACGAGCGTGACGATCGTGTGCAGGCGGTTGGCGGATTCATGCGCCTGCGAGCGCAGTGATTCCGCGAACACCTTCATCGAATCCAGCTCACCGAGAGCACCCTGCAACTCGGTTCGGTCGCGGATGGTGACGACCTCGGTGTCGGGGGATCGCTCGCCGGGGACGTGTGACCGGTTGACCACCAGAACGCGGTCGCCGGTCACGTGCACCTCGTCGCGCGCGCCGGGGGAGTACGAGCGCAAGAACGGCGGCAGCTCACTTTTGTCGATGTCGCCGTCGGGCAAGGACAGCAGTCTGCGAGCTTCGTCGTTCGCCAACGCGACGCCGCGGCGGTCGAGCACGATCAGACCTTCGGACACCGAGTGCAAAACTGCGTCGTGATGCTCGTACATCACCTGTAGTTCCGTCGGTCCGAGGCCGTGGGTCTGCCGGAGCAACCTGCGCCGGATCGCCCAGATGCCGACCAACGAGACCCCCAGCGCGGCAAGGGCGATGAGGATGATCTGCGGCAGCTCCTGCCGCCAGCGCTGGGCGAGGGTCTGCTGGGTGATGCCGGCCGACACCAGACCGATGACCTCCCCGGATGATGAGCGGACCGGGGCGACGGCGCGGACGGATGGTCCGAGGGTTCCCGTGTAGACCTCGGTGAACGTCCTGCCCTGCAACGCCGGTGCGATGGTGCCGAGGTAGTCCTGCCCGATGAGAGCGGGGTTGGTGTGTGTGAAGCGGGTGCGGTCGGGCGCCATGATCGTGATGAAGGCGACGCCGGTGTCTTCCCGGACACGTTCGGTGATGGGTTGAAGTATCTGCGGTGCGGTGCCGTCCTCGATGGCGGCGGCCGTCGCGGGCGACTGCGCCAGCGCACTCGCGATCCCGATGACCTGCTGCCGGGCGGCGGAATCGCCGTCGCGACGCGCATCGAGCAGGGCCAGCGTGCTGCCCGCGATCACGATGACGGCGACCACCACGAGCTGCAGCACGAAGGCCTGACCGGCCAGCGAGCGGGGCACGAACTTCGTCATGAACAACTCCGTCTGAACGAAATGAACTAAAGCGTGACCTGGCTCACTTTGGGGAACACCATTCTTTCAGACCCGTTCCTTCCGCATTCACAAAGGAAGTCGATCATGACAACAGCAGAAGATCGTTCGACAGCCGCGCAGCCGCCGGCTCCCAAGAAGCGAGACCGTACGCACTGGCTCTACATAGCGGTGATCGTTGCGGTCGTCGCCGGTGTGATCGTCGGGCTGGTGGCTCCGGGGGTGGGCGAAGACCTCGGCGTCCTCGGCACCATGTTCGTGAGCTTGATCAAGATGATGATCAGCCCCGTGATCTTCTGCACGATCGTGCTCGGTATCGGGTCGGTTCGAGCGGCCGCAACGGTGGGCAAGGTGGGCGGACTCGCCTTCGGCTACTTCCTGCTGATGTCGACCGTCGCCCTGGCAATCGGACTGGTGGTGGGCAACCTGCTCAGCCCGGGCAGTGGACTCACGATCGACCCGTCCAAGATGGGCACCGGCGAAGAGCTGGCAGACAAGGCCCATGAGGCCGGCGGCACCCTCGACTTCCTTCAGGGGATCATCCCCACCTCGATGCTGTCCGCATTGACCGAGGGCAGCGTGCTGCAGACCCTGTTCATCGCGCTGCTCGTCGGGTTCGCCATCCAGGCCCTGCCGACCAAGAGTGGCGACCCCATCCTGCGAGCGATCGAGCTGATCCAGAAGGTCGTGTTCAAGGTCCTCGGCATGATCCTGTGGCTCGCGCCGATCGGTGCCTTCGGTGCCATCGCCAACGTCGTCGGGCAGACCGGTTGGAGCGCGATCACCGAGCTGCTGACGCTGATGCTCGGCTTCTATGTGACCTGCGCGATCTTCGTCTTCGTGATCCTCGGCCTGTTGCTGCGCTTCGTGTCGGGCGTCTCGATCTTCAAGCTCGTCCGGTACCTGGCCCGCGAGTATCTGCTGATCTTCGCCACCTCGTCGTCCGAGTCGGCCCTGCCACGACTGATCGCGAAGATGGAGCACCTCGGTGTCGAGCGCACCACTGTCGGTGTCGTCGTGCCGACCGGATATTCGTTCAACCTCGACGGCACGGCGATCTACCTGACCATGGCCTCGCTGTTCGTCGCGGAGGCGATGGGCGACCCGCTCTCGCTGAGTGAGCAGATCTCGCTGCTGGTGTTCATGATCGTCGCCTCCAAGGGAGCGGCCGGCGTCAGCGGTGCCGGACTGGCCACCCTGGCAGGCGGTCTGCAGAGCCACCGTCCGGAACTGCTCGACGGCGTCGGACTGATCGTCGGCATCGACCGGTTCATGTCCGAGGCCCGCGCGGTCACCAACTTCTCGGGCAACGCTGTTGCCACCGTTCTGGTCGGCTCGTGGACCAAGACCGTCGACATGGACAAGGTCAACGGCGTTCTGGCCGGCAAGGATCCGTTCGACGAGCTGTCCATGGTCGACGACGGAGACGACCGGTGGGACAAGGTCGAGACCGACGACAGAAAGCCAGTCGCCGCTTCCTAGTCGAACCATCCACTGTGCCGCGGATTCCTTTCGGGTCCGCGGCACAGTGCTGTTTCGGTATGCGAGTTCCTCGATCACCGCCAGATGAGGTCTGAGCTGCGGTTTACTGACCTTCTGGCAACCGAGGGGAAGACGATGAGCACCGACACCGATCGTGTCTCGCACACGCGGCCGGCGATGACGCAGGAACGGTGGATCGCGCTCACCGAGTGGCCGCTGGCCGTCGTGGGGGTCGTGTTCATCACGGCGTACGCCGTCGAGGTGCTGGACGAACCGGCCGGTGTCTACGGCCGACTTCTCGAACTCACCATCTGGGTGTCCTGGGCGACCTTTGTGGTCGACTACTTGGTCCGATTGATCCTGTCGGACAACAGAAGCCGGTGGTTCGCTCGTCATCTGCCGGAACTGCTGATCGTCGCTCTGCCGGTGCTGCGCCCGCTTCGGCTGCTGAGACTGCTCGCGGTACTGGCGGTGTTGCATCGGGTGACCGGACGCGCCATTCGCGGCCGAGTCCTGATGTTCACGGTGGTGACTGTCCTGGTCCTGATCTTCGTCGCATCGCTCGCGATCCTCGACACCGAACGCGACCGGGCCGACGCGACCATTCGGACGTTCGGGGATGCGCTGTGGTGGTCGATCACGACGATCACCACGATCGGATATGGCGACTATTCCCCGACGACCCTCACCGGTCGAGTCATCGCCGTCGGGTTGATGATCGGCGGGATCAGCCTCATCGGTGTGGTCACCGCGACGATCGCAACCTGGATCGTCGAGCGGGTGAACGAAGACGACGAGGCCAACATGGTGGCGACCCGCAAGCAGATCAACGCATTGCATGCGGAGATCAGGGAACTGCGCGCCGACCTCGCTCGCGCGCCGGGCGCCGACACGGCGACGGACGGATCCGCTGTGCCGGTCGCCGACGGTCCCGCACCATAGCGCTCCGGCGCGGTTTCGACCGGGACGTCTCCGGGTAAGGCTCCTTGGAGCGGCGGCTGTGCCTGGCTTTTCGATGCGCACGGCCGGTGCGCCCGCGGGGACGTCGGCCTACAGCCCTAGGACCGGCGGTTCTACCGAACAACGACGGTCGGAGGCCGATATGCCAGACGAGCAGATTTACACCACCACGGATGCCGGAGCGCCTGTATCGAGCGATGAGCATTCATTGACCGTGGGTGCCGGTGGACCCATCGTGCTGCACGACCACTATCTGATCGAGCAGATGGCACAGTTCAACCGCGAGCGGATCCCGGAGCGCCAACCACACGCCAAGGGCAGCGGTGCCTTCGGTTCGTTCGAGGTGACCGGCGACGTATCGGGTTACACCAGTGCCGCCGTGTTCCAGCCGGGGACCACCACAGAGATGGCGGCGAGATTCTCCACGGTCGCGGGCGAGCGGGGCAGCCCCGACACCTGGCGTGACCCGCGTGGTTTCGCGCTGAAGTTCTACACCAGCGAGGGTGTGTACGACATGGTCGGCAACAACACGCCGGTCTTCTTCATCAAGGATCCGCTGAAGTTCCAGCACTTCATCCGATCCCAGAAGCGTCGCGCCGACAACAACCTTCGCGACCACGACATGCAATGGGACTTCTGGAGCCTGTCGCCGGAGTCGGCGCACCAGGTCACCTGGTTGATGGGTGATCGCGGTATTCCGCGCACGTGGCGGCACATGAACGGCTACAGCTCGCACACGTATCTCTGGGTCAATGCCGAAGGCATCAAGCACTGGGTGAAGTACCACTTCATCACTGATCAGGGTCATCAGTTCTTCACGCAGGACGAGGCGGATCAGATGGCCTCGGCCGACACCGACTACCACACGCGGGACCTGTACGAGCACATCGACAAGGGCGAGTTCCCGTCATGGACGTTGAAGGTGCAACTCATGCCGTTTGACGACGCCGCCTCGTACCGATTCAATCCCTTCGACCTGACGAAGGTCTGGCCGCACGGCGATTACCCGCTGGTGGAGGTCGGGAAGATGACGCTCAATCAAAACCCGACCGATCACCACACCCAGATCGAGCAGCTCGCCTTCGAGCCGAACAATCTGGTCCCGGGAATCGGGCTGAGCCCCGACCGGATGCTGTTGGCGCGCGGATTCGCCTACGCGGACGCCCACCGGTACCGCATCGGTGTCAACTACAAGCAGATCCCGGTCAACGCCTCCAAGTCTCCGGTGCACTCGTACTCCAAAGATGGTGCGATGCGGGTTCAGAACGTCTCTGACCCCGTGTACGCACCGAACTCGAAGGGTGGCCCTGCAGCCACACAGGCGTTCCAGGTCGATCCCGGCTGGGCTGCCGACGGTCAGATCGTCCGTAGCGCATACGTGGACCACCCTGAGGACGACGACTTCGGCCAGGCGGGCACCATGGTGCGGGAAGTGCTCGACGACGGCGAGCGAGAGAGGCTGGCCGACAACATCATCGGCCACCTCCTGAACGCTGTCAGCGAGCCGGTGCTCGAGCGGGCCTTCGAGTACTGGAACCGCGTCGACCCCGATCTGGGCAAGACCGTTCAAGAAGGCGTCCGGGCCAAGGCCGACGAGACCGACCCGAAGGCAGCGGACCAGGGGAACTCGGCGCGGAGCAGCATGCAAGAGAAGGCGTAGACGTGGGCGAGCAGGTCGCGATTCTCTTCGATGTCGATGGCACACTGGTTGATTCGGTGTACGCGCACGTGATCGCGTGGCGTGATGCCCTGTCCGACGTCGGCCTGACCGTACCCCTGTGGGAGGTCCATCGGCGGATCGGTATGGACGGGTCGCTGCTGATCGATGAACTGCTGCAGATCGCCGGGGTGAACGACGAAGCCCCCGGGCGTTCGGACATCGCGGATGCGGCGTCGTCGAAGCACAAGGAGATCTATCTGGCACGAGGGGACACGCTCGCGCTCCTACCCGGCGCGCGAGAGGTGGTGCGGCGTTCCAAAGAACTCGGATTCGTCACGGTGCTCGCTACCTCTGCACCGGAAGATGAGCTAAAGCTGCTCCGGGACCTGCTCGATGTCGAAGAACACGTCGACGCAGTGACTTCGGGCGAGGATGTCGATACCGCGAAACCCGATGCAACGGTCGTGAAGATCGCCATCGAGCGTGCGGGCGTCTCACCCGCCAATGCCGTCATGGTGGGCGACGCGACATGGGACTCGATCGCCGCCACGAAGGCGGGGGCGCGGTCGGTCGCGGTGCTGACCGGTGGGATCAGCGGCGACGCACTGCGCGGCGCCGGAGCCAAGCGGGTGTTTCAGGACAGCCTGCATCTCGCGCATGATCTCGACGCGACCGTGGAGAGCCTGACCGGTCAGCCCGGACGAAGTTCACGCTGATGGACAAGGGTCGAAGACCTGAGCAGATCGTCGTCGTGGTGCCTGCTCATAATGAGCAGGCACTACTGCCCTTCTGCCTGGAGTCGATCACCGCCTCCTCCGCCGAGATCAGCTGTCCTGTCGAGGTGATCGTCGTGCTCGACGACTGCACCGACGGCACTGCGGCGTGCGTATCACCGCCGATCACGGCGGTCACGGTGTCGGGGCGATCAGTGGGTCGAGCCCGGAAGGTCGGCTTCGAGACGAGCACGTGGGACGAGTCGACGTGGTTCGCGACCACCGATGCGGATTCGGTTGTTCCGGCCGATTGGCTCGCCACACAGATCGACGCGGCGATCGGCGGTGCTGACGTGTTCGCCGGCACCGTCGTAGGCGATGACTGGGCACAGTGGCCCACCGAAGTGGCAGAACGTTTCTCTGCGGAATACCAGGCGAGTGACGGACACCGCCATGTTCACGGTGCCAACCTCGCAATGTGGGCGACGGTGTACTTCGGCGTCGGCGGTTTCGCACTTGTCGACCGCGACGAAGACGTGGACCTCGTGAACCGGTTACGCATTGCCGGGATGTCGATCGAGTGGAGCGCCCGGGCGCCGGTGATCACCTCGACACGTCCGTACGGGCGCCTGGCCGGTGGTTTCGCCGACCATCTGCGCGGTCTGGAGAGCGCAGGTGAGGCGTCGTGACACCATCGGCGGCCTACCGGGCCCTGCAGATCGTCGATTCGGGCGAACTCGCGGCACCCCTGCCGGGTCATGGTGACACCGCGACCCGCTTCCGAACCCTGGCAGAACTCACCCGATCGGACATCAGCGTCGGGCGGATGGTCGAAGCCCACCTCGATGCCGACGCCATCCTCGCGGAGATCGCCGGGTCCAGGACCGGCAACGGCGAATTGTGGGGTGTGTGGGCCGCAGAGCCGCCGTCTCACGTGCTCACGGCCCGTCGATTCGGCGACCGGTGGCAGCTGTCGGGAACCAAGCCGTGGTGTTCTGGAGCTGTCGGCTGTACACACGCGCTGGTGACCGCCCGCGACGGTGAGCGACGTCGACTGTTCGCCGTGGACTTGGCCCAGCACGGCGTCCATCCGCAATCCGACGGCTGGCAGAACGTCGGTATGGCCGCAACCGACACCGAGGCAGTCGAATTCGAGAACGCGGCTGCACAGGCCATCGGTGAGCCGGGCGACTACCTCGAGCGCGCAGGGTTCTGGCACGGCGGAGTAGGGGTCGCGTCGTGTTGGCTCGGCGGCGCGGCAAAGGTGGCGGAGGCCCTCTATGACAAGGCCCATGCCGACAGCGACGACATCCTGATGATGCACCTCGGTGCGGTCGACGCGCTGCTCGCCGACGGCTGGGCACAGTTGCTGTGCGCCGCTGATGCCATCGACAAGGCCCCGACCGACGCCGCCTCGGCGCAGCGTCGGGCCTTCCGCGTGCGGTGGGGCATCGAGCAGATCGCAACGGCGGTGATCGATCGGGTGAACAGGGCGCTGGGACCGGCGCCGCTGGTGCGCTCTCGTGACCACGCGCAAGCGGTCGCCGATCTCGCTGTGTACATCAGGCAATCGCACGCGGACCACGACCTCGCCGCGCTGGGTCGACTCGTCGCAGGCCGTACGCCAGACGTCTTCGGAGACCGATCATGACGAGTACAGAGCGATTCGGGGTTGCCCCCGTCACCGACGTCGGCACGACAGAATCGGACTGGCAGCAATGGTTCTCGAAGCGCGCTGAGATCCCGAGGCTCGAGGCCGACCTGGAACGCCTCGTGGTGCTCGCCGCGCACCCGGACGACGAGATCCTGGGTGCGGGCGGCATCATGATCGCCGCTGCCGCAGCCGGTATCGAGGTGGTCACCGTGTGCCTGTCTGATGGCTCGGGATCGCACCCGGGGTCGCCTACCCACTCTCCTGAGGATCTGGCGACCATCCGGCGCGGCGAATTGGACGCGGCCACAGACATCCTGGGGTTGGAGCATTCGGTCTGGGGCGGGCTGCCCGACGGCGCGCTCACCACCGCAGATGCCGCGATGACGCGCATCGTCGAATCGGTTCTCGACGAACGCCCGGACATGATCAGCGGGGTGCTGTCGGTCTGGGAGCACGACGGCCATCCCGATCACGAGGCCGTGGGCCGGTGTGCCACCCGGATCTGCGGGGAACGTGGTCTGCCGCTGTGGCAATACCCAATCTGGATGTGGCACTGGGCGATTCCCGGCGAGGATACGATCGAATGGGACGCACTGCGGTCGCATCGCCTCGACGACGGCGCGATGGCGACCAAAACCGCAGCGGTGGAAGCCTTCACATCGCAGATCCACCCGCTGTCCGACGCGGAGGCCGATCAGGTGGTGCTGCCCTCGCACATACTCGAACGGCTGCTTCGCCGCAACGAATACGTGTTCTCACGGTGACGCACATGGAGGAGAGCTACTTTCACGAGATGTATCGCGACAGCGACGATCCGTGGGGTTTCACCAGTCGCTGGTACGAGCAGCGCAAATATCAGATGACATTGGCGGCCTTGTCGGCCCCGCGATACGGCAGGGCGTTCGAAGCAGGTTGTTCCATCGGCGTGCTCAGTGAGCATTTGGCGGCTCGATGCGACCAGTTGCTCGCGGTGGACCTCAGCGACAAGGCAGTGCAGATCGCCGCTGGGCGTCTGGAGCCGCTCGGCGGGCGAGTAGTTGTCGAGACGCGCGATTTCGTCGTCGACTGGCCGACAGGAACGTTCGACCTCATCGTTCTCAGCGAAGTCCTCTACTATCTCGACCCCGCACAACTCGACAGCGTCATCGCGAATGCGGCGGCAGCGCTGTCCGATGACGGTGAGTTGATCGCGGTGCACTGGCGCTGGCCGGTCGAGGAATATCCGCAGACCGGCGATCAGGTGCATGATCGGTTGAGAGACTCGGAGTTGGCCCATACGGCCGGATATCTCGACACCGACTTCCGTCTCGACGTCTTCTCGCGGGTGGACCGGCAGTCCGTGGCGCAGCGAGAGGGATTGGTCTGACCCGGTCAGCGAAGGCGGCGGACGGGGCGAGGTCTCAGGCGTTGCGGTAGCGGTCTGCGATCTTGAGGTGATGGTCAGCCAAACCGGCGCATTCCTCGCGGAGTTCGGCGGGCCCGATCACGGTGAAGTCGGCGTCGAAAGCGTGAAGCCACCGCGCTATCGAGCTGACGGATTGTCCGAAAAGTGCTACCTCGCAACTGTTCACATCACCCGACTCGACCACACCCCACTCTGCGTCGACCATCTCGGCCACCTGCTCGAGCGGGCTGTGGATCTCGACGCGCGCCGTGGCCTGCCGATACACCGAACCCAGGCTCCGGGCGACGTACGCAGCGGCACCACCTTCCGGTAGCTCCCGTGGAACGAAGCGGGGTCCGGTCGGAATCTTCGGCGTGAGCCGGTCGACCCGGAATGATCGCCAGTCGTCGCGGCCGAGATCCCATGCCAAGAGATACCACCGTAAACCGCTGCGCACCAGTCGATATGGTTCGACCTCCCGGCGACTCTCCGCGCCACCGCGAGCCCGATAGTCGAAGCGAAGTCGCTCGTGCCGGTGGCAGACCGCAGCGACGTCGGACAGCACCGCGGCCTCGACTTGGGAGACCGGCGCCCGCGTCGGGGTGGCGTCGACCTGCAGCGAGTCGAGCCGGTGCCGCAGTCGCGACGGCATCACCTGGCGGAGTTTGGACATGGCCCGCACCGATGCCTCGTCGAGTCCGGCCACTGAACCGGTGGCTCCCGCACCCAGCCCGAGGGCCACGGCCAGCACCTCCTGGTCGTCGAGCAGTAGCGGTGGCATCTCGGCGCCGGCGCCCAGTTGATACCCGCCGCCGACTCCGACGCTCGCCTCTACCGGGTACCCGAGCTCGCGTAACCGGTCGACATCGCGGCGCACCGTTCGCGTCGTGATGTCCAATCGTTCCGCCAGATCTGCTCCTGACCAGTCCTTGCGTGTTTGCAACAGGCTCAGTAGGCGGAGCAGTCGCGCTGAGGTGTCCAACATGTTTTCCACAATGCCAGAGATTGAGGACGGTATCTGTCCTCAATGGGTCATAGCTTGATGTCAATGCATTTCACGGGCACTCAACGGAGGGAAATCATGACAATCACATCCAGCACCACCACGCCGGCCATCGAGGTTGCCGGTCTGACGAAGACGTTCAAGCAGGGCAAGAACACTGTGGAGGCCGTCAAGGGCATCGACCTGGCGGTGGCGGAGGGGGAGTTGGTGGCATTCCTCGGCCCCAACGGCGCCGGCAAGTCGACAACACTTCGGATGATCACCACGCTGCTCCGTCCCACCTCGGGGTCAGCGTGGTTGGCCGGCCACAACATTGCCGAGGACCCCGATGCCGTCCGCCGCAAGATCGGTTACGTCGGTCAGGGCAACGGCGGCGGAAACAATCAGCGCGTTCGCGAAGAGTTAGTGACCCAGGGGCTGTGCTACGGCATCAAGAAGTCCGAAAGTGCTTCGCGTGCGGACGAACTCATCGCGGCACTGGATCTGACGGGGATGGAGAGCCGCAAGGTGAGCACGTTGTCGGGCGGTCAACGTCGCCGCCTCGACATCGCGCTCGGCATCGTGCACCGGCCACCGGTGATCTTTCTCGACGAACCGACCACTGGAATGGACCCGCAGAGTCGGGCAAACCTGTGGACCCACATACAGCGACTGCGTGCCGAGACGGGCGCGACGATCGTCCTCACCACTCACTACCTCGATGAGGCGGACGCGATGGCCGAGCGGGTGGTGGTCATCGACAAGGGCACGGTGATCGCCGACGACTCCGCGGCAGCGCTGAAGGACAACCTGGCGGGCGACCGCGTCGAATTGTCCGTCGGCTCGGTCTCCGACGCTGACGAACTGGTGCGTCTCACCGCCGGTTTCGACAATGTCCATGGAGCGGACATCACCGGAACCTCGGTGGATCTGCAGGTGGCAGGCGCCGACATCATGCTGCCGATCCTGATCACCGCGGCTGCGGAGCGGGGCATCACCATCTGCGCCGCCCGGTCCTCGCGGCCGACTCTCGACGATGTCTTCCTCACCCTCACCGGTCGCAGTCTGCGTGAAACCGCAGCGGCCTGACCACCACCCCAACTCGATCACGAAGACTCAGGAGAACCCCCATGGCAACCACCCTCGTTCGAGACAGCTCCATCGTCCTGGTCCGCGAACTGCGGCCCACCATCCGCGACCCGTTCACCGTCATCTTTTCGCTGATACAACCGCTGATCCTGTTGGCACTGTTCGGCCCACTACTCAAAGATGTTCCCGGCGCCGGTCATTCAGGGAACGTCTGGAATTGGTTCATTCCCGGGGTGCTCGCCATGATCGCGATCTTCGGAACCTCGATGACGGGCGCGAATCTGTTGGACGAGATGCACACCGGGTCGCACGAGCGAATGTTGGTCACTCCGCTCAGTCGTAGTTCCTTGCTGCTCGGCCGGGCACTGAAGGAAATGGTGCCGCTGGCCGCCCAGGCGATGATCATCCTGCTCATCGGACTACCGCTGGGCTTCGACATCAATCTCGGCGGCGCGGTAATCGGCATCATCATCCTCGGAGTGTTCGGCGTCGGCCTCGGCGCGCTGTCGTACAGCCTCGCACTGGCTGTCCGCGAACAGGACTGGGTGTTCTGGACCGTCCAGCAGACCCTGATGTTCCCGCTGCTCATCCTCTCGGGCACGATGTTGCCGCTCGATGACGCGCCGCGGTGGATGCAGTTCCTGGTCGACATCAATCCACTCCACTACGTCGTGGAAGCCGAACGAGTCCTGTTCGTCGGAGACTTCGACACCCAGACGATCATGAGCGGTGTACTCGCCGCGGTGCTGATGGCGTGTGGCGGCCTCGCGGTCGGTGTCCGGGCGATGGGCAAGGCCTCCCGCGCCTGACCCCATCCCCCGATAGTGGGGCCTTTTGGCGAACAAATGCCCAGGTGGGCGTCGCCAAAAGGCCCCATCATCGGTGTCAGGGGAGGATGTTCGCGCGTTTGGCTGCGGTGAGCCAATCGGGGAACTCGGACAGCAGGCGTTTGTAGAGTTCGTCATCGGACACCTGATCGATGTCGTCGAGGGCAAAAAAGCCGGCGTTGTCGACGGTGCGGCCCTCCATCTCGTCGAGTTGTTCGAGCACACCGTAATTGGCTCTGCCGATGCCGACGAACTGCCAGAACACCGGGGCTGTCGACGCCGCACGCATCAACTGGCTGATCGGCCCCTTCTTGCGGAAACCGCCATCGGTGAAGAACAGGACCAGCACGGGTCGACCGGGAACCGCCGAGTTCAAGATCTCGTTCATGATCGGCAGTTCGTCGTTGGAGAGGCCGATCGAGTCATAGTCGAAACGCCCATGAGTGCCGGACAGGTGCAGATATTCCTCGGTCCACGACTCCACGTTCTCCACGCTGATGTCGGGCACCTTCGCGAATCCGCGGGCATACATGTACGGCTCGAGTTGACCGTCGTCGTCGATCTGCGTCGCGACGGCCAACATGCGCTCGACCACCCGGTGCACCACCTTGCGGGAGTACTGCTGGGTCATGCTGCCGGTCTTGTCGATGACGATGATCACCCGGGCACGCACTCCGGTCGCGTTCTTGCTCAGCAGGACCTTGTGGACCTCGCGCTTTCGCATGTCGAGGCGCTGACGCTTCTCGAGGGAGAGCTTCTCTTCTCCGGCAACACTTCTCACCGCCGATTCAGATGCCGACGAAGCTGCCGCGGCAGGCGCTGGGTCATCGTCGACGCTGACACCGTGCTCACGGACCAGATCGGCGAACCCCCGATCCCACCCGGCGCTGACGTTGCGGACCTTCCACTCGCCGCCGCGCCGGTAGATCTCACCCAGCACCGCCGCCCGCTCGGTGGTGAGACCTCCGGCCGGCAACTCGATCTCGACGCCGCCGCCGCTGAGCGATGCCCCCAGGCCCGGGAGCGCTGCCAACGTCGAGCTGAAGCCCTCATCGCACGCGACCGCGAACGCGATGGTGTCGACGTCCGCCGGTACTCGCGCGAGATCGACCGACAGTGTGGTGCCCGAAGTCAGCACCACACCACCCTCCGGCGACTGCGGCTGATTGAAGAAGATGAAGTCGGCGTCGGTGCGGGTCTTGCGGTTGCCTGCCAACTGGAACGCCATCACGTCCACGGAGCCAGGCACAGCGCCCGACACCGCGACACTGAGGAGACCGGTGGGAATGCCGGCGTTGGCGCCGCGCGTCAGAGAGACCATCGCCCCATTATCTATCGGTCATCGGCCGTGGCACCGGCGATGTCATTCAGGCGGCAGGCAGACCCGCGAGCGGTTGCACCGTCTTCGCGATGCCGTAGCCGGCGCTCCACGGATACTGGCCCGCAGCATCCGGCCACACCAACTGCAACGCAGACACCGACCCGTACACGGAATTGGCGACCCGTAGATCGGAGGTGGTCAGGGCTTCGATGACCATCAGATCCCGCTCACCGTCGATGAACCCGGAGAGCCGCTCACCGACCATGAGACGCCCGCCGGCGCGGGCGATCCGATGCCCGACCGTGTTGAGGATCGACCCGGCGACGCCGGGCTCGAGACCATAGATGATCAGCTCGGGATGACCGAGTGAGGTCAGCCCGGTGGTGTAGGCAAACGACGGGAACCCGACCCGCTGAGCTGCGCGGACAGCGGTGACGGTCCAGTAGCGCTTGGCGATCGCCCGATGAGCGAACTCGACCGGATCGGACTGTGTGCGCATGATGCCCCCTTGTGGCTGGTGGTGCAGAAATCGACTGTGGCGAGAGGCTAGCGCGAGCCACCGACAGGGTTGATTGTTCGCTTCGTCGTGGGCCTTATTGCGCGTTCTTCACTCGTCTCTCAGTCGCTGCGCTCCCTCGTTCCTCGCTGCATCACGCGCGGCCCACCCCTGCGCTCACGGGCGCTGCGCGCTCGCGTTCCTCGCTGCATCACGCGCGGCCCACCCCTGCGCTGGATAAAGTCTGTGGATGCGCGATGTGGCGGTGGTGGTCGGGCTGTTGGCACTGATCAACGTGCTCGCGCACTTCACCGTCGAGCATGCGATCTCGGTCGTGGTGCCTCTTGGTGCACTCGTAGCTGTGCTCTACGCACGCCGGCGCGGGTTCTCCTGGGCGGAACTCGGTCTCGCACGGAGTCAGCACCGCCGAGGACTGAGATACGCGGCGGTGATCCTGGGCCCGGTGGTAGTCATCGCGATCGGTGGTGCGCTGCTGCCGCTGACCAGATCGCTGTTCCTCTCCGAGCGGTACGACAGCGTGTCAGTCGCACTGTGGGGCGCCCTGGTGATCATCCCGCTGCAAACGGTGATCCCGGAGGAACTGCTCTTCCGCGGCGTCCTCAACGCGACGCTCACCCGCGTGGCTTCGGTGCGGGTGGTCTACCTCGTCGGCGCCGGCCTGTTCGGGCTATGGCACGTTGCGTCCTCCACCGGGCTCACGGCGGGAAACGGTGGTCTGACCGATCTGCTGGGCTCGGGGATCGCTGCCCAAACCGCTGGAATCGTAGGGGCGGTGGTGCTGACCGGCGCGTCCGGACTGCTGTTCATCTGGCTCCGGCGGCGCAGTGACAGCCTGCTCGCCCCGATGGCACTGCACTGGGCAGTCAACGCAAGCGGGGCGTTTGCCGCGGCGCTCGCCTGGCAACTGTCAGGCTGACCCAGTTCGCGAGCCGGCCAACACCCGGGCAGTCGCGGCCCAGCCTTCGCGAGCACTCGGGTACGCGGGACGCCAGCCGCTCTCTTCGCGGAATCGGGTGTTCGCGGCCCGCACCGACCTGGTCAGCGAGGTGAGCCGGTCGCCGGCCAACAATCCTGCGCGTCCCGGTCCCCGGACCCACATCGCCGCGTCTGCGGCATCAGCGCAGGCCTGAGCGTGGTCGAGCTTCGTCAGTGGCTCGTCGTCGACGATGTTGTAGGTGCCCGCGCGGGCACCGACCGCGGCGGCGACCGCATCGGCGCCATCGGAGACGTGGATGCACGACAGGTACGAGTCCGGCCGTCCGGACACGAGTCCGATGTGCCGGCGGGCGAGGGCGAAGATCTGCTCGCTGTGTGCTGCGCCCGGGCCATAGAACAACCCGAACCGCAGGATGATCGGCGTCCCACCGGTTCGCGCGAAGCCACGGGCATTGGCCTCTGCCGCGAGATTGGTACGGGCAATCGGGTAGGCCTCGACGGGAGCGTCCTCGTCGATCCAGTCCGCGCCGTTGTCGCGATAGATCATCGTGACCGATTCCTGGATGATCCGCTCGACCCCGGCTATCGCTGCGGCCGCCGCGACAGTCGCCGAACCCTCACCCCGGATTCGGGTGCAGTCGCGCCATGCCCTCGAACTCGCGAAGCGCGTGGTGCTGGGTAGTGCGGAGGCGAGATTCGCCACGGTGTCATGACCGTCGAAGGCGCGGGCGAGAGCTTCGCGGTCGAAGAGGGAGACGGCGATGGGTGTAGCGCCTTGGCGGTTGAGCCAATCGGCTTTCTCAGCTGAACGTGCCAACGCGGTCACCGCATGCCCATCACGGATCAACGCCGGGACGGTGTATCGCCCGATGGCCCCGGTGCCGCCGGTGACGAATACGCGCATCAGGTGTTCGAGATCGCCGTGCGGGCGGCGGCCTCTGCCGGATACCACTTCGCGAAGACGTCGGGGTGGGCGCGGGTCCGGCTCTTCCAAGTGTTTTCGCCGTACGTGGTGAACAGAGGATTGGCCGGATCCTGTTCGACGCCACGGGCTTTGTCTGCCAACGTCTTCGGCAATCGGATGGTGGGGATCACAGCGTCGAGGGCCGGGCTGTAGAAGTAAGGGATCGACAGACGTTCGGCCGCACCCGGCGGGGTGAGTACCCGGTGTTTGGTCGCCCGGAGGTAACCGCCGGTGGCCACTTCGAGCATCTCGCCGACGTTCACCACAAACGCTCCTTCCCGCGGCGGTGCGTCGATCCAGCTGCCGTCGGTGGCCTCCACCTGTAGTCCTGCCGACCCTGGTTCGAGGAGCAGGAGTGTCAGCACGCCCGAGTCCTTGTGCGCGCCCACCCCCTGATCGCCTGCCACCGCTGCTTCCGCCCGCGCGGGGTAACGAACGAGTTTGATCAGGGTCGCGGGGAGCTCGGCGAACGCGCTGTCGAATACATGCGGGTCAGCGCCCAGACCTGCTGCCCAGTTCTGCAGCAGCCGCAGAGCGACGCCGGCGAGCGCATCGTTGTATTCGCTGACCGCACTGCGTAATTCGGGCAGTGCAGCAGGCCACTGATTGGGGCCCTGCAGGCGCATGTACCCGTCGGCGTCGGGGACGGGCTCGCGTTCGGGACCGATGTCTATCTGCTCTCGCCAGTCGATCTCGCCATTGGTGAACTCTCCACCAAGCCGGTTGTATCCACGGAAGTGCGGACTGTTGATCATCGCGATCGAGAGCTTGTCGTGCTCGGGCAGCGCGAAGAATGCCCGGGCGGCGGCGCGCACCCGTGAGATCAACTCTTCGTCGACGCCATGGCCGACCAGATAGAAGAAGCCGACCTCGTGCGTCACATCACGAAGGAGTGCCCGGCCCTCAGCGGTGGCCAGCTCATCGAGTTCTATCACTGGAAGCACGGTTTCCACCGTAGCCCCACGGCCGGTCAGTCCCGCAGGACCTTGCCTGCCGCGGCGAAGCTGCGCACCTTGGGATCGAGCCAGACCTGGGCGGGGACACCACCGAGGAGATTGCGCGTCAGCGCGGGGGAGTCGCCGAACGGAACGTCGCTGCCTGCGATGACGATGTTGCCGTAGCGACGGCCCTTGAGCATGGCGGGATCGGCGATGACGGTCAGCTGTTCGAAAACAGCGCCGAGGGTCGCAGCTTCGGAGCGGGCAAGCGAGAGATCTCGCGTGTCACCGCAATTGATCACATAGATGCCGCCGGGTGCGAGGACCCTGCGAACCTGCTGGGTGAACTCGAGAGTGGTCAGAGCCGGTGGGGTCCGGGTGCCGGCGAAGACGTCGCGGATGATCAGGTCGCGGGTGGACTCGGTCAGCGACTCCGTGACGGCGCGGGCGTCGCCGACGCGGAGCCGCAGCAGTGGGGCACGTGGGAGGTCGAACCACTCGCGGACGAGTTCGGTCAGCCGCTGATCGATGTCGACTGCCACCTGCCGTGCAGCAGGGTACGTCGCAGCGAAGTACCGGGCCAGCGTGCATGCTCCGGCGCCGAGGTGCAGGACCCGCAACCGGGCGTCGGACTCCCAGTGTTCCTTGGCGATTTCGGCGATCCACTGCATGTATTCGAAATCGAGCTGGGCCGGGTCGGTGAGGTTGATGTGTGAACTCTGCGCCCCGTTGACGGTGATGATCCAGCCGTCGGTGAGGTGGTCGCGGATCAGCTCACAGGTACCGGTGTCGATCGGATAGATGCCGGCTTCGGGCCCCGCAGCGGCCTCGCTGCCAGAGGCGTTCCGCGATCGCGTGTTCCTGCGTCCTTTTGCCACCGGGGACTCAGTACACGTCGCGCAGGTAACGCTTTTCGCGTTTGAGGGTGTTCACGTAGTCTTCTGCGGCTTCCTCGTCGAGGCCGCCGTACTCGGCGATCACGTCGTGGAGGGCGGTGTCGACGTCCCGCGCCATCTGCGCGGCGTCCCCGCACACGTAGAAGTAGGCGCCGACGTCAAGCCAGCGGAACAACTCCTGCCCGTGCTCGCGCATCCTGTCCTGCACGTAGATCTTTTGTTCCTGATCGCGCGAGAACGCAAGGTCCAGACGGTGCAGGACACCGTCGCGCTGAAACTGCACGAGCTCATCTTCGTACATGAAATCTGTTGCGCGGTACTGGTCTCCGAAGAACAGCCAATTGGTTCCGGTGGCTCCCCGGGCTTTCCGCTCGTAGAGGAACGAGCGGAAAGGCGCGACGCCGGTCCCGGGGCCGACCATGATCACCGGCGCCGCATCGTCCGCGGGCAGGCGGAACGAGCGGTTCCTGGACAAGAACACACCGGCGGTGTTGCCTGCGCCCACCCGATCAGCGAGATACGTCGAACACTGGCCGCGTCTGTCGCGCTGCGCGGATCGATGCCGCACCGCGGCCACCGTCAGATGCACCATGCCCTTGTGGGTGAGTGGGGACGACGAGATCGAGTACACGCGATGTGCCAGTGGCCGCAGCAACTCGAGGAGTTGGGTCGCGGTGATCTCCAGGTTCGGATCCAGGTCCAGCAGGTCGAGGACATCCTTGCCCCACAGCCAGCCTTCGAGGGCTTCGCGTTCTTCGGTGGAGAGCACGTGCACCAACTCGGCGTCGCCGGTCCGGTCGGCCACGTGGTCGATGAGCTCGCGGGTCGGTAGCGAGATCTCGTACTCGTAGGTCAGCAGCTCGAGCAGTGTCGACTCGCCTGTGCGAGTGGTGATCGACTCGCCGGGATCGGCGCCGATGCGCTCGATCAGCGCGGCGACCAGCTCGGGATCGTTGACCGGCCGAACACCGAGCCCATCACCGGCCTCGTAGTCGATGTCGCTGTCGCCGAGGTCGAACACCACATGCCGCACGTCTTTGCCGGATTCGGAACCACGCAATGGCCGGTTGGCGACGAGCTTGGCGCTGTACGGATTCTTTCGAGTCCAGGGTGATCGTTTCGGTTTGTCCGACTTGCCCGGAGCTTCCTGGGCAGGACGTACCTCGGGAGCGGTGACGGTGTCGAGTTCGCGGAGTGCCTCCAACGCGGTGGCCAGCACGTCGTCACGCGTGGTCCCGGCGACGGCTGAGTCGAAACCTGCCAGGAATCCCGACAGCCACAACCGCTGGTCCCCGGTGTACTGGGCATCGCCGGGCAGATTGGAAGTTTTCATATGCCTGTCATTGTTCTCGATGTGCTTGCCCGCATGTGCAGTGGGCCGGGCACCGCTGCGACGTTGAAGCGGCACCTGGCGAGGATGAGGGTACCCTCACCAGCTGCCGGTGCCGTTCGCACCCGTGGCGGTCGTAGCAGGTGGTGGGTGTCTGAGATATTGACCTACATGGCATCAGATGTGTGGACGCGGGCCGCGGGCCTGAGCGCCGGTTACCTGCTGGACCGCGTGTTCGGTGATCCCGTGCGCCTGCATCCCGTAGCCGGCATGGGAAACGTCGCCGGCTCCCTCGAAAAACTGCTCTACCGCGATTCGCGCTGGGCTGGTGCGGCTTTCACCACGATCTGCGTAGGCGGGGCAGTCGGCACCGGCTACCTGTGCCGACGCGGAGGAGCCGTGTCGGTGGCTGTGGCGACGTGGATCGCCCTGGGCGGGACCTCACTGACTGCGGTTGGCGAGCGCCTCGGTGGGGCGCTCGCGGCCGACGAGGTGGAATCTGCGCGTGCACTCATCCCGAGCCTGTGCGGGCGCGACCCGGCCAGTCTGGACAGCGCGGGAATGGCGCGGGCGACCATCGAGTCCGTCGCAGAGAACACCTCCGACGCTGCTGTCGCACCCTTGTTCTGGGGTGCGGTCGCCGGCGTGCCGGGACTGCTGGGGTACCGGATGGCCAACACCCTCGACGCGATGGTCGGCTACCGAAGTGACCGGTACCTCCGATTCGGATGGGCCAGTGCCCGACTCGACGACGTTGCCAACTACCTGCCGGCCCGGTTGACCGCGGTCCTGGTGCTCGCGATCGGACCCGACCGCCGGTCCGGGACGGCAGCCGTACGACGTGATGCCGCGGCCCATCCGAGCCCCAACGCCGGGGTGGTGGAGGCGTCGTTCGCCGGTGTCCTCGGGGTGAGTCTGGGAGGGATCACCGTCTACCGGCACGGCACGGATTCGCGACCCGTTCTGGGCCGGGGTACGCCGCCGACCGTCCACGATGTGCAGCGGGCGACGACGCTGTCGCGCCAGGTGCAGCTAGGTGCGCTCGCGGCCGTAGCGGTCGGTCAGCTTCTGGTTCGAACCGTTGTCGCCCGTCGGGCCTGAACCGATGACCCCCCGCGCGGACGCACTCTCGCGGTGCGTCGACGAGGCCGCGAGCGCCTCTCTGGTCTGCTTGCCCCGTTCGCGCGGCTTGCGGGGCGGCACGTCGGTACCGCTTGCGTTCGCCCGCCGTTGCTTGATCTCCGACCACGCGAAGTAGCCCAGCCCGAGGGGGGCCATCAAACCGAAGGCCAGCCACTGCAATCCGTAGGACAGATAGGGGCCGGTCTCGAGCTGCGGCAGCGAGATCACTCCGAGCGCGCCGGGCTGCCCATCGGTCAACTGCAGATAACCGGCGGCCAGCGGTACGCCCACAGTGCGGCTGATCAATACGGGATCGATCGAGTAGACCTGTATCGCCCCTGCTTCGGTGCGGGGTTCGCGACCGGGCATGGTGCTCTCCGACGCCCGGATCCGGGCCTGGACGGTCACCTGTCCGGTCGGTGCCGGGGTAATGGGTGGCAGCGCAGTGCCCTGTTCCGGGGTCACGTATCCCCGGTTGACCAGATACGTGCTGCCAGCGGTCTCGACGAACGGCGTGAGCACCTCGTAGGCGGGGGAGCCTTCCACCGAACGCAGCCGGACGACGACTTCCTTGTCCGGCAGATACGAACCGGTGAGCTGGACCCGGCTCCACTCGGCGTCGGTGATCGGCCGGCCATCTCGGTACAGCTCGGCCACCGGTACCGGCTCCGCCGATTCGGCCCGCTTGATCAGATCGTTCTGGTGCTCGTTCTGCGAGTTCTTACCGAGTTGCCAGGGCGCCAGCACCCAGAAGCACGCGGCAGCGAAGCCCACGACCACCAGCGCGAGCGAAATCCAGCCCGGACGTAGGAAGTTCCGCAGGATTCGCACACCCATACGGTACCGAGCGCACCGAGACGAAGTTCTGGGGTGGCCGCCGCAGCGACGTCGGATGCGCGGGAGAGCATGGTTATTGTTGACCGCAGAGGGGCGGTCGAGAAATTGCGGTCCCCAGGCGGCGGGCCTTCGCCGCGCCGCCCCATCATCATCTGATCGGAGAGTCCTCATGCGCGATCTGGTCTGCCGCAAATGTGGCCAGAAGTTGTCGTTCGAAAACACCCTGTGCCTCAATTGCAAGAGTCCGCTCGGGTTCCACCTTCCCGCCCGGACCATGTACGTGCTCGACGAGAACGCCACCACCGAAGTCGACGGCGAGACGCTGGTGCGGTGCGCCAACTTCGACCTCATCGCCTGCAACTGGCTGATCCCTCCGGTCGAACCGGGCGCGAGTACCCCTGCCGGAGAACCGGATCCGTCGGCGCTGTGCGAGTCGTGCCGGTTGACCCGGACCCGTCCGGCCGACACCGATGTCGATGCGATCTCCGTCTTCGGAGACGCCGAGACCAACAAGCGCAGGGTGATCCTCGAACTCGACGAGCTGGGCCTGCCGATCCGGGGACGGGACGTCGACCCGCAGACCGGCCTGGCGTTCGACCTGCTCTCGAGTGCGAACAACCCGGTGATCACCGGCCACGCCGACGGGGTCGTCACACTCGACCTCGCGGAAGGCGACGACGTCCACCGGGAACAGCTGCGGGTGTCGATGGATGAGCCCTATCGCACCCTCATCGGGCACTTCCGCCACGAGATCGGGCACTACTACCAGATGGTGCTGGTCGGAACCGGCGAACACCGGCCGCGTTTCGAGGAACTGTTCGGGAACCCTGACGACGACTATCAGGCCGCGCTCGATCGTCACTACAGCGAAGGGCCGCCCGACAACTGGAAGAGCGATTTCGTCTCTTCGTACGCCACGATGCATCCGGCGGAAGACTGGGCCGAGACCTTCGCGCACTACCTGCACATCCGCGACACCCTCGACACCGCCGCGGCGTTCGCCATGGCGCCCAGCGGGGCGACGCTCGACAGTGTGCTTCTGGGCGACGTGGGCTTCGACCAGATCATCGATCTCTGGCTACCGCTGACCTGGGCGTTGAACCAGATCAACCGCTCGATGGGTCATCAGGACCTGTACCCGTTCGTGCTGCCCGCGAAGGTGCTCGACAAGATGCGGTTCATACACGGCCTCATCTCACCGGCGATTCTCTGACCGACCACACACCCACTCGTTCCAGGTACAGCCGGGTGCTTCAGCAGCCGGGTGTACCGCGGCCGGGTGGGTGTGGCGGTGGGTCTACAGGCGGGTACGGACCCACTCGATCAGACCGGGCATCGCGGCTTCGATCTGCATGCGGACGTCGGTGAAGTCGGCGTCCGACCCGAAATAGGGGTCGGCGACGTCGTCGCTGTCGGCACCGGGATCGAAGCTGCGCAGGAGTGCGGAACGGTCGGCGACCCCGGCGTCGCGTAGCGCGGCGAAGTGACCGGTGTCCATGGCGAGCAACAGATCCGCGGACAGATGCTCGCTGCCGAGCTGGGCCGCGACGTGTTCGTCGTCGCATCCGGCGGAGGTCAGTTCGGTGCGGGCACGGACATCGGCGGCCTCGCCGACGTGCCAGTCACCCGTCCCGCAGCTGCTCACGCGGACCTGCTCCGCGAGGCCCGCGTCGTCGAGGGCGTGCCGGAAGATGTTCTGGCCCATCGGTGATCGGCAGATGTTGCCGGTGCAGACGAAGGTGACGTGTAGACGTTCAGGCATGGATGAGCTCCCGCAGCGCCGACACGGACTCGACGGTCCAGGCCGCGTCGGAGTCCTCGTTGTCCAGTGCGTATCCCCAGGTGACGAAGACCGCCGGGATGCCGAACTCGGCGGAGCCGTGCACGTCGTGGTGGCGATCACCGATCATGACGACCGGTCGCTTCGCCACATCGGTGATCCCGAGCGAACTCAGTGCGTGTTCGATCACGTCGGATTTCGTCCGTCGGCTTCCGTCGTCGGAGGCGCCCGCGATGTACTGGAAGTGACCGTCGAGCCCGAAATGCTCGAGGATCCGGCGGGCTGTCGTCTGGTTCTTGGACGTGGCCACGGCCATCGGCCGGCCGGAGTCGGACAGGTCGGCCAACAGCGCCGCCATCCCGTCGAACACCGAGTTCTCGAGCCATCCGGTCGCGACATACCGTTCGCGGTAGGCGAGCATCGCCGCTTCCACGTCGGCGTCGGAGAGCTGCATGCCGCGCAGGCTGTCGACCATCGGCGGGCCTGCGATACCCGCAACCAGGGCACGGTCGGGCTCCGGTGCCCCGACTGCGGCCAGCGCGTGACGGAAGCTGTTCTCGATGCCTGCGAACGAATCGGTGATGGTGCCATCGAGATCGAACAACAGGACGGTGGCAGGGTCGGCGGGGTCGGGTCGGGGAGAAACGTTGGGCGAACTCACCTCGTCCATCCTGCCCGTAGGCTCGACAAGTGTGAAATCAGGAATCCGAACCGTGGGATCGGAATGGACGCAGGCTTCGCTGGCGGACCTCGGGCGGCACGGCGATGTCGACGCAGAGCCCGGGTTGGTCGACTTCGCGGTGAACGTGCGTGGTTCGACGCCCCGTTTCGTGCGGGAGGTACTCGCCGGCCGTCTCGATGACCTGGCCGGCTATCCCTCCGCCGACGACGAACGCAGAGCGGTTGCGGCCATCGCACACCGCCACGGGCGCGACCCCGCAGAAGTGTTGCTGCTGTCCGGTGCAGCGGAGGGGTTCGCGTTGCTGCCACAGCTGGCACCCCGGCGGGCCGCCCTCGTCCAGCCGTCGTTCACCGAGCCCGAACGCGCGCTGCGGGCGGCCGGGATCGAGAT
This sequence comes from Williamsia sp. 1135, assembly GCF_002095395.1. GTDB lineage: Bacteria > Actinomycetota > Actinomycetes > Mycobacteriales > Mycobacteriaceae > Williamsia. Next base: position 25,905 of record NZ_MJEI01000070.1, read on the forward strand.
CGATCACGTTGTTCTCCCCGAGCCGTGGGAACTCGATCCGCATCTGGTGCCCGACATCGCGGACCTGGTGGTGCTGGGGAATCCGACGAATCCGACGTCGGTGCTGCATCCGCGTGTGGCCATCGAGTCACTCGTGCGGCCCGGTCGGGTCGTGGTGGTCGACGAGGCATTCGCGGACATCGTTCCCGGCGAACCGGAGAGCTTCTCCGGCGTCCGACACAGCGGAGTGCTGGTGTTGCGCAGCATCACCAAGACCTTCGCGCTGGCCGGGCTGCGTGCCGGATACCTGCTCGGGGATCCCGCTGTGCTGCAACAGTTGTCGGCCCGCCGACCGCATTGGCCACTGGGGACCCTGCAGCTGGCCGCCCTGGAGGTCTGTGCGGGCGCCCAGGCGTCACGCTACGCCCACGAACAGGCAGTATCGGTTGCCACGCAACGAACCTCGATGATCGACGCGCTGCGATCGGTCGGTCTCCACGTGATCGGGTCACCGCGGGGTTCCTTTGTGATCGTCGCCGTTGCCGACGGCACCGTCATCAAGAACAGGCTGCGTGAACACGGTTACGCGGTGCGCAGTTGCGCCAACTTCGTCGGATTGGGTCCCGACCACCTACGGCTCGCCGTTCGAGACGAGGCCACCGTCGCCGGATTGATCGCAGCACTGAGGAAGGTGCTCTGATGACCACACTCACCGACGTGATCGATGTTCTCGAACGCGCCTACCCGGCTCGGCTCGCCGAGAGTTGGGATTCCATCGGCCTGGTCTGCGGCGATCCGGCCGAATCGGTCGATTCGGTGCTCTGCTGCGTCGACGTCACCGATGAGGTGGTCGACCGCGCGATCGCCGACAGCGTGAAACTCATCGTGGCGCATCATCCGCTGCTGCTGCGAGGTGTGGACACCGTGGGCGTCCACACCTCCAAAGGGCGCCTCGTGCATCGCCTGATCCGCAGCGGATGTGCCCTGTACACGGCGCACACCAACGCGGACTCGGCGAATCCGGGAGTGTCCGACGCGTTGGCCGACCTGCTCGGACTCACCGCGCTGCGGCCACTCGACCCCAAACCCGCTGTCCCGACGGATAAGTGGGCGGTGTTCGTACCGACCGCCGATGCCCGGACGGTGCGCGAGGCGATGTTCGAGGCCGGGGCCGGTCGGATCGGGGACTACAGCCACTGCTGTTGGAGTACGACAGGCACCGGGCAGTTCTTGCCGGGAACGAGCGCGAACCCGGCAGTGGGATCGACCGGGGAGCTGACCCAGGTCGCCGAGAACCGCGTCGAGATGGTGGCTCACCGTGCGGTTCGCGACGACGTTCTCGCCGCTCTGCGCGCCGCGCATCCCTATGAGGAGCCCGCCTTCGACCTCGTGGAGATGGCCGCGGCCGACAGCGATGAGGGATTGGGCCGGATCGGCCAACTCGCCGAGCCGATGACGCTCGCCGAGTTCACCCACCTCGTGTCCCGCTCACTGCCGGCAGCGCCGGTCGGGATCCGCGCGGCGGGTGATCCGCAGCAGATCGTCCGGACGGTGGCGGTGTGCGGTGGGGCCGGCGATTCGCTGCTCGACACTGCGCGCGGCAGTGGCGCGGATGTCTATGTCACCGGCGATCTCCGGCATCACCCGGTGGACGAACACCTGCGCGGCGGTCCGCCCGCGCTGATCGACGCCGGGCACTGGGCCACGGAGTTCCCCTGGTGTTCGCAGGTGAGCCGGTTGCTGGCGGCAACCCTGCCCGGACTGCGCACCGATGTGTTCGGCGTCCCGACAGACCCGTGGACGATCCATGCCCAACGGGGATCCTGACGTGCGCCGCAAGCGCCGCGGTGACGGGACGGGGGCGCAGACCGCGTACCGTTGCACAATGTCATCCTGGCGATAGATGTCGGACTTGGCGACGATCCGGCCGCGGGGCCGGACAGCAGAGGAATGAAGAGACACTGGTGAAAGCAGACCCGGCCGCCCAACGATTGATGTTGGACATCGCCGACATCGATTCCGAACTCCTGCGTATTGATCACCGGCGGGCGATGTTGCCCGAGAACGCCGAATTGGCGGCGCTCGGTGAGCAACTGCAGACGCAGCGCGACGAAGCGGTGCGCGCGCAGATCGCGGCCGAGGACCTGCTTCGCGAGTCACGCCGGCTCGACAACGAGATCACGTCGATGTCGTTGCGAGAGCAGAAAGACAATCAGCAACTCGCAGCGGGCAACTTGCCTGCGAAAGCACTGAGCGAGTTGGAACATGAGGTTGTCGGTCTGATCCGGCGGCGCTCCATGCTCGAAGACGAGATGCTCGAGGTGATGGAGCAGCAGGAGGCGGTGTCGGCCGACGAGCAACGTGCTTCCGCGATGACCAACCATTCGGAGCGCCAGATCGAAGAGGCCACCGCGCGACGCGACGTCGCGCTCGAGAAGATCGCCCAGGACGAGGCCGACGCGAAGGCCAAGCGTGCGGCCCTGATCGCGAACGTCGATGAGGCGCTGCTGGCGATCTACGAACGCCAGGTGAGGAATGGACACGTCGGGGCCGGACTGCTGCGCGCCGGGCGCTGCGGCGCCTGCCGGATGGAACTGGACCGCGGGCTGATCGGTCGTATCACCGCGACTGCGAGCGACGAGGTCGTCCGGTGCGACGAGTGCGGCGCCATCCTGGTCCGGACCCACGAATCCGGTCTGTCGGCGAAATGAGAGTCGTGGTCGAGGCCGATGGCGGCTCGCGGGGCAACCCCGGCCCGGCCGGGTACGGCGCGGTGGTCTTCTCCGACGATCGTTCAGCCGTGCTGGCCGAACGCAAGGAAGCCCTGGGGATCGCGACGAACAACGTCGCCGAGTACCGCGGACTGATCGCCGGCCTGGCTGCCGCCGCCGAGGTCGGGGCCGACGAGGTGCAGGTCCGCATGGACTCCAAACTCGTGGTCGAACAGATGTCGGGACGATGGAAGATCAAGCATCCGGACATGATTCCGCTCGCGGAGCAGGCCAAGCAGTTGGTCGGCAGATTCGCGAGCGTCGACTTCCATTGGATCCCCCGAGCTCAGAACTCGCACGCCGATCGGCTGGCGAACGAGGCCATGGATGCGGCGGCCGGGTTGGGCGTGAGTCCGGCATCCGAAGCTCCGCAACCGGATGAGAAGCTCAAGCCCTCACCGGGGTGGACCGGGGCGCGCGGCGAGCCCACGCGACTGCTCCTGCTGCGGCACGGTCAGACACCGCTGTCGATCGAACGACGCTATTCCGGCCGCGGCAACCCGGAGCTGACGGAGCTGGGTCGCGATCAGGTCGCTCGCGCAGCGAAGCGATTGGCCGCACGCGCGCAGCGCGACGCCGGTGGCGCGGGTATCGCCGCGGTCGTGTCCTCGCCGCTGTCCCGCGCGCTCGCGACGGCTGAAGCCGCCGCTGCCGAACTGGGACTGCCGGTGCAGATCCACGAGGGTCTCACCGAGACCGACTTCGGCGCCTGGGAGGGTCTGACGTTCGGCGAGGCGGCGCAGCGCGATCGTGAGCTGCACACCACGTGGATGGGTGACACCTCTGTGGCGCCGCCGGGTGGCGAGAGCTTCGACGCCGTCACGCAGCGCGTACTGGACGCGCGAACCGAACTCGTCGATCGCTACGCCGGTGGCGAGGTGCTCGTCGTCTCGCACGTCACGCCGATCAAGGTGACGCTGCGTGATGCATTGGGTGTCGGTTCATCGTTCCTGTACCGCATGCATCTGGACCTGGCGTCGCTGAGTGTTGCCGAGTTCTATCCCGACGGTGGTGCGTCGGTCCGCCTCGTGAACGACACCAGCCACCTCGGCGAGTTCTGACCTCACACGCCAACGCGCCCGCACCCGAGGGAAACTCGAGTGCGGGCGCGGCGATTGAGCGTTGGCGTCAGCTCGCCTTGGGCTGGCGTCTGGCCTCAGAATCCACCTTGTCGGCCTGCGCGAAGCCTGGCCGGTTACTGCCGATGAAAGCAAACAGCCACGAGGCGATGGCCGCGAACCGGTTGCGGAAACCCACCAGGTAGAACAGGTGCACGGCCAGCCAGGTCAGCCACGCGATGAAGCCACCGAAGCGGACCCGTTCGTTGAGTGCGACGACCGCGCTGAACCGGTTGATCACCGACATGCTGCCCTTGTCGAAATACTCGAAGGCGGTGCCCGGTAGCTTCTTTCGGCTGATCACATCTGCTGCATGACGGGCCTGCTGCATCGCCACCGGGCTCTGTCCCGGGTATCCGTTCAGCGAGGTCATGTCGCCGATCGCGTAGACGTTGGCGTATCCGCCCACGGTCAGATCCTGGTTGATCAGGAGTCTGCCCGCCCGGTCGGTCTCGCTGCCGGTCGCCTTCGCGAGTACCGCTGCGAACGGGCTGGCCTGCACGCCGGCCGACCAGACCACGGTGTCCGCGGCGATACGTCGAGTGGCTGCGCCACCGACCTTGATGGTGACGCCGTCTGAATCCATCTCTGTCACCAGCGAATCGAGCAGTACCTCGACGCCGCCGCGTTCGAGGGCCTTCTTCGCATAAGCGGAGAGCGAGCCGCCGTAGACGGGCAGCGCGTTGCCTGCGCCCTCGACGAGATACACCGACACATCGTCGAGCTTGTAGTAGCGGGTGGCGAGTTCGCGGATCTGGCCTGCGACCTCGACGCCGGTCGGGCCCGCCCCGACGACGACGAAGCTGAGTAGGCGTCGACGCAGGTCGGCGTCGTCGGTCCTGGCTGCTTCCTCGAAGCATCGGCGAATCTGCGTGCGCAGGTTCGTGGCGTCGTCGATCGTCTTGAGCGAATAGGAGTAGTGCGCGAACTCGTCACGTCCGAAGTACGACTGCGTGGCACCGGTCGAGGCGATCAGGTAGCGGAACGAGATGGTCTGCGTCGGTCCGTCGTGGCGGTAACGCAGAACCCCGGCATCAGGGTCCACTTCGGTCACGGTGCCCAGGATGACCTCGACGTTGCGGTGCTTGCGCAGGATCCCGGCAACGTCCGGTGCGATCTCTTCACTGTTCAGTACACCGGTCGCCACCTGGTAGAGCAGCGGCTGGAACAGATGCTCGGGAGTGCTGGAGATCAACGCGACGCGCAGGCCGGTCTTGGCCAGCTTCTGAGCAGCAGTCAACCCGCCGAATCCCGATCCGACGATGGCGACGTCGACGTCCAGATGAGTGGGCACGCGGTGAGGTGCGGGCATTGTGTTCATGATCCTTTTATCTCCTGTTGGCGACTACTGCCTAGTACAGCGCGCACCTAACAAGAAGTAATCCCTTATCAGCGCCTGATCAAACACAATGTTTAGATAGAACTTATCTGCATCGCTCATATATCCTGGTCGTGTGGAACTACGCCAGCTGACCTACTTCGTCACCGTCGCCGAGGAGCTGAGCTTCAGCAGGGCTGCGGCGCGCTGCTTCATCTCGCAATCGGCGATCAGCCATCAGGTGGCGCGCCTCGAGCACGAACTCGGCGCAAAACTGATCGAGCGTTCGACCAGGCTCGTGCGGCTCACCGACCTGGGCGCCCAGGTGCTGCCGTTGGCGCAGCAGATGCTGCAGATCGAGTCGATGATCACCGCCACCGCCCGTACCCCCAGCGGCCGCGTCCGGATGGCGGCGAACATGTCGTTCGCCCAGCAGTCGCTCGCGGCCATCGCGCAGTTGCGGAACGAGCACCTCGACGTCGAGATCGAGTTCATCATCAAGAGCTTCGATCAACGTATCGAAGCAGTCCTGGGCGGCGACGTCGACCTCGCACTCATCCGTGGCGGCCTCGATCGGCCTGGGCTGGCGGTCCAGGAGCTCTGGGTCGACGACCTCGTGGTCGCGATGTCGCAGAGTCATCCCCTGGCGGGTGCCGACGAGGTGGGGCTGGCCGAGCTCGGTGGCTACCCGTTGCTGTTGCCCTCTGCCCGCGATCAGGTGTTGTTACACAACGTGATCCGCGACGCTTTTGATCGGCATGGGCTGGAACGGCCGCGGCAGGCGCCGCCGTTGCCGGTCGATCACACGGCGACCATGGAGCTGCTCAATCACCCCGAGGAGTGGACGGTCCTCTACGAGCGCACTCCGTTGGCGGGAATCGCATTCACGCGCGATCGGGAGCGAGCGCTGCGGGTGTCGGTGTCGGCGGTCGTGAGATCGCCCGCCGCGCACTCGGAGATCGTCGGCGACCTCATCGCGGCGCTGCAGTCGGTCCGAAGCGCGATGCCGGGTCACGACTGATCCGCCTCAGGTCACGGCCCACAACGCGATCACCGACATCACCAAGGTGACCGGCACGGTGGCCAGCCCGACCAGCGTGAACTCCCGCACGGTGACCTGTTGTCCGTCGTGTTGAACCAGCTTGAGCCACAGCAGATTTGCCAGCGAGCCCAGGTAAGTCAGGGTGGGTCCGATGTTGACCCCGAGGAGCATGGCCAGCACCAGCGGTGCCGGGGCGCCCGACCCCAACGCGGCCAGCATCAGCAGTGCCGCGGGGATGTTGTTGATCAGGTTCGCGATCACTGCCGAGATCGCGGCGACGACGAGGAGATCGGCCAACCCGGTGCCGCCCGGCAGGATGTCGGCGAGGCCGGTGCCGATCCCGCCGTCGGAGATGCCCGCGACCAGGACGCCGAGCGCGAACACGAACAGCAGGAAGCCGGGTTTTGCCGACAGCGCCAGTGTCAGCGGTGAACTGGACCCTGCACGCAGCGCCAGGGCGGACATCACGACGGCTCCGACAACCGCGCACCACACCGGCTCGATGCCGACCACCGAGCTGAGTCCGAAAGAGACGAGGGTGATCGCCAGCAGCGCCAGTGGTAGCCGGGGCGCGGGACCGGGATCCTCGATGTGGTCGGGGTGCGGGCGCTCACGGAGATCGCCGCGGAAGAAAATGCAGAACACCACGAACTCGACGACGAGGGTGATCAGCCACGGCAGTGCCATCAACAGGGTGAACTCGACGAAGCCGAGTCCGGTCGCCGCGAACGCGAGCAGATTGGTGAGGTTGGAGACGGGCATCAACGTCGACGCCGAGTTGGCCAGTGTCACCGTGGCATAGCTGTATGGCCGCGCTGACACCCGCAGGGTCCGGGTCATCGACAACAGCACCGGGGTCAGCAGCAGCACGGTCGCGTCGAGACTCAGCGCAGCGGTGGTCAGCGCCGCGGCACCGAACACCAGGGCCAGCAGCCGATGACGGTTCGGCCGCGTGTCGCCGGCTGACGGCGAGGCCCGCCGAGCGATCACCGCTGCGAGCCAGGTGAACACGCCCAGGACCGAACAGGCATAGGACAGCACCAGGAGCGCCGCGAGGAACAGCACCGTCGACGAGAGCGCGGTCACCTCGGACCAGGCCCGATCGACCTCCACGACCCCCGCAGCGACGACCGTCAGGGCCGCCGGGACGGCGACGGTGGCTTCGGGGAGGCCTCGTGGACGCCATACGGCAAATCCCAGGGCCGCCATCAGCAGCACCAATGACACGACATCCACGCGTTGATTGTTCACTGCGGCGGGTCGCGGGTGCGAACCGCAGTCGGCGAGAACGTAGAGTGATGGAGCGAACGAGCCGGCCGGGCGGCCGCGATCGCGGGGACAGTCGCTCACGCGCACCTGCCCACGGTCGAGGAAAGTCCGGACTCCACAGAGCAGGGTGGTTGCCAACAGCAACCCGGGGTGACCCGCGGGACAGTGCCACAGAAAACAGACCGCCGGCGCAAGCCGGTAAGGGTGAAACGGTGCGGTAAGAGCGCACCAGCGCCACGGGTGACCGTGGTGGCTCGGTAAACCCCACCCGGAGCAAGGTCGAAGGCCGCATCTAACCGGTGCGGCTGCGCAGGCGTTCGAGGGCTGCTCGCCCGAGCCTGCGGGTGGACCGCTCGAGGTACCCGGCGACGGTGTGCCCAGATGGATGGCCGCTACCGCCCACCGTGAGGTGGGCGGCACAGGATCCGGCTTACAGGCCGGCTCGTTCGCCCGGGGCAGATTCTGCGCCCGATAGTCTGGGGCTTGTGCAACGCAGACTCCGTGCCGCAGACATAGATTTCGGCGCCATTCGGACCGACCTGGGGCTGTCCGAGGAGTTCGGTGCCGCGGCCCAGCACGAGGCCGAGACCGCGGTCGACCGCCTCGCCGACGCTCGGATCGATCGCACCGACCTCGCGTTGGTGACCATCGATCCGCCTGGTTCGGTGGATCTCGATCAAGCCGTGCACATCGCCCGGGACGGCGACGGTTTCATCGTGCACTACGCGATCGCAGACGTTGCGGCTCTGGTCGTGCCGCAGGGCGCACTCGACCAGGAGACCCGGCGACGCGGACAGACCATCTACTTCCCGGACGGCAACGTTCCCCTGCACCCGCGGGCGTTGTCGGAGAACACCGGTTCGTTGCTCCCCGAACAGATCCGGCCCGCGGTGCTCTGGCGCATCGTCGTCGACGCCGAGGCGATCCCGGTGTCGGTGGAGCTGACCAGGGCGCGGGTGAAGTCCGTGGCGCGCCTGGACTATGCGGGCGTCATGGCCGACCACGCTGCCGGCACCCTGCACCCCTCGATCGCGGCTCTGCCCGATTTCGGTGAGGTGCGGCAGAGGTTGTCGATCAGTCGGGGAGCCATCGAGCTCGGTCTGCCCGAGCAGGATGTGATTCGCGACGCCGACGGTAATTGGGAGCTGTCGGTGCAGCCGAGAACCCGTGCAGACATGTGGAACTCGCAGGTCTCACTGCTGACAGGTATGTGTGCGGGTGAACTCATGCTCGACCACGCGGTCGGCCTGCTGCGAACGCTGCCCGATGCGCAGGACGGCGAGGTCGCGGCTCTGCGCAAATCGGCGGTCGCCCTGGGGGTGTCGTGGCCCGAATCGCTCTCTCCGGGGGCATTCCTGGCCGGGCTCGATCCCCAGGCCCCCACCACGCTCGCGCTGATGTCCGACGCCACCACGTTGCTCCGCGGCAGTGACTATCTCGCTTTGCTGGGGGAGGTCCCGGCCGACGCGGTGACCACCCACGGCGGAATCGCCGGGGTCTATGCCCACGTCACCGCACCGCTGCGTCGGTTGGCGGACCGCTTCGCCACAGAGGTGTGCCTGGCGTTGCACACGGGCGAACCGGTGCCCGAGTGGGTACTCGCGGCACTGCCGACCCTGCCCGAGATCATGCGCAGTTCGGGCTCCGTTGCGGGGCGGGCGGACCGGGCGGGACTCGACCTCGCCGAGGCCATCCTGCTCGCAGACCGGGTGGGCGAGATCTTCTCGGCCACCGTCCTGCACCCGAAACGGGGTAAGCGCCCCGCCCAGATCTTCATCGCCGAACCCGCCGTCTTCGCGACCTGTATCGGAGACCCGGCCGAGGGCAGTCAGATCTCGGTGCGCCTGACCAGTGCCGACACGCATGGCCCGAATCTGGTGTTCACAGCCGAGACTTCGCCTTGAGGTACTCACGCATCGCGATCTGGGCGGCCGCCTGCTCGCGGGCATCCAGGCGGCCGTAGACGAAGGCGTCGGCGACCGAGATGCCGGAACCCCCGGCCAACTGAGCGAGGTGTTCGCGACTGACCTCGGCATCGTGGAAGTCGCCCAGTGCGGCCTGCTCCTGCTTGGCCTGCTTCGCGATCTTCCTGTACTTGTCGGTGCCCAGCCGGTCAGCCGAATCTGTGGTGTAACGCAACTGTTTTGCCCGTTTGCGAATGGTGTGCAACTGCTCGATCCACTCCGCGGACTCGACGGTGAGTCCTTCGAGCTTGCGCTGGGCCTTCCGAACCCGCTTGGCGCTGCGTGCCACCGCCTCGTCGAGGGCCTTCGTCGCAGTGAGATCGGAGTCGGGTCCGGGCTGTGGTTCGGCCACGGTGCTGTCGAGTTCGTTGAGCAAGTTGTAGTACCTGGTGGACCTGAGGTAATCGAGCACCACCTCGACCGTGGATCCACAGGTCCTGATCTGGTCGTCGACCAACGCCGCGATGATGGTCGCGGGCGCGGACTCACCTTCGAGCAGGTGGCGGTTGCGTTCGAGTTGCACCTCGGCGTCGCGCGCATCACCGAGAATGCCCGCCAAGTGCTTCAGCTCGCCTTCGAGGTGTCCGATCACGTCGCCGTGCAGAACTTCTGGGAACGACCGCAGGACGCTGCGAGCGCGCCGGGTCGCGACCCGCATCTGGTGCACCGAGTCAGGTGCGTCGACCCGCACCAGCGGGTCCTGGGCGATGAGATGGTCACGGTGTTCGGCGAGTTCTGCGATCACCAACTCGAGCGCAGACAACTTCTTCGCCGCCGACTTCTTGCCTCCGTGCCTCGTCGAGTCGCTGCCGGTCGGGGTCGGTCCGATGGCGCGAGCGAGTTTCGACGCACTCGACGCGGTACGGGCGCCGCTGCTGCGCAGCACCTTGTCCGCTGCCTTCAGCAACTTCTCGTCGCCTGCCACGAGTTCGAGTTCCCACTCGTTCCATGTCTGCGCGTGACCACCCGGCAACAGCGACTGGGTGGCGACGCTGTCCTCGCAGAGAACGGCGAGAACCTGGCCTGCCGAATCGTGCAGTTCGGTGATGCGGCGAACGGTCGAGATCGTGGCGATAGGGGACAGCCGTCGACCGCGTACATGGACCTGGACATGGTCGGTGAGTTCGGTCGGGACCAATACCTCGGAGAAGGGATCGGCGGCCGTTTCCAATCCGACCTGCATCTCTCGGCGTCCGGGCCCTGCGGACGTCGCCGGGCGTTTGAGATGCCACCCCTCGTCGTGGCCGCCCTCGCGGCGTCGGAGGGTGATCTTGTTGCCCGCCAGATCGAGGGCGTCGGTGTCGTAGTAGGTGGCATCGAGATGCTCGACGACCGGACCGGTCACCGACTGCACCGCGTCGAGCACGGTGAGGTCCGGCACCGACGCGCCGGCGTTCAAGTCGTACTTGAGCTCGATCTCCAGGGCCTCGTGCGCGGTCAACTCAGTGTCCTTTCTCAGCGGCGGCAAGACCTGCAAAGCGGTCCGTCGCCTCGATCAGATGATGGCGGATCCCGATCTCGAACGACGCATGACCGGCGTCGTCCACGATGTGCAGGTCGGCGATGGGCCACGCGCGGTGCAGGTCCCACGCGCTGCGTGCGGGGCACACCACGTCGTAGCGTCCCTGCACGATGACGCCGGGAATGTCTTTGATCAGAGGCGCATCGGCGAGTAGTTGTCCTTCGTCGAGGAAGCCGCGATTGTAGAAGTAGTGGTTCTCGATTCCGGCGAACGCCAATGCGTACCGATCGGAGTCGGATCCGTCGTCGTCATCGGCCTGTGGCAGAAGGTAACTCGTCGACTTCTCCCAGGTCGTCCAGGCCACTGCAGCACGGGTTGCCGCAACCGGGTCGCTGCCGGTGAGAAGTCGGTGGTACACCTCGACGAGATCACCCTCACGCTCGCCGGCCGGGATGGGTTCGAGATAGCCCTCCCAGAGGTCGGGGTAGATGTTGGCAGCGCCTCCGTTGTAATACCAGTCGATTTCGCTGCGGCGAAGCAGGAAGATCCCGCGTAGCACCAGCTCGGTGACCCGCTCGGGATGGCGTTGAGCGTAGGCGAGACCGAGGGTCGAGCCCCACGACCCGCCGAAGACCTGCCAGCGATCGATGGAGAACTCCGCGCGGAGCTTTTCCATGTCGGAGATCAGGTGGTCGGTGGTGTTGACCGAGAGGTCGGCACCGTCGGCGATGTGGGGCGTGGACTTACCGCAGCCGCGCTGGTCGAACAGAATGATCCGATACGCGTCGGGGTTGAAGAATCGCCGTTGGGCCGGCGCAGTGCCGCCGCCTGGTCCGCCGTGCACGAAGATCGCAGGCTTGCCGGCAGGGTTGCCGCTCTGTTCCCAGTAGATCTGTTGTCCGTCACCGACATCGAGGTGGCCGGCGGCAAAGGGCTCGATCGGTGGATAGAAGTCACGCATGTGTCCACTATGCCCGTCCCGTGGCCCACGGACCCGAAAGTGGTGGGTTCCGGCGACGTCGAGCAGGGTGAATGCTCGCCAGAACCCACCAAGATCGGGCGTCGGATCAGTAGCTGTGCTCGGGTCCCGGGAAGGTCCCGCGACGCACCTCGTCGTTGTATTGTTCTGCCGCGCGGCGCAACTCGCCGCCGACGTCGGCATACCGCTTGACGAATCTGGCGGTCTTGCCGTGGGTGAAACCGGCCATGTCCTGCCAGACGAGAACCTGGGCATCGGTTTCGTTGCCCGCGCCGATGCCGACCGTCGGGATGGTGAGCTTGCGGCTGATCTGGCCTGCGAGATCGGCGGGGACCATCTCCATGACAACGGCGAAGGCGCCCGCTTCCTGCACGGCGATCGCGTCGTTGATCAGCTGGTCACCGGCGTCGCCGCGGCCTTGCACCCGGAAGCCGCCGAGGCCGTTGACGCTCTGCGGGGTGAAGCCGATGTGGGCCATGACGGGGATACCGGCAGCGGTGAGGGTCGCGATCTGGTCGGCGACCCGTTCGCCACCTTCGAGCTTGACGGCGTGGGCGCCGCCTTCCTTGAAGAATCGGATGGAGGATTCGAGGGCCTGCTGCGGGCCCGCTTCGTAGCTGCCGAAGGGCAGGTCGGCGACGACCAGCGCGTGAGGGGCGCCCTTGACGACGCCACGGACGAGCGGAAGGAGTTCATCGATGCTGACGGGGATGGTGGTGTCGTACCCGTAGACGACGTTGGCGGCGGAGTCTCCGACGAGAAGGACCGGGATCTGTGCCTCGTCGAAGATCCGGGCACTGGAAAAATCGTAGGCGGTGAGCATGGACCACTTTTCGCCCTCGGCCTTCATCTGGGCGAGATGGTGCACGCGGGTCACGCGGCGTCGGGGGGAATCGGCTGCGCCGGCCGAATCGTTTGCCGAATGCGCAGCACCATAAACCGAATTCTCAGACATCGTTGTCTCTTTCGTGCCTCGAGTCCTGCGTCAGCAGGTACCCGGGTGGGTGGATGACCCCACCAGTGTGGCACCGGTATGGCTGCCGGGAAACAGCAGGTAGCTGTCGAATTTGTCACATCGGGGGACGTGTTCCGTGGACTGCGCCGGCGGGCCCCGTGGCACGATGTGCCTGGTGAGCAGGCGAAGGCGACCGCGGGTGCGGCGATGGTTCGGCGTGATCGGTGCGGTGCTGGTGGTGATGGCGGGGACGGCCTGCACCGAGAGCGTCGACGGGCAGGCCGAGGATGCCACGTTCAGTGTCGGCGCCGGGCCGGCGCCGAACCTCGACCGATTCTACGGCCAGACGATCCGCTGGGAATCGTGTGCCGACTACGCCGACCAGGAGACGACCGGCTACCCGGAGGACCGCAGCGACTGCGCGACGATCACGGTGCCCGTCGACTACGAGAACCCCGACGGCGACGCCGCGGAGATCGCGATCTTCCGGGTCCGCGCGTCCGGTGACAAGGTGGGCTCGCTGCTGATGAATCCCGGTGGTCCCGGCGCGTCAGGAGTCGAGTTCATGGCCGGGCAGGCGCAGACTTTCGGCGCTCTCGATCTCGGGGAACGATTCGACCTGATCGGCTTCGATCCGCGAGGGATCGGCAAGTCGACGCCGCAGATCCGTTGTTTCACAGCGCAAGAGCGTGATGACGAGCGAGCCGAGACGTTGGTCGACATGAGCCCGGCCGGCATCGCGAAGATCGAGGCGGAGAACAAGGCAGACGCCGACAAGTGCGCGGAGCGGGTCGGTACGGACTTTCTCGCGCACGTCGGAACCGTCGACGTGGCGAAGGACCTGGACGTGCTGAGGGCGGCGCTCGGCGACGACCAGCTCAACTACCTCGGTTATTCCTATGGCACCAGGATCGGATCTGCGTACGCCGAGCAGTTCCCGACCAAGGTCCGGGCGATGGTCAACGACGGTGCGGTCGATCCCTCGGCGAACCCGGTCGACGAGAACATCCGGCAACTCGCCGGGTTCCAGTCGACGTTCGACGCGTTCGCGGCCGACTGCATCACGCGCGGCGGCTGTGCCCTCGGTGACGACCCAGCGACTGCGACTACCCGGTTCCAGGAACTGACCAGACCACTGATCGACAAACCCGCGCCGACGTCGGACGGCCGTCCCCTGACCTACGACGACGCGATGACCGGTGTCGCACAGGCCATGTATTCGGGCGTGCTGTGGGAGCCCCTGCGGGAAGCGCTGACCGAACTCGCAGGCGGTCGCGGAGACACCCTGCTGCGATTGGCCGACCTCTACGAGGGACGCGACGCGGCCGGCGAATACAGCAACAGCTCGGACGCATTCACGGCGATCCGTTGCGTCGACGACCAGCGATTGACCGATCAGGCCGAGATCGACCGGCTCGAGGTCGAGGGACGGCGCGCCGCGCCGTTCACCGATGACGGGCGCGGCACCGGCACGGGCGCGCGCGACGTATGCGCATTCTGGGCCGTACCGCCCACCAGCACGCCGCACGATCTGAACATCCCGAATCTGCCCACGACTGTTGTCATCTCGACAACCAACGACCCCGCGACCCCGTATCAGGCCGGTGTCGATCTCGCGGCGCAGTTGGGGGCCCGGCTCATCACATACGAGGGTGCTCAGCACACGGCGTCTCTGGAGGGTCACGAATGCGTCGACGACGCCGTCACTGATTACTTCGTAAATCTCACCCTGCCGGACGAAGGCCTCAAATGCTGAGATTCTTGCCAGAAATGCCCTGGATATTCTGGTTGAAGCGCGCCCGTAACATGCATTTAACAGGGCGCTCCTAGGCTCCGATGTCATGGATCGCCAAAAAGAATTCGTGCTCCGGACGCTCGAAGAGCGCGACATTCGTTTTGTTCGTCTGTGGTTCACCGACGTACTCGGATATCTGAAGTCGGTTGCCATCGCGCCGGCCGAGCTCGAAGGCGCTTTCGCCGAGGGCATCGGCTTCGACGGATCCGCCATCGAGGGCTTCTCGCGGGTCTCGGAGGCAGACACCATCGCCAAGCCCGACCCCTCGACCTTCCAGATCCTGCCGTGGACGACGAGCACGGGTCGGCACCACTCCGCCAGGATGTTCTGCGACATCGTGATGCCCGACGGGGAACCGTCGTGGGCGGACTCGCGGCACGTGCTCCGCCGCCAGCTCAACAAGGCCGCCGATCAGGGCTTCAGCTGCTACGTCCATCCCGAGATCGAGTTCTTCCTGCTCAAGAATCCGCCGACCACCGACGGTTCGATCCCGATCCCCGCCGACAACGGCGGTTACTTCGATCAGGCCGTCCACGACTCGGCACCGAACTTCCGTCGGCACGCCATCGAGGCCCTCGAGTCGATGGGCATCTCCGTCGAGTTCTCACATCACGAGGGAGCGCCCGGCCAGCAGGAGATCGACCTCCGCTACGCCGACGCGCTGTCGATGGCCGACAACGTGATGACCTTCCGCTACGTGGTCAAAGAGGTCGCGATCGCGGAAAACGTCTGGGCGACGTTCATGCCGAAGCCTTTCAGTGAATACGCCGGATCGGCAATGCACACCCACATGAGCCTGTTCGAAGGCGACACCAACGCGTTCCACAACCCGGACGATCCGATGGCGCTGTCGGACACCGGCAAGCAGTTCATCGCGGGCATCCTGCACCACGCCGACGAACTGAGCGCCATCACCAACCAGTGGGTCAACAGCTACAAGCGCCTGATCCACGGTGGAGAGGCCCCGACAGCGGCCAGCTGGGGCGCGGCGAATCGTTCCGCGCTGATCCGGTTGCCGCTGTACACCCCGAACAAGGCGTCGTCGCGGCGTATCGAGGTCCGCAGCCCCGACTCGGCCTGCAACCCCTACCTGACCTTCGCGGTCCTGCTCGCTGCCGGCCTCAAGGGCATCAAAGAAGGGTACGAACTCCCCGAGCACGCCGAGGACGACGTCTTCTCGCTCACCTCGGCCGAGCGTCGGGCGATGGGCTACAAGGAACTACCGGGCTCTCTGGCTGAGGCGCTGACCAAGATGGAGAAGTCCGAACTGGTCGCCGAGGCGGTGGGCGAGCACGTCTTCGAGTACTTCCTGCGGAACAAGTGGGCGGAGTGGACCGAATACCGTAGCCACGTGACACCGTTCGAGCTGAAGAACTACCTCTCCCTGTAGTCGGTGCCTCCCATCTGATCTCTGCCTCCCGAGGCGGAATCAGTCCGGCCGGGTTGGTGGGTTGTTGGTGCTCGTCAGAACCAGCCCAGTACCTTTACAGCTGTGACACCACCTGCGTCCCGATCTCGCGTACCCGGCGTCGGCCGGTTGGGTCTTCTCGAGTCGACCGCTGCGAATGACCTGGCCACACTCGGCTGGAACGAAGAGAAGTGCGTAGACCTGCTGTGGTCGCTGTCGCGGGCACCCAGCGCGGACATCGCGTTGCGCGCGCTGGTCCGGTTGCGCTCGGCCGTGGGGCCCGACTGGAACGACATCGACGACCTCCTGCGCACCGATCGACGGTTCCGCGGGCGGCTGTTCGCGGTGCTGGGATCCTCTACCGCACTGGGTGATCATCTGGTCGCCGAAACCCACGCGTGGCGGTTGCTGACCCGGGAAGACCTACTCGACGTCGCCGAAGTGCGGAGCACGATGCTGGGCGCGGTGTCGGCGCAGCCCGAAGCGGGCCACGAGGACAACGACAATTTGATCTACCGGGCAGAACTGACCGGCCCCAAAGCCGTCATCGCGCTGCGACTGGCCTACCGCGACCTGCTCCTGCAGGTCGCTGCCCGGGATCTCGCACCCACCGTCGAGGACGAGCCCGTGCTGCGGTTCGGCGAGGTCAGCAACTTCTTGGCCGAGCTCGCCGACGCCGCACTCACCGCGGCGCTGGCGGTGGCGATCGCCGAGGTCTGCGGCGACAAACCGTTGACGGCCAGGCTTGCCGTCATCGCGATGGGCAAATGCGGTGCACGCGAACTCAATTACGTCAGCGACGTCGACGTCATCTTCGTCAGCGAACCGGCCGATGGCCAGACCAGCCGCATCGCGGGCGAGATGATGCGAGTCGGATCGATGGCGTTCTTCGAGGTCGACGCGGCGTTGCGACCGGAGGGCAAGGCCGGCGCGCTGACCCGCACCCTCGAGTCGCACCTGACCTACTACCGGCGCTGGGCCAAGACCTGGGAATTCCAGGCGTTGCTGAAGGCCCGCCCGATGACCGGCGACATGGAACTCGGACGCGCCTACGTCGATGCGGTGAGCCCGATGGTCTGGGAGGCCTCCGAGCGCGAGGACTTCGTCATCGACGTCCAGGCGATGCGTCGTCGCGTCGAGGAGATGCTGCCCGAAGACCTGCGCGAGCGCGAGATCAAGCTCGGCAGGGGCGGCCTGCGCGATGTCGAGTTCGCGGTACAGCTCCTGCAGATGGTGCATGGCCGCGTGGACGAGACGCTTCGGGTGAAGAGCACGGTCGAGGCGCTGACGGTCTTACGTGACGGCGGGTACATCGGTCGCGACGACGGTGCCAATCTTGTGGCCTCGTATGAGTTCTTACGCCTGCTCGAGCACTGCCTACAGCTCCAGCGGCTCAAACGGACTCACACCCTGCCCGAGTTCGACGACATCGAGGCGATGCGGTGGCTCGCTCGTGCGGCACACATCCGGCCCACCGGCGACCTCGATGCGGGCGGCGTCCTACGGGAAGAGATCCGCAGGCAATCCCACCGGGTCCGCCGCCTGCACGAGAAGTTGTTCTATCGGCCCCTGCTCGAGGCGGTGACCCGTTTCGACAAAGACGAACTGCGACTGTCCGACACCTCGGCGATTCGCCGGCTGGGGGCCCTCGGTTACGGCAAACCGGACAACGCGCTCGGTCACCTCAAGGCACTCGTCTCCGAAGCGGGCCGAAAAGGTCAGATCCAGGAGCTGTTGCTCCCAACCTTGCTCGAATGGCTCAGCCGCACACCCGATCCCGACGCGGGGCTGCTGAACTACCGCAGGCTCTGTGATGCCGCGGCCGACCGGGACTGGTTCCTGCGACTGCTGCGCGACGAAGGCGTGGTCGCCGAACGGCTCATGACCGTACTCGGTACGTCGGCGTATGCGGCCGAGCTCCTCATGCGTTCGCCGGATGTGATCCGGCTGTACGCCGACGGGGCAAGGGGACCGAAGCTCGTCGAGGTCGATCCGCAGGACGTCGTGGGCGGCATGGTCGCCTCGGCCATCCGCCAGCGCGACCTCAAGGCGTCCATCTCGGTCGCGCGTTCACATCGGCGTTTCGAACTCGCCAGAGTCGCCTCCGCGGACATCCTCGGCATGCTCGACGTACCCGAGGTCTGCCGGGCCCTGTCGCTGGTCTGGGCCGGTGTGCTCAATGCTGCCCTGACGGTCGTCACGAACGCTTCTGTCGCCGAACGCGAATCGCCCGCGCCGGCCACGATGGCCGTGATCGGGATGGGTCGTCTCGGCGGCGGTGAACTCGGCTACGGTTCCGACGCCGACGTGCTCTTCGTCTGCGATCCCGTCGAGGGCGCCGATGAGGCCGAAGCCGTTCGCTGGGCCAACACCATCGCCGAGCGGGTGCGGTCGCTGCTCGGAACACCCAGCTCCGATCCGCCCCTCGAGGTCGACACCGGCCTGCGGCCGGAAGGGCGCAACGGACCGGTGGTGCGCACGTTGGCCGCCTACGCGGCGTACTACCAGCAGTGGGCGCAGGCGTGGGAGATCCAGGCATTGTTGCGGGCACACCAGGTCGCGGGCGACGAAGACCTCGGAGTTGCGTTCCTGCACATGGCCGACCAGATTCGGTACCCGGCTGGGGGAGTGTCCGCGGACGCGGTGCGCGAGATCCGCCGGATCAAGGCCAGGGTCGACTCGGAACGTTTGCCGCGCGGCGCCGATCCGGCCACCCACACCAAACTGGGTCGCGGCGGTCTGGCCGACGTCGAATGGACCGTGCAGTTGCTCCAATTGCGGCACGCGCACAGGTTGCAGTCGCTGCACAACACGTCGACGCTCCAATGCCTCGACGCGATCGGTTCGGCCGAGCTGCTGGCCCAGGACGACGTCCTCTTGCTGAAGGAGGCGTGGCTGACCGCAACCAAGGCGCGCAATGCGCTGGTTCTGGTGCGGGGCAAGCCGGTCGACCAACTACCTGCGCCCGGCAAGACCTTGCGAGCGGTGGCATTTGTCGCCGGCTGGCATGACGACGACTCGGGGGAGTTCCTGGACAACTACCTGCGGGTCACCCGCAGAGCCAAGGCAGTGGTCCTCAAGGTATTCGGCGGGTGAAGCAGCGTCTCGCTCAGCGCGGAGCTGCCTTCAAAGTCTTCTACTTCATCGCGGTCGTGCTGGGGTGGGCGTTGCTCGCCGCGGTCATCGTCGCGATCTGGTTGCACTACTACCCCGGCAAAGGTCGCGCGTCGACGGCATTCGCCAGCGCGGTGCCATGGCTACTGCTGGCCGCGATCCCGGCGGTGATCATCCTGGCCGTCACCCGGCGCTGGATCTCCACCGTGCTGGCGGTGATCCTCCTCGGCGTCGGGATCTGGACGCAGGCACCACTGCTCAAGGCCACCGACGCGCCCGCCGGCGAGCGGATCACCGTGGTCACATCGAACGTCACTCTGGGGGAGGGCAACGTCGATGATGTCGTCGCCGAAGTCGCATCGAGTGGTGCCGACCTGCTCACGGTGCAGGAGATCACTCCGGCGGCATTGGCCAGATTCGAGCAGACCGAACTCCGGAGCATGCTTCCCTATGAGTTCGTGGTGCCGGACGACGGGGGCGTGGGCACCGGCATCTTCAGTCGCTTCCCGCTGCGTAATACCGCGGAGCTCAACGGTTTCGGTCTGAACAACCTGCGAGCGGAGGTCGACTTGCCCGGTGCGTCGTCGACCACCGTGTACGCGGTGCATCCCATTCCGCCGTACCCATACGACCCTGATCGATGGGTGGGGGAGATGAAGCGGCTGCGCCAGACCGTCCACTCCACGACGACCGACCGGGTGATCGTCAGCGGCGATTTCAATTCGACTTGGGACCACGCCCAGTATCGAGCGTTGTTGGAGAACGGCTTTCGGGATGCCACCGAACAGTCCGGAGGCATGTGGAAGATGACCTACCCGGCCGATCGCACCTTTCCGCCGGTCATCGCGATCGACCACGTGATCTCCCGCGGTTTCGTCGCAGCAGACCTGAGGACCTTCGGCATAGGCGGTTCAGATCACCGCGGGCTGGTTGTCAGCCTTGCGCCGACAGGATCTTGATCGCGAAGATCAGGCTGTCGCCCGCTTCGATGCCCGCGGCGGGGTTACCGGAGGCATACCCATCTGCCGACGTCATCGCCACCCCGACTGTGGAGCCGACCTTCTGTCCGGCGATGGCCTTCTGGAAGCCGGGAATGACGCCCGTCAGTGGGAAGTCGACGGGCGAGCCGGTCTCGTAGCTGCTGTCGAAGGTCGAACCGTCGCGACCGTTGACACCCATGTAGCAGACGGAGACCTCGGCTGTCTCGGGCACAACCGCGCCGGTGCCCTCGGTCAGCGTCTGTACCTGGGTGGCGTCGACCGTGAACGGAGAGGACACGGTGACCTTGGGCGCGGCGGAGTCGGTGGAACCGGTGACCTCGACCGAACCAGTGGTGCCCTGAAGCGTCCATTCCGGCGCGACGTCGCCCGCGGGAGCTGCGGTCGGGCAGGTCGCCGCTGCGGCGGTGCCGGAGGCACCTGCGGTGGTCGACTCGGCGGTGTCCGAGGAATCGTCGGATCCGCAGGCGGCGAGAAAGAGCGCCGAGGAGGCGACGATGGTCAGGGACAGGCGCTTGAGAGTCATGATCGCAACTTACTTGAGCGTCCGTTGCCCAAACCAATCGCAGTCCTCGGCGATATTGTTCTCGCAGATGGCTGTCGTCGATGTGGTCCGGTACGCGAGAGGTGAGCATGTACGAGTGGTTTGACCGCACCATCGTCGATACTGGCCGCCTGCCGTTGTTCTTCCTGTTGGTCGCGTTCGTCCTGACGTTTCTGTTCATCCGGTTCAGCGTGCGGATGATCCGCGCCCAGGTGTCGTGGTGGCCGGGCAACGTGACACCCGGCGGCGTGCACATGCATCACGAGTTCTTCGGTGTGATCATGATGATGATCTCGGGGTTCTGCTTTGTCGCGCTCGCCAGCTTTCACACCCCGATCGCCAACTGCCTTCTCGCCTCGATCTTCGGTATCGGAGCAGCATTGGTTCTCGACGAGTTCGCGCTGGTGCTGCATCTGAGGGATGTGTACTGGGAGGAAGAGGGCCGGTCTTCGATCGATGCGGTCTTCGTCGCGATCGCAGTCATCACCCTGTTCCTGATGGGTCTGCGGCCCTTCGGGTTCGGTGGCGAACTCAACGACTACGAGAATGCGCCGGATACCGCCGCCAGAGTGGCGGTGATCGTGGTGCTGGCCTTGTCGGCGGTATTGGCGATCATCACGCTGCTCAAAGGCAAGCTGTGGACCGGTCTGATCGGTCTGTTCGTCCTGCCCTTGCTGATCGTCGGTTCCATCCGGATCGGCCGACCGGCGTCACCGTGGGCCCGGTGGCGATACAGCACCCGGCCAGGGAAGCGAGAGAAGGCCATCCGCCGCGAGCAGCGCTATCGGGAGCCGATCGTACGATGGAAGATCGTCGTGCAGGAGGCGGTCGCCGGTCGGTTCGGAATCCCCGATCACCCTGCGCCGATTCCGATCGACGTGGTGGTGGCCGAACCGGGTGCTCGGGCCCCGAACCGAGTGGCCACCGCGATCCGGTGGCGGCGCACCCGACACCGACTGGGCATGATCCCGGTCTGGCGACTTCCCGCGGTGTTGGTCTCCTTGTCGATCCTGACTGCGCTGGTCGTCACGACCGTCGACGACACGTTTGTGATCGAGGGGATGGATGCCAGTTCGACATCGACACTTCTCGGTGTGATCGCCGGCGCGATGGCCACCCTGACGGGTCTGGTCTTCACCGCAATCACGTTGGCCATGCAATTCGGTGCCTCGCAGATCTCTGTCCGGGTGATCCCGGTGTTGCAGCAGGATCCCATCATGCGGTGGTCGATCGGAACGTTCTTGGCTACGTTCGTCTTCACCCTCATCACCGCCCTCGACATCGCCGAAGACAGCAAGGACGTGCCGGCGCCCGGTCTTTCGACACTCTTGGCGCTCCTTGTCACGATCCTGAGTGTCTTCATGTTCATCGCACTCGTCGTCAAGGTGGGCAGTGTTCTGAATTCGTCGCAATTGTTGCGATGGATCGCCAACGAGGGACGCGGCGCGATCCGGCGGGTGTATCCCGTCGAGGCAACAGGCGATCCGGGCGACGAACCACCGGTGGCGGTCGAACCTGCACCCGGTTCGCAGACAACCGTGATTCAGCTTCGTGAGATACCCAGTCAGGGAAGGGTGTTGATGGCGGTCGATCTGCCGAGGCTGCAACGGCTCGCCACCGATTGGAATGTTCGCGTCGATCTGTTGATCGGTATCGGAGATTTTGTGGCGCACAATGCCGATGTGTTCGAGGTGCACGGTCCTGGCGATGGAGTGAGACCACACCAGCTGTTGGCCACCCTGCTCTTCGGGGACACACACAGGCCTTCCGTGAGTCCAGCGGCTGCGCTGCAGTCGATCTCGGATATTGCGCTCAAGGCGCTGTCGCCGGCCATCAATGACCCCGGTCGTGCGGTGCAGGCA
The DNA here is from genome assembly GCF_002095395.1 of Williamsia sp. 1135. GTDB lineage: Bacteria > Actinomycetota > Actinomycetes > Mycobacteriales > Mycobacteriaceae > Williamsia. Next base: position 48,483 of record NZ_MJEI01000070.1, read on the forward strand.
CTCGATCACATCGAAGATCTCCTGCTGATGCTCGCTCCGCGGATGCGCGTCGACCAGCAGTACGCGTCGTTGACGCTCATCGGGGGCTACCGACGGACGTGGGACGACTTCGTCGCCGTGGGCACCGACGAGATCCGTCACTACTCGTCGAATGCAGCGCAGGTACAGCGTCGGCTTCGTGCCCTTCTGCAGACTCTGCGGGAGCAATGTCCACCCGACCAGCACGAACCCATCGACAACAGACTCCAGGCACTCGATGAGCAGGTCGAACGTGATTGGGCATCCCCGTTCGATCGATGGTTGGCCGATGCTGCCGATCGGCAGGGGTACGGCTCCGAGGCGGGATCGTCGTCGACGCGGAAGAGATTGATCATCAATACCGGAAAGCCTTCGCAGGCCCTGACCCATCGGATCGAGTGAAGACTGTAGACGTCGAATCGTGTCCGAAGGTGACTCTCGCCAGCGCACTTTGAACAGCCGATATAGAAATCCGCCGCGCAATTGGCGCTGCGTCTTGTGTGCGTGACAACTATCTTCGCTACTGTGTATCTGCACGCCCGAAAAGCCGGGTATATCCCTTTTCAAGGAATGGAGATCGTGTGCCGCTGCTCAAGCGAGCCCTGTCGTTCGTGGTGGTTTCCGGTTTACTGGCCGTTGCGATGGCCTGCGGTGCCCCAGGCGGCGATTCGGACGTCGAGGGCCGAGGATCGATCCTCGTGTATTCGGGACGGGACGAAGGTCTGGTCGCCCCGATGATCGAGTTGTTCAGCGGCGAACTGGATTTCACGGTGGACGTCGATTACGCGGGCAACACCCATGCACAGGTGGGAAGAATGCTTGCCGAAGGTGACGACACACCCGCCGAGGTTTTCTTCGGTCAAGACGCGGCCGCCCTCGGAATGCTGGACGAAAACGACATGCTCGAGACGTTGCCCGATGACATCCTCGGCCTGGTCCCAGCGCGATATCGATCAAGTAAAGGAACCTGGATCGCGACCTCAGCGCGTGAGCGGGTCCTCATCTTCAATTCCGCGCGGGTGACCGACGCCCAGTTACCTGCCGGGATCGATGGCCTGCTCGATCCGCGCTGGCGGGGCCAGATCACCTACGCCCCGACGAACCCATCGTTCCAGTCGTTCGTCACGGCGCTGCGGGTCACGCGAGGCGATGATGCGGCTCGCCGGTGGCTGACAAACTTCCTGGCCAACGACCCGATTGCTCTGCCCGACAACGGGTCCGTGGTGCAGGCCGTGACCTCTGGACAGGCGACCTTGGGGCTCACGAACCACTATTACTGGTACCCGCTCGTCCTCGCCGGTGGCGCCTCGTCGGTCGGCCTGCACCGCTTCGCCGCCGGAGATCCTGGCGCCCTCGTCAACGTCGCCGGTGCCGGAGTCGTCAAATATTCCGACAACAAACCCCAGGCAATCGAGTTTCTGCGAGAGTTGCTGTCCGAGGGCGCGCAAGCCTACTTCGCGGACGAGGCGGCCGAATACCCGGTGGTGTCGGGCGTGACCTCGACGACCTACGAGCTGCCCCCGCTGGCAGAGGTTGCCGGACTCGACATCGATCTGGACGAGCTGGCGTCTGTGGCGCAGACCCGGACCATGTTGTCCGAGGTGGGAATGGTGTGACCTCGGCCGAGCCACGCTGTGCTCAGTAGAGCTGCCGGGCCTGCAGAACGAGCCAGGGGCTGAAAGCCCATGGCGCTGCATCGATTGCCGTGCGAAGGGCCGCCGTGTGCACCCACCGGGTTTCCACGACTTCGTCCGGGTTGGGCCGGAGGTCGCCCACCAGATCGGATCGATAGACAGGACAGATCTCGTTCTCGACGATTCCGGATCCGTCGACCGCGCGATACCGAAAGTCGGGAAGTGTCAGTGCGATCCGGTCTGTGCGAATACCCAATTCGAACGAGGCTCGACGCATGACCGCGTCTTCCATCGCTTCTCCCGGACCGGGATGTCCGCAGAAGGAATTCGTCCAGACCCCGGGCCAGGTGGTCTTGGCCAGAGCCCGCCGCGTGACGAGGACCCGGCCTTCCCCGTCGAATACATGACACGAGAACGCAAGGTGCAAGGGAGTAGCGCCGTCGTGGACTGTTGCCTTGGGGGCGACACCGATCGGCGTGCCGTCATCGGACACCAGGACGACCTGTTCGGCGGCCTGCATACGGTTGCACCTCTATCCGTTCGGTGATCGGTCCGGCCGTCCCATCCGGTGATCGCCCCCCTGGATACCCACCGTAGCGATGTCGGCACTCTCGTGCTCCGGGCGACTCCTCGAACAAGTCGGTTGGCGATGTCGCCGCGAGTTCTGGACAAAACAAATCCGCCCGCCTGGCCGAGGCCAAGCGGGCGGATCGTGTTCGGTCTACTGCAGATCACACGTCCTTTGCCGGAGGCAGATCACACATCGTAGTAGAGCGAGAACGACTACTCGAGCGATGGTGAGCGTGAGCTGTTATGAACTGTGGCGATTATTGCAGGTCAGCTACGTTTGCTCGGTTTGCCGGATAGGGTGCGCTTCTGAGCTGCTGCGGGCCATCTGCGGGCTACGCCCTGGTCGCTCGACTCATTTGTCGATGGCGCCGCGGAGCACTGAATGCAACGCGTCGAGCTGCTCGCGCGCCGATTCGTCGTAATTGTTGGCGTGGCCTGGAATCTCGACCGAGTCACCGCCAACGAACGTGACTTTCGCGGCGCCGACTGGGAAGAATTCTGACCTCGGGGTCGCGCGGCGCCCGATGCTAGAAAAGCTGATGCTGCTGATCGACGACATCGGCCGGACCCAGGCCTGCAGCAACTTCACCTCTGGCGGGTTGTGCCGGTAGAACTGTTCGTCCTCGAGCGCCGCATCAAATAGCTCGGCGTCAAAGGATGCGCTCACGTGCGCGAAAGCGCGATCGGTTGCGATGTACGAGGTCCAAACAGTCGGGCCGTTCATGTCGACCGTCGTAACTGCAGCAGCAATTCTCGTTGGATCGGGAACTAGTGCCACAACTGGCAGGTAGAAGCCGAGCGGGGCGTAGTAGCTGCCCGTACCAACATGCTCCTGCAGCGCAGCCCACTGATCTTTGTCTGGAATTCTCATGCCGTGAATGTAGCCAGGACCTCCGACATTCCTGCTGCGTTGCCGGCCCGGTTACAACGCTGCGATCGCTAGAGGCACGAGGCCAGTCGCAGCTTCTACAAGTCCAGCCGAGGCGGCGGGCGTAAGGATCTTGACGAGGAAACGGCCGGCACGGCGGATCTTGCTCTCATCGGGATTCTCCTCCGTCACCGCCTCCTCGAACTCGGTGAGCGCGTGCTCTGCGTCGGCACGGTCGTCCTCGTCGCTGATGCCGGCGAGTTCGGTGCGAAGCGCGGTGATCGCCTGAGTGACTTCGCTGAGCGCTGGATTCGTAGTCGTGTTGCCGATGTTCTGCGTCGCTCCAGTACCGACGTTCAGGGCGTTCGCATTCCCGCCCACCTCGACATGGTTGTGATCGCCATTTCCGTACACGTTCACGTTCACAGCAGCATCCACCGTTTCTTTCGTAGGAAGTGACGCCATCGGGAGGTCCGCGGTCAGGTCACCCACCATATCGACGAGAACCGTTCGCACCGCCCCCACAACACCACGTAATTGCGCACCACTACAGGAGAAGTAGAGATTCTCGATCACCCGAAATGGAGCCTCGCCAAGATCGTGGGTCCAGCCGGACGACGCCATCAGCATTCCTGGTGTGGAGAAGGTGTAGGAGCTCGTCCCCTCCGCCATCTGCTCGATTTCGTCGATCGACTGACGCAGATTGAGACTGTCCGGAACGTGCTCCCACAGGCGTTCGGGTACGTGAAGCTTCGAAATTAGCTGCTTGAACGAACTCGGTCCCGAGTGAACGGTCGCGTACAGCGGCGCCGATACGCAGCGGTACTTCGGTAGTGACTCACTATCGGGGTAGCCCTCCAGTTCGAGCTTTGTCAACGGTCATCGGGAACTGCCCATGTGCGGACTTGAAAACTGCCCGTAGGTGGCCAATAAGAACTGCCCGGTGGCGGACATGAATCTGCCCATGCGGCGGTGCCCGCCACCGGTTCCGAGGGTGGTCAGTTCAAGGCTTTGACCCCCTGTCCGTGCAGGGCTTGTGCGAGGCGGACTGAGTCTCCGCTGGTCTGGCAGAGGTGTGCGTGGTGGAGCAGTCGGTCCACGGTGGCGGTCGCCAACGTTTTGGGCATCAACTCATCGAACCCGCTGGGATGCAGGTTCGACGAGACCGCGACCGATCGGCGTTCGTAGGCTGCTTCCACGATCCGGTAGAGCCCCTCGGCAGCGTCGGCGCCGACCGGGAGGAGCCCGACGTCATCGACAATGATGAGCTCGGCGCGGACGATCTTGGCGACGGCTTTGCCCAAAGAATCATCAGCACGATGGGCACGTACGAGTACCCCGAGCTGTTCGAGGGTGAACCAAGCCACCGGCATACCTGCTTCAATAACATTGTGTCCCAATGCTTCGAGGAAAAATGTCTTCCCCGTCCCAGCTGGCCCGCACACGACCAGGTTCTCCCGCCGCCCCACCCATTCCAGGGTGCGCAGCGCGTGCTGGGTGGGCAGTGGGATCGAGGAGGCATTCTCGTCCCACACATCGAAGGTTTTGCCGGTCGGAAACCGTGCGGCTTTGCGGCGGGTGGTGAGCATCGACCGGGCTCGACCAGCGGCTTCTTCAGTCAGCAACGCTTTGATGACCTCGGCCGGATCCCAGCGTTGTGAGCGGGCGGTGGCCAACACGTCGCCGGCGACCGCCCGTGCGTGGGGAAGCCGCAGTTGGCGCATCAACTGCTCCACCTCGGCCGGCAGCGTCGGGGTACTCATGCGATGTCCTCGTCGTTTACGTGAGAATTGTTGAGGCCGAACGAGTTCCATCCGGTTGTTCCTTGAGCCAAGGAGGTGTCTTCGGAGGCTTGGTGGCGAGTCGGGTCCATTCCTTTGCTGGCGAGGATCGAGTCGAGGTCGCCGGTGGCGAACCGGCCGTGCACCGCGGCGTGACCCAATGCCCAATCCACATCCGGGCGGCTACTCAGGGTCGAAAGGTCCACGGCGTGGGTCATCTTCTGAAAGATCCGTTCGGTCCCGACGGCGGCGGCTTCTTTGAGCCACACCACCGCGCCCTCTCCGATCGCCAGGAAAGCGTGCTCAGCAGCGCTACGAGCGCGGATCCGGTAGTCACCGGGGATCTTGCCGGGCTGATCCGGGAAGTGGGCGTCATCGATTGCGGGGGTGCCGCGGGTGGTGCGGCGGTGCCGGGCCACTTCGACCGGGCCACCGCCGTCGAGGGCGCAGATGATGACCTCATCGGTACCCGGGTGGTGGCGCACCCACACACTGTGTCCCAATAATGTTGACGGGATGGAATATTGGCCGTGCTCGAAAGTGATCATCGGAGTGTTGTCCGGTACTTTGCGGGTCACCCCCAGGCCCGCGGTGTGCGGCAGATCGGGCACCGCATGGAGCTGGGTGCGTTCGATCTCGAGCATCTCGGCCGGTACCCGGCCGGTGGCCCTGTGGACCCGGTTGTTGACAAGCGTCATGAACTCGCCGCACGCGGTCTCGACGTCGACGAAACTCGCGTACTCGCCTAGCAGGTTCGTCTCGGTCGGCACGATGTCGGCTTTAGCGAGTTTGACGGCGTTCTCCACCCCGCCTTTGGAGGCCGGGTCGGCCGGCTCACACGTCAGGACGGAGATGCCGTAGTAGCGGCCGAAGGTCACCGCATGACGGTTGCGGACCGGAACCCCCGCCACGTGCCCGGTCGTGACCGTTTTCTCGTTGTCGGTCAGCAGGTACGTCGGAGCGCCGCCGACGATGCGAAATACACGGTCGAGGCCGGCGAACACGCTCGGCCCGGTCCGGTCGTGCAGGGCGATGACGATCCGAAAGCGGCACCACGCCAACCACGCGACCAGCAGCACCACCTTTCGGCCGTTCACGATCGGGCCGTCACCGAAGTCGTACTGCAGCCACAATCCGGGTTCGGTGACCCACGGTCGGTGCACTCGCGTATTGCCCAGGCGCCATTGAGCTTTGATCTCCGCCAGTGCCCGGCGGGTGGTGCGTTCGTTGCCGGTGTACCCCAACGCGGCCAAGCGTTCGTGGGCTTTGTCGCCGCGGATCTTGCCGTGCGAATCCTGCACCCACTTCTCCAGGTTCGGGGTGAAGTCGTCGATCAGTCGGGCCCGGCGAACCTGCGGCGGCAGGCCGGCATCGCGGTCCTCGACCGCCTTCTTGACCGTGTGATGCGAGCACCCGCAAAGTTCGGCTGCCGCGCGATACGACCCAGTCAGATCGTAGGCATTGAGTATTTCCATGAGTTCTCCGTCAGACTTCAATGTGGTCTCTCCCGGGTGATTCGAATCGACTAGGCATCGACATCGAACCTCGGGAGAGGCCCCCACGGCGCAGACGCGCCGCACTGGGATCAACAGGACTGGGCAGATTCATGGCCGGCAACGGGCACATTCGTGCCCGCCAGTGAGCAGTTCTTATTGGCCGTCAGTGGGCACTTTCATGTCCGCCTACGGGCAGTTTTTCATGTCCGCCGACA
>NZ_MJEI01000090.1 GCF_002095395.1 Williamsia sp. 1135
TCCGAGTAATCCTCCCGATTCAAAATCTCCAGAACGGCCTCTTGTTCCTCGGTGGCCAACGCCGCCGGCTGAAACCTCTGAGACTGCGGGGTCGGGTCTTCAACGGGCGTGTAGTGCTTGTATCCCCGGGTGATCCGGTAGTAGGTCGAGCGGGCCACGCCGGTCAGATCACACGCCGCTGTGACCCCAATCCAGGTATGGGCGGTCAGTGCGGTGACCAGCTCGATCAGGACAGATGATGTCGCTTGAGCCAGGCCTGGTACTGCTCGGCGCTCATCAAAGCTGGTGGGATCTGCGGACCCTCGTCCTGGGTCGAGCTCTTGGTGATCCCGTCCAAGAGCTCGAAGGCTTTTCCCATGATCTCCAACGCCGCCTCGGACTGGTCGTTCTTCTTCTCCAACCGGGCGACTTTGGCGCGCAACCGGGCCAGCTCAGCGCGGTCTTGACTGTCCATGCGGTCCCTCGTCTTGGCGGCGGCAGCGACCATCGAGTCACTGAACGCACCGGACTCGCGGGCCTCTAACCACTCTCGCACGGTCGCCCTGGTCAAGTTGTACTCGCGCATCAACTGGGTTTTCGCGCCGCGCTGCACCGCAAGATCCCAGCGCTGCAAGAACGCAATCCGGAACGCAATCGGGAACGAACGGCGCCCTTTCGCTGACCGTCCAATCGGGATATCGATCGGGGTACTCAACAAATCCATGTCACACTCCATCCCCACCACCCCTACCACTCCTGCTGTCTTACAACCAGGGTGGCAGGGAGGGTTCAGACCCTTGGGTTTGACCAGAACGGTGGGTTTGAGGTCAGGGAGCGCCGCAGAGGGAGGTCTCGGCCTGGATCTGACCTGCGATGTGGAGCGGATCGAGTTGTTTGACACCGATCGTGACCGCGGTGGATCCGGCGAGACCGGGCAGGCAGAGACCGCCTGACAGGATCGTTTCCTGAGCCGCCAGCTGATCGACGATCTCGACGTTGAGCGCATTGATGGCTGTCCGCACCGGCCCTAGGTCGGGCGAGCCCGACGGGGGCATGCCTCCCGGCGATGACCACACCTCGAACAGGCCGCGCTGGACGGTCTTGCTGGCCTCGATCTGGTCTCGGAACACCATTCGGACGTAGGCGGGATCCAGCTCGCGTTCGACGGCGAGCAGCGATACCGAGTCCAGCACCACCTGTTCGCGGACGGGATCGTCGATTGCTGCACCGGACGCCCGCTTGGACGCGGCAACGGTGTCGGCGAGGGCGAGCCGGTCGGCGATCGCCGACGTCAGGCCGGTCAGATCAACGGTTGCGACCGAACCGCCCGGCGCTGCCTGGGCCGCGGTCGGGGCGAGCAACGCCGTTGCCGACACCGCAATGCCGATGAGCAAGGATCGAATCCGCATGGCGCGATGATATTCCCAAAGTGGTGGGTTCGGGCGAGGTCGACCTGGGCGAACGCTCGCCCGAACCCACCACTTCCGGGCTACTGGAGGAAGACCGCCGCTTGGTCGGCCAGGTCGAGGAGGGGTTGGGGAAAGATGCCGAGCAGCACTGTCACCACGACACACAACGCAATGGAGATCGTGGTCCCGATGCCCGGAATCACGACGGTGGGTGCGTCGGAATCGGGCTCGGAGAAGAACATCAACACGATCACGCGGACATAGAACACGACTGCGATCGCGCTGCTGATCACGCCGACGATCACCAGCGGCACGGCACCACCGGACGCCGCGGCCTGGAAGACCGCGAACTTGCTGACGAATCCGCTGGTCAAGGGAATGCCTGCGAACGCCAGTAAGAAGAGGGCAAAAACGCCTGCCACCAAGGGTGATCGACGCCCCAGCCCGGCCCAGCGGGACATGTCGGTGACCTCACCGGACTTGTCGCGGACCAGCGTCACGATGGCGAATGCCCCAGCAGTGCTGAACCCGTACGCGGCGAGATAGAACATGGTCGACGACAGGCCGGCCCGGTTGATGGCCACCACTCCGGTGAGGATGAATCCGGCATGCGCGACAGAGGAATACGCCAGCATGCGCTTCATGTCCGTCTGGGTGATGGCGGCGATCGAGGCGATCACCATGGTCAGGATGGCGATCACGATCAAGACCGGGCGCCAATCGTCCTTGAGTCCGGGCAATGCGACATAGAACAGACGCAGCATGGCACCGAAGGCGGCGATTTTGGTGGCTGCGGCCATGAATGCGGTGATAGGCGTCGGCGCGCCCTGGTAGACGTCGGGCACCCAGTAATGGAAGGGCACGGCCCCGACCTTGAACAGCAAGCCGACGGAGAGCAGTCCCGCGCCGATCAGCGCCAGGGTGCGGTCGTTTGTCTCGGCGTCGATGGCTGTTGCGATCTCGCTGAGCTGTACCGACCCCGCGTACCCGTACAGGAATGCCGCACCGAACAGGAAGAACGCCGACGAGAATGCGCCGAGCAGAAAGTATTTGAGCGCTGCCTCTTGCGAGATCAGGCGACGCCGCCGCGCGAGTCCGCACAGCATGTACAGCGGAAGCGAGAGGACCTCCAGCGCGATGAACATCGTCAGCAGGTCATCGGAGGCAGGGAAGAGCAGCATGCCCCCGACCGCGAACATCACCAGCGGGAAGACTTCGGTCTGCACAATTCCCGCCCGCGAGGCGTTCTGCTCCGCCGGACTGCCGGGCACGGTGGAGGCCGCAGAGGCGAACGCGTCGAGCACCTTCCGGTTACCGTCGGACCCAGCGCCTGAGCTCGCGCCGGCAGCCGCACCGGCCATGACCCCGGCCGTGGCGCGTTGGGCCATCAGTGGAATCGCCAGTGCGGAGACGACGAGAATCGTCCCCTGCAGCAGCAACGTGGGACCGTCCACGGCCACCGACCCCACCGCCGCCGACGAATTGGTCCCTGCCAGCGCGACCACCGCGACAAACGCGGCTGCCAGACCTCCGAGACTGAGCACCAGCTGACCGCTGTAGCGATACCGTGCGGGACCGAAGGCCTCGACCAAGACACCGACCACCGCGACGCCGAACACGATCAGCATCGGGGACAGTTGTGCGTACTCGATCGATGGCGCGGGCAGGACCTCCACCGCCATTGCCGGAGATGTCATCGCCCTCCTCCGTCCGGTTCGGCCACGGCAGGCGCCGGGTCATGCTGATCGATCACCGTGAGGGTGTGCCCGACAGCAGGATCGATCACGTCCATCACCGGTTTCGGGTATATGCCCAACACCAGGAGCAGTGCGATGAGTGGGGCGACCACCGCGAGTTCTCGCCGTTTGAGGTCGGGTATCTTCTCGTTCCCCGCCGTGACCGGGCCGGTCATGACCCGCTGGTACATCCACAGCACGTAGATCGCTGCGAGGACGAGGGCAATGGTGGCGCACACCGCCGCGACCGGGTAGCGGGTGAATGTGCCGATGAGAACCAGGAACTCGCTCACGAACGGTCCGAGACCGGGCAAGGAGAGGGTCGCAAGGCCGGCGACGAGGAAGGTGCCCGCCATGATCGGTGCGACCTTCTGCACTCCGCCGTAGTCCGCGATGTTGCGGGTGCCGCGACGGGTGATCAGGAAGCCCGCGATGAGCATCAGTGCGGCGGTGGCTATCCCGTGGTTGACCATGTAGAGCGTCGACCCTGCCTGCCCCTGGCTGGTCAGGGCGAAGATTCCCAGGATGATGAAACCGAAATGGGAGATCGAGGTGTACGCGATCAGGCGCATCATGTCGGTCTGCCCGATCGCCAGTATGGCGCCGTACACGATGCCTATCACCGCGAGTGTGATGACCAGTGGTGTGAAATACCTTGTGGCGTCCGGGAAGAGTTGAACGCAGTAGCGGAGCATCGCGAACGTTCCTACTTTGTCGACGACCGCCATCATGAGCACCGCACTGGCCGGGGTGGCCTGCACTGCGGCATCCGGGAGCCAGGTGTGCAGGGGCCACAGCGGGGCCTTGACCGCGAACGCGAACATGAACCCGAGGAACAGTGCCTTGGCGACGGTCGGGTCGATGTCGAGCGATCCCGAGGAGATGGCCGCGACGATCTCCCGGAAATCGAATGTCCCGCTGCCCATGTCGGTGGTGGCGGCGTACAGACCGATGACCGCGGCCAACATGATCAGCCCGCCGGCGAGGTTGTACAGCAGGAACTTCACGGCGGCGCGTGAGCGAAGGCCTGCCTCGGCGGGACCGCCGAAACCCGCGATGAGGAAATACATCGGGATGAGCATGGCTTCGAAGAAGATGTAGAACAGCAGGATGTCGAGAGCGGTGAACGAGATCATCACCATCGCCTCGACGAGCAACATCAGTGCGACGTAACGGTGGGTGGCCCGACGCCGGTCCTCATCAGCATCGTTCCAGCCGGCGATCAACAGTAGAGGGAGCAGTACCGCGGTGAGCACTACCAGGGCCAGTGCGATGCCGTCGACGCCCAGCGCGTACTTCGTTCCGAAGGCCGGTATCCAGGAGCGTGATTCGACGAACTGGTACTGAGCGCCGCCAGGGTCGAAGCCGACGGCCAGTCCGACGGAGATCGCCAGCACCACCAGCGATGCGCCCAGCGCCAACCACTTCACGTGGGGCCTCATTCGCGGCGGCAGGGTCAGGATGAGGACAGCGCCACCGGCGGGTACCGCCCACAGCAGGGTCAGCCAGGGAAAGTCGCTCACCACACCCTCACCACCATCATCATCGCGACGAGCAGTGCGGCGCCGGCGAACATCGAGAGCGCGTAGGAACGTACGAGTCCGGTCTGCAGGCGGCGCACGTGTGTCGACAGCCCGGACACCGCGGCGCCGACACCGCTGACCAGTCCGTCGACGCCCTTGGTGTCGGCCAGTCCGAGTGCGGTGGTGAGCTTTTGGCCGGGCCGCATGAAAGCTGCCTCGTTGAAGGCGTCGCCGTAGAGGTCGGCGCGGGCGGCCTCGGTCAGCGACGACACGTCGTCGGGTGCCGAGGTCGGGACAGTCCGGCCGGCGTACTGCCGATACGCGATACCGACACCGATGAGAACGACTGCCAGGGTGCTGACCGTGATGACCCAGACCGGGACCGACAGATGACCGTGGTGTTCGCCCACCACAGGCTCCAGCCAATGTTGCAGGGAGCCGCCGAGTACGAGCAGACCGCCGGCGAACACCGAGCCCAGCGCCAGCACGACCATCGGCATCGTCATGATGCCAGGGGACTCGTGGGGGTGGGTGTCGGGCTTCCAGCGCTTCTCGCCGAAGAACGTCAGCAGCATCACGCGGGTCATGTAGAACGCCGTGATCCCGGCGCCGAGGACCGCGACCGTGCCGAGGATGATGCCTTTGACCCCGCCTGCCGCCCAGGCGGTCTCGATGATCTTGTCTTTCGAGAAGAACCCCGAGAACGGTGGGATCCCGATGATGGCGAGGTAGCCGAGACCGAACGTCACGAACGTCACCGGCATCAGGGTGCGAAGCCCGCCGAAGCGGCGCATGTCTGTCTCGTCGTTCATGCCGTGCATGACCGAGCCAGCACCGAGGAACAGGCCGGCCTTGAAGAATCCGTGGGTGATCAGGTGCAAGATGGCGAAGGCGTACCCGGCGGGCCCGAGCCCTGCGGCGAGCACCATGTACCCGATCTGGCTCATCGTGGACGCGGCGAGTGCCTTCTTGATGTCGTCCTTGGCGCAACCGATGATCGCACCGAACAGCAAGGTCACCGCACCGACGATCACCACTCCCAGTTGAGCATCGGGCGCAAGGTTGAAAATGGGCCCGGATCGCGTGATGAGGTAGACACCCGCGGTCACCATCGTTGCCGCGTGGATCAGCGCCGACACCGGCGTGGGGCCCTCCATGGCATCGCCGAGCCAGGACTGCAGCGGCACCTGGGCCGATTTGCCGCATGCTGCGAGCAGCAGCATCAGCCCCAGCGCGGTGAGTGTTCCCTCGCCTGCCTCACCGGCGCCGCCGAAGACGTCTGCGAAGCCGACCGACCCGAAAGTCGCGAACATGATCATCATGCCGATCGCGAGGCCCATGTCGCCGACTCGGTTGACGATGAAGGCCTTCTTCGCGGCAGCTGCGGCGCTGGGTCGCTCATGCCAGAAACCGATCAGCAGATAGGACGCCAGACCGACACCCTCCCAGCCGAGATAGAGGCCCAGGTAGTTGTCGGCGAGGACCAACAGCAGCATCGCCGCGAGAAAGAGGTTGAGGTACGCGAAGAATCGGCGACGATCAGGATCGTCGGCCATGTAGCTGATGGAGTAGATGTGGATGAGTGTCCCGACGCCGGTGATCAGGAGGACGAAACACATCGACAGCTGGTCGAGCTGCAGTCCGAAGTCGACCTGCAGTTCCGCGACCGGAACCCAGGTGAACAACGTCTCGGTCATCGCCCGCTCGTCTGTGGCCCGACCGAGCATGTCGAAGAACAGCACCAGCCCGAAAGCGAAAGACGCCAACGCCATCAGTACGCCCAGCAGGTGACCCCACGCGTCGCTGCGCCGTCCGGCGAGCAGCAGGATCACGGCCCCGGCGAGGGGGAGTGCGGGGAGAACCCAGATCGCATTGTCCATGGCCGGCTCAGAGCTTCAGCAGGTCTGCGTCGTCGACCGAGGCCGAGTGGCGGGTGCGGAAGATGGTCATGATGATGGCGAGACCGACAACGACCTCTGCCGCCGCGACGACCATCGTGAAAAAGGCGATCACCTGGCCGTCGAGGTTGCCGTTCATACGAGCGAAGGTGACGAATGCGAGGTTGCAGGCGTTGAGCATGAGCTCGACACACATGAAGACCACCACGGCGTTGCGTCGTACCAGGACCCCGCCTGCGCCGATGGTGAACAGCAGTGCGGAGATGTAGAGGTAATTCTCGGGATTCATGAGCGACCCCGAGAGTTCGAGGCCCCGAGGTTGGGACCTGCCGGATCGCGCGGTTCCAGTACGTCGCTGACCGACAGCTCGGAGTACGAGCCGTCGGGTAGCAGCGCCGGCATGTCGACGGCGTTGTGCCGGGCATACACACCAGGGTTGGGCAGTGGGGTGCGCCGGGCGCCCTGGGCGAACCTGCGGATCGACATCTCCCGCTGGCTCTCCTTGTCGCCGAGTCGCTCTCGGTGCGCGAGGACCATGGCGCCGAGGGTGGCCGTGATCAGCAGGGCCCCGGTGAGTTCGAAGGCCCAGAGGTACCGGATGAAGATGAGCTCGGCCAGGCCTTCGACGTTGCCTCCGGCATTGGCCTCCTCGACACCCACGAACGCGGTGACGGAGGCGCTACCGATGCCGGCGATCAGGAGTATCCCGAACCCGAGCCCGACGACGATCGCGCCGAGTCGTTGTCCCCGAAGAGTTTCGACGAGGGAGTCCGACGAGTCGACGCCCACGAGCATGAGGACGAAGAGGAACAGCATCATCACCGCGCCCGTGTACACCACGACCTGCGCGACCCCGAGGAACAAGGCGCCCTGGGCGATGTAGAAGACCGCCAGGATGATCATCGTCATCGCCAGGAAGACCGCCGAGTACACGGCTTTCGTCGAACACACGACGCCGAGCGCGCCGAGTACCGCTATCGTCCCGAGAATCCAGAACTGTACGGCCTCTGCCGTGGAGGTCTGGGTCAGTGGTTCCGCGGCCAGAATTGGCGCGGCGAGCAGGGTGTTCACGACGCCTTCGGGGTGGGACGTGGTCGACGTTCTGATGGGCTGTCGGGCATGATCTCGCCGAGGACATTGCCGCGGTAGTAGTCCTCGTCAGTGCTGCCGGGCATCATCGCGTGCGGTGGCGCGGTCATTCCCTCGGCGAGTGGGGCGAGCAGTTTGTCCTTGCCGTAGATCAGGTCGGCACGGTTGTCATCGGCCATCTCGTAGTCGTTCGTCATCGTCAGCGCCCGCGTCGGACACGCCTCGATGCACAGTCCGCACCCGATGCACCGCAGGTAGTTGATCTGATACACCTGGCCGTATCTCTCTCCAGGGGAGTATCTTTCGTACTCGGTGTTGTCGGCTCCCTCGACGAAGATCGCATCGGCGGGGCACGCCCAGGCGCACAGCTCGCACCCGATGCACTTCTCGAGGCCGTCCGGATACCGGTTCAGCTGGTGCCTGCCGTGGTAGCGCGCTGCCGTCGGAGTCTTGACCTCGGGATAGAATTCGGTGTTGTTCTTCTTGAACATCGACGAGAACGTGACGCCGAAGCCGGCGAGTGGTTCCAGTGGGTTACGCATCGGTGCTCTCCCTTTCTGTGACACCTTCTGGGGTGCCCTCGACGACCGTCGGATGGGTGCGGTGGACTCGGCGCAGCCGCGGCGGGACCGGAGGCGCCATCGGGGGAATGGGGAACCCGCCCGCCATGGCGTCGAACGGTCGTGCCGCCTCGACGGCATCGGAATCGGCCTGCGCACGATCACGTTTGTTGCGCAACATCTTCCAGAGCACACCGACAAGCCCGAGAGCCACCACGACGCCGGCGACACCGATCACCGCGGTGCTGATTCCATAGCCCTCGTTGTGGAGGGCACGCACGGTGGCGACAATCATGACCCAGGCCAGCGAGACCGGAATGAGCACCTTCCAGCCGAGGTTCATGAACTGGTCGTAGCGTAGTCGCGGCAGGGTGGCCCGGAGCCAGATGAAGAAGAACAGGAAGCCCCAGACCTTGGCGACGAACCAGATCAGCGGGAACCATCCGGAGTTGGCGCCGTCCCAGAGCGAGATGGGCCAGGGCGCATGCCATCCCCCGAGGAACAGGGTTGCGGCGAGCGCGGACACCGTCGCCATGTTGATGTACTCGGCGAGCATGAACATCGCGAACCGCAACGACGAGTACTCGGTGTGGAATCCGCCGACCAGCTCACCCTCGGCCTCGGGAAGGTCGAACGGTGCACGGTTGGTCTCACCGACCATGGAGAACACATAGACGACAAAAGAAGGGAGCAGCAGGAATACGTACCAGGTGCCGTCTTGCGCGCCGACGATCCCCGACGTCGACATCGTGCCGGCATCGAGGAATACCGCGGCGAACGTCAAACCCATGGCTATCTCGTACGAGATCACCTGCGCGCTCGAGCGCAACCCGCCGAGAAGTGGATATGTCGAACCCGACGCCCAGCCCGCGAGCACGATGCCGTACACCCCGACCGAGGTCACGGCGAGGATGTACAGGACAGCGACGGACAGGTCGGTCAGTTGCAGCGGTGTCTGGTGACCGAAGATCGAGACCACCGGCCCGAACGGGATGACGGCGTAGGCCATGATGGCCGGCACCACCGCGATGATCGGGGCGAGGAGGTAGATGGGCTTGTCGACCCCGCTCGGGATGATGCCCTCTTTCAGCGCCAGCTTGGCCCCGTCCGCAAGGCTCTGCAGCAGACCTTTCGGTCCGACCCGGTTCGGTCCGACCCGGGTCTGCATCCAGGCCATCACCTTGCGTTCGGCGAGGATGGCGATGAGCGGGGTCAGGAGCAGGAAGACGAAGATACCGAGGGCTTTGGCGAGGATCAGCCACCAGGGGTCGTGGCCGAAGGCGGAGAGGTCGGTCATGCGTTCTCCGTCCGATCCACTCGACTGATCCGGACCGGTTGTCCGACAGCGGGCCCGAGGTCTCGGTAAACAGCGCTCCCGGGCGAGTTGAGAGGCACCCACACCACTCGATCGGGTAGGTGGGTCACCTCGAGGGGCAGCGTGATCGAACCCCGGTCCGTGCTGACCGTCACGAGTTCGTCGTCTGTCACCCCGTTTTCGGCGGCAGTCTCGGGTGAGAGCCTGATCACCGGTCGGTGGGCGGTGCCGGCCAGGTGCGGTTCTCCGTCCTGCAGGCGCCCCGCGTCGAGCAACATGCGCCAACCCGTCAGGATTGCTTCGCCTGCGTGCGCCACAGGCGGTGTGGCGGACGGTGTCGCCGTGGTCCCGGACAAGGTGTCCCGCAGCGAAGGTCCGCCGGGGAAGTCACCGTCCCATGGGCCGAGTCGGGCGAGTTCGTCGCGGGAGTCCTCGGCGGTAGGCAACCCGAGGACGTGGCCCATCTGGCGGGCGAGGGCGTCGAGGACTCGCTGGTCGGGCATGGCGCCGTCGCTGGGCAGCGCGGCGTCGAACGAGCGTGGCCTCCCCTCCCAGTCGACGAAGGTGCCGCTCTTGCGTACCACCGCCGACACCGGCAGCACGACGTCGGCGCGGTCGGTCACCGCGCTCTCCCGCAATTCCAGGCTGACCACGAACGGCGCGGCGACGACTGCCGCGAGGGCGGCCACCGGGTCGGGGAGGTCGGAGATGTCCACGCCACCGATGACAAGTGCTCCGAGAGCGCCTGAGGCCGCCTGCGCCAAGATCTCGTCGGTACCCAGTCCGGCCTCGGCCGGTGGTTCGGTTCCCCAGATCCGGGCGACCTGCCTGCGGGCTTCCGGGTCTACGACGGGACGGCCACCGGGCAGCAGGTTCCCCAGAGCGCCCACCTCGAGCGCTCCACGCTCTCCGGCGCGGCGTGGCACCCAGCCGATACGCGCACCCGTCGAGATGGCCAACGCCGCAGCAGCACTCAACGCCCCGGGCGAGGTGGCGAGTCGTTCCCCCGCCAGGATGACTGCGCCTGGCTGCCGGAGTAGTTCGGAGTCGCGGAGTTGTTCGAGCGCGGTGCGTTCCGTTCCGGGAATCGCCTGGATGAGACCACCGGACAGCTTCTGCAGACCTTTGCTCGCATGCGTCGCGATGGACACCACGGTCAGCCCGCCTTTGCGGACCGCCTTGCGCAAACGCAGGAAGATGATCGGTGATTCCTCTTCGGGCTCGAATCCGGCCAGGAGTACAGCCGGTGCCTTCTCGAGGTCGCCGTAGGTCAGGTTCATGGGGCGGCCCGCGATGTGGGTGGCCAAGAAGCCGGCTTCTTCCGCCGAGTGCGCGCGACTGCGGAAGTCGATGTTGTTGGTGCCCAGTGCTGTTCGGGTGAACTTCGCGTAGGCGTAGGCATCCTCGGCGGTGGCTCTGCCGCCCACCAGGACTCCGGCCCGGCCGTGTGCCGCCGTCAGCCCGGTGGCCGCGATGGCCAGCGCGGCGGACCACGACGCCGCCTCCAGGTTGCCGTCGGCGCCCCGGATCAGCGGGGTGGTGATCCGGTCACGCGCTGTTTCGTAGGTGAACGCCCACCGGCCCTTGTCGCAGTTCCATTCCTCGTTGACCTCGGGATCGTCACCGGCCAGCCGCCGCAGCACTTTTCCTCGCCGATGATCGGTGCGCTGCGCGCATCCGCTTGCACAGTGCTCGCACACACTCGGGGTGGAGACCAGGTCGAACGGCCGGGCCCGGAAACGGTAGGCCGCGCCGGTCAGTGCGCCGACCGGACAGATCTGCACGGTGTTTCCGGAGAAGTACGATTCGAATGGTTCGTCCTCGGCGATCCCGACCTGCTGCTGGGCGCCGCGCTCGAGGAGGTCGATGAACGGATCTCCGGCGACCTGCTCGGAGAAGCGGGTGCATCGCGCACACAGGACGCAGCGCTCGCGGTCGAGCAGCACCTCCGACGACAGCGGGATCGGTTTGGGGAAGGTACGTTTGACGCCTTCGAACCGGGATTCGGTGCGGCCTGCGGACATCGCCTGATTCTGGAGGGGACACTCGCCGCCCTTGTCGCAGACAGGGCAGTCCAGCGGATGGTTGATCAACAGCAGTTCCATCACGCCGCGCTGAGCCTTCTCGGCGCTCTCGGAGGTGAGCTGGGTCTTGACCACCATCCCTTCGCTCACCGTGGTGGTGCAGGAGGCGAGCGGTTTGCGCTGGCCTTCGACCTCGACCAGGCACTGCCGGCAAGCGCCCACCGGTTCGAGAAGGGGGTGGTCGCAGAATCGTGGGATCTGCACCCCGATGAGTTCGGCGGCGCGGATCACCAAGGTGCCTTTGGGTACCTGGAGCTGGGCCCCGTCGATGGTGATGGACACGAGGTCGGCAGGGGCCGTGGTATCGGGGGTCGAGTTGCTGGTCACCGTCATGGCGCGCCCACTTTCTCGAACAGGGTTGATCGGGCGGGATCGAAGGGACAGCCCCGGCCGTCCGCGTGCTCGATGAATTCGTTGCGGAAGTACTTGAGAGACGACATGATCGGGCTCGCCGCACCGTCGCCCAACGCGCAGAATGATTTGCCGAGGATGCTGTCTGCGATGTCGAGTAGCTTCTGCAGATCGTCGGCTGTCCCGGTGCCTTTCTCCAGACCCTGCAGGATCTGCACCAGCCAGTAGGTACCCTCCCGGCACGGCGTGCACTTGCCGCAGGATTCGTGCGCGTAGAACTCGGTCCAGCGCAGGACGGCCCGGACCACGCAGGTCGTCTCATCGAAGATCTGTAATGCCTTGGTACCCAGCATGGATCCGGAAGCACCGACGCCCTCGTAATCGAGGGTGACGTCGAGGTGCTCCGCGGTGAAGATCGGCGTCGACGAGCCGCCGGGAGTCCAGAACTTGAGCTCATGACCGCCCCGCACGCCGCCGGCGTAATCGAGGAGCTCACGCAGGGTGATGCCCAGCGGTGCTTCGTATTGCCCCGGTGTGGTGACGTGCCCGGAGAGCGAGTAGAGGGTGAAGCCGGGTGACTTCTCGGTCCCCATGCTCTGGAACCAGTCGTTGCCGTGCAGGATGATCGGCGGCACACTCGCGATCGACTCGACGTTGTTGACCACGGTGGGGCTGGCGTACAGGCCGGCGACCGCGGGGAACGGCGGACGCAGGCGAGGTTGCCCGCGCCTGCCTTCCAGCGAATCGAGCAGCGCCGTCTCCTCACCGCAGATGTAGGCCCCGGCGCCTGCGTGTACGACAATGTCGAGGTCGAAACCCGCACCGAGGATGTCGGTGCCGAGCAGGCCTGCCTCATGGGCTTCCGCCACGGCGGTCTGCAGCCTGCGCAGTACCGGAATCACCTCTCCTCGTACGTAGATGAACGCCTTGGCCGCGCGGATCGCGTACGCGGCGATGATGATTCCTTCGATCAGTACGTGTGGGGTCGCCAACAGCAACGGCATGTCCTTGCATGTGCCGGGCTCTGATTCGTCGGCGTTGACCACCAGATAGTGCGGCTTACCGTCACCTTGTGGGATGAATGACCACTTCATCCCGGTGGGGAAGCCTGCGCCGCCGCGGCCACGCAGGCCGGATGCCTTGACTCCCGCGATGAGGGCGTCGGGATCCATGTCGAGGGCCAGGCGCAGGGCCGCATAGCCGTCGTGGCGGCGATAGTTGTCGAGGGTCCACGACTCGGCTTCGTCCCAGTAGCGCGACAGCACAGGCGACAGTGACATGTCAGACTCCCTCGCCGGGCGGTGTGGTCTCCGACGATCCGGATCGCGGAGGTGCGGTTGTATCCGGTGCGGGCGCAGGTTTGTCGGCCGTCGTCTCCGCAGCGACCTGTTGGTCGTCCGGGCCAGTGGCGTCGCCCGAGGCGTTCGCCGAAGGTGCCTCCATGTCGAGCGCGCGCGCGATCCGCAGGCCCGCCAGTGTCGCATCGCCGGGTGCGGCGGCGTCCGAGGCGCCGGGACGGGTGTCCGGGAAACCGGCCAAGATCCGCGCGGTCTCACGGAAGGTACACAGCGGGGCACCGCGAGTGGGTGTCACCTGCTCGCCGCTGCGCAGCGCGTCCACCAGGTCACGACCGGAGCGGGGCGTCTGATTGTCGAAGAACTCCCAGTTGACCATCACCACCGGTGCGTAGTCGCAGGCAGCGTTGCACTCGATGTGCTCGAGGGTGATGGTGCCGTCCGCAGTCGTGCCGCCGGGCCCGATGTCGAGGTACTCGCTCAGGTCGGCCAGGATCTCGTCGCCGCCCATGACCGCGCACAGCGTGTTGGTGCACACCCCGACCAGGTAGTCGCCGGTCTCCCGGCGCCGGTACATCGAATAGAACGTGGAGACCGCGGTGACCTCGGCCGGGGTGAGGCCGAGTTGGTCTGCGCAGAAGCCGATCCCTGTCGGGGTGATGAACCCGTCCTCGCTCTGGACCAGATGCAGAAGCGGGAGCAGCGCAGACCGCGGACTCGGGTAGCGCGCGATGATCTCCGCGGCGTCGGTCTCGAGCCGAGCGAGGACATCGCCTGGGTAGGTACGAGTTGTGGTGACGTGGTGTGCCGCGAAGTCGATGAACACCGGTTCTGCAGTCATCGGTCGACGCCTCCCATCACCGGGTCGATACCGGCGACCGCAGCGATGACGTCCGAGATCATCCCGCCCTCGCACATCGCCGCCACCGCCTGCAGATTCGTGAACGACGGGTCGCGGAAGTGGACCCGATACGGCCGGGTGCCACCGTCGCTGACCATGTGCACCCCGAGCTCGCCCCGCGGCGACTCGACGGCGACATAGACCTGTCCCGGTGGGACACGCATGCCCTCGGTGACGAGCTTGAAGTGATGGATGAGACCTTCCATGGATGAGCCCATGATGTTGGATATGTGTTCGGGTGAGTTGCCGAGTCCGTCCGCACCGACGGTGAGATCGGCGGGCCAGGCAATCTTTTGGTCCGCCACCATGATCGGGCCCGGCCGCAGCCGATCGAGGCACTGCTCGACGATCTTCAGCGACTCCTTCATCTCTTTGATACGGATCTGGTAGCGGCCGTACGAGTCACACGCGGTGTCGGTGATTACGTCGAACTCGTAGTTCTCGTAGCCGCAGTACGGGGATGACCGGCGTAGATCGTGAGGCAGTCCGGTGGCCCGCAGAATGGGGCCGGTGATTCCCAGCGCCATACAACCGGTGAGGTCGAGATACCCGATTCCCTGCGTGCGGGCTTTCCAGATGTAGTTCTCGCTCAACAGGTCCTCGACGTCACGCAGTCGACCCGGCATCACCTTGAGCAGGTCACGGATCTTCTCCACCGCACCGTCGGGTAGATCCTGGGCCAGGCCACCGGGGCGAATGAATGCGTGGTTCATCCGCAGACCGGTGATCATCTCGAAGACGTCGAGGATCAGTTCCCGCTCCCGGAACCCGAACAGCATCGCGGTCACCGCGCCGAGTTCCATACCGCCGGTGGCCAGTGCGACCAGATGTGAGGAGACCCGGTTGAGTTCCATCAACATCACGCGGATGACGTTGACCCGCTCAGGGATGGCGTCGGTGATGTCGAGCAGCTTTTCCACACCCAGGCAGTACGCGGTCTCGTTGAAGAACGGGGACAGGTAGTCCATGCGCGTCACGAACGTGACGCCCTGGGTCCAGTTCCGGAACTCCAGATTCTTTTCGATTCCCGTGTGCAGGTACCCGATTCCGCATCTTGCCTCGGTGACGGTCTCACCGTCGAGGACCAGGATCAGCCGGAGCACTCCGTGTGTGGACGGGTGCTGCGGCCCCATGTTGACCACGATGCGTTCTTCTCCGGCCTCGGCGGCGGCGCTTGCCACCTCGTCCCAGTCCTGCCCGGACGCACTGTAGAGGCTCCCGTCAGGTTCGGTGTAGCTGTCCTGTTCGACGTGCTCGCTCATCAGTTGTACGACCTCCGCTGATCGGGCGGTGCGATACGAGCGCCCTTGAACTCGACCGGGATACCGCCGAGGGGGTAGTCCTTGCGTTGGGGATGCCCCTCCCAGTCGTCGGGCATCTCGATCCTGGTCAGCGACGGATGGCCGTCGAAGATGATCCCGAAGAAGTCGTACGTCTCCCGTTCGTGCCAGTCGCAGGTGGGATAGATGTCATACAGCGATGGGATGTGAGGATCGCTGTCGGGCACGGCGACTTCCAGCCGGACCCGCCGGTTGTGGGTGATCGACAACAGGGGGTACGTCGCGTGGAGCTCACGGCCGGTCTCGTCCGGGTAGTGCACACCGCTGACGCCCAGGCTCAGTTCGAATCTCAGTGCGGGGTCGTCTCGCAGGACCGAGGCGACCACCGGAAGGTGCTGCGCGCGCATGTGCAGCGTCAGTTCGTCCCGAAAGACCACGACCTTCTCCAATGCTTCCTCAGCGCCCGGATTCCCCTCGGACGACAACGCCTCGGTCAGCAGATCGACGACCTCGTCGAAGTAGCCCCCGTAGGGCCGTGGTGTGCTGCCGGGCAGCGAGACGGGGCGGATCAGGCGGCCGTAACCCGAGGTGTCGCCGCTGCCGCGGACCCCGAACAGTCCGCGCCGGATCCCAATGACCTCGCGGTCGCCCTCGCGGTCGTTGTCGGTGTCACCGGACGTCATCGCAGTAGGCCCTTCATCTCGATGGTCGGCGTCGCCGACATCGCGGCCTGCTCGGCGGCTGCGATCGCCGCTTCGCGGTCGACGCCGAGCGGCATCTCCCCGATCTTCTCGTGGAGCTTGAGAATTGCGTGCAGCAACATCTCCGGCCGGGGCGGGCAACCCGGGAGATAGATGTCGACCGGCACGACGTGATCGACGCCCTGGACGATGGCGTAGTTGTTGAATATCCCGCCAGAGGATGCGCAGACGCCCATGGCCAGAACCCATTTCGGCTCGGCCATCTGGTCATATATCTGGCGTAGCACCGGGGCCATCTTCTGGCTGACCCGGCCCGCGACGATCATCAGATCGGCCTGCCTGGGGGAAGCGCGGAAGGCCTCCATCCCGAAGCGGGCGATGTCGAAACGACCGCCACTGGTGGCCATCATCTCGATGGCGCAGCAGGCCAACCCGAACGTCGCCGGCCACAACGAGCCTTTCCGCATGTACCCGGCCAGTCCCTCGACAGTGCTCAGGAGGAATCCGCTCGGTAGCTTTTCTTCCAGACCCATGATGGTCACTCTTTCCGAAACTGCTTGGTGTGCGGTCAATCCCAGCTGAGGCCGCCACGCCTCCACTCGTAGGCATACGCCACGGAGACGTTGAAGATGAACAGCGCCACGGCGATGAGGCCGAAGATTCCGAGTGAGTCGAAGTACACGGCCCAGGGGTAGAGGAACACGATCTCGATGTCGAAGATGATGAACAACATGGCGGTCAGGTAATACTTGACCGGGATGCGCTGGCCGGTGCCGCTGGCCGCGAGGTTTCCAGAGCCCAAGCCGCCCAGTGGATTTGGAACGGGCTCGATGCCGCACTCGTATGCTTCGAGTTTGGCTCGGTTGTATCGGCGTGGACCGACCAGATTCGCGAGCATGGCCGACACTACGGCGAAGGCGACCGCGATCGCGCCGAGAACGAGGATGGGGACGTAGAGATTCATCGGTGCGGGGTCCTCCTTTCGCGCAGACGGCGGGCGGAGATGTGGTCGGGCGATCGGGCGGACGAATCAGAGCGTCCGGTCGCGGTGACCACTCAGGGCTGTGTGTGATCTGAAACACACACTACCGGCGGCCCCGCCGTCGCCGTCGGCGATCTGAGGGCTGCGGACGGTGCCGATTTGTAATTGCAGTTATCTGTTTTGCTCATAAATGACGGCTGCGGGCGCGGATCGCTGTAACACCAAATCAGGGTGTGGCAGCGGATTACGGGGTGGGTGCGAAGATCCCGACGACCGCGGCGGTGAGCCGGAAGGGATCGATCGGCCGCGGCACCACGGCTTCGGCCTGCGACCACCTCGCCAACCAGCGGTCTTCTGGGCGACCGGTCAGGACCAGGACGGGTGGGCACCGGTCGATCTCGTCCTTGAGCTGTTTGGCGATGCCCAGACCCCCGGCGGGCGCTGCCTCGCCGTCGAGGATCACCAGATCGATCGCCCCCGCATCCATCTCGCGGAGTACGCCGGGTGCCGTGGCGACCTCGACGTAGACGAAGGGAGCCAGACCTGACGGCGGATGGTCCCCGAGCGCGGCGATGACCTGCCGACGAACACTCGCGTCATCGCTGTAGACGAGGACGCGCGTGGCATCGAGGCGATTGGTGGCGCGTACCGGGGCGTCGGTCACCTCGCCGATGCTACTCGTCCGGCAGTGGGCGGCACGTCGCGTTCAGGATTTGACCAGTGATGAATCGTCCGGACTCGTCGGGCCGTCCGGGAGTTCCGCATCCTCCTCGGGGCCTGCGGGTTTGGCCTTGTTCGCGGGCCACCAGAACGCACTGCGTTGCAGCACCGACAATCCGGGTACCAGCATCGGCGCCATCACCAGCGACGCCAGCAGGACCCCGATCGCCACACCGGCACCGAGTTCCCGGAGGTTGTCCAGACCGGTGAGCACGAGGGAGGCGAAGGTCAACGCGAGAATCGTGCCGGACGCGGCAACGGTGGGGCCGTCGTTGGCGATGGCGATCTCCGCGGCCTTCTGCGGCGAGTGCCCGTTCTGGAATTCTTCGCGTAATCGTTCGGCGAGCAAGATGTTGTAGTCCGTCCCGATCGCGATGACGAAGAGGTAGAGCACGATCGGCGTCGAGAAGTCGATCCCTACGAGGCCGCCGCCATGCAGGAAGACGATCACCAATGCCCCGAGCGTTGCCGCAAACGTGAGACCGACACAGACGAGCAGATTGAGCGGCGCGAGCAGCGACATCAACAGCAGTCCCAGGATCAACCCGACGATCACGAACGCCACCGGGAAGACGAGTCGGGTGTCAGAGCCGAGTTGGGATCGAACGTCGACCAGTGTCGATGTCTGTCCGCCGACCTCGACCTCTGCGTCGGGGATCGAACTGTGTGCGGTGTCGCGAACGGGCCCCTCGACGGTGTCGAGGGCATCGGTGGTGTACGGCCCCTCGGTGAGGATCACGTTCACCAGCGCAGCGGTACCGTCGGTGCTGAGTTTGGGCGGTTGCACCGACGCGACACCGGGAACTTTACTCAGATTTGTTGTGAGTGTTGTCAATTCATCAGCAGGCACGGGTCCAGGCGTCTTCACATAGACCTGGGTCGGGCTGAGTGCACCGGGTGGCAGAGAATCGGAGAGCGTGTTGAAGGCCTGCTGCGACGGGGTGTCGGAAGGCATCTCCTCGAGTGTGTCGTAGGTGGCCTTGTAGCCGGAACTGAACACCGCCAACACGATGAGGCCACCGATGATGGTGGTCACCACGACCGCGGGGCGCCTCCCGACGAACCGGCCGATGGGACCGAACGGCGAGCGTTTCGGCTCATTGCCCGGACCGAGCGGCCAGAAGAGATGCTTACCGAGGACGGTGAAGATGGCCGGGATCAGGGTCAGGGCGGTGATCAGCATGAGAGCAACCGCGATGATCAGTCCGGGCGCAAGGGAACTCAGCGAGCCGAGCTTCGCCAGGAACAGCGCGGAGAAGGCGCCGATCACCGTCAGTGCGGAGGAGGCGACGACCCGGCCGACCACCCTGGTCGACAGCGCGATGGCATGGGTCGGATTGTCGCCCTGTCTCAGCTCTTCTCGATATCGGAACAGCAGGAAGACGATGTAGTCGGTGCCCACGCCGAACAACACGACCACGAGGATGGCGTCCAGAGAGGTACTCACCTCGAAGTCGAAAAGACCTGCGGCCATGGCGGTCACACCTTGAACCGCGGTGAACACGAGTCCGATGATGACGATGGGCAAGATCGCGATGATCGGGCTACGGAACACCAGTCCCAGCGTCAGCAAGATGACGATGACGGTGGCGATCGTGATGACGTTCTCGGCGTTGTCATACGCGGTGTTGCTGTCGACGAGGATGGCGGCGTTGCCGGTCAGGCCCGCCTGTAGGTCGGTTCCTTCCAGCGCCTTGTCGGCATCGTCACGGACCAGCGGCACGGCATCGTCCACCGCATCGTCTCCGGGTTGTCCGGCGAACGACACCTGCAGAGCGGCGACCTTGCCGTCGGGTGAGAACGACTGCGGGCTGCCGAGGACGCTGACGACGCCTGGGATCTTTTCGTTCTGCAGGGTGGTGGCCAGATTGAGCGCGGCCTGCTGATCGTCGGGTGACATCGGGGCGCCGTCGGTCCGGGAGACCACCAACGATCCCGTTGCTCCGGCGGTCGCGGGGAAGTACTCGTTCCCGATGTTCTGTGCCTTGATCGACTCGAACGACGTCGGCAGGAAGTTCTGTTGGTTGCCGGTCGTGTGGTCCTCGAGGTTGGGCGAGAAGATGACGATTGCGAGTGCCACGACTATCCACCCGGCGATGACACGCCAGGGATGGCCGACCACGACTCGCGCTATGAATGCGAACATTTTCTCGATTCCATTCGAAAGCACCGGCCTGAACTTGCCTTTTGTCGACTCTTGCCGACCTGAGCTGCGCAATTTTAACGCGAAACAATTTCGGACGTGCGATGTCTCGGCATACGAGTGCTTCCACTCGGAGCCGATGCGGTGCCCTTTTCAGGTCGGGATGAGCTGCGTCCGGAGACGGTCTTTGCGTACTTTGCCGCCTGCATTGCGCGGTAGTTCATGCGTCAGCGTGATGTGTCGCGGACACTTGTACGCGGCCAGGCGCGCCCGACACCACTGCTCGACTTCGGCGTCGGCTGGGGGAGTGGCACCTGGACGCGTGACGATCACCGCGTGCGGGACCTCGCCCCACTTCGGATCCGGCAGTCCGACGACTGCGACCTCGGCGACCGCCGGATGCGCGGCGATGGTGTTCTCGACTTCTGCGCAGTAGATGTTCTCGCCCCCGGAGATGATCATGTCCTTGAGGCGGTCGACGAGATAGAGGTAGCCGTCCTCGTCCTCGCGCACCAGGTCGCCCGAGTGGAACCAGCCACCCCGAAACGCTGCGGCGTTCTCTTCGGGTTTGTTCCAATATCCGCTCATCACCGACGGTCCGCGATAGACGATCTCGCCCACCACTCCCTGTGCGACGTCGTTCATCTCGGCGTCGACGACGCGAACCTCCACGTTGAGAAGTGGGGTGCCGATCGATCCGATCTTGCGGGTCGCGTCAGCGCCGCGGAGCACTGTGGTCACCGGACTGCACTCGGTCTGTCCGAAGGACGTACTCAGCTCCGCCCTTGGGAAGGTGTCGATCAGGGTGCGCAACAGTGTCGTCGAAGCGGGGGCGCCGCCCCACGCGATGGCTGTCAGAGCGGACAGATCGCGCTCCGCGATGCCGGGTACGGCGCAGACCGCCTGCCACTGCTGAGGGACAAGAAAACACGACGACACCCGTTCGCTCTCGAACAGTTCCACGATGGCGGCGGGATCGAACGTGCGTGACCCGGCGATCACCAGGGTGCCGCCGAGGTATATCGAATGCAGTACTGCGCTGATACCCCCGATGTGGAACAGCGGGGTCGCGACAAGCCAGACCCGGCATGTGGTCGGGGTACCGGAATGAGCGATGCGGCTTGTCACCTGAACGAAGAGATTGTGGTGGCTGAGCACCGCGCCCTTCGGCCGTCCGGTGGTGCCGGAGGTGTACATGATCAGCGCCGGTGTCCCTTCGTCCACCACGGACTCGACCGCTGCGTCGGACGCACCGGCCAGCGAGTCGGCGTAGTCGTCGAAGGGCAGTCCGGCACTCGTACCCGGACTCCCGACGACGAGGCCGCCGCGGACGCCGTCCACGGCAGGGAGAGCTGCGGCGGCCACCGCGGCGCAGTGGGTGTCGACCATGAGGAACACTGCGCCGCAATCGGCGAGCATGTACTCGATCTCCGCGGCCACACACCGGAAGTTCAGTGGCACCGCGATCGCGCCGATCCGGGTACAGGCCAGTATCGCGACGACGATCACGGGATGGTTGTGCGCCAGTACCGCGACCCGATCGCCGGGCCCGATCCCGCGGTCGCCGAGCACTCGGGCCAGGCGGTTGACCTCATGGTCCAGCTCGCGGTAGGTGGTCCCGGTGCCGTCGTGGCGGATGGCGACCGCGTCCGGCGTCCGGCGCGCGTGCCGGGCCATCTGATCGCTGAGCGTCATGCCGCCGCCCGCGGATGGCGAATCTCGAAGCTGCATCCTCCACTTGTATCGCGGTGCGGTGGTTAGGCTGGGTCGTTGCGCTGAATTGGTGGTACGCCGACCCTGCAGCGGGTCGATCCGCGCCGTACGACCCCCGACCCGAACGGATCGAATGATGTCTGAATCGACCGATGTCGTCCTCGCCCACACCGAGGGGCACGTCACCACCTGGACCCTGAATCTCCCGGATTCCCGGAACCCGATCTCTGGGGATGACGTGGTGGAGCGGCTGGTGGAATTGGTCGAGGCCGCGAACACCGATCCGCAGGCTCGGGTGGTGATCTTGACCGGTGCGGGCAGCGCCTTCTCGGCGGGCGGCAACGTCAAGGACATGGTCGACGGAAACGGGATGTTCGGGGGGAAGCCGCACCAGATCTATCAGGGGTACCGGCGGGGCATCCAGAAGCTGGCCCGTGCGGTGTACTCGTGTGAGCTTCCGTTGATCGCTGCGGTGAACGGGCCCGCGGTCGGCGCGGGGTGCGACCTGACGCTGATGTGCGACATGAGGATCGCTTCCACCAAGGCGTTCTTCGCCGAGAGTTTCGTCAAACTCGGCATCATCCCCGGAGACGGCGGTGCCTGGCTGCTGCCACGCGCCGTGGGCGCTGCTCGCGCCGCGGAGATGGCCTTCACGGGAGATCGGGTCGACGCGGCCACCGCGCTCGAGTGGGGGTTGGTGTCCAGGGTGGTCGAACCCGATGACCTCCTGACCGCCGCGCAGGAATTGGCTGCGAGGGTCGCCGTCAACCCGCCACATGCGTTGCGGGCGACGAAGCGGCTCCTGCGCGAATCCGGTAGGCAGGACTTCGACGGATTCCTCGAGCTGTCCGCTGCGATGCAGGCACTCTCGCACCCCACCGACGATCACCGCGAGGCGCTGGCTGCCTTCGGGGAGCAACGGACCGGAGAGTTCACCGGTGAGTGAGCTGCCGTCGCCGGAACAACTCGATGAGTTACGCGGTGAGGTGCGCGCGTTCCTGAATCGCTGTGTGGCCGAAGGTGTTTTCGTTCCGTCCGTCGATTGCTGGCTGACCGGTTGGGACCCCGACTTCAGCCGGATGTTGGCTGAGCAGGGGTGGCTGGGGATGACCATCCCGGTCGAGCTCGGCGGTCACGGCCGTGGATTCGTGGAGCGATTCGTGGTGACCGAAGAACTTCTTGCCGTGGGCGCCCCGGTGGCGGCGCACTGGATCGCCGATCGTCAGGCGGCGCCGACGCTCGTTCGGTTCGGAACCGATGCCCAAAAGTCCCGTTTCCTGCCGGCCATCACCGAGGGGGAGCTCTTCTGGGCCATCGGGATGAGCGAATCGGAGTCCGGATCGGATCTCGCCAGTGTGCGCACCAAGGCGACCCGGGTCGAGAACGGCTGGCAGATAAGCGGAACCAAGCTCTGGACGTCGGGGGCCCACCTCGCACACGGGTTCTTCGCTCTGGCGAGGACTGAACCCGTCGATCCCAAGAATCGGCATGCCGGTCTCAGTCAGTTCATCGTGATGCTCGATTCACCGGGCGTCGAGATCAGTCCGATCATCACGATGGGCGGGGACCACCATTTCAACGAGGTGCGTCTCGACGGCGTGTTCGTACCGGACGATCTGGTGCTGGGAAAGATCGGCGACGGCTGGCATCAGGTGACGTCGGAGTTGGGGTTCGAGCGCAGCGGACCCGAGCGGTTCATGTCGACGTTCGGGGTGCTGGCGTCGGCGTGCGACGAGATGTCCGCAGGACGCCTGCCGGTGGACGCGTCGGTCGGCCAACTGACCGCCCGGATGTTCGGTCTGCATCAGCTCTCTCGCAATGTGGCCACCACCCTGTCGCGTGGAGAGGACGCCGATGTCGAAGCCGCTGTCGTGAAGATGCTCGGTACCGGAACAGAAGGCGACGTCGTGGATCTGTTCGACCTCATGGTCGACGACAGCGGAACGGCGAGCGTCGACTTCCGGCGCAAGGTTGACGTGGGCGTGACCCAGAGGCCGGGGTTCACCTTGCGCGGCGGTACCACCGAAGTGCTGCGCGGCGTGATCGCACGCGGATTGGGGATGCGCTGATGAGCACGCCCAACCACGAACTCGCTGAGCTGCTCTCGTCGCTCTTCGGGCGCCATGTGGATTCCGACTCGGAGTCGGCCGAGATCGACCGGAACCTGTGGGCGACCTTGTGCGAGACCGGTCTCGACCGGCTGACCGGTGGCCCTGACAGAGAAGGTGGGGACGCCGGATGGGCCGAGTCCGCCCTGCTGCTGTGCGCTGTGGGGGCGAACGCCGCCAGGGTGCCGGTCGCCGAGAACGACTTGCTGGCTGGTTGGCTCCTCGACACGGCAGGTATTGCCGCCCACGACAGCGACATCCGTGTTGCCGCACTACTGGACTCCGACGGCCGGGCCGGCGCCGTGCCGTGGGCGAGCCAGACCGACAGGCTGGTTCTGTTGTGGCGCAACGGAGATGATTGGCAGGTCTCGGACCTCGCGCGGTCGGAGGTTGGTGTCGAGTCCGGTCGGAACAGGGCGGGTGAATCACGCGATGCGGTGGTCGTGGACACCCCACGCCTGGACGGAACCCCTGTATCCGCGACGGTGGCAACCGAATATCGCTTGCGCGGTGCCTTGACGAGAAGCCACCTGATGGTCGGCGCGATGAGCCGCATTCAGCAGATCGTCATCGAACATGCCGGAGCCCGCGTGCAATTCGGCCGCCCACTGGCGAAGTTCCAGGCGGTGCAGCACATGGTCGCCGCACTCGCTGCCGAGGCCGCGCTCGCGGCTGCCACCACCGCCGCTGCCGCAGACCTGGCCGGGACACACGGCTTCGGTGATCCGCGAACAGCTCTGGTGGTCGCGGCGTCGAGGTCTGTGACCGGTCACGCCGCCTCGGTGGTGGTACGCAACGCCCACCAGGTCCTCGGTGCCATCGGCTTCACCCGCGAGCACGAGCTGCATCGCTACACCAACAGGTTGCTTTCGTGGCGAGCCGAATACGGATCTGTCAGGTCGTGGGATGACGAGCTCACCCGGGTGGCGGTAGACGCCGGCACGAAAGGGCTCTGGCCTTTGCTGGCGAGTGGCGGCTGAGAACTGAAGTGGCACGTGGTCGCGTGAGCGCAGGGGAGGGCCGCGCGTGATGCAGAGAGGAACGCGGGCGCGAAGCGTCCACGTGACGAACGAAGAACGCGCACCAAGGCCCGCGACGAAGCGAACCATCAAACACAGGCAGCTAGCAGAGCTCCAGGATGGTGGCGTTCGCCATGCCGCCACCCTCGCACATCGACTGCAGCCCGTACTGAATGCCGTTGTTACGCATGCGGTGGATCATCGTTGTCATCAGGCGCGCTCCGGAACCGCCGAGGGGGTGACCGAGCGCCATGGCGCCGCCGTCGGGGTTGAGCCGGCTGTAGTCCGCTCCGGTGCTGCGTTGCCATCCCAGGGACACCGACGCGAATGCCTCGTTGATCTCGAAGGTGCCGATGTCGTCGATCGACATCCCGGCTCGTGAGAGCACCTTGGCGGTGGCGGGGATGGGGCCTTTCAGCATGGTGATGGGATCGGCGCCGACGACGGATACCGAATGCACTCGTGCGATCGGCGTCCAGCCGTACACCGTTGCCAATTCGCTGGTGGTGATCAGCAGTGCCGCCGAGCCGTCGGAGATCTGCGAGGCATTGCCCGCGGAGATGACGCCGTCCTCTTTGAAGGGGGTCTTGAGCCCTGCCAACTTGTCGAGGTTGCCGCCGCGACGAATGCCTTCGTCGGTGCTCACCACCGTGGTGGTGCCGTCCTCCGCGGTCACGGTGATCGGCGCGATCTGGTCCACGAAACGGCCCTCATCTGTGGCGGCGGCGGCTTTTTCGTGGGAATCGAGGGCGTGCTGGTCCAGATCTGTTCGGCTCAAACCGAATTCGTCGGCGATCATCTCGGCGCCGATGCCCTGGTTGAACGCAAAGTTGTCGTATCGCTCGCGAACCATGGGCCCGAACGGCTTTCCGTGTGCACCCTCGGCTTTCGCCGCACCCATCGGCACCCGCGACATCGACTCGACACCGCCTGCGATCGCGACGTCGTAGTGGCCGGCGATGACCCCGGCGACAGCGAGATGCACGGCCTGCTGCGACGACCCGCACTGGCGGTCGACGGTGAAGCCCGGTACCTCTTCGGGCCAGCCGGCCGCGAGTACGGAGTACCGGCCGATGCAGCCGGCTTGTTCACCGACCTGGGACACGCAACCCCAGACGACGTCGTCGACCCGCGCCGGGTCCAGATTGTTGCGGGCGGCCAGCGCCTGGAGAACCTGGGCTGACAGGTCCACCGGATGCAGACCGGACAGTCCGCCTCCTCGCTTGCCGACGGGGCTCCGGACGGCGTCGACGATCACAGCATCGCGCATGTGAATTTCACTCCTGAAAGGTTGTACCGGCGAGATTAATTAGATACCAAGGGATTTTGCGATGATGGTCTTCATGACCTCGCTGGTGCCGCCGTAGATCCTCGAGACGCGCGAATCGGCGTAGAGCCTGGCGATCGGGTACTCGGTGACGTACCCGTAGCCGCCGTGCAGCTGTAGGCACTTGTCGATGACGCGGCCTGCGCCCTCGGTGCAGAACAGCTTCGCTTTGGCGGCATCGGCCACCGACAGGTCGCCGGCGTCGTGCAGTTCCAGCGCGCGATCGGCCATCAGGACGATGGCGTCGACGTCCGTCGCGCATTCGGCCAGTACGAACTTCGTATTCTGGAACGCCGCGAGTGGCTTGCCGAAGATCGTGCGTTCTCTGACGTAGTTGATGCCGTGCTGCAGCGCTGCCTGGGCGGACGCGGATGCCTGCAGGGCGATCGTGAGGCGTTCCTGCGCGAGGTTGTGGGTCAGATAGTTGAAGCCTTCGCCTTCGTCGCCCAGGCGGTCGGTGACCGGTACCCGGACGTTGTCGAAGTTCAGTTCGGCGGTGTCGGAGGCCTTCAACCCGATCTTGTCGATCTTTCGGCCGACAGAGAAGCCTTCGGATTTCGTGTCGACGCACAAGATCGTCAATCCGGACCGGCGGTTTTCTTCCGTGCTGGTGGCGGTGCGGCAGATCACGAGGATGAGATCGGCGAGCGCTCCGCCGGTGATGATGGTCTTGCCGCCGTTCAGGATGTAGTGGTCATCCTCTTCGGACAGCTTGGCCGTCGTGGAGATGTTCGCCAGATCGGAGCCGGTTCCGGGCTAGGTCATCGCGATCGCGGTCATGATGTCGCCCGAGACGAATCCAGGTAGCCAGCGCTGTTTCTGTTCCTCGGTCGCGTACTCGACGAGATACGGGAGGATCAGGTTCGAGTGCACCGAGTACGAACCAAAGGTGACTCCGGCGCGGGCCGCTTCCTCGGTGACGACTGCGGTGAACTTGAACGTCTTCGCGCCGCCGCCGCCGAACTCTTCTGGGGCCTCGATGCCGAGGATGCCGAGCTCGCCGAGTCTGTTGCAGAACTCGCGCGGCGGATGGCCCTGCAGTTCCCAATCGTGGTGCACGGGTGCGACTTCTCGACTGATGAAGTCGCGCAAGCCTTGCGAAAAGCCTCATGTTCCTCGTCGAACACTGTCCGAAGCACTGCCCCTCCATCCACAGATGCCTAGGCCGCAGGCAGTGCGACACAGGTACGAATTCGAACTTAGAGCACCTGTGGATGAAGTGAGGGCAGTATCGGTTTTCTCAGCCGAGAGGAATCTGCACGGTGCCGTTGTTGAAGCAGCCCTTGCCGGTCTGGAAGTCGCCTGCGAAACCGAGGCCGCCCACGCAGGTCGGAGCGGTTTGGCCGTCCACGGTCACTTCGCCACCGGGGCCGGCGATGCCGATCGAGAGACCGGGGTTGACGCCGGTCATGTTAACTGTGGCTCCTTCGCCGATGGCGATGGCAGCGGGGCCGGAGAAGTTGTCGCCCTGCACGCTCGCCTGGCCACCGTCGACGGTGATGGCCAGTGTGAGTCCGGTGGGGCCGGAGCTGACGATGCACTGGTCGGTGGACGTCGCCTGGCCGGGAAGGCCTGGACAGATGGACACCTGCGGCGGCGCTGCCGAGGCTGCGGGTGCGGCGGCGAACGCCAGTGCGGCGGTGCCGGCCGTGGCAGCGAGAACACCCAGGGTTGTACGCGCGATTCGAATCATTTGAACTCTCCTCATCATGTGCGGTGTAGCGGACTTCTGTTATTCGAAGCCGCACCTGATAGGGATGGTTCCTAAACTATAGATTTTCTAAACTACCGCTGACGTTCAACCCGGCCTGCAGAGCGAGTGAGTCGAGCATCTGCTGAGCCACCCACCCGAGCGAACTCACGTCGTGCGGCATTGCGGCCTGCTCGTAGCCGATGAGGATGTAGATCGCCCAGCTGGCGAACCCCTGCGCCTTCTCGAGGTCGCCGAGCAGGTCGAACGCCGATTCGTAGACGATGGCGTAACGGTTCTTGTCCACTTCTTCCTGGATCGGCCGCACCTCGGGGCTCACACTGCTCCAGGTGCGGATCGCTGCCTCGGCGCCGTGCGGGAGTGCCAGGCCCACCTGGATGAGCAGGCTGACCCGCTCGAAGGGGTCGGGGATCGCCCGGGCGGCCTCCATCTGACTCACCGTCCGGGTTTTGAGCCAGTATTGGAGCAGTGCCTCGGTGTAGGCGCCCCAGTTCTTGAAGAAGTGGTAGAAGGACCCGGTGGTGACACCGAGACGGTTACACACCTCTGACAGTTTGAGAGTTCCGTAACCCTCGTTGGCAAGGATGTCGAGCCCGGTCTCGAAGTACGCGTCGCGCGACGCCGGTGTTCCCATGGCTATTCGATCGAGAATCCGAAGGCGTCGCTGCCCTTGGTGCAGCGTGAGAGCACTCCGCGGGTCTGCGACGGGCCACAATCCCAACCGCTCACCTGTTGGGGACTCCCGGTAGCGATCTTCGGGCCGTACTCCTTGGCGATCGGCATCACCACTGCGCAGTCCACAGAACCTCCAGGAAAAATGATGACGTGCAATGCACCGTCGGGGCCGTTCACAGTCTCGCACCGGGTGCCCTCGACATCGGGCAGTTTCTTCGAATCGGGTATCGACGTCGCCGGGGGAAGCGAGGGTCCGGGCACCGCCGGGGCGTTGGAATTCTGGGCGGACGCGGTGCGGCTCGGGCTGGGGTCCGCCGGCGCAGACGACGCAGGGCCCGTCGTATCGGACGGTGTTTCCGACGCGGTCGAATCATCGCCTCCGCAAGCGGTCAGGGCGGCCACCAGACCTCCGACCATCACAGCACTTCCGATGAACCGAGGTAGGCGTGTGCGCATGGTGACAACCGTATCGAACGAAACACCCCTTAGTGACCCTTGGTGACCGTGGCAGTCAAGTGTGACGCCGGTCATCGGCGGGATGACGAGTGACCGATTCGACAAAATTGCACTACCAGCAAAATTTGCAGTGCCCTGCAATTTCCGTACGCTGGCAGTCATGCAGCAGATGGGTCTACGGGAATCGAAGAAGGCAGCCACCCGGCTGGCCTTGGCGACCGCGGTGCTCCGTCACGCGGCGGACCGCGGGCTCGAGTCGGTCTCGGCGGACACGGTTGCGGCGGAGGTCGGCGTCTCGACCCGGACCTTCCACAACTACTTCTCGGGTAAAGAAGACGCACTGATCTACTTCGTGGGCGTGATGCTCGAGCGACTGGCCGAGCTCATCGAATCCCGGCCGGCGACAGAAGTGCTCTGGGACTCGGTCGAGTACGCGCTGACCGAGATCGCCTGCAGCCCCGACGCCGAGCCCGGACAGTTCATGACCCTGATCCGGTTGCTCGTGAGCGAGCCGGCCCTGGCCGACCATCACACGCACGACGGTGTGGTCTCCGAGCAGAAGGCCAGGTTCGAAGGGGTCATCAGTGCTCGCGGACAGCAGACCGAACTGGGTCTGATCGAACGGCTCGTTTTCACCAATGCGGTCGGCACCATGCGCGTCGCGCTGGAGATGTGGACCGAGGGCCTGGTGCCGGCGGAGACAGATCTGCGCACGTTCCTCGGAGAAGCCTTCCGGCTCACCAAAAGTGGCCTGGCCGGACCTGTTCCGGCGACGCCCCACCAAACCTGAGTTCGCACACGCGACCTCGCCGACAAACCTACCTGTACGACCAAGAACGGAAGGACCAGCACGTGGCCACTTATCTCTATCGGATAGGCAGATGGGCTTATCTGAACAAATTCAAGATGATCGCGATCTGGTTGCTGGTGCTCGTCGGGATGGGAGTCGCCGCTGCGACTCTGTCGAAGCCCACGTCCGAGAGCTTTTCGATCCCTGGTATCCCGTCGGAAAAGGCGCAGAACCAGATGATCGAAGCCTTCCCCGAGAAGCCCAAGTTCGACGAGAACGTCAGCGTCAAGTACGTCATCAAGGCTCCCGACGGGTCGAACCTGACCGAGCCGCAGTATCAGTCCGCGATCAACACCATGGTCGAGCAGATGAAGCAGTTCGATGGGGTCAAGGCTCCTGAGGAGTCGATTGCCAATCCGTTCGATACCTTTGGAACGCAGCAGAATCCGGGTCCCGGTCGGGACGCGATCGTGCAGTACCAGGAGCAGACCTTCGGGAAGACGCCGCAGCAGGCAGAGGCTGACGCGCAGGCGAGTTCACCGATCAACTCCGATGCCACGATCGCTCAGCTCGGTGCGGCCTTCGACGTCGAGGCAGCAGCGGACGTTTCCTCCACGGCTCACACCCAGATGGAGGACGTCGCGAACTCGGCGCGGGCCGGTGGTCTGACGGTCGAGATGTCGGGTACTGCGTTGCCGCAGCCGGCAATCGGGTTCACCTCCGAGTTGATCGGTATGGGCGTCGGGGCCATCGTGATGATCCTGACCTTTGCCTCGCTCGTGGCGTGGGGTATGCCGCTCATCACCGCGCTCGTCGGCGTCATCATCGGCATGCTCGGCGTCACCGCGGCGACGTTCTTCTTCGACTTGAGCTCGGAGACCCCGATCCTCGCGACGATGATCGGTCTCGCGGTCGGTATCGACTACGCACTGTTCATCGTCTCGCGGTATCGACATGAGGTGCACACGTCGAAGTCCCGGGCCGAGGCGGCCGGTAAGGCCGTGGGCACAGCGGGTTCGGCAGTTGTCTTCGCCGGCGCCACCGTGTTCATCGCCCTAGCGGCCCTGTTCATCGTGAACATCCCTTTCTTGACCGCCATGGGTCTGGCTGCTGCCGGCACAGTGTTGGTGGCCGTGTTGGTCGCCTTGACCCTGCTGCCCGCGATCCTCGGGATCTTCGGCGACAAGGTGTTCGCCGGACGGCTCAAGTTCCTCAACCCGCCGGACGTCACGCCGCACGACCCGGCCCGTCGCCACAACGGTCAGCGCTGGGTCAACCAGGTCGTCAAGCGTCCCGCGATCTTCGTGATCGGGTCGATCGTGATCCTCGGCCTGCTCGCCATCCCGATCGGTGGGCTCAAGCTCGGCCTGCCGAACGACGGCAACGGAGACCCCAGCACCACCCAGCGGAAGGCCTACGACCTCGTGGCCGAGGGCTTCGGCCCGGGCCAGAACAACCCGTTCGTGGTGGTGGCCGACGGCAGCGGTATCGCCGACGAGGGCCAGCGGATCGAGGCCTTCAACGGCCTGGTGAACCAGATCAAGGGTGTCGACGATGTCGCCACCGCGGTCATCAGCCCGGGTGATCTGAATGAGGCCAAGGACACCGCGATCATCTCGGTGCTCCCGGCCAGTGCGTCCGGCGACGATGCCACCCAGCAGTTGGTCAAGGACCTGCGTGGCCTCGAATCGAGTGTCACCGACAGGACCGGCCTGACCTACGGCGTGACCGGTCAGACCGCCATCGAGATCGACGTCTCGGACCAGTTGTCCTCGGCGCTCATCCCGTACCTGATCGTCGTCGTCGGCCTGGCATTCATCCTGCTGATGATCGTCTTCCGGTCGATCCTGGTCCCGCTCACCGCCGCACTGGGCTTCCTGCTCAGCGTCGGTGCGACCTTCGGCGCCACGGTGGCCATCTTCACCAACGGTGACTTCGGTCTGGTGGGCAACCCGCAACCGCTGGTCAGCTTCCTGCCCATCATCCTGATCGGCATCGTGTTCGGTCTCGCGATGGACTACCAGGTGTTCCTGGTGAGTCGAATGCGTGAGGCGTACGTACACGGAACGCCGGCCAAGGAGGCCGTGGTCAGCGGGTTCAGTCACTCGTCTCGGGTGGTTGCTGCCGCTGCTGCCATCATGATCTCGGTTTTCGCCGCATTCATGCTGCAGGACATGGTGTTCATCAAGGCGATCGGATTCGCCCTTGCCGTGGCGGTCATCTTCGACGCTTTCATCGTCCGGATGACCCTTATCCCGGCGGTGCTCGCGATGCTCGGCGACAAAGCCTGGTGGCTGCCGAAGTGGCTGGACAAGATCCTGCCCAACGTCGACATCGAGGGTGAGAATCTGAACAAGACCCTCGCCGCCGAGCAGGCGGAGTACGACGAGCGCGAGGCATTGAAGGTCTGATCGTCCACCGAGCGTTTTGCCGGGCAGGGCTGCTGACTGGGAAGATGCATCGGTGAGCGATACCGATCAAGGTCCCGACCGTACATTTACGGTCGGGACCTCTTTGTCCGGCACCCTCGGCCGTACCGGGGTGATCAGCACCCCGCACGGGCAGATCAACACCCCCGCGTTCGTGCCGGTCGGAACCAAGGCGACCGTAAAAACGGTTGTGCCCGAGGCCGTCAGCGACCTGGGTGCGCAGGCGGTGCTCGCCAACGCGTATCACCTGTACCTGCAGCCTGGCCCCGACATCATCGACGAGGCCGGCGGTCTCGGGCGATTCATGAACTGGCCTGGCCCCACCTTCACCGACAGCGGCGGATTCCAGGTGATGTCGCTCGGCGCGGGGTTCAAGAAGGTCATCGCCATGGATGTGACCGGCATGCAGAACGACGAGGTGATCGCCGAGGGCAAGGAGCGCCTGGCCAGGGTCGACGACGACGGCGTCACGTTCAAATCGCATCTGGACGGGTCCACCCACCGGTTCACCCCGGAGATCTCGATGCAGATCCAGCATCAGCTCGGCGCCGACATCATCTTCGGGTTCGACGAGCTGACCACGCTGATGAACACCCGTGACTACCAAGAAACCTCGCTCGAGCGCACCCGTTTGTGGGCGATCCGCTGTTTGGCCGAGCACAATCGCCTCACCGCGGCCCGTGCTCACCGGCCGATGCAGTCGCTGTGGGGTGTGATCCAGGGGGCGCAATACGAGGACCTGCGCCGCAAGGCGGCGCGCGACCTCGTGGCGATGAGCGACCTCGACGTCGCCGAGGGTGGCCGGGGGTTCGGTGGCTACGGCATCGGGGGCGCGCTCGAAAAGCAGAACTTGGGGACGATCGTCCGGTGGGTCAACGAGGAACTGCCCGAAGACAAGGCGCGGCATCTGCTGGGGATCAGTGAGCCCGACGACATCTTCACCGCGATCGAGAGCGGCATCGACACCTTCGACTGCGTGTCTCCGTCGCGGGTTGCGCGCAACGGGGCCATCTATTCACTCGATGGCCGCTACAACGTGACCAACAGCCGCTTCCGCCGCGACTTCAGTCCGCTGGACCCCGAGATGGACAACTACACAACGCAGTACACCCGCGCGTACATCCATCACCTGTTCAAAGCCAAAGAAGGCCTGGCAGCAACCCTCTGCACCATTCACAACGAACATTTCATCGTCACGTTGGTGGAGCGGGCGCGCCAGGCCATCATCGATGGCACCTACTACGAGTACCGGGACGAGTTTCTTCGTCGGTACTACGCGGGCACCAAGAAGGTGTGAACTAGCCGGTCCGGACGACGGTGGTTCCGCCGGCGAACTTGTCGTGCCAACCCTGGTTTCTCGGGTCGCTGTTGATGGTGACGGCGATGGCGATGACCAGGCCGAGCCAGATCAGGCCGAAGATGAATCCGAGGAAGATGATCGGCAGCGACGACAGGACACCCAGCAACATCCAGCTGTTGCGCTTGGCCGATTCGTCCGTCGTCGGTACGCCGCCCTGGGCGCCCACGACCTTGAGCTTCAGCAGCTTCTTGCCGACGGTGGTGCCCTGCTTCTGCGTCTCGAAGTACACGAAGTAGAGGAACCCGGCGAACGCCAGCACGATCGAGACGAGCAAGGCCAGGATCCACGGCGCCGTCCAGAACAGCACCAGGTTTATGACGTAGACCGGGATTCCGACCACAAGCGAGTCGATGACGCGCGCTCCGAAGCGAACTCCGAGGCCGGCCGCCTCGCCGACACCGGCGACGGCGCCCGGCTGTCCGTACTGTCCGGCGTTCACCGGCGGCGCGGGTGGCGGGAAGCCTCCCTGCTGCGGTGGCGGCGGGTAACTGCCCTGCGGCGGCGGATAGCTGCCCTGGGAAGGAGGGGGATAGGAACCGGGAGGCGGACCCGCGGGACCGCCCTTGCCCAGATCCGGGCCCTGGGGAGGATTGCCGCCGGGATTGCTGGGGTCGGGGCCTGGGTATTGCGGTCCGCTCATGTCGTTAGGTCCTCTCACGCGAAGCAGGTCTCCGCGGTTCGCCGATGTGTGGTGTGAGTGTAAACCGGACACACCTGCGTTGCCGCCGGATTCAGGCCCGGGAGCGCCTCCACGAAGTGACGTCAGTGATCGCTGACGCATCGTCCTCCTCGGCGTATGCACTGGTGAGAGGGTTGGATATCGCTCCCGGATTTGCCTATTCGACGGCGGCGCGCCCTTATTCGCGTCATGAGCCGAACACCTGATGAAGTTCTCTTGTCTGAATGACGCACCACCGCTGAGGCCGAACGCGATTCACCGACCCCGAATCGACTGGTGTGAAAGTGTCGGGCTCGAAAAGCTTTTCGCGCCTGCCACGCCACACCTGGCCGGTATGGTTGTCGCGTGCTCCGGGGCGCATCTGTGGTCCGGGCCGCCCGCTGCACCGCCGGCGACAACGACACAGGGAGTTTCGATGACCAGCAATTATCCCCCGAATGACGACGAACCAAATCTGAACAAGCCGGATGGCGCGAATCCGCCTCCGCCCCCTCCCGGTGGTTATCCGCCGCAGGAAGGCAATTACCCACCACCGCAGGGCAGCTACCCACCACCGCAGGGCAGCTACCCACCACCGCAGGGCCCGGGCCCCGGGGGATTCCCGCCGCCGGGACAGGGGCCGGGTGGATTCCCGCCGCCCCCACCGCCGTCCTACGGCGATCCGGGTCAGTCAGGTTTCGGGGGACAGCCCGGATACGGCGGTCAGCCTGCCACGGTGAGCATCGGTGACGCACTCGGTTACGGCTGGGCCCGCTTCAAGGGCAACGCCGGCGTCTGGATCGGCATGTGCCTCATCGCCGTCGTGGTATCGGGCGTGATCAATGCGGCATTCAGCTGGGACAGGTACACCAATTCGGATGATCTGACCGTGGCCGCCAGCTTCTCTATCCTCAGCATCATCGGCTCGCTGGTCTCGGTCATCGTGTCGATCATCTTCCAGGCTGCGTTCACGCGCGGTGCGCTCAGCGAAACCGACGGTGTGAAACCCGGTTTCGGTGATTTATTCCGATTCAAGAGCTTGGCCCCGGTCTTCGCCGTGGCCATCCTGGTCGGATTGATCAACGCGGTCGCGTTCATACTCTGCTTCCTGCCGGTTCTGATCACCGGTTACCTGCTCTGGTACTCGCTGACATTCGTGATCGATCGTGATCTGGATCCGATCGCTGCGATCAAGGCGAGCTTCAAGTTGACGACAGACAACGTGGGCCAACTGCTCCCGCTTGCCCTGGTGTGTGTCCTGTTGAACATCGGCGGTGCGATCCTGTGCCTCATCGGTCTGCTCGTCACCATCCCGGTGACCTTGCTCGCCGGTGTCTACGCGTATCGCGTGCTCACCGGTGGGCCGGTGGCTCCCGTCGCCGCTTGATCTTCTCCACCAGTTCAGCCGGTTCGATCCGCCACGGATGCTTCGGCAGCGTCCGCGGATCGAACCGGCTGAGCATCTCTTGTGCGGAGACCTCCTCGCCCGGCGCACCCAGCCCCAGCGATTCGGCGACAAGTGACAGAACCTGGTGCGCGTCCACGCTTTTCGTAGCCAGATCATCGAGTGTCACGGCGCCATCTCGCTTGGCCAGCCGTTTTCCCTCGGTGTTCACAACCAGCGGTACGTGGGCGTAGGTCACGGCCGGAAGTCCCAACAGCTCGGCGAGATAGCTCTGCCGAGGAGCCGAACTCAATAGATCGTCGCCGCGCACCACCTGGTCGACACCTTGGGCGTGGTCGTCGATGACGACGGCGAGGTTGTACGCGGCGATCCCGTCTCCCCGCCGGAGAACGAAGTCGTCGACAACGCCTGTGTGCACACCCTTGATCACGTCTGTGACAGTGAACTCGTCACGCTCGCAGCGGAGTCTGATCGCAGGGGGCCGGCCGGCGTCGATCTTCGCCTGGCGAGCGGAGGTGCTGAGGTCGCGGCAGGTCCCCGGGTATGCGCCTGCTGCGGCGTGCGGCGCCGTCGGTGCCTCCAGGATCTCGCGTCGGGTGCAGAAGCATTCGTAGGTCAGACCGCGCTCGCGGAGGCCGTTGATGACGGCGTCGTAGTGGGGTAGTCGCTGTGACTGCCGCATCACGGGTCGGTCCCAGTCGATCCCGAGCGTCGCGAGATCGTCGAGCTGGCGTTGCTCCGATCCGGGGCGGACCCGATCGAGATCCTCCACCCGCATCATGAAGGCGCGATCGGTGGTACGCGCAAACATCCAGGCCAGCAAGGCCGTCCGCAGGTTTCCGAGATGCAGGTCTCCCGACGGTGACGGCGCGTAGCGTCCGGCGGGGCGTTTTTCCACGGCACCGAGCCTACAAGTGGAAGTATGGAACATCATGGACCTACCAGTGATGCCCCCGGTGACGCCGATGCTGGCAAAGGCTGCCGCCAAGATCCCGGATGAGGCGGGCGCAGCGGTGTGGTCGCACGAACCGAAATGGGACGGGTTCAGGGCAATCATCTTTCGTGACGGCGACGAGGTGGTCATCGGCTCCCGAGGTGGCAAGGACCTGGGCCGGTATTTCCCGGAATTGGTCGAGGCGGCGCGAGATGAGCTGCCCGACAAGGTCGTCGTCGACGGTGAGATCGGGGTGCAGGCGGTCTTCGACGGGGTCCGCCGACTCAGCTGGGACGCCCTCTCGGTTCGGATCCACCCGGCGAAGTCCCGGGTGACCATGCTCGCCGAACAGACGCCGGCGATGTTCATCGGTTTCGACGCACTGGCAGCTCGCGGCAAGGATCTGACGCGGGAGCCGTTCTCCACCCGCCGCGAAGCGCTGCTCGAATCCATCCCGGGCACCGAACGGTGCCGCGTGAGCCGCGTGACCACCGATGCAGACCTGGCCCAGAACTGGTTCTCTGAGTTCGAGGGAGCCGGCCTCGACGGGGTGGTCAGCAAGCGGCTCGACGGACTCTATGTGCCCGGCAAACGGGAGATGATCAAGGTCAAGCACAAACGCAGCGCCGATTGCGTGGTGATCGGCTATCGCGTTCACAAGAGCGGGACCGGACTGGGTTCGATGCTGCTGGGTCTGTACGCCGACGGAGACCTGCGCATGGTCGGTGGTGCGGGTGCGTTCTCCGACGCGAAGCGGATCGAACTGCAAAAGCTGCTCGAACCGATGCGCCTGGACCCCGACAACGTCGCAGAGGGCGAGCCGAGCCGCTGGAAGGAAAAGGG
Organism: Williamsia sp. 1135; assembly: GCF_002095395.1. Lineage (GTDB taxonomy): Bacteria > Actinomycetota > Actinomycetes > Mycobacteriales > Mycobacteriaceae > Williamsia. The sequence continues at coordinate 37,395 of NZ_MJEI01000090.1, forward strand.
CTCCGCGCAGTGGATTCCGGTCAGACCGGAGCTCGTGGTCGAGGTCGGCTACGACCAGATGGAAGGGCCGCGCTTTCGGCACACCGTCCAGTTCGTGCGGTGGCGTCCCGACCGGGACCCCGAGAGTTGCGGCTATGAGCAGCTGGAAGTGCCGTTGACCTACGATCTGTTCGACGTGCTGGAGGGACAGGACTGATGGCCAGATCACCCGCTGAGGAACTCGACGTCGACGGCACCCCCGTCCGGCTGTCCAACCCCGACAAGATCTACTTCCCGCAACTCGGCGAAAAGGGCGGTCGCAAAAGAGATCTGGTGGAGTATTACCGCGCTGTAGCGCTGCAGGGTGCGTTGTTGACGGCGCTGCGGGATCGGCCGACGTTCCTGCAGCGCTTCCCTGATGGCATCGAGGGCGAGGAGATCTACCAGAAGCGGGTTGCGGCAAAACGTCCCGAGCACGTGCAGTCGACCTCCATCACCTTCCCGTCCGGGCGTAAGGCCGACGCCATCCGCACCACCAGCGCCCAGGACATCGTCTGGGCAGCCAACCTGGGGACGGTGACATTCCATCCATGGCCGACCATCGCACCCGACAACGATCACCCGGACCAGTTGCGCATCGACCTCGATCCCCAGCCGGGGACCGACTTCTCCGATGCCCGCCGCGTCGCGATCGACGTGTTGCGGCCGCTGCTCGACGAACTCGGACTGCACGGCTACCCCAAGACCTCGGGCGGCCGTGGACTGCACGTCTATGTGCCGATCGAACCGAGGTGGGATTTCATCGTGGCCCGGCGTGCGGTGATCGCGTTGGCCCGCGAGCTGGAACGTCGTGACAACTCGGCGATCACGACCTCGTGGTGGAAGGAAGAGCGCGGGGAGCGGATCTTCATCGACTTCAACCAGAACGCCCGCGACCGCACGATTGCCGCCGGCTATTCGGCACGGCGGACCCCAACCGCGACCGTCTCCACCCCGGTGAGCTGGGACGAGCTGGTCGACGTCGACCCGCTGGACTGCACCATCGCCACCGTTCCGGCCCTCCTGGAGCGCCGCGGCGATCCGATGGCCGACATCGATTCGCGCCGCGGCAGTCTCGACTCGTTGATCGAACTGGTCGAGAGGGACGAGGCTGCCGGGCTGGGGGACATGCCGTATCCGCCGAGCTATCCGAAGATGCCGGGGGAGCCCAAGAGGGTTCAACCGTCCCGGGCGCGGCCTGAGGAGCCGGGTGGCGACGACTGACGGTCAGGTCGTAGCGGCGGACCGACACCCAGCGAAAACGCAGCCCAGCTGACACAATCCGCCCATGGAACTGCTCCTTCTGGTGCTGGTGGGCGCCGTTGTCGTCACTGCGTTCGCGGATCGCCGTGGCATGCAGCCGGCCTTGATCATCCTGGTGGTCGGACTGCTCATCTCATTCATCCCGGGCCTGCCTCGGGTCGAGCTCGAGTCGCACATCCTGCTGACGGTGGTGTTGCCGCCGCTGTTGTATTCGGCGGCGCTGAACTTCTCGTTCCCCAGCTTTCTGCGGAACATCAAACCGATTCTGGGCCTCGGTGTGGCGATGGTGGTGGTCACCGCCTTCACCGTGGGTTTGGTGGCAACCCTCTTCATCCCCGAGTTCACCTTCCTGCTGGCCTTGCTGCTCGGCGCGATCGTGGCACCCCCGGACGCGGTCACGGCCGTGGCGATCGGTCGAAAGCTGGGCCTGCCCAAACGGGTCATGGCGATCCTCACCGGTGAGTCGCTGGTGAACGACGCGGCGGCGCTGTCCCTGTTCGCCATCGCGGTGTCGCAGATCGCGGGTACCCACTCGTTCATCGGTAATCCGTTGCTGCTCTTCGGGTACAACGCGGTCCTCGGGCCCATCGTCGGTGTGGTCATGGGATTCGGGACGCTGTGGATCCGCCGTCACCTCAAGAACCCGGCACTGGAAACGGTTCTCGGGTTCGTGGTGCCGTTCGCGGCCTTCGTTGCCGCCGAGCACCTGCACGCCTCGGGCGTGCTGGCCGTCGTGATCGCAGGCTTCGTGGTGGGGTCGGGGTCCGTGCACGCCGGGTACCAGACGAGGTTGCAGGAGCGGTACGTGTGGAACTCGGTGGATGTCCTGCTCGAGGCATTTGTGTTCGCCTACATCGGATTACAGCTCCGGTTCATCATTGACGACCTGCGGGAGGCGCGGGAATCGCTGGTGGGGGTCGCCGTCGCCTCGGTGGTCGTCCTGTTCGCGGTTCTCGTGATCCGGCCGCTCTGTGTCTTCCTCATGTTCGGTCGCGGGTTGCTGAGCAGTCATATGTCCAGCACTGCGGCGGAGATGGAGATCTCTGCAGGTCCGCGGTCACCTCGTCCGCGAAAGAAGACGGCCGACAAACCCGACAGACCTCCGCGACGCTCCGGTGAGAAGATGCGGTCGTGGCGGGACAAGATAGACCGCAGAAAGCTGACTTTTCAGGAAAGCCTGGTGGTTTCGTGGACCGGCATGCGCGGGGTGGTGACGTTGGCGGCCGCGTCAGGCATACCGGCGACGCTCGAATCGGGTGAACCGTTCCCAGAGCGATCGGCGATTCAGGCGATTGCGTTCGTGGTGGCGGTCGGGACGATCCTGATCCAGGGCACCACGCTGCCGTGGATGATCGCCAGACTCCATCTGCACTCGGAGGAAGAAGAACGCTACGTCCAGCGGGAGACATCGAAAGCCGAGAGCATCGTGCACTTCGCATCGGACGGCGTGATCGAGGACTTCGTCGCCGCGCCGCCGGACGGTCTCGACTCCTCCACCGTGGACTACATCCGCACCACGGTCGCCAGGCAGTCGCGCGACGCCGAACAGATGCCGGATCCCGAAGCGCACACAGAACGGGCCGAGACCTTCGCGACGCTGTATCGCCGTGTGCTGCAGGCACAACGGGACGCTCTCATCGACAGTCGCGACGCGGGTGACATCGACGATGAGGCCGTCCGCGCGATGCTCGAGCGGCTCGATCTCCAGGAGGCCGGCCTGTCGGCGCGCCTGGAGAGTCGGCTGTGATCACTCAGTGTGCGGCGTCGAATGCTTCGATGATCTGGGCCGGGACGCGCCCACGGGCATTGACCTCGTAACCGTTCTCGCGGGCCCACTCCCGGATCACGGACACATCCCGGGAGGGCTGGGTGGGGCGAGAGGTGTTGCGGCTCTGACGGACCGAATCCGCTCGACGGGATATCGCCGCATACTTCTCGAGCGACTCATAGAACTCGTCGGCATGCTCCGGCGAGGTGTCGAACTCGTACTGCTTGTCGCCCAGTGCCCACCTGACCGTGACGAAATCGTCGAGCACGCTCCCGTCGATGTCGTCGATGAATTGAACGATCTGTTTCCTTGCCATCGAGCCCCCACTATTCGCGCCACATGTTGGACGTATCCGTCTCAGACGTCAAAACTATAGCAAAAGCCTCCGTAGGATCGCTTATTGCGATGCATTGGGGAATTTTCAATTCTCCGAAACCGGGAGGCGAGTATGCCGTCGAAGGCCGCAGGTGGAGGCGATATTCGCGAAAGGCAAAAGAAAGCCGACGCACACTGCTCGTGTGCGCCGGCTCGGTCGTGCCGTGGCGGAGGATAGGGGATTCGAACCCCTGAGGGCTATTAACCCAACCCGCGTTCCAGGCGAGCGCCATAGGCCACTAGGCGAATCCTCCGTCCGGCAGCCTACCGGTAATTTCGTGACCTCCCAAAACCTGCCTGCTCGGAGCTCGACCAGTCGGCGGAGACGCAGCGCAGCGGAGCTCGACCAGTTGGTGGGTTTTCGCCTGTGGATTGAGCCCGCTACACTCGACAACGGATCCCGCGCGGCGTGCATCCTGTGAACTCCCCCAGGGCCGGAAGGCAGCAAGGGTCAGCGGGCTCTGTCGGGTGCGCGGGGTCCCCTACTTTGTTCGGAGCAATAACGCCGTCGAGGGTGCTCGCGCCCACAACTACAGTTCCGGGGCGAGCGATGTTCCGGGCGAAAGGCCGTCGTGAACTTTCACTCGATGAGTGCCAGCCAGCTGACCGCCACCCAAGCGGACCTGCGCGAGCAGTATCAGAAGCTCATCGAAGCCGGTCTGAAGCTCGACCTCACCCGCGGCAAGCCGTCGCCGGAGCAGCTGGATCTGTCGGCCGACCTGTTGTCGCTGCCGGGGGCCGATGTCTACCGGGATGCGAACGGGACCGATTGCCGCAACTACGGCGGTCTGACCGGTCTGCCCGAACTTCGCGAGATCTTCGGTGAACTGCTGGGCATCCCCGCCGACAATCTGCTGGCCGGCGGCAACGCCAGCCTGGAATACATGCATGACCTGGTGATCTTCGGGCTTCTGCGCGGAACCCCGGACTCGGTGGCGCCCTGGGTGCACGGCCCGATCAAGTTCCTGTGCCCGTCACCGGGCTACGACCGGCACTTCTCGATAGCCGAGTCGTACGGAATAGAGATGATCGCGGTCCCGATGAATCCCGACGGCCCCGACGTCGCGGTGTGCGCCGAACTCGTGGCGGCCGATCCCCAGATCAAGGGCATCTGGTGTGTCCCGACATACTCCAACCCGACCGGCGCCACCTACAGCGACGAGGTTGCCCGCGCGCTGGTGTCGCTGCCCGCGGCAGCCCCCGACTTCCGGATCTTCTGGGACAACGCCTACGCCGTCCACACCCTGCTCGAGGCGCCGCCCGAACCGATCGACATCCTTGGTCTCGCGGCCGAGGCAGGCCACCCCAACCGCGTCTACCTGTTCGCCTCGACCTCGAAGATCACCTTCGCAGGCGCCGGCGTCGCCTTCTTCGGGTCATCGGCGGAGAACCTGGCCTGGTATCAGCGTCACGCCGGGGTGAAGACGATCGGCCCGGACAAGCTGAACCAGCTGCGGCATCTGCGCTTCTTCGGTGACGCCGACGGCGTCCGGGAGCACATGGCCAAGCACCGCGCACTGCTGCTGCCGAAGTTCGCGTTGGTCTTGGAGATCTTGTCCGACCGGTTGGGAGATGCGAAGGTCGCGTCCTGGACCGAACCTGACGGCGGTTACTTCATCAGCCTCGACGTGGTCGACGGCACCGCACGCCGGGTGATCGAACTCGCCAAAGAGGCGGGGATCTCGCTGACCGGTGCCGGTTCGGCATTTCCCTACAAGAGCGATCCCGACGACCGCAACATCCGCTTGGCGCCCACATTCCCCGGTATCGAAGAACTCCGTTCGGCGATGAACGGGGTGGCAACGTGTGTGTTGCTGGCTGCAGCGGACAAGTTGCTTGCAGAACAAATCTGACCCGACACTGCCGCGCCCGGCCCTGATCATCGCGGGTGCGGTGGTCCTCGGCCTGCTGGCCGTGTACCTGCAGCATCTGGCGGTCCCGCTCGACACCCCTTATTGGGGCCTGTTCGGCAACCAACTCGATCTCGAGGTGTACCGGCAAGGTGCACAGGCGGTCCTGGACGGTCACCGGCTCTACGAGGCGAAGTTCGTCGGAGTCATGGACTACACCTACGCCCCGGCATCGGTGGTCGTGTTCATCCCGTTCGCGTTGATGACGGTCGAGATGGCGCGGGTGGTCTGGATGGCAGGCATCTTCGTCGCGCTCTATTTCGTGATCGTCATGTGCTTCAAGTATCTCGGTTATCGGGTCGATTGGCCGATCCGGACGTTGTCGGTCGCGTTGGTCCTGGTGAGCACGCTCATGGAGCCGGTTCGCACCACCATGTGGTACGGCCAGATCAACGTCTTCCTGATGCTGCTGATCATGTGGGATCTGTTGCAGGGCAAACACAGTCGTATCCGCGGGCTGGGCGTCGGCATCGCAGCCGGGATCAAGCTGACGCCATTGATCTTTGTGCTCTATCTGGTGATCAACCGGAACTGGCGGGCGGTGTGGCTGGCCTGCGCCGGATTCGCCGGAACCATCGCGCTGGGTTTCGCGATCCTGCCCCGCGATTCGTGGCAGTACTGGACCGGTACGTTCATCGACTCCAAGCGTGTCGGTGCGCCCAACACCGTCGGGAACCAGTCGATCCGTGGCGCGCTGGCCAATCTCTGGCAGACCGAGCACCCCAACGCGCTGGTCTGGATCACCCTGGCGGTGGCTGCGCTCGTACTGGGGATGGTGGCCGCCTCTATGGCCCATCGCCGGGGACACGAGTTGCTGGCGGTGACGATGGTCGGTATGACCGGCACCGTCGTGTCTCCGATGTCGTGGGGCCACCACTGGGTCTGGGTGGTTCCGCTGCTGGTCATCGGGGTGCACGTGGTGCTGCAGTCGCGGCGGTGGGTGACGCTGGTGCTGTCCGGTTCGGCCGTGCTGGGCCTGTTGCTGGCGACATTCATCTGGCGGACCTATCGCGGGTTTCCGGTCACCCAGATCGACCGCATGGTCCCCGACGCCTACTACACGGGCCTGTTTCACAAGTTCGGGATCCCCTGGCTGCGCTGGTTCACCTACGACCCCTACAACTGGGTTTTCGTGGTCGCCGCCGTCGCGGCCGTCATCTGGCTGAAATCTCAGTCGCCGGTGGTGCGGCCTGTGGAGGTCGAAGCGCGCTAGCATCCTGGGCAACGGGGTGAGGAGTTCAGGCGTGGTTACAGACCAGGTGGGGACCGGTGGACAGACGGTGGATCGCGCACGATTCCCGAGTAACCCACTGGTGTTGGCGGCGTTCGTGGTTGGTGCGCTAATCGCGCTGTATGTACAGGCGAGGTTCATTCCCCTCGACACCCGACATTTCGGACTCTTCAAGAACCAGGTCGATCTCGACGTTTACCGCGCGGGTGCCGAACATCTCGCCGACGGCAGGCCCCTCTACGACATCCCGATGCTCAGGAACGGGCTCCTCTACACCTACACGCCATTCTCGACGATCGTGTTCCAGCCGACCACCTGGGTGAGCGTCGGGATGGCCGTGAAGCTGTGGAGCGCAGCGATCTTCGTGACGCTCTACTGGGTGGTCGTCGCATCGTTCCGGAGCCTCGGTTACCGCGTCGACTGGAGACTGCTGGTGGTGGCCGGGGCGATCGTCTGCATCTCGACGCTGATGGAGCCGGTGCGAACGACGATCTGGTACGGCCAGATCAACGTGTTCCTGATGGCCATCGTGCTCGCCGATCTCCTACGCCCGGATGGCAGTCGGCTCAAGGGAATCGGGGTCGGGCTCGCGGCCGGTATCAAACTCACCCCCGGTTTCTTCGTCGTCTATCTCGCCATCACTCGGCGCTGGCGGGCGGTGGTGGTGGCGATCGCCACCTTCGCGGTGACCGTGGTGATCGGCGCACTCGTGACCCCGCAGCAGTCGTGGAACTACTGGACCGATCGGGTGATCAACTCGGGCCGGGTGGGGCCGACCGACGCCCCGAGCAACCAATCCATCAAGGGTGCGCTCGCGACGGTGTTCCACACGGCCACGCCCAGTGGTGCGCTCTGGCTCCTGCTGTCCGCGATCGCCGTCGTGCTGGGCCTGTCGGCCGCCTATTTGGCGTACCGCCACGGTCAGGAACTGCTGGCCCTGTGCCTGACCGGGATGACGACCACTGCGGTGTCGCCCTTCACCTGGGGCCACCACTGGGTGTGGTTCGTCCCCCTCCTGGTGATCGCTGTGCATCTGCCCATCGCAGCCTGGCGAAGGGGCAGCAGAACCACTGCCGGTTGGTTGCTGTTCGCGGCGCCGGCGCTGTTCGTCACGGTGTTCGTCTGGCGCAACTATCTGCCCGGCGGTGCGCTGGGCATGAAGCCGTTCTACGGCACCGGCATGTTCATGACCCCGTTCCCGGATTGGCTGCGCTGGTTCTCGGCGGCCCCGTATCTCTGGGTGTTAGGCGTGAGCGCCGTCAGCACGCTGATCGTGTGGGGACCGGGCGAAATTCGCGGGTGGCGTGTGCGCGCCGCTGACGAACGTGCGTCGGCTTCTGCCTGACGCCGCGGCCGAACATTTGGCGTTGTTTGTCTGATCCGGTGAGTATTCCCAGCTAGCGGCGTCCTCCTTCGGAGGTGAACTGGCGCAATGAGCTCGGCATCTGGGGGTTGCACTCCAGTCATCAGCGACCGCTTGAGTGGTAGACGCAGCTCACAAACTCAATGGAGGGGCATACGATGCAGGTCACCATAGTGGCGGGCAACCCTAAGCCGCGGTCGCGAACGCTGAAGGCAGCTGGACTGGTCGCGGAGTCTCTGCGGGCCGGCGATTCTGATCAGCCGATCGAGACGGTCGACGTCATCACGCTCGGCGCCGGCCTATTGGGGTGGGGTGACGCCGCGGTGGCCGACGCTGTGTCGACCGTGGCCTCCTCGGACCTGGTGGTTTTCGCGAGTCCGACGTTCAAGGCGACATACACCGGGGTCCTCAAGCTCTTCCTCGATCAGTTCGCCGGCGGCGAAGGTCTTCGGGACGTGGTGGCGGTACCGCTGATGCTGGGCGCCGGCCCCGCCCATGCGATGGCACCCGACCTCCTGCTCAAACCTGTACTCGCCGAACTGGGTGCGGCCTGTCCCGCGCCTGGTCTCTACCTGCTGGACAGCACATACACCACCGATGACCGCATCACCGACTACGCGCACAGATGGGGCCCGGTGATACGGACCTGCACGAGTTCGGTCTCGGTCCGAACGGAGACATCATGACACCGACCACCACACCCACTGAAGCCCGAGTCTTGCGAGATGCGTTCGGGCACTTCCCCAGTGGCGTCATCGCCATCTGTGCCGTCGTCGACGGCATCCGGACCGGACTGGCAGCCAGCACGTTCGTGCCGGTCTCGCTGGATCCGCCGCTGGTGGCCTTCTGCGTCCAGAACAGTTCGACGACGTGGCCACGGCTCCGCACCGCCACGAATTTGGGTATCAGCGTGCTGGGGGAGGCGCATGACGCCGCCGCCAAGGTCCTCGCCGCCAAGACCGGCGACCGGTTCGCGGGTCTGGTCACCGAGACCACCGAAGCGGGCGCCGTCTTCATCGAGGGCACCAGCGTGTGGCTCGACACCGCCGTCGTCGAGGAGGTCCCGGCCGGCGACCACGCCATCGTGGTCTTGTCGGTGAACGGACTCGAGGTCTTCGACGATGTCAGGCCGATCGTGTTCCACCGCAGCACGTTCTCGCGTCTCGAGCAGAAATCCGCATGAGTCGCGACGGCATCGGCCGGGCGCTCGAATCGTTGCGCACCGGTGCTCCCGTGCTGGTGACGGACGATCACGACCGCGAGAACGAGGGCGACGTCGTCCTGGCCGCCTCGACCTCGACGCCCGAGTGGGTGGCCTGGACGGTCCGCAACACGTCGGGCCTGTTGTGTGCACCGATGTCTGCCGAGCGCGCGGACGCCCTCGCGTTACCTCTCATGGTGACCGACAACCGCGATCCGCGACGGACCGCCTACACGGTCACGGTCGATGCGGGGTCCGGCGTCACCACCGGCATCAGCGCCGCCGATCGCAGTCGCACGCTCAACGTGCTGGGTGCCCCGGATTCCGTTGCGGCGGACCTGATCCGCCCCGGTCACGTGCTGCCGCTGCGGGCCCGTCCGGGTGGCGTCCTCGAGCGCGCCGGCCACACCGAGGCGGCAGTCGATCTGTGCAGGCTCGCCGGCGTCGAACCCGTTGGCGCGATAGCCGAGCTGGTCTCCGAAGACGGTGCCATGATGCGGATGCCGGAGATCCGCGAGCTGGGCGTCCGAAAAGGACTACCGGTACTTACGATTGCTGAACTCATCCGATATCGCGAACTCCACCCGGAGGAGCTCCCCACCACGTCGGCACCACGCGTTCGCCGGGGTGCGAAGACAACGATCGACACCAAGTACGGTCGGCTCACCGTCATCGGTTACGAGGACCTCCAGACGGGCGCTGAACACGTCGCGCTGACACGTGGCGAACCCGGGCCGGGCGCGATGGTTCGTGTCCACTCCGAGTGTGTGACCGGCGAGTCGTTTCATTCGATGCGTTGTGAGTGCGGGCCACAGTTGGACGTGGCACTCGGTCGGATCGCCACCGAGGGGGGCGTCGTCGTCTACCTCCGCGGGCATGAGGGCCGGGGCATCGGACTGCTGAAGAAGTTGGCCGCCTATCGCCTTCAGGACGGTGGTATGGATACGGTGCAGGCCAATCTCGAACTCGACGAGCCTGCTGACGGCCGCGAATACGGTGCGGCGGCGGGCATCTTGCATGATCTCGGTGTGGAGTCTGTCCGGTTGCTCACCAATAATCCGGATAAGGTCTCCGGACTCGAGCGAGGTGGAATCTCGGTGGTTCGACGGGTGCCCCTGATCGTCGGGGTGTCCCCGCCCAACGTCCGGTATCTCGAGACGAAGGTGAAAAGAATGGGTCATCTGCTGCCGCTCCGCGAATTATCTTGATCCGCTTCATCCTTGACGAGGGCACGTGCCACCGCTGCGGTGGGCGTGCCCTCGTTCTCGTGGCCGTTGCACAATCGGCGTTAGAACGTGCGTCGGTGTATCGCCAGAGCTGAAACTGCTGGTCCGCGCGTCTGTGACCAGATGCTGACCCTATTCGAGCGGCGAAATCAACTCGTGAAGCCCGGGCAATACCGCAGACTCGCCCGCGACGTGGAATGGGTGCATCGCCGATCCAGGTGGTCTCGATTTCGGACGTTGGGAGAGTACATGTTTCACCTCGGGTGGTTCTTGGGTCAGGGTTTCGGAATCCAACCGTGGCGCGGCACGTTCGACGGCAATGCGGCGCACGACTGGATGAAGCCCGAACGCTATGTCGACCTGACCTCGTCGCTCGAACGGGGCGGATACGACTTCGTGTTCATCGAGGACACCGCCATGGTCGAGGACACCTACGGCGGTTCCGCGGCATTCACGCTCGCCCACGGGGAGATGGCACCGAAGAACGATCCGCTGCCCCTTGTACCGCTCATGACCCAGCGTTCCAAGCACATCGGGGTCATCAACACGATGTCGACCATCCAGTATCCGCCTTACCTCGCAGCCCGGTTGATGACCACTCTCGATCATCTGACCGACGGCCGCGCGGGGGTGAACGTGGTGACGTCGGTGACACACCGAGTGGCCCAGAACTTCGGGTACGACGAGCACCTGCCGCACGACGAGCGGTACGCGATGGCCGAGGAGTGGATGGACGTCGTCAGCGGTCTCTGGGAATCGTGGGAACCCGGCGCCGTCGTGGCGGACACCCAGACCCCGATGTATGCCGATGCCTCGAAAGTGCACCCGATCGACCACAAAGGCAAGTATTTCTCCAGTCGTGGGCCGTTGAACACCATTCCCGGGCCGCAGCGTCGACCGGTGGTTGCGCAGGCCGGCAACTCGATCCCGGGTCGAGAGCTGGCTGCGGCGCATGCGGACACAATGCTGGCGATGGGTCGTGATGTGGCCCAGATGAAGGCATTTCGTGAGGACATGCACGAACGGCTGATCGCTCACGGCCGCAAACCGACCGACTGCAAGGTCTTGTTCCTGGTGACGCCGGTCCTCGGTGAGACCGACGCGCACGCCGCCGAACGCGAACGCGAGCGGGTCCGTCGCACCCACGATCAGGAGAGCATCGAGATGGTCCTCTGGGGGATGTCCTACATCAGCGGTGGCACAGTTGATTTCAGCAAGTTCGATCTGGATGCGCTGATGCCTGACATCGTCGGCAACGGTGAACAGAGCTCGATGCAGCAGTACGTCAAGGGCAACGAGGACAAGACGCTGCGCGAAGTCGTCACCGGCGTCCGCCAGATCGGTGATCTCGGGCTCATCGGATCACCGGACACGGTTGCCTCGAAGATGGGCGACATCATGGACGAGGTCGGCGGCGACGGATTCCTCTTCTACGATCCGCTGAACCTGAACCGGCGCACGATCGCCGAGTACACCGACGGTCTGAGCCCGGCATTGCGTAAGCGTGGGCTGATCCGGGACGGGTTCGACGATGTGACGTTCCGCGAGAACCTGCTCGCATTCTGACCATTTCACACACGAGAGAGAGGACCCCTTACGTGGCAACACAACCTTTCCGCCTCGGCTGGTTCGGCAATCTGACCGCGCCGGAGTGGCGGGACGGCTGGTCCGAGCAGGACGCGACCGGCTGGACCGACGGCCGATTCCATGTCGAGATGGTGCAGGCCATGGAGCGGGCCGGTTTCGATTTCATGATGCTCGAAGACTCGCTGATGGTGCCTGACATCTACGCGGGCACAGCCGAACTGGAACTCAAGCACGCGGTGTACGCACCCAAACTCGACCCGGTCCCGGTCGTCTCGATGCTGGCCTACGCGACCGAGCACATCGGTATCGTCGCCACCGCATCGTCGACGTTCTATCCGCCGTATCTGCTCGCCCGGACGTTCGCGACCCTCGACCACGTCACGCGGGGCCGGGTCGGCTGGAACGTGGTGACCTCCAGCGAGGATCGTGCAGCACAGAACTTCGGCATGGACGAGATTCCCGAGCACGACAAACGGTACGACGTCGCGGCCGAGTTCCTCGACGTCACCACCAAGCTCTGGGATTCCTGGGATCCCGACGCGATCGTCGCCGACCCGGTGACCGGATACTATGCCGATCACACCAGGGTCAATCCGATTCATCATGACGGGGAATACTTTTCGGTCCGCGGTCCGCTCAACACGCCCCGCGGACCGCAGGGCAAGCCGGTGATCTGCCAGGCGGGTTCATCACCGAGAGGCCGCGATTTCGCCGCTGCGAACGCGGACATGCTGCTGACCATCCCCAACGGTCTGGAAGAGATGAAGAAATACCGGGACGACATCCGGGCGCGAGCCGAGAAGTTCGGCCGCGACCCCGACGAGATCAAGGTGTTCTTTGTCGTCGCCCCGGTGGTGGGGCGGACCGACGAGATCGCTGCGGCCAAGCAGGAGGAGTTCCTCTCACAGAAGCAACGGAACTACGAGTTCCAGATGTGCAACTTCGCCGCGACGATGGAAATCGACTTCTCGGTCTTCGACCCGGATCAGCCGATCCCCGATGACGTCACCACCAACGGGCACCAAGGGCAGTTCGCCATCTGGAAAGACATGTTCGGCGGACGGTCGATAAAGGATGCCGCGTCCGCGATGCGGATCGCGAGCCTGGAGATGATCGGCAGCCCGGAGACCATCGCGAACACGATGGAGGAGGCGATGGACTACGTCGGCGGCGACGGCTTCATGTTCTTGTCGCAGCCACCGAGCCGGTCCTACATCGCCGACATCACCGAGGGGCTGTGCCCAGAACTGGCACGTCGTGGTCTGATCCGGACCGGTTTCGGTCACAAAACCTTTCGGGAGAACCTGCGTGCCTTCTGACGTCCGGGCGCCGCTCCTGACCGCCGGAACGGCCGCCGGGTTCGTCCTCGTGATCTGCGGATCGAATGCCCTGACCCCGCTGCTGCCGTACTACCAGGACGAGCACGGGCTCGGCGCGATCGAATCCGCGGCCATCTTCAGCATGTACTTCGTGGCGCTGATGACGGTGCTGATGCTGTCGGCGCGGACATCGCTCGTTCGGCATGCCCGCCGCATCCTACCGGTGGCGCTGCTGACCGGGGTGGTCGCCGACCTGCTGCTGATCACGGGTGATCGGGTTCCTGCGCTGCTGTATCCCGGGCGCCTGCTCACCGGAACCAGCGTCGCGTTGGCGACGGGAGCGGCGGCCGCCGTGATGGTCGCCATCCGTGGGGAACGAGGTCGGGCGTTCATCGGCACCGGCTCCTTGCTCGGGGCCGGCGGCGGTCTGGCCCTCGCGATCGCGATCGTCGTCTTCCTGCCCCGGCCGGCAGTGACCGTCTATGCGCTGCACCTGGTCTGCCTGCTCGTCTGTCTGGGAGTGCTCGCCGTCGGTCTGCGCCAGTCGCCCTGGGTGCTCGCGACGACCCCGAACGGGCCACCGCCCGCTCCGACGACCCCGCCCAGTCGGCCGCCGGTGCGGCTGCGGATCGGTGCCCATCTGCTCGGTGGATCGGCCTGGGCCGTAGGCGCACTCGCGGTAGGGGTGCTTCCGGCGGCGCTGCTCGATCGCGGGGTGACCGACTCGCTGCTCATCGCCTACACCCTTACGGGATCATGTTTGTTCGCCTCCACACTGGCTGGATTCCTGGGTTTCGGCACGCGGACCATGGTGTCGCCGGGTCCCGCGATCATCGTCCTCACCCTGGGTTGGTCGGTGGCGGTCTCCGGACTCCTGCTGGGCTGGGCGGCACCGGTGTTGATCGGGTGCATCATGTGCGGCTTCGGGCAGGCCGCGGGCTACCGGGTGGGCTTGGTCCACCTCACCCGAGGCCTGGAACCGGTTCGCCAGGGTCAGGTGGCCTCCGGCTACTCCGCTGCGGCGTACGCAGCCGCGGGTGTGTTCGTCCTGAGCGCCGGTGTTTCGGTGTCTCTGCTGGGCACGTTGAACGGGATGCTGACCATCAGCGTGATCTTCACGCTCTGCTGTGGTGCCTGCGCCCTGACCCTGCGAGGCACTCATCGAGAGGCCAACCCGGCGGACATGGTGGTGGCCACTTGTGAAATACCAGCTCAGCGGCCATTTCCGGTTGCCGTCAACCGGCTTAATTGACTAGCTACCCCGGCGAAGCGCCGCCGACATCGCGCCAGAGTTTGCTCAGTTCATACACACCGCATGTGAAAGGACATCTCGCCATGGCAGCATCACCGTTTCGACTCGGCTGGTTCGGCAACCTCACCACACCCGAATGGCGAACCGGTTGGTCGACGGACGCGCTGAACTGGAGCGATGCCCGCTACTACATCGACATGGTTCGTGACATGGAGCGCGCCGGCTTCGACTTCATGATGCTCGAGGACTCGCTGATGGTGTCCGACATCTACGCCGGTACCGCGGAACTCGAACTCAAGCATGCGATGTACGCACCCAAACTCGACCCGGTGCCGGTGGTGTCGATGCTGGCGTACGCCACCGAACAAATCGGGATCGTCGCGACGGCGTCGACAACGTTCTATCCGCCCTATCTGCTCGCGCGCACCTTCTCCACTCTCGACCACGTCACCAGGGGTCGAGTGGGCTGGAACATCGTCACCTCCAGCGAGGACCGGGCCGCGCAGAACTTCGGTATGGACAAACTCCCGTTGCACGACAAGCGTTACGAGATCGCCGAAGAGTTCGTCGAGGTCGTCGATGCGCTGTGGAACTCCTGGGACGCCGACGCGATCGTGGCCGACCCGGTGAGTGGTTACTACGCCGACCACACGAAGGTGCGTCCCATCAACCACAAGGGTGAGCACTTCTCGGTTCGCGGACCGCTCAACACCCCGCGCAGCCCGCAGGGCAGGCCGGTCATCTGCCAGGCCGGGGCGTCACCGCGGGGCCGCGATTTCGCGGCCAAGAACGCCGACCTGCTGCTGTGTATCCCGAACGGTCTCGAAGGGATGAAGGAGTATCGCGACGACATCCGGGCGCGCGCAGAGAAGTTCGGCCGCAATCCCGACGACATCAAGGTGTTCTTCGTCGTGTCGCCGATCATCGGACGCACGATGGACGAGGCGCTCGCCAAGCGTGACGAGTTCATGGCGAACAAGCAGAAGAACTACGAAGCCCAGATGGTTCACTTCGCCGCGATCATGGAAATCGACTTCTCCGTACTCGATCCCGACAAGCCGATTCCCGACGACGTCACCACCAACGGACACCAGGGCACCTTCGAGGGGTGGAAGCAGGCCTTCGGTGGCCGGACGATCAAGGACGCCGCCAGCCAGATGCGCGTGGCGAGTATGGAACTCGTCGGCACGCCCGATCACATCGCCGACGAGATGGACAAGGCGATGGAGTACGTCGGTGGTGACGGCTTCCTGTTCCTGGCCCAACCGACGAGCAGGCAGTACATCCGGGAGATCACCGAGGGACTGTGTCCGGCGCTGCGCCGTCGCGGCCTGATCCGCGAAAAGTTCGCTCACAAAACCTTCCGCGAAAATCTGTCGTCGTTCTGACACGCCGACAACATACGAGGAGATGACAATGTTCAGACTTGGCTGGTTCTTGGGTAACGGCTTCGGTATGCAGCCGTGGTACGGCAACTGGGCTGGGCGGGCGATGACGGATTGGACCCAACCGGGTCTCTACGTGGATCTCACGACGTCACTCGAGCGCGCCGGTTTCGATCTTCTCTTCATCGAGGACACGTCGATGGTCGAGGACACGTTCGGGGAGTCGATGGAGACCACTCTCAAGTACGGGCTGATGGCGCCGAAAAATGATCCGATCCCGTTGGTGCCGTTGCTCACCGCAGCCACCGAACACATCGGCGTCGTGGCCACGATGTCGACGATCCAGTATCCGCCGTTCCTCGCGGCCCGCTCGATGGTGACCCTCGACCACCTGACACAAGGCCGGGTGGGCATCAACGTGGTGACCTCGGTGACGCACCGGGTGGCGCAGAACTTCGGCTACGACAAGCACTTCGCGCATGCCGAGCGGTACGCGATGGCCGAGGAGTGGATGGAGGTCGTGAGTCTGTTGTGGGATTCCTGGGAGCCCGGCGCCCTGGTGCACGACCAGGAGACGCCGAAGTATGCCGATCACACCAAGGTCCACACCATCGACTTCGAAGGCAAGTACTTCAGTTGCCGTGGTCCGCTCAACACCATTCCGGGTCCGCAACGCCGGCCCGTGGTCGCTCAGGCCGGAAACTCCACGCCGGGCCGGGAATTGGCCGCGAAGCAGGCAGACACCATGCTGGCACTGGCCAAATCGCCCGCCGAGATGAAGGCCCTGCGCCAGGACATGGACACCCGGCTCATCAAACACGGCCGTAAACCCCAAGACTTGAAGATCCTGTTCATGGCGACCCCGTACCTCGGCGACACCGACAGCGAGGCGCAGGAACGATTCAACAGGTTCAATGCCGCGAAGAAGGACCCGGACAACATCGAAAAGCGGCTCTGGTACTTGTCCTACGTCAGCGGTGGTGTTGTCGATTACGCCAAGTACGACCTCGACAGCCCCGTGCCTCAAGAAGTCGGCAATGGTGAGACGACCACCGCGAAGGCCTGGCTCGAAGGCTCCAAGGAGCTCACCCTGCGCGACCTCGCCGAAGGCCCGTCCAATTACGGCATGGAGTTCATCGGATCGGCCGACACCATGGCCGGCGAGATGGCCGAGGTCATGGAAGAGGCCGGCGGCGACGGATTCCTCATGTACCCGGACGTCACGAGGCGCTCGATCATGGAGGTGTGCGACGGTCTCGCTCCTGCGCTCCGCAAGCGTGGTGTCATCCGTGATGGGTACGCTCACAAAACCTTCCGAGATAATCTGCTCGATTTCTGACCCTCCCCTCATCGGTCACCGTCGACCGACTGCGCCTCTCCCAATTCCCAGTTCGAGGAGCTGACGACCATGTCAACAGCCGTGACCACCATGACTGAGTCCACGACCGACGTACCGACACCTGCGAGCCTGCTGAACGTCAGTGGACTCACGATCACCTACCCGACCCCTACCGGATCGTTCACGGCGGTGGACAACTTCTCGCTGACCATGCAACCCGGCAAGCGAGTCGCGATAGTGGGCGAGTCGGGATCGGGAAAGACCAATGCCTGCATGGCAATCGCCGGTTTCCTGGCGGCCGAGGCGAATGTCACTGCCGACGCCCTGAGTTTCGAGGGTCGTGATCTGTTGGTCCGCAAGAAGCTGGCGATCCCGGAACGCATCGAAGGGGTCTCGGTGGTCTTCCAGGACGCCATGACCTCCTTGGATCCCGTCTGGACCATCGGTAGCCAACTCGTCGCGGTGATCCGCAACAACGAGAAGATCACCCGGAAGAAGGCGAAAGAGTCGGCGGCGGAATGGCTCCGAAAGGTCGGGCTGACCGATACCGAGCGCGTCTTCGCGGCCCGGCCTTATGAACTGTCCGGCGGTATGCGGCAGCGCGTCATGATCGCGATCGCGCTGTGCGGGAAACCGCGACTGCTCATCGCCGACGAACCCACCAGTGCCCTCGACGCCACCCTGTCGAAAGAGCTGATGCATCTGCTGGTCGGGCTGACCGAGGAACTGGGGACCGCACTGCTGATGATCAGCCACGACATCGCGTTGTGTCAGGCCTTCACCGACTGGACGGTCGTGATGCACCGCGGGGTCGCGGTCGAAGAGGGTCCGTCGGCGACGTTGGCCCAGCGGGCCGAGCATCCCTACACCCAGGGACTCATCTCGTGCATCCCCACGCTCGACAACGCGAGCTGGGACCGGTTGCCCACGATGCACAAGGAGTCGGCATGACCGCCTTGACGACCATCCAGTTCACCTCGGCCACCAAGCGCTTCGCGGGCCGCGGCAACAACATCCATACGGCGGTCGATGCGGTGGACCTGCTGATCACCGCGGAGAGTCGCATCGGGATCGTCGGGGAGTCGGGCTCTGGAAAGTCGACGATGGTCCGGATGATGGTGGGCCTGGAGGGTCCCAGCGAGGGCAGCGTCGAGTTCCGTGGCCGTTCCATCTCCGCACTGGGACGCGGCGACATGCGTCAGTTCCGCCGAGAGGTCCAGCTCGTCGCCCAGGACACGTCCTCCTCGTTCGACCCGCGCCGCACCCTGCGCGATTCCATTCGTCGTCCGGTGCTCGAGCTGCTCGGGTTGAAGGGATCGGCGGCGGATGACGCCGTGGATGCCACCGTGCATTCGCTCGATCTCGATCCGTCTCTCACACAGCGGTTTCCACACCAGGTGTCCGGTGGCCAGCGCCAACGTTTTGCCATCGCCCGGGCGTTGGTGGTCAACCCCAAGATCATCATCTGCGACGAGGCGGTATCTGCGCTCGACGTGTCCGTGCAGGGATCGGTCTTGAACCTGCTCAAGCAACACTGCGAAAACAACGAGGCGGGACTGGTATTCGTGTCCCATGGTCTGCCGGCGACCGCGTTCATCTCGGAGGAACTGATTGTCATGTACCAGGGCAACATCGTCGAGCGGGGCCGCACCGAAGACGTGATCTTCTCCAGCACCCACGAATACACCCGCACCCTGATCGACGCCTATCGGACGACGTCGGACACGCCGCACAAGCCCGGGCCGCGACTGACAAAGGTGACCGCATGAAAGCGATCTGGCGCCGACAGAGCTGGTGGATCAAGCGATTGGCGATGTTGCCGGTGCACCTGTTCATCTTTGCGATCGTGGTGTTCTTTCTCGTCCGGCTGGTCCCCGGCGATCCGGTCCGGGTCATCTCGGGCGGCCAGACGATGACACCCGAGCAATACGACGCCGCCCGGGAATCGTTGGGACTGACCGGCAGTGTGTTCACCCAGCTCACCACATTCCTCGGGAACGTCGGCACCGGAGACTTCGGGGAATCGATCATCAACGGCGCCGGCGTCATGGACGAGATGAAACGCCGTCTACCCGAGACGGTGGAGCTGGCATTGCTCGCGATGATCGTGGCGTCCGTGCTCACTCTCGTGCTCGGATTCTTCGTGGTGCTACGTCCTCGCAATGTGGTGTCGCGGGTCATCGCCGGGTACGCGCGCGCCGCCGGTGCGATCCCCGACTTCTGCCTCGGGGTGCTCGGTATCTTCGTCTTCTACTCGGTACTGCACTGGGCGCCCGCCCCGATCGGCCGCTACGACACCATGCTCAACCCGCCGCCGCAGGTGACCGGATTCCCGCTCCTCGACGCCGCGTTGTCGAGTGACACCGTGTTGCTCACATCAATGGCCGGTCACCTCTGGCTGCCGGTGGCGGTACTCGTCATCGCCTACGCGCCGATGTTGCTCAAGCTGTTCATCCGATCTGTGGGTCAGGCGAAGGACGCGCAGGCAACGAAGTTCCGTATCGCGTCCGGAGCGTCGAATCGAATGGTGATGACGAGCATCGCCCGTCGTGGACTGCCGTCGACGATCGCGATGTTCGGAACCATCTTCGGTTTCATGCTCGGTGGTGCGGTGGTCGTCGAGCAGCTCTTCGCGCTGCCCGGTATGGGCGAGTATGCCGTCCAGGCCGTGACCCGGTCCGATTTTGTTGCACTGCAGGGCTTCCTGTTGATCGTCGCGGCAGTGTCGCTGCTCATATTCTTTTTTGTCGACGTGGTCAACATGATGCTCGACCCCCGACGCCGTCCCGGCGTCGTCACCGAAGGGAGCTGAGCCCGATGACCATCACCCCCGAATCAACCCACGCCGAGCCCACCGGCACGCCGATCCCGAACGAGCCGGCCGGAACGGACACCCCGGATCTGCAGCGCAGGCGATTTCACCTACCGCTGATCGGTTATCTCACGCTGCTGCCTGCGGTCGTGCTGGTGATCGTCGCCATCATCGGTCCGTGGATCATCCCGTACAGCGCGACGGAGGTGGTCGCAAAACCCGATCTGTCGCCCGGTACCGATGGACACTGGTTCGGAACGGACTCGGCGGGCATGGACGTGTTCTCACGGACCGTCGCGGCGACCCAGAACAATCTGTTGATCGGCGTTCTCACCACACTCGCCGCGACCGGTGTCGGAGTGCTGCTCGGACTGCTCGTCGGCATGAACGAATCGCGCTCCGGACCGATCGGGTGGCTCAGCCGCGGGGTCTCGCGGGCGATCGACCTCATCCAGGCCATACCGGCGATCATCATCGGACTGGTGCTGATCGCCTTCTTCGGTGCCACCATTCCGTCGCTCGTTTTTGCGCTGTCGGTGATCCTGATGCCCAATCAAGCTCGGCTGGTGCGAACGGAAGTACTCCGGGTCCGCGGCGAGGCGTACCTCGATGCGGCACGTATTTCAGGCGAGTCGGAGTTCGCGGTGATCCTTCGTCACGTGTTGCCCAATTCATCCTGGCCCGCGCTGGAAAACGCCTCGCTGGTGTTCGGGTCGGCGATCATCCTGTCCGCAGGCCTGGGATTCCTGGGCGTCGGCCTCAATCCACCCACACCGGAGTGGGGGTCCATGATCGCGGCCGGTGCACCGGCTGCCGCGGTCGGACGATGGTGGCCGGCTATGTTCCCGGCCATTGCTCTGGCGCTCACGGTGTTCGCCGTGACCGCCGTCGGTCAGCGCTTTTTCAACGACGAACGCTGACGCAAGTCCCTCAATCCCCCTGTGATCCAAGGAGAAGTCTGTCACCATGAACACCACACGTTCCGGACGGCCCCGGCCGACCCATCGCCCCAGAACACGGGTCACCGTGTTCGTGGCAGCGCTGTCCGCGCTGATCCTGATGATCGCGAGTTGCTCGTCGTCATCGAATAACTCCGGGGGCTCCGGAGGGGACGGCGAGACGCTCACCCTGGTCACCCCGGACACCGGTATCACCTGGTCGCTCGACAACGGATTCGGTGGGTATGAGCAGGCCAACAACTTGCACGCGACGCTCGTGCGAAAGCCGTACAGCGACAGCCCGCAGGGCAAGGGAGTTCAGCAGCAGGACGTGTACACCTACGACCCGTATCTTGCCGAGAGTTACACGACGAGTGAAGACGGACTGACATATACCTTCAAGCTGAAGGAGGCGAAAAGCGCCGCCGGCAACACTCTCAGCGCAGACGACGTCATCTGGTCCTTCGATCGAAAGTTTGCCTCCCCCAAATCCGTTGTGCCGGGCGTGATGGCGCCGTCGATCACCGATCCCGCCAGCCAGATCAAGAAGATCGATGACCGAACGGTGTCGTTCACGCTCCCGAACGCCGGCTTGGGCACGACATTCCTGGCGCTCATGTCCGACCTGTGCGGGCAGATCTTCGACAGCACACTCCTCAAAGAGCATGTGACCCCGGAGGATCCGTACGCGGTCACCTGGACAGTGGACAACCCGAACTACGGATTCGGGCCGTATGAGGTCACCGACTATCAGCCGGGTACGTCTGTGGTGATGACCGCCCGCGACGACTTCGTCGGTACACCGCCGCCGATCAAGACGATCAACGTGCGGATCGTCGCTGATCCCGGTACCCGTGCGAACGCGGTGAAGAACGGTGACGCGCATCTGGCGGAGAACATCACCCCGGCAGATTCGTCGTCGCTCGAGTCCGATCCGAACGTGACGGTGCCGGTGGTAGAGAACCCCAACACATTCATCATGATGCCTCTCGTGACGAACAAGGCGCCGTTCGACAATCCTGTTGTGCGCCAGGCAATGGCCTACGCAACTCCGTATGACCAGATCATCGACAATGTCTATCGCGGTCTGGCGAAGCGCGAAGGGCCCGGATTCCTGCTCACCGACGCGCCCAACTACGACGGCTCGGGATTCCCGCCGTACACCTACGATCCGGAGAAGGCGAAAGCGCTTCTGGCCTCGGCCGGGTTGGGTGGCGGTGTGTCGTTCACCATGGCGGTGAGCGCAGCCGAACCTGACATGATGGAGTCGGCGATCCAGATCCAAACCGCCGCCAAAGCAGCCGGTTTCACCATCGACCTCGATGAGATGCCGGCGTCGGAGTTCTCTGATCAGCGCAGCAACCACACGTCGCAGGCGTTCATCCTGCGGGACTACGCGATCACGTTGACCCCGCCGTACGAGTTGCTGGTGTACACGGCGCAGGATTCGAGCAACAACTTCGCCGACTGGGAATACCCGCCGTTCTACGACGCGCTCGCAGCCGGAAATGCGCTGCCCGATGCCCTTTCCCCGGAAGCGGGCAAAGCCTGGAACGCTGCCGAGAAGATCTACCTCGAGCAGTCGCCCATCGTGTTCATCGGACAGGTCCAGCCGAATGCATTGGTGTCGAGCAAGGTCGGCGGATACGCCTGGCGTTCGGACAACTGGGTAGATTACGCAAATCTGAAGTTCGTCGAGTAACCCGGACCGGTCACAGGCCGGGCCGCCGACGAGCATCAGCTCGTGGGCGGCCCGGTTTCCTTGCACTGCAATGCCGGCGCGACGGCGCCGCCATGCGTTCCAGGGTTGCGGCTGACCTGAATCCGGATCTGTGTCAGCGAGCCGGCGAGCGAAACGAAACCATGTCCGCCCGGTAGTGCGCATAGGCGTACTCGTGGACGTTTCCGTCGACATCCGAGAGCACCTGATCCCGAACCAGAAGCACAGCACCCGGCGCGATGTTCAGAATCCGGGCGGTGCGCTCATCGGCTCCGACGGCGTCGATGCACGTCTCCATCCGCCCGAACGGACGGCTGTAGACGGTCTCGAAGGTCTGCGCGATGCCGTCCACGTCGGGATTGTGGACCGGGGGATGCGCGTTCGGATTGATCTGGAACGCGACGAGCGTACCGATCGGCACCCCGCCGTTGCTGATCACGTAGTCGATCATCCGCAAACTGTCACTGTCCGTCGGCATCCGGCTACGGATCAGGTGATGCGCCGGGATGGCGTGATCTCCGATCATCCGGTATTCGAGGGGTCCGCTCGACGGGTTACCGATGATGTCCTCGACGGGCAACTGAAGCGGTCTTCCACGCACGACGGTCCCCATCCGGCGCTGCCTGCTCACGAGACCTTCGTCTGCCAGCATCTGCAATGCCGATCGGACAGCCGCGCGCGTGGAGTCCAAGTTCTCGATCAGCGATTCTTCGCTCAGTGACTCACCTGCATTCAGGACACCGCTTTTGATCGACGAGCGAAGCAGCTGATGTACGACACGCGCAGACCGTTGCCGGGTCCCGGCCGATCCGCCGACCGAGCGGGGGTGACGGGTGGGTGCAAGGTGGGATAGCTGTGTCATGGCGTTCCTCGATGTGCGTCGACAATCATGGGAAGGGCACGCGCACGGTGCGCATACTCGCCACAACGTTCGGCGCTGAGCGCAGGTGGCGGAGAAGGTACTCAGGTGGAGTACGTCACTAGTAGTCACTGTTGATTGTAGTCCGATAGACCCACACTGCTCGGGGTGAACGTGTGACGTCCGACAAGCTGCCAGGCAACGGTGGCGGCGCCCGACCCTCCCTGCTGCCGGTCGCTTTGCGCCTGTGTCCGCGGCCGTCACACCTCGCCGGTAGTCTCGCAGCGTGGCTCTATACCGGACTTATCGCCCTGCGACGTTTGCCGAGGTCGTCGGACAGGAGCATGTCACCGAGCCGCTGGGCCGTGCGCTGAACTCGGGACGCATCAATCACGCGTACTTGTTCTCCGGACCGCGCGGTTGCGGTAAGACGTCGTCGGCCCGCATCCTCGCGCGTTCACTCAACTGCGAGCAGGGCCCGACCTCGACGCCATGCGGGGTGTGCTCGTCCTGCGTCGCGCTGGCACCGGGCGGTCCGGGCAACATGGACGTCATCGAGCTCGACGCCGCGAGCCACGGTGGTGTCGACGACACTCGCGAACTACGGGACCAGGCCTTTTACGCGCCTGCCGAGTCGCGGTATCGGGTGTTCATCATCGATGAGGCCCACATGGTCAGCCCCGCCGGATTCAATGCCCTCCTCAAGATCGTCGAAGAGCCGCCCGAGCATCTCATCTTCGTATTCGCGACCACAGAACCGGAGAAGGTGCTCGCGACGATCCGCTCGCGGACCCACCACTATCCCTTCCGGCTGCTCGCACCGACGGTGATGCGGGGTCTCCTCGAGAACATCTGTGCCAGCGAACAGGTCAAGGTCGAGCCGACGGTCTTCCCACTGGTGATCAGGGCGGGCGGGGGTTCGCCCCGTGACTCGCTCAGCGTGCTTGATCAATTACTCGCCGGAGCAGGACCAGAGGGTGTCACCTATCAGCGCGCACTCATGCTCCTCGGTGTCACCGATGTCGCGCTGATCGACAACGCGGTCAACGCGCTCGCCGACCACGACGGCGCCGTGCTGTTCGGAACGGTCGAGTCGGTGGTCGACGCAGGCCATGATCCCCGCCGCTTCGCCGTCGACCTGCTCGAGCGACTCCGCGATCTGATCTTGATGCAGGCCGTCCCCGATGCCGCCGAGCGCGGTCTGGTGGAGGCACCCGACGACCAGGTCGAGAGGATGAAGGCCCAGGTGGCTGGGCTCGCACCCGGCACGTTGGCCCGGTTTGCCGAGACCGTGCACGCGGCGCTCGGCGAGATGCGGGGCACCACCTCGCCGAGGCTTTTGCTCGAGGTGATGTGCGCCCGCATGCTGCTACCCGCAGCGAGCGACTCGGAATCTGCGGTGCTGCAACGTATCGAGCGCATCGAGGCCCAGTCGGCCGGCGGCGCGCCGATACCGTCGGCAGGGGTGGCGAAGGCCGGGGGGCCCGCGCCCCTCCAGGCGTCGGCACCTGCGCCCGCGGACGATCCAGCCGCCAAGTTCGTTCGCCCGTCCCAGCGCAAGCCCCTGGAAGACAAGCCGCACGAGGACAAGGCCCAGGCATCCGAGGCCGATCCGGTCCCGTCGCCTGCGCCCACCCCGGAACCGGCTCGCACTCCTGAACCGACGCGCACTCCTGAACCGGCGCGCACTCCCGAACCGGCTCCCACTCCAGAACCGTTGTCGACGCCTGCGCCGGCTCCCACTCCCGAACCGGTCCCGACACCTGAACCGGAACCTGCTCCAGAACCCGAGCCCACCCCGGAGCCCGTCCCGGCACCGGCCGACGCCGACGCGCCGGTCGCGGCATCGGAACCCGACATCCCACTGCCGCCGGAACCGGAGTACGAACCGGAGCCTGCGCTCGAGCCCGATCCCGAACCGGTCGCCGCCCCACCGGTGCCCCCTGCCACAGACGGGCCGGATCTGGCTGCGGTGCAGGCCAAGTGGCAGGAGGTCCGCACTGCGGTCCGGACCGCCAACAAGGTCACCGAGGTGATGTTGTCGGGTGCGTCGGTGCGCGGTGTCGACGGCAGCACCCTGATCCTGAGTCATGAATCAGCGCCACTGGTCGAGCGGTTGAGTTCGAAACACGCGGTCGACGTCATCACCTCTGCGCTCCACTATGTCTTCGGTGGAACCTGGCAGGTGTCGGTGCATTCCGCGTCGTCGCTGCCCGCCGAACCCAAGCCGGCTGCTGCGACTCCCACCAAGGCCCGCAAACCCGAGGCGAAGCAACCCTACGTTCGCCCCAGCCGGGGTGGGGGTGCTGCCTCGAATGCCGGAGACAGCGAACCACCCGAACCGGAGCCTGAACCGGAACCTCTTCCGCCGGAGCCCGAACCCGTCAGCGATGAAGACCTCACCGACGACGAGCGAGACGAGATGATCGCCACCGCACGCGATTCCAAGCCGGACCCGCGGCAGGATCCCGAGCAGATCGCCATTGCGCTGCTGGCGACCGAGTTGGGCGCGAAGCCGCTGCTCTAGCGGTTCGCCTACTGAACGTCGGTGAAGGTAATGCGCACCGAGACCGGGTCACTCTGCAGAGCCCGGAACGAGGCAGCGGTCAATGATGCGAACACCGGGTTGGGCGCGAAGGTCCGTACCCGCGTGGCGACGTCGTCGTCGTGAACGAATTCGGCTGTGCCGCTTCGCCACTGTCGTCCCTGCTTGATACGTACCGTCCGATTGGCGTTGATGTTGTTCGCCCATCCGGACCGGTTGCCGTGCTGGCTGATCACCCATGCCCCGGTCTCGTCGAAGGCTGCAGACACGGGGACGCTGCGGCGCTGCCCGGTTCGGCGCCCGATCGTCTCGAGTTCGGTGGCGAAACTCGTGGTGATGCCGGCCCGCGTCAGCGCGCCCACCATCGGATTCGCGATGTACCGGCCGACGGCGCGCTCGATCCGGAACTTGCGAACAGCCTTCTTGTCTGAGACGCCGATGTGCCCGCGCTGACTGCGAAAGGCGTCGATCCCGTTGCGTCGGACGGTGGTGAGCGCTGTGCGCCACAGTGGTCGGTGCGGATCAGGGTCGCCACCGGCGCCCATCGTATGCAGCTGATCGGTGTGCCACTGCAGATCCAGGGCGCCATTGAGGGCTTTGACCTGCGCGGTGCCGGTGAGGCGCCGCGGCAGTGGGACTGATCGGTGCGTGGTCGGCAGCGTCGCCGAGGTATCCGCCAGAACGCCCTGTGCCGCGTTGGGGGCCAGGGCTGTCGGGCGTCCGAGACCGACTACGTCGCAGGCGCCCGAGGCGATGGCTTCGGCCATGCCGGTGTGCGTGCGGAAGCCACCGGTCACGGCCAGTGGTACGTCTGCCGCGACTTCGCGGATCGTCTCGGCGTAGTCGAGAAAGTAGGCCTCGCGAGCACGGGTTCGCGCCGATACCGCCGGCCGACCCATCATCGCCGGTGATTCGTAACTGCCACCGCTGATCTCGATGAGGTCGATTCTCTCGGCGGCGATCATCTCGACCACCGTGCGTGACTCCTCTTCCGAGAAGCCGCCGCGTTGGAAATCGGCAGAGTTCAGTTTGATGCCGACGGCAAAGCCAGGACCGACGGCTTCGCGGACCCGCCGGATGATCTCCAGGACGAACCGTGCGCGGTTCGCCGTTGATCCACCCCAGCGGTCGGATCGCTTGTTGGCCAGGGGTGAGAGGAACTGGGAGATGAGATAGCCGTGAGCGCCGTGGATCTGGACGCCGTCGAACCCCGCGACCTCGGCGATACCGGCCGAAATAGCGAACCGCTCGATGATGTCGCGGATCTCGGTGTCGGTCAGCTCGCGGGGAGTGGGGATGCCCGGGATATCCAGTTTGACGGCCGACGGGGCGACGGTCGGACCGTCGGTGGTGATCGGATTGGCCTGCCGACCAGGGTGGTTGAGCTGCATCCAGATCGGGGAGCCGCCGTCCTGGGCTGTCTTGGCCCAGCGCTGGAATGCGTCGAGTTCGCTGTCGTTCTCGAGGACGACGTTGCCCGGTTCGCCGAGATACCGTCGATCGACCATCACGTTCCCGGTGACTATCAGTCCGTAATCACCAGCCGCCCAGCGTGCATAGAGGCGTTCGAGGCGGACATCTGGCCCGTGGTGGGCAGTGCCGAGTCCCTCGCTCAGCGCCGACTTCATGACCCGGTTGGGAAGGATCTGTCCGCACGGCAGATTCAGCGGCGTCGACAACGACACGGTCTTCGGCATGATTGTGGTGCTCCATCCGTGGGCGTAGATCAATCGTTCTACTGTGGTGGCCACGGTAGTAGAACGAATGGTCTATGACAAGGCCCTGGCCCACAAACACACCTGAAACGGTCAAACCCACCTGTTTGCAACAGGTGGGTTTGACCGGAACTGCTGGGTTTGTGGGACTAAGCGTTCCACCACGGGCGCAGCGGCAGGTCGCCGTTGCCGCCCTTGTCGTCGAGCTTGACCGCGAGCACCTGATGCAGCTGGATGATGTTGCGGTCGAAGCCCAGTCGACATGCCGCCATGTACAGGCCCCACAGGCGGGCGGTACCTTCACCGACTTCATCAAGGGCCCCGTCCCAGTTCGCCACCAGGTTTTTGTTCCAGTCGCGCAGGGTCATCGCGTAGTGCTCGCGCAGGTTCTCCTCGTGCACCACCTCCATCGACCCGATGTCTTGGATCGCGGTGATGATGGTGCCTGATCCCGTGAGCTCCCCGTCGGGGAACACGTAGCGGTCGATGAACGGGCCGGCTTTACCGCGGCTCCGGTTGTCTGGCCGAGTGATGCAGTGGTTCAACAGAATTCCGCCATCGCGCAACTTCGCGCGGATGAACTTGAAGTACGAGCGGTAGTTGTGGATGCCGATGTGCTCGGTCAGGCCGATCGACGACACGGCGTCGAACCCGGTTTCGGTGATGTCGCGGTAATCGCTGTGCCGCACTTCGGCGAACTCGCCCAGGCCCTGGTCGATGATCGCCTGCTGCGCCCATTCGGCCTGCTCGGCGGACAAGGTGACACCGATCACGTGGACTCCGCGGCGAGCGGCGTAACGGACCATCGAACCCCAGCCGCAACCGATGTCGAGCAGTCGGTCGCCGGGCTTGAGCTTCAGCTTCTCGAAGATGAGCCGGTACTTGTTCTCCTGTGCTTCTTCCAGCGTCGCTTCGCGATTCGGGTAGCACGCGCAGGTGTAGGTCATCGACGAACCGAGAACGTACTCGTAGAAGGTGTTCGAGACGTCGTAGTGGTAGTGGATTGCCTCCGCGTCGCGGGATTTGCTGTGTCGAAGACCTTCCGCGATGCGGCGCCACCGGGGCAGCTGCTCCTGCGGCGGCGGGGCGATCGGCTTGAAGTGTTCGAGGCCGATCGACCGCGTGATCTGCGCCATCATCCGTGCGGACGGCCGATGGAAGCTGATGTCCTCGGACAGGGCATGCAGTGCATCGTAGGGGTCGCCGCCGTGGGCGCCGTGGAGCAGCAGGTCTCCGGAGATGTAAGCGCGCGCGAGCCCGAGATCGCCGGGAGCTGTTGCGAGATAGGTCAATCCCCGGGGGGTCAGCAGCTCGACCCCGAATTCGGCGTCTACCGGTCCCGCGGAACTACCGTCGTACGCGGTCACCCGCACTTTGAGGTCCCCACCGGCGACCGCCTCGACGACCTCGGCGAGGCTGAGTTTCGGGCCGACCACCGACGTGGGGGAGAGTTCGCCTTCTTTGAATGTGGTCACTGACGTTGCACCGCCTTTGCGTAGAGGTCGAGGAGTCGCGACCCGGGATCGTAGTGTTTCTTCAGGAGGCGGTAGGGCTCGCCGCCGTAGAGTTCGTCGAACTCCTCTTCGCTGTAGAACGATTCGGAGTAGAGAGATTTGTGGCCGTCGAGTTCGGAGACCTTGATCTCGATCTGCCGATTGGCGTAACCGTCGGGTTTGTCGGCCCGCTTGGGCACCGCCGACCAGAACCCGATGTTGACGTACGTACGGTGCGGTTCCAGGGGATACAGGGGCCATGGCCGATTCGAGTCGGCGCCGGCCGGCGAAGGGTCGCGCAGCCGAAGCGGGCACAACCAGATCGGCTCGATGGGAATGTTCTCCAGGAACCAGGCCGTGAACTCCGCCGCCCGCTCGATGGGAACCTCGATGTCCTGGACCACCCGCTCGCCCGGCGGTTCGCCCTTGCGGGCATTGAGCTTGTCGCCGATGTCGAAACGGTGGTCGAGCGCGATGAGCTTCCAGTAGAAACTGCTGCGCAACAGTTGTTTTGGCCAGAATCGGCGAACTCGGGGATTCTGGGCGCCGAACGCACGTGAGCACCAGAACCAATCCGTGTCCCAGCGCCACAGGTAGTCGGCGATGGTGAGCCGGTCACGCAGCGGAGTCGAATCGGCGCCGTGCTGCATGGAGCGGTAGAAGATCTGGTCGCCGGTGTAATCGCTGACCGGACCTGCATCCGCGCTCTGCCGACCGAGGACAAGGTAACTCTCCGTTGCCGAGAAGACCACGCCGTCAAGGTAATCGACGCGCTCACCTTGGTAATGCGGGTCGTCGACGATCTGATTCATGGTCTCTTGCAGGGTCTGCAGGTCGGAGAACCGCACGTGACGGAGCTCGACGAACGGTGCGACCTCCTCCAGTTCGATCTTCAGTCTGGTGGAATAACCCAGGGTGCCGTACGAGTTCGCGAATCCGAAGAAGAGGTCGGAGTTCTCGCTCGTCGCCGAGGTGGTGACGATCTCGCCCGCGCCGGTGAGGATGTCGATCTCGAGGACCGATTCGTGCGGCAAACCGTTGCGGAAAGAGGTCGACTCGATCCCGAGGCCCGTCACCGCGCCGCCCAGGGTGATCGTCTTGAGCTGCGGCACCACTTTCGGGGCGAGGCCGTACTTGAGCGTGGTCGCCACCAGCTCCTCGTAGGTGCACATGCCGGCGACGTCGGCCGTGCGGGCTCCGGCGTCGACCGAGATCACTCGATCGAGACCCGATACATCGAGGCCGGGGAACGGATTCTTGGCGCGTTTGCGGAACAGATTCGAGGTTTTCTTCGCCAGACGAACCCGCCCCTCCGCGGGTATCGCACGGTAACTGGCCAGCAAGTTCGCCACGCCCTGATCGAACACGTCGCGACCTGATTCGACCCCTCTTACCTTCGGCACAGGTAAGAGCCTAGGACTACCGTCCAGTACTTGCCACTTCATTGCAGGACGGGGTCGTATATGTCCGATTGTGGACCGCCCGGGAGTCGGCCGGGCTGTTCTGGCAGGCTCTGGAGTGAATTGCTCGCAAAACCGGAAGGTGATTTCTTCGTGGCACAGGTAACCGCATCCCAGTCGATCGACATCAATGCCGCACCCGAGCAGGTCCTCATCGCCCTGTCCGACTACCAGACCGTGCGCCCGAACATCCTGCCCGGTCAGTACCTCGACTACGCGGTCCTCGAGGGCGGCGTCGGCGCAGGCACCGTCGCCAAATGGACGCTGCAGGCAACCAAGAAGCGTTCCAGGAACGTGCAGGCGTCGGTGGACCTGGTCGGTTCGACCATCACCGAGACCGACGCGAACTCGTCGATGATCACCACCTACCAGGTGCAGCCGGCGGGTTCAGGCGCCAAGGTCACCACTGTCACCACCTGGCAGGGCGCAGGCGGGATCGGCGGCTTCTTCGAGAAGACCTTCGCGCCCAAGGGGCTTGCCAAGATCCAGGCCGAACTGCTCGGCAACCTGAAGTCCCACGTCGAACGCGGCTGACCGTCGCGAGGACAAGGCCGGTTCGGTGAGGAACCGCAGACCGGTACCCTTGCCGCTGCGCGACGGAGTCGACGCGACGCGGGTGGTGCTGCGGAGCGAGCAGGGCACGGTCTGTGAGGCGATGCTCACCGCACCGGCGTGTGCGGGGCTGACGGCGACCGAACTGGCGGATCGCGCCGAGCGCGGTCAGGTGCTGGACGTGACCGGCGAACGAGTCGACCTGTCTGCGCCCGCGACACCGGGACGTCCGATCTATTTCTATCGCGATCTGCCGACCGAGACCGAGATCCCTTTCGAACTCGAGATCATCCACGCCGACGACGACCTCGTCGTCGTGGACAAGCCCCATTTTCTCGCGACGATGCCCCGCGGAGCGCACGTGGTGCAGACAGCGCTGGTGCGCCTGCGCAGGCTCCTGGACAACCCGGCGCTCAGCCCTGTGCACCGCCTTGACCGCCTCACCGCGGGGGTGCTGATGTTCAGTGCCCGGCCCCAGGCCCGGGCTCCGTACCAGCAGCTGTTCGCCGAGCGCCTGGTCAGCAAGGAATATCGGGCCCGTGCGCCCATCGCCGAAGGTCTCGACCTCCCGATCACCGTGCGCAACCGGAT
Source organism: Williamsia sp. 1135 (assembly GCF_002095395.1). Lineage (GTDB taxonomy): Bacteria > Actinomycetota > Actinomycetes > Mycobacteriales > Mycobacteriaceae > Williamsia. The sequence goes on from NZ_MJEI01000090.1 coordinate 69,317, forward strand.
CATGAAAGATGCCGGTGACCTGCGAGCTCGCACCGAGACCGGTCCCGAGAACGCCATCTCGACGATCGAGCTGGTCGACACGGCCGGTGACCGAGGGATCTACCGGCTGCTGCCCCAGACCGGACGCACCCACCAACTGCGCCTGCACATGTCCGGGCTCGGTATCCCGATCGACGGAGACCCGCTGTATCCCCAGGTGCGGCCCGAACTCGCGGCCGCGCCTGATCACGGCGACTTCTCTGAGCCCCTGCAGCTGCTGGCCTACGCTGTGGAGTTCGACGATCCGCTGTCCGGCGCGCGCAGGCGGTTCGTCAGCGGTCGCTCGCTCGGCTGAACTTCATCGACCCCGGGAGGTAGCCCTATGGCGATCGTCGTCTCCTACGACCACTACGACGACCTGCGCTGCGAGGTGGTCGTCTTCCTGGACGACGAGACCGGGGACTGCTTCCAGATCCAGTGCGACCTGCCCGCGGCCCCGGGGGCGTACCAGATCAGCGCAGGCGTCGGTGCGCCCGTCGAGCAGGGGATCCTGGCCTGGCAGCGCACCGGAGACGGGTTCCGGTTCACCCTCTCGGCCAGGGCTGCGGCGATGTTCGGAGGCAACGCGCGACTGCACTTCGAGGTGCAGCCATCCGGCGGCGATACCATCGACAGCATTGCCGCTCATCTCGAGAGAATGATGCGCCTGCAACAACACGAACGCCGAGAGTGAAGAGGACGCAGTGGAACCAGACAACCCGATGGCCGGACTTCTGCAACAGGCTCAGCAGATGCAGCAGCAACTGCTGGCGGCACAGGCGGAGATGGCAGCGGCAGAGGTCACAGGAACCGCAGGTGGCGGTCTGGTCAGCGTGACCGGCAACGGCACCGGCGAGGTGACCGCGGTCGCGATCGATCCGAAGGCGGTCGATGCGGACGACGTCGAGACCCTGCAGGATCTGATCGTCGGTGCGCTCGCCGATCTGAACACCAAACGCGATGCATTGACCCAGCAGAAGATGGGTCCACTCGCCGGCGGCCTGGGCGGCGGTTTCCCGGGCTTGGGCGGATAATCCTTCCGTGTACGAAGGACCGATCCAGGATCTGATCGACGAGATGGCCAAGTTGCCAGGGCTCGGTCCGAAGGGTGCGCAGCGGATTGCGTTCCACCTGCTGTCCGCGCCCGCCGCCGACATCAACCGGCTGACGGCGGCGCTGGTGCACGTGCGCGACGACGTCGTCTTCTGCGAGGTGTGCGGCAACGTGTCGGCTCAGGTGCGGTGCCGGATCTGTCGGGATGCCCGTCGCGATGCCAGCAAGATCTGCGTGGTCGAAGAACCCAAAGACGTGCAGGCAATCGAGCGCACGAAGGAGTTCACCGGCAGGTATCACGTACTCGGTGGCGCCCTCGACCCCCTCGGGGGCATCGGGCCGGATCAGCTTCGGATTCGGGAGTTGTTGCGCCGCTTGGCAAATCAGGAGGACGGCGTCGACGTGAGCGAGATCATCGTCGCCACCGACCCGAACACCGAGGGTGAGGCGACGGCGACATACCTGCAGCGCATGCTCAAGGACTTTCCGGGACTGTCCGTCACCCGGTTGGCGTCGGGCCTGCCGATGGGCGGCGACCTGGAGTTCGCCGACGAGTTGACGCTCGGCCGGGCGCTGTCGGGCCGCCGGATACTCACCTGAGGCCGGTGTGACCGACGATTCGTGGATCGACATCTTTGCCCGACAACTGAAGTCGGGGATCGTCGCCATCGACGGACCCTCGGGTGCCGGGAAGTCGACACTCGCAGACGCGCTCGTGCGGACGCTGAACGACCTCGGCACGCCGGTGGTGTTGGTCCGCACCGACGACTTCGCCACGTGGGACGACCCGGTGGGGTGGTGGCCCGAGCTCGACGAAGAGGTGCTCAGGTCGTACTGGCGTGGCCACGACTTCCGCTTTCACCCACGGGTCTGGCGTGACGGCATTGCCGAACCCGGCCCACGCGTCTGGTTGCGCTGGGAACCCTTGCTCATCATCGAAGGAGTCTCCAGCGCGCGGGCGCCCGTACGTCCACAACTGCGGCACGCGTTGTGGCTCGACGGTGGGACCGAGGCGGAGCGACTCGAGCGAGGTGTCGCACGCGATGGCGAAGGCGAGCGTGCCAACCTGCGGCGCTGGCAAGACTTCGAGCGTGGATGGTTCGCGGTCGATAATACGCGCGCGCATTGCGACGTCGTCCCCGATTCCGTTCTACCGCAAGCGATTCTGTAGATGAACTCCGGCGAGGATGCCGGCCCGCTGGACGGCCTGCGGATCGTGGAGGTGTCGAGCTTCGTGGCCTCGCCGCTATGCGGTTTGACGTTGTCGCAACTCGGTGCCCAGGTCATTCGCGTCGATCCGATCGGCGGCGCTTCGGATTACCGGCGGTGGCCCGTGACGGCCGACGGCGAATCGATCTACTGGACCGGTCTCAACCGTGGCAAGCATTCGATCGCCTGCGATTTCCGGAACCCGGATTCGCAGAGGCTCATTCAGCAGCTCGCTACAGCACCGGGTCCCGGCGGCGGGATCTTCGTCACCAACGCCGGTGGTCGCGACTGGATGGCTCATGAGGCGCTTTCTGCGCTACGCGAAGACGTCATCACCCTCGAGATCCTCGGAAAGCGCGATGGCACTGCGGGAGTCGACTACACGGTGAACGCCGCGATGGGATTTCCCCAGGTCACCGGTCCGGGTGGCGGCGAGGTGATCAACCATGTGCTGCCCGCCTGGGACATCGCATGCGGGCTGCATGCCTCCACGGCGCTGCTGGCCGCGGTGCGCCACCGCGATCACACCGGCGTGGGGTCGCAGATCACGCTGCCACTCGAGGACGTCGCCCTCGCAACGGCTGGAACGCTCGGGTATCTGACCGAGGTGATCATCAACGGCAGGCAGCGACAGGCGACCGGCAACGCAATCTATGGGACCTACGGAACCGACTTCGTGACAGCCGATCACGCCCGTTTCATGATCGTGGCCCTGACCAACCGGCATTTTCGGGATCTGGTGGACCTCACTGAGACTGCTGCGGCGGTCGACGCCCTCGAGGCCGCGTTGGACACCGACTTTCGCATCGAAGGCGAGCGATATGAATACCGTGACGCGCTCACGGCGCTCTTCGCTCGATGGTTTCGCAGGCACACCGCTGAGGAGGTGTATGCCGCGCTGCGAAAGACCTCTGTGCTGTTCGAGCAGTACCGATCGTTCACCGACGTCGTCGAATCCGATGCGCTGGAGTCGAATCCGCTGTTCTCGACTCTTGATCAACCGCGCATCGGGCAGTACCTCGCTGCGGGTCACCCGGCACGATTCGACCGCAGACATTTGGCGGCGACTCCTGCACCAGTCGTGGGTCAGGATTCGGCACAGGTGGTGGCCGAGGTACTCGGTCTCGGCGCCGACGAGGTAGCGGGGCTCTTCGAGCGCGGAGTGATCGGGTAGGTCGCACGGAGGGTGACTACTCCGTCGCGAGCAGGTTCTGCACCTCGGTGTCGGTCACCTGGGTGAAGTCGCGATAGGACTGTCCGACGGCCCAGAAGTCGGGTGGAACTGTGGCGCAGACGATCTCGTCGGCACCCGCGATCTCCGTCGCGGGCGGCCCGGTGCCCACGGCGACGATGATCTGTTGAGGCAGGCGCCGACAGATGCTGTCGACTGCGGCCCGCATGCTCGATCCTGTTGCCAGTCCGTCGTCGACGAGAATCACGATTCTGTCGTCGACCGGAGTCGGTGGTCGTCCCCGGCGGTAGACGGACTCGCGGCGGAGCAGTTCGGCGCGCTCCCTCGCGATGACCGCGTCCACCTCGTCGGCGGTCACCCCGAAGTCGCGAACGGTCCGATCACTGATCATCGGATCGCCGCCTGAGGCCACCGCGCCGAAGGCGAGTTCTTCTCGCTGGGGAACACCGAGCTTGCGGATGACGAAGGCGTCCAGTGGAGCGCGCAGGGCGGTCGCTATCTGCGCCGCAACGGGGACGCCGCCGCGGGCAAGACCCAACACGACGACGTCCGGGTTCCGCACCAGTTCGGGATGCCCGCGCGTCAGCAGTCCTGCCAGCTCGCGTCCCGCATCGTCGCGGTTCCGGAAGGTTCGTTCTCCATGATCCCGATGCAGTCTCACAGCGGGTCACCTCGGCGCGTTGACTAGAGGAACTGCGCCCTGGTGACGCAGGTCTTACCATTCTGGACGATCACGTCGTAGACCACACGGGTTTTGTTGAGGGCGTCCCCCGACTGCCACGTGGACGCGACGATCGCCTGGACCACGGGTGCCTGCGGTGCATGCGGCACGATCGCGACGGACTGGAATGTCACTGCTGCACTGCGGTCTTGACTCTTCAGCTCGTCGGTGAACGACACCAGGTTGGGCAGCCCGTCTTTCGCGAGGTCGCCGCAGGCGTTCGCCTTGAACGCGGCGATCTGGGCATCGGCGGTCGCCGGGGTGATCTCGAACATGCTGCGGGTGAGGGTGGTCGCGATATCGATCGCCTGCTGATCGGCGATGACCGGGGCCGCGGCGACAGCAGCCCGATCGTTCCCGCTGTCCTCATCGGGGACCGTGAGCGCGGCGATGGTCGCGGTGAGCGCGATGACGGCCGCGATCCCGACAACTGCGGACAGCAGCACGGCGAGACGTCGCCGGGTCGGGCGTGGCCTGGTCGGCGGCGGAGACACGGCCATCTACAGAACCTTCATCGTGGTGATGCACACAGGGACGGCGCTGCGGTCGACGGTGAACTCGATTGCGGTCGGTTCGGGCGGCGGCGGAGCCGTGTTGTCCTCGCTGGCCGCGAGATCGAAGACCGCGAGGACTGTGGTGCTCACCGCGTCCTCGCGGACCACCCCGTAGTGCGCATTGCTGGTGGTGACGCTGCGGCCGGTGCCGTAGACGATGTCGGGCAGAGTTCGAGCGGTCTCGTTCCACTGGTCGAGGGCGTCGCCGCAAAGCGTCGCCTGCGCCGTCTTGATGGTCGCCTCGACGGTGTCCGGGGTGAAGTTGTACAGCGACTCCGCAGTGGCGCGGACGGTGTCGACTGCGACGTCTACTCCCGAAACCTGCTCGGCATCAGTCTGTTCGCCGGCAGCGGGTTGAGTGGAGGCGTCGTTCCCGGCGACGGACCAGGTGATCGCCCAGGTGGCAGTGACCACCACGGCCAGTACGATCAGGCCGAGCGCGAACAGGACCGGCGCCTTGGGTGTGGCGCGGCGCCTGGTCGGTTGGGGGTTCGTAGGCGCAGGACTGGGCATGGTCGCTCAGCCACGCCTCCCGGCGGCCAATCGCTCACGCCGCAGCAGCTCGACCTCGGGAAGTGGCAGAGCGTCCAGTTCGTCGACCCCCAGGGCACGCGACAGCAACAGGTCGGCCAGTTCGGGGTTGCGGGCCAGCGCAGGACCGTGCAGGTAGGTGCCGATCACCGAGCCCTGAATCGCGCCTTCGATCTTCTCGCCCCCACCGTTGCCGACGCCGTGCTTGACCCGCGCCAACGGTCGCGCGTCGGAACCCAGAGTGGTTCCGCCTCGGTGATTTTCGAAGCCGGTCAACGGTTTGGTGAGACCTGAGTCCACTGCCGGTTCGGTGATCAGTTCGCCGATGCTGCGCTTGTCCTGCGGGACGGTGGTCAGGTCGAACATCGAGATCCCAGCAACCCGTTCACCGGCGGACGTCTCGTACCAGTGGCCGAGGACCTGGATCGCGGCGCAGATCGCGAGTACGGGCCTGCCGGCCTCTGCGGCGCGCTGGAGTCCCGGGTAGCGGGTGAGGTGCCGGGTGGCCAGGCGCTGCGCGTAGTCCTCGGCCCCGCCGAGGGTGTAGACGTCGAGGGACTCTGGCACAGGGTCGGTGAGGTTGATCGAGATGATCTCGGCGTCGATCCCGCGCATGCGTGCGCGCTGGCGCAGGACGAGGGCGTTGCCGCCGTCGCCGTAGGTGCCCATGACGTCCGGGAGGACGAGTCCGATGCGGAGCGTTGATTCGGCCATCGGATCAGACCCCTCTCTGCGCGCGGGCCAACGCGGTACCCAGGTCGCGGAAGGCCGTGTAGTTGGCCAGCACCTCGACGCGGCCCGGCGGACACGAGGCGATCGCAGCCATCGGGTCGGCGATGGTGGTGTGTTCGGCGCCCGCGTACAACAGACGCACCCCGAGGTCGGTGGCACGTTCCCCGGCTGCGACGACCTGCATGCTCTCGAAGGCCTCGAACCGGACGTCCCACAGCCACGAGAGATCCTCGCCGTCGGGGACCTGCCCGTTCACGGCGATCACCAGACCGTCGGCGTCCTGGTCGATCATGGCCATGGCTTCTTGCCAGCCAGCAGGGTTCTTCGCGAGCAGCATGCGGACACGGTGCTGGCCGATCTGCTGAACGCTGTAGCGACCGGCGACCTCGCCGACGGTGCCCACCGCGATGGTGGCCTTCGCCGGGTCGGCGCCCATTGCGACCGCCGCAGCGATCGCCTGGGTTGCGTTGCCGCGGTTGGCTCTACCCGGAACCGCGAGTTCCATCGGGTGACTGAACCCGTCGGGACCGTAGACGTGGGTGTCGTCGAACCACCACGCAGGCTTCGGCCGTTGGAAGTCGGCTCCGGTGGAGTACCAGTGGTCCCCGTCGCGCAGGATCGGTTCTCCCGACCTCGGGCAACTGACCGAGTCGCCTGCCCAGCCGGCGCCTGCGGCCACCCAGATCGCATTCGGGGCATCGTAGGCTGCCGACGCGATGAGCACGTCGTCGCAGTTGGCGATGACAGCGGCCTGCGGATGCTTGTTGATGCCTTCGCGGAGCCGACGTTCGATCATGTTGATCTCGCCGACCCGGTCGAGCTGGTCGCGCGAGAGATTCAGAAGCACGAACGCCTGCGGGTCGGTGGCGTCCGCGACGTGGGGGACGTGCAGTTCGTCGACCTCGAGGGCAGCGATCCGCGCCGGACGATTGAGCGAGAGCGCGGCGACGATCCCGGCGTCCATGTTGGCACCGTCCGCCTGGCTCGCGACGTCACCGAGTTGGGCGAGAGCGGCGGCCGTCATGCGGGTCGTCGTGGACTTGCCGTTGGTCCCGGTGATGATCACGGTCCGCTTGTTCCGCGCCAGCGTGCCGAGTAGTTGGGGGTCGATCTTCAGGGCGACAAGGCCACCGATCATCGACCCCTTGCCACGACCCGTCTTCTGCGACGCCCAGCGGGCGGTGGCGGCGGCCCGCAGCGCGAGTCGGGCCCGGATCGGGAGTCGGCTGGAGCTCTTGCGGTCGGGCATGGCAGCGAGTTTGTCATAAGTCGCGGTGTGAGCCATGTCGGCACCGCTGCGGATCCCTACGGCACTACCCGGACCTGCGCCCGAACCGCCAGAAACGAAGCAGATAGGGCGGCAATCGGCGCAGCGGCACAGCCCGCGGCCAGTCGTCGGCCCGAAAGTATGCGTCGGATCCACCGTCGACGAAGATGACACTTCCACACAGGAAGTCGGCTGCGTCCGACAGCATGAAGACCGCCCAGTCCGCGAGCTTGTCCGGATCGCCGAAGCCGCCGATCGGCACGGGGAAACGCTCAACAGCCCGGGATTCTGTCGGTGAGGCGAGTTGCTCTTGCAACAGCGGCGTGAGGATCGCGCCCGGCGCCAGTGCGTTGAGCCGGATACCCGCACCCGCCCACGCCGGTGAGGTCGCTTGCCGGCGTACCCAGCGGCTCACCGCGATCTTGGATGCCGCATAGGCCATCACCGGTCCCACTCGGCCGTATCTGCGCAATGACCGGACGGCTCGGTCGCCGTCTCCGGCAAGGAGAGCGTTGATGGTCCGGCGGGGTACAGCGGGCACGGTGGTCGCGGAATTACTGGAGAACACGACGACCTTCGCGTCCTCTGTGGCAGCGAGGGCGTCGCGCCAGCCCTCCAGGAGCTCGACGACACCGAAGTAGTTGACCTCGGTGATGAGTCTGGCACGACCCTTGCCCTCGCCGGGTCCCTGTTCGGCTCCTGGTCCCAGTCCGGCGGCGAGGACCGCGCCGGCAAGCGGCCCGTCGGCCGCGGCCAACACGGCTGTCACGGCGCTGTGGCGGCCCTGCGCCGTCGACAGGTCAGCGATGATGTCGGCGTCACGTTGGTCCACGCCGATCACCCGATGTCCCTCCGCGGCCAGCTTCACCGCGACGGCACGTCCCATTCCGGACGCCGAGCCGGTCACGACGTACACGCCCGTTGAGTCACTGTCGCCGGTTGGGGAAGTCATAGCCGTGATCCAAGCACGCCGGCTACGCCAGCGGCACCGGTGTCTTGGCGACGGGAGCCGTTGTTTCCTCGGACTCCGCAACGGGAGTCGCCGCACCTCGCTTGGCGCTGAGCCCGGCGAAGCATCCGAGGATCACCACGGCGCCGCCGAACAGTTCCCAGCCAGTCGGGGTCTCGCCGAGGAACGCCCACGCCGCGGTGAGTCCGACGATCGGCACGAGCAACGAGAACGGTGCAACCTTGGACGCCGGGTACCGCGACATCAGGTACGTCCACAGGCCCGATCCGACGATGGTGCCCAGCACCACGACGTAGGTGAGTCCACCCAGCGCGACCAGCCCGGAATGCGATCCGACGCCGGCCATCGCGTCCCACCCTGCTCGTGGACCCTCCACGGCCAGGCTCAGGGCGTACAGCGGTAGCACCGGCACGACACACATCCACAGGGTCAGGTGCAGCGCGTTGTCGGGTTTGGCGAGCCGGGACCCGATGTTGCCGAAGGCCCATCCCAACCCGGCGATCAAGGTGAGGAGGACGGGCAGCACGGCTGCGGTGGCGCCGTGAGCGGCGCGATCGATACCGATGATCGCCATGCCCCCGACTGCCACGGTGAGGCCGACGATCTGCCGCGCACTGAGCTTCTCGCGGAGCAACACAACGCAGAGAATCACCGTGAACGGTGCCGACGATTGCAGAACCAGGGAGGCGAGCCCGGTCGGCATCCCGTTGTCCATGGCCAAGAACAGGAAAGCGAACTGGATTGTGCCGAAGCCGATTCCGTAGAGCAGGAACCATTTGAGCGGGACGTTTGGTCGTGGGACGAACAGGATGACCGGGATCGCCATGACCGCGAAACGCAGTGCTGCGAAGAACAGTGGCGGGAAATGTTCGAGGCCGGCGTGGATGGCCAGGAAGTTCAGGCCCCACAACACCACGACGGTGAGGCCGAGCATGCGGTCGCGAGTGGTCATGGTTCATATTTAGCTGTCGAAACAGTTCAGTTCAATCTAATTAAACTGCAATCATGATGTAGCTGAACTGCACGTTTGGATATCAGCGGCGTGCGGACTCGATATTCCACACCTTCGTGACGTCGACGGTGGTCTTCTGGCCGCCGGGCCCGTACGAGGCGGTCCAGGTCGGAGAGCTGGTGTCGAGAGCTGAACGTCCGTTGGGTGCGAAGAGGTAATTGTTCTGACCGCACAGGTACATCACCCGCGTTCCGTCCGTCTCCCGCCCGCCGAAGCGAATCCCGTACCAACACACGGTGCCGTCGGCGATCTGCACGGCGAGCGGGTGTGGTGCAGGTATCGGTGTATCGGACGACGACGCCGGGTTCTGCGTCGCGGGATTGGACAGAAAGCGCAACGCTTCGGGAGACGTCTTCGAGTCGGGGCACAGCGATCGACCACCCGCGAACGAGCACATGTAGATGATGTAGTCGGTCTGATACTGCCCGCAGGTGAAGAGTCCGGGGTCTCCGAAGCTCGAAGCGGCCGACCTGCACCCCCACTGTTTCGGCCCGGTGATGGCGGTGGCGGCATACTCGGGAGTCAACGTGCCGTCGGCCTGGTACGGCCGGATATCGATGACCTCGGTACCGGCCGGCTTCGACGGCGTGGCAGGCAGGCACTCACACAACCCGATGGCGGTGATCGCAGCACCGTCGTGGGTGATACGCCACGCGGTTCCTGACACGGCATCGGCGGTATAGAGATTGGTCGACCCCTCGGTCGATACGGCGTCGCCATAGAGGTCGTCGGCTCTCGCGAGCGCGTCGCCGATTCGCAACCCGTCGATGGTCTGAGCGCCCGGAACGATAGCTATCGACGACAATCGGCCATCGGCACCGAACACGAAGGTGCAACCACCCCAGGCGATGGTGACCGTTCCATCCGCCGCCGCATTGGCCGACGACAGCGACGGGAAGTCGCTGTGCCGGTCCCGGATCGCCTCAGCGGTGCTGCCGAGTTCGATCCCGTCGACGCCCTGCGGCGACAGCCGGGTTCGCGCGATATCGGGGTCTTGAGTCGCCAGCAGGCGCGCGCTCAATTGCTCGGCGTTGTCGGCGGTCACGAAGAGGCCGCCGGTTGCAGCGGCAACACATTCGAGTTGATCGGAATCCGTTTTAAAACCGATTGTGGAGATCGACAGTTGGGGATGCGTGCTCGAGATCTCGGCGGCGACGTCGCACGGGGGCGGCCCGCAGGTGTCCTCGCCATCGCTGACGAACACGATCGCCGCCGGTTCGGTGGCCGGTAACGCGTCGGCTGCTGCCCGGAGAGCATTGCCGATCGGTGTGAAGCCCAGAGCCGCAATCGAACTCAGCGAAAGCGCGGTCGCCGACCGGTCCAGGGGGCCGAGTTCGCGCAGCACAGTGATGTCGCGACAGCCGGGTACCAGATTCTGTGGGGTCACCGCGACGCTGCTCCCGTAGACCATCAACCCCAGTTGTGCGTCCGATGGCAACTCCTCGAGCAATGATCCGACGGCTTCGCGAGCCGCGTCCACGCGCGGCCCCGGGGCATCGGCGGTCCTCATCGATTCAGAGAAATCGACCACGAGCATCGTCGGAACAGACCGGGGCGCAGGCGAAGTGGTCACTGATTTCGGCGCACGCGCGTCTCCACCTGTCACGGAGGTGCATGCCGTCGACAACAGGACGAGTGCGAGGAGCATCACCATCGCCCCACCGGCTCGACGTCCACACGAGGTGATGCCCGTCCTGCTCATCGTCGGAGCGTATGTGATCACCACTGCTCGTGGTGTCATACAAACGTGCTCTACATCGTTGCCTCTGCTGTCGCCAACGGCGTGCCCGTCGGCGTACGGGGGATACGTCCGGTCGCGAAAAGCGCCGCGATGGCCAGCAACCCGGCCAGTGTGAACGCAACCCTCAGTGCTTTCAGCCGGGCATCGGAGTTGACGTCGACCACCGCTGTCGCGGTGTCGGCGGGGACGCCCGCCTCGTCGAGGGCTTTCTGGAGCTGGGTGTCCGACAGGAACGGGACGCCCGAGGCGAGTTCGGTGGTCGCGCGGTCGGAGACTGCCGCGGGGACGCTCGGGTTGTCAGCCAGGCCTGTGACGGCCGTGGTGGTGAGCGTTGCGATGAGGATCGAGCCGATCAGCGCAGTGCCCAGGGACGCCCCGAGGTTGGTCGCGGTGTTCTGCAGGCCACCGACTTCGGCGCTCTGCGAGTCCGGAACCGCGGACACCGTCACCGCACCCAGTTGCGAGGACAGCGCGCCGAGTCCGAATCCCATGAACAGCATGGGGATCATGACAACACCCGCGTTGGCACCGGGGTCCATACCCGCGACCAGGATCAGAATGCCGACGATCATCGATGTCAACCCGATACGGATGACCCGGCGTGGGTTGGCTCGCGGCCTGAGCTTCGGGATCCCGATCGCCGCCAGGATCAGCGCGATCGACAACGGCAGGATGCGGAGTCCGGTCTGCAGGGCACTCAACTCGAGTACGACCGAGAGGAAGAGCGGTACCGCGAAGAAGACGCCTGCCTGAACGAGGAACTGTGCGAAGAACATCGACAGTCCTCCGGTCAGCTGCCGGTTGCGGAACATCGCCGGATCGATCAGTGGGTCGCCACCGGTCTCGGCGAGGTGGGTCTCCCACCGCAGGAAGCCATAGATGACCAGAAGGCCTCCCATGAGCAGCCAGACCACCGGTGATACGCCGGCCAGTTCCGTACCACCCGGCTTGGCCTGCACCCAGCCCCACTCGCTCGACCGCAGTACCCCGTAGACGAACATCCCGAGACCGAGGACGGACAGCGCCGAACCGACCACGTCGAGTCGGATGCGAACCGGTGGCACGTCGTTGATCTTGCGCAACACCAACAGGATCGCGACGACGATCACCACCTCGCCGACGAAAACGTAACGCCACGAGGCGAAGGTCGTGACCGCCCCGCCGAGCAGCGGCCCCACTGCCACGGCCATCGCACCGGCCGCGGCCACCAACCCGTACGCGCCGGCGCGACGGTCGGCCGGGAAGTTGGCGGCCACCAGTGCGACGATCGCGGGCATGATGAGCGCCGCGCCGATCCCCTCGAGCAGCGACCACCCGATCAGGAGGACCGTCAGGTTGGGTGCGATGGCGGTGACCGTCGAACCCACGCCGTAGATCACCAGGCCGATGCCGAAGGCGCGGCGCCTGCCGAGCATGGTGCCGATCTTGCTCCCGGTGATCATCAGACTCGCCATCACGAGGGTGTACATCGTGATGGCGGTCTGGATTCCGGTGATCGTCGTATCGACGTCCTCGGCCACGGTCGCCATGGAGACGTTCATGACCGAACTGTCGAGGGTCATCAGGAATTGCCCCGACGCCAGCACTGCCAGGACTAGCCCCGAACCTGTTTTCGCCGCCACCGGTGGTGCCCCTTTTCAACTGGTTACGGCGACTTTAGCCTCGTTCGATCAGCGTCTTCTCACTCGATTCGGATGATCCTGCCCGCGTCAGGACAGCCGAACCGCCAGCAGCACCGTGTCGTGGGTGTGATGGGATCCCTCGGGCGGCGCCGTCGTGCGGGCCTGCATCCGGTCGATGTCGATTCGCCAGTCGTCGCCGAGGAGTCGGCCGATGTCGTGCGGCTCGTAGAAGTCGTGCGGGTTGAGGTCATGCCAGTGCTCGAGATCTTCCGGGATCTCGTGGAAGACCGAAAGCAGGGTGCCGCCCACGGCCACCGCGTCGACGATCCCGCGTACGCCGAGGTCACCTGGGGTCTTGATAATGGTGAAGTACTGCAGTGAGACGAGGTCGAAAGCACGCGACGGCGGCGGGGTGACGACCACATCGGCTTGTTGCCAGGTGATCGCCGGTTCGTCGCCGAGGGCACGGGCGCGGTCGATCGCAACCGGTGAGATGTCGACAGCGGTCACCTGCCAACCGCGGCCTGCGAGCCAGCGTGCATCGGCGCCTTCGCCGCAACCGAGGTCGAGTGCTCGCCCCGGCGTCAGAGTGGCCGCGTGTTCGAGCAGCACCGGGTTCGGTTTGTTGCTCCAGATCTGCTCGGTTTCGAGGTAACGCTCATCCCAGAATTTTTGGTCCATGGGCTCGAGCATGACCGGGGTGATCGCTACGCGGCAAGATACCGTGCCGGAACGGCAAGAATGTGGCTCAGCGAGGGAGGAGCAGGGCAACGCACGCGTCGACCATCGTCTCTGTCGTGTCGGACACGGGCTGTCCGTCTTCGACTGCAACAGCGGTCAATTCGCGCAGACCGCCCAGCATCAGCAGTGCCAGGGACCGGGAGATCGTCGAGATTCCCGCGGCGCGCATCCGGTCGGTGTCGGTCAACGCGATCAGGGTCTGGATGAAGTCTTCCATCGCCTGTCGCTGTACCGGCCGAGCAGTCGGCCCCAGTGCGGGGAGCTCGCGAATCCAGCTCAGGGTGAGTGCGGGCCGCGCCTCGATCGATCGGACGTAGGCCTCGACCGCCTGCCGGATCTGGGTTCGCCACGGGGCATCGGGATCGACGGCCGCGACGATGTCGTCGATCATGTCGGTGTTCGCGGTATGGAGCAGCTCGATGAAGCACTCCTCTTTCGTCCCGAACTCCTGATAGAAGGTGCGGCGGGAGGTGCGGGCCTCTCGGACGATGTCGGACACAGTTGTCGCACGGTATCCACGTTCTTCAATCGACACTCCCAGGGCGTTGAGCAAACGTGCGCGGTGAGATGGTTCGGCGTCCTGGTCGGGATGCGAACCTGCACGGGTGGTCGGCGCGGAAGTCATCGCGTTCCAGCGTACGGGCCCTTGTCCGCTGGTGGTACTTGGGCGTACCGTCACGTGGTACGACGAAGTACCAGCGCGGGGCGAGGAGTTCATCGGTATGTGCGCAGTGCATCACGCAGGATCGGACGTTGCCGAGACGAGCGTGCCGCCGGGGCCGACATTGCCCCGTGCGGACCAGGGCGTGGCGTTCGTCGCCGCCCGGCGGCAGACGATGGCGGCGCTCTCGCGTCGATACGGGCCAGTCTTCTCGCTCGACGTGCCGGTGTTCGGCCGAACGGTCGCGGTCTCCGATCCGAAGCTGGCCAAGCAGGTGTTCACCACTCCCGCGGGCGTGCTCAGCAATGTGCAGCCCAACCTCGGCCGCATCCTCGGCGAGCGCTCGATGTTCTCGCTCGAAGGAAACGAGCACCGCAGGCGGCGCAAGTTGCTGACTCCGCCGCTGCACGGCAAGAGCGTGAAGAGCTATGAGCGGATCATCGAAGAAGAAGTCCTGCGGGAGGCCGCGTCGTGGCCCGAGGGGCGCGAGTTCGAGAGCCTCGACCCGATGATGCGCATCACGCTCAACGCGATCCTGCGTGCGGTGTTCGGTGCCGATGGAGCCCAACTCGATTCGCTGCGGCGGCTCATACCGCCGATGGTCGAGCTCGGCTCTCGCCTGGCCACGCTGCCGAATGTGCCTGCGCGCCTGGGAAAGCTGAACCCCTGGGAGCGTTTCCTGGCGCGTCGCAGGGAGTACGACGCCGTCATCGCCGAACTCGTCGCCACCGCGAAGGATGACCCGAACCTGGAGTCGCGCACCGACATCGTTGCCCTGATGGTCCGCAGTACCTACGAAGACGGCACCTCGATGACCACCGGCGAGATCGCCGACGAGCTGCTGACCCTGCTGGCTGCCGGTCACGAGACGACGGCAACCACGCTCGCGTCGGCCTTCGAACGGCTGCGCCGTCATCCGCAGATCCTGGCCGACCTCACCCGAGAAGTCGACGAAGGTGGAGATGAGTTGCGGCAGGCCACAATTCTGGAAGTGCAACGCAGTCGCCCGGTGATCGATCTGGCGGGTCGAACCGTGCAGGCGCCCGTGTTCGAGCTCGGACCGTGGCGGATTCCCCAGGGCTACACCGTCCTCGTGAGTATTTCGTTGCTGCACGATGACAGTGCAGAGTTCCGCGATCCCGAACGCTTCGACCCGACGCGTTTTCTGGGTTCGAAACCGTCCGGATCCTGGGTTCCGTTCGGCGGCGGGACGCGCCGCTGCATCGGCGCGGCGTTCGCGAACATGGAGATGGACGTGGCGCTGCGCACGATCTTGCAGATGTTCGAAGTGGTCCCGACCGACGCGTCGAGCGAACGGTGGCACAGCCGCGGGGTGGCGTATTCGCCGAGGCGCAAGGGCCGACTGGTCGTTCGCCGCCGATGACCGGCACCGGTCAGTTGGTCGTGAGTGTTTCGATGAGTTCGTCGAGATAGGCCTGCCATTCGGCGCCCGTGGGTACGAGATCGGTCGATACATGGGCGAGTTGGGTATGGCCCAGGTAGACGCTCACCGCCAGGGTTGCCCAGCGTCGCGCACGGGCAGGTTCGTCGCCCATCAGCGTGTACAGCTCGGCGACGTAGTCGATTCTCCGTCGGGTTACGCGCTGGATGATGTTCGCCACCTGAGGGTTTCGGGCGCTGGCGAGCAGCGCGACCTCTATCTTGTCGTTGCGGCTGTAGTCGACCACCAGGACCAGCAGAGCACGCAACTGTTCGGCCGGGTCCTCATGGGCTCTGATGGCCGCGATGACGGCCTCGGTGTGCTCGGCCTCCCATGACTGCAGAGCCGCATCGACGAGGGCCTGGCGGTTCGGGTAATGCCAGTAAAAGCTGCCCTTTGTCGTTCCGAGGCGCTTTGCCAGCGGCTCGACCGCTACCGCCGACAGTCCGCTCTCGCCGATCACGGTGAGTGCGGCCTGCGCCCAGTCGGCCGCGGACAGGCGGGTCGCCGTGGCGGGGGTCGCTCGGGGAGGGGGTTTCGCCGGCACGTTCCATACGCTACCGTATGGTTACCATACGCCAGCGTACGGAGATCATGACCATGCGAAATGTCCACGAACGGGTGATCGATGCGCCTGCCGACGTTGTGGGTCCGCTGCTGGAGGACCTCGGTCAGGACGGCGATCGACTCTGGCCGTCGCCTGCCTGGGTGCCCATGAAACTCGACCGGCGCGTGGGGGCCGGCGCGGATGGCGGACATGGTCCGATCAGATATCAGATCACCGAGTTCGAACCAGGTCGCCGGGTCCGTTTCGAGTTCCACGAACGGACCGGCGTCGATGGCTTTCACGAGTTCATAGTCGAGCCGGTCGGTTCCGATCGGTGTATCGCCCGCCACGTCATGGAGATACGACCGCGCGGGGTGATGCGGCTTCTCTTCCCGCTGGCCATCGAGAGCATGCACGATGCAGTGCTCGAGGATCTGCTCGGCAACCTGGAGCGGGAGGCCACCGGAACCGTCACGGCGCCCGCTGTGTGGTCGCCCTGGGCGCGTCTTTGTTGGCGTCTCGGTGAGCAATCGCCGGTTCGCGCGGTGGCGATCCCCGACGCCGCGAAGCTGATGCGTGATGTGTACGCCCACCCGGATCTCGAAGATGCGTGGCAGGTGGCCCGCAGGCCGGGGATGAGC
Source organism: Williamsia sp. 1135 (assembly GCF_002095395.1). Lineage (GTDB taxonomy): Bacteria > Actinomycetota > Actinomycetes > Mycobacteriales > Mycobacteriaceae > Williamsia. Next base: position 85,970 of record NZ_MJEI01000090.1, read on the forward strand.
GCTGACCCACAGGAATGGGCCGACGCCTGCTTCCGGCAGCCGCCGCCGTGGGTGGGCGCGCTGTTCCTGGCCCGAAATGCCTTGGTGCGATTGGTCGGAATCGCACCGGAGAACGATGCCGGTGCGGCATTTGAGACAGCGGCGGCGACCGCAAAGGAAGTGCTGCTCGGGTCGGATGCGAGTCATCTCGACTTCCGGGCGTCGGTGCTCGTGGACGATGAAACTGTGACTGTCTCTACGGTGGCGGTTGCTCACAACGCTCGTGGCAGGTGGTACCTGTCGGTTATCGCGCCCATTCACCCCATTGTCGTGAGGGGCATGCTGCGGCGAGCCTTCCGGCTCATGGCGACGCCACGTCCGACCCCGCGGATGGCAGCCGCTCGAGCCACGTGAACCAAGAGGTTCTGAACGTTCGAGACCGAACTCTGTAGCCTTACTTCAATGGATCTACAGCGACTTCGCATCCTTCGGGAGTTCGCCGACCGCGGAACGGTGGGCGGTGTCGCAGAGGCGATGAACATGACGCCGTCGGCGGTGTCGCAGCAGTTGAAGGTGCTCAGCCGTGAGGCAGGGATCGCTTTACTGGAGCAGGATGGTCGTCGGGTCCGGCTCACCGATGCCGGTCGGGCGCTCGTGCTGCGCGCCGACGAGGTGATTGCCGCCGTCGCGCGGGCGGATTCGGAGATGGCGTCCTATCGCGACGATGTGGTGGGGTCGGTGCGGCTCGCCATGTTCCCGTCGGGCGCTGCAGTTCTACTACCTGGCGTGCTGAATCGCATGAGCGGCTTGGGGATTCGGCTGGTGGTGTCCGACGAGGACGTCAAGTACTCGGACGCCCCGGCGCTGTTGGCGGACTTCGACGTGGTGCTCACGCATCGCGATGAGCGGGCTCCGCAGGTGGTGGATGCCCGGGTGTCGGTGACCAAGGTGATGCGCGAACCGATCGATCTGGTGGTCGGGACCTCACATCGGCTGGCGGGCCGCACCGAGGTGACGCTCGGCGAACTGGAGGACGAGGACTGGATCAGCGTGCGCGGCGGGTTCCCGGTGGACGACGTCCTGCTGTCGCTGGCAGCGGTGACCGGTGTGCAGCCCCGGGTCGCTCACCGCATCAACGATTTCCGCGCGATCGAGGCGATGGTGGCCCACAACCACGGGATTGCTCTGATGCCGCGGTTCTCCGTACGCGACCCCGACGTCCACCGCCTGGTACTCACGGGGGTCCGTGCTGCCCGGGTATACGAAGGGCTGAGTCGGCCGGGGGCCACCGAGCGGGCTTCGGTACGACAGTTGCTCAGCGAGTTGATCTCTGAATCGTCAGTGGTCGAAGCGGCTGCAGAGTGAACTGCGACCGGTCGCCGGGGGGCGACTACCGGGACTGTCGGGCGTTCTTCCCGAAGACCAACGGGTAGCGAGCATGCAACGCGTCGATTTGTCGGCGCACCTCATAGAGTTCGCGGCGCTGCGCGTGACTGATGGTGTCAGAGGGTCTGCGGGCGGCGATGTCCTGCTCGATCTTGGTCGCCCACGCCTCGAGTTGGTCGACGAAATACTTTGCCTGAATGGCGTTGGAGTCGGGACGCACTCCTGTCGGGGCCCCGGCCGACAGGGTGTTGGTCAGTTGACGCTTCACGTGCTGAGTGTAGTTCAGCTCACGCGATGACATGTTCTGCCGGCGTCAGGAGGACCGGACTGAATGAACACACAGTGCCGGGTGTTGTGACCTCGGACTCAACGAGTGTCGTTGTCCGGCAGTAGAACTTGTCTTATGGTGTCCGGTATGGGTTGCGGCGAGCCGGCGTCGTCGGCGTAGACGTAGACCGTGTCGACGGTGCAGCACGACCGATCGCCCACCCTCAACTCGAACTGAACGGTGACGCTGGTGCGGCCCAGCCCGGCGACCGATACGAAGACGTCGATCGTGTCGCCCCAGCGCGCCGGAGCATGCCAGGTGAGAGTCGAGGTCTTGAGTCGGACGAGTTGGGCGAAATCGAGGATGTCGTGCTGCGCGCAGAATGCGCCCATGGCTTCATCGCAGTACAGCAGATAGTGGGCGTTGAAGACGCACCCTGCTGGTCGGCCTCGGCATAGCGAACTTCGGCCGACCAGCTGGGTTGTGTCACCCGAATCAGGGTGCCCAGGTACGGGGTGCCTGCTCGCCGGAGTCGGGGACGACGCCGCCGGAGGCGACCTTCGTGGCGCGGTTCACGGCCGAGACGACCGCGCGCAGCGAGGCTGTCGTGATGGAGGGTGCGATGCCGCAACCCCATACGGTCTCGCCGCCCACCTGGACCTCGACGTATGCCGCTGCGTTCGCGTCTCCGCCTGAGGTGAGTGCGTGTTCGGCGTAGTCCAGTACCTGGACCTCGTAGCCGACGGTGGAAAGGGCGTCGACGAACGCGGCCAACGGTCCGTTGCCCGACCCGTAGATCTCTTTCTCCACGCCGTTGACCTTGACGGTTGCGGTGATGCGATCTTCGCCTCCGTCCTCTTCCGCGGCATCGACCTTCTGCTTCATCCGCTCGAGCGGGATCAGCGGATGCAGGTACTCGTCGGCGAAGACATCCCACATCTCCTTCGGAGACACCTCGCCACCCTCGCCGTCGGTGATCTTCTGGATCTCACGGCTGAACTCGATCTGCAGTCGGCGGGGGAGTGCCAGGCCGTGGTCGGCCTTCATGATGTACGCGACGCCGCCCTTGCCGGACTGGCTGTTGACCCGGATCACCGCTTCGTAATTGCGGCCGACGTCCTTGGGGTCGATCGGCAGGTACGGAACCTGCCAGAGGATGTCGTCGATATCCGATTCGGCGTTGTCCGCGTCGATCTTCATCTGATCGAGGCCCTTGTTGATCGCATCCTGGTGGCTGCCGGAGAACGCGGTGTAGACCAGGTCGCCGCCATAGGGATGACGTTCGTGCACACCGAGTTGGTTGCAGTACTCCACCGTTCGGCGGATCTCGTCGATGTCGGAGAACGTGATCTGCGGATCGACGCCCCGGCTGAACAGGTTCATACCCAGGGTCACCAGGCAGACATTGCCGGTGCGCTCACCGTTTCCGAACAGGCAGCCCTCGATGCGATCGGCGCCTGCCTGGTAGCCCAATTCGGCTGCAGCGACGGCCGTTCCGCGGTCATTGTGGGGATGCAGACTCAGGATGACCGAGTCGCGGCGGGCGAGATTGCGGTGCATCCATTCGATCGAATCGGCGTAGACGTTCGGCGTCGCCATCTCGACCGTGGCGGGCAGGTTCAGGATGATCGGACTCTGCGGTGTCGGCTCGATGATCTCGCTGACCGCGTCGCACACCTCCTTGGCGAAACTGAGCTCGGTCCCGGTGTACGACTCAGGGGAGTACTCGTAGCGCCAGTTGGTGTCCGGGTACTTGACCTCTTCGGACCGCATCTTGTGTGCGGCGTCGGTCGCGATCTTCTTGATCGCGGCCTTGTCTGCGCGGAACACCACGCGACGCTGCAGAACCGACGTCGAATTGTAGAAGTGCACAATCACATTGGCGGCGCCGCGGCACGAGTCGAACGTGCGCTCGATGAGCTCGTCGCGGCACTGGGTCAGCACCTGGATCGTGACGTCGGACGGGATGGCGCCGTCTTCGATGATCTCGCGGACGAAGTCGTAGTCGGTCTGGCTCGCCGACGGGAATCCGACCTCGATCTCCTTGTAGCCCATCCTGACCAGCAGGTCGAACATGCGGCGCTTGCGGGCTGGGCTCATCGGGTCGATCAGGGCCTGGTTGCCGTCACGAAGGTCGACCGCACACCACATCGGCGCGCGATCGATGATCTTGTCGGGCCAGGTACGGTCCGGGACGGCGACGTTCTCGACCTCGTCGGCGAACTGGCGGTAACGATGCGACGGCATCGCGGAATTGCGTTGTGGGTTCCACGACGGCTGGCCGTCGGGAATGGGTCCGGCCGGTTCGTTGATTCGGCTGGCACTCGAGGTGAAGGCATCTGCGGCAGGCATGGGGTCAAACTCTCCGGTTGTGGGGCAAGAGACCGGCGCGTCACAAAACCCGCGACGGGAAGCCGGTCTGGATCAGACCCCGCCGCGGCAGAGGAGAAGGAGCACGCGCTGCATTTTTTGGACTCTACTCCGCAACCCCGGGAAGTCCAAAGGTGCCCCCAGAACTGAATGGGGCACCCCAGGTGTCGGCGTAGGTCACCTCGGCGAGCGGCAGGCGGGTCCGAGGGCGGCGGTCGCGCTCGGCGATCTCGGGGTCGACGGTGAGTGCGTCGGCGATCCGCCCGATCGCCAGGGTCAGCAGCGGTCGCATGCCCGCGGGGATGGCGAACCGCCGCGTCAGCGCGTCGGCCCGGAATCCGCCGAGCGGGTGTGCGTTCCAGCCCTCGGCCTGGGCCTGGGTGATCATCTGCCCGGCAGCCAGGCCGACATCGATGGCGCCGTAGTCGTGCATCTTCGGCTCGTCGGGTTGATCTGTCGTGCACAGCACGATCAACGCCGCGGCCGCCGGTACCCACGACTGATTGCCTCGTTTGAGGCCGTCGACGATTCCGGTGAACGTCGCATCTCCGCGAAGCCCGACGACGAAACGCACCGGTTGCACGCCGCCGCCGGTAGGAGCCCAACGACCTGCTTCCAGGATCGCTTCGAGTGCGGCCGGAGCGATCTCAGCGGACGAATCGTAGCCGCGGGCACTCCACCGGCCGGCGAGCAACGGGTGCAAAGTCATGGCAGGCAACTCCTTGCGAGAGAGCCGATCTGGCTCCTAGACGGTGGCCGGCGACTTACGGCGCAGAACCACCGCGACCGTGAACGCCACCGCCACCAAGAGTGCCACGCTGACTGCGGACGTGACGTGTAGGCCGTCGACGAATGCGGTGCGCGCCGCCTCCGACATGGCGCTCTGGGCGCTCGGGTCCAGGGACTCCGCGTGGGTCAGTGTCTCGGACAGGGTGTCGCTGACCCCGGCATCAGCGCCGGTCTGCCGGAACACCATCGTCGCCACCGAGCCGAGCACCGCCAGACCGAAAGCGGTCCCCAGCTCGAAGCTGGTCTCGGAGATACCTGCCGCTGCGCCACTGCGCTCCACCGGAACGGATGAGACCGCGACGTCGGAGACGAGTGAGAAGATCACGCCGTAGCCGATGCCGGCCACCGTCGAGCTGATCAGGTAGACCAGCACACCGTTCGAGACACCGAGGCCGAGCATGCCCGCGTTGCCCGCGGCGGCCGCCAGGATCGCCAGGACGAAGGCCCATCGGACCGAGACGAACCGGGCGATCCGCGAAGCGCTCATCGAGAAGATCGCCACTGCGATGGCCATGGGGATACCGAGAACTGCGGCGGTCAGTACGTCACGACCGAGCACCGACTGGAGATAGATGCCTGCCAGGTAGCTCAGAGACGCCAGGGTCATCATGCCCGTCAGCGCACTGCCGATCGCGACCGAGAAGCCGGTGTTCTTGAAGAGTTTCAACTCGAGCAGCGGGTGTGCGGTCCTGCGCTCGTGCCGGATGAACAGCCACATGCCGACCACGCCGATCGCCGCGAATACTGCCGTGGTGGTGTCCAGGCCCTCGGTCGCGCCGTGCTTGATGGCGTACACCAGCGGCAGGATGCCGACCAGCGACAAGACGATACCGAGGATGTCGAACGGATCGGAGGTGCCGGATCGATACTCCGGAACCAGCCGGGGAGCGAACACCAAGAGGATGAGCAGTACCGGAACGTTGATCAAGAACACCGAGCCCCACCAGAAGTGATGCAGCAGTACGCCGCCGATGACCGGACCCAAGGCGGACCCGCCGGCGAAAGCCGCGGTCCACACGCCGATGGCCTTTGCGCGGGAGACGGGTTCGGTGAACATGTTGCTGATGAGCGACAGGCTCGACGGCAGCAGGGTCGCCCCGCCGATACCCATGATCGCGCGAGCCGCGATGAGCGAGGTGGCATCGGGCGCGAACGCGGCGATCGCCGAGGCGACGCCGAAGAGGGTGGCGCCGACCAGCAGCAGTTTGCGCCTACCGAAGCGGTCACCGAGGTTGCCCATGGTGATCAGCAGGCCGGCGATCAGGAAGCCGTAGATGTCGACGATCCAGAGTTGCTGGGTCGCCGATGGCAACAGCTCGGCGCTCAGCGTCGGGATGGCGAGATAGAGGACGGAGAAATCCATCGAGACCAGGAACACCGGGAGGGTGAGGACGGCCAGTCCCATCCAGACCCGTCGGTCCGGGCGGCTGATCGTCGCCTCGGCTCGTGGGTCGGTCGGGCGGTCCGTGATACTCACTTCAAATCTCCTGGTTCTTTCTTGCTGGGTACAACGTACGCATATGAGTACGTTGTACGCAAAGGCTTTATTCCAACAGTGATCAGCCGCCGGCAGGACAATGGGCGAGCGAAGGAGGTCGACATGAGTGTCGCCGATGCCGAATCAGGCGCGGAAAGTCCCAAACTCACGCGAGCAGCCGTGGTCAGTGCCGCGATCGAACTGGCCGACGCCGACGGGTTCGGTGCGGTCACGATGCGCAAGATCGCCGACCGCCTCGGGGTGGGGACGATGTCCCTGTATCGGCACGTTTCCGACAAAGATGCCCTGCTCAGGGCCATGTCGAACGAGATCGGCGTTCGGTTTCCCTATCCGCCGGCCCATGGTGCGAACTGGCGGGAGCGGGCGATGATCGCCGCCGAGGTCGACTGGGGTCTGTATCAGCGACACCCCTGGGTGTTGCTCGCGTTCGCATCCCCGCGCACCAGCATGGGGCCGCAGAGTCTCAACTGTCTCGACTGGCTCGTCGAGGCGTTTCTGGAGTTGAAGGTCACCACGGCCGAAGCGACCGAGATGGCTCTCTCCCTGTGGAACCACATCGCGGGTTGCGTCCTGACGACGGTCGCCGAGCGATTGCTGCTCGACCGGGCCGACGATGACGACGAAGGACAGAGCGGGCTGACGCATCTGCTGGCCGGACACCCCGAGGCATCTCCTCCGCCCCATCTCGCCGAGCTCGTCGGTACGGGCAATCCGCAGCTGCACGATCCGCGATACCTACTGAATCAAGGCGTCGAGGCCTTGTGCGATGGCTTCGAGGCCCGCGCCACGCGCCTGCGCTGAGTGGCGTGAGTCCTGCGCGCGCCTCACCGGCTGTGTTTTTGGCTCGCTTCGCTCGCGGGCAGGCGGCCGCCATCGCGTCGTCTTCCTTCCTCCTCGCATCGCTTCGCTCGCTCCTCGTC
>NZ_MJEI01000033.1 GCF_002095395.1 Williamsia sp. 1135
TCCGAGTAATCCTCCCGATTCAAAATCTCCAGAACGGCCTCTTGTTCCTCGGTGGCCAACGCCGCCGGCTGAAACCTCTGAGACTGCGGGGTCGGGTCTTCAACGGGCGTGTAGTGCTTGTATCCCCGGGTGATCCGGTAGTAGGTCGAGCGGGCCACGCCGGTCAGATCACACGCCGCTGTGACCCCAATCCAGGTATGGGCGGTCAGTGCGGTGACCAGCTCGATCAGGACAGATGATGTCGCTTGAGCCAGGCCTGGTACTGCTCGGCGCTCATCAAAGCTGGTGGGATCTGCGGACCCTCGTCCTGGGTCGAGCTCTTGGTGATCCCGTCCAAGAGCTCGAAGGCTTTTCCCATGATCTCCAACGCCGCCTCGGACTGGTCGTTCTTCTTCTCCAACCGGGCGACTTTGGCGCGCAACCGGGCCAGCTCAGCGCGGTCTTGACTGTCCATGCGGTCCCTCGTCTTGGCGGCGGCAGCGACCATCGAGTCACTGAACGCACCGGACTCGCGGGCCTCTAACCACTCTCGCACGGTCGCCCTGGTCAAGTTGTACTCGCGCATCAACTGGGTTTTCGCGCCGCGCTGCACCGCAAGATCCCAGCGCTGCAAGAACGCAATCCGGAACGCAATCGGGAACGAACGGCGCCCTTTCGCTGACCGTCCAATCGGGATATCGATCGGGGTACTCAACAAATCCATGTCACACTCCATCCCCACCACCCCTACCACTCCTGCTGTCTTACAACCAGGGTGGCAGGGAGGGAATATCCGGTGGAACGTGGGAAAACGGGTGGGTGGTAGGCGAGGGCCGGGAGCGCTACGCGCCGGGTCCCGGGTCGCTCGTCTGCTTGGGTGCGGCAAGCACGTCGTCGATCTGGTACTTCTCCGCCGCCTCGGCCGCGACCTTGATGTCGAGGTGACCATCACGGGCCAGCGCGGACAGGACGCCCACCGCGATGGACTCGCCGTCGACATTGAAGTACCGGCGCGCGGCAGGACGGGTGTCGGAGAATCCGAACCCGTCGGTGCCCAGGGTGAGATAGGTGCCCGGCACCCACGGCCGGATCAGTTCCGGCACCCCGCGCATGTAGTCGGTTGCGGCCACGAACGGTCCCTCGACGTCGGCGAGGGTCTCGGTCAGGTACGGCTGGGCGTGATCGCCGCCCGGTTCACGCAGCGATGCCTTCTCGAACTCGATGCCGTCGCGGGAGAGCTCGTTCCATGAGGTGACCGAGTAGATCGACGCTCCGACGTTCCAATCCTCGGCGAGCAGTTCCTGGGCCTTGAGTGCGCTTGCCATCGTGATGCCCGAGACCAGGATGTTCGCCGGATACTTCTTGCCTTCCGGGGCGTCGGCGTACCGATAGAGACCCTTGAGGACGCCGGTCACGTCGAGGTTGTCGGGCTGCGCCGGCTGACTGATCGGCTCGTTGTAGATGGTGGTGTAGTAGTAGATGTTCTCGGGATCATCCCCATACATCCGGCGCAGGCCATCGGCGATGATGTGCCCGAGCTCGTAACCGAATGCCGGGTCATAGGCCACGACTGCCGGGTTCGACGCCGCCAGCAGCAGCGAATGTCCGTCTGCGTGTTGCAGACCTTCACCGGTGAGTGTGGTGCGCCCGGCGGTGGCTCCGAGGACGAATCCGCGGGCCATCTGATCGGCCGCCGCCCACAGACCATCGCCCGTGCGCTGGAATCCGAACATCGAATAGAAGATGTACAGCGGGATCATCGGTTCGTCGTGCGTCGCATAGGACGTGCCGACCGCGGTGAACGACGCCGTCGAACCCGCCTCGTTGATGCCCTCGTGCAGGATCTGCCCGACCGAGCTCTCCTTGTACGCGAGCATCAGCTCGGCATCGACGGAGGTGTAGAGCTGTCCGTTGCGGTTGTAGATCTTGAGCGACGGGAACCACGAGTCCATGCCGAATGTGCGAGCCTCGTCGGGGATGATCGGCACGAGACGCTTGCCGATCTCCTTGTCGCGCATCAGTTCCTTGAAGATACGGACGACGGCCATGGTCGTGGCCACCTGCTGCTTGCCCGACCCCTTCGCAGCCAGCTTCAGCGCTGGGGCGGTGTCGGGCTTGAGCACCTTGCTCTTGGTCCGCCGCGCGGGCAAGAATCCGCCGAGCGACTTGCGACGATCGAGCATGTACTGGATCTCGGGTGCATCGTTGCCGGGATGGTAATACGGCGGCAGGTAGGGATCCTTCTCGAGCTCGGCGTCGCTGATCGGGATACGCGTGCTGTCCCGGAAATCCTTGAGGTCGTCGAGCGTCAGCTTCTTCATCTGGTGCGTGGCGTTACGGCCTTCGAAGTGCTTACCGAGTGTGTAGCCCTTGATGGTGTGCGCCAGGATCACGGTCGGCTGGCCCTTGTGCGCCAGCGCCGAGGCGTAGGCCGCGTGCACCTTCTTGTAGTCGTGGCCGCCGCGCTTGAGATTCCAGATGTCGGCGTCGCTGAGGTCTTTGACGAGTTCTTTGGTCCGCGGGTCACGGCCGAAGAAATGGTCGCGGACGTAGGCGCCGTCGTTGGCCTTGTAGGTCTGGAAGTCGCCGTCGGGAGTGTTGTTCATCAGGTTCACGAGGGCGCCGTCGCGGTCCTTGTGCAGCAGTGAGTCCCACTCACGACCCCAGACGACCTTGATGACGTTCCAGCCGGCTCCGCGGAAGAACGACTCGAGTTCCTGGATGATCTTGCCGTTGCCGCGCACCGGTCCGTCGAGGCGCTGCAGGTTGCAGTTGACGACAAACGTGAGGTTGTCGAGGCCCTCGGTCGCGGCGACGTGTGCCAGGCCGCGTGACTCGGGCTCATCCATCTCGCCGTCGCCGAGGAAGGCCCAGACATGCTGGTCGCTGGTGTCCTTGATGCCGCGATCGTCCAGGTAGTGGTTGAACCGTGCCTGGTAGATCGCGTTCATCGGTCCCAGACCCATCGAGACGGTCGGGAACTGCCAGAAGTCGGGCATCAGGCGGGGGTGGGGGTACGACGGCAGACCGCCGCCCTCTCCGGCGTGGGAGTGCTCTTGTCGGAACCCGTCCATCCGCTTCTCGTCGATGCGGCCTTCGAGGAAAGCGCGGGCGTAGATGCCAGGTGAGGCGTGGCCCTGGATGAAGATCTGGTCGCCGCCGCCGGCGTGTTCCTGGCCGCGGAAGAAGTGGTTGAAGCCGACTTCGTAGAGCGCGGCCGACGAGGCATAGGTGGAGATGTGACCGCCGACGCCGACGCCGGGACGCTGTGCGCGGTGCACCATGATCGCGGCATTCCAGCGGATGAACGCGCGGAAGCGGCGTTCGACTTCTTCGTCACCGGGGAACCAGGGTTCGCTCTCGGTGGGGATCGTGTTGACGTAGTCGGTGGAGGTGAGCGCGGGAATCGACACACGTTTCTCGCCGGCACGTTCGAGCAGACGCAGCATCAGATAGCGGGCACGGCCGGGACCGGCATTCTCGAGGAGGCCGTCGAACGATTCGAGCCACTCGGTTGTCTCGTCGGGATCGATGTCGGGGAGGTAAGAGGCCACCCCTTCTCGGATCACCCGGACCCGCGGCTGATTCTTGGGTGCTTGCGTGCTGTCAGTCACTGCGCTGCTCTTTCTCCTCGAGTCACTCGGCAGCGGTGGCTGCCGTAACCGAAATTGCGCCGGAACCGGGGTGTGGTGTCGGCGTTGCCCCAATCGTGCCGTAAGTGATGTGTGTTGGCATCGGCAACCTCCCAAACGGGGATGGGCACGGCAAAGTAACCCTACTCACGGGCGTTTCGCGCGAGGGTTTTCGTACATTTCGTGCAAGATCGGCATGTGAACTGGAAGTGGGTGGGCGCGGCTGCCGTGTGCGGGCTGTTGTTCACCGGCTGCGCCACGACCATCGACGGCTCGAGCACGGTGGATGCCGGTCAGGTGAGCGCCTATCAGAGCGATGTATCGGTCACGGCAGAACAATCGCGGATCGCGGAGTCGTCGCGGGCGGCCCAGGCGGCGCGGACGATCACCCTCGCCCTCTGTTCGCAGTTCACGACCACCGTGGTGACCATGCTGAACAGCTACAACCAGTTCGTCACCAAACTCAATGAGGTGCAGTCGTATTCGGCCACCGACGGGGGAGGGCAGGTGGTGATCGACCAGCTCACGGCTGGTGAGCGGGCCATCTCCGCCAAACTGGTGCCCGGCGTCGAAGCCCCGGTCGAGGCGCTGATCCGTACTTTTCTGACCAGGAACACCGAGCTGATCGCCGCCGTGCGCGGGGAATTGCGGTCAGGTTTGAACGATCCTGCGGACCGGTGGATCGACGCCAGGAACAAGGCCGTGGGGGCGTGTGGAGAACTTGCACCTTGAAAAATCCGGCATTCGGCTTGCAACTTGGGGGTTTACCCTGTTCGCTTGAGTGATCAAAGCGGGCACGAACAGTGTTCGCATAATTTCTTTGACAGGAGGTCGTCGCGTTGGTTGCCGCTTCAGATGGTGATCGCGTCCAAAAGCTAGGTGTGAGCGCGGGCATGATCGTGCAGGAGCTGGGGTGGGACGAGGACACCGATGACGACCTGCGTGCCGACATCGAGGATGCGATCGACGCCGAGATGGTGGACGAGGACACCGACGAGGTCATCGACATGGTCGTGCTCTGGTGGCGCGACGGTGACGGCGATCTCGTGGACGCTCTGATGGACGCCATCACCCCGCTCGCCGACGACGGCTTTGTATGGGTGCTGTCTCCCAAAACCGGAAGTGACGGATACGTCGACCCCAGTGAGGTCGCAGAGGCGGCCCCCACCGCGGGGCTGACCCAGACCAGCGCGGCCAGCTTTGGCGAGTGGCTGGGTTCGCGGTTGGTACAACCGAAGACGCGTGCCGGCAAAAAGGCATGACCACTTCGCTTGGACGGGAGCTTCCGGTGGGTACGGAAGCTCCCAACTTCACGTTGCGTGACCAGAACAATCAACCGCTCACCCTCTCGGAATTCCGGGGCAAGAAGAACGTGCTGCTCGTGTTCTTCCCGATGGCGTTCACCGGGACGTGCGAGGGCGAACTGAGCATGGTGCGCGATCGCCTGCCCGACTTCTCCAATGAGCACTCGGAGTTCGTGGCGGTGTCTGTGGGCAGCTCGCCGACACACAAGGTGTGGTCGTCGGCGCAGGGTTATCTCTTCCCGATTCTTTCTGACTTCTGGCCACACGGCGAGGTGGCGCAGAACTACGGCGTCTTCAACGACGACAAGGGCTACGCCAACCGCGGCACCTTTGTGATCGACAAGAACGGCATCATCACCTTTTCGGAGATGATGGGCGCCGGACAGGTCCGTGACCAGTCGCTTTGGGAGAAAGCTCTGGCCGCGCTAGATTCTTGAAGGTGTCTGACGCCTTCGGGCGGTCGGACGGGCGGCGAGTCCTAACGTTTTCTCTCGTCGCCGCGGCTGGCGAACTCGCCTTCGTTCAGCCGCCCCATGCGCGTATAGCTCAGCGGTAGAGCTCTGGTCTTACACACCAGCGGTCGGGGGTTCAAATCCCTCTGCGCGCACCGTATTACCCAGTGTCGATTGCCTACAGCCTCGCAACGATCGAGATGACGGCGTCGCTGAGGATCCACGCGATCACCCCGAGCACGGGAACCAGGCCGACCGCAACGACGACCCGTGGCCGGGGCGGTAGCTTGACGAGAACGTGGCGGAACACAAGGTACGCAACGTAGACGATCACCAACGGGATCAGTGCGATCAGCACCCCGCGGATGAGTTCGACCGTCTCGGGTCGGCTGATGTACCCAGATCCGAGAGCGAATAGGTACGCCAGCCCGCCCGCCACCAAGGTGGCCAAGGATCGCGCTGCGACATCGCGCCAGAACGAGGCGTCCCGGAACCACTGCGCGGGCCACTCCCACCATGGTCGCTCGCCAGGCTCCTCCTCGTTCACGCGATCATTGAATCACTGCGCGTCGGCGCACGCTGCGGGTGATCATGCGCAGATGGCAGCGAACACGATCGGCAGGGTGGTTCGGATCGGGCAGTTCATCGGTCCGTCGCCGGGGTCGAGTTCGGCCAGTACATGTGCGTAGTTCGGTAACTCTCCGACATTCATCGTCATCAGCGCCCGCTCCCGCTGTGTCGGGCGCGGCCCCACCAACTGGGGATGGCGGTCGAGGAGTTCGCCGAGTACGAAATGCCAGAGCATACCCAGCCGCGTGATCGCCTCTGACGCAGAAAATCCGAGTTCGAGTAGGTCGCCGATGGTCGCGTCGAGCGCCGCGAACGAATTGGGTGGGACGAGATCTCCCCGGACGAGTATGTGCAGCACCCACGGCCGGGGAGCCAGGAGGTCGTGCTGGCCGAGAAACCGCTCGCTGATCCGTTCCAGGGGGGTGGGCGCATCGATCGTCACCGGGAACTCGGCCGCGACGTGTTCGAGCATCCGGACGAGCAGGTCCTCGCGGTCGTCGACGTGGCGGTAGATGGCCATCGGTGAGGCGCCGACACGTTCGGCCACCGCGCGGATCGTCAGAGCGTCGAGGCCACCTTCATCTGCGACCTCGAGGGCCGCATCGACGACCTGTTGCGGGCTCAGAGAACCTCGTTTTCGCCGTTCACTCATGTCCGACCGATTCTAGACAAACTTTCCGATACCTCCGCCATAAGTCTACTTAGTACGCTAATTTCGAGACGGGTTGGGCGGAACCTGGCGGCAGCTGATTGGGGAAGATCGTGAAATACACACTCGCACAACAACATCTTCGGCGTTCGCAAACAATCGTTCTCACCGCGACGGCTTCCCTTGTCGCCGGGGCGACTGTCGGAATGGGTATTGCAGGAGCGGCGCCCGCGGTGTCTGAACACTTTTCCTATACCCACCGAACCGATTTCTACTGCGTCCCTTCCGGTGTGACCGAGCTGAAGGTGACTGCGGTTGGAGGAGCGGGTGCGACGTACCACCACACCGGGACCGGAGGTGCCCCCGGCGTCGTGGTGGGCACATTTCCGGTCGTACCAGGAACCGAACTCGCCATCACAGTCGGTCAATGGGGGCATGAGAGTGGCGGATTCGGCGACGGGAAGGGCGGGCGCCACGGAACCTCGCCCGGGTCTTCCTCCTACGCATCCGGGGGCGGGGGTGGTGGTTCGACCGCGGTGAAGGCAACGACGTCGTCCTGCGGGAGTCATTCACTGGCAGATGCAACGTATCTCGTGGTCGCCGGCGGAGGCGGCGGTGGTGGCGGTGGTTCGACCGGATACAAAGGTGGCGGCGGAGGATTCGGCGTCGGCGGGAACGGATTCAAAGGCGAAGGAAGTAAAGGCGGAGAGGTGGCCGGCAACGGTGGATGCGGAGGACGACTGCCGCATATCCGCGGTTGCACCGAATCGATCCACGGCGGTGACGGGACCGACGCCGGCGAGAACGGACCTGTGTCCGGCGGCGGTGGCGGAGGTGGCGGTGGCGGCTACAACGGAGGTGGCAAGGGCCATGGCGCCGACTACGTCTTCGATGGTTTCAACGTAGGTGCCGGCGGCGGTGGCGGCGGCGGCCAATCCTATTCGGCTCCCGACGGGAAAGATGTCTCGAAGACTGCAGGCAAGGTCGGGAACAACAATGGATATGTCGAGCTCAGCACCGCCGGTGCGGTCACCGATCCATCCGGCGGAAGTAGCGACATCTTCAGCGGGTTGTTCGGTAGTAGCTGACCGTCAGGGTTGGCGGTGCAACCGGTACAGCTGCACCGCGTTGAGAATTGCCACAATCGGCCAGCACACGATCGACAGCCACACGCTGATGTTGCGCTCGCCGTTGGCGATGTCGTAGATCGCCATTACCGTCAGTAGGACGGCGATGATGGTTGCTATCCAGATGAGGTTTCTGCGCAGCGATGTGCTCGTGGCTGAGTTCGTAGTCGACACCGACTGAATATAACCGGCGTTATTGAAATGGGCTGATCAAACAACGTCAATTGTCGCCGACACCTGAACATCGGAATTGAGAGAATTGGCGATGTAGCACTGATGGTGTGCGTCCTCGACGAGTGTCTGCACGCGGCCGGGATCAGTGCCGAATAGCCACCACTATCGTCCCCGAGAGGGCTGGCCGAGGGCGCATTCGGGTTGTTTCGAAATGAAGTTGTGGGTTGGGCCCGTAGCGATTGTTCCGCCGTTGTGGTGGGTTGTCGGGCTGGGGCCTGTGGCCCCGGGCCTTTCAGGCCGTTCCTGGGGTGAGGTGTCCGCCTTTGATGGCTTTGAAGAGGTTGTGTACGAGGGCGTGAAACGCGAACTCGGCTGTGGCTCTGTCTAATCCACGGCTGGTGAACCGCCGGAACCCGAGGTTGTGTTTGGCGTGTCCGAACGGGGTTTCAGCGATGTGACCGCGTTGGGCATAGAGGGCGTGGCCTTCGGGTGTGGCCAAGCGGTGTCTCATGGCCTCGATGGGAGTTGCCCCTGGCGGTGGAGGTCCTGTGGTGGGCTGCTCGCGGGCGGTTTTGTTGATACGCCGCGCTTTACCGATAGCAATCAACCGGTCCGGCCCTTCACTGGTCAGGTTCTCCTCGGAGAGGTAGCCGGCGTCGGCGAGGAACACTCCGATTCCCGCGGCATCGCCCTCTGGTGCTGA
>NZ_MJEI01000066.1 GCF_002095395.1 Williamsia sp. 1135
TCCGAGTAATCCTCCCGATTCAAAATCTCCAGAACGGCCTCTTGTTCCTCGGTGGCCAACGCCGCCGGCTGAAACCTCTGAGACTGCGGGGTCGGGTCTTCAACGGGCGTGTAGTGCTTGTATCCCCGGGTGATCCGGTAGTAGGTCGAGCGGGCCACGCCGGTCAGATCACACGCCGCTGTGACCCCAATCCAGGTATGGGCGGTCAGTGCGGTGACCAGCTCGATCAGGACAGATGATGTCGCTTGAGCCAGGCCTGGTACTGCTCGGCGCTCATCAAAGCTGGTGGGATCTGCGGACCCTCGTCCTGGGTCGAGCTCTTGGTGATCCCGTCCAAGAGCTCGAAGGCTTTTCCCATGATCTCCAACGCCGCCTCGGACTGGTCGTTCTTCTTCTCCAACCGGGCGACTTTGGCGCGCAACCGGGCCAGCTCAGCGCGGTCTTGACTGTCCATGCGGTCCCTCGTCTTGGCGGCGGCAGCGACCATCGAGTCACTGAACGCACCGGACTCGCGGGCCTCTAACCACTCTCGCACGGTCGCCCTGGTCAAGTTGTACTCGCGCATCAACTGGGTTTTCGCGCCGCGCTGCACCGCAAGATCCCAGCGCTGCAAGAACGCAATCCGGAACGCAATCGGGAACGAACGGCGCCCTTTCGCTGACCGTCCAATCGGGATATCGATCGGGGTACTCAACAAATCCATGTCACACTCCATCCCCACCACCCCTACCACTCCTGCTGTCTTACAACCAGGGTGGCAGGGAGGGCGCAGCATCTGGTTTTGCCTAGAACGAGTGGGTTTGTGTGGAGCGAGCAAAACGCGCAAAAGGCTACTAATGCGCTCAAGCGTGACTGTGATCTGGGGCACCCCCAGACTCTTTTTTGTAGCGCGGATCACTCCGGTCCCGCAGTCCGCAAACGAGAGCGACGTCGTCATGTTGGTAGCACTGGGCCTTGCGATGGTGGCCACATTCATGTTCCTGATCATCACCAAACGCGCCACCCCGGTGGTGGCCCTGATCCTCGTGCCCGTCGCATTCGGCCTCTTCGCC
The DNA here is from genome assembly GCF_002095395.1 of Williamsia sp. 1135. Classification (GTDB taxonomy): domain Bacteria; phylum Actinomycetota; class Actinomycetes; order Mycobacteriales; family Mycobacteriaceae; genus Williamsia. Next base: position 1,053 of record NZ_MJEI01000066.1, read on the forward strand.
GGCGCGGGCATGGGGATCAGCGACATGATCACCGACGGCATCAAGGATCTCGCGCCGACGGCCGCGATGCTGTTCTTCGCGATCATCTACTTCGGCATCATGATCGACGTCGGACTCTTCGACCCGATCGTGCGCGGCGTCGTCAAAGCCGTCCGCGCCGACCCCGCCAGACTCGTGGTGGGTACGGCACTGCTGGCCATGATCGTCTCGCTCGACGGGGACGGTTCCACGACGTTCATCATCGTCACCTCGGCGTTGTTGCCGCTGTACCTCAAGCTCGGTGTCAGCCCGGTGGTCCTGACCGTCACCGCGGGCCTGGCCAACGGCACCCTGAACATCCTGCCCTGGGGCGGCCCGACCGCTCGAGCCGCTGCCGCACTGGGTATCTCGCCGTCCGACGTCTTCATCCCGATGATCCCGTCGCTGGTCGCCGGCCTCGTCATCGTGTTGCTGTTCTCGTACCACCTCGGCGTCATGGAGCGCCGCCGGATCGGCAAGATCGTCATCCGGGAATCGGTCCTCTCCCGGGAGAACGAGGCCGTGCTGGTGGGCACCGGTGGTGGCACGGGTGGCTCGGGTCGCAGCGGTGGCACGACAGGTGGCGACGACGCAGCAGGGGAGAGCGACGATTCGTCCGGCGGCGGATTCACCGCCAACGCCCTCGACCCGAACCGCACCACTCTGCGGCCGAAACTGTTCTGGGTCAACGCCGCGCTGACGATCGCGCTGCTCGCCGTTCTCGGCATGGACGTCATCGCGATCCCCGTGCTGTTCATGGTCGCGGCAGGTATCGCGCTGGTCATCAACTTCCCGCACGTCAAAGACCAGCAGTCGGCCATCACGCGGCATTCGTCGAGCATCGTCTCGGTGGTCGCGATGGTGCTGGCAGCAGCCGTCCTCACCGGGGTGTTCGCCGGAAGCGGCATGGTCGAGGCCATCGCCGAATGGTTGACGTCGATCCTCCCCGATGCGATGGGACCGCACCTGGCCGTGGTCGCCGGAGTGCTCTCCATCCCGTTCACGTTCCTGATGAGCAACGACGCCTTCTACTTCGGCATCCTGCCGGTGTTGTCCGAGACCGCCACCACCTACGGGATCGCTCCGGTGGAGATGGCACGCGCCTCGATCACGGGGCAGACGGTGCACATGCAGAGTCCGCTGGTGCCCGCGATCCTGCTGCTGGTCTCCCTGGCAGGCGTCTCCCTGGCCGATCATCACAAGAAGGTGCTGTGGCGGGCGGTGGTGGTCTCGCTGGCGATGCTGGTCGTCGGAGTACTCGTCGGCTCCATTCCGTTCTGACACGCAGCACATGAAGGTAGGCACCCGCGTGATCGCGGGTGCCTACGCTGTTGTGATGCGGCTGCGTAACCAGGTCTTGCTCTTGCAGGTGGTGGTGATCGTGGTCAGTCTCGCGGCGGGCTTCGGGGTGGTGATCTCCACCAGCGACGACCGGTTCCGCGACGAGTACGGACAACGTGCTCTCGCGATCGCACGAACGGTCGCCACCGACACCGACGTTCGCGAGGCCGTGGCCAGTTCGGGCGGGACGTCCCTGGATCCCGGCGAACTGCGGGCACGCCCACTGCAACTGCAAGCGCTCGCCGTGGCCGAGCGAACCGACGCGCTGTTCGTGGTGATCGCCAATGATCGGGGCATCAGGCTCGCGCATCCGGACCCCGCGGAACTGGCCCTGCCGCTGAGCACCGATCCCACCCGTGCGCTCGCCGGCCAGGAAGACCTGGCCACCGACCGCGGCACCCTCGGACAATCGGTGCGGGCCAAGGTGCCGATCTACGCGCCCGGCGGGACCGAGGTGGTGGGACTGGTGAGCGTCGGGATCTCCACCGAAGAAATAGCCGACGATCTGCGCGGAGACATTCGCACGCTGGTCCTGATCGCGTTGTCCGCGTTGCTGGTCGGAGTGGTGGGCTCGGCTTTGCTGGCTCGTCGCTGGCGCCGGTTGACACTGGGGCTGGAACCCGATCAGCTGGCCGAATTGGTTCGCGAGCAGGAGGCGGTGCTCCATTCGATGGGCGAGGGTGTGGTCGCGATCGACCCGAACGGTGTGGTGCGCGTGATCAACGACAAAGCCCGGATCTTGCTGGGGGTCACCGCCCAGACCGGTAGCCCGATCGATGCCATCGGGCTCACCCCACGGGTGCTGGAGGTCGCCCGCACGCCGGTGGACGTCCCACGGTCGGCGACCGTCGACGACCGGGTGGTGCTGGTGAGTTCGCGGCGTGTCTCACGCGACGGGAAGGATCTCGGCATGGTGCTCTCGATCCTCGACCGCACAGACGTGGAAGACCTGACCCGCCAGGTCGATTCGATCCGGTCGATGACCGACGCCTTGCGGGCGCAACGGCACGAATCCGCCAATCGGATGCATGTCGTCGCGGGACTTCTCCGCCAAGGCAACGCCGTCGCCGGCCTCGACTATCTGGACGAGGTGATGGGCACCGGTCCGTACGGCACCGAACTGCCCGGCCTGGAAAACCTCACCGAACCCCACCTTCGAGCTTTCCTCGAGGCCAAGGCCGCTGCGGCCAGGGAACGCGGCGTCACGCTCACCCTCGGCGACCAGACCTTCCTCGATGGCAGCCTGCGCGACCCCGTCGTCGTGACCACCGTCGTCGGCAACCTCATCGACAATGCAATCGAGGCGGCCTCCGGCCGGGCGATAGAGGCGGCCTCCGGCCGGGCACTTGAGGCGGCCTCCGGCCGGGCTGAGGCACTCGTGGAAGTAGAACTGATCGCCGACGACGCCACGTTGCTGGTCACGGTCGCAGACTCCGGGCCGGGCATCGCCTTCACAGATCCCGACTCGGTCTTCGTAGAGGGGGTGACCAGCCACGACGACCCGGCTGTTCCCGGTGGGCGGGGAATGGGGTTGGCACTGGCCCGGCAGCTGGCCCGCCGCACCGGTGGCGACCTCATCGTCGGGGACCCGGGCGGGGAGACCGCAGCTGCCGACAACACCCTCGGCGGCGCCGTCTTCGTGGCCCGGTTGCCCGGCATCGTCGCGACAGGACATCCGGCATGAGCGCCGAGGACTTCGGGGTCCTGATCGTCGACGACGACTTCCGGGTCGCCGGCCTGCACGCGTCGATCGTGAACGCGGTGTCGGGATTCTCGGTCCTGGCGCAGGCCGGCACCCGCGAGGCGGCGGTCGCCGCCCTGGCCGAGCATCCCGAGATCACCCTCGCCCTCATCGATGTCCACCTGCCCGACGGCCCCGGGCTCGACCTGTTGCCCCGCCTGAACTGCGACGCCTTCGTGATCAGCGCAGAGACCGACAGCGCGGCGGTACGCAAAGCCCTGCGCGGCGGTGCGCTGACCTACCTGATCAAGCCGTTCGAGAACACGGAGCTGGCGAGGAGGCTCTCGGCGTATGCGCAGTACCGCCGCATCCTGGCCACTCCCACCACCGAGCAGAGCGCCGTCGACGCCGCGCTCGGCGCACTACGGACCGGACGTGCACTTCGCGAGGCATCGGACACCGGTTCTCAGACGGAGGAGCTCATCCTGACAGCGTTCGACGGATCCGACCACGTCATGTTCGCCGACGAGGTCTCGGCCGTCGTCGGGATCTCACCGCCGACCGCGCGCAGGCATCTGGCAAATCTGGTCTCGTCGGGAAAACTGACCATGAAGTTGCGTTACGGCGCGACCGGGCGGCCGAAGCAGGAGTACCGGCGTCCGTAGTCCACGGGTAGATTGCCCTGAGGTCACACGGCGGTACGGGTGGGGGAGTGGATGAAGTTTCCGGGTCAAGAGTCGGACTTCGGTTCGGTGTTGCTCGGTTCGGCCACCGACACCGTTCGGCGCCAGCGGATCCGGATCCAACTACTGATCACGGTGTCGCTACTGACCGCCAACGCGATCGGCGCGGGTATGGCGATCCTGTTGGTGGTGGTCGGGATCCCGGAACCCAGTGTGCTCGAGGCCCAGTTCTGGTGGGTCAACTTCATCGTCGTCCCGGTGTACGTCGGGATCGCGTTCGGATTCGGCTGGGTGGTCGGCACGACGCGGGTGCTGCGGCGGTTGCGGTGGGCGCTGCGCGACGAGAGACCCACCCCGAAGCAGGCACGTGCGGCGCTACGCGCACCGTGGGTGCTGACGCGACTGCAACTCGGGCTGTGGCTGGTTGCCGACGTGCTGTTCACGCTCTGTTACGGCATCCAGGACCCGGAACTGATCCCGAAGGTCGTGCTGGTGATCGGGCTGTCGGGGTCGGTCGTCTGCGCCATTTCCTATCTGCTGACCGAGTTCTCGCTGCGACCCGTCGCTGCGCAGGCGCTCGAGACCGGCATCACCCGCCGCAGCCGGTTGCGGACCCGCGGCATGCTCAGCTGGGTCCTGGGGTCGGGGATCCCGATCGTCGGGATGATGCTGGTGGTGCTGTTCGCCGTCTTCCGCGACGACACCACCAAGACCGACGTGTTCATTGCGATCATGGTCCTGGGCGCGACGGCTCTGTTCACCGGTCTGCTCCTGAACTACCTGAGCATCGACGCCATCAAGGCCCCGGTCGGGTCGGTCCGGCAGGCCATGACCAGGGTCGAGGGCGGGGACACCGAGGTGAGGGTCGTTGTCTACGACGGCACCGAGATCGGTGATCTGCAACGCGGATTCAACCTCATGGTCGAAGGTCTCGGAGAACGCGAGCGGATGCGCGACCTGTTCGGACGACACGTCGGCCGTGAGGTCGCCGAGGCGGCGCTGGCCCAGAACCCCGAACTCGGAGGCGCGGAGCGCGTGGTCGCGGTGGTGTTCATCGACGTCATCGGTTCCACCACGCTCGCCGCGAGCCGGCCCCCGAACGAGGTCGTCGAACTCCTCAACCGTTTCTTCGCAGTCGTGGTCACCGCCGTCGAGAGACACGACGGGCTGGTCAACAAGTTCGAAGGCGATGCGGTGCTCGCGGTGTTCGGGGCGCCACTGGAATTGGACGACACCGCAACCGAAGCGCTCGCCGCCGCCCGGGAGATCTCGGTGAACCTCGCCGCCGACGTCCCCGAACTGGCGGCGGGTATCGGGGTGTCGCACGGTCCCGTCGTCGCGGGCAACGTCGGCGCCATCCAGCGCTTCGAGTACACCGTCATCGGCGATGCCGTGAACGAGGCGGCCCGCCTGAGCGAACTGGCGAAGAAAGACCCGACCCGCCCACTGTCGTCGGGGCGGGCGGTGTCGGCGGCCACGGAAGCCGAAGCGGCGCACTGGCAGTGGCAGGAGAAGACGGAATTGCGCGGCCGCTCCGAGGTGACCGAGGTGCACGCGGCGCAGCATCCGCCGACTGCCTAGAGTCGCTTACGGCTGTCGCCCAGGCCTTCCGCGAGGTCGAGTTGCCGCAACGCACTTCGCAGCACCTCGTCGTCGATACGTCCACGATCCCGTTCGTCGATGAACACTTCGCGCTGAATCTGGATGAGCTCGTTGCGAATCCGGTTGTACGCCTCCGTCGGGCTCTCGCCGAGTTCGTCGGAATCCCGGCCGAGCCCCTCCCAGGCCAGATTCTTTCTGGTCCTGATCCAGTGGCGCAGGATCTCGACCTGCTCGCTGCGGGCATCGCCTGCCGGGATCTTCGCGGCGATCTCGTCGAGTCGCGTGATCGCAGCGCGCCCCGCACGGTCTTGAGCCCGGGCGAGCGACACCAGATCGGCCTGATGGTCGTCGCCCTGGACGCCCAGCCACTTGATGATCAACGGCAGAGTGGTGCCCTGCAACAGCAGCGAGCCGACCACGACCACGAACGTGAGGAACAGGATCGCGTCCCGGGCCGGGAACTCCGAACCGTCGTCGACGGTCAGCGGGATGGCGAAGGCCGCGGCCAGGCTCACCACGCCTCGCATACCGGCCCACGACAAGACGAAGACGGCGCCTGCCGACGGAGCGACCTCGCGTTCGCGGATCCGCGGGAACAGCCGGGCACCGTACGTCGCGGCGTACACCCAGACGATCCGGATCAGCACGGTGGCGAGGAAGACTGCCGCCGCGGCCCAGCAGATGCCGTTGATCGACCGCCCGTCGAGACCCTCGATGACCTGCGGCAGTTGCAGTCCGATGAGCAGGAACACAAACGATTCGAGGATCGCGTCGATCGACTTCCACACCGCGTTGTCCTGCAGTCGGGTCGCGTAACCTTCGCGGACTGATCGCTGGCCGAGATATAGGCCGGCCACCACCACGGCGATCACCCCGGACGCGTGGATCTCTTCGGCGACGAAGTAGATGACGAACGGGGCGAGGATCCCGAGCGCCGTCTCCATCGGTGGGTCGTCGAGAAAGTGCCGGGCGAAGGCCACCGCGATGCCGGCTGCCATACCGATGACCACGCCGCCGATCGCGGCCTCGAGAAAGGCCAGGATGCCATCCCACACCGTGGTGGTGGCGCCGATGGCGGCGGCGAGTGCGAGTCGGTAGGCGGTCAAGGCGGTGGCGTCGTTCAGCAGGCTCTCGCCGCCGAGCAGGGTCATCACGCGACGTGGCAGGCCGAGGCGGCGTCCGACGGCCTGCGCGGACACGGCGTCCGGCGGAGCGACGATGGCCCCCAGCACGAACGCGGCCGCCCAGGGCAGGTCGGGAACCGCGTAGTAGGCGACCACACCGACTCCTGCGGCCGTGGCCAACGGCAGCCCGACCGCGAGCAGGCCCACAGCGCGGATGTTCTTCCGAAGCGCAACGTAGGAGCTGTCCTGCGCCGCGGAGTAGAGCAACGGCGGGAGGATGGCGAACAACACGAGTTCGGGTTCGAGCGTGAGGTCGGGGAGTCCGGGAATCCAGCCGACACCGAGACCCACCACGACCAGTACCAGCGGGCCGGACAATCCGTATCGACGACACAGCGCGGAGACGATCACCGCGACCACCGCGACTATGAGGAGCCCTTCGTTCACCTGCGAATTCCTCCCTGAGCTGACTTCTGGCCGAACCAGGCAAAGATACGGGAGAATTGCCGGAGACGAAGCCGGCGGAAAGAGCTCAAAGAGACCACTGGCAAACTCCAGAGGCGGAGCTCGACCAGATTGGACTGTATGCGACTGCCACGGCGATCGGTGATGCACCGAAACATCAAGGCCTCCGATGTGAAGGCGGACGACGACCTGTGCGTCGAACTGCGCGACGCGGCAGCGATACCCGTCGAAACCGCCGCGGCCGACGCTGTCGGGGTCTGCCAGGACTGCGCCGCCGAGGGTGTCGATCACTGGGCGCACCTGCGGCGTTGCCTCGCCTGCGGGCACGTCGCCTGCTGCGATTCGAGCCCGCGTAAGCATGCAACCGCCCACTTCAAGGCCACCGGACACCCCGTGATGCAGTCGGCTGAGCCCGGCGAGACGTGGCGTTGGTGCTACGTCCACGCGCGGATGGACTGATCGGCCCCTCGTTCGTCAGAATCCGATGTCTTACGCCGCGGGGGTCTACCCGTACGAAAGCCGCCTTGTTTGCAGCTAGCCTTACAAAGGTGACTACGAATACCTCGGGGAGCGGCGTTGTCATCAACGCAGTGCCCGACCGTATCGGCACCCCACTGACACCGGGCGCCACCAAGGTGATGCTCCTCGGCGCCGGAGAGCTCGGCAAAGAAGTGGTGATCGCCTTCCAACGGTTGGGCGTCGAGGTGATTGCCGTCGACCGCTACCCCAATGCCCCCGGCCATCAGGTCGCACATCGTTCGCATGTGGTCGACATGACCGACCCGGTGGCGCTCCGTGCCGTGATCGAGGCGGAGCAGCCCGATTATGTGGTCCCGGAGATCGAGGCGATCGCCACCGAGGTGCTCGTCGACATCCACGAAGAGGGTTTCACCGAGGTCATCCCGACTGCCCGCGCGACCGCGCTGACGATGAACCGTGAGGGCATCCGCCGACTCGCGGACGAACGGCTGGGTCTGCCGACGTCGCCGTACGCGTTCGCGGACTCCGCCGACGAGATCCGCGCGGCCACGGCCCGCGTCGGATACCCGTGCGTGATCAAGCCCGTGATGTCGTCGTCGGGCAAGGGCCAGAGCGTGGTCCGCGGTCCGGACGAGATCGACGCCGCCTGGGACTACGCGGTCGCAGGCGGGCGCGTCAAAGGCGGCCGGGTGATCGTCGAGGGTTTCGTCGACTTCGACTACGAGATCACCTTGCTCACCGTGCGGGCGATCGACCCTGCGACCGGGCGACTGGCGACCTATTTTTGCGCACCCATCGGCCATCGCCAGCAGCACGGTGATTACGTCGAATCGTGGCAGCCCCAGCCGATGAGTGAGATCGCGCTCGGTGGTGCGACGTCGGTGGCCGCGCGTATTGCAGCGGCTCTCGGCGATGGCCACCTCGGTGGCCGCGGCATCTTCGGGGTCGAGATGTTCGTCAAGGAAGACGATGTCTATTTCTCGGAGGTCAGCCCGAGGCCGCACGACACGGGTCTGGTGACGCTTGGCACTCAACGCCTTTCGGAGTTCGAGATGCATGCCAGGGCGATCCTCGGCCTCCCCGTCGACGTCACGCTCGCCTCACCCGGAGCCTCTGCAGTGATCTACGGCGGTCTCGATGAGCCGGCGATAGCCTTCGGGAATGTGGCTGCCGCCCTGGCCATCCCGGAGACCGACATCCGGCTGTTCGGCAAGCCCGAGAGTTTCGCGCGCCGCCGCATGGGCGTGGTCATCGCGACGGCCGACGACGTGGGCACTGCCCGGCAACGGGCGGGCGACGCCGCTCGCCTGGTTCGCCCGATCAGCACGTCGCCGCAGGCCGACACCGCTGCCGTGGCGACGGCGAGCAGAGAACCGGAACCACAACCGGCTGCTGCGCCGGAGGATCTGGCGCAGACCCGCATGACTCGCAGGCCGCCGTCGCCTGCTGGGCCACCCCCATCTGCTGGGCCACCCCCGAATGCCGGGCGGCCACCACAGCAGGCGCCGCGTCCGGACGTTCGGCTTCAGAAGCCGATCCGCTCCGGCGAAGACCCCCGGTAGGCGCGAATGTCCTTTGTCGGCGAGATCGTGGTCGCCGTGGTGATCTTCATCGGTCTCTGCGGCGTGGTGTTGCCCGTATTGCCGGGTTTGATCCTCATCCTGGCCGCAATCGGGGTGTGGGCGTTCGTGGTCGGCGGCTGGGCGTGGCTGGTCTTCGCAGTCGCCGCAGGATTTCTGGGCGCGGCCGCATTGGTCAAATATCTCGTCGCGAACAAGTCGATGAAGAACTCGGGGGTCCCCGGACGCACGGTCATCGCCGGTGGCCTGCTCGGGATCGTCGGCTTCTTCGTGATCCCGGTGATCGGACTGATCATCGGGTTCGTGCTGGGTGCTTTTCTCGCCGAGTGGTATCGGAACAAGAGCATCGAAGCCGGCTGGCGCGGAGCGGTTGCCGCCACCAAGGCAGCAGGCATTGCGATGATCATCGAGCTGGCCGGCGCCCTGTTCGCGGCGTCGATCTGGCTGGGCGCGGCGTTCGTCTACTAGCCGCCCGCTTACTTCTTGCGCCCGATCGGGACGATCATCGGACCACCGGAGATCGGATCGGTCATCACCTGAGACCGCAGCCCGAATGCCTCCTGCAGCAGCTCGGTCGTGATGACGTCACCGGGCACACCTTCGCGAATGATGGCGCCCTCGCGCATCACGACCAGCCAATCGCTGTAGCGGATGGCGAGATTGAGGTCGTGCAGCACCATGACGATCGTCTTGCCGTGCTTGCTGCACAGGTCGTCGACGAGGTCGAGCACGTCGATGGAGTGGGACAGATCGAGGTAGGTGGTGGGTTCGTCGAGCATCACCACATCGGTCTGCTGCGCCAGGGTCAGGGCGATCCAGACCCGCTGGCGCTGTCCTCCGGAGAGTGCGTCGATGGTCCGCTCTGCCAGCTCGGTGCAGTTGGTCTGCTCGAGGGCGGTGGCGACGGCGACCTCGTCTTCGTGCGACCACTGCCGGTACCACGCCTGGTGCGGGTGACGGCCGCGGGAGACCAGATCGACGACGGTCAAACCCTCAGGGGCGACGGGGTTCTGGGGAAGCAGACCGAGGATCCGTGCGACATCCTTGGTGCGCAGGGTCGCGATGTCGCTGCCGTCGAGGAGCACCTGACCGCCGGTCGGTTTGAGCAGCCGCACCAGCGAACGCAGCAGCGTCGACTTCCCGCAACCGTTCGGGCCGACGATGGTGGTGATCTTGCCGTCGGGGATGGTGACATCGAGACCGTCGATGACGGTGCGTTCGCCGTAACCGACCTGCAGATCCGTCGCTGCGACCCGTGACGTCGCCTTCTCCGAGAACGCGGCACTCATACCGAAGCCTTCCGGTTGATCTGGATCATGAGGTAGATCAGGGCGGGCCCGCCGATACCCGCGGTCACCACGCCGACGGGGATGCCGGCCGGCAATACGGTGCGGCACAGTAGGTCTCCGCCGATGACCAGGCAGGCACCCATCAGGCCTGAGGTGATGGGACCGGGGATCTCGGCGCGTGCGAGGCGCATCGCGATCTGCGGGGCGAGCAGCGCGACGAAGGCGATGGGGCCTGCCGAGGACACGGCGACCGCGGCGACGACGACGGCTGCGATGAGGATCGTCGCCGACACCGCGTTGGCCCGCACTCCCAGCCCACGGCACACGTCTTCTCCGAGGCTGAGAATCGCGAGGTTGCGGGACTGGATCGTGACGAAGATGATCGCGGGGATCAGCACGATCAGTGGCGGCCACACGGCCTTCCAGCCCGCACTCGACACCGACCCCACGATCCAGAGCTGCGCCCGCTGGACTTCGTCGACGTTCGCGCGGGTCAGCAGGTAGGCGATCAGGGCTTGGAGTCCCCAGGTCAGGGCGACGCCGACGAGCACGAGGCGGATGGGGTCGATGCCTCTGCGCCAGGTCAGCAGGTACATCGCGAGAGCGGTCAGCAGACCGCCGAGGAGCGCCGCGACCGCGAGTCCGAGATCGGCGAGCCACGATGCCCAGGTCGATCCGAATGCGATCACCGCGACGGCGGCGGCGCTGGCGCCGGAGGTGATCCCCAGCATGTCGGGGGTGGCGAGCGGGTTGCGGGCGATCACCTGGGTCAGCGCGCCGGACATCCCGAGACCGAAACCGACGAGCAGGCTCACCAGGCCGATGGGGAGCTGGGTGTCGAAGACGACCACGTTCTCGGCGCGAGTTCCGCCGCCGAGCAGGATCCGGCCGACGTCGATGGGGCTCATCGGGAAGTCGCTGGTGCCGATACTCACCGCGAACAGGAGCAGGGCCGCCGCGGCCAGCACCAGACCCACCCCGGTGGCCCAGGGCCGGATCACGAAGGTGCCGACACCGATTCGAACGACCGTGCGGCGCAGGTGGTGTGCGGGAAGCGGAGCCTGTGCGGTCTCCGGGGGCTCGGCGAATGTCGTCATACTGCGACCAACTTCATACTGCGACCAACTTCTTGGCTCGGACCAAAGCGATGAAGAACGGCGCACCGACCGCCGCCAGGACGATCCCGGCCTGGATCTCACCGGGCCGGGCGATCATCCGGCCGAGGACGTCGCAGGAGACCAGTGCCACGGCCCCGATCAATGCGGAGTAGGGGACCACCCATCGATAGTCGGGCCCGGTGAAGAAGCGGGCCACGTGTGGCGCGACGAGGCCGAGGAACACGATGGGCCCACACGCGGCGGTGGCGGCGCCGACGAGCAGGGTGATCGCAACGATTCCGACGATGCGAACCTGCAGGATGCGGGACCCCAGGGCTTTCGTCATGTCGTCGCCGAGCGAGAGGATGTTGAGGAAGAACCCGCTGGCCACAGCCAAGATCAGACCCGGGATGACGAACGGGAGCGTCGCGGTGATGACGTCCCAGCCGCGGCCCGCGATGGAACCGACCTGCCAGAAGCGCCACGCCTCGAGCGAAGCGGTGTCGATGAGCACGATGGCCGAGGTGACCGCGATCAGCATCGCGGACAGGCCGGTGCCGGCGAGGATGAGGGTCAGTGGACTGGCACCTTTGCCGACAGACGCGAGAAAGAAGACCAGGCTCGCCGCCAGCAGGGCGCCGATCAGACCGAAGCCCATGTACTGGATGGGGGTGGTGATACCGAGCAGGTAGACGCCCGCGACGACGGCGCAGGCCGCGCCCGCGTTGACGCCCAGGATGCCGGGGTCCGCCAGTGGGTTGCGGGTGTGACCCTGGGTGAGCGCCCCGGCCGCACCGATCGCCAGGCCGACGATCAATCCGAGCACGGTGCGGGGTATCCGCAGGGTCTGGACGATGCCGACCGCGTCGGGGGCGCCGGGCACGTTGTCTGCCCAGAGCGCATCCCAGACCTCTGAGAGGGGGATGACGCGGGATCCGATCGCAATCGACGCTGCGCACGCAACGATCAGCAGCGTCAGCAACAGTATTGCGCCCGGTAGGCGCAGCGACTTCTTGCCCAAGACCGGGTCCTGCCTCTTCGCGCTCGACTAGTGATCCACCCTGGAGAGGTTAGCCTAACTTGCCTATCGATCGCGAAATCGGCGCTCTGGCGAACCGCTTCGATAACGGAAAGCTAACGAAACGAAGACATGGAGTTTCTTATCTGTTTCTTGGCTAACACTCAGCCTGTACTTGACCGATTCACGTGCAAGGCCGCTGTGTCGGTGGCATTCACGAAAAAGGAGTGAAGATGAAGCAGAAAATGGTTCGCGCTGCGGTCGCCGCAGCGGCGGCGGTCGGGATTGCGGCGGGGAGTGTCGTGGCTGCAGCTCCGGCTCAGGCGGCAGCGCCTGATCTGGCTCTCACCGGTGGGGTTTACTGCTCATTCGGCAAGCCCGGCGACCCCTGGCAGAACGCCTGGTACATGGTCCGGTGGATGGAGGTCACCGCTCACGGCCGCAACTGGCCGAACGTGACCTTGCACGAGTTCGGTGGAGCCGAGAAGTTCTCCCCGAACCTCAAGGAGGGCCAGAAGCTGCGCATCGAGACGAAGTGGTTCGGTTGCTTCCCGAGCTCCATCTCCGGATACACCATCTCCAGCGACATCGATCCGCTGCAGAACAACATCGGCTTCTGGGCCAACGTCCAGCGGATCGACAACTAGCTCTCTCACACGCCGACAACGATCCCTCTCCCTGACGTAGAGCGCCCGCACATCCGCCTCGTCAGGGGGAGGGATCGTTTTGTCTGCGGATTCATCCGGAAGGGATGAGGGCATCGGGGACCGCAGGGACCAGACTCGTCTGCAGGCTTTCACTTCGAAGACTGATCTGACCTCATCTTTCAAGAAGGAGACACCCATGACGGAACCCGAGGCGGCCGAGGTCGGTCCCATCGACTACCTGGTGATCGAGTTTCCCGCCGACCGCACCCCCGATGGTTCGGCATTGCCGCTGTTGGCCGACCTGGTGGATCGCGGGATCATCAAACTCCTCGACCTCGTCTTCGTTCGTAAAGAGCTCGACGGATCGATCTTTGCGGTCGCAGTCGAGGATTTCGACCTCTCCGGTGACTTCGACGTGTCGCTCTTTGCCGGCGCAGCGTCTGGCCTGATCGCTCGCGAGGATCTCGACGAGGCGGCTTCCGCGCTCGAACCCGGTTGTTCAGGCGCGATTCTGATCTACGAAAACCATTGGGCCGCACCGTTCGCGTCGGCCCTGCGGCGCAACGGTGCGCAGTTGGTCGCCTCCGGACGCGTGGCCACCCAAGACCTGCTCGACTCCCTAGACGCGCTCGGCGTCTGAACTCAGCGAAGGAAACGTCATGCCTGGTCTCTTACGCGGCGTAGCCCGCACCGCCGTCATCGCCGGCACCGCGACGTCGGTGTCCAACCGTGTCTCACGCCGTCAAGGCAATCGATGGGCGCAGCAGTCGCAACAGCAGGCTCCGCAACAGGCGGCGCCGGCGCCCGTCGCTGCACCTGCACCCGGCGTCGATCGGCTCACCGCCCTTCGCGAACTCGGCGAACTACGCACCCAGGGCGTGCTGACCGAAGCAGAGTTCGCCGCCGAGAAGGCCAAGATCCTCGCATCCTGAACCTTCCCTCGTGGGTGAAAAGTCATCCGCTCCACTTACAGCAATTCGCTCCACTTCCAGCGCACTGGAAGTGGAGCGAATTGTAGTAAGTGGAGCGGATTGCGAAGAGGGCCTCAGCCGCGGTTCACCTTGTCCGGCTCGCTTGCGGCGAGCATGTCTTCGCGTTCGACGACCTTGACGCGTTCGCGGCCTTCGGCGGCGCCGAGTTTGCGTTCGTGTTCGTCGAGGCGGTACCAGCCGTCCCAGGTGGTGAAGGCGACGTTCTTGTTTTCGAGGTAGTCGATGATGGCGTCTTCGCCGGGGGTGGCCGGCGTCAGGACCTTGCCGGCGAGGGCATCGTCGAGCAGGCAGTCGACGGTCTCGTTGGCGTCACCCTTGGTGTGGCCGATGAGTCCGACGGGTCCGCGCTTGATCCAGCCGGTGGTGTACATGCCCGTCATGTGGGTGCCCTGGTCGAAGATGCGCCCGGCTTCGTTGGGGATGACCCCGGCCTGATCGTCGAACGGGATCTGCGGCAGGTTGTCCGAGAGGTACCCGACGGCGCGGTAGACCGCGCCGAGGTCCCAGTCGGTGGTCTTGCCGGTGCCGCGGACGTTGCCGGTGCCGTCGAGTTCGGTGCGTTCGGTGCGCAGGCCGATGACTTTCCCGTCCTCGCCCAGGATTTCGGTCGGGCTCTCGAAGAAGTGCAGGAACAGTTTGTGCGGGCGGCCTTTGGGGTCGCGGATCGCGTACTGCTCGATGATGGTGGCGACCTGGTCGGTGATCTTCGACGAACGACGGGCCACGGTGGACCCTTCGTCGTAGTCGATGTCCTCGGGGTTGACGATCACATCGATGGTCGGTGAGTGGTCGAGTTCTTTGAGCTCGAGCGGGGTGAACTTGGCCTGGGCCGGTCCGCGGCGTCCGAAGACGTGCACCTCGACGGCCTTGTTGTTCTTGAGTCCGTCGTAGACGTTGGCGGGGATCTCGGTCGGCAGCAGTTCGTCGCCGGTCTTGGCCAGTACGCGCGCCACATCGAGGGCGACGTTGCCGACGCCGATGACGGCGACCTTTTCGGCGTCCAGGGGCCAGGTGCGGGGGAAGTCGGGGTGCCCGTCGTACCAGGCCACGAACTGCGCGGCGCCGTAGCTGCCGTCGAGGTCGATGCCGGGCAGGTCCATGATGCGGTCGTCGGTGGCGCCGGTGGAGAAGATGACGGCGTCGTACATCGACTGCAGGTCTTCCAGCGCGATGTCGGTGCCGTAGTCGACGTTGCCGATCAGCCGGATCTGCGGCTTGTCGAGGACTTTGTGCAGGGCGTTGATGATGCCCTTGATGCGGGGGTGATCAGGCGCCACGCCGTAACGGATCAGCCCGAACGGAGCAGGCATCCGCTCGAACAAGTCGATCGAGACACCACGGTCTTTGGCCTTGTCCGACTTCATCAGGGCATCGGCGGCATAGATCCCGGCAGGGCCTGCGCCAACGATGGCCACGCGAAGAGGACGGTTCTGATCGCTCATGAGTCGGAGTGCTTTCTCGTGCGAGTAGGAGTTCCGGCGCTCACCGATGCGGGCGCCCGGACGGGGCTCAACACCCCACGGTAAGCGTTGGACCTGGCGGGAACCAAAATCGGCAGACGGTCTCGAGTCGAACTCGACCGCTGCCGATTCTGGTTCCCGCCAAACCCGGCGCTCTGGGGTAGCGGGTCAGGCGCCCAGTTTGGGTGCAATCTGGTCGACTGCCCACGGGATGGTCAGGACGGTCGGCACCGACATCGCGCTGCCGATCTGCTGGTCCAGGTAGATCACTCCACCACGCTTGGCGATGTCGAGGTTGTTGAAGATCGGGTTGTTCTTGAGCTTTTCGTTCGAACCCTCCCAGTCGATCGCGACGACCTGGTCGAGGTTGTTGAGCAGGTTCAGATTCTCGTTCGAGATGGTGCCGTAGAAGCCACTGGTCACCAGAGGCTCGAGCTCTGCCGGGAAGATCTGGCCGAGGTTGACGAGCATCTGGCCGCGTCCGTCACCGGGGCCATAGATGGAGATCGACCCGTCGGCGCCGGAGATGATGACGGCCGACTTCTTGCCGACCATGTTCGGGTACTGCGCCTTCGCCTCGTCGAACTTGGCGTTCGTCTGGTCGATCAGCTGCTGGGTCTTCTCCGGCATGCCGACCGCCTTGCCGATCTCGGCGGTCGATGCGGCCCACGGGATCAGCCAGTCCTGGTACTGGGATTCGCGAACGATGGTCGGGGCGACCTTGGTCAGGTTGTCGTACTGCTCCCGGGTGACCGCGTTGTTGACCGCAACGATGAAGTCCGGATTGGTCGCCAGTGCCTTCGGGATGTCGGCGCCCAGATTCTGGGTGGCCTGGCCGAGCGCGACGGGGGTGTTCTCCGCGATGTACTTCTCGTTCCAGGGTTCGACCACGTTCTTGCCCGTCGGATCGTTGAACGGGACGATCGTGGTCGGTGTGATGCCCAGCGCCATGAGGATGTCGGCGTCACCGGGGCCGAGTGTTGCGACCCGGGCCGGCTCGGTCTTGATCTCCGTCTCGCCGAAGTTGTGGGTGACGGTGACCGGCAGGGCACCTTCTTCGGCGGTGACCGATGCGCCGGCGCTGTCCTCGTCGGGGGCCGAACAAGCCGTGATCCCGATCAGAGCGGCAACAGTCGCGGTCACGATCGCTGCGCGGGCAGTCGCTCGCCTGGGGTTCTTGATTCGCACGGTCTCTTCCTCACAGTCCTGGAACAACCCTGTGACGTCGAAAATTAGGGTTGGCTCACCAATGTCATGGGCCAGCGTCTCACGGCGGTGGTGGCCCGGGCAAATACGGGTTATAAGCTCGCGACCATGGCATCAACCGACAAGAATGCGGTACCACCGCTGGAAGATGACGAGCGACGGACGCCGTGGCCGTTCCTCATCGCAGTGGCGATCGTGGTGCTGGTGCTCGGTGCGATCGGCGTGATGCATGTCGTGCGACCCGCCGAGGACCGGCTCACTGAGGAGTCGAAGGTCTCCCGGACGATCAACGACTACTACACGGCGCAGAACGCGCTCAACTACAGCAACTTCCGGGCCCTGACCTGCTCCGCGCAGCGCGACTCGGCTGACTTCCCGACCGAGGGCGCCTTCTCCACCGAGCAGACCGAAGCCCGCGAGGCCGACGGCCAGATCGAGATCAGCAACATCTCGGAGACCGTGGTCAACGGCGATCGGGCGACTGCGAATGTGCATTCGTTCCGCAAGCAGAAGACGCAGACCCAGATCACTCCGGTCACACTGGTCAAGGAAAGCGACTCCTGGAAGGTGTGTGCATGAGTTACGCAGGTGACCTGACCCCGCAAGAAGCATGGAAGATCATCACCGAGGATCCGACCGCGGTGCTGGTCGACTGCCGCACCAGGGCCGAATGGACCTACGTCGGAGTACCCGATCTCACCGAGGCCGGAAAAGAGACGGTGTTCATCGAGTGGGTGAGCTTCCCGGACGGCGCAAAGAACTCCGACTTCGTCGGTCAACTGCGCGCCGCGGGGGTCACCGACGACCAGCAGGTGGTCTTCCTGTGCCGCTCGGGCCAGCGTTCGATCGGAGCCGCGCAGGCCGCGACGGCCGACGGCGTCGCCAAGGCCTACAACGTGCTCGACGGCTTCGAGGGGGCCACCGATGCGGAGGGTCACCGCGGCGCGGTCGGCTGGAAGGCCCTGGGACTCCCGTGGCGCCAGTCGTAGGACCCCACCACCAATCCGCGGCATCACCACACACGGAGGACGACAGTGAATAGTCCACTGCCCGACGGCGTCTCGCCGGACACGCTGGCGGTTCGTGGCGGTTTGGCCCGCTCGAACTTCGAAGAGACCTCCGAGGCGCTGTATCTCACCTCCGGGTATGTCTACTCCTCCGCGGCCGCCGCCGAACGTGCCTTCACCGGTGAAGATGAGCGATTCGTGTACTCCCGCTACGGAAATCCGACCGTCGCGATGTTCCAAGAGCGACTTCGCCTGCTCGACGGTGCCGAAGCCTGTTTCGCCACCGCGAGCGGTATGGCTGCGGTGTTCGTCGCGCTGGGCGCCCTGCTCAAGGCAGGTGATCGCCTCGTCGCCGCGCGCAGCCTGTTCGGTTCCTGCTTCGTCGTGTGTAACGAGATCCTGCCGCGATGGGGCGTGGAGACGGTGTTCGTCGACGGCGAAGACCTCGAGCAGTGGGAGCAG
This sequence comes from Williamsia sp. 1135, assembly GCF_002095395.1. Taxonomy (GTDB): domain Bacteria; phylum Actinomycetota; class Actinomycetes; order Mycobacteriales; family Mycobacteriaceae; genus Williamsia. Next base: position 19,205 of record NZ_MJEI01000066.1, read on the forward strand.
GCGCTGTCGGTGCCGACCACGGCCGTCTTCTTCGAGACGCCCTCGAACCCGATGCAGACACTTGTCGACGTCGAGAAGGTGTGTGGGCTCGCGCATGCGGCAGGCGCACAGGTGGTACTCGACAACGTCTTCGCGACTCCGTTGCTGCAACGCGGCCTCGATCTCGGCGCCGACGTCATCGTCTACTCCGGAACAAAACACATCGACGGGCAGGGCCGGGTGATGGGTGGGGCCGTGCTCGGTTCGGCCGAGTACATCGACGGCCCGGTGCAGACGCTGATGCGGCACACCGGTCCGGCATTGAGCCCGTTCAACGCCTGGACCTTGCTCAAGGGTCTCGAGACGCTGCGTCTGCGCGTGGATCACTCCACGAGTTCGGCACTGCGGATCGCTGAGTTCCTCGAGGCGGATCCACGGGTTGCGTGGGTGAAATATCCATTCCTGCAATCACATCCGCAACACCATCTGGCGGTCAGGCAGATGTCGGGTGGTGGCACCGTGGTGACGTTCGAACTCGCCGATTCGGCCGGGGCCTCAGGTAAGGCGAGAGCGTTCGAGGTGCTCGATGCGCTGAAGATCGTCGACATCTCGAACAATCTCGGGGACTCGAAGTCACTCATCACGCACCCGGCCACCACCACGCACCGTGCGATGGGGCCGGAGGGCCGCGCCGCGATCGGGCTGTCGGACTCTGTCGTACGTTTGTCTGTAGGCCTCGAAGGCATCGACGATCTGCTGGGCGACATCGATCAAGCGCTGTAAGTAGGCGGCACAGAGGGGACGGTGGGTCATCCTGCACTCGGTGGCCGACTGGATCGTGTCGGTTGTTCAGTCAACGCCGCCCTGGGCGGTGTATCTCATCGTGTGCGGCGTCGTGTTCGGTGAAGCCGCAGCCTTGCTCGGCCTGGTGTTACCCGGCGAGACCGTGCTGCTGGCGGGCGCCGTTGCTGCGGCGATCGGCAGTGCCAACATCGCGTGGCTGATCGTCGCGGCGAGCGTGGCCGCGGTGCTCGGTGATTGGACCGGTTACCTGATCGGCAGACGTTCGGGTGAGAGGATCACCCACTCCCGTTTCGGTGGCTGGATCGGCGAAGAGCGGTGGGCCCGCGCCGAGACGCTGATCCGGGACGGCGGCGTCGTCACGGTCGTCAGCGCTCGGTGGATCGGATACGTCCGCACCGTGACCCCGTTCGTCGCGGGTATGAGTCACATGCCGACAAGGCAGTACCTGATCGCGAATGTGGTCGGCGGGGTGCTCTGGGTGGTGGTGGTCTGCGTGGTCGGATACGCGCTCGGGCAGACGCTCGGGGCCAGCCTGTTGCTGTACTTCGCGGTCGGTGCCGCGCTGGTGGTGGTCGCTTACTTCGGCATTCGGCGGTTGTGGCGCCGGCGGTCCGCGGTAGAGGTCGGACCGCCTGCGGAGTGAGTGCTCGCCCGTCGACTAACAATCACGACGACTTTTAGCCGCCGGGAAATAGTTCGCCGCAGCTAAGTTGTTGTTCAAGAAAGACCTGATCCGACCGGTGGGAATTCGGTCCGACCTTGAAACGCAATGCGAAAGGAACGTCTGAGGCGATGGTCCCAGTGCCGGATCCCAAAGATGTACTCGCCGGTTTCGTGCGCGCCCGCGTCGACGACCGGGTTCTTTTCGCGGACGACGTCGACGAGGCGATCGCCCTGGTCGCAGCTCATGTCTCTGGCGACGTCGTGCTCCTCGACGTACGCGCCGACCTGGAGACCTCCACTACCTCACCCGGCTACCGGGTGGTCGCCGCGCAGGTCGATCTCGCGCACACACTCGCCGCTGTGGAGGCCGAGTTCGTTGCACGCGATGCCGAACTCCTGATCGTTCCCGGAGTCGTCGACGCCACGGGTGAGGTGCTGCCGCTGCCGAGGCTGGCCGCGATCGCCCACCGGCACGGCGCCCGGATGCTGGTCGATGCCGGCCAACTCGCGACGCGTCGTGTCATCAACCTCACCAGCCATGGCATCGATTACGTCGTGCTCTCCGGCGCGATCATTGCCGGGTTCGGGCCTGCCGCGGTCATCGGACGCGGCGACCAGCTGCCACTGGCCGATTCCGCTCACGTCAACACTCCGGTGGCCCACGGGTTCGCGCAGGCGGCGCTCGCCATCGCAGATCTCGGTTTCGACTGGATAGGTCTGCACGAAGAATCGCTGTCCGCGGTGGTCGACGACGCCGTGCGCGCTCTGCCCGGTGCGCGCAGGTTGAGGTTGTGGCCCGACGCCCGCGATCGCGTCGGCCTGGCCGAGATCGCGGTGGCCGGCCGCTTCGAAACAGTGCCGATCAGGTGGGGCCTCGGTACGGGCCACGCCGAGCTCTCACGGCAGTTGAACACTTTGGCAAACGTTGTTTTCGAGCAGGAGGCGTCATGACAGGTCGGACCCGACCGGAATTGCTGGTCGCGATCGACGGGGAGACCCCGATCGCCTGGAGTGGGCCGCGTCCGGCCGATGCCCGGGCATCTGTGGTCCGCCGAATCCGCCAGCCAGAATTGCGCGGCGGGATCAAGGAGCGTGCGCAACTGCGGGCGAGCTGGCAGCACCTCGGGGACAACCCCGCAGACCTCGTTGTGGCCCTCGAGATCGACGTGCTGATCGCAGACGACGCGGCCACCGCCCGAGCGGAACTGTTGCGTCTGGGGGAGTCGCGTTTCGGCGACACCGTGCGTTACGTCGGCACCGCGGCGGGCCTGCTGACCCTGATCCTGGACGTCTACACCGCGGAGGTCGCGGACGCGGTCATTCTGCGGCCGCTCGATGGCGCAGCAGTGTCCGGGTCGGCCGAGCTCATCGCCGAGCAGGTGCTGCCGCGCCTGCGCGAGCGCGCCACGGCAGCCTGACCCGTCCCACCCAAAAGCGCACCGTTCAGTCATAACCACACGTCGCAACGTGTGCCTATGACTGAACGGTGTGCTTTTGTCGTCAGGCCGTGGGCTCGGCGCGTTCGCCGTGGTCCCAGCGGTCGACGATCTCGGCGCGCGCGTTGTCGGTGAGCTGGCCGTAGAGGCGTAAGCGCGCCATGCCGCCGTCGGGAAAGATGTCCATTCGAGCTTCGGTGAGCGGCCGGTCGACGTCGACGAGGAACCGGTGGCGGGTATCGGGCTGCAGGGCGCTGCGCGGCAGCAATTCGAACCACTCGCCGTTCTCGCCATCGCGTCCGCGGATCATGGCCGAGCCGGGTGCGTTGCCCAGAAAGTAGCTGGTGTCGAGTTCGGCGAGGCCGACGGTGGACTCACCTGCCAGCTTGATCTGGACCCAGTCGTTTCCGGAGTCGCGGCGACGGGATGTCTCCCAGCCCTCTCCCATCGTCCGGGCCCGGCCCGGCATCAACAGGTTGTTCGGCGAGCCGTAGAACATGTTGGAGCACGCCGTGATCATGCCGCCGTTCTCCAAGGCCGCGAGGTCGAAGTGCCCATACGACAGGAACTTCGGATCAGGCGTTCCCCGTCCATGGACGCGGAACCGGGCGACACCACCGTCGGGATAGATCGACAGACGGACGTGGGTGAACCGCTCCATGGAGTCGACACGAAACGGATTCCGGGTGTCGCCGTTGACCTCGACCCGGTCGACGATCGTCTTCCACTCGGTCTCGTCGACCAACTGAGTGGTGGTCGGAATGCCCTCTAGTGCAGCGGCTTCGACGGACACGTACGGGGGGTAGTTGCCCACGAACCACGAGGTGTCGACGACGACGCCGTAGATGATCCCGGGCACTCCGAGTCGGATGATCGCCTGGTCCACGCCTTCTTCTCGACGCCGTCTTGTCTCCCAGCCGTCATAGACCTGACCCTTGTGGCCGAAGGTGGCCGGCTGATATTCCGCTGACGGGGTCTTGATGAGGTTCTGCGCCTCCGCGAACAGGTCGTCGTTGGTCCAGATGACCGCGCCCCCGAGGGTTCGTAACGCCAGATCCGGCATCGAGGTGAAGTGCGGACGCGAGGCTGGAGGCGATGGGGTCACGACTTGTCAGATTAGTGCGCGCGACCGTGGCGGTCGAACCGAGCTGGTCCGGCCGAGGGTGTTGCAGTCCAGATCTGGTTACGCGCATACTTGCGGCGGCCAATTAGTTGTGGGGCGAAACTCGTTGATTGCCGAAAGGACAGCCGGCCGGAGCCGAAAGGGGTCGTGAGCGCGATGACACGGGTTGATCAGGTAGACGATCTCATAGAGGTCCTCGCCCGGTACGCGCAGATTCGCGAGCGACTCGCAGCGATGCGACTGCGGACGCCGGACGGGATCGTCGAGACCGCCGCCTACAACTGCCTGTTCCGCCTCGCTGACGCCCCCGCCCGCTCGGGTGAGCTGGCGGAAGCGATGTTCGCCGACCCTTCCACCATCAGCAGGCACGTCGCGCACCTCGTCCGACTCGGGTATGTGCGTCGGGAGGCCGATCCGAACGACGGGCGGGCGACGATCCTGGTCGCCACCGACACCGGGCGCGAACGGGTTGCCGAATTGCGTACCCGTCGCGGCGAGCAACTGCGGGTGATGATGAACGACTGGTCAGAAGACGACGTCAGTGCCCTGACCACTTTGATGGGCCGATTCGTCGAGGGCGCAGAGGCCACTCTGGCGTGTGCGACGACCGAGGAAGGCCAGAGTTGACGGACAAGACCGAGCCTGCCGTCGCCGGTGGTGAGCTCTCGCACCGCAAGATCCTGACGATCCTCGGCGGACTCATGCTGGGAATGTTCCTCGCCGCCCTGGATCAGACCATCGTCTCGACCGCCATCCGGACCATTGCCGACGACCTCCAGGGGTACTCCCTCCAGGCATGGGTCACCACTGCGTACCTGGTGACCGCCACCATCGTCACGCCGCTCTACGGCAAATTGTCGGACATGTACGGGCGCAAGGCGCTGTTCATGACGGCGATCTCGATCTTCATTGTGGGGTCGCTGCTGTGCAGTACCGCGACGTCGATGTACCAACTCGCCGGGTACCGCGCCCTGCAAGGCCTCGGTGCAGGTGGCCTGATGTCGCTGGCGCTGACGATCGTGGGCGACATCGTGCCGCCTCGCGAGCGCGCCAAGTATCAGGGTTACTTCCTCGCGGTCTTCGGGACCTCGAGTGTCATCGGTCCCGTGCTCGGCGGACTGCTCGCCGGCCAGGACTCGATCCTCTGGGTCTCGGGTTGGCGCTGGGTGTTCCTCGTCAACGTCCCGATCGGACTCGTGGCGCTCATCGTCGTCTTCCGGGTTCTCGACTACGACCAGATCCGCAACGTGCGTCAGCGGGTGGACTGGTGGGGCGCCGGGCTGTTGGCGCTCGGCGTGGTGCCGTTGCTGATCGTGGCCGAGCAGGGCCGGATCTGGGGATGGGGCAGTGGCTGGGCGCTGACCTGCTACATCACCGGAGTCGTCGGTATCGCGGCGTTCGTCTGGGTCGAACACAAGATGGGAGAGGCGGCGATCATCCCGCTGCGGATCTTCCAGAACCGGATCTTCGCGCAGGGCATCGTTATCTCCGTGGTCGTCGGAATGGTCATGTTCGGCGGAATCTCCATGCTGCCGCAGTACTTCCAGGTCATCCGCGGATCGAGCCCGACGATGGCCGGCCTGCAGATGCTGCCCATGGTGCTCGGTCTGATGAGCGCATCCATCATCTCCGGCCAGCTCATCTCCCGGACGGGTCACTACCGCATCTACCCCGTCGTGGGTTCTGTGCTGCTCACCGTCTCCACGTTCCTGCTGCATCTGATGAGCGTCGACACGCCGGTTGCCGTGGTGATGACCATGGCGTTCTTCTTGGGATTCGGCCTCGGAAACATGCTGCAACCGTTGACCCTGGCCTTGCAGAATGTGTTGCCGCCCAAAGACATGGGGGTCTCGACGGCGTCCGCGACGTTCTTCCGTCAGATCGGTGGCACTCTCGGTGTTGCGGTCTTCTTCTCCGTGCTGTTCAGCCTGATGGGCCCGAACATCACCGACGGTCTGAGGGACGAGGCGAGCTCGCCGCAATTCCGCCAGGCCGTGGCGCAGGCCGCCCAGAGTCCGGACGCCCAGGTCTCGGCGTTCGGCAAGGGACTGGCCGCTGCCGCCCAGAATCCGGGGGCCGGAGGCGGGCAGGCCGGCAGTGTCATGGACGACACGTCTGTCATAGCCAAACTGCCCGAACCGATCTCACGGCCGATCAAGGTCGGCTTCGCCGACGCGATGGACAAGGTGTTCCTGAGCGTCTCGATCGTGTCGTTGATCGCGCTGGTCTTGGTGCTGTTCTGGAAAGAGGTGCCCCTGCGCACCCAATCCGGCATGCAAGCTGCCCGGGACAAACCTGAGGCTGTAGAGCCGTAACCCCGCTGAGTACCGACGCGACGCTGGGCGGTGAGCAAGGCGAACTCGCCCCGCCCGGCAGGCGGCCCGCGTCGTCTGGACAGACGACGAGCGAGCGAAGCGATGCGAGGAGGAAGGAAGACGACGCGATGGCGGCCGCCTGCCCCGCGTAGCGAAGCGGAGCGAAAAAACACAGCTGGTGAGACGAACACGAAACCCCTCACAGCAAAGCCAACCCCACGCGACAAAAGGCCCGACCCCCGGTGGGGGGTCGGGCCTCTCTGCCGATGAGTGCGGTCAGCCGCGGGAAGGCTCGTTCGCCTCGTGCGGGTGCTCGGCGAGGCGGTCGATGGCCTCCTGGGCGATCTTCTCGGCGTCGGCTTTACCTGCCCAGCCACCGGGGAAGACCTCTTTGCCCGGCTCGAGGTCCTTGTAGTGCTCGAAGAAGTGGGCGATTGCCTTGAGTTCGAACTCCGGCACGTCACCGATGTCCTGGATGTGGTCCCAGCGGACGTCCTTGGCGGGCACGGCCAGCAACTTATCGTCGCCGCCGGCCTCGTCGGTCATCCGGAACATGCCGACGATCCGGGCGCGGACGATCACGCCCGGGAAAACGGACTCGGGCAGTAGGACCATCGCATCCAGGGGGTCGCCATCCTCGCCCAGGGTCCCGTCGATGAATCCGTAGTCGGCCGGATAGCCCATCGCGGTGTACAAATAGCGGTCGAGGTACACCTTTCCGGATTCATGGTCGACCTCGTACTTGTTGCGCTGTCCCTTGGGGATCTCGATGGTGACGTCGAAGTCCACGGTGCCTCCTGGTGCGTTGTGCGTAGCCGGTCCCAAAATCGACTCAACGATACTGTGGAGACCTGGGACCGTCGCGCTCGGCGGGACCAAGGAGTGAAACTCTGACCGGAGGTAATAAGTGGCAGGCAGTGCGCGCAGCCGCAAGGGACTGCTGTGGACGCTGGTTCCGGTGGTGGTTCTGATCGTGGTGGCCGCAATCGTGCTGGTGATCGCACTTCGTGTCGATCAGGACTCAGATGCCCTGCCCGAGGGTGCTGTTCCGCAGCCCTCACCCGCTTCCCTGACCCCGCGGATCAACCCGGTGGCTGCCGATGCCCCGTCGCCGACCCCCGATGGCGTCCGTGCCGATCTGACGCAGGCCCTGGCCAACCCCGATCTCGGGCAACTCTCCGGAGAGATCTCCGACGCCGCCAGCGGCCAGACCCTGTGGTCTGCCACCCCCAACCAGCCGATGGTGCCCGCGTCGACGATCAAGATCCTCACCGCCTCTGCCGCGCTCGTGTCCTTGCCGCACGACAAGCGCATCACGACGACGGTGGTCGCGGGCAAGGGTGGTCAGGTGATCCTGGTCGGCGCCGGCGATCCCACGCTGTCGGTGCAGCCCGCGGGCGAGGAAACCTTCTTCACCGATGCCCCGCGCATCAGCGACCTCGCAGCGCAGATCAAGAAGGCCGGGATCAACGTCACGTCCGTGGCCGTCGACACCAGCGGTTTCAGCGGCCCGACCATGACGGAGAGCTGGGATCCGGCAGACATCGCCGGGGGAAACATCACGCCGATCGAGTCGCTGATCGCCGACTCGGGCAGGGTCGAGCCCCTCGAGATCGACTCGCCCCGTACCGCCACCCCCGCGGTCACGGCCGGGGCTGCGCTGGCGTCCGAGCTCGGGGTCGATGCCGCGGTGGCGCAGGCGACGGCGCCTGCCGGGGCGCAGGTGATCGCGCAGGTGGAGTCCGCGCCGCTGGTCACCCGGCTCGGCGACATGATGAGGGCGAGTGACAACGTCCTCGCCGAAACCGTGTCCATCGAGATCGCCATGGCCACCGGTGGCAGGCCCACCATGGCAGGCGGAATCGATGCGGTGCGGAAAGCGTTGAGCGACTATGGGTTCAACATGAACGGAACGGTGATCGCCGACGTCAGCGGACTGTCGGAAGACAATCGGGTCTCCGCGGGCCTGCTCGACAAGGTGGTCAACGCAGGCGCGGGAACGGCGCAGCCGAAACTCCGGCCACTGTTGGACATGCTGCCGGTGGCCGGAGCGACGGGCACTCTCGCGGAACGGTTCGCGACCGAAAACCAGGCTGGAGCAGGCTGGGTCCGGGCCAAGACCGGAACCCTCACGGGCGCAAGCGCGCTGGTCGGCGTTGTGCAGACGAGAGAAGGTCGCGTGCTGAGTTTTGCCCTGATGTCCAACGGGACGTCGCCGGATGTCGCGAGACCTGCGCTCGACACGATCGCGGTGGCGCTGCGGGATTGTGGGTGCCGATGAGTATCGACTGGCAGCTTGCGGCGACGATCGGCAAGAAGGTCGCCCGCCCCGGACCGGTCACCACCGGATACACGCTGACTGCAGCCCGCGAAGAGCTGGCGTCCTCCGCGGTGGCTGCGGAAGCGCCGGTCCGCGATGTCACCGGCCTGGCGGATGGTCTGCCGGTCCCGACGGCGCGGATCCTGGACCGCGGCGGCTGGATAGAGGCGGCGACTCGATCGATGTCGGCGATGCTCGATGCCGATGACGAGAACTCGAAGCCCGGGATCAGCGGACGTCTTGCCGGTGTCCAGGCGGGCGGATTGCTGGCCTTGCTCTCCGGGGCGATTCTCGGCCAGTACGACCCGTTCACGCCGGATCCCGAGTCCGGCAACGACGGTGTGCTGATGTTGGTCACTCCCAACATCATTGCCGTCGAACGTGCGTTGCGCGTGGTGCCCAGCGACTTCCGGTTATGGGTGTGTCTGCACGAGGTGACCCACCGGGTGCAATTCTCGGCCAATCCCTGGTTGCGCGACTACATGTCGTCGAACGTCGAGTCGCTCACCGCGGAGAACAGCGAGTCGGGCGGCGAGATGGTCAGCCGCGTGAGTGCTGCACTCAGAAGTGGGGAGCAGCGCGAGAAGGGGATCGTCGGCGCGATGCAGCTGCTGCAGTCGCCCGAACAATACGAGGCCTTCAGCCGGATGATGATGCTCGGAACCCTCCTCGAAGGGCACGCCGACCACGTCATGGATGCGGTGGGACCGGCGAAGGTCCCCACCGTCGACCGGATCCGAAGCGCCTTCGACAAACGCCGCACCCGGCCGCAGAATCCGGTGCAACGCCTGCTGCGCGCTCTGCTCGGTATGGATGCCAAACTCGCGCAATATATTCGGGGCAAGGCCTTCGTGGACGAAGTGGTGGGGACCGTGGGCATGGCCCGGTTCAACGCCATCTGGACCGGCCCCGAGACGATGCCGCTACCTGCCGAGATCGAGCAGCCACGATTGTGGATCGACCGGGTGCTGTGAACTCTGCTGCGGTCGCCGGTATCACCGGCGTCGTGGCCGATTTTGCCGAACGACATCTCGCGAGCACCGACGTCTGTGTCGCGCTGTCCGGAGGTGCCGACTCGCTGGCCCTGACCGCTGCGGCCATCCGCGCGGGTCTCGGTGTCCGGGCGTTGATCGTCGATCACGGGCTGCAACCCGGTTCCGCGGAGGTGGCCGAACGCGCGGCTCTCGCCGCGAGCGGACTCGGCGCACACCCACGAGTGCTGCGGGTCGAGGTGGGTCGCAGCGGGGGGCCCGAGGCAGCGGCCCGGACAGCGCGCTATCAGGCTCTGGACGAGGCTCGAGACGGCTTGCCGGTGCTACTCGGACACACGCTCGACGATCAGGCCGAGACGGTCCTCCTCGGATTGGCGCGCGGATCAGGCGCCCGTTCCGTCGCCGGGATGCAGCCGTGGACGGCGCCGCTGGGCCGACCGTTGCTGACGATCAGGCGGGCAGCCACCCGCACCGCGTGCTCCGACCTCGGGCTCTCGCCGTATGACGACCCGCACAACACCGATCCACGGTTCACCCGGGTGCGGCTACGTGCCGAGGTACTGCCGCTGCTCGAAGATGTCCTGCAGGGGGGAGTCGCGCAGGCGCTGGCGCGTACGGCCGAACAACTACGTGATGACCTCGACGTCGTCGAGAACGTCGCCGACCAGCACAGCGCGTTGATCGCAGGCGACATCGTCGCCTGCGCCGACTTCGAGATGCTGGCGCCGGCGATCCGCTCGCGTCTGCTGCGGCGGTGGCTGCTCCGGCAGGGAGCGACCGAGCCGACGGAGACGGTCGTGAGAGCGGTCGGGGCGTTGGTGACCGGGTGGCGCGGGCAGGGGCCGGTCGCCGTCGGCGGCGCCCACGATCACCGGCTGGAGATAGCGAGACGCGACGCCCGACTCGTGGTCGAACGCCGCGTCCGCTGACGTCGTGTCAGTCTGCCTCAGCTTGCCTTCGGGGGAACGAACGGCGAGTTGATCGTGTTGAAGTACTGAATCGCAGCACCTATCAGGGTCGGTCCGCCGGCCACGATGGTTCCGACGACCCCGCCGATGCCTGCGCCGGTCACCAGACCCGGGATGCACCCCGCGGGAAGACTGACGACGCAGCCGATGCCGGCACCGAGGATGGTTCCGATGAGAGTTCCCACGGTGACAGCCACGCTCACGTAGGTTCCGAGAGTCTGCAGGGCCTGCAGGTCCCGCTCCTCACGCGTCCGGGGACCGTCCGCGACCTGCTTGCGGATGTTGTCGCTGACGTCGACCTTGGTCGCGCTGGCCGCGTCGCGAACCGGGGTCAGGGTCGCGGTGTTGCCGGTGATGTCGGCGATGATTGGGAACTGCTGGTCGTCGAGGTTGTAGACCAGCGGGATCGAGGCAGCGACGTTGCCCGCGGCATCGACGATCTCGAACTGGTTGCCCGACTTGCGGAGGGATCCGATGTCGGTTTCGAACACGACGTGGTCTCCCACGACGTCCGCGGTGTATCCGATATCGGCCGATGGTGGCGCAGCATTCGCCGGTGCCGCGGTTACCAGGCCTGCGACCGTCGCCGCGGTGGCGAAGATCGCGATCAATCCGGTTCTGATTTTCATTCGTATCCCTGAGTTCATGGGCGCTGATCTACCCGGTTCGTGTCTTCCCCCCACGCGCCCTGATCCGATCTCTCCGCCTCGTTCGACCCGGTGGTCGATCACCCCGAACTGCGTCTGGATTCGGCCCGTGGAACTGTGCGTTCGCTGCCTGCGTCTCAAGCCAGATCAGTAAAACAGAATTGACCTTCAAGCTCATACTTTTCGAATAACTTCATTCGGTCGAAGGATCAGACGGCGTATCCACGCGGTGCCCTTCGATGGGGTTGAGGCATGATGAGGTACGTGATGCAGCAGCGCGACCCATATGGCAACGACATCGAAGCGATTGTGGTCACCGAGGAGCAGATCTCGGCACGGATCGCTGAACTCGCGCAGACCGTGGGGGAGCGATATCGCGACGCTCCCGACGATCTGGTGCTGATCGGGGTTCTCAAGGGTGCGGTGATGTTCATGACGGACTTCGCGCGGGCGCTGCCCATCCCGTCGCAGCTGGAATTCATGGCGGTGAGCTCGTACGGATCGTCGACGTCCTCATCGGGTGTGGTCCGGATCCTCAAGGACCTCGACCGCGACATCCACGACCGCGACGTCGTCATCGTCGAAGACATCATCGACTCGGGTCTCACCTTGTCCTGGTTGATCAAGAACCTGCGGACTCGGCATCCGCGGTCGCTCGAGGTGTGCACCCTGTTGCGCAAACCGGACGCGATCCGCGTCGATGTTCAGGTGAAGGACGTCGGCTTCGACATCCCCAACGAGTTCGTCGTGGGATACGGCCTCGACTACGCGGAGCGGTATCGCGACCTGCCGTACGTCGGCCGGCTGCACCCGCAGGTCTACACGGACTGAGGCGACCCCACCGTGACTGCTGTTGAGATCGCCGCGAGAGTACGCGCCGGGCAAGTGGATCCGGTGGCGGTGACCAGGGAATCGCTGGAGCGGATCGCACAGCGTGACGGTGCGATCGGGGCCTTCGTGAAGGTGCGGGCGGACAAGGCGATTGCCGAGGCGGAGCTCCTCACCGCCCACCCGGATCTGGCGAAGCTGCCGCTGGCCGGGGTGCCGGTCGCCATCAAGGACAACGTCCCCGTCGCCGGCGAACCGATGACGATCGGTTCCGAGGCGACCTCGCGGGCGCCCCAGCTCACCGATCACACCGTTGTTCGCCGACTGCGCGCCGCCGGGGCGGTGGTGGTCGGCCTGACCGCGGTCCCAGAGCTGTGTATGTGGGGTACGACGGACAACCCGGCGATCACCACGCGAAACCCCTGGAACGACAAGCGAACCCCTGGCGGGTCGTCCGGTGGATCGGCTGCTGCGGTCGCCAGCGGGCAGGTGGTGCTGGCGCACGGGAACGACGGTCTCGGCTCGATCCGGATCCCCGCCGCAGATTGCGGTCTGTTCGGGATCAAACCCGGATTGGGCGTGGTGCCGCGGGAGTTCGGCGGCAACGGCTGGTTCAACATGAGCGAGAACGGGCCGCTGGCGACCACAGTCGCCGACGCGGCGCTGATGCTGGGCGTGATGGCCGACGATCTGGAGCTGGCGCGCGCCGGTACCGAAGCTGATCCCGGAAACCTGCGAATCGTTGTCGCAGAGAACTTCCCGCTGGCGGTGGGCAAGGCCGACAAGCACTGGGCCCAGGCACAGGCCAGTTGCAGCGGGGTGCTGGCGGATCTGGGGCATCGCGTCCCGCACGCCGACCTGCCGTACCCGACCAACCCGGCTCCGTTGCTGTTCCGGTGGTTCGCGGGCGCCGCGGCAGATGCGGACAGCATCGCCGAGGCAGGCGGTGATCTCGGCAAGCTGCAGCGACGCAGCAAGACCCACACGGCCCTGGGTCGGGCCGTCAGCCGATTCGACCTGGTCCACGACGTGCAGGTGAGCAGGGTGGAGCAGAAGGTGCTCGCCTATCTCGATCGCAACAAGGCCGATCTGCTGCTCACGCCGACTCTCGCCACCCCGCCCTTGAAGGCGCAGCAGTGGAGCGCCAAGGGCTGGGCGTCGAACATCTGGGCCAACGTCAACTACGCCCCGTACGCCGGACTGTTCAATCTGCTCGGCTGGCCGGCGATGTCGGTCCCCTTCGGCGTCCATCCCGTCTCCCGGACTCCGATGGCGGTGCAATTCGCAGGTCGGCCCGGGTCGGAAGCGCTGCTGTTGAAGCTCGCCGCTCAGCTCGAGATCGCCCGCCCCTGGCAAAGGGTCGCGCCAGGGTTCTGAGCCTCCTGCTCACAGAACTGCGCTTTGCTCGTGAAATTCCACGAGCGGGGCGCAGGAAAGTGAGCGAAGTCTAAATTCTGCCGGGAGGGAACGCTCGACCACGACGAATCGTTGACGGGTAGCCTGATGAATCAGACATCCCGACTGGAAGGACGCGCCGAGATCACAGCGAGGGCCACTACGTGGCCGTCGGGATCGGCTGACACACCTCAATGAACCGCAAGACTGTCTTTCGCAACCTGGCGATCGTCGCCGTAATCGTGCTGGCGATCTGGGGTTGGACCGTGCTCCGCGACGGCAACCGTGACTACAAGGCCGTCGACACCTCGGTGGCGATGACCCAGCTCAACATCAAGAACGTCGACGAGGTTCAGATCGACGACCGTGAGCAGACGCTCCGGATGACGTTGAAAGACGCCGTCAACGGCGACAAGAAGATTTCCTCGAAGTACCCGGCGCAGACCACCGAAGAGGTCTTCGACCGTGTGGACGCCTCGGGAGCCGTCTATCAGACGAACGTCAACAAAGAGTCGTTCCTGATGCAGATGCTGATCTTCATCTTGCCGCTGATCCTGCTCTTCGGGCTGTTCTTCTTCGTGATGAGCCGGATGCAGGGTGGTGGCAAGGGCGGGGTCATGGGCTTCGGCAAGTCCAAGGCGAAAGAGCTCAACAAGGACATGCCGAGCACCACGTTCGCGGATGTCGCAGGCGCGGACGAGGCCGTGGAAGAACTCTTCGAGATCAAGGACTTCCTGCAGAACCCCGCCCGCTACCAGGCCCTCGGTGCCAAGATCCCGAAGGGCGTCCTGCTCTTCGGTCCCCCCGGAACGGGTAAGACCTTGCTCGCCCGCGCAGTGGCCGGCGAGGCCGGGGTGCCGTTCTTCACCATCTCCGGCTCCGATTTCGTCGAGATGTTCGTCGGTGTGGGTGCCTCGCGCGTGCGCGACATGTTCGAGCAGGCCAAGAAGAACAGCCCCTGCATCATCTTCGTCGACGAGATCGACGCCGTCGGACGCCAGCGCGGCGCCGGCCTCGGCGGTGGCCACGACGAGCGTGAGCAGACCCTCAACCAGCTCCTCGTCGAGATGGACGGGTTCGGTGAGCGTTCAGGTGTCATCCTCATCGCGGCGACCAACCGCCCCGACATCCTCGACCCAGCGCTGCTGCGCCCGGGCCGTTTCGACCGGCAGATCCCGGTCGGCAACCCCGACATCGCAGGACGTAAGGCGATTCTGAACGTCCACGCCCAGGGCAAGCCCATCGACGCCGACGCCGACCTCGACGGTCTGGCCAAGCGCACGCCGGGTATGTCCGGCGCGGACCTGGCCAACGTCATCAACGAGGCCGCTCTCCTCGCGGCCCGTGAGAACCGCACCTCCATCACCGCCGAACTACTCGAGGAGTCCGTCGACCGCGTGGTGGGTGGTCCGCGTCGCAAGAGCCGGATCATCAGCGAGCACGAGAAGAAGATCGTCGCCTATCACGAGGGCGGGCACACGCTCGCCGCGTGGGCGATGCCCGATCTCGACCCCATCTACAAGGTCACGATCTTGGCTCGTGGACGCACCGGCGGTCATGCGCTGGCAGTGCCCGAGCAGGACAAGGACCTGATGACCCGCTCGGAGATGATCGCTCGCCTGGTGATGGCCATGGGTGGACGTGCCGCCGAAGAACTGGTCTTCCACGAGCCGACCACCGGCGCCTCCTCCGACATCGACCAGGCGACCAAGATCGCTCGGGCGATGGTCACCGAGTACGGCATGAGCGCGCGCCTCGGTGCTGTTCGCTACGGCCAGGAACAAGGCGACCCGTTCCTCGGCCGCTCGATGGGAGCGCACTCCGACTACTCGGCCGAGATCGCCGGGGAAATCGACGACGAGGTGCGCCGACTGATCGAGGCCGCGCACACCGAGGCGTGGGCGATCCTGACCGAGTACCGCGACATCCTCGATGTCCTGGCCACCCAGTTGCTCGAGCGCGAGACCCTGACGCGTAAGGATCTCGAGAAGATCTTCGGCAAGGTGGAGAAGCGTCCGCGGATCACCACGTTCAACGAGTTCGGCGAGCGCACCCCCAGCGACAAGCCTCCGGTGAAGACCCCGGGCGAGCTGGCGAAGGAGCGGGGCGAGCCCTGGCCACCCGAGCCGCCGCGTTCGCCGGAGCTCGCCAAGGTCGGGCCGCATGCGCAACCGGGCCCCGGCGAGTTGCCGGGACAGCAGTACCCGCCCCAGACCCCGTATCCGCAGCATCAGGGCACACCGCAGCAGGGTGGCGCACCGGGCGGCACCCGACCCGACTACGGCGCTCCCGCGGGCTGGTCGGCGCCGGGGTGGCCTCCCACCGGTGGTGGGCAGAACGGAGCCGGCAGCAATGGCGGGCCCCAGAACGGTGCTACCCAGAACGGTGCTCCCCAGAACGGTGGGTACCAGAGCGGTGGGTACCAGAGCGGCGGCTACCAGAACGGTGGGTATCAGAACGGGGCCCCGCCGAACAGTGCACAGCCACCGACGAACCCTTACGGTCAGCCCGGCAGTCCCTATGGGCAGCCACCGACGAATGGCCATCACAACGACGGTCACGATGGTCAGAACGGCCAGCCGCCCTCGAACGGACAGAACGGACAATGACGTCTCGCGAAAACCTGACCGCCATCAATTCCTTCGACGCCGATCGTGCAGAGCGTGCTGTGCGCGAATTGCTCATCGCGGTCGGGGAGGATCCTGACCGCGACGGGCTCAAAGAAACCCCTGCTCGGGTGGCCAGGGCGTATCAGGAAATGTTCGGCGGGCTGCACTCGGACCCGGACGAAGTCCTCGCGACCACCTTCGATGTCGGTCATGACGAGCTGGTGCTCGTCAAGGACATTCCGATGTACTCCACCTGTGAGCACCATCTGGTCTCGTTCCACGGGGTCGCGCACGTCGGGTACATCCCGGGCGCCAGCGGGCAGGTGACGGGGTTGTCCAAGCTGGCCCGCGTCGTCGATCTGTACGCGCGCCGTCCGCAGGTCCAGGAACGGCTCACCACGCAGATCGCCGACGCGATCGTCCGCAAACTCGATCCTCGCGGCGTGATCGTGGTGATCGAGGCGGAGCACCTCTGCATGGCGATGCGAGGTATCCGCAAGCCCGGCGCGTCCACCACGACCTCTGCGGTTCGCGGGCAGTTCAAGACCAGCGCGGTCTCGCGCGGCGAAGCCCTGGATTTGATCTCTCGACGGAGTTGATTTCCGTAGGGGAGGGGCTGACGACATGAGCACGGTCATCATGGGTGTCGTGAACGTGACTGCGGACTCGTTCTCCGACGGCGGGCGGTATCTCGATGCCGACGCGGCGATCGCTCACGGAATCGCGCTCGCGGCCGGCGGCGCCGACATCATCGACGTCGGTGGTGAGTCGACCAGACCGGGGGCCCAGCGCGTCGACCCCGATCTCGAGATCGCCAGGGTTGCGCCGGTCATCGAAGGGCTCTCCGCCCGTGGCATCGCGACATCCGTCGACACCATGCGCGCCGTGGTTGCCGAGCGGGCGATCGAGGCAGGCGCCGCGATCGTCAACGACGTGTCGGGTGGCCGCAGCGATGCGGACATGGCAAGAGTCGTGGCGAATGCCCGGATCCCGTGGATCCTGATGCACTGGCGCCCGTCCGATCCCTCCTTCACCCATCACCGCGGTGAGAAGGGTGGCTACCGTGACGTGGTCGCGGAGGTGAGCGGCGAACTGCTGGCGCAGGTCGACGCCGCCACCAGTGCGGGGGTGGACCCGGAGGCCCTCATCCTGGATCCGGGTCTGGGTTTTGCCAAGACCGCCGAACACAATTGGGCGCTACTGCACGCGCTGCCGACTCTTGTCGGTCTCGGGTACCCGGTGCTGGTTGGCGCCTCGCGGAAGCGTTTCCTCGGTGCACTTCTCGCCGATGCCGATGGTGAGCCCCGCCCTCCCGACGGTCGAGAGATCGCGACGGCGGCGCTCAGCGCGTTGGCTGCCGCGAACGGGGCCTGGGGTGTGCGCGTGCACGACGTCGCTGCGAGCCGGGACGCGGTGGCGGTTGCCGATGCCTGGGCTGCGGGCGCCGCTCGCCCGGTACAGGCACACGGAACTCGGCCACGGTACCGGGTCGTAGATGTGAAGGGACATGATGGCTGATCGAATCGAATTGCGCGGGTTGAAAGTTCGGGGCAACCACGGCGTCTTTGATCACGAGCGGCAGGACGGTCAGGACTTCATCGTCGACGTCATCCTGTGGGTGGATTCGCGGACGGCGGCGGCCACCGACGACCTCGCCGACACCGTCGACTACGGGGCTCTGGCTCACTTGGCGTACGACATCGTCGCCGGGACCCCGCGCAATCTCATCGAGACGGTCACCGCCGAGATCGCGGACCGGGTGATGCTCGAGACCGAACAGGTCTTGGCCTGTGAGGTGACACTGCACAAGCCCTCGGCACCAATCGATCTGGCGTTCGACGACGTGGCGGTGGTGGCACGCCGCTCGCGCAAGGGGGCGCAGTGAGCCGGGCGGTGCTGTCCATCGGCTCCAACATCGGCGACCGACTCGCCCATCTGCAGTCCGTGTGCGACGGCCTCGGAACCGCAGTGGTCGCCGCGTCCGGGGTCTATTCGACCCCGCCCTGGGGTGGCGTGGAGCAACAGGACTTCCTCAACGCCGTCCTGATCGTCGACGATGCGGAGCGTGATGCCGGGCAGTGGCTGCAGGCCGGGCAGGAGTTGGAGCAGCAGGCGGATCGGGAACGCGTGCAGCGCTGGGGTCCAAGGACTCTCGACGTGGACGTGATCTCGGTGCCGCACGACGACGACGAGGTCATCTCGGATGATCCGGTGCTGACCTTGCCGCACCCGCGCGCCGCCGACCGTGCTTTCGTACTCGTCCCGTGGCTCGACGCCGACGCCGACGCCGCCTTGTGGCACGCCGGTGCCCGGGTGCCGGTGGCGAAGTTGCTTGCTGCGCTGCCGACGTCGGAGCGCGATGGCGTCACCCGCACCGACGATCAGCTCGTCATCACCGGCAGCGGGCCGCGATGAGAGGCGACCCGCCCGAGAACGACAACGCGATGGGGCCCACTCGTGTCCGGGACCTGACGATCCTGGCCGCGGTGATCGCAGTGGTCGTCTTCCTCGTGGTCCGGATCAGTTACGGGTCCCTGCCGCCGCTCCCGCTGCTCGCCGGGATCGTTCTGTATGTGCTTGCCGCCCTTGAGGTTGTCATCGCGTTTGTGGTCCGGTCTCGGGTCGCAGGCAGGCAGGTCGGTTCCCATCACGGCCAACTACACCCGTTGACCGCCGCCCGGGTACTGGCTCTGGCCAAGGCGTCGGCGATTCTCGGTGCCATCGCCACCGGTGTGTGGGCCGGCACGCTGGTGTATCTGCTGACCAGACAGGGCGATCTGGCCGCGGCCGAGCACGATCGTCCCGGCACGATCATCGGTTTGATCGGCGGTGTGTTGCTGGCGGCTGCGGCGCTGTGGCTCGAATACTGCTGCCGCACGCCCGACGATCCGTCGGACGACCTGGCGACATGACCGCCCAAAGCGACGCGAGATCGGGCAAAACGACAGGGGATCGGGCGACTGTGACGGGACTTGCCGCGTGAGTTGGCGAATCGAGGCGATCTCGAACGGTATGTTTGCCCAATGACCACCTCCGCTGGCCGATCGGCTGATGCCAGAAGAGCCCGTCGTGGTCCCGGACAGTGGCTGCTGGGCGTGCTCCTGCTGTTCGCACTGGGCTCCAGTGTCTTCATGATCATCACCTCGGAGATGAGCATCGCCGGGTCGCTCGCGGTGATCACCGCACTCTGGGCGGCCGTCATCGGCGCGATTCTCGTGACCAAGTACCGCAGGCAGGCCGACTCCTCCGACGCGAAGGCGCGCGATCTGCGGCTGGTGTACGAGCTGCAACTCGAACGAGAGATCACCGCTCGCAGGCAATACGAACTCGGTGTCGAATCGCAGATCCGTAAGGAGGTCGGTGCTGAGGCCGGCGAAGAACTGCGGGCACTCAAGTCCGAACTCGCATCGCTGCGGGCAAGTCTGGAGCAATTGCTCGGTGAGCTGCCCGACGAACGGATCGCGCTGGTACGCGAACGCCTGCCCGAGCTCGAGCATCGGTCGCGGCACACCGGCTTCGGTGGTGGAGAATCCGATCGGCAGACGAGCGGATTCGCGTATTCCGATCCCTCGTTCGGAAGTGCACCGCTGGTCCCGGACGACGGTGCGGTCGCAGAAAGCGACTTCGCCTCCACGGCGCCGCCGTCGGATCAGTCCGAGCGCGGTGACCGGAACGAGATGACCGAGGTCATCCCCGTCGTCACCGATGACGATCCGCTGCCGGCAGAGCCCGCGGATCCGCCGGCCGCCCCGGTGACGTACGACCCGCCCTTCGACCCCGAGGCCTATGGCTCGGAACCCGAGGTTCCGCAGCCGCTCGACCCGGAGCTGGTCGAGGACAGCGCAGCGCAACCCGAACCTCTCCGAGTACCCGTGGCCGATGCCGACGAGACCGCCGCGGGCTCTGCGGCAGGGCGGCACGCCGGTGGCACCCGTCACCGCGCCCAGACGCCCACCGATGAACAGACTGCCGGCGACGACCAGCCGGTACCGGCGTTCGTGGACGAGACCCCGACCGATGAGTGGGAGGTCGCCGCACCCCCTGCCGGCGGCATACCCGATGCGCTGCTCGCCGACGATGCCGACGGCTTCCCCGAACTGCCCGGAGCCCACGCCTCCGGTCGCTCGGTGTCCGAACTGCTGACGGGATTCGAGTCCTCGTCCCCCAGCGGTGGTCGTCGCCGTCGTCGCGACTGACACATCACACCACCCGTCAACGGGTGAGGCCGGTCACACGCATTGGCGGTTCGGCTCGTGCTGGTTCTATCCTCGCTGCGGAACGTCTGGTACCCGCAACTGAGACATCAGTGGGACTGGAACGAATGGAGGACGACGGTGACCTCGACGGGGATTACCAATTGGCCCGCGCCTGCGCGCCTGACGGTGGGCATCGTGTCCGCGGGTCGAGTGGGGACCACGATCGGTCAGGCGCTCGAGCGTGCCGATCACGTGGTCGGTGCCGTCGCTGCCGGGTCTGCCCAATCCCGCGACCGGGCGCGTCGTCGACTCCCCGAGTCCGAGATCCTTCGCCCGTCCGAGGTCGCGGCGCGTTGTGAACTGTTGATCCTTGCCGTCCCCGATGACCGGCTGGCCACGGTGATCGCCGACCTCGCGGAGTCAGGGGCGGTGCGGCCCGGCACGATCGTCGCCCACACCGCCGGCGCGCTCGGGGTGCGCGTTCTCGATCCGCTGACCGAACTGGGGGCGCTGCCGCTGGCGCTGCACCCGGCGATGACGTTCATCGGCTCGGAAGAAGACACCGATCGCCTGCGCACGTGTTGTTTCGGGATCACTGCCGCCGACGACATCGGGCTGGCGATCGGGCAGTCCCTGGTGCTGGAGATGGGGGCGGAACCGGTCCACATCCGCGAGAGCGACCGGACGCTCTACCACGCCGCCGTCGCGCACGGCGCCAATCATCTGGTCGCCCTGGTCAGCGACGCTGCGGCGGCCCTGCGAACGGTGCTCGACGGGCAGGACGTCAGCGCCGAGCGAGTGCTGGGACCCATCCTCGTCGCGGCGCTGGACAACACATTGAGGTCGGGTCCGAAAGCCTTGACCGGCCCGGTGATGCGAGGTGACACCGCTGCGGTCGCGCGGCATCTCTCGGCCCTGTCGGCCACCGATGAGGGCATCGCGCAGGGTTACCGGGCGATGGCCAAGCGCGCGGCCTCCTACACCGACCCACCGGCCGACATGATCGAACTGCTCGAGGGCAACTGATGACCAGGAGTGATGTGACCGCTGAGAAGCCTTACACTGCAGGACAACTGACAGTCCACCGGGATCCGGCGGTGCTGAACAAGATCAGCCGGGCACTGCGTTCGACCGGCAAGCGCGTCGTGTTGGTACCGACGATGGGTGCCTTGCACGACGGGCATCTCGAACTCGTCAGGGCGGCAAAAGAGAAGGGCGACGCGGTCGTCATCGTCTCCATCTTCGTCAATCCTCTGCAGTTCGGTGCCGGTGAAGACCTCGACGCCTACCCACGCACGTTCAAGAAGGACTGCGATCTGCTACGCAGGGCCGGTGTCGAATTGGTGTTCGCCCCCGGGGTCTCCGACATGTATCCCACCGGACCCCGTACCACCGTGCATCCCGGACCGCTGGGGAGCGAACTCGAAGGTGGTTCACGGCCAACACATTTCGCTGGAATGCTCACCGTGGTACTCAAACTGCTGAACATCGCGGCGCCGATGGCGGCCTACTTCGGGGAGAAGGATTACCAGCAGTTGGTGCTGATCCGGCAGATGGTCAGTGATCTCGATCTGGACGTGCAGATCGTCGGCGTGCCGACGGTGCGGGAGTCCGACGGGCTTGCGATGTCGTCGCGTAACCGCTATCTCGACCCCACTCAGCGTGAGCTGGCGACCTCGTTGTCCGCGGCCCTGGTGGCGGGTGCCCACGCAGCCGCCGGAGGTGAGGCGGCAATCCTCGACACCGCGCGTTCGGTGCTGGCTCACCACCCGGAGGTCGAGGTCGACTATCTCGAACTGCGCGGAACGGGTTTGCAGCCTCCGCCCGAACGGGGCGACGGCAGGTTGCTGGTCGCCGCCAGAATCGGCGGCACCCGGCTCATCGACAACGTCGGCGTCGCCATCGGCACCGGGTTTCTTGGAAGAGGAGGGAACACACCATGATCCGCACCATGATGACATCGAAGATCCACCGCGCGACGGTGACACAGGCCGACTTGCACTATGTCGGCTCGGTGACGGTCGACACCGACCTGCTCGATGCGGCCGGCCTGATCGAGGGGGAGCAGGTCTCGATCGTCGACATCACGAACGGCGCCCGCCTCGAGACGTATGTGATCGCCGGCCCGTGCGGCTCCGGGGTCATCGGGATCAACGGCGCTGCGGCACATCTGGTGCATCCAGGAGATCTCGTGATCCTGATCGCGTACGGCGGCCTGAACGAGGACGAGGTGAAGCAGTATCGGCCCCGCGTGGTGTTCGTCGACGAGCAGAACAAGATCGTCGAACTCGGCGCCGACCCCGCGCACGCGCCCGCGGGTACCGATCTGCGGGATCCGAGGGAGCTCGATCCAGAGCAGTTCGAGGCCGGGCAACTGCTCTCGGGTAGTACGGCCTGACATGCTGCTCGCCCTGGACGTCGGCAACACCAACATCCACCTCGGTGTGTACGCCGGGCAGGGTGACCATGCCCGGCTCGTCCGGGATTGGCGCATGCGCACCGAACCCCGGATGACCGCCGACGAACTGGCGTTGAACCTGCGCGGTCTGCTCGGCTCCGACATCGATCAGGTGACGGCGGTGGTCGGTCTCTCGACGGTGCCGTCGCTCCTTCGGGAGATGCGCGTGATGGTGGGCAAGTATTTCGGCGCCGGACCCCACGTCCTGCTCGAACCCGGTGTGCGAACCGGTGTTCCGCTATTGGTGGACAACCCCAAAGAGGTGGGTACCGACCGGGTGGCGAATGCACTGGCCGCCTACACCGCCTACCAGCGCGGCTGCATCGTGGTCGACTTCGGCACCACGACCCTGGTCGACGTGGTCTCGGCCAAAGGGGAGTTTCTGGGCGGCGCGATCGCGCCCGGTATCGACCTCGCGGTGGAGGCCCTGGCCGCTCGCACCGTCACGCTGCGCACGGTCGAACTGCTGCCCCCGCGCAGCGTGGTCGGCAAGAACACCGTCGAAGCCCTGCAATCGGGCATCTTGTACGGATTCGCGGGCCAGGTCGACGGCCTGGTGTCGAGAGTGCGACGCGAGGTGCCCGGATTCGACGGAGATGCCATCGCGGTGATCGCGACCGGTTACCTGGCGCCGCTTGTCTTCGACGAATGCGTGACGCTGCAGCACCACGAGCCGACCCTGACTCTCGACGGTCTGCGGCTGGTCTACGAGCGGCAGCGGGACGCCCGCACGCGATCGCGTCCGCAGATCTGATCGGGTCTGGTGTGGCCGGGCCGGATATGGCACAATCTGCAGCGTGATGAACCGGAGCTGTCAGGAGTGTTGTCGGGGCTGAATGCCTCTCGATGACCCCTGTGCCCGATCTCGGCGGCTGATGTCCGCCGATCACATCTGAAAGTTCTTCCGATGTCAGTGCTCACCGCACCCCTGTCAGACGTCCACACCAGCAACGACGTGAAGATTCGCCCCGGCGAACCGATGACCGCGCGCGCCTGCGCTCCGTTGTCCATCTCGGCTGATCAATACGGTCCAGCCCTGCATAGTGGTGCCACGGCGGTTGACATCCGTAGCCAGTCCGATCGGGACCGCGACGGAATTCTGTTGGGAGCCTTGGCGATTCCGGCCGATGACATTCTCGCGCGGCTCGTGCCCGGCACCGCGGTGTCGCTGGCGGGCGCAGAGTTCGGCCGGCGCTGGGTGCTGGTCGGCCGGGATGGTCACGACGCCGAGATGCTGACGTGGCGGCTGCAGGCGCTCGGTGTGACCGGCGCGCGCTTCGTCGCAGGCGGTCAACAGATGTTGTCGCGCTCGTCCGGCCGTGGACCGCTCGGCGCACACACCGCCCGCGATCTGGAGACCTACGCCGCGCACTGATCGAGCGGATCTGCGCCTCCGGCGGCGTTATGAATTCGGCAGTGTTCTGCGCGGCCGATAGGGTCGCCTGTGTGAATGAAGTCCGTGGCCGAGGCCGAAATACCCCAGATGTCGACACCACTCCCGAATCAGAGGGCGCTGATCAGACCCCGGAACAGCTCCGGATCCGCCGCGCGAAGCGGGAGAAGATCCTCACCGAGGGCGGCGAGGCGTATCCGGTATCGGTGCCGCGAACACATTCACTTGCCGAGGTCCGCGCGAAATATCCCGACCTCGAGGTCGACACCCAGACCGGCGACATCGTCGGGGTCGCCGGGCGCGTCATCTTCGTCCGCAACACCGGCAAGCTCTGTTTCGCCACCCTGCAGGAAGGTGACGGCACCCAACTGCAGGCGATGATCAGTCTGGGCGGAGTCGGAGAAGAGGCACTCGCCTCGTGGAAGGCCGACGTCGATCTCGGCGATTTCGTTTTCGTCCACGGTGAGGTCATCAGCTCACGGCGCGGCGAGCTCAGTGTGCTCGCCGACACCTGGCAGATGGCGTCCAAGTCGTTGCGGCCACTTCCGGTGGCGCACAAGGACATGAGCGAAGAGGCGCGGGTCCGGCAGCGGTACCTCGACCTGATCATCCGGCCGCAGGCGCGGGAAACCGCCCGAATCAGGGTCGCGGTGATGCGAGAGCTGCGCGCCGCACTGGAACGACGCGGTTTCCTCGAGATCGAGACGCCGATGCTCCAGACCCTGCACGGCGGAGCGGCGGCGCGACCGTTCGTCACCCACTCGAACGCCTTCGACATCGACCTCTACCTGCGCATTGCGCCGGAACTCTTCCTGAAGCGGGCCGTGGTCGGCGGAATCGAGCGCGTGTTCGAGATCAACCGCAACTTCCGCAACGAGGGCGCCGACTCGACGCATTCTCCGGAATTCGCAATGCTCGAGACCTATCAGGCCTATGGCACATACGACGATTCTGCGCGGATGACGCGGGAGGTCATCCAGGAGGTCGCGATGGGTGCCCTCGGCACGCTGACCCCGGAGATGGCCGACGGGACCACGTACGACCTCAGCGGTGAATGGCGGTCGGTGGAGATGTATCCGTCGTTGTCGCAGGCCATCGACGAGGAGATCACCCCGCAGACGTCCGTGGAGCGCCTGCTCGAGATCAGTGCCCGAGTGGGCTTGGAGATTCCCCCGAACAAGGGATACGGGCACGGCAAGCTGGTCGAAGAGCTGTGGGAGCACACGGTGGGCGACGAGTTGTCGGGGCCGGTGTTCGTGCGAGACTTCCCGATCGAGACCTCCCCGCTGGTGCGCGAGCACCGCACCATCGAAGGTGTGACCGAGAAGTGGGATCTCTATATGCGGGGTTTCGAATTGGCAACCGGATATTCAGAATTGATCGACCCGGTCATTCAACGCGAGCGGTTCGTCGATCAGGCCCGTCTTGCGCGTGCCGGCGATGACGAGGCAATGGTGCTCGATGAGGACTTTCTTGCCGCCATGGAGCAAGGCATGCCGCCGACCACCGGCACGGGAATGGGCATTGATCGACTACTGATGGCGCTTACCGGACTCGGCATTCGGGAAACGATCCTCTTTCCACTTGTGAAGCCGCAGCAATGACCTAATACTACAGCCGTAGATAGGGTTCATTGTTGTTGTGACCTGCGTTGATAGTGGTGTTGTCGGGCTCGGTATTGGTGTTTTCGTCGCCAGAGTGACCAGCGGAGGGGGTCAGCGATGGCATGCAGTGGTGTGAGGACGAGGATCGTGAAGAGTTTGCGGAACTCGTTGACCGACAACCGGATCAGTCCAGGTTCTGAGGGTTGGGCCAGGCGTTCAGTGGCGGTATGCACGGCCAGGAAGGCGTGCGCAGCCATGACCAAGGTAATCCAGCGGTGCCAGGACGTCCACGTCCGCACTTGATGCTGATCCAGACCGGTCAGGCCTTTGCCGCTCTGGAACGATTCCTCGACCGTCCACCGCCGCCCGGCGACTCGGACGTACTGGTTCAGCGGCACCGGTGCCGGGCTGTAGCAGCGATAGAAGGCGAGCTCGCCGGAGCTATCGTTGCGCCGCACCAACACGTGACAGAGGCCAACATCGGGACGCTCGGTGGTCGCGATCAAGGCCCAGGAGTACCAGCGGTGTCCTTTGCTACCGGCGCCGGCAGACATCTTGTGCCAGGACCGCGGCGGTAGATTCTCAGCAAGGGCATCGACCCGGATCTTCCCGGCGGCTGTGGGGACCTGCCGATTGCATCCGACGGCCAGGACGTAGCCGATCTGTCTGTTGTGCAACGCTTTTCGTAGGTTCGGGTCTGCGCCGTACACTTCATCGCCAGCGACCCACGAGGCCGGAACGTCGGCGTCGAGGGCCGCCTCGACCAGCGTGGTTGCCAGGGCTGGTTTGGTAGCGAACTCGACCGTGTCAGGGACCCCGGCCTTGGTCCTTCGCTGCGGGTCGGTGGCCCAGGTGTGCTGCGGCAGGTACAGCGCTCGGTCGATCAGGGTGTGTCCGCGAGCGGCGGCGTAGGTCAGGTAGACCGCGACCTGACAGTTCTCCGTGCGTCCGGCGGTTCCGGTGTACTGGCGTTGTACCCCAACGGTGTTGGTGCCCTTCTTCAAGTCGCCGGTCTCATCAACGACAAGCACCGCATCAGGGTCGGCCAGGTGGTCGATGACATAGCTGCGAACGTCATCGCGGACCAGATCAGCGTCCCATTTAGCGCGGGACAGCAAGTGCTGCAGTCGGTCAGGGGTGCCATGGCCCGATAGTTCGGCGATAGTCCAGCAGTTCTTGGAACCTATATCGGCCAGCAAACCCAGCACCAGCGCACCGGCGTTGCGTCGTGCTTCGACCCGCGCGAACCGCGACGAGAACGACTCCAACAACCCATCCAGGCCCGCATGCCACCGCTCATGGTCTACCCTCAGTGCTGCGGTTGCCGCAGCTGATCTGGATGTCTTCACAAACTCGAGATCATGCCGCGGCAACCGCGCCTACCAGCGCAAACACGCCGAAACTACCTATCTACGGCTGTAGTA
>NZ_MJEI01000105.1:0-320000 GCF_002095395.1 Williamsia sp. 1135
TCCGAGTAATCCTCCCGATTCAAAATCTCCAGAACGGCCTCTTGTTCCTCGGTGGCCAACGCCGCCGGCTGAAACCTCTGAGACTGCGGGGTCGGGTCTTCAACGGGCGTGTAGTGCTTGTATCCCCGGGTGATCCGGTAGTAGGTCGAGCGGGCCACGCCGGTCAGATCACACGCCGCTGTGACCCCAATCCAGGTATGGGCGGTCAGTGCGGTGACCAGCTCGATCAGGACAGATGATGTCGCTTGAGCCAGGCCTGGTACTGCTCGGCGCTCATCAAAGCTGGTGGGATCTGCGGACCCTCGTCCTGGGTCGAGCTCTTGGTGATCCCGTCCAAGAGCTCGAAGGCTTTTCCCATGATCTCCAACGCCGCCTCGGACTGGTCGTTCTTCTTCTCCAACCGGGCGACTTTGGCGCGCAACCGGGCCAGCTCAGCGCGGTCTTGACTGTCCATGCGGTCCCTCGTCTTGGCGGCGGCAGCGACCATCGAGTCACTGAACGCACCGGACTCGCGGGCCTCTAACCACTCTCGCACGGTCGCCCTGGTCAAGTTGTACTCGCGCATCAACTGGGTTTTCGCGCCGCGCTGCACCGCAAGATCCCAGCGCTGCAAGAACGCAATCCGGAACGCAATCGGGAACGAACGGCGCCCTTTCGCTGACCGTCCAATCGGGATATCGATCGGGGTACTCAACAAATCCATGTCACACTCCATCCCCACCACCCCTACCACTCCTGCTGTCTTACAACCAGGGTGGCAGGGAGGGTACCACCGGTGGGCGGTGCAGATTCGGGTGGACGACGGGGAAGAATCACCCGCTTCGGCGGTGTTGTGACGAACATGACACCTTCAGCTCTGGCACTGACCCCGCGACAACGTGAGCGTCTCGACTCCGAGGACGTCGTCTGGCTCACCACCATCAACGCATCGCAGACACTGGTTCCGACCCCGGTGTGGTTCCTGTGGTCTGGAGAGCAGTTTCTGATCTTCAGCGAACCCCGGACGCCCAAGCTCGCGAACATCGCGCGCGGCGGGGTGACGGTCAACTTCAACTGCACCAGCGGAGGTGGTGACGTGGCGGTGCTCACCGGTGACGCCGACGAAGACCCGACTGGCCCTACGGGTGCTGAATGGGATGCGTATGTGAGCAAGTACCGGGAGGCAATGTCCGGTATGGACTACACCCCGGAAAAGTTCCGTGCCAAATACTCGACGTTGATCCGGGTCACCCCTCAACGTGTCCGGGGTTGGTGAGCGATCCAATCAGGTTCGCCGTGATCAGTATTCGTCGGGATCGAGACGGCGTAGCCGACGGGCCGGCATCGACACCGCCCATCCTGCCGCAAGCAACACCGCGCACACCCCGACGCCGATCAATGCGATGGCCTGTGGTCGGTGGTCTGCGGGCGGTGGCACCGCTGGCGCCGAGATAGGTTGCGGCACAGTCCAGTCGGATTCGGTGTCGGGGATCTCGTAGGTGAGGGCAGCCACCGGGTCGATCACTCCGTGGCCCACCGTGTTGTCCCTTCCGATGCCCGGGGCATGAGCGGTACGGGTGATTCGCTCGATGACCTCTCCCGCGTCGAGGTCGGGGAACTTCGCACGGACGAGCGCCACCACGCCGGCAACGTACGGGGCGGCGAAGCTGGTCCCGTCGACACTCACCAGACCCTGCGCGCCCTCCTGGGCGTTCACCAACCGGTTCGAGCCGCGGGTGCTGTCGAGACTCAGGATCGAGGTGCCCGGCGCGGCAACGCCGACCCAGGGACCGGCCAGGCTGAAGTCTGCGGGCGAACCGCCTTCGGATTCGACCGCCGCCACGCTGAGCACGTAGGGCGCATACCAGGCCGGGCTCGCGATCGTGGTGACCGTGTCCCAACCGTTCAGACCCGGATCAGCGGGATTCGGGGATGGATTCTGTTGCGAACACTGGGAGTTGGCGATCAGATTGCCCGCGGCGGCGACGACCACGACATTGCGGTCGAAGGCGTACTTCACCGCGGCACCGAGTTGCTTGTCGAACAGATTCGACCCGGACGGTCCGCAGGCCACCTCGGAGATGTTGATGATCGTGGCTCCCAGGCCAACCGCACGCACGATCGCGTATGCCAGTGTCTGCACAGTCCCGTAACCGCTTCCCACGCTGGGATTGTCGCCTGGGTCCCCGGCGCGCATGCGGTCCTTCGGTTCGAATGCCGCGCTGGACTGCCTGATGGCGATGATCGAAGACTCGGGTGCCACGCCGGCGAAGGCGTCGCCCGGCGCGGGCTGGGCGCCGATGATCCCGGCCACCAGCGTGCCGTGACCGTCGCAGTCGTCGGTTCCATCGGAACGTGAGACATAGTCGCCGCCCGCGGTGATGCGTGGCAATCGTGGATGCCTCGTGACGCCCGTATCGATGACCGCGACCCGCTGCCCGCCGCCGCGGCTGAAACGCCACGCTTCGGGGAGTCGCATCATCGTCTGCGCGGCCGATGGTTCGGTGATGTCCGTGCCAGGGGCCAGAATGGGCCTGGCACACAGCATCTTCTGTTCCGTGGGCTCAGGCGGTGCGACAGGCGCGTCCCGGACCAGTGCCGCGATGTCGACGACCGGTGGCGGGATCGCGGCGGCCGGTAGCGCAGGAAGTGCCGACAGCGCGGCTGTCGCGACGACCACTGTCACTCGAACGATGCGTGAATGCATCGATCCTGCCCGGCCGCCGGCGTGGTGCCGGCTCATCACAGGTCGCGGACCGCTGCATAGAGGCCGAGAATCCAGAACAACAGCGGGACGATCGCCGCGATCAGCAGATACTCGAAGATCTCGACCATCCGGCGCATCACGGGTGAAAAGTCAGAGTGCGGTGCAAGGACGCCGCACACCAGCGCGACCACCGATGTCCCACCGAGGGCGACGGCGGCCAGGACGGTGTGCTCGCCGGGTCCGAAAGCCGTCTCGACGCAGACCACCGCCCACCCGAATGCACCGGCTCCGATGAGCACAGACGCCTGGGCAAGATCAGTGTGAGACCGGCCCCGCAGGCAGAGCACGATCGCAATGATGGTCGCGAACACCGTGCCGCGCCAACTGAAGTCAGGAGTCGGGTATGCGACGAGCGCCATCCCGGCCACGGCGGCCGTGGAGGTGCCGATGATGAGCCCGGTGAGGTATCGGCCGGCCGTTCGCGTGCGCTGTTCGAGGGCGGCTGCGGAGGGAAGCGCCATGGCCCCGATGGCCCCGATGCCCTCGATTGCCGGACGCGGCGCGGAGTCCGCCGGATCGATCGCAGCGCCTGCCGTGGGCACCGGCGGCAGCGGTAGTCGCGCCAACAGGATGGTGATCCGCGACGCGAAAGAAGTGGCGAGAATCGCGAATGCGCACAACAGCGCCCCGATTCCGGCGGAGCCCGGCGACCACAGCATCTGTACCGCACCCGCGCCGGCGCCGAACAGGGCAGCCGTGATCACCGCGGCGTGCACGAGGGGCCCTGCGGTCGAGATCCGGTACGACATCGCGGCGACGACCACGGCGACCGCGCACGCCAGCGTGAGGTGAGGCGCCCCGAAAGGGCCTGGCGGCAGCATCATTCCCGTCGCGAGGGCACAGGGGACCGCACACAGTGAGCTGATCGCAGCCGTGGTGCGATCGAGGTAGTACCGACCGATCACGGCTCCGGCGACCACGTAAGCGAGGGTCACGAGCACTGCGATGGCCAGCGGCCACCAACTCTCGTGTTCGCTTCGCTCGCGCAACAGCGCCACAGCGAACAGGACGGATGCCGCTACGGCCACCACATAGCCCATCACCCGGGCGGCGAACGCACTCCAACTGGCGAACTGGGCCTCGCCGAGTCGCGCGACGGCATCGATCACATCGTCGAAGAGCACCGCGGTCTCACGCGCGGGAACCGAGCGCAGGATCAGCAGATCCCCGTCCCGCACCCCCGCCTCGGACAATGTCCGGCCGGGCGCGATGGGCTCGCGGCCGACCCGCGCCAGCGTCCAGTGATCGCGAATGGGCATCGGCCGGGCCTCGGTGTCCTCGACATTCGGCGTCCGCGAACTGATCAGGGACACCAGGTCCGGGATCAGGGCGGCCACCGGCACCGCGGCGGGTAGCCCGACGTCGAACTGCGTCGTGCCACCGATGACCGACACCCGCGCCAGCGCAGGTTCGGCAGCGGCAGCGGCGTCCAACTCCGCCAAAAGGTCAGCAGCGGTCATGATTCCCCCCAAGAGATCCCCACCAGATTTCGAAACAATAGCGAATCCCTCGGACACCCGGCGACGAGAGACGATCTTCTCTCCGGTCGAGCTCCGCTCCGCTTCGTCTCCTGCCCTCTGGTCGAGCTCCGCTCCGCTTCGTCTCCTGTGGATAAACGGCACCCTTCGAGGTGCCCCGCACCGGCCCATGGTGGATGATGTGCGGCCAGGGGATTTATTCGGTTCAGGGGTGGGGTTCGTACAACCATGATGTTTCGGTGACGACAGGGACGACCGAGGGATTCGTGCGGCGAGCGCGGGTCCCGGTACCACGTGCGCCCGGCGGCGAGGTCAACATCCAGGTGCCGCCGGATGTGCCTCGGGTGGTGCCCGGCAGTTTGCTGATGAAGATGATGCCCGTGGTGATGGTGTTCGCCGTGGTCGGCATGATCTCGATGATGTTCGTGACCGGCGGACGCAACATGCTGTCGAATCCGCTGTTCATGATGTTCCCGATGATGATGCTCATGTCGATGTTCGGCATGTACGCGGGCGCCGGGAACCGTGGCGGGGGCAAACGCGCGGCCGAGTTGAACGAAGAGCGCAAAGACTACTTCCGCTACCTGTGCCAGGTCCGTGACGAGGTGCACGAGACCGGCGCCGCGCAGCGCGAGGCCCTCGAATGGAGTCACCCCGAACCGGCCGCGTTGCTGGCGGTGGTGGGCGGACGGCGCATGTGGGAGCGGCGACGCGGCGACAGCGACTTCGGCCACGTCCGCGTCGGGGTCGGGTCGCAGCGGCTCGCGACGCGCCTGATGCCACCGGAGACAGGGCCACTCGAGGACATCGAACCGGTGTCCGCGGTGGCGCTGCGCCGGTTCGTCCGGACACACTCGGTGGTCCACGGGTTGCCCACCGCAGTGTCCCTGAGGGGATTCCCGGCGATCAACATCGAAGGGGCACGCCAAGAAACCAGGCAGCTCGCCCGGTCGATGGTGCTGGAGCTCTGCGCTTTCCACGGGCCCGATCAGTTGCTGATCGCCGTGGTCACCGCCGACCCCGGCGCCGAGGCATGGGATTGGTGCAAGTGGTTACCGCATCTTCAGCATCCGTACGAGCGGGACGGTATGGGTTCGGCCCGGATGGTCTACCGGTCGCTGGCGGACCTCGAGGACGACCTCGCCGTCGACCTGCTCGAGCGAGGCCGCTTTTCCCGCTCGGCGCCTCCGAGCGCAGCGCGGGCGCAGCTCGTCGTGGTCATCGATGACGGATTCGTCTCCGGTGACGAACGTATCGTCGGCGACGCCGGCATGGAGGCGGTGTGCATTCTCGATCTCTCCGCGCCCACCGATGGTCTGGCCGTGCGCCGAGGACTGCAGCTGGTGGTGCGAGAGGGAAAGATCGGGGCGCGCAGCGCTTTCGGGGTCGAGGAGTTCGCCGACATGGACTCGCTCGGGGTCGCTGAGGCCGAAGCGTTCGCCAGGGCGATGGCCCGCTATCGTCTCGCCACCGCGGCCCAATTGGTGAACCTCGAACAGGAGGCCGCACCGTCGGATCCAGGTTTGATGAACCTGCTCGGCATCGCCGATGCGACCCGGCTCGATCCGCATACCGCGTGGGCGCCGCGCAGCGCCCGGATGCGGCTGCGGGTACCCATCGGTTATTCGGCCAGCGGTACCCCGGTGGAGATCGACATCAAAGAAGCGGCCGAAGGTGGGATGGGGCCGCACGGTCTGTGCATCGGTGCCACCGGGTCGGGTAAGTCGGAGTTCCTCCGGACCCTGGTGCTGTCGATGCTCGCCTCCCACTCGCCGGAAGCGCTGAACCTGGTGCTGGTCGACTTCAAAGGCGGCGCAACCTTTCTGGGTCTCGACTCGGCACCGCACGTGGCGGCGGTCATCACGAACCTCGAAGAAGAGCTGTCGATGGTCGACCGCATGCGCGACGCGCTCTCCGGCGAGATGAATCGGCGGCAGGAAGTCCTGCGAGCGGCCGGGAATTTCGCAAACGTCGGCGACTACGAGCGGGCCCGTGCGTCGGGTGCACCGCTCGAGCCGTTGCCGGCGCTGTTCATCGTCGTCGATGAATTCTCCGAACTGCTGGCGCAAAAGCCGGACTTCGCCGATCTCTTCGTCGCAATCGGTCGACTGGGACGATCCCTGCACATTCATCTGCTGCTCGCCTCGCAACGACTCGAAGAGGGAAAGATGCGCGGGCTCGACAGTCACCTGTCGTATCGAATCGGCCTCAAGACGTTCTCTGCCAACGAGTCCCGTTCGGTCCTCGGTGTGCCGGATGCGTACCACCTGCCGAATGTCCCGGGCTCGGGATATCTCAAGTGTGATTCTGCAGAACCCATCAGGTTCAACACGTGTTACGTCTCGGGTCCCTACACCCCGCCGACCGGGCTCGGACTCGAATTGCTCCCCTCGATGGCGGGGGCCGGCCGGCTGAAGATGTTCACCGCCGACCGCATACCCGTGGATCCGGTTGTCGAACCAGAGATTCCGGTCTCGCACGAGCCTGAGCCCGTGCCCGTGCCCGAGCCCGTCTCGGGACCCGCGGTGCGGACCCTGCTCGACACCGTGCTCGACCGCATGGCCGGGCAAGGTCCCGCCGCGCACGAGGTGTGGTTGCCCCCACTGGATCAGCCGCCGACGATCGACATGCTGGTCCCGCACTGGCGCAGTCCGCAGGTCGGTCGCCTCGAGTTCCCGTTGGGGATCGTCGACCGACCCTACGACCAGCGTCGCGACATCCTGACCGTGGACGTGTCCGGGTCGAGGGGCAACGTCGCCATCGTCGGCGGACCTCAATCGGGTAAGTCGAACGCGGTGCGGACCCTGATCCTCGGTGCCGCAGCCACCCATACGCCGGAACAGGTCCAGTTCTACTGCCTCGATTTCGGCGGCGGCAGCCTGGCCGGGATCGCCGGACTGCCGCACGTCGGATCCGTGGCGGGGCGATCGGACATGGATGCCGTGCGGCGGACCGTAGCGGAGGTGACGACCCTGATCCGCTCGCGCGAGTTGCGTTTCGCCGATGCCGGTATCGAGTCCATGCGGGACTTCCGTTCGCGCCGCCGGGCCGGCGATTCCGTTCTCTCCGACGATGTTTTCGGCGATCTCTTCCTCGTTGTCGACGGGTACGCGGCCATCCGTGGCGAGTTCGAGTTTCTGGAGTCCCAGATCAACACGATTGTGGCGCAGGGGCTTTCGTACGGAGTCCACGTCATCCTCACGGCGGCGCGGTGGGCTGAGGTCCGCCCGGCAATCAAGGATCTGATCGGCAGCAGACTCGAACTGCGACTGGGGGATCCGCTCGATTCGGAGATGGGTCGCAAGGTCGCCGGCCTGGTACCCGAAGGCCGTCCCGGTCGTGGTCTCACGGCGCAGCAGCTACACATGCTCGTCGCACTGCCCCGAACCGACTCGGAAACCGGTCTCGATACCCTGAGTGCCGCGCTGGCGAGCACGGTCGCGGCCATCTCGGCCCTGTATCCCGGGCGTGCGGCGATGGCCGTCCGCAAGTTGACCTCCCACCTCGAGAGGTCCGAGGTGCACACGCGCCTACGCGACGCCGACATCACGCTGGCACCGGGCGAGGTCGCGATCGGTGTCGGTGAGGCCGAACTCGCGCCGGTCATCCTCGACTTCCGGACCCAGCCGCACTTCCTGGTGTTCGCCGACGTGGAGCACGGCAAGACGAACCTGCTCCGAAACATCGTCGCCGGATTGATCGAGAACTCCTCTCCGGCCGAGACGAAGGTTGTCCTCGTCGACTACCGGCGCACGATGCTCGGTGTGATCGAGACCGATCACCTGGCGGGATATGCCACGTCCGCTCAGACCCTGACGCCGATGGTCACCGAGCTCGCAGCTTATTTCACTGCGCGCCTGCCGGGCCCGGACGTCACCCAGCAACAGCTCCGCGACCGCAGATGGTGGTCGGGTCCGGACGTCTACATCGTCGTCGACGACTACGACATGGTGGCCACGGGAAGCGGGAATCCTTTGGCGCCGTTGCTCGATCTCTTGGCCCAGGCCCGCGACATCGGCCTGCATCTCATCGTCGCGCGTCGCTCGGGGGGTGCAGGGCGGGCCCTGTTCGACCCGATCATCGGCCGACTCAAAGATCTCTCCTGTGATGGTCTCCTGATGAGCGGAGATCGGGACGAGGGGTATCTGCTCGGGAGGGTCCGCCTGCAGAAGTTGGTCCCGGGACGCGGGGAGTTGGTGTCCCGTTCGCGTCCGCAGGAGATGATCCAGGTCGCCCACATGTCGCCGCTGTGAACGCGCCACCGATGCGCGCGGCGGTGGCCGACGTGGCTTATGACCATCTGGAGGTCGGCGGACGTCCGCAGCAACAGGTGGGCACGCTGGTGGCCGCGATCAACGCCTCGACGGTCGTCGTCGACGGTGAACGATTGCATTCGGTGCAGGCGTGGAGGCGGCTGTTCGACCGGGCGCTGTCCGGTATCGATGACGTCACCGTCGCCCACCCCAGTACGTGGGGGACCACCCGGATCTCTGTGTTGCGGCAAGCCGCCACGGTGGCGGGCCGCGAGGTGGAGTTGGTCCCGCGTGCCGTGGTCATCGCGCGCTCGCATCTGGACGCCACGGCTCAGCGGGCTCTCGTCATCGAGGTTGCCGGCCGCATCGACATCCACGAGGTCCGGCGCGGCGGTGGTGACTGGCGGATCGCGTCGACAACGGTTGCCACCGATCAGACCTACGCCGAGCTGGTGGCGGAACTGGCAGACAACGGGGTCGAGGCGATCCTGGTCGACGGGGCCGAATCCGGTGCGGTCGAATCCGTCCGCAACCGCATCGAGCACGAGACCGTGGTCGGCCGGGTGGCGTGCGTGCGCCGCGCTCTGGTCCACCGGTACGGGGGCGCCACCGCGGTACCGGCTCCCCTCACGGACGTCGGATCACCGTCACCTGCGGGGGCATCCCGGCGCAGACCGATGTTGGTGGCCGCAGCACTCACCGTCGTTGCGGCCGTCGCCGTGGTGATCGCCGTCGTCGTCGTGCGAGACGGACCCCAGCCGCAGGCAGCCGTGGTCGATCGGCAGGCGCAGGTCGGCCGCGTCTCGCTGGCGGTGCCAGGGGATTGGCGGCAGAGCAGCGAACCGGCCGCCGAGGGGGTCGTATCGCGCACAACCTTCGCCGCCCCGGAGGATGATCGGCGCATCATCCTGCTCCAGAACGCGGTCCGCAGCACCTCGACGCTGTCGTCGGTGGCCGGCAGCCTGCGCAACCGCATCGATCAGCGCGGCGACGACGTGGTGCAGGAATTCTCCGCCAGCACCCGTTACGCGGGCCGGGAGGTGATCAGCTATCGCGAGGTGCCGGTGTCCGGCGGAGCCATCCGCTGGTATCTCGTAGTGGCGGCCGGACTGCAGGTCAGCGTGGGTTGTCAGGCCGGATCGGCAGGGGAGACCATCGACGAGCAGTGCATCATGGCGGTCGGTTCGGCGCGTATCGCCGATCGATGATCTCCGCGCCCCAGCACTGCAGGTCGTGGGCGTTTTGACCCGCTGTGTGCCTGGCCGGTACTGTTGTCGGTTGGTACGCGACCGCCTGAAATCGGTGTAGTCGAGGCCTGGGTCCCCACTGGTCGCCAGGAACAACCTCTGCCGCGTGCCCGACCAGCTCCATCCGATCAGACAGAGGACTATCTGTGCCTACATACACCCCGAAGGCCGGTGACATCACCCGTACGTGGCATGTCATCGATGCCACCGACGTGGTGCTCGGCCGCCTCGCCGTGCAGAGTGCAACGCTCCTGCGCGGGAAGCACAAGCCGACCTACGCACCCCACATGGATGGCGGCGACTTCGTCGTCATCATCAACGCCGAGAAGGTTGCCGTCAGCGGAAACAAGCGCGACGACAAATTGCTCTACCGTCACTCCGGTCATCCGGGCGGCCTGAAGTCCCGCACTGTCGGTGAGACCATCGCGACGCATCCGGAACGCCTCGTCGAGAAGGCGATCATCGGGATGCTCCCGAAGACCAAGCTCGGAAACGCCATGGCATCCAAGCTCAAGGTGTACGCCGGTCCGAATCATCCCCACGTGGCTCAGCAGCCCGTCCCCTTCGAGATCACCCAGGTTGCCCAGTGACGGCGCCGGAGGAGCAGAACGTGTCCGATCAGACTGACGTGGCCGCCGAAGAAGTTGTGGCC
This sequence comes from Williamsia sp. 1135, assembly GCF_002095395.1. Classification (GTDB taxonomy): domain Bacteria; phylum Actinomycetota; class Actinomycetes; order Mycobacteriales; family Mycobacteriaceae; genus Williamsia. The sequence goes on from NZ_MJEI01000105.1 coordinate 10,377, forward strand.
GAAGAAGTTGTTGCCGAGTTCGGTGCCGACGACTACTCGGTCGACGACAGCGTCGACGCAGAGCCTGCCGCCACCCGCGCACCGGTCGAATTCGATCGCCCGATCCAGACCGTCGGCCGCCGTAAAGAGGCTGTCGTCCGCGTCCGGATGTCTCCGGGTACCGGCGGGTTCACGCTCAACGGCCGCACCCTCGAGGAGTACTTCCCCAACAAGGTGCACCAGCAGCTGATCAAGGCCCCGTTTGTCACGGTGGAGCGGAGCGACACGTTCGACATCGCTGCCAAACTGCATGGTGGCGGCCCGTCGGGTCAGGCGGGCGCCCTGCGTCTGGCCATCGCCCGCGCGTTGATCGAGGTCACTCCCGACGATCGTCCGGCCCTGAAAAAGGCCGGCTTCCTCACCCGTGACCCGCGTGCGGTGGAGCGCAAGAAGTACGGCCTGAAGAAGGCCCGTAAGGCTTCGCAGTACAGCAAGCGCTGATTTCTCTACAGGACCCGCGAGCACCAAGGCGGTCTTGGGCACAGGCAGGCGTTCAGGATTCACTGGACGCCTGCCTGTTGCGTTGAAGGACATATCAGGGTGCGGGTCGACCGGCTCGAACGCGTGAAGATCTCGAAGAAAGGGATGGTCGATGGGGCGACTGTTTGGAACCGATGGAGTCCGCGGCTTGGCCAACGCCGACCTGACGCCGGAGTTGGCGTTGTCGCTGGCCGAGGCCGCTGCTCGGGTACTCCCGGTGGGCGGTCATGATGGCCGCACGCGGCCGGTCGCCGTGGTCGGCCGCGACACGAGGGCGTCTGGTGAAATGCTGGACGCCGCAGTGTGCGCGGGGTTGACCGCTGCCGGTGTCGACGCCGTACGTGTCGGGGTCGTCCCGACGCCGGCCGTCGCCTACTTGACCGATTTCTATGACGCCGCATTCGGTGTGATGATCTCTGCGTCCCACAACCCCATGCCCGACAACGGGATCAAGTTCTTCGCTGCGGGTGGTCACAAACTCTCCGATGCTGCAGAAGATGCGATCGAGGCGGCCGCGGGGGCTGCGGTCGTGCGACCGACCGGTGCCGCCGTCGGACGTGTTCGCGACGCCGCCGACGGCATCGACGCCTATCTCGATCACCTGTCCGGCATCGTCGACGTGAACCTCAAGCCCGTGACGGTGGTCGTCGACTGTGCCCACGGTGCGGCGTACACCGCGGCGCCGCGGGCGTACCGCAGTGCCGGCGCCACGGTCATCGCACTCAGTGCCGAACCCGATGGCGAGAACATCAACCTCGACTGTGGCTCAACACATTTGGATCACGTGCGTGCCGCGGTGCTCGACTACGGAGCCGATCTCGGTCTGGCCCACGACGGTGACGCCGACCGGTGCCTCGCCGTCGATGCTTCCGGTGCCGTCGTCGATGGCGACGCGATCATGGCCGTGCTCGCCAGCGCGATGAAGGATGCGGGCAGCCTCAAGGACGACACCCTGGTCGCCACCGTGATGAGCAACCTGGGCCTGCACTTGGCGATGACCGCCGCGGGAATCACCGTGCGCACCACCGCGGTCGGCGACCGCTACGTGCTCGAGGAACTCCGGAAAGGTGGCTTCTCCCTGGGCGGAGAACAATCGGGCCACGTGGTCATCCCATCGCACGGCACCACCGGCGACGGTATCCTCACCGGCCTGGCCCTCATGGGCCGGATGGCAAGTAGTGGAAAGTCGTTGGCGGAGTTGGCGTCGATCATGAACGCCCTGCCGCAGGTGCTGATCAACGTCCGTGTGGCCGACAAGAATGTGGTGGCAGCAGCGGAATCCGTACAAGCGGCCGTGGCCGACGCGGAGACGGAACTGGGCGCCACGGGCCGTGTCTTGCTCCGTCCCTCCGGCACAGAGCAATTGGTGCGGGTGATGGTCGAGGCCGCGACCGCAGAGCAGGCGCAGTCGGTGGCCGCGAGGATCGCTGCGGCCGTCGAGGCTGCCTGAATTGTCCACTGCCGCGGCACATTCTGCCGTTTTGTTCGACTTCTCGGGAACACTTTTCCGGTTCACTGAACGCGCCGAGTGGTTCACGCACCTGCGCGATGGGTCCGGCAATCCGATACAGGGGCACACGCAGGCCGAGCTGATCCGCCGGATGACGGCACCGGTGGGGATTCCCGTCGACCTCGACGACGAAGGCCGATACGCCTGGCAGCGCCGGGACCTCGACCCTGCGCTGCATCGACAGGCTTATCTCGCGGTCCTGCGGGGCTCGGGCCTCACCTTGCCCGGGCATGCGGAATCACTCTACGAGCGGGTCATCGATCCGCAGTCGTGGGAGCCGTATCCCGATACTGCCCGGTGTCTGCGCGCGCTGCGGTCTGCGGGCATCGGTGTCGGCGTGGTCAGCAACATCGCATTCGATCTCCGAGACGTCTTCGAGGTCCATGACATGGGCGGGCTCGTCGACACGTTCACACTCTCGTACGAGGTCGGCATCACCAAACCGGACCCGGTCATCTTCGCCTCCGCCCTGCGGAGCCTCGGCGTTGCGGGTCCGGGCGCACTGATGGTGGGGGACAGCGAAGAGGCGGATGGTGGCGCCCGCCGCGTGGGATGCGACTTCACGTTGGTCCAGCCGGTACCCGTGCCGCAGCGTCCCCGCGCCCTGCTCGATGCCGTGGCGCACCTGCTCGACTGAAGTGGAACAGGCTGTTCGGGATCATTCTGGCGGGGGTATGGAACCGGCCCGGCCGGCGCTGCGTCTGATCCACGGGAGGGCGAGATGACTGAGCAGACCAGGGTGGACCCAGAGGCGTTGCGAACACTGGGCAGTGTTTTCGGGCAAACAGCGGCGTCGGTGCACGTCGCCGCGACGGAGCTCGTGGACTGCGACTTCGGCGCGCACATGGGGAATCGGTACGGCACCCACGCGATGGACTACGCCGCAGGCATTCTCGCGGTGACCCAGTCGGTGAACGCACTCGTGGGCTCGTCCCGAACGTTCGGTGATGCGCTGACTGCGGCCGCAGACACCCTGGCGGGCCAGGACTCGTCGAACGCGGCCGCGGCCACGTTCGTCGGTGGCGATCCGGGTCGCGTCGATGGGTAACCCTCCGGCGCCGGCGGCGAGTGCTCTCGACGAAGAGCTGATGGCCGCGCGCGAGGTCGCCAGGGCGAGCGTGTGCTTCTTCGACAACGTTGCTCCGCTGGCCGGGCGGCTGGGGATCGACGCCTTCCCGGCATTCGACACGTTCTTGTCGCGATTCTCCGAGACGGAGGACATCAACACCCATCGGCTGCGTGCAGATGGGCGGATCCTCCAGAAAGTACACACCACTGCCTCCGCCCAGGTCGCCTACCAGCACGAGCAGGATGCGCCCTTGGTCGACTGCTGGCCCGACGGGTCGGGAACCGCTGCCCGCCAGCGGCTCTTGGCGCACCTACCCCGCGCTGACGCTGACCTCACGTCGCTGGGGGAGCTCGCGACCGGATTACTCGTGGCCGCCGACTGTATCGACATATCGCGGGTTGCCAAGTTCACTGCTATCGGAACCATTGACGCGAAGATCCTGCTCGGTATGCCGATCAGCGCGTGGACAGGCATCGTCGAATCGCTGGCAACCGCTCCGCGAGAGGAACTACGCGCGGCGATCACCGCGGCGGTCAACCTGTTCACCTCTTCGGTCAACACCTGCGATCAGGCGGTGGAGGCCATCCTTTCCGGAGTCTGCACCGGCCTACAGGGCATCAACATCACCGAATATCCGTGCGGTCAGCCGAGGCAATGCCCTCCTGCTGCCGCCCCCGGCACCGCGGTCGGCCCCGGTCCGGTCTGTGCAGACAGCCCTACGGTTCCGGGCAGTCCCGGCGGATCTGGAGGGTCGGCTGGATCGAGCTCGGGTACGGGTACGGGTACGCCGGCTGAGTCGGCGAGCGGGCCGCCGGCGACTCCCGCTGTGCCGGCGGCCGATCCCCGTGTCGGGACGGTGGTCGCGGCGGGGTCGGGTTCTGTCGCAGGTCAATTCACCGCACCGTCGGTTGCGCCATCGGGTGGCACCGAGCTCCCCGAGCTCACCGGGGTGCTGGGCCCGCTTGTCGGAGCAGTCAGCCAGGTGGTGGCAGGGGCAGTGGTCGGTGTCGTCGATGCCCTGATTGCAGTGCAGTCCGAAGCTCAACCAGAGCAGCCAGGCGCCGGATCCGCTGGAGTTCCGCAGGTCCCCGGGCTCCCGGACGGGGCGCCGCCGGCTCCGGGGGAGAAGACTCTCGAACTCGAGCTCGGAGACGATGACCGTTCCTTGAGCCTGACCGTTGGTGGCGGTGGAACGTCCCCCGACGACGCAGATCAAGAGTGCGCGGATGAGCCGGAAGAGTCCGGTCACCCCCTTGCGGTCGGCCCGGCCGAGAGCGGCACGACCGACGAGCCGAGCGAGAGGCAGAACTCACCACTTGCGCCAGAGCCCGGAACCGAGACCTGCCCGGTGCCGGTGACTCCTGGAACGGCTCCCGGCGGGTCGATCCCGACTCCACACCCGGCGCGACTACCGGAGCCGAGCACCCAGGTCGCGCCGCAGGCCACCGACCAGGGCCCGCCCGCACAGGGCGACGAAGGTCTTCTCGCCCTGGCAGGTGACCAATGAGTATCGCGGATCTCTTCGACTCGATCGCCGAACGCGCACGGACAGAGACCGAGTCTGCGGTGCGCACCTACCGAGACCAACAACGCGCTCTCGAAGAACGACTACGGATCGCAGCCGAAAACGCCGACCATCGCCGCGGGAGTACCCGCGCAGCGATGGCGGCGCGGGGTGCAATCCTGTTGCCTGCCGACGACATCGACCTCAGTCCACACACACCGGCCCCTGGTGCGCCGGGTGCGGCCCCGGTGCCCGCGGCCGTCTCGTCGCCCACAGCGGTCCCCGTTGCCGAGGAACCGCGGCCGCCTCACCGCGATGTTGGTAAGCAGGACGGGACGATGGACTTCTCGTTCTCGAGCGGCTGGCTCACCGACCGCTGAGCTCTCGGAGAACCTACTTCCGGAGCAGTCGGGTCAGTGGATCGATCAGGTCTTCTGTGCCTGGCGGAAGCGCGTCGGGGTCGACGGTCAAGAGTTTGCCGAGGCCGGCGTCCGGGTCGCTGAACGCGGCGTACGTGCTGTCCTCGGTGAGCTGGTGGAGCAGGAATCCGGTGAGGACGCCTCTGCTGATCTTCTGGGTCTTCCTGTCGTTGCCGCCGGCGCCGAGCTTGGACCGCACACTGAAACCTTCGGCCAGACCCCGGTTCTCGGTCCGCGGTGCCATCCGGAGCACCGTGTGATCGGCGCCGAGCGCACGCCGCAGGGCGAGTGCGTTGGACGTCATCGACTCGAGTTCGCCTGGCGCGACGACGATCAGAGCCGGCACTGTGACCTCGCGCGCAGCAGGCAGGACCGCGCTGCTCGTCGGGGCCGGAAAGAGTGCGGCAAGTGCTTTGGCCCGATCGCTCCGGGCGGCCGCGAGAGTCGCGGCCGACGCGCCGAAACCGTGGCCGGCCAGACCCAGTCGATGCTTGTGCACGGTGATATCGCCTGCACCCAGCCGGACCTCGCTGATCACCGACAACGTCGTCTCGAGGTCGGCAGCCAGCCCCTGATCCGACGCCAGCATGCCCTTTTCGGTGGTCGGAGCCGCGGCGACGATGCCCCACGACGCCAGGTGCGCCAGGGTCTTGTAGTACTGCTTGGCACCGGTGAGCCAGCCGTGACCGAAGGCGATTCCCGGGAGGTCTTTCCCCTCGGCGGGGGCATAGAGGGTGCCGGGTAAGCCGACGATCGCCATGTCGCCGCGCAGAACCTTGTGCGGTCCGGTCTTGGACAGCTGCGAAAGGAGCTTCTTGGGGTTGGCCACGATCTGACTCTAGGGGATCGTGCCTCCGACCGGCAGCACCCCCGGCCCGCTGCAGGGGTATTTTGACGGACCACGCCATTCACCGCGCATTCGGGGCGCGAACTTGGCAGAGTAAACCGCATGGATGCCAATGAGATCCGCAGTGCCTATCTCACGTTGATGACCGAACGCGGCCACACCGTGATTCCCCGCGCACCGCTTGTGCCCAAAGACGACCCGACCACGCTGTTCACAGGCAGCGGAATGCAGCCACTGCTCAAGTATCTGCTCGGCGCCGAACATCCCGCGGGGAAGCGACTTGCGGACTCGCAGACGTGCCTGAGGTCGCAGGACATCGAAGAGGTGGGCGACAATCGGCACACCACGTTCTTCGAGATGCTCGGGAACTGGAGTCTCGGCGACTACTTCAAGAGTGAGCAGATTCCGCTGTTCTGGCACTTCCTCACCGAGATCGTCGGTCTCGACCCGAATCGCATCTATGTGACCGTGTTCTCGGGTGACCCCGAGAACGGGATCCCGCGCGATGACGAGAGTGCCGACATCTGGACCGAATTGTTCACCAAGGCGGGGGTTTCCGCCGACCGGGTGGTGCTGCTGACCGAAGAACACGGCAACGAGGTCGGTAATCAGGGCGCGCGGATCGCGTACTACAGCGACAAGAACTGGTGGTCGCGGTCCGGTGGACCGGAGACGATGCCGGTCGGCGATCCCGGCGGACCCGACAGCGAGGTCTTCTACTACTTCCCGCAGGTCGAGCACGACACCGCGTTCGGGAAGTACCCACATCAGAACTCCGACGGTGGGCAGTACATGGAGATCGGCAACTCGGTCTTCATGCAATACGCCAAGACGGTGGAGGGCTTCGCCGAATTGCCCAAGCTCAACGTCGATTACGGCGGTGGCCTCGAACGGATCGCGGCCGCGTCGATCGACAGTCCTGATGTGTACCGGATCAGTCTGCTGTGGCCGATCGTGCAGAAGATCGAGGAACTGTCCGGGGTCGGGTACGACGACAACACCGTGGCGATGCGGGTCATCGCCGACCACATCCGTGGCGCGGTCTTTCTCGCGGTGGACGGCGTGGTGCCGTCGAACAAGGAACAGGGATACGTGATGCGTCGGCTGGTGCGTCGAGCGATCCGGTTCGCTCACCAACTCGGCGTCCAGGACAAGCTGCTGACGCAGCTCGTGCCGGTGGTCGCGGACCTATACACCGACGCCTACCCGGAGGTCGCCGAGCGCCGCGAGAACGTGATCGAGGTGCTGGAGAAGGAGGAGCGGTCATTCCGTCGCACTCTCGGCAAGGGTCTGCGCGAACTCAAGCGGCTCGGCAAGACCGGTGAGACGGTGACCGGCAAGGATCTGTTCAAATTGTCCGACACCTTCGGGTTCCCGGTCGAGTTGTCTGCCGAGGAGGCCGTGACCCGTGGGCTGCCGATGACCGTGAATTGGCGGGCGGAGTTCGATGCGGAGATCGAGGCACAGCGTGCTCGTTCGCAAGCCTCAACGAAGCTCGGGGCCACCGCCGACTGACGGCGACTGGCTGCCCGACTCCGACCCCAGGCCCTGTGGGTCGGCGACGCTGGCGAGGCGGATGTCGAGGTCGGTCTTCCACTCCGCCCGGACCTGCTGGTCGAGGGCGGCGAGCCGCTCGACCAATGGAGGATGCTGCGCCGGTGGTGTGCTGGCCTGAAGCGTCAGCAAGAGCGCCCGCAGCCTGCGCTGGACCTGCGTCGTATTGGTGCTGAAGTGCCGGATCTCGTCGGTGGCGAGGGACACGTAGTCGTTCCAGGTCCGCCGGTAGCCGTGCACCCGCGACAACACCTCCAGGGTCCGGTCGTTGCGTACCCGCGGGGCGAGGAGAAGCAGCAGGTCTTCGAGGTGGTCGATGGCCTGGACGGCGCGGCCCGGGTCGTTGATGGCGGGGGACAGGGCTTTGAGGGCGACGTCCACGATGGCCTGCAGTGCCGCAGAGGGACTGACCGCCGGCCGGTGGGCGTCGCCGAAACACATGGTCGCCAGGAGCTGCCGCTGCCTGATCTCGCTCAGGTCGTCCGAGTCCCCATACACCGCGAACAACGGAGCCTCGTAGGCGACGAAGTCACCGATGCGGGGCAAGACGTCGAGTTGCACGCCCCAACGCGTCCCGAGCCGCTGCAACTGCGGCAAATTGATGGCCACGAGTACGCGGCCCTTGCTCGGCAGCCGCCGCAGCCGCACAAGGGTCATCGGGGCGTCGGGATCGATCGTCCCGTAGGGGGCCGGCGCCGCGACGGCTCCGGCGGTCGGATCCGAGGACGCGTCGATGAACGTCCGCTTGATCGTCCTGTGCCCTTCATCAGCGATCCAGCGAAGCAACCTGGTGGAATTGAGGATTCGGCCGACCTTGCTGACCAGCACCACGAACATGATCGCGCTCGCCACCGCGAGGAAGAGCGCGAACGCACCCGACGCGATCGGTGCCCGGTTGTCCTCCGACGCCATGTCGGAGGCGACGATCAGCGAGTAGACGAACGTCGCCAGGAAGAGTCCGTTGGACCATCGCATGATCGGATCCTGCTGCAGGACAGGGACCACCCGCACCGAGACCTGGGTCGCACCGAATTGCATCGCCAGGGTGGTGGCGGTGAAGACGAGACCGGTCAGGGTGATCATCCCGCCCGCGATAGCGCTGAGCAGCGTGGCCATGGTTCCGGTGTCCACGGTCTCGGACTCTGTCGCGTTGTCGATGGCGCCGAAGACACCGGTCATCACCACGGCGAGGAAGATCAGCATCACGGGCAGTCGCCAGATCCGTACAGAGCCCAGCCGGCGCTTGGTCCGGCGCCACCGCGCCCAGTCGGTGATGAGCCTGCCGAGATCGGCGACCGCCCGCATCGCTGCGGCTATTCCCTGGTGGTCGCGAGTTTGATCATCTGACCGGGCGTGGCGTTCGGCAGGTAGGCACGGGTGAGCGCGACTCCGATGCGCGGTAGGTCACCCTCGTCCCGGAAGCACATGTACACCGGTTCGTAGCGAGGCTGGAACTTCATCTTGAACGCGTGCAACGACCGGAAGCCGTAGAACGGCTCCATTGCCGCACCCATCATGTCGAGCATCCGGTCCATCGCCACCACCTCGCTGGTGTCGTCCTCGGCCCGTGCGAGCGGTGCCCCCGACAACGAGAGGATCTCGGCGCCCTCGGCTTTGAACGCGAGAGCGGAACTGGCGATGAGGAACTCGATGCACGACCGGAAGCCGTCGTCGCGGCGTCGCATCACGTCGAGGGTCCAGCCGCGCATGGTGTCTCCGCTACCGAAGACAGGCAGCCACGACAACACTCCGTGCACCGACCCGGTGTCGTCGATGGCCAGGGCCACCCGGACCTCGGGGTCGAGGGCCTCCTCGACACTGCCGAGCGTGAAGCCCATCTCAGGTAGGCCCTTGTCACCCACCCACTCTTCGGAGATCGCCCGCACCTGGGCCACGACTGCGAAGGGTTCGTCTTTCAAGGTCGTGAGTCTGAAGGTGATGCCCTCCTTCTTCGCCCGGTTGAGAGCCGATCGGATGTCTTGCCAGGGTTTGCCTTTGAAGGCCAGCGTCGGCAGGTCGATGATCGTGTCCTCGGCGATTTGCAGGGTTCGCCAGCCCATGTCGCGGGCGATGGAGGCGGTGGCCTCACTGACGGAGAACCAGCACGGGATTCGCGCGCTGTTCTCGGCCATGTCGGTGAACTCCCGAATGGTCTCCTCGAGTTTCTCGGGTGCGCAGACGGGATCGGCCAACGCGAGAACTGTGCCGGCGGGACGCTGGTAGCCGATCACACCTTCGCCGTCCTTGGTGAACGCGTACTGGTTGTTCTCCCAGGTGATCATCCAGCTCATGGTGCTGCCGCCGTACTTCTTCAGGAGGCTGCGGACCTGTTCTGCGGGATTCGAACCACCCATGCCCGCCATGGCTTTCCGGCTGTTCAGCGGGACCATGAACGCATAGCGGCCACCGAACAAGAGGGTCAGCTCGACGATCCAGAGCAGCCCGGTACCGACGGTGACGGCGCCCTTGCCTTCGAAACTCGAGGTGATCACGGCAATGAGGACCAGGACCAGCAGGGCGATGTACAGCAGGCCGTAGACAACGGTGACCCACCAGGCCCATTTACGGCCTCGGCGGAGTTGGTCGGCGATGAGCAATACGATCAGGACGCTGACTATCGAACCCCAGCTGAGGCTGTCGTTCGAGTCCGTCGGCCCGAACGGCCCGTCACCTGGGAACACCGCGACCGCGATGTTGACGACTCCGATGAGAACCAGTCCGATGAAGCTGATCATCCGGATTTCCTGGCGCGTACGAGGCATGACGCCGGACTCGCTCTTGCTGAAGAACCGCTCGCCGATGATCAGCATGACCACCACCGCGATCAGGTGGGTCACGTCCGCCAGCTTGCCTTCGAACAGGAACGAGATGGCCACGTAGGCAAGGAGAACTGCCCGGACCCGTAGGCGCCAAGGCGACTTCAGGGTGGCGCTGGCGGCGGCGATCGCGGCGACGATGGCGGTGGTGACACCCACGTCGCGCACCTCAGCGAGGTGATCGACCCAGGCCCAGCTCGTCGGGCGGAAGATCGCGATGAAGGCGATGGCACCGAGCACACCGATGAGCTGACCCGCGATGGTGACGATCGCGACCCTGACCGTGCCAAGGAGCCATTCACTCCAGCCCACGACGATCGCGAACAGAAGGGTGATGAAGAGGTAGCTGAGCGGACTGGACTTGAACAACATGCCCGACAGGGGAGTCCACCATTTGCTCTCGGTCAGCGGTGGGTAGCCGTACGCGATGTCGTTGAACCAGCTCTTGTCGCCGACCGTCTCCCACAGGGCGCCGGTGACGATGCCGATGACGATGATCGCCACGACGACGGTGGTCGTGAACGGTACTTTGCGCGCGGTCCAGCTGATGGCACCGAACACCTTCGCGAGAGGCGATGGGGCCGCCGCCGGCTCGGACGGGGGTGCCTCGCTGGGGGTGTCGGTCGTGCTCATCGGCGCCTTTCGTTCGTTGCCGGACCTGCGAGCCGTGACTCGCTGTGCGGGGTGAGTATGCGAGCGGTGTGCGGAATGTCGCTTGTAAACAGAATTATTGCCTAGTTCACGGCAAACCCAGGCGTTTGCCGAGCCATGGCATCTCGAGTTTGAGTCCAGCCGACCACACGGCGAACGAATGCCCGCCCGGAACGGTATCGAAATGAACGTCCATTCCTGCCGCCTGCGCTGCCTGGAACACCTGGGTCAGGCCCGGCCGGTACTCGGCATCGTCCTTACCGACGACGAACGCGCCTGCGACTCCGGGGAACTGCTTCGTCTTCATGATGTCCATCGGATTGACGGCGGTGAACTTCGCCGAGTCGCCCCCGAAGGCCTGGTCGACGGTGCGTTTGCGATCACCGAGCGTCGGCTCGAGCTGCCCGGACATGTCGAGGAACGTCGGGTAGATCTCGGGGTAGTTGGTGGTCATCTGAAGCGAACACGTGCCGCCGTAGGAAAGCCCGCCGATCGCCCAGGCCTTGGGGTCGAAGTCGACCTGCAGGTTTGCCTTGGTCCAGTCCGGGACGTCCTTGGCGAGGTACGTGGCCACGTTGCCGAGTTTCGAGTCCATACAGAGCGGATTGGCGAGTTCGTCGCCGGTGGCGTCGGCGACGACCACGATAGGGGACAGTCCCTCGTTGGCGCCGGCATATTGATCCATGGTCTGGGTGAGTCGACCGCCGACGAGCCAGTCCTCTGGCGAGCCGGGCTGCCCGGCCATCAGGACCAGGACCGGAAGCAGTGGCCGCGGTTCGGTGAAGTACGCGGGCGGCAGGTAGATCTTGGCGGGCCGGGCGTTGAAGTTCGAGGTCGCGCCGGGGATCGGGGCGGTGATGACGGCGCCCTCGGCGGGAAGACTGCTCGGCTTCTTCCATTGACTCAGTTCGACGGTCTTGATGTCGTTGTTGCGGGCCTCCTCGAGGGAGATCGTCTTGACGTTGTTGATCCCGAACACAGACCCCACCGTCGGGTACTCGCTGAAATGCTCGTTGATCTGCGAAAAAGCCATCGTCACGGCGAAGACGGTGGCCAGCACCGTGATGATCCGGCCGAAGACGCCGCTACCCCGGATCAGCCGGGGGACGAGCAGGAGGATCGCGAACACTGCGAGTCCGCCCCAGATGTAGCAGTTGAGCGGTATCGGGTCGGCGAACAGTTTCCACACGTCTTCGATGAGCCACTTGGCCAGGACCACCAGCAGTATCGACACGACAGCCGCAAGGGGGACCACGTACAGGAGGTACACCTTCTGGAACAGCAGGACCAGCCACGCCAGTCCCAGGATTCCCAAGATGAGAATGGCCCACGGCACCCAGCCGTCGAGCACCGATGTTTCCCACAGCCAGTTCATTGGTGTCCTTCGGTGCCCTTGATCGTCGACGAGCCTGCAGGAAAAAGGTACCGGCTATCAGCGCGGAATACCTGGTTACAGAAGGGAAATGGCGCAATTGCCGACGATGCCGTGACCTGGCTGAGACGCACAAAAAACGTCCACCGGAATTCGGTGGACGTTTGACGCCGACGGTGGTGGATCACTGACCACCAGTGGTGGAGGACATACGGATCGAACGTATCGATGGCGTCCCAACCGACGCATCCCCCTCGACTCCCGCGGGGTCTCACCCGTGAACTCCAAGAGTTCGCTCACTGTAGCCCACAACTTCATTTCGTGTCATCTCGAATCACGAACTTCGTGCAGACGTTTGGAGATTCTGTCCTGCCGAAGTCGGCAAGTACCCTGTAGCACTATGTGTGGAATCGTCGGATACGTGGGCAAACGCGATGCTCTCGAGATTGTTGTCGAGGCACTGCGACGGATGGAATACCGCGGGTACGACTCGGCCGGCGTCGCAATTCTCGACGGGTCCGGACACACCGCGGTGGAGAAGAAGGCCGGGCGGCTCGAGAATCTGGACAAGGAACTCGCCACCCTCGGCCGAGACGCGTTCGCCGGTACGACCGGCATGGGACACACCCGATGGGCCACCCACGGTCGTCCGACCGACCGCAATGCCCATCCTCACACCAGCATTGACGGCAAGATCGCGGTCGTCCACAACGGGATCATCGAGAACTTCGCCGCGTTGCGCGGGGACGTCGAGCAGGCCGGTATCGAGTTCAGCTCCGACACCGACACAGAAGTCGCGGTCCATCTGATGGCCCTCCAGTACGCGTCGGGCCCTACCGCGGGTGACTTCGTCGGCAGCGCCTACGCAGTGCTGGGCCGGCTCGAAGGCGCATTCACGCTCGTCTTCACCCACGCCGATCACGCGGACACGATCGTCGCCGCCCGGCGGTCGACACCGCTGGTCGTCGGGGTCGGGGAGAACGAGATGTTCGTCGGGTCGGACGTCGCCGCGTTCATCGAACACACCCGGGAAGCGGTGGAGCTCGGTCAAGACCAGGTGGTGGTGATCACGGCCGATACCTACAAGATCACGGACTTCACGGGCAATGTCGAGCCCGGCAGGCCCTTCCACATCGACTGGGACCTCGCCGCCGCCGAGAAGGGTGGCTACGACTACTTCATGCTCAAGGAGATCGCCGAGCAGCCGCAGGCGCTCGCCGACACCCTGCTCGGGCACTTCGAGAACGGGCGGATCATCCTCGACGAGCAGCGCCTGACCGATGAGGATCTGCGCGACATCGACAAGATCTTCGTCGTTGCCTGCGGCACCGCCTATCACGCCGGACTACTGTCGAAGTACGCCATCGAGCACTGGACGAGGCTTCCCGTCGAGGTCGAACTGGCCAGCGAGTTCCGGTATCGCGACCCGGTTCTCGATCGCTCGACCCTGGTCGTCGCCATCTCGCAGTCGGGTGAGACTGCGGACACCTTGGAGGCGGTGCGGCACGCGAAAGAGCAGAAGGCTCGTGTCCTGGCGATCTGTAACACCAACGGGGCCCAGATCCCGCGCGAGTCCGACGCGGTGCTCTACACCCACGCCGGGCCCGAGATCGGCGTCGCCTCGACGAAGTGCTTCTTGGCGCAGATCACCGCGACATACCTCGTCGGGCTGGCACTCGCGCAGGCGCGCGGAACCAAGTACCCGGACGAGGTCGCCCGGGAGTTCGCTGCCCTCGAGTCAATGCCTGCCGCTGTCGAGAAGGTGCTCGAGACGGTCGAACCGGTTCGGGAATTGGCTCGCTCTCTGAGCGCCAGCCCCACAGTCCTCTTCCTGGGACGACACGTGGGTTACCCGGTGGCACTCGAGGGTGCGCTCAAACTCAAAGAACTGGCATACATGCACGCCGAGGGATTCGCTGCGGGCGAGCTCAAGCACGGTCCCATCGCCCTGATCGAAGACAACCTCCCGGTCATCATCGTCATGCCGTCGCCCACCGGCAGAGCGGTGCTGCATTCGAAGATGGTCAGCAACATCCGCGAGATCCAGGCACGTGGTGCGACAACCATCGTCATCGCCGAGGACGGCGACGACACGGTGCTCGACGTCGCTGACCACCTGATCCGGATCCCGCAGGTGCCCACCCTGCTGCAGCCTCTGGTGTCCACCGTGCCACTTCAGGTCTTTGCCGCCGCGGTCGCCCAGGCCAGGGGTTACGACGTGGACAAACCGCGAAACCTGGCCAAGTCCGTCACCGTCGAATAAGGGCGCGACCACAGACCATGATCGGTTACTTCAGTGCCGAGCAGATCCGGGCCGCCGAGGAGGCGACCGGAGACCTGCTCGAACGCGGTGTGCTGATGGGTCGGGCCGCGCATGCCGTCGCCGATGTCGTTGCAGCGGAACTGCGTTCGCGCAGCGGCGGTTGTTACGGTCGTCGTATCGGCGTGCTGGCGGGTGCCGGCGACAACGGTGGCGACGCGCTGTACGCGGCAGCGTTGCTCCGGCGCCGAGGGGTCCAGGCCGAGGCGATTCTGCTCGGCGGGGAGCGGACGCACGCCGCCGGACTGAAGAGCTTTCGGCGCGCCGGTGGACGTGTCGTCGAGACATTCTCTGCCGGAATCGATCTCGTGGTAGACGGAATCGTCGGCCTGAGTGGGAAAGGGCCCCTGCGGCCCGCTGCGGCCGCCATCGTCGAGTCCGTGACTGCGCCTATCGTGTCGGTCGACCTGCCGTCCGGGGTCGACGCGGACACCGGTGAGGTCATCACCCCCGCCATCCGCGCTGCGGTCACCGTCACCTTCGGGGCATTCCGGATCGCGCATGTCCTCGCGGCGCCGCAATGCGGTCGAATGGTGTTGGTCGACATCGGAATCAAGGCCCACGAGCCCACGCTGCGACAGCTGACCGACGACGAGGTCGCGCGGCTGTGGCCTCTTCCAGGCCCGTCAGACGACAAGTACAGCCAGGGTGTGGTCGGCATCGTCGCGGGGTCGGCTCGGTATCCGGGAGCCGGCGTGTTGTGTAGCGGCGCAGCGGTCTCGGCTACCTCCGGCATGGTTCGGTACGCCGGTACTGCAGGGCCACAAGTCCTTTCGCACTATCCTGAGGTGATCGCGACCGAAGAACCGGAAGATACGGGCAAGGTGCAGGCCTGGGTGGTCGGACCTGGTGCCGGCACCGAGGACACCGGATTGCGGCGCTTACGCCACGTGTTGGACACCGATGTGCCGGTCCTCATCGACGCCGATGGCCTGACGTTGCTGGCGCAGCATCGCGAGCTCGTCATCGGCCGCAGCGCGCCGACGCTGCTCACCCCGCATGCGGGGGAGTTCGCCCGCCTCACCGGCGCCGAGGTGGGTGCGGACCGGGTCGGGGCCGTGCGCGGACTCGCCGCCGAATTGGGTGTGACGGTGTTGCTCAAGGGCCGGTCCACCCTGATCGCCTCACCGGACGGAGATGTGCTGGTCAACGACGCAGGATCCTCGTGGGCCGCGAGTGCCGGCGCGGGCGACGTGCTCTCCGGCATCGCGGGCAGCCTGCTCGCCGCCGGTATCGCGGCCCCCCTCGCGGCCGCCGCCGCGGCGCGGGTCCATGCCCGTGCCGCGATCACCGCGTCCGCGGGATCGGCGTCGGCGCACACAGGGGCTGCCCCGATCGGGGCATCGGCGCTGGTGCGGGCCGTATCACCGACGCTGCGCACGTTGCTCGCCGAGCGGACCCGCGACGCCGGCCCGGCCGGATGGGAAGATGACAAGCGATGAACTCTCCGGCGCTCGAGGCACACATCGATCTCTCCGCGGTGGCCCACAACATCGAGATCTTGCGGTCGCACACGACTGCGCAGATCATGGCGGTCGTCAAGGCCGACGGGTACGGACACGGCGCCGCGCAGGTGGCGCGAGCCGCTCTCGCGGCGGGCACGGCCGAACTCGGCGTGGCGACGATCGACGAGGCACTGGCCGTACGCCGCGACGGGGTGAGCGCACCCATCCTGGCCTGGCTGCACAGTCGAGGCTCCGACTTCGCCGGAGCGATCGACGCCGACGTCCAGGTCGGCGTCTCCTCGCCCAGACAACTCGACGCGGTGGTCGCCGCGGCCCGGGTGGTCGGTCGGACGGCCTCGGTGACGGTCAAGATCGATACCGGCCTGGCCCGCAACGGTGTCGCGCCTGCGGAATGGGATGAGATCGCCGCCGGGCTGGCGAAAGCGGTCGCCGAGCAATCGATCGTCCTTCGCGGTGCGATGACCCACCTGGTCCGGGGAGACGAACCGCAACATCCCGAGAACGACCTGCAGGCGCGGCGCTTCGACGAGGCCGTGGCCGACCTGGTTCGGGTGGGTGCGCGTCCGCAGGTGCAGCACATCGCGAACTCGGCGGCGACACTGATGAGGCCCGATCTCGCCCGTGACCTGGTCCGGCCGGGCATCGCCGTCTACGGTCGTTCTCCGGCGCCCGAGTACGGCGACTTCGGGCTGGTGCCGGCCATGACCCTCTCCGCCGAAGTTCTCTCTGTCAAGAAAATCAAGGCGGGGCAGGGGGTTTCATACAGTCACACGTGGGTGGCGCCGCGAGATACCACTGTCGCGTTGCTGCCGGCCGGCTACGCGGATGGGGTGCCACGGCTGGTGTCCAACCAACTCCGGGTCCACATCAACGGCCGCGGGTTCCCCGGCGTCGGCCGTGTCTGCATGGACCAGATGGTGGTCGATGTCGGACCCGACGGTGGCGGTGTCGTCGAAGGCGATCGGGCCATCCTGTTCGGGACGGGTGCCGGTGGTGGACCGACCGCGCTGGACTGGGCCGAGGCCATCGGCTCCATCGACTACGAGATCGTATCCGGCATCCGGGGTCGTACGATCCGCACGTACAGCAGCGAACCCGTAGGCACCCCCGACACCCGCCCGCGCAGCACCCACGACATCGGGGCAACATAGATGGAACGTTCTGGACGGCTCGAGATCTTGGCCGGATCCGCCGGTGTCGCGACCCTCGGCGCCCTGGCGGTTGGTGCTGCGGTGCGTTCGATCACCCGGCGCGCACCGACGTCTGTGGATCCGAACTCCATCGAGGACTTCGGTCTGATCTACGACGACCACGCGAGTATCGTCGTCGCCGATGACGGTGTGCCACTGGCAGTCCGGGAGGTCGGACCCTCGGATGCACCATTGACCGTCGTGTTCGTCCACGGATTCTGCCTGCGGATGTCGACATGGCATTTCCAGCGCCGCGACCTCGCCACGCAGTGGGGTGACGACGTACGCATGGTGTTCTTCGACCACCGCGGCCACGGTGAGTCCGGGCAGGCCTCACCCAAGTCGTGCACCATCACGCAGATGGCTGCCGACCTCGAAGCCGTCCTGCGGTCGGTGGTGCCCGTGGGACCGGTCGTCCTGGTCGGGCACTCGATGGGCGGGATGGCCATCATGGCTCTGGCGAGCAGACGTCCGGAGTTGTTCGGTTCCAGGGTGATCGGCGTGGGTCTGGTTGCATCCGCGGCGCACGGTATCGCCGAGGCGGGCCTTGGTCGCGGACTGCAGAATCCACTCGTCGATGCTTTCCGGCTCTCCGTGCGGCAAGCGCCCCGGGCGGTGGAGGCGGGCCGCGGGCTGACCAGGCTGCTGATGGCGCCGGTGCTGACCGCGGGCAGCTTCGGTTCGACTTTCCATTCTCCGGCGGTCGCCGAGTTCCTGGAGTCGGTGATCCAGCGCACCCGGATCGACACCGTCGTCAACTTCCTGCGTGCTCTCGAAGAGCACGACGAGACGGCCGGTCTGGCAGTGCTCTCCGGGATCGACACGATGGTGGCGTGTGGGTACGAGGACAAGGTGACGCCCTTGCCGAACTCGGTTGAACTACACAACAAGTTGGGCCAGAAGTGTGAGCTCGTCGGGGTGGCCGACTGCGGGCACATGGTGATGTTGGAGAACCCCGCGGTGATCACCGCTGCGATCGCTGCGTTGGTCCGGAGGGTTGCCGGGCAGTGAGTTCCGAGCTGCGACCCCAGGGGGACCTGCCACATCGTCGGCAGTTGCCCACCGTCGACGACACCGAGGCCTTCGGCCGAGAACTTGCTGCCGAACTCGCGGCGGGCGACCTGGTGATACTCGACGGCCCATTGGGTGCGGGTAAGACCGCGATGGCGCGGGGCATCGGGGCAGGCCTCGGGGTGCAGGGCCGGATCACCTCACCCACATTCATCATCGCGCGCGAGCATCGGTCCGGGGGACCGGGCCGGCCGGCGATGATCCACGTCGATGCCTACCGGCTCGGCGATCTCGGTGAACTCGATGCCCTCGACCTCGACACCGACCTCACCGATTCGGTGGTTGTCGTCGAATGGGGCGAGGGCGTCGCGGAGCGGCTCGCCGGACGGCACCTGCTCATCCGGCTGATCCGCGACCTGGACACCGACGAGCGCTCCGTCGACTACGGCTGGCTTCCTCGATGATGGGTCGTTCTGGCGGCGCCCACCTGGGCTTTCGTTCGCCAGAACAGCACATTATCGGGGTCCGGGTCAGGCGCGGGTAGGCTGGCTGATCGTGCTTGTGCTCGCCATTGACACCGCAACCCCCGAGGTCGTCACGGGGGTCGTCGAGGTGACCGACGATATCGGTCCGGTCGTCCGCTCGGAGCGCAGAGAACTGACCACCCGCGGCCACGCCGAGATCCTGACCACCCGGATTCTGGAGTGTCTCACCGAGGCCGGGGTGACACGCGCCGACCTGGACGCAGTCGTCGTCGGTCAGGGCCCGGGGCCGTTCACCGGCTTGCGGGTCGGACTGGCGACGGGAGCCGCGTTCGGCGACGCCCTGGGTATCGGAGTTCACGGCGTCTGTTCCCTCGACGCGATCGCGCTGCAGGAACCCGCAGTCCGGTCGCTGCTCGTCGTCACCGATGCCCGTCGCCGCGAGGTCTATTGGGCTCGATTCGTCGATGGGGTGCGCACCCACGGCCCGGACGTGCTGGCGCCCGGTGAGCTGAAGGCAGATCTGGCCGGCGAGAGCATCGACGCGGTGGCCGGCTCGCCGGCTCACGTTGCGCTGTTCGATCTTCCCGTCCGCACCGCGAGTGCGCCCACGGCTCTGAGCCTGGTGCAGGTGGCATTGCCCAATCTGGTGGCGAGCGTGGTCCCGGGGCCGCTCACGCCGCTGTATCTGCGCCGTCCCGATGCCGTTGAACTCAAGGATCGTGCGAAGTGATCAGTGACCTGACGCCCCGCGATGCCGCGCGCTGCGCCGCGCTGGAGGCAATTCTGTTCGCCGGTGACTCGCCCTGGCCCGCAGAAGCGTTTCGCAGCGAAATGCTTGCCCCGCACAATCACTATTTCGCGGTTCGCGACGACGAGACGCTCATCGGATACGCCGGGATCTCGGTTTTGGGGCCCACCGACCATCCTGAGTGCGAAATCCACACCATCGCAGTCGATCCCACCTTCCAGGGGCGCGGTCACGGGCGAGAGCTCCTCCTGGCTCTGCTCGAGGTCGCAGACCGGCATCACGCGGAGGTGTTCCTGGAGGTCCGCACGGACAACGAGACGGCGATCGAGATGTACCGCCGCAACGGTTTCGAGCAGGTCGGTGTGCGTAAAAGGTATTACCAGCCGAGCGGTGCCGACGCCTACACGATGCGCCGGCCCGCGGTCGCCGTCGCTGCGGCAAAGGAGCATCTCGCATGATCGTTCTCGGAGTGGAGAGCTCCTGCGACGAGACCGGAGTCGGGATCGTCCGGTGGAATCCCGATCACACGACGACGCTGCTCGCCGATGAGGTCGCATCCAGCGTCGAAGAACACGCCCGGTATGGCGGAGTGGTTCCCGAAGTGGCGTCGCGTGCACATCTCGAGGCCATCGTTCCCACCATGCGCCGGGCATTGTCGGCGGCCGACATCACGGTTCCGGACGCCATTGCCGTGACCATCGGCCCGGGGTTGGCCGGAGCACTGCTCGTCGGCGTCGCGGCGGCGAAAGCCTATGCCGCAGCCTGGGATGTGCCGCTGTACGCGGTCAACCACCTCGGTGGGCACGTCGCTGTCGACACACTCGAACACGGGCCGATGCCGCCATGTGTGGCGTTGCTGGTCTCCGGTGGGCACACCCATCTGCTGCACGTCACCGATCTGGGCGCGCCGATCGTCGAACTCGGGACCACGGTCGACGATGCTGCGGGGGAGGCATTCGACAAGGTCGCGAGACTGCTCGGGCTGGGCTTTCCCGGCGGGCCGGCACTCGATGCTGCTGCGCGACATGGTGATCGAAATGCGATCAGGTTTCCGCGCGGTATGACCGGACCGCGAGATGCTCGCAACGACTTCTCGTTCAGCGGGCTCAAGACCGCGGTGGCCCGCCACGTCGAAAAGTGCAGGCGCGACGGGATCGAACCGCCGGTCGCCGACATCGCTGCGTCGTTCCAGGAGGCGGTCGCCGATGTGCTGACGATGAAGGCGGTTCGCGCCTGCGCCGACGTCGGCGTGGACACCCTGGTACTCGGGGGCGGGGCGACTGCCAACTCACGCATCCGATCGATGGCACAGGAGCGGTGTGCGGCCGCAGGCATCACGTTGCGGGTTCCGAAGCCGCGGTTGTGCACCGACAACGGTGTGATGATCGCAACCCTCGGAGCCCACGTGATCGCCGGCGGCGCACAGCCGTCCGAACTCACCGTCGCCACAGACCCCGGGTTGTCGGTCCAGGTCAGCAGCTACTGACCCCCGGGTTGGTTCTCGGTGAACCCCTGACAGCGCCGGTGTGGTGGGCGCATGCTCGAGGCAGACCACGGAGGGCCGGCGATGACGAACACACCAGGCGATCAGCAACTCAGGACCCAGCTGCACGAGGTGTGGAACTCGGTGGCGTCGGGTTGGGCGGCCAACATCGATCACATCGAGCAGCGAGGCGCCGGGGTCACGGACCTGATGCTCGACGCCATCGGACCGGAGCCCGGCCGGCGCATTCTCGAGCTCGCGTGCGGAACCGGTGCCACCGGTCTTGCCGCGGCGCGTCGGTTCGGTCCCGGGAGCATGGTGACTGTGTCGGATGTGGCGCCTGACATGGTGGCGGTGGCCGCCGAGCGCGCCGCGGAACTGGGTGTTGGCAACGTCGCGACAACGGTGCTCGACATCGAGCAGATCGAGATGCCCGACGGCGTGTTCGACGCGGTTCTCTGCCGAGAGGGGCTGATGTTCGCGGTCGATCCGGGGCGCGGACTCGCCGAGATCCGTCGCGTCCTCATGCCGCGGGGCCGGGTGTCGGTGGCGGTCTGGGGTGCGCGCGACAAGAACCCGTGGCTCGGGGTGCTGTTCGATGCGGTCAGCGCAGAGCTGGGGTTCGCGGTACCGCCACCTGGCCTGCCGGAGCCGTTCTCGCTGTCTGATCCGGGCCGTCTGCGTGAATTGTTCGTCGCTGCAGGTTTTCTCGACGTCACCATCACCGAGGCCTACGACCCGTTCGTCGCCCCTGACTTCGAATCGTGGTGGGTGCGGGTGTCGGCGATGTCCGGCCCGCTCGCGACGATGCTGAAAGCGATGAATCCCGACATGGCAGAGTCGCTGACCGGACGGCTCCGGGAGCTGGTTGCTCCCTACGAGACCGATGCCGGCGTCGAATTGCCCGGACTGGCAATGGTTGCCTCCGCACACCGAGACTGAGCTCGTGGGGCCGTCCTCAATGCGAGGTGGCGGTAGATGTGCCCAGTTCTGCTGCGCCGCAGAGTGATCCCGATGTGCAACCGTCGGCCTCTGCGCGCAGGATTGCGCGCTGTACGGGCTTTGCCGAGTCGTAACGGTTTCGGCCTTCGGTGGTGAGTTCGGTGAACACCGATCGACGGTCTCCGGCACACATCGATCGCTCGACCAGCCCGTCTTTTTCCAGACCGGCAACGAGGCGGGACAGTGCACTCTGGCTCAGGTGGACCAGTCCGGCGAGCTCGCTCATACGCATCTTCGCATTGTCGGCAGCGGCCAGGAGTTCGAGCACCTCGAACTCGCTGTTGGAGATCTCGTGGGAAGACTGCAACGCGCGATCGAGGTCGCACTCGAGGCGGTGATAACGCACCGAGAGCATGTGCCAGGCCTTGGCCAGGTCATCGTCGCTTCGCTGCGGGTCGGACATGAGGGCATGATATCAGATGCAATCGAATTAATGTCGTCTGCATTTTATGTCGACACATTAAATGCGTATGCATATAGTTCCGTCCATGACTGTTGATCTGAATCGAAAGCGACCTCCCGACGGGCCCTCCGGCTCCCCGCAGACGCCCGAACACGTCACCTCGCCAGGCGGGTGGAGCGGAAAGATCTGGCTGTTGCTCGTCGTGCTGGCCGGCGCCCTATTCCTCGACGGTCTGGACGTCTCGATGGTCGGTGTCGCACTGCCGTCCATGGGCGGCGACCTCGGAATGGACCAGACCCAGCTCCAGTGGATCGTCAGCGGCTACGTGCTCGGATACGGGGGATTGCTGCTGCTCGGCGGCCGTGCCAGCGACCTACTCGGGCGCCGGACCGTCTTCCTGTCCGCATTGGCGGTATTCGGTATCGCGTCGGTGGTCAGTGCGGCCACCGAGATCGATTCCCTGATCATCGCGCTTCGCTTCGTCAAGGGCGTGGCGGCGGCGTTCACCGTCCCGGCCGGACTCTCCATCATCACCACGACCTTCGCGGAGGGTCCGGCACGCAACAAGGCGCTGTCGATCTACACCGTCTGCGGTGCCAGTGGGTTCTCGCTGGGGCTCGTGTTCGGCGGGCTACTCACCGAGTTGTCCTGGCGCGCGACGCTGATCTTCCCTGGCCCGGTCGCCATTGCACTGCTGGTGGTCGGTGCTCGGGTCATCCCGAAGTCGTCGCGCAAACCCTTCAGCTGGGCGCACTTCGACGCCATCGGTGCGATCACGAGCACTGCCGCGCTGCTGACGCTGGTCTACGCGGTCGTGCAAGCACCCGAGGTCGGGTGGGCGGCCTCGTCGACGATCGTTCTGTTCCTCGTCGCAGCGGCACTGGCCGCCACGTTCATCGCGGTCGAGGTCCGGCACCGGCACCCTTTGCTGCGCTTGGGAATCCTGCGTTCACTCACCCTTGTGCACGCCAACCTGTCGGCGGCTGCGATGTTCGGAGGGTACGTCGCGTTCCAGTTCGTGGTCACGCTGTACCTCCAGGATTCGCTGGGATGGTCGCCGATCCAGATGTCCCTGGGCTTCTTGCCGGCCGGGCTGTTGGTCGTCGCGAGCGCCTTCTTCATGGATCGGATCCTGGACCGGGTGAGTACGCGCATCCTCATCGCAGCCGGCTTCGTGGCGTTCCTCGTCGGGTACCTGTGGTTCCTGCGGGTCGAACCGGGCGCGAGCTATGTGGTGTTCCTGCTTCCCACGATCGTCTTCCTCGGTCTCGGATTCGCCATCACCTTCCCGTCCGTCAACTCGCAGGCGACAGCCGGTGTCTCCGACGACGAGCAGGGCCTGGCGTCGGGACTGGTCAACACGAGCATCCAGATCGGCGGCGCACTCATGATGGCGGTGATCACCGCCATCCTCGGCAGCGCCGAGCCGGGCAGGTCGGGGGAGCTGATCGGCGGCATGGTCCCGGCGATCACCGTGATCGCGGCCCTCACCGTCGTCGCACTACTCGGAACGGTCGTGGTCCTGGCCCTCGAACGTCGTCGCAGCACGAGGAAACCGAACGCGTCGGCGGTCTCAGGATGAGACGTTTGCACCCTGCGACCTTGAGTGCTGGCACTCGCATGTATAGAGTGCTAGTTGGCACCCAGTGAGGTTCCGGCACCCGCGACGACGGGACCGATCCAGGCGCCGTATACGTGCATCAGCAGCTGACAGGGTCCGGACACCGGACCCGAACTACCCCGAAAGTGGAGGGCTCACATCGTGGCGAGCGTGAACATCAAGCCGCTTGAGGACAAGATCCTCGTTCAGGCCAATGAGGCCGAGACGACGACTGCGTCCGGCCTGGTCATCCCCGATACGGCCAAGGAAAAGCCGCAAGAGGGCACCGTTGTCGCCGTTGGCGAAGGACGCGTGAACGAGCAGGGCAACCGGATCCCGGTCGACGTCAAAGAAGGCGACACCGTCATCTACAGCAAGTACGGCGGCACCGAGATCAAGTACTCCGGCGAGGAATACCTGATTCTCTCGGCGCGTGACGTGCTGGCAGTCATCTCCAAGTAACTCGGGTTCTTCGAGCAATCGAGACACGAGTTGGACAACCGCCCCGGCGTCCCCATGCGGGGGTTGCCGGGGCGGTTCTGTTTTCCCTCACTTTTTCCAAATTTCTAGGAGCCACAACAACCCATGGCCAAGCAGATCGAATACAACGACAAGGCCCGGCAGTCGCTCGAGCGCGGTGTCGATCACCTCGCCGACGCGGTCAAGGTGACCCTCGGACCCCGAGGTCGGCATGTGGTGCTGGCCAAGGCATTCGGTGGACCCAGCGTCACCAATGACGGCGTCACCATCGCTCGCGAGATCGATCTCGAAGACCCCTTCGAGAACCTCGGCGCCCAGCTGGTGAAGTCGGTTGCCACCAAGACCAACGACGTCGCAGGCGACGGCACCACCACTGCTACGGTGCTCGCCCAGGCGATCGTCAAGGCCGGCCTGCGCAACGTCGCTGCAGGCGCCAACCCGATCGCGCTCGGCATCGGCATCGGCAAAGCAGCCGACGCGCTGTCCGAGTCGCTGATCGCCGCCGCGACCCCGGTGAAGGGCGCTGCGGCGATCGCCCAGGTCGCCACCGTGTCCTCGCGTGACCCCGAGGTCGGCGAGCTGGTCGGCGAAGCCATGGAGCGTGTGGGCGCCGACGGTGTCGTGACAGTCGAAGAGAGCTCGGGTCTGATCACCGACCTCGAGATCACCGAAGGCGTGCAGTTCGACAAGGGCTACCTCTCGCCCTACTTCGTCACCGACATCGACAGCCAGGAAGCCGTCCTCGAAGACGCGCTGGTGCTGATCTATCGCGACAAGATCAGCTCGCTGCCCGAGTTCCTGCCGCTGCTCGAGAAGATCGCAGAGTCCGGCAAGTCGGTCCTGATCATTGCCGAGGACATCGAGGGCGAACCGCTTTCGACGCTCGTCGTCAACTCGATCCGCAAGACCATCAAGGCCGTTGCGGTCAAGGCGCCGTTCTTCGGTGATCGCCGGAAGGCTTTCCTCGAAGACCTCGCCATCGTCACCGACGGCACGGTCATCACCGCTGACATCGGTATCACCCTCGCCGACGCCGGACTCGAACTCCTCGGTGGCGCGCGGCGGATCGTTGTCACCAAGGACGCCACGACCATCGTCGAAGGTTCAGGCACCTCGGAGGCGATCGCTCAGCGCGCAGAGCACCTGCGTCGGGAGATCGAGTCGAGTGATTCGGACTGGGATCGCGAGAAGTTGGCCGAACGACTGGCGAAGCTCGCCGGCGGCGTCGCGGTGATCCGCGTCGGTGCGGCGACCGAGACAGCACTCAAGGAGCGCAAGCACCGCGTCGAGGATGCCGTCGCTGCGGCCAAGGCTGCAGTGGAAGAGGGCATCGTCCCCGGTGGCGGATCTGCGATCGTGCAGGCTGCCGCCGCAGTTCTCGACGATCTGGCCGACAGCCTCGACGGCGACGAGGCACTGGGTGTGCGGGTCGTGAAGCAGTCAGTACAGGCGCCCCTGTTCTGGATCGCCTCGAATGCCGGCGCCGATGGCGCCGTCGTGGCGTCCAAGGTGGCCGAACTGCCCCGCGGGCACGGTTTCAACGCCGGCACGCTGACCTACGGGGATCTCCTCGCCGACGGCATCGTCGACCCGGTGAAGGTGACCCGTTCGGCAATCGTCAATGCTGCTTCTGTCGCGCGAATGGTTCTCACCACGGAGAGCACCATCACCGAGAAGCCTGCCGAGGCACCTGAGGCCCACGACCACGGGCATGGGCACGGACACGCTCACTGACGTTTGCAACGTCTCGAAAAGCGGCGTCTCGACCACTCGGTCGAGGCGCCGCTTTTTCAGCTCGATCGTCGATCGATCTATGGTCGAGAAGGTGGCGTCAGCTGGCGATACGGCGGCCCACGCCACGTTTCATCAGGATCCCACGCTCGGACTCGGACAGTCCGCCCCAGATGCCGTAGGGCTCGGCCACGGCGAGTGCATGCTCCCGGCAGGCTGCGACCACCGGACATTGGTGGCAGAGTTCCTTGGCGCGGCGCTCACGCTGCGCACGGGCTCGGCCGCGTTCACCGTCGGGATGGAAGAACATCGATGAGTCGACGCCACGGCACAGGCCCTTCATCTGCCAATCCCAGATGTCGGCGTTCGGTCCGGGTAGGTGGTTTGGCTGAGGCATCTGCGTGCTCCTCTATAACGTGCCGTGAGGCGTAATTGAGACCAATTGCGACCGGAAACAACTTTGTTTTCCGGTGTCTCACTTACCGTATGCAAATCCTGGAAATGGAGTCAACAGCCGGTCATTTCGCCATTCGAAGACGTCGATTTCGGACGATGTTAACCAATCGTTTAATGGACGACGCGTCGTTTGCGGCACTGCTATCAGCTGGGATCGGATTCGGACCGATCAGTAAAAGTCCAGTTCAAACGACATTTCCATGCTGATTTGCACACGGATTCAAGGCCGGGAACGGGCAGTCAGGGCGACTTCGCCCAGAGGCCGCAATTTACCTGGCGGACATATCTGGTTGATCTGGAATTGACATCACGGAGTCGTTTCGGCACTTTTCGGTAAGTTAAATTCAGGCTAATTCGGATGACCGAAGTGTGATGTGAGGAGAGCGATGCAGGTCACACTACCCGCGATCGCGTTCGGCGGCAGCGCGAGAGCGTGCCCGATTCCCGCCGCGCCCGACCCCTGGGCGACCTGGTTTCGGGCCGTGGCGCTCGGTGGTGCCGGACGCTACGCCGCGGCGGCGGGAGAACTCGGCCGACTCGACGTGGCGGGTGCGGACGACGTCCTGAGATCGTTCGCGCTCTCCACGAGGGCGGCACACCGCAGGCAGGCGGGCCGCCATCACCACGCCGTCGCCGACGACGCGCAAGCATTGCTCCTGGCCGCCGGGCGACGCCGGGCTGATCCGACACCCGTAGTAGAGGAGCGCCGCACCGCGGCCTTGTGTGACGCCCTGACCGGTCTGGCTGCCGACAACCTGGGTCGCGGCATGTTCGGGGCGTCCGGTCGGCTGCTGGACAGGGTGGATCAGATCCTGGACGCACAGGGCCGGGAGTCCGACCGCAACTGGATCTGGGGTGGGCGAACGGAGCTCAGGTCGCACTGGGTCCGGGCGGAGTTGGCGATGTTCACCGGCGACGCGGCCGAAGCCGGACGACATGCCCGGGCGGCGGAGGCCATGAGTGCCGCCTGTCCGTCGATCCGGCACGTCATCAAGACCGATCTCATCGCAGCGGCGGCCGCCGCCACCGCCGGAGATGTCCGGCAGGCGGGCGCGCGGGCGTCGCGGGTGACCGACCAGGCGATCGAGTTCGGTCAACTTCCGTTGGAGTGGGCGGCGGCCAAACTGCTGGAC
The DNA here is from genome assembly GCF_002095395.1 of Williamsia sp. 1135. Taxonomy (GTDB): domain Bacteria; phylum Actinomycetota; class Actinomycetes; order Mycobacteriales; family Mycobacteriaceae; genus Williamsia. The sequence continues at coordinate 38,146 of NZ_MJEI01000105.1, forward strand.
GGGATCGGGGCCGGGGAACAGTGGTCGGGGAGAGCGCAGCAACTCGGGGCGCAGCTGAAGCTACAAGGCGCTGCAATGGACTAGTGGCGTGAGCCACCACGCGAGCCGCCAGTGGCTTGCTGGATAAGCTACTAGCGACGTACCGCGGGGGAAAACGCCCCTGCGTGGCCTGCACCAGTTGGCGAAGGTAACGCGGAGACATCAGCGAGCGATGATTTTTACAGGTGACGAGTTGGACCGAGCGGTGACTGCGGCAGCGCAGGGCGACCGGTCAGCTCTCTCCGATGTTCTCGAGAGTGTCCGACCACTGGTGGTGCGTTATTGCAGGGCCAGGGTCGGAGGTGGTGAGCGGCATTCGCTCTCCGCCGACGATGTGGCGCAGGAGGTCTGCATGGCGGTCATGACCGCGCTGCCCCGGTATCAGGACCAGGGCAGACCGTTCATGGCGTTCGTGTATGGCATCGCGGCGCACAAGGTGGCAGATGCCCACCGCGCGGCCGGACGTAACAAGTCCGAGCCGGTGGAAGATATGCCCGAACGAATGGACACCGGCGACGGTCCGGAACAGCGGGCACTCGATTCGGACGCCGGCAGGCGGATGGACGAACTGCTGGCCAAGCTCCCCGAGAAGCAGCGCGAGGTGCTCGTGCTGCGACTGGTGGTGGGGCTGTCGGCGGAAGAGACGGCCGCAGCTGTCGGAAGTACGGCCGGCGCGGTCAGGGTTGCCCAGCACCGGGCATTGGGCAAGTTGAAAAACGAGTTTTCGAAAGGTGGTGAGGGCAATGGGCATTGGACGTGATCGACGCGGAGACCGCGATCGACGGGACGACAGGCGAGTGGCGGCTGTGCCCTCGCCCAGTACCGACTCGATCGACGAGGACTCGATCCCGGTGAACCTGGGAGCAGTGCGTGCCGACGACGAGTTCATCGACGCGCTGCTGTCCAAGCCGATCGTTCCCGCACAGACTCCTGTCGACTACGAACTGGCGTCGTTGCTATCCGACTGGCGCAGCGACATCATGGCGCAGCCGCTGCCGACAGGTCCGACGCTGGAAGAGGTCGAGGCCGGGATCGAGTCGCGGCGCCGAGCCGACTCGCGTCGCAGATCTCTTCGGCTCGTGCGATTCACCGCCGGCGCGGCCGCGGGTTTCGCGATCCTGTTCGGCGGGGTCAGCGTGGTCGCCCACAACGCGGCACCCGGCGACGCCTTGTGGGGCGTCAAAGAGGTGATGTTCGGTGCCGATGCCTCGGCCACCCAGGCGGTCGCCGATGTGCAGGCGAACATCGATCGCGCAGAGCAGTCGTTGGCCGCCGGTGACAAGCCGGCCGCGACGACGTTCCTCGATCGCGCCCAGTCGCAGCTCGGCGATGTCCGTGCCGAAGACGAGCGAAAAGCACTGCAGGGCAGGATCGACGACGTTCGGGGCAAGCTTGCGGTCCCGGCGAGCACCACCACGACCCCCGAGAAGTCGACCAGCACTTCGACCCCTCCACCTCAGACGTCGGTAGCAGAAGAGCCGACGGTGACGGTGACGGTCCCGCAGGAGACCGTGACCATCACGCCTCCCGAGACCTCGACGTCCGAGCCCCCCGTCTCGACGTCGCCGTCCGGTCCGACCATCGTCAGTGAGCCGCCGACGGAACCGAACCCGTCCAGTAGCAGCAGTAGCGTTCCGCTGCCGCCTCCCGCTCCGAACTGAGTCCCGACACAAAAGCAGCGCCGCGAACGATCGCGGCGCTGCTTTTATGTTGAACGATTTGTGTTGAACGAAGAGCTCAGTCGTCGTCTCTGGCGTGCATCATCGCGTCGGCGTACCCGCGGCAGTAGTCCCACGTGACATAGGCCTCGGGGCAGGGATCGACGGCGGGCTCATGTGGCCGTACCGTGCCCTCGACGAGAAGCTGCAGCAGATTGGCGCGGAGCATGTCCCAGTCGTGATAGTGATCGAGTTGACAATCGTCGCAGACCACCACCAGCCCGCGGATTCCGCGGCGGTGGAGCAATGCCTCATAGACCGCGAGATCGGCGAGGTCTTCTTCGATCGCCATGCGCTCGTTGGCGTCCAAGGGCTCACCAGGCGGGGCGGCGTCGAGCGCTGCAGACGGATCCCCGCCGGGATCGTCGGCGAAGGGGTCCGGTGGCAGTCCCGGAGGCAGATGATCTCGCACGCTGACCACGGTAGTCAGCCTCACCCCACCGGCGCCACTCTGTGCGCTGGGTGAATGACCGGCGCCGCGCGCCTGTCGGCACCGGTCGTCTCGTTCACCCCAGGTCGCAGGCCGTCCGGGCGGCTGCCGCCGAGCAGATAGGATGGACAAATCGAAACGAACTCGCCCCGATCAAAACATGCGAAAGGCCCGGCCGGAATGAGTGTGCCCGGAATGAACAACCCGACTGTCGGCACATCCCCGGCGCGTGGACCGGTGTGGACCGGCGGTGACGACCCCAACAAGGTGGCCATGCTCGGCCTCACGTTCGACGACGTGCTCTTGCTGCCCGCCGCCTCCGATGTCATCCCCAGCGACGTCGACACCTCGTCTCAACTCACCAGAGAGATCACCCTGCGGGTCCCGCTGGTGAGCTCGGCGATGGACACGGTGACCGAGTCCCGGATGGCCATCGCGATGGCGCGTGCCGGCGGCATGGGCGTGCTGCACCGCAACCTGTCCATCGAGGCCCAGGCCGGGCAGGTCGAGACGGTCAAGCGATCCGAGGCCGGTATGGTCACCGATCCGGTCACCTGCAGTCCGTCGGCCACCCTGGCCGAGGTCGACGCGATGTGCGCCCGATTCCGGATCTCCGGACTGCCGGTGACCGATGACGCGGGCGAACTCGTCGGCATCATCACCAACCGCGACATGCGCTTCGAGGTCGACCAGGATCGTCCGGTCGCCGAGGTGATGACCAAGGCACCACTGATCACCGCGCAGGAGGGTGTGTCCGCAGAGGCGGCTCTGGGACTGCTGCGCAGGCACAAGATCGAGAAACTCCCCATCGTCGACGGGCACGGCAAGTTGACCGGGCTGATCACGGTCAAGGATTTCGTGAAGACCGAACAGCATCCGCTGGCGACCAAGGATGCCGACGGACGGCTGCTCGTCGGCGCCGCTGTCGGTACCGGCGGCGACCAATGGGATCGCGCGATGGCGCTGGCCGACGCAGGTGTCGACGTGATCATCGTCGACACCGCGCATGCCCACAACCGGCTGGTCCTCGAGATGGTCAGCAAGCTCAAGGCCGAGATCGGGTCGAAGGTACAGATCGTCGGCGGCAATGTCGCGACCAGGGCGGCCGCGCAGGCGCTGGTCGATGCAGGCGCGGACGCGGTCAAGGTCGGGGTCGGTCCCGGCTCGATCTGCACCACTCGCGTGGTCGCGGGCGTGGGTGCTCCGCAGATCACCGCGGTGATGGAGGCGGTGGCGGTCTGCAAGCCCGCCGGTGTTCCCGTCATCGCCGATGGTGGTCTGCAGTTCTCCGGCGATATCGCCAAGGCGTTGGCCGCAGGTGCTTCCACTGCGATGCTCGGCTCGTTGCTCGCAGGTACCGCAGAGGCCCCGGGTGAGCTGATCCTGGTGGCGGGCAAACAGTTCAAGAGCTACCGCGGGATGGGGTCGCTCGGCGCGATGCAGGGTCGTGGTCAGGCGAAGTCGTATTCGAAGGACCGCTATTTCCAGGACGACGTGCTGTCCGAGGAGAAGCTGGTGCCCGAAGGTATCGAAGGCCGGGTGCCGTTCCGGGGTCCGCTGTCGCAGGTGATCCACCAGCTCGGTGGCGGCCTGCGGGCTGCCATGGGTTACACCGGCTCGAGTTCCATCGCAGATCTGCAGAACGCACAGTTCGTGCAGATCACCGCGGCCGGACTCAAGGAGAGCCATCCGCACGACATCACCATGACAGTCGAGGCACCGAACTACACTTCCCGCTGAGTCCGTCGTCCCGTCTCTGACCGACCAGTAGCAACGAAAGGCACTCCAAGTGCGTGATCACGTCGATATCGGCATGGGCAGAACAGCCCGGCAGACATTCGAGCTCGGTGACATCAACATCGTTCCGTCTCGCCGGACGCGCTCGTCCAGTGAGGTCTCGACCACGTGGCAGCTCGACGCCTATCGCTTCGACACCCCGATCCTGGCCCACCCGACCGATGCGCTGATCTCTCCGCAGTCGGCCATCGAGCTGGGTCGGCTCGGCGGGCTCGGGGTGCTCAACGGTGAGGGGCTGTGGGCCCGGCACCACGACGTCGAGGACAAGATCGCGCAGGTTGTCGAGATCGCGGAGAACGATGTCGACCCCTCCGCGGCAGTTCGCAAACTCCAGGAACTGCATGCCGCGCCGATCGATCGTGATCTGCTGTCCGCGGCCGTCTCGACGATTCGCGATGCAGGCGTCACCACCGCTGTGCGGGTCAGTCCACAGAAGGCTGCCGAGTTGACCCCGGTCCTGGTCGCGGCAGGTGTCGAGCTGCTCGTCATCCACGGCACGATCATCTCGGCCGAACATGTCTCGAACGACGGTTCCGAGCCGCTGAACCTCAAGACGTTCATCGCTGACCTCGACGTGCCGGTGATCGCCGGTGGTGTCCACGACCATCGCACCGCCCTGCATCTGATGCGCACCGGAGCTGCGGCCGTGATCGTCGGCTACGGGTCGACGGCCGGGTCGACCACCACCGGCGAGGTGCTCGGTATCGGGGTGCCGATGGCCACGGCGATCGCCGACGCCGCCGCCGCCCGGCGTGAGTACCTCGACGAGACAGGTGGCCGGTACGTGCACGTCATCGCCGACGGTGACATCCACACCTCCGGTGAGCTCGCCAAGGCGATTGCCTGCGGCGCCGATGCGGCGGTGCTGGGCTCGCCGCTGGCCGCGGCCGCGGAGGCACCCGGCCGTGGTTACTACTGGCCCGCCGCTGCCGCCCACCCATCCATGCCGAGAGGCGCGCTCCTCCCGGTGTCGACGGATGCCGGTCGTCCCTCGCTGGAGACGGTCCTGCACGGGCCCACCGATGACCCGTTCGGGCACCTGAACATTGTTGGTGCGCTGCGCCGTTCGATGGCCAAGGCGGGCTACTCCGACCTCAAGGAGTTCCAGAAGGTCGGGCTCTCCGCCTGTAACTGACGCCCTGCTCGGAGCCGTCGAATCGTCGCGAGTGACAGGCATTACATCGCACGTATGTGACAAGGTACGATGGCAAGATGTCTGTATCACGCGGTAACGGTTACTCACAGCCCGAGCAAACCGTTCCCGGCGCGGATCACGATTTCGATGTGCTGGTCATCGGATCGGGGTTCGGCGGGAGCGTCAGTGCGTTGCGGCTGGTCGAGAAGGGCTACAGGGTCGGTGTCGTCGAAGCAGGTCGACGTTTTACCGACGAACAGTTCGCCAAGACGAGCTGGCGACTGCACAAATGGCTGTGGGCACCCAAGTTCGGGATGTTCGGCATCCAGCGCATCCACCTCCTCAAAGACGTGATGATCCTGGCCGGATCCGGGGTCGGCGGGGGATCGCTGAACTACGCGAACACCCTGTACAAACCGCCGACGCCCTTCTTCCAGGATCCGCAGTGGGCGCACATCACGGACTGGGAGGGCGAGCTCTCGCCCTACTATGACCAGGCCCGTCGCATGCTCGGTGTGGTGACCACCCCGATCGAGACCCACGCTGACCGCGTCATGCGCAAGGTCGCCGACGACATGGGCGTCGGGGACACGTTCGGTCCGACCCCGGTGGGGGTGTTCTTCGGAGCAAAGTCGGGCGGAACCGGTGCGCCCGGTGAGAGAGTGGCCGACCCCTACTTCGGTGGGGCCGGTCCGGACCGCACGGTCTGCACAGAGTGCGGTTCGTGCATGACGGGCTGCCGCGTCGGCGCGAAGAACACTCTGCTCAAGAACTATCTCGGACTGGCCGAATCCGCAGGCGCGACGATCATCGACCGCACCACGGTCACCGGCCTCGAGCCCCAGTCCGACGGCAGCTGGCGGGTGCGTACGTCGAGGTCTGCTGCGTGGGGACGGCTCGGGGCACGCAAGAGAACGATCACCGCAGCTCAGGTGGTCGTCGCCGCGGGTACGTTCAATACTCAGAAGATCATGCATCTGGGCAAGGAGAGCGGATCACTCCGGAACGTCTCCGACACTTTGGGTCTGCTGACACGCACCAACTCCGAGTCGATTCTGGGAGCGATGCGCCGAGAGTACGACCCGGCGCAGGACTTCTCCGAAGGCATCGCCATCACCTCTTCCTTCCATCCGGCTCCCGACACGCATATCGAGCCGGTCCGGTATGGCAAGGGCTCCAACGCGATTGCGCTGTTGCAGACGTTGCTGACCGATGGTGAGCCGGGTCGATCGCGGCGGCTGAAGTTTCTCGACAAGGCTCGCGAAGAGGGACTGGGCAGTCTGCTGCTGTTGTTCAAACTCCGTAAGTGGAGCCAGCGCACGGTCATCCTCCTGGTGATGCAGAACCGGAACAACTCGTTGACGACCTTCGTGCAGAAGTTCGGGCCATGGAAGTTCGTGAACAGCAAGCAGGGGCACGGTGAGCCCAATCCGACGTGGATCCCGGCGGGCAACGAGGCCACCGAGCGGGCGGCGGCGCAGTTCGACGGACTGGCCGGCGGGACGTGGGGCGATGTGTTCAACATGCCGCTGACCGCACACTATCTCGGTGGTTGTGTGATCTCCGACAACCCGGACACCGGGGTCGTGGATCCGTACCACCGGGTGTGGAACTACCCGACCCTGCACATCACCGACGGTGCGGCGATCTCGGCCAACCTGGGTGTCAACCCGTCGTTGTCGATCTGCGCGCAGGCGGAGCGGGCAATCGCTCTGTGGCCCAACCAGGGGGAAGACGACAAACGCCCGCAGCAGGGTGCTCCGTATCTCCGGATCGCGCCGACCCGACCCAATGCGCCGGTCGTCCCGGAAGATGCACCGGGTGCCCTGCACCTGCCGCTGACGGTCGTGCAGAAGCCCACCGAGGTCAGTGCATAGCCGCGGCGCGTTTAGACTGGTCCGGTGACGGACAGCGCAGATTCAGGTGTGGAAGCAGTGGCCCCGCGACCGGTGCTGGTGGTCGACTTCGGTGCTCAATACGCCCAGTTGATCGCCCGACGGGTACGCGAGGCGAGGATCTTCTCCGAAGTGATCCCGCATACCGCGTCCATCGAAGAGATCAAAGCGAAGAACCCTGTGGCGCTGGTTCTTTCGGGCGGTCCGGCATCGGTGTACTCCGAAGGTGCGCCGGAGATCGACAACGACCTCTTCGAGCTGGGTCTCCCGGTGATGGGGATCTGTTACGGGTACCAGGCCATGGCCAATGCCCTGGGCGGAGTCGTGGCCAACACCGGCGGCCGTGAGTTCGGGCGGACGACGCTGACCACCGCAGGCGACGGAGTGCTGCACTCGGGAACCCCCGAGCAGCAACCGGTTTGGATGAGTCACAACGACGCCGTGCAGGAGCCGCCGCCTGGGTTCACCGTCACCGCCTCGACCCCGGGTGCACCGGTCGCCGCGTTCGAGTCACTGGAACGGCGGATGGCCGGCGTCCAGTACCACCCAGAGGTGATGCACACGCCACACGGACAGCAGATCCTGACCAGGTTCCTCTACGAGGTCGCGGACCTCGCACCCACCTGGACGGCGGCAAATATCGCCGACGCGCTCGTGGAACAGGTCCGGTCCCAGATCGGGGACGGCCTGGCCATCTGCGGTCTGTCCGGTGGTGTCGACTCCGCGGTGGCGGCGGCCCTGGTCCAGCGCGCCATCGGAGATCGATTGACCTGCGTCTTCGTCGACCACGGTCTGCTGCGGGCGGGAGAGCGCGAGCAGGTCCAGCAGGACTTCGTCGCTGCCACCGGCGCGCGTCTGGTCACCGTGGACGCCGAGGAGACCTTCTTGCGGGAATTGGCGGGGGTGAGCGATCCGGAGGCCAAACGCAAGATCATCGGCCGCGAGTTCATCCGGTCCTTCGAAGGCGCGATCACCGATGTCCTCGGCGATCGGGCGGCGCACGGCGACAAGGTCGACTTCCTCGTGCAGGGGACCCTGTACCCGGACGTCGTGGAGTCCGGTGGAGGCAGCGGGACGGCCAACATCAAGAGCCACCACAACGTCGGTGGGTTGCCGGAAGATCTCGAATTCAGTCTCGTCGAACCGTTGCGCCTGTTGTTCAAGGACGAGGTCAGGGCGGTCGGCCGGGAACTGGGTCTGCCCGAGGACATCGTTGGGCGGCAACCTTTCCCGGGGCCTGGTCTGGCGATCAGGATCGTCGGCGAGGTCACCGGCGAACGATTGGCGTTGCTGCGCAAGGCCGATCTGATCGCTCGCGAGGAACTGACGACCGCCGGACTCGACAACCAGATCTGGCAGTGCCCGGTGGTTCTGCTGGCCGATGTGCGCAGTGTGGGCGTCCAGGGCGACGGGCGGACCTACGGTCACCCGATCGTCCTGCGGCCGGTGTCGAGCGAGGATGCGATGACCGCGGACTGGACGCGGATTCCCTATGAAGTTCTGGAGATCATCTCGACCCGGATCACCAACGAGGTGCCTGAGGTGAACCGGGTGGTGCTCGATGTGACCAGCAAGCCGCCGGGCACGATCGAGTGGGAGTGATCGACTAACTCTCCGTCGGCGAGGCGGGCGTCGACTTCTTCGCATCGGAACCCCTGCCGCGGCCACCGCTGAAGATCAGGGTGAGTCCGACGATGACCGTGATACCGAGGATGACCCACGGACCGGCCCCTGACCCGTCGATGTCGGGCCCGCCGAGCAGTCCCCAGACGGCGACGAGCGCGACGCCGATGCCGACCAGGGCCTGGGTGGGCGAGAACTTACTCACGGATGACCTCCACGTTGCCGATGGTTGTGTCGGCATCGATGGTCAGCACCGGACCGGCCGTCCCGTCCGTGCCGCCGTCGAGGCCGTCGGGGCACTTCGCCTCGCCGATCGCCGCATCGCACGTGGTGCGCAGATTCATGTCCTTCGGCGCGATGACCTTGAACTCACCGACGCCCAGGTCGATGACCACCTTCTTGTCCGCTGTGAGGTCGACGGCAGTCAGATCGAGCTGGCCGGACCCCATCATCAGCGTGTACCCGTCCCGGATGTCGGCGCTCGTCAATGGCTTCCAATCGCGGTCACCGACCGGGCCGGACGGCATTCCGTCGATCAGCGAGGCCACCACGACGAAGCCGGCCATCGCGATCGCCACCGGGATCAACCCCGCGCCGCGTCGGAGGAAGGCGCCGACCAGGAGTCCCGCAGCGACCACCGCCAGTCCGATCGAGGCCACCTTGACCGGGTCGAGCCACTCGGTGCCGACTGAAATCGCGGTAGCCACACCGGTGGCGATGACGGTGAGACCGAGCACAATCGGGGTGAACCTGGAGTGAGGGCGGGCGTCGGTCTCGGGCGGCTGCGTCGGTTCGGGTAGATCCCATGCAAACGGAGCTGCTCCCAACGGATCCCACGCCGGCGGTGTCGGGACGAGCGGGTCCTGCGCGCTGCCGGGTGAATCTTCTGTCGCACCCTCGGAAGCGACGGTTCCATCACTCGCCGGCGCGTCCTTCAGCCACGCCCGTGGAGTCCAGCGCTGGAACGCTTGTCCGGCCTCATCGATCCCGCCGGTCGTCTCCTGCCACCAGGACCCGGGCGCAGCGGAGTGTGCGACGGGTCGCTGACCGACCGTGTCGGCACTGGTGCCCGGTTCCGCGACCGGGGTTCGTTGGTACAGCAGCCACCACCCCAGCGCCATCAGAGCGAGTCCGGCAACCCCGCCGCCGCTCCAGGCCAGATGAGGCCCGGCGACCAACGCCACGACCACGACGATGACGATGCCGACGATGGTCGGGGGATGTGACGATGCATGCCGGAATCCGTGGAACAGGCGGTTGGCATGAGTGTCCTGAGCAGGAGCTCCGGCGGACGCAGACCCCTCGGGCAACAGGATCCACGCAGCGATGTAGATCAGGATGCCTGCGCCGCCGAAAAGGGCCGAGACGATTAAAGCGACCTTGACCAGGGTCGGGTCGACCTTGTATCGCAGGCCGATCCCGGTGGCGACACCCGCGATGGACGAGCCGGCCGCCGCACGGGCAGGTCGGGTACGCCAGATGTTGTGAAGCTCGTCCGAATTGAACGGCGAACCACTCTTGGTGCGTTGATTCTCGGTATTCGTCATCGTCGAGCTCCGCTTCGTCTCCGTCTTCATGGTCGGGCCGGCCTGAAGTTCATGCCTCAATTCTGGGCATTGCGCGGCGGCCTGACCATCGGGATTCACCCTGATCTGCCCCCTGGACTTCGATCTGGGTAACAACCCTGATGTGCACAGCGGTCCTCGCGTGCAAGTATCGAGTGATGCCCACAGTCGAACGCGTGCACCGCCGCGATGGTGGCCGTGTCATCGGCGGTGTCGCCGGTGGCGTGGCCGATCACCTTGGCATGGATGCATTTCGGGTGCGGGTCGTCTTCGTGATCCTGAGCGCGCTGGCCGGGGCGGGCGTATGTGCGTATGGGCTGCTCTGGTTCATGTGCCCGCCCGGCACCGATACCGAACCGCCGAGCAGTTCCGAACGCAGGCAAGGCGTCGGTCTGGCCATCGTCGGTGTCGTCGCCGTGGTGTCGGTCGGTTTTGTGGCATCCGGAACACCGGCGCAGTTCCTCATCCCGCTGGTCGTCGTCGCCGTCGGGGCCTCGCTGGTCTGGCGCGAACTCGACTCCAGTTGGCGTCCGCGATCAGGATCGGCGCGGGCGTTGACCTGGACCCGGATCGCCGGTGGCGCAACACTTGTGGTGGTGGGTCTCGTCGTCGTCGTCCTCGCCGGCAACAACCGGATCGGTGGGCTGAGCGCAACGTTGCTCGCGGTCGCGGCGACGGTCCTGGGTGTGTTGCTGCTGACCATCCCGTTGTGGTTACGCATGGCACGGATGCTCGGCGCCGAGCGGGCCGCCCGGATTCGCACCGCGGAGCGAGAAGAAATTGCTGCACACCTTCATGATTCGGTTCTGCAGACGCTCGCGCTGATCCAGAAACGTTCTGCCCACGGAGACGAGGTGCAGCGTCTGGCGCGCAGCCAGGAGCGGGAGTTGCGCAACTATCTGTTCGGGGGTGTCGGTCCGCAGAGCGAATCGCTGACAGCCGCGTTGAAGTCGGTGGCAGCCGAAGTCGAGGACCACTACGGCGTCGAGGTCGAGGTGGTGACCGTCGGGGATGTCACTGCCGACGACCCGTCCTGGAGTACCGAACAACGCCGATGGGCCGCCCTCATCGCGGCCTCGCGGGAAGCCCTCGTCAACGCCGCCAAGCATTCCGGGGAACGATCGGTCGACGTCTACGCCGAGGTCGATGGCGATCTGGTGGAGGTGTTCGTCCGCGACCGCGGCGTCGGTTTCGATCCAGACCAGGTCCCGGAGGATCGGCGCGGGGTGTCGGGCTCCATCAAGGGCCGGGTACAGCGACACGGCGGTACCGTTGACATCAAGTCGACGCCGGGTCGCGGGGTCGACGTGCGGATGGCCATGCCGCGCGGGAGCGAGCCCTCGGGCGCCCCCGACGGCGGTGAGGACACCGAATCCATCCGGGAAACGGTGAATCGAGAGCGGGAGAGATGAGCGGGCGAAGCGAGCCGTATCGGGTGTTCTTGGTGGACGACCACGGTGTGTTCCGTTCGGGGGTGCGAGCCGAACTTGCCTCGGAGAACGACATGCAGGTGGTCGGGGAGGCCGGCGCGGTGGCCGATGCCGTCACAGGAATCCTGCAGTCGAGTCCGGACGTGGTGCTGCTCGACGTGCACATGCCCGCCGGTGGTGGCATCGCGGTGCTCCGGGGGATTGCCGACGCAGCCCCGGAGAAGGCCCCGGTGTTCCTGGCGCTCAGCGTGTCTGATGCCGCTGAAGACGTGATCGCGACGATTCGGGCCGGTGCGCGCGGCTATGTGACCAAGACGATCGGTGGACCGGAGCTCGCGGATTCGGTGCGACGCGTCGCCGACGGGGATGCTGTGTTCAGCCCGCGGCTCGCCGGGTTCGTGCTCGATTCCTTCACAGGGCGTTCTCCGCTGCCCGAACCACATCTCGACCCAGAGCTCGACTCCCTGACACCCAGGGAGATGGAGGTCTTGCGACTGCTCGCCCGCGGGTTCACCTACCGTGAGATCGCCGAGGATCTGGTGATCTCGATCAAGACGGTCGAGACACATGCGTCGAATGTGCTGCGAAAGACTCAGCAGTCCAACCGAAATGCACTGACCCGATGGGCTGCCAACCGCCATATCAGTTGATACCCGCAGATCTCAGGCAAACCCAGTCGCTTCAGGCAGGTTCAGGTGTTGCAACACCTGGGTGTGCCTGGAACGGCTGGGTTTGTTCAGCGGATGACTGCGATCAAGGTGATGGCGATCGCCGCGAGCACCACGAAGACCAGGAACACCGCGGCGGCGAGGCCGAGGTGCCGTGACTGCTGTTGTGGTGGTTGCTGTCCGAAGACGGGATACGACGGTTGCGAGTGCTGAGTGACCTGCCAGGGGTCGGGGGCGACGGGTGCATAGGGGTGTGGGGCATCCTTCCGTGCTGCACCGGATGACGTGACCGCGGGGAGGCCGGACTCGGTGGTGGTGGGGATGCGCCGGGTCGGGGGGCGTTGCGGCCGGTTCGATGAGGTGCGATCGAGTGGACTCGTCAGGATCATCGCCGTGTTGCCGTTGTCGCCCGCGGCCACCTGCGCGAGTCGGTCGCGAACCTCGGCCATGGTCGGGCGCCGGGCGGGGCTGGGTTCGAGCATGGCGAGCAGTGCGCCTTCGAGGTGACCCGACCGCCTCGGTGGGTTGATCTCGCCCCTTGCCACCCGGTGCAGGAGGACCAGCGAATTGTCATCGATGCCGAAGGGCGGCTCACCTTCGGTGGCGGTGAAGAGCGTGGAGCCGAGCGAGTAGACGTCGGATGCCTCGGAGGGATCTTCTCCGCGGGCGACCTCCGGCGCAAAATATGCCGGGGTGCCGGTGATGACCCCTGTCTGGGTGAGTTGGACATCGTCCTTCGATCGGGAGATGCCGAAGTCTGTGAGTTTGACCAGGCCGGCGTTGCGGCCTTCGGCGATCAGGATGTTGCCCGGCTTGATGTCGCGATGCAGGATCCCGGCGGCGTGTGCCTCGGTCATCGCATCCGCGATCTGGGCTCCGATCTGCGCGACCTGGTGGACGGGCAGGGTGCCGGTCTGATGAAGGATCTCGGCGACGCTGCGCGAGGGCAGGTACTCCATCACCAGCCATGGCTCACCCGACTCCAGGGCCACATCGTGCATGGCGATGGCATTGCGGTGACTGAGCCTGGCGGCGATCCGGCCCTCCCGCATCGCTCGCTGACGCATCTGGGCGGCTGAGTCCTCGGTCATGCCTGCCACCGAGAGGACCTGTTTCACGGCGACCTCGCGGTCGAGCAAGGTGTCGTGTGCCAGCCACACGGCGCCCATGCCACCGCCGCCGATCATCGAGCGCAGCCGGTAGCGCCCGGCGACCAGATAGTCCGGGCCGGGAACGCGGTATTCGGAGGCGCTCACGTGTCCGACCTTAGTGGACTGGTGAGGCTCAAGTGGACCCTGTGCCTGGTGTGTGCGACTCGCCCGTACAAATCGGGCCGACGCGCCGGACGATGTTGACGCTTGTCGGAGGGCTGTCCTACGCTCAAGAAAGTTCGAAAATGTGTTCGAGTTCTGACGGTGGCCACCTTCCCTGAGCCGCTTCCTCATCTCGGTGAGGAGTGATCTGGAGGGTGCGATGCGGGCGATGGAGACAGTCCCGGACAAGGCTGCGAAGCTGGCGATGTTGCGGCAGACCCTGGCTTCGGCAACCACCAGGGCACGATCGGAATCAATTGTGCCACAACGTCAGATGTCGGCGGTGACGACGCCGCAGGAGAAGTACTCGGATCGGGATCGGCTTGCTGTTCCGCCTGTGCTCGAACAGTTGTTGCCTGCGCAGGGGTTGGTGAGGGGCACGGTGGTGGCGCTGGAAGGAGCGCGTTCACTGCTGCTTTCATTGATCGCTCAGGTGAGTGCTGACGGCGGACATGTTGCGGTGATCGGACAGCCGCAACTGTGCTTGCTGGGGGTGGTGGAGATGGGCGGTGATCTATCCCGGATCGCGGTGATACCAGACCCTGGCCCTGACCCCGTCGAGATCGCCGCGGTGTTGCTCGACGGGCTCGATCTGGTGGTGGCCGGACTCGGCGGCATCTCGGTGCCGCCGTCCCGCAGTCGCGTGGTGATGGCTCGTGCGCGCAGTAAAGGCGCGGTCCTGGTGGTCACCGACGGTACCTGGTCGGGGGCACATGTGAAGCTGCAATCCAGGGTCTGTGACTACCGCCATCAGCCTGTTGCGCGGCGGCGTGGTTACGGCCGCCTCGGTGGGGTGTCGTTGACGGTGCGCTCGGTGGGGCGTGGTTTTGCCGGTGCCAGCACCCGACTCGATGTGGTCGACAGTGGGGGACGGGTCCAGTTGCTGGACGCCGTTGCTGAGCAACATGATTCGGTTTCTGCGTCGCAAGAATCGGCCACCATGAAGGTGGCGCTGTGAGCGGTCGGGTGTTCGGTCTCTGGTGTCCGGATTGGCCGGCGGTGGCCGCGGCGTCGGACATCGATCTCTCTCCTGATCAGCCGGTCGCGGTGCTGGGTGCGGGGCGGGTGATCGCGTGCTCGGCATCGGCGCGGGCGTTGGGGGTGCGCCGGGACATGCGTAAACGTGATGCCCAGGCCAGGTGTCCGCAGTTGACGGTGGCCGACAACGATCAGTGCCGTGATGCCCGGTTGTTCGAGCCGGTGGTGGCGGCGGTGGCCGAGCTGATTCCTCTCGTGGAGGTCCTGCGACCCGGTCTGCTGGTATTGCCTGCGCGCGGTGTCGCACGGTATTTCGGCAGTGAGGAGATCGCCGCAGAGAAACTGACGGACATCGTCTCCGCATGCGGTATCGAATCCCAGGTCGGGATCGCCGACGAGCTCTTCACCGCGATCATCGCCGCCCGGCGCGGCATGGTCATCCCGGTGGGCGCAGGCGCCGATTTCCTTGCCCCGCTGCGCATCTCCGAATTGGCGGTGGAGCCCAGCATGTGTGCAGATGATCGACTCGCGCTGGTCGACCTGTTGTGGCGGATGGGACTTCGGACGATCGGCGACTTGGCCGGTCTGTCGGCCGCGGACGTGGCCACCCGATTCGGGGCCGACGCCATATACGCCCACCGCACGGCGCGGGCCATGCCGCAGCGTCCGCCGTCCGGTCAGGCGCCCCCGCCAGACCTGGTGGTGGAGCACCAGTGCGACCCGCCCGTGGATCGAGTCGACGCCGCGGCGTTCATCGGCCGCCGACTGTCGGCGCAACTACACGATGTGCTCGCGGCGGCGTCGGTTGCCTGCACCAGGCTCACCGTGCAGGCGGTCACCGACAGCGGTCGCGAGTACTCCCGAACCTGGCGCTGTGCCAATCCGCTCACTCCCGATGCGACGGCCGACAGGATCCGCTGGCAACTGGAGGGCTGGCTGTCCGGGCGCAATGCCGCGGACCGGCCGGATGGGCCGGTGGTGTTGCTGCGTCTCGATCCGGTGGAGGTGATCAGTTCGGGTGCACTGCAATTGGGTTTCACGGGTGGTGGACTGACAGGAGGGGACGGGGAAGTGGCCGAACGGGTGCGTCGGGCTCTGGTGCGGGTGCAAGGGCTGCTCGGTGGAGATCGGGTGCAGATACCCCTTCGCAGTGGGGGCCGTGGTCCCGGACAACAGATCACCCTGGTGCCGTTGGGTGACGAACTCGTGCCCGCGGCAGACCCGCAGGCACCGTGGCCGGGACGGGTACCGGGACCGTCCCCGTCGATACTGCCGATGGCGCCGGTGAGTGTGCGAGATGCCGAGGATCATCCGGTGGAGGTCACCGGACGCGGTGGTTTCACCCGGGAACCGGCCAGTCTCACCTGGGGCAGCCGGACCTGGCGGCTGAACTGGTGGGCCGGTCCCTGGGCCACCGACGAGAGATGGTGGTCCGAGTCAGAAGCGGGCTCACACGGTGGCTCGTATGCCAGAGCTCAGGTGCTGCTCGAAGATTCGCGGGCGCTGCTACTGCACTATCAGCAGGGGCAGTGGACGGTGGAAGGAGTGTATGAGTAGGGCTTTGAGCAGGGACGATACGCGTGATCAACGCTCGGATGCTTAGTTTTGCTCATGATGGTGCCAATCCTTGGTTGCCTGACCGATCGGGTCTTTCCTGGTCGAGTGCTCGAATCAGGGCCCGCGAAACCGCCTCCGAACGGCGCTGACAACTCGAAGGACGTACACCATGAGCCGTGAACTTCATCTGGGCGGATTTCTGATCGCCTCGCCCGTCACCCACTCCCATGCTGCGTGGCGACATCCCGGATCGACCACGGAGTTCTTCTCGCCCGAGCACTATCACCGCGTGGGGCGGATCCTCGAGCGGGGCAAATTCGACTTCGCGTTCTTCGCCGATCTACTGGCTGCGCCACTGCGATTCGGTGACGATCAGTCCGAACCGTTGCGCCGGGGAACGCAGGCCGCCGCCACCCTCGATCCCAGCATCGTCGCCGCCAGCATCGCGGCAGTCACAACGCATCTGGGCATCGCGATCACCAAGTCGACAACGTACTTCCACCCCTACGAGCTGGCACGGGTCTTCGGTTTGCTTGACCACCTCTCCCGCGGCCGCGTGGCGTGGAACATCGTCACGTCGCTCACCCAGGCAGAAGCGTTCAATTTCGGCTTCGACGAGCATGTCGCCCATGGCGAGAGGTACCTCAAGGCGGAAGAATTCGTGCAGGCCGCCATCAAACTGTGGTCGGCATGGGACGAGGACGCAGTCGTAGCGGACAAGACCTCCGGAGTGTGGGCCGACCCCGACAGAGTGCGCACCGTCGACCACGAGGGTGAGTTCTACCGTACCCGCGGTCCGCTGAACCAGCCGCGATCGCCGCAACATCGGCCGGTGTTGATCCAGGCCGGATCATCCTCCACCGGAAGAGATTTCGCTGCCCGCTGGGCGGAGGCGATCTTCGAGATCGATCCCACCCCCGGAGGGTCGTCGCGCCTACTACGACGACGTCAAGTCGCGCGTGGTCAACGTCGGCCGCAATCCCGACCACGTCAAGATCCTGCCGTCGTTCATCCCGTTCATCGGTGAGACCGAGTCGATTGCCCGCGAGAAACAGGCATTCCACAATGAACTCGCTGATCCGATCTCGGGTCTGATCACGCTATCGGTGCACACTGATCACGACTTCTCGCAGTACGACCTCGACGCACCTCACGAGGATCTCACTGTGGCCGGTTCGCAGGGCCTCTTCGACGTGGCCCGCAGGCTCAGCCAACGCGACAAACTCACCGTCCGCGACATCGGCAAACTGTATGCCCAGGGCGTGATGCTCCCGCAGTTCGTCGGAACCGCATCGGATGTGGCCGACGAGATCGAGGCCGGTTTCACCGGTGGTGAGGCCGATGGCTACATAGTCTCCACGGCGCAGACACCGGGCACATTCAACGACTTCGTCGACTATGTGGTGCCCGAGCTGCAGCGCCGCGGTCTGTTCCGCACCGAGTACACCGGATTCACCCTGCGTGACCATCTCGGCCTGGGCCATCCGAACGACGACCTCCCCGCCGACGTGCGTGAACAGGGACTTGCCGCAGTCTGATCACTCACCTCGCGTCGGTCCCTGTGGAAGACAACACCCATGTCCGGGTGCGGGGGCCGCTACCGGGGCTTGGTCATCGTGCCGAGGAAGAGTGGCAAACCTGTTGCGGTGTCGATGATCTGGAAGACTAAAGGCCGGTTCGCGACAAAGAACTCAGCGGGTTCCTGCGGCGGCAACGCGGTGACGCCGACGTCGATCTGGGTGACCGATGCCGCGAGAGTTCCCTTCTCTCCCACGGTGATGGTGCTGTTCTGTGCTGCTGCCGTGACCGTGAGTTGCGGACTGATCGCAGTCAGATCGGCTTTGTCACCGAACAGATCGCGCACACCGAGCTGTTCCAGGGTGGCCTTCAGGTCCACGGCGGTCGTGATGTCCCATTTCGGCAAGCTCACCGCGACCGACGTCTCCGGCGCCGACCGAAGGGCATTCGAGGCGTCTGTGAGTGCCCCATCGGCGAAGAAGGTGTCCACGCCCGTCTCCGGAAGGAACACCTGCATCGCCAGGCCGGCCGAGTACGGCAATTGCACACCAGTCCAGCCAGCTCCACGACCGAACGGCACGTCGACAACTGCGTTCATCATCTCGACGTCGCCGACAGCGCCGTTTGCGGGGGTGAAGTCAGCGGGAGCGGTGGATGCGGGGGAGAACGGCTGCTGCCATGCGGCGGCGAGGAATACGGTGGACAGCAGGCTGATCACGGTCTCGGGATCGTAGGTCGTCGGGGTTTCGGAGATCTGGCCACCGGTGTTGATCGACAACCACTTGTTGATGGCCGCCTCCGTCTGCGACGCGGCGAAATCAACCGGGTAGACCCCACTGTCGAAGACGCGCCCCAGAGTCGCGAGGTAGTCCTGACCGACCTCGAGTGACTCGTCGATGAAGATTCCGGTGGCCTCGTGGAACACCGGTGGCGTCGGAGGGTTCTCCTTGTCGACGTCACCGGGATTGCCGTCGACCCGGTCGAGTTGACCGATCATCGCCGCGATGGCGTCGTCGTCGGTCACGCCGAGCGCCGCATCGAGTTCGGCAGCGGTGGTGCCCCCTGCGCCTGCGCGCAGCATCTGCAGCGCGAGCATCGCACCCCACGGTGAAACCACCTTGTTGGCGTCCAGTCCGGTCTGCCGCAGCATGTCGACACCGAACCCGGTGGTGTCCTCGACCAGTTCGTTTGCGGCGCTGCGTACCTCGTCGATGCCGATTTCGTCGAAGCGCACTCCGGAGGCTTTGGTCAGTTGCGCAGTGGAGGTTGCCTCCGCGCCCTGCGCGCACGCGGTGACCGTCAGTGCGGCGGCGACGACCACCGTCCACAGCGGTTTCATGCGTTCGCCCCGCGGGCGGTCACCGGCCATCTGGTCAGTGTGCCGTGATGGTCGACGATCACCAATTCGTCGGTCAGATTGACTGCTGTACATACGTGATTGGGAGCCAGTCGCACCCGGTCGCCCAACCGGGGCCGCTCAGCAGAATCGGTGAAATCGACGGTCGCGTGGTGCTCAGACAACGACGTGACGCGGGCGTCGCCGAACTCCGGCAATCGACCGCCCCCGGTGGTCCAGGCCGGGTGATCGGCTCCGACGGCCTTGCTGCCTGCGTCGAGGACGGCTTTGTTGCCGTCCAGATGTACAACGGTCGTCACGACGGTCAGTGCCACGTCTGGCAACGAGCACACACCCAGCTCCACCTGCTGGGCATCGTTGAAGGGATAGACGCCGGGTCGGATCTCCGTGAGCACGGTGGGATCGGCGTGGGCAACCGACGGCGTCGATCCGCCACTCCTGATCACCGGGTCGATGCCGACCGCCCGCAGAGATTGGGCAGCCATGGCCAGCGCATTGGCCTCCTGGATTCCGACCGCCGCCGGCCTGCCCGGAAAGTAGCTGTGTCCTGGGAACGTGAAGATGCCGAGGACCTGCAGACCGGCCGCCGCGGCGCTGTGCCCGATGTCGCCCGCCCGCTGTGGGTGGACGCCGGTGCGGTGCTGGCCACTGTCGACCTCGACGACGACTCGTGCGTGTGGCAGGTAATGCGCCAGACGGGCGGCGCCGGCAGTGGAATCGACCGCGAGCAGGACCTCGGCGTGCTCCATGATCGCGCGGAGCCTGCGGGCCTTGCCCTCGGTGAGCCACAGGGGATAGGCGATGAACAGGTCGGTGACCCCTGATGCTGCGAAGATCTCGGCCTCACCAATGGTGGCCACCGTCAAACCGATTGCGCTGCGGGAGATCTGACGGGCCGCCAGTTCCGGGCTCTTGTGGGTTTTTCCGTGTGGTCGGAGCGCGAAACCGGCGGCTGATGCGAACTCGGCCATCCGGTCGAGGTTGGCGTCCAGCACCACTTCGTCCACCACGGCCAATGGGGTGTCGAGTCCTGCGGTTGCGGCCAGGACTCTGGAGATGCGGCCGATGTCGGTGCCGCTGGGGGAATCTTCTGAAGGAGCTACCACGAAATCCCTGGTATTCGGTTCAACGTCTTACGGGTCATCCGGCGGGCGCCACTTTCGACCATCGCCACCCGGGCCGGTCGGGCGAGTGCATGGGCGCGGTCGCGTACGCCGTGCGCCCGTGTGATCACGTCTGTTTCCCGATTTGATTCGGAGGCTTCGTCTTTGCCTTGGGCGGCCGCGGAATCAGGGAAGAGCAGATAACCCTGATGGTGCAGTCGGCCGGTCAGCTTCGGAGTGAGGAACTGACCGATCTGTGCGAGCGTGCCGAGTGGGGTGTCGATACGGCGTGGCTTCTCGACGATGCCGCGCACCACGATCGCCGCCGCGGTGTGTGGACTGAGGACCCGCGCATTGTCATACGCCTCGGTGGGCGCGATCATCTTTGTCCGCGTGAGCGGCATGTGGATGTTGGTGAACGTGATGTGGTCGGAGAGCGTTTCCGTGGCGGTGACATCGCTGAACGCCTCCAGGGCAGCTTTCGACGCCACGTACGCGGCAAAGCGCGGTCCGCGCGCCTGCACACCGATACTCGACACATTCACGATGTGCCCGACGTTGCGCTCCTTCATATGAGGCAACAATGCCAGAGTCAGGTGCACCGCGCCGAAGTAATTGACAGCCATTGTTCGTTCGTAATCATGACTGCGGTCCACCGCGTCGATGGTCGCCCGCCGAATCGAGCGCCCGGCGTTGTTCACGAGGACGTCGACGTGGTCGTGTTCGGTCAGTATTGCCTTGATCGTGAGGTTTACCGCCTCGCTGTCTGTGATGTCGCAGGGGTAGGCGTATGCCTCGCCGCGGTGTCCGTTTTGTTCAGTCTGTTCGGATCGCAGCTCATCGACTGCCGCCGCGAGTTCGTCGGCGCCACGCGCCAGCAGGAAGACCACGGCGCCCTTGCGTACGCATTGCCGAGCGGTCTCCTTGCCGATACCCGTCGAACCCCCGGTGATCAGTATGTGCAAGTCGGCGAGCGGGCCTGCCGGATTGCGCCGGCGGTGTCGATTGGGGTCGAGGTGCTCATGCCAGTACCGCCAGAGGTTCGGTCCGTAGTCGGCGAGATCGGGTAGGGCCACCCCGTAACCGGCCAGGACTCCGAAGGTCTTGTCGGCCTTGAAGGTCGTGGGGATCGAGAGGGTGTCGAGGATGGCGGGCGGGATGCCCTGCTGCCGGGCGATGAGATCCCGTCCGGTCCGGATCATCCCGTGCGAGCTGCGGTCGACGACCGGCGCAACGAATCGGTGGGGCACCAGGTCGCGGCCGTGCGGTCCGGCGAATGCTGGCGCGATCGCGTTGTACATCTCGGTGATCGTCTGGGGGTGCGGACTGACGAGATGGAACACCTCGCCGCCGGGATCTGGAGTTCCGGGCGGTGCCTCGGCCAGATCGTGACGCATGAGGGTCACCAGTGCTTCGGCGACGAAATCGACGGGCACCATGTTGGTCAGACCCATGTCGGGCATGGGGATGGTCCATCGAGAGGGGAGGCGGCCGAGTTCGCGCAGATAGCCGAAGAAGTAGTACGGCCCGTCGACCTTGTCCATTTCGCCGGTGACAGAATCGCCCACCACGATCGCAGGCCGATATACCCGCCAGCGCAGGTCTTCGGCATCGCGGACCAGTCTCTCGGATTCGAACTTGGTGCGGTGATAGGGAGATGGGAACTGTTGTCCCAGATCGAAATCGGCTTCGGTGAACTCGCCGACATGGTCACCTGCGACCGCGATCGAGGACACGTGATGCAGCATCGCGCCGCGTTCGCGTGCGAATGCGATGACCCGGGCCGTGCCGTCGACATTGGCGGATTGCTGATCGGCAGCGCTCGCGGCCATGTCGTAGATCGCACCCAGGTGCAGGACGTGTTCGATGTTCGACAGGTCGTGTGCGGTGGTGTCGACGCCGAGATCTGCCGCGGTCAGGTCACCCTCGACGGCCGTGATGCGATCGCCGCCCGGCCAGTCGGCCCTCGCAGTGGTCAATCGCTTCACAGAGCCCGGCCGGACCAACATGAACACCGTCGAGTCGGCCCCGTTTGCCCCTTCGGCCTCGAGAGCGGCGAGTAGTAGGGGCAGAACCCGGCGGCCGATGAAACCGGTGCCACCGGTGATGAAGTAGTCGGGCATTGATGCGCTCCTCCTTGAAAGGTGAAGCCCCGCCAGAGGCGCTGTCCCCACCCGCGAACCGACATTGATGTTACGAGGGTAACAGGTAACTTGTTTATCGAATATGTGTTCGATAGACTGAGGTATGGGCTGGCACAATGGCCCTCCGACCTGGTCGGAGATGGAGCGAGTTCTTTCCGGACGCCCGACTGCTGGTGGGCGGCCGGGTGAGACCTTCGCCGGTGACGGTGGTGACAGCCCGGCCTGGTCGCGCAAGCGGGGGCCGTATGAGGCAGGTGCCCTTCATCGTGGGGTTTCTGACACTCGGTACGCCGAATTGCACGCCCACACCTCCTACAGTTTTCTCGATGGCTCCAGCAGTCCGGAAGAGATGGCCGAAGAGGCTTACCGGCTCGGGCTGGAAGCGCTGGCGATCACCGATCACAACGGTTTCTACGGGGTGGTGCGCTTCGCCGAGGCAGCCCTGGAATGGGAACTGCCGACGGTCTTCGGGTCCGAACTCTCGCTGGAACACGACTCGGCCCGGACGGGGGTGGCCGACCCGGATGGTGCGCATCTGCTGGTGTTGGCCCGCGGCCAGGAGGGCTACCGGAGATTGTCCCGGCAACTCGCGGACGGGCACATGGCGGCGGGCGAGAAGGGGTTGCTCAGATTCGACATCGACACTCTGGCGCAGGCCGCGGCCGGGCACTGGCTGATCCTCAGCGGTTGTCGTAAAGGAACAGTGCGACAAGCTTTGTCGACCGGCGGACCGTCGGCTGCGGAAGCGGCATTGCGTGACCTGATCGAGAAGTTCGGTCGCGACAACGTGGTGATGGAGTTGACGGCGCAGGGCGCAGCCGATGACGACGAGCGCAATGCCGCACTCGCGTGGGTGGCCCGGCGCAACCGCGTTGCCACGGTGGCCACCACCGGTGCCCACTTCTCGGCGCCACATCGTCGGCGGCTGGCGATGGCGATGGCTGCGGTCCGCGCCAGACGCAGCCTCGACGACATGGACGGCTGGCTCGGCCCGCTGGGCGGGGCACATCTGCGCAGTGGCGATGAGATGATGCGATTGCTCAGTGCGCATCCCGACGCCATCGACAACGCCGCGATGCTGGCCCGGGACCTGGTGTTCGGGCTGCATCTGATCGCGCCCAAGTTGCCGCCGTTCGATGTGCCCGAGGGTCACACCGAGAGTTCGTGGCTACGCGAACTGACGGCCAGGGGAGCGCTGGAGAGGTATGGCCCACCTCAGAGTCATCCCAAGGCATATCAGCAGATCGAACACGAGTTGAACGTGATCGATTCACTGGGATTCCCTGGCTATTTCCTGGTGGTACACGACATCGTCTCGTTCTGTCGTACCCACGACAT
Source organism: Williamsia sp. 1135 (assembly GCF_002095395.1). Taxonomy (GTDB): domain Bacteria; phylum Actinomycetota; class Actinomycetes; order Mycobacteriales; family Mycobacteriaceae; genus Williamsia. The sequence continues at coordinate 61,754 of NZ_MJEI01000105.1, forward strand.
CCTTTGTCAGGGTCGTGGCAGTGCGGCGAACTCGGCGGTCTGCTACTCCCTCGGGGTCACCGCGATCGATCCGGTGGGGAACAGTCTGTTGTTCGAACGATTCCTGTCCCCGGCCAGGGACGGCCCGCCGGACATCGATGTCGACATCGAATCGGACCGCCGTGAAGAAGCGATCCAGTACGTGTATCAGCGGTACGGCAGGCAGAACGCCGCGCAGGTGGCCAACGTGATCACGTACCGCGGCAAGTCGTCGGTCCGCGACATGGCCCGTGCGCTCGGCTATTCGGTGGGACAGCAGGATGCCTGGAGCAAACAGGTGCAGCGGTACGACAAGGCCCAGCCGACCGACAGTGACATCCCCGATGATGTGCTCGATCTGGCCGGTCAGATCAACGGCATGCCGAGACATCTGGGGATCCACTCCGGTGGCATGGTGATCTGCGACCGGCCCATCGCCGATGTGTGCCCCACCGAATGGGCCCGGATGCCCAATCGCAGCGTGCTGCAATGGGACAAAGATGATTGTGCTGCAATCGGATTGGTGAAGTTCGACCTGCTGGGTCTCGGCATGCTCTCGGCCATCCACTACGCCATCGACTTTCTCGCCGAGCACCGCGGCATCCACGTCGACCTGGCGAAGATCGACCTCACCGAGCCGGCGGTCTACGACATGCTCTGCAAGGCAGACACCGTAGGGGTGTTCCAGGTGGAGTCGCGGGCGCAGATGGCGACCCTGCCCCGGCTCAAGCCCCGCGAGTTCTACGACCTCGTCGTCGAGGTCGCGCTGATCCGGCCGGGCCCGATCCAGGGCGGTTCGGTGCACCCGTACATCCGGCGCCGCAACGGCCTGGAAGAGCCCACCTGCGAACACCCCTCGATGGAACCGGCATTGCGCAGGACGCTCGGGGTGCCACTCTTCCAGGAACAGCTGATGCAACTGGCAGTGGACGTCGCCGGATTCAGTTCCGCTGAAGCCGACCAGCTGCGACGGGCGATGGGGTCGAAGCGTTCCCCGGAGAAGATGGAGCGACTGCGGGCACGGTTTTATCAGGGGATGAAAGAGCTGCACGGCATCACTGGCGAGGTGGCCGACCGCGTCTTCGAGAAGATGGCTGCATTTGCCAATTTCGGTTTCCCGGAAAGTCATTCGCAGAGTTTCGCCTCGCTCGTGTTCTATTCGTCCTGGCTCAAACTCCATCATCCCGCCGCGTTCTGCGCCGCCCTGATCAAGGCGCAGCCCATGGGTTTCTACTCACCACAGTCACTGGTCGCCGATGCCCGAAGGCACGGCGTCAAGGTGCACGGGCCGGACGTCAACTTGTCGCAACCGCACGCGGACCTGGAGAACGCGGGCTTGGACGTCCGGCTCGGCCTGGGCTCGGTGAAACACATAGGTATCGACCTGGCCGAGGCGATCGTCGCCGAACGCGAATCAGGTGGGGCGTTCACCAATGCCGCCGACCTCTCCCGGCGCTGCGACGTCAACACCCGGCAGCTCGAGGCGCTTGCGACCGCGGGTGCACTCGAGTGCTTCGGGACCAGTCGGCGCCAAGCTCTCTGGGATGCGGGTGCGGCAGCGCAGGAGAAGTCCGATCGGCTCCCGCTGCACGAGATCAACACCTCGCCCACGCTGCCGGGGATGAGCGATGTCGAGATGGCCGCCTCGGACGTCTGGGCCACCGGGGTCAGCCCAGATAACTACCCGACCGAGTTCATCAGGCCCCAACTCGATGCGCTGGGCGTGATCGCGGCCGTCGATCTGCTGTCGGTACCCGACGGCTCGCGGGTGCTCGTCGGGGGAGCGGTCACCCACAGACAGCGGCCCGCCACCGCGTCAGGGGTGACCTTCGTGAACCTCGAAGACGAGACCGGGATGATCAACGTGGTCTGCTCGGTGGGGTTGTGGGCCAAGTACCGCAAACTCGCCCAGACGGCCCCGGCCCTGCTGATCCGCGGCCGGGTGCAAAACGCTGAAGGAGCCGTGACCGTGGTGGCAGAACGCCTCCAACGCATGGACTTGAGAGTAGGAACCCGCTCCAGAGACTGGGCTTAAGTTTGTCTGCTCGCTCCGCTCGCTTGTCGGTGTGGCCATCAGGCGGTCGTTCTTCCCTTCTCCTCACCTCGCTGGCGCTCGTTCGTCGGCAGTCCAGAACAACCGCGGCCACCCCTCCCGGGTCCTCCTACCGCTGCGCTCGCTCAGACCCTCGTGCGTGGTTCCGTCGACCGTGCCGAAACTCCCGCCGACCGTGCCCTTGTTCGCATCGATCGGGCCCATAATCGTCTCCGTGGACGACATCGTGGTGACCGTCAAGCCGAACAGTCGCAAGGGGCCACTGGTCGAGGTTGCAGGCGACGGCGCTCTGACGATCTTCGTGCGTGAACCAGCCACCGAGGGCAAGGCCAACGCCGCTGTTGCGCACGTCCTGGCGAAGCACTTCGGCGTGGCCAAGTCTCGTGTCATCCTCACCGGTGGTGCGACCGCTCGCACGAAGAGGTTTCGTATCGACCGATAGTCGATACGATGGACCTGTGCGCGGTGGGGAGGTGAGAGTGGGTTCTTGGAACCCGTCTCAGGGGCAACCCCTGGGTACATCTCACAGTTGGTATCAGCGTCCGACGCCGCTCCGCACGCTCCGCGTGCCAGCCGGCGCCGCCGACACAAGCTCGTGGTCACCTCCCCGCCGCGCATCTGATTCGTGACGGGCCAACCTTCATGAACGACAGCTATTCCCTGGGTGGTCTGGGGCCACGTATGCGCCTGACCGCGGACTCGGTCGAGCACTTGCTGACGAGGCTCGAGGTCGATCCGCGCTGGACGGTCTCGGCGCTCGTCGAGATGCTCGTGGCGACGATGGAACAGGCCGTGGTCACGGAGCTACTCGGAATGCTGCTCGATCGATTCCTGAGCGACCCACCGATCTGGGTGATGTTCGGACGTTTCTCGCGCCGCTGATCGGCGAGCCGCGGCGCCGGGAGTTCGAGGATCCGGCGGAACTGGTCATGCGGTTCGACCTGCCGCGGTTACAGGACTATTCGGACGTGGCGCGCTGGCTCAACCTGACTGTCGGTGAACTGGAGTGGTTCGCCGATCGTGGTCACTGGCTGCGGACGAAGGATGGCCCGCTACAGCATTATCGGTACTGGCAGGTGCCGAAACGTCATGGCGCCCGGATGATCGAGGCGCCCAAACCCCACCTGCGGGAAATCCAACGACGCATCCTGCGCACAATTCTCGACCACATCCCACCGCACCGGGCCGCCCAGGGGTTCGTTCCCGGCACCTCGACCGCAAGCTTCGCCTGGCCGCACACCGATCGCCCGGTGGTGGTCCGATTGGACCTGCGAGACTGCTTCTCTTCGATCGGAACAGCCAGGGTGCGGGCCATTTTCGCGGCGGTGGGCTACGAGAGGATCGCGCGAGTCCTGGCAGAACTGTGCACGACAACCACGCCCATTGCCCATCTTCGGGACATCGACCAGCGGCAGGCGACACTGCTGAGGCAGCGGCATCTACCGCAGGGCGCACCGACTTCTCCGGCGTTGGCGAATCTCGTTATGCGTGGCATGGATCGCCGGATCTGGGGATACGCCCAACGAAACAGATTGCATTACAGCCGGTATGGCGACGACCTGGCGATCTCAGGCGACCACATGAACCCGGAAGCAGTGCTGTGGGTGGTGTTGCGCATCATCGCGGATGAAGGTTTCACCGTGCACCCGGACAAGACGAAGACCATGCGTGCGCATCAACGCCAGCAGTTGGCCGGGCTGGTGGTCAACGATCAACCGCGAGTCGCCCGACGTGACTACGACAACCATCGAGCATTGCTGCACAACGCGATTCGTACCGGTGCGCAGGCGCAGAACAGGTCGGCGCACCCAAATTTCCGCGCGCATGTGCTCGGCAAGATCGCCTGGGTAGGGGCGACCAGCCCGCGACGACGAAGCACCTTGCTGGCGTTGGCGGAGCAGGTGGACTGGGATCGCTAGAGATGAACACCCCCCGACCGCCCTATACCTCCGAGCGGAAGGCGCCTAACATCGGTAAATGAGCCTGAGCAATTATTCGAGCAATCTCGACCGCCAAACTCCCGGTGCTGCGGACCCCAGCGACACCAAGCAGAACCTCGACGCCCAACTCCAGCATGTACTCGGACTCGAGGACGGCTGGCAGGGTGCCGACTCACTGGCCCCGACCTCGGCCGCAAAAGAATTCTTCGAGAGATATTTCGACGGACTGCAGAGTTCATACTGGGCGGAATCAACGCCTACCGCGACCCCTGAGGGCGGCCTGCACATGGAATGGAGTCGCGACAACAGCGTCTATTCCGCGGATATCCTCGCCGGCGGTCAGCTGGTGCTGAACGTGGTCGCCCCAACTGCGACCGACAACGCCGAGCTACGTATCGAGAAACCGACCACCGCAATGCTGCGCAAATTCATCATGCGGGGACTGCCGATCGATTGATTCGCCGACCGACTACACCGCGCCAGGGAACCCGTGCTGCCGCCAGGCCTCGTACATCACAATGCTGGCGGCGTTCGCCAGATTGAGTGATCGCCGCCCTGGCAGCATGGGAATGCGGACCCGCTCGGTCACGTGAGGGTCCGCCAGCACGGTCTCGGACAGCCCGGTCGGTTCGGGACCGAACAGCAGCACGTCGCCCGGTTGGTAGCTGATGTCTGTGTAGAACGTGTCCGCGTGAGCGGTGAACGCGTATACCCGTTGCGGGGCAAGTTCTTTCCAGGCGGCGAACAGGTCGGGGTGGACGGTCACCGATGCCATGTCGTGGTAATCGAGCCCGGCTCGCTTGACCTTTGGTTCGGACAGGTCGAAGCCGAGCGGTTCTACCAGGTGTAATTCACACCCGGTGTTGGCGGCGAGCCGGATCGCATTTCCCGTGTTCGGTGGGATGCGAGGTTCATGGAACAGCAGTCGAAACACCCCCCGAGCTTGCCGCATAAGTCGCATCGTCGACAAACCGGTGTCAGCCCAGTAGTGCCCATCCTGACTCCACGGACCTCGCGCACCGGCTCGGCTCGTCTCCCGCGGAGACGAACAGCGCTGTCAGCATGGGCACGGCGTGGGCGAGTGCAGATACGGGTAGGGGACCCCCTGCTACCAGGGATGCCAGCCCGTGCCCGATCATCCACTGCTGGGTCGCCAACGCGGTCGGATCGATATCGGAGCGGAATCGTCCTGCGCTCGAACAGCGTTCGGCGCCGATGACGAGATGGTGCAGGCTTGCTTCGGCTGCGGCCGCATCCTCCAGATCCGCGCTGGTGTCGAACATGACCCGATAGAGATCGGGGTTCTGCAATGCGTTCGACAGATACGCGACGCCCATCATGGTCTGATCGCGGACCGGATCGTCGGACATCTCCAGGTCGGAAAGTCTGGCGGCGAGGCGGGTGAAACCTTCTTGGCGCAGTGCCTTCCAGAGCCCGTCCATACCGTCAAAGTAGGTGTACACGGCCATTGTCGACACCGACGACCCGGACACCAGGGAACGCAACGTCACCGTTTCTCGCGCACGCAGCATCTGCGCCGCGCGTTCGATCAGCATCGACCGTATTTGAGGATTCTTGGTACGAACCATGGCACCACATTACATAACAATGCTATGTTAACAGCATGGCGACGCGCGGGCGACGCCGACGACCGAGAGGGGAACCCCATGGCAATCGAGCTGATCAACCCGGAGGGACTGCCGAAACCCGATGTGTATCGCCAACTCTCGATCGCGACGGGATCCAGACTGGTGTTTCTGGCCGGGCAGGTGGCGAGGGATGCGGAGGGCAACCAGGTCGGCGCGGGAGACTTCGCCGCGCAGGTCGAGCAGGCATACCTCAACATCGGAACTGCGCTGGCGGAGATCGGCGGCTCGTTCGACGACGTCGCGAAGCTGACCATCTACGTGGTGGATTGGTCCGAGGACAAGTACCCGTTGCTCGGTGAGGGCGTCGCGAGGGCGGCGGCGAAGCTCGGTGTCGATCCGGTGAAGCCGATCACCCTGCTCGGCGTCGCATCACTCGGTGAACCCGACCTCATGGTCGAGGTCGAGGCGACCGCAGTGCTCGACTGATCACCTCGGATGACCGTGTAGACATGTGCACATGAGTGTTGACGTTTCGCAGGACGAACGGTTCGATTTCGCCGACTTCTCGAACGAGAACTGGTCTGATCGTGAGTATGTCGACTGCAGTTTCATCGAATCCGATCTGAGTGAAATCCGAACGCGCGGTGTCACATTCACCAACTGTGATTTCAGTGGCGCGAACCTCTCCCGTTCGAGTCACAGCGCGAGCGCCTTTCGGAACTGCCATTTCGAACGCACGCATCTGAACAAGGCCGAGATGACCGACTGCAGTCTGCTGGGCACCGTGATCTCCAACTCCCGGGTCAGGCCGCTGACGTTGATCGACTGCGACCTGTCGCTGACATCGATCGGAGGGGTCGATCTGTCAGGTGTGGTGCTGCGGGGTTGCCGGCTGCGAGAGGCCAACCTGTCGGATTCGACTCTGATCGGCGCGGATCTGTCCGGGGCCGACCTCACCGGAGTGCGCGCCATCGGGACAAAACTCGACAAGGCGGATCTGCGCGGCGCGAGGGTGGACCCGGTGCTCTGGCTGCAGGCATCCGTGGTCGATGCCCTGGTGGATGCCGGCCAGGCCCTGGAGTTCGCAGCAGCTCACGGGCTGCGAATCGGAGGGCAGGGGTGACCGGTCGACCGAGAGGGCGCAAGCCGACGATCGCACCGGTCAAGTGGACGCCGACTCCGGTGGACACCGCCGGCTGGCCTACGCAGCTCACCCCGGAGATCACCGTGGTCGACGTCGGGTCGTCCTCGCCCGAGGACGTCGTCGCCGACGATCACGGCCGGATCTGGACAGGGACGGTCGACGGGAACATCATCGCCATCGACGCAGGCACCGGTCGGTGGGATGTGGTCGCGAACACCGGCGGTCAGCCTCTGGGGCTCGAGGTGATCGGCGAGACCCTGCTGATCTGCGACAGTAAGCGCGGGCTCCTCTCGATGGACATGAGCAGTGGCGACATCGAGGTCGTCCTCGATCAGGTCGACGGTGAGCCGTTGACGTTCTGCTCCAACGTGATCGTCACCCGCCACTCGGGTGGATCGACACCGCGACCTCTGGAACTGCACCTGACGCAGTCGACGACCCGATTCTCCCTGGACGACTACAAGGCCGACATCATTGAGCACGGCGGATCGGGACGACTGATCCGGGTGGACCTCAGTGACGAGTCGAGACCGCCGCGGGCGACGGTTGTACTGACCGGACTGCAGTTCGCGAACGGTCTGGTCAGCCACGACGGCCGGCTGGTCATCGCCGAGACGGGGAACTGCAGTCTGCGCTCCTGGGGGCCGACGACAGGCACGAGTGAGGTGCTGCGCGGCGGACTGCCGGGCTATCCCGACAACTGTTCACTGTCTCCGGACGGTGAGCATCTGTGGCTGGCGATGGCGGGCCTGCGCATCCGCCCGCTGGAAGTCCTGGCCGCCTATCCGCGGTGTCGGCGGCTCGTATGGAGAATCCCGGAGCGACTGTTGCCCGAGCCGGTGGCGCCGTTGTGGGTGCTCAAGATCCACCTGTTGAGCGGGCGGGTTGTCGCCGACAATCGGGTCGATCTCCCGGGGTTCGGTCAGAGCACCGGAGTGATCGAACGAGACGGGAGAGTGTGGGTCGGCGGCATCGGATCGTCGCGCGTTGCGTGGTTCGATGTCGGGTAGTTGGCGGGGCAGCGGCGGGCAACGCACAGAACCTGAAACAATGGCGTCGTGAGCGCAGCTGTACTTGACGGAAAAGCCACCCGCGATGAGGTCTTCGTCGACCTCAAGGAGCGGGTGGAGAAGCTACGGGAATCCGGCATCACGCCGGGTCTCGGCACGATCCTGGTCGGGGACGACCCGGGATCGCAGGCCTATGTGCGCGGAAAGCACAACGATTGCGCCAAGGTCGGTATCGCATCCATTCGCAAAGATCTTCCAGCCGACATCACCACCGAGCAGCTCAACGCGGCGATCGATGAGCTCAACGCGGATCCGGGGTGCACCGGCTACATCGTGCAGCTGCCGTTGCCCAAACATCTCGACGAGAATGCGGCCCTCGAGCGCATCGACCCCGAGAAGGATGCCGACGGCCTGCATCCGATCAATCTCGGCCGACTGGTCCTCGACGGCGCCGGGACATCGAAGAGCGCGTTGCCGTGCACGCCACGCGGCATCCTGCATCTGTTGCGCAGATATGACGTGCCGGTCAAGGGTGCACATGTGGTGGTCGTGGGCCGCGGGGTCACCGTCGGCCGTCCGATCGGGCTGTTGCTGACCCGCCGCACCGAGAATGCCACCGTGACGCTGTGTCATACCGGCACCCGCGACCTCGCTGCCGAGGTCTCTCGGGCAGACATCGTGATCGCGGCAGCAGGGGTCCCCGGACTCATCACGGCGGCCATGGTCAAACCCGGCGCCGCAGTGATCGATGTCGGCGTCAGTCGAACGGCGGACGGACTCGTCGGCGACGTCGCGCAGGACGTCTGGGATGTGGCCGGGCATGTCTCACCCAATCCGGGAGGAGTGGGTCCGCTCACACGGGCCTTCCTGTTGGCGAACGTCGTAGAACGCGCCGAAGCCGCGTCGGCTCGCGCCTGATCGCGATGTCCAGGACCTCGGCAACCGAGCCGACGACCCCGGGCAGTGGCCGCGCTCGCGCGCGGCGACTGCACCGTGTCCGGCAACTGCGCTGGGTAGTGGTCCAATTGCCGTTCTTGGCAGTGATGACGGTCGTCATCGTGGCTGCCATCTTCCTGATCGTCGATCGCTGGCGGCGTGGGGCGTTCGTCTTCGGATCCGCGGCGCTGCTCGCGGCTCTCCTGCGTGCCCTCATACCGTCGTCACGAGTCGGACTGCTCGAGGTCCGCGGCCGCTTCGCAGACGTGGTCGCAACGACTCTTGCCGGCGTGGCAATCCTCTGGCTGGCGACCTCGATCGACCCTTTGGGCACAGATTGATTACAATGGTTCGTGGTACTGCATCTTGAACTTGCAGCCAGTAAAGATGGAACACTTTCATCCTTACGGGCGATGCAGTTTTCAGAGGGCAGTGTTGGGGTGGTGAGAGCGGCCCCGCCGGGGGATGGCAGCAACTGCAGAACCCGGACGACCGAGATCATCATCGAGCCGGAAGAGAGTCATGACCACCTCACTGGGTTTGTCCGCAGGCAGTGGAATGATCCACTGCGTCCTGCTGACCACCGATGAGGCCGGCCGTACTCACACGGTCAACCGTGTCATCGACGTCGACCCCACGGACGGGTTGACCCGCGCCGGCCGCATCAACTCCGGCATCGACCTCATGCTGGGTACGGCGCGCGACAACAACGCGAGCGTGGGCACGATCGGGGTGGCGTACCGAACCGACGAGCAGGCCCGTGAGATCGCGTCGCGCGGCACCGGTGCAAAACGCCAAATCCATCTGGTGGCAGAGACCGAGGCGATCGCGCACCACCTGATCTCCGCGGGAGAGATCAATCGGTTCACATCAGTCGTGGTGGTGGACCTCGGCGACACCGGGATGAGTTTGTACACGATCGATCCCGCAACCAGGCGCATCAGTGATCACCGGCGTAGTACTGCTGTCTCGGGCGACGGCCTCGACGCGCTGCTCGCCGCTGAACTCAGCAGTACGGGAAAGGTTCGCGGCCGTCGAAAGTCCAGTGTCCTGAGCGCTTGCCGGACCGCGAAAGAAGAACTCTCCGTCAGGGACGCGACGTCGATGATGATGGGGAATCCCGCTGTCCCGGTGCCGGTCACGAGAACTGTGCTCGAGCGGCTCGCTCGTCCCATGGTATCTGCTGCCGCCGACGAGGTTGCCGCGTACGTGGGAGTCGAGCGTGCGACCCGACCGGAGGCCGTGGTTCTCGTCGGTGGACTGGCCAACGTACCGCTGCTGCGCGACCTCATCACCGAGCGCAGCGGTCTCGAACCGGTCTTGCCCCACGCGCCGGAGTCGGTAGCAGCACTCGGAGCCGCAAACCTGGCCGCCGCCGGGGCCAAGGCGTCCACGCTGGCCTTCATCGGTGGACGACGCAGTCGCGACTGGTTGTCGGCAGCACCGCTGGCGGTGTTCGGTGCACTGCTCGCGGGAGCGTTGATGACGGTGTACGCCGTGGGCTCCTCGCTGGCGGGAAATCCGTCGACTCCCTCGACGCCGTCGTCGTCGGTCACGGTCGAGGCCGAGGCGACGACGACATCGCCGCCGCCACCGGACACCGGTGAGTCGCGTGTCATCCCCACGGTCACCTCGCCGCAGCAGCAGATTTCGGTTACCGCCGCGCCACCTCCGGCGACGGTCGGCAACAGCGGCGGCACCGGCACCTCGACCGGAACCGGGGGTGGTAATCAGGATCCGGGTTGGGCGACAACAGAGTTGCCTGCGCCGAGTGGCCCGACCGAGCAGCCGTTGACGTCGACGTTGAGTACGTCGTTGTGGCCTTTCCCGATCCCGTCGATCACGTGGCCGCCGCTGGGACAGCTTCCGCCGACAGCACCGGAATCGACTGCGATCGTGCCGCCGCCGGTGACATCGTTACCGCCAACGCCGGCGCCGCCGGCAGAGGGTGCTCCCGCATCGCCGGCGCCACCACAGCAGTCGGTACCCACGACGCAGCCTGCAGGCTGATCCGAGCGCCTCGGCGCCCGACACCAGATGTATGCCTAGCGGCGCGCCAGGTCCACGGTCTTCTTCAAGAGCTCTGAAATGGCGTCGAACTCGGTCAGGAACCCGTCGTGGCCATTGTCCGAATGCACCACGTGCAGCCCGCCGACGCAGCCGGGCATGAGTTCGGCCAGCTCGACCTGCTGACGCAACGGGTAGAGCCGGTCTGAATCGATGCCACCGATGACGACGGGAACGTGGCAGTTCCGCAGCGCCGCCTCGACACCGCCGCGTCCGCGACCCACATCGTGGTGGTTGAGCACCTCGGACAGCACCACATAGCTACCGGGGTCGAACCGATGCACCAGCTTGTCGGCTTGGTGCTCGAGGTAGCTCTGCACCGCGTAGCGGCCTCCGTTGAGTGGATCTTCCTCGCCCTGGGGCGAATTCGCGAAACGCTCGTCCAGTTCCAGCTCGTGCCGGTAGTACATGTGGGCGATGCGGCGAGCGATGCCGAGTCCGGCGGTGGGGGTGCGTCCGGAGCCGTGATAGTCGCCGTTCTGCCAATTCGCGTCCGAGGTGATGGCCGCGATCTGGGTTGTCTGTGTGCCGATCTGGTCGGCCGACGCGCGGGCTCCGACCGCGAGGATCAGTGCGCTGCGGACTCGTTCGGGGTAGCCGATCACCCACTCGAGTGAACGTGCACCGCCCATCGAACCGCCGAGTACCGACGCGACCGAGTCGATCTGCAAGGCGTCCATCAGCGCGACCTCGGCGCGCACCTGGTCGAGCACGGTGATGTGCGGAAATCGTGAACCCCACACGCGCCCATCGGAATCCAGTGATGCAGGCCCTGTCGAGCCACGGCAACCGCCGAGGACATTTGCCGAAATCACACACCACTCGTCGGTGTCGACGGGACCGCCGGGCCCGATCAGCCCATCCCACCAACCGGGGGAGGGCTGATCGGGTCCGGCGGGTCCGGTGACGTGGGAGTCACCGGTGAGAGCATGAAGAGCAAGGACGACGTTGTCGCGGGTCGGCGACAATGTGCCCCACCGTTGGAAGGCCAGGGTCACGTTGTCGATGCGCTGACCGTTGTCCAACTCGAGAGGACCGACCGACACACTGGTCAACTGCCCATCCGGAAGGGATTCCCAGTCCGGATGAGTGCGCGGTGGCGTGTGCGGGTCGATACTCACCTCACTTGGCCGCGGCGAAGCCGGTGTCGAGGTCGGCCAGGATGTCGGCGATGTTCTCGATGCCGACCGCCAGGCGCACGAGGCCGGGGGAGACGCCTGCGGCGATCTGCTCCTCCGGGATCAGCTGCGAGTGGGTGGTCGACGCGGGATGGATCACCAGCGAGCGCACGTCGCCGATGTTGGCGACGTGGCTGTGCAGGGTGAGTGCGTCCACGAACCTCTTGCCCGCGTCCACACCGCCGGCGATCTCGAAACCGATGATCGCGCCCTGACCGCGTGGCGCCAGTTCCTGGCCCCGCTTGTACCAGCGAGAGGATTCGAGGCCCGCGTAAGCAACGGACTCGACCTGCGCGTGCTTGGACAGGTACTCGGCTACGGCCTGCGCGTTCGACACGTGACGCTCGATGCGAAGGCTCAGCGTCTCGATGCCCTGCGCGATGAGGAACGCGTTGAACGGCGAGATGGCGGCACCGGTGTCGCGGAGCCACTGCACCCGAGCCTTGAGCGCGAACGCCGGCGCACCGAGGTCGGCGAAGATCGCGCCGTGGTAGCTCGGGTCCGGCGTGGTGAAGCCGGGGAACAAGTCCTGGCCGTCGCGCTGGCCGCGCCAATCGAACGTGCCTCCGTCGACGATGACGCCACCGACCGATGTGCCGTGTCCACCGAGGTACTTGGTGGCGGAGTGGACGACGATGTCCGCACCGTGGGCAAGCGGGTTGATCAGATACGGCGTCGCGACTGTGTTGTCGACGATGAGGGGAAGGCCCGCCTCGTGCGCGACGCCCGAGATTCCGACGAGATCGAGGATCTCGTTGTTCGGGTTCGAGATGGTCTCACCGAACAGCGCGCGGGTGTTGGGCTGGATTGCTGCGCGCCAGCTGTCGAGGTCTTCGGGATCCTCGACGAAACTGACCTGGATGCCGAGCTTCGGCAGCGTGTAGTGGAAGAGGTTGTAGGTGCCGCCATAGAGACGCGGGCTCGAGACGACGTGCCCACCGTTCTCGACGACGTTGAGGATCGCGTACGTCTCCGCGGCCTGACCCGAAGCCACGAGCAGCGCGGCGACGCCGCCTTCGAGAGCGGCGATGCGCTGCTCGACCGCGTCCTGGGTGGGGTTCATGATGCGCGTGTAGATGTTGCCCGGTTCCGCGAGGCCGAAGAGATTCGCGGCATGCTCGGTGTCGCGGAACGTGTAAGAGGTCGTCTGATAGATGGGAAGGGCCCGCGCAGAGGTCTGCGAGTCGGGGGCCTGGCCGACATGGACCTGCTTGGTCTCGAAGCTCCAGTTGTCAGCCGGATTGACGTCATTGTCAGACATGCAAGAGTTCTCTTTCTCGGTCGGTGAAGCATCCAATTGAAATTGGGTCCGACCTGCGGACCCGCGCTTGCTGCGGCGAACCGCAACCAGGTCATCACCCGGAGCACCCCACCGCGGTTGGAGGGTTGCCGGTCAGCGAGCCGGGGCTTGTTGCTGACACTCATGACCTTTCGCAGTAGAGGATATAACACGCGGGGAAGTGGCTGAGAACCCTCTCGCGCACCTCAATTCCTCTCCGTTTCGAGGTCCCGAAATCCCGTACTGTTTCTTGCCCCGCAGACGCCGGCCTAATGCCCTATGGCCCTGAGTGGTTCATACGTTCAGTGGATATCAGGGAACGGGTGTGGACTTTTATGATTGTTTCTTCGGGAGTAGCCATCGTTCTTCTGCGATACCTCGACCGCTCGCAGTCACAACAATCAAGGGGCCGGAATGGGTTCGCATAGCAAGCGGGCGCATGCCCGGAAGCGTTCGGCCACCCGGCGTCGGACGATGGCGGCCACGGCGACCGTCGCGGTGACCCTGCCGGTCGTCGGGTTCCTGGCTCAGCCGGCAACCGCGGCCGATGATCCGGTCGATTGCGCGCAAGGTCGTGTGTTCGTCGTGCCCGGAACCGCCGATCCGAACTCCTTGCACACAGCCGGCTTGGAGACGCGCTACGGAACGCAGGGCAAGGACTATCGGATCGAGGTCGTCGAGTATCCGGGTGTGCTGTGGCCCCTCGGTGCGACGTCCTACGATCAGAGTGTCGACGAGGGGATCGCGAACCTCGAGACCGCGGTGGCGGCGTATCACGCAGCGTGTCCGGAGCGGCCGGTCGTGATCGTCGGGTACTCCCAGGGTGCCCGTATCGCCGGGGACGTGTTGTCAGAGATCGGCCGCGGGCAGAGCTCGGTGGACATCGATCCGGCGCAGGTATCGGGTGAGCTGTACTCCGACCCGCGTCGCACCGGAGACGCCCAGGGCCGCGGCATCGAGTTGATCCTCCCAGGAGTACTCCCCGGCATCACCATGAGCGGTCCGCGGGAAGGGTTCGGCCAAGTCAGGGTCACCCAGTTCTGCGTCGAAGGGGATCCGATCTGCGACCTCCAGGACCCACTCCACTACCCGCTGCGGGCAGTGGACGGATTGCTCGGCTACTTCGTCAAACACGTGACCTATGACGACGACATCACCACGGGCCCCGATGTCAGTGAGAATTCGCCCAGTGATGTGCTCATCCCGTCGGACCCCGCGTTCGGGGTGATCCTGAGAAGTCTCGGATTGCCATACCACCACATAGCGGTCGAGAATCCGTTGCAGTACCCGGATCTCGCGGTGCTTCGTCCGCTGTTCCATGCGGTGGACCAGTTCCTGCCTGCGCTGCCGAACCTTGGGCACGGCGCGTACCTGCCGGACCTCTGGGTTCTCCGGGACGCCCTCTCTGGGAGTCCTACTGCATTGCAGGCCATCGGCGACAGCGCCATCAGCATCCTGCGTTACCCGGAGAACTTCGTCCGCGACTGGATCGCCGAGATCGACCGGCAGCTCGACCGGCTCGACGGCGCCAGGCTCGGTGTCGCTCCCAAGTCCGGCCCGACCACGCCCGCTCCTGCGGCGCAGCGGACGGTGGAGGCACCGCGGGAGGACCAGGTCTGGATCGAACCGCAAGATCTACCGCCGGCAGTGGCACCTGGGCCTGCAAGCGTGTCGACCCCGCCGCATGCGACCGAGCCAGTCGCTTCCGGGCCGGCTGTGGCGGAACCTGCGGCCGCCGAGCCAACTGATGAGTCCGCCGCGCCGGAGAGGTCTCCGGTCAGCACGCCGGCTCCGTCGCCGGAACCCGTGCGTTCTGCGACTCCCTCGGGTGACGTCGCATCGGTCGATGGGTCCGGTGCCGGCGCTGTCGACAAGGAGCTGGAACCGGCGGCCGCGTCCTGACGGAATCGCAAACCCAGCTACCTCAGGCAAACCCAGCGGTGGCAGCACGTGGGTTTGCCTGAGGTACATGGGTCTGTGTGGCCGGTGTGGTCTACGCGGAACAGTACGAGAACCGGCGCGCTCGGCGCTCGGGGGACGGGTATGCTGATTTAGCAGTACGCCCGTCATATTTTCTTGGATGATACGGCCGGTTCGTTCGCGCCGTGTCAGGTTGGATGCGTCGGACGTGCGCGCGACTCACGAGGTCGCTCCGAGACAAGCCCCGTTTCGCAGGGCAGCACATCGCAGGAGGGCGCGTAGCCATATGGGCAAGATCAAGGTCGAAGGAACAGTTGTAGATCTGGACGGCGACGAGATGACACGAATCATCTGGCAGTTCATCAAAGAGAAGCTGATCCACCCCTACCTGGACATCGACCTCGACTACTACGACCTCGGAATCGAGGAGCGCGACCGCACCGACGATCAGGTGACCATCGATTCCGCGAACGCCATCCTCGAGCACGGCGTCGGGGTGAAGTGTGCGACGATCACACCCGACGAAGCCCGCGTCGAGGAGTTCGGCCTCAAGAAGATGTGGCGTTCTCCCAACGGCACCATACGGAACATTTTGGGCGGCACAATCTTTCGTGCCCCGATCATCATCTCGAACGTGCCGCGACTGGTCCCCGGGTGGACGAAACCGGTCATCGTCGGGCGCCATGCCTTCGGTGACCAGTACCGCGCAACGGATTTCAAGGTCCCCTCGGGCGGCAAGGTCACCATCACCTACACGCCGGACGACGGTTCGGAGCCAATCGAGCACGAGATCGTCCAGATGCCCGCCGAGGGCGGCGTCGTGATGGGAATGTACAACTTCAACAAGTCCATCGAGGACTTCGCGCGGGCATCGCTGAACTATGGTCTGCAGCGCAATTACCCGGTCTACCTGTCGACGAAGAACACGATCCTCAAGGCCTATGACGGCGCCTTCAAGGACATCTTCCAACATGTCTTCGACACTGAGTTCAAGACCGAGTTCGATGCTGCCGGAATCCATTACGAGCACCGCCTCATCGACGACATGGTTGCCTCCAGCCTCAAGTGGGAGGGTGGTTACGTCTGGGCGTGCAAGAACTACGACGGTGACGTCCAGTCGGACACCGTCGCGCAGGGGTATGGATCGCTCGGTCTGATGACCTCGGTCCTGTTGACCCCCGACGGCAGCGTCTGCGAAGCCGAGGCCGCCCATGGCACAGTCACGCGGCACTACCGCCAGCACCAGCAGGGCAAACCGACCTCGACCAATCCGATCGCGTCGATCTTCGCGTGGACCCGGGGCCTCGATCATCGGGGCAAGCTCGACAGCACCCCGCAGGTGCGGGAGTTCGCGCAGAAGCTCGAAGACGTGGTCATCGAAACCGTGGAGGGCGGCAAGATGACCAAGGACCTCGCGCAGCTGGTCGGCGGCGATCAGGCCTACCTCACCACCGAGGAGTTCCTCGGTGCCCTCGACGAAAATCTCGAAGCGGCCATCAAGGCGGGCTGACAACCGACTCGACGGCGATTCACCGCCATCCACCCCCGGCCGCCGGGGTGGGCCACTGTGTGGCAGTTCACGTGCAATTGCGGAATGCTGCGACTCCTGCAACGGTGTGCACCTTAGTTACCCCGGCAACGGAGCCGTCTCCCCGAACGTCCCGAGAGGATTGATCCATGTCTGCAGTCAGTGCCACCACCCCAGCTCCAACGGGGGGTATGCGTGGCAGCAGACGGACCGTCGTCCTCGCGTTGGCGCTCGGTGCCTTCGGTATCGGCACGACAGAGTTCGTCGCCATGGGCCTGCTGCCCTCGATCGCCGAGTCGCTGGGAACCAGCGAACCGACGGCCGGCCATGTGATCTCCGCCTACGCGCTCGGCGTGGTCGTCGGTGCGCCGCTGATCGCGGCCCTGACCGCCCGGATGTCGCGGCGCACCCTGCTGATCGCGCTGATGATCGCCTTCACGGTCGGCAATGCCGCCACCGTCTTCGCGCAGTCCTACGGGATGCTGATGTTCGCCCGCTTCATTGCGGGTCTGCCCCACGGTGCCTACTTCGGTGTGGCATCCCTCGTCGCGGCCCACCTCGCAGGCCCGGCCTCGCGAGCGAAGGCGGTCGGGCAGGTCATGCTCGGCCTGAGTGTCGCGAACGTTGTCGGGGTACCCGCTGCCACCTGGCTGGGCAGCACGCTCGGATGGCGGGCGGCTTTTGTGGTCGTCGCGGTGATCGGACTGCTGACCATTGCAGCGCTCTGCTGGTACCTGCCCTCGCTCACCGACATGAAAATCACCAATCCGATGACCGAACTGGGTGCACTGGTGCGACCGCAGGTCTGGTTCACCCTGTTCATCGGGATCGTCGGATTCGGCGGCATGTTCGCGTTCTACACCTACATCAACACCACATTGACGACTGTTTCCGGCGTCGCCGAGTCCTTGATCCCGTTCGCGCTCATGTTGTTCGGGCTGGGCATGGTGGCCGGCAACATCGTCGGTGGGGTACTCGCGGATCGTGGCGTGGTGCGCGCCATCGCCATCGGGCTCGTCGCGATCATGGCCATGCTGCTGCTGTTCACGCTGGTGGCAAGCAACCCCTGGGCTGCCCTCGCCTTGACCTTCCTGATCGGACTGAGCGGCACAGCACTGACGCCTGCGTTGCAGATCCGGTTGATGGACGTCGCCGATGACGCTCAGACCCTCGCGGCAGCACTCAACCACTCCGCGCTCAACATCGCCAATGCCGGCGGAGCGTGGCTCGGCGGTCTGGTGATCGCGGCAGGTTACGGCTACCGGGCGCCGTCTGTACTGGGCGCAGGTCTTGCGGTCGCGGGGCTGGCAGTGCTGGGACTCGCGATGCTCTACGCGCGGCGCACCAGGCGGCTCGCGACCCCTGCCCCCGAACCGCTGGTCACCGTAGACGCGCGGTGATGTCGCCGGCGAATTCCGAACCCGGTGGCCGAGGTGAAGAAGATCAGGTCGACCACGTCCCGCCCGCTCTCGTGTCGGTACCCGCACGTAGGCTCGGCTGACGTGACGACAATCGTGACCACGATAAACGCAAACGGCATTCGCGCGGCAGTGAAGGAGCGGTCGGAGCGCAATCTCGGATTGCTGCCCTGGCTGCGCGACACCGACACGGATTATGTTCTGCTGCAAGAGACTCGGGCCACCGAGGAGCAGGCGTTCGAGGCGCTGGCGCCGGCCTTGGCGGACGGGTGGCATCTGTGTATGAGCGAAGCCGCCATCAAAGGGCACTCCGGGGTCGCGATCCTGTCCCGAACCGAACCGGACAAGATTCGGCGGGGCTTCGGCAGCGACGAGTTCGACTCCACCGGCCGCTATCTCGAGGCCGACTTCGGTGACCTGACGGTCGCGAGCCTGTACCTCCCGAAGGGTGCCAGTGACGGGCCGAAGAGGGAGGAGAAGTTCCGGTTCCTCGACGAGTTCACCGCACATCTCGGCAAGGCCGCACGTAAGCGCCGCGACATCGTCGTCGGTGGTGACTGGAACATCGCGCCCACCGAACTCGATCTGAAGAACGCCAAGGGGAACGTGAAGAACCCGGGCTTCCTGCCGGAGGAGCGTGCATGGGTGGCCGGGCTCCTCGAGAGCGGCTGGAACGATGTCGCGCGGGAGCTTGCCGGGAACGTCGCCGGTCCGTATTCCTGGTGGAGCTGGCGCGGCAAGGCTTTCGACAACGATGCGGGCTGGCGGATCGATTACCAGCTGGCGAACAAGCGACTGGCCGCCAAGGCGACGAAGTCGTATGTGCACCGCGCCGATGCGTACGACCTGCGGTGGTCCGACCATGCGCCGGTCACGGTGGAGTACTCGTAAAACCGGTCGCGGTCGAATGAGAGAATTCACCGGTGAGTGACGTGACAACC
Organism: Williamsia sp. 1135; assembly: GCF_002095395.1. Lineage (GTDB taxonomy): Bacteria > Actinomycetota > Actinomycetes > Mycobacteriales > Mycobacteriaceae > Williamsia. Next base: position 80,775 of record NZ_MJEI01000105.1, read on the forward strand.
GAGACCAGCCCACCGCAGCGGCGCAAACGCGTCTTGTCGGGGATCCAGCCGACCAGCGATTCGTTCCACCTCGGGAACTATCTCGGTGCCGTGCAGCAGTGGGTGAAGTTGCAGGACGAGTTCGACGAAGCGTTCTACTTCATCCCGGACATGCACGCCATCACCACTGCGCATGATCCGAAGGCCCTACGAGATCGGTCCAGGCGCAGCGTCGCCCAGCTCCTCGCGCTCGGTGTCGACCCCGGGCGCGCGACCATCTACCTGCAGTCGCACGTCCCGCAGATTGCGCAGCTCACCTGGGTGCTCTCGTGTCTCACCGGTTTCGGTGAGGCGAGCAGGATGACGCAGTTCAAGGACAAGTCGGCCAAGGCCGGCGTCGATCACGCGAGCGTCGGACTGTTCACCTATCCGATCCTGATGGCCGCCGACATCCTCACGTTTCAGGTCGACTCGGTGCCGGTGGGCGAAGATCAGCGCCAGCATCTGGAGCTGACCCGAAACCTTGCGCAGCGCTTCAACTCCCGGTTCGGTAAGACCTTTGTGGTGCCGGAGGTGTTCATCGTGAAGGAGACCGCGAAGATCTACGACCTGCAGAACCCGTCCGCCAAGATGAGCAAGTCCGCTGAGTCGGATTCGGGACTGATCAACCTGCTCGACGATCCCAAGCGGTCGGCGAAGAAGCTGCGCTCCGCCGTCACCGACAACGGCCGCGAAATCGTCTTCGACCGGGCGGAAAAGCCTGGCGTCAGCAACCTGCTGACCATTCAGTCGGCGTTGACGGGCACCTCCGTGGACGACCTGGTCGCCGGGTACGACGGCCAAGGTTACGGCCAGCTCAAGGTCGACACCGCGGATGCGCTGACGGCGTTCGTCACGCCGCTGCGCGAGCGTTTCGACGAGTTGCTCAGCGACACCGCCGAAATCGATCGGGTGCTCGCCGCGGGTGCCGAGCGGGCCCGAGAGGTTGCCTCCCGAACATTGCAGATGGTTTATGACAAAGTTGGGTTCGTAGCACCCAGCTGAGATGGACTGACCAACCGAACGGGGAATCCGATGTCACCAGCGCGCCACCCGCGAAGTGGGGGTCGCGACTCCACGAACGTCGAAGCCAAGGCACCGGAGCAGAAGTACACCTCCGCGACGGAGGAGAAGGCCGGTAAACCGTCCTTCCTCGACAAGCAGCGCCTGGCTCGTCCCTGGTTGGACCACCTCGTCGAGGCAGGTCAGCGCTATCAGGCCAGCAAGGGTGACTACTTCGCGGCCGGGACAACGTATTTCAGCATCTTCGCCCTGTTCCCGCTGCTGATGATCGGGTTCGCCGTGGCGGGCTTCGTCTTCGTCAACAACCCTGATCTCCTCGACCGCGCCAAGGAGAAGATCGCGGAGTCGGTGGACGGCAGCATGGGGGACCAGTTGACCGATCTGATGAATCAGGCGATCGACTCCCGGACGACGATCGGTGTCATCGGTTTGGTGGTGGCGCTGTACGCCGGACTGGGCTGGATGGCGAACCTCCGTATGGCGCTGACGGTGCAGTGGGGTGACGAGCCCGAGTCCGACGGCGTGGTGAAGACCAAGCTGGCCGATCTCGCTGCGCTGCTCGGGCTGTTCGCGGCCATGGTGGTCACTTTCGCGCTGTCTGCCCTCTCCAGCAGCGGTCTGACCGCGAAGATCCTCGAATGGCTGCAGCTCGACGAGCTACCGGGGGTGTTCATCGCGATCAGGGCTGTGTCCATCCTTCTTTCGATCTTCGCCTCGTGGTTTCTCTTCACCTGGGTGATCGCGAAGTTGCCGCGCATCGCGTTGCCCCTGCGCAACGCAGCGAAGGCGGGTCTGCTCACGGCCGTCGTGTTCGAGATCTTCAAGTTCGTCGCGAGCTTCTACTTGCAGTCGGTGATCACCGGCCCCGCAGGCGCCACGTTCGGCCCCATTCTGGGCATCATGGTGTTCGCGTTCGTCACCACCCGCATCATCTTGTTCGCCACCGCCTGGGCCGCGACGGATCCACGAAATCGTAAATACGAACCGACCTCGGTTCCCGAGCCCGTGGTCATCGATCCGCGTGTGCAGGTACGCGAGGGTCTCGGTCCGCGCGGTGTCGCCGCCGCCATCGGTACCGGTGTGGTCGCTGCCGTCGGTATCTCGGCGGTAACCCGGCGCAGTCGCTAGCCGCGTCCGATCTGGCCTGCTGTCCGGTCAGTGGCGTTTGTTCATGCGCAGGCCGGCGTACACGAGTCCGACTACGACGAGTGCACCGATCAGCCCGATGAAGAGTCGAACGGTCCAGTCGGTGTCGGCGTCGGATTCGGGGGCAGCGACCCGGTTGCCGTCTCGGGGCTCGGCACCTGCGGATTCGGTCGTCTGACCCGGCTCCTCGATCAGGGTGCCGATGTTCTGCTCGGCGGCCTGGGCGAAACCGTAGTCGAGCATGGCCTCGGCCTGGCGCCAGTACGAGCCGGGCCCGTCGTTGAGTCCGTACATCTGCACGATGAGGATCTGGCGCCCGTCACGCTCTGCCGCGCCGACGAATGTCTTGCGGGCATCGTCTGTGTATCCGGTCTTTCCGGCGATCATCCCTGGATAGCTGTAGAGCAACTGGTTCATGTTGTAGAGGTCGATACCAGGGTCGCCGGATGGGGTGGTCTCCGCGGTGGTCTCGGTCGACGAGTCATTCCCGTCGGCGTCGGTGACGGTGGTGTCGGTGGGCATGCCGGGATAACCGGGAAAACGGAGTTCGTCGTGTCTCGAGATCTCCACGAACTCGGGGAACTGCAGGGCCGCACGGAAGATCAGTGCCTCGTCGTAGGGTGAGCTGCTCATGCCGGGTCCGTCGAGACCGGACGCGGAGGCGGCGCGGGTGTCGGTTGCCCCGAGTTCTGCCGCTTTCTCGTTCATCTTCTCGACGGCAGCGTCCTGACCGCCGAGTTCACGGGCCAGGGCGTGCGCGCAGTCGTTACCCGACACGAGCATGAGTCCGGCGAGCAGGTCGCGGACGGTGTAGGTGCCGCCGGGACCGACTCCGGCGGCGTCGCCCTCGATCTCGTCGTCTTCTTGGGTACCGGCGATCGTCGCGTCCAGATCCAGTTCGTCGAGGACCACCAGGGCGAGCAACACCTTGATGGTGCTGGCCGGGCGGTAGCGACCATGCGGATCCTTGGCTGCGAGGACCTTGCCGGCGGTCAGATCGGCGATCAGCCACCCTGCGGCGGTCAGTCCTTCAGGCGCGGGTGCGGCCCCGGGGGCGAGGACGACCCCGCAACCTCCGAGTAGGTCACCGCCGACCGGGGGTTCGGGTACCGGCAAGGGTGTCGGGGACGGCATCCCGGCCGGTACGACCTCCGACTCGTCGACGGGCGAGACCGGGGTGGTCTGGTACGGGCAGCCATCGGTGATCGTCTCGGGCGCCGGTACGCCGATCGGTGGCGTCAGCGTGACGGGCGCGGCGCCGACCACGACAGGTCCACTGAGCGATAGCAGGAGTATCAGCGAGGCCACCAGGACCGAAGCACGCTGTAGCGGTCGAATCATCGCCTGCGACAGTACCGGTCACAATGCACTTCGGGTGTCGTCAAACGGCGGAATTCGACCGTTCGGTGCATGGGTTCGCTCAGGTGAGCGCCCGACCACCCGGCTGGAGGGGCATACGATAGGGCGATGAGCCGCGGAGCCTGTGCCGAGCGGCGCCCTACAGAGCGTCATGGGTCGCCGCGGCTGGCGGCCGCGGCGGTGATCTTGGCGCTGGTTGCCATTGTCGCCGGATGCGGCGAGGGCAGTTCGGGGGACGTACGTGGCTCTTCCCGCGTGTCGACGACCGCCGACGGACTACTCCTGGACGGTCGACCCTGGTGGCCGATCGGGTTGAACGCCTACCAACTCGGCACCGATTGGACAGTGAACAACGGCTGCGGGGCGCAGGTCGACCTCGATTCGTACTTCGGTGCGTTGCCGGAGGATTCGGTCACCCGGTTCAACCTCTTCGCCTCGATGGCGGTCGACAAGGACACCCACGAGACCGACTTCTCCCGGTTGGATTCGATCTTCGATGCCGCGGGCCGGCACGATCAGCTGCTGGTACCGGTGCTGGCCTCGGGTGAAGGTGCCTGTGAGGACGCGAAATTCAAAGATCACCCAGTGGTACTCCTCCGGATGGGACGACATGCCACCGGAGACCGCTCCGATGCCGTACGCCCGCTGGCTCGACACCGCAGTGGCCCGCTGGGGCTCGTCATCGTCGCTGGCCGGTTGGGAACTGATGGGTGAGCCGGAGGCGAGCAACTGTGGCGACGCGGCCTGCACCTGGCAGGCCCGAACCTGCCCGGCCGACGCCGCCCGCGTGTTGCGTTCGTTCTTCGACGACGCCGGCGCGCGTCTGAAGTCGCTCGATCCCGACACCCCGGTGTGGGCCGGGCTGGCCGGCGGCGGGCAGTGCGGAGCGCAGTTCACCGAGTACGGCGACGTCGCCGCATCGGCGGGCATCGATGTTCTCGACTACCACGACTACAGTCCGCAAGAGCTGATACCGGGCAACCATCACGATGGACTGGCGATGCGGCTGACACAGGCGCAGGCAGTGGGCAAACCGCTGGTCGTGGCGGAGATCGGGCAGCCTGCGGGCGGCTGCGTCAGTTTGCAGGACCGCGCGGACACGCTCCTGCGCAAGGTATCGGCGCAGAACGAGGCAGGTACGGCGGGTGCACTGTTCTGGGCGTTTGTGCCAGATCCCCGACTCGGTGAGTGCACCTTGGACATCGGACCCGGCGATCCCATTTTCGGGGTCATTCGCAAGCTCGCGGCCTAGTCGCAGCCGTCGCGCCGACCGCCACGATCAGTCGTCGACGGACTCGAGCACGCGGTAGATTCGCCAGACCGGTTGACTCTCACCATCGTTGGGCACTTCGAGGGCCAGCGCCGCGATGTCGGCGCCGGTCTCGTAGAGCGTCGGGTAACGGAGGTTGAGCGCATCTGATTCACCTCGGCCGGTGTTGGGCACCGAGAGCAGATACTTCACGTTGTTGGCCGCAGGATCGTTGAGGATGGTGGTGAAATCCTGATCGGACGGGACGACGAAGGTCTTGGGTTTCGTGGAGGCGACAACGACGGCGAATCCGTAGACGGTGTCGGTCAGGATCGATCCCTCGGGCAGATCGAGTCCGTCGAGGTACTGCGCCATTTCGCGCTCGGTCGAGAAGGTGGCCGCGATACGATGTTCGGTTGCCTTGCGGGCGGTGACGTTGTCGGGTTCCGGCGCGAGCACGGCCCCGAGCGCATACTCCTGGGGGGCATAGTGCGGCTTGCTCATTCCCCACGCGGAACTGGGCACGGTGACTGCCAGCAACAAAGCCGCGGCGACGAAAGCCGGCCACTTCGGGGCGTGACTGATCCGGTGCCGGGGCGCCGGATGGCGCGATGGTGAGAGCGTTTGCGCCGGTGCATATTTGCCGCGCCGTTTGGTGATCGTGCATGCACGGGCGGGCAGGAGCAGGATTGCCGTCGTCGCCGCCAGCGGTACCGCGAGAATGTAGAAGCGCAGAAAGCCGAACGTGGACCCGCTGGCGTAGCTGTAGGCCTGAAAGGCCAGCACCGCCCCGAAGATCAACACCGGCACGAGTAAGGGTATCCAGTCGCGGCGCCACCAGCCGGCCACCCCGGCCAGCACCAACAGTGGGATCAAGGTCGGAGCGAGGAGCAAAGTCGAGGTGAACGAAAATTCGAGACCGGGCAGGAACTGGCCAGGGGTGTCGGCCCCCGATTGCTGCATGATCGAGGAATTGCCGTACTGGGAGCTGAATTGGGCGAACGCCTGTCCGGTGATCAGCCAGCTGGTGGCCGCCCAGCCGAGAAACGCGAAGAAGCCAGGAGCCGCGACCAGTCCGCCGTCGAGGGCAGCGCGACGCCAGCGCAGGTGCGGGGTGCTACGAAATGCCGTGACCGAGGCGACGAAGATGGCGGCTGCGCCGATGGCTGCCACGGCGTCGTATCGGGTCAGGTAGCCCAAGCCGAGTGCCACGCCGGCAGCAGCGAGGTGGTGGACATCGTCATCCGTCGCCCAGGCGATCAGTCGGCGGACGGCCCAGCAGGTGAAGAAGACGAAGGGGGCTTCGCTCATCCCGTTTGAGCCGTAGAAGACGATCATCGGGTTGAAGGCGAAGAGAACGGTGATCAGCAGGGTGAACGGGCGCGGGAGACCACGATCCACGCCGATACCGAGCACCTGTACCGCGGCGCCGGCCATGAAAAGGGCCGACATGATCACTCCCGAGTAGGCGAGTTCGGTCATCGGCTGCCAGATCTCGCTGAACCCCACGGCCGGTAATTGCACGAGTGCGGTCAACGGCGTGAAGATGAAACCGATTGCGGCGACATGGGGATCGCGGCTGAAGAGCACAGTCTGCGCTGACGAGACCCTGGACAAGGCGTCGCCGATGATGAAGCCGTGACGCACACACAGGTAGTACCCCACCACCAGATACACCGCGGCGCAGACGGCGTAGACGATCGTACTGAGGCGTCTGCTACCCATTGCCGCCCTCCGCACCGGTCGGCGCGTCGCCCGGATTCACGTCGGTTTTGACCGAGAGACCGTGAAAGGTCTTCTCCCAGTAAGACGGGTTGCGGATCAGCTGATAGCACCCCTTCGCAGACGCGATACTCATCATCACCCAGTAGATGGGGACGGTCAGCGCTGGTATCAGGAGGTCGGGACGGTCGTCTTCACGGATGGCGATCAGGTTCATGTAGATCGTGGCGCCATTGCCGAAGATGAGCGAGACCAGGGCCGGAAAGTAGATGTACCAGGGGAACACCTCCCCGATGAAGGCCGGCTGACCGAGAAACCACATCACCGTGATGAGCCAGAAGACCAGGTTCAGGCAGGCGATGACTGGAGTACCCGCCAGCAGCAGGGTGAATCGGATGAAGCTGACGGCACCGATGGCCTTCCACAGAGTGACCGGCCGCCGCACATGTACCAGCCAGGTCTGCAGATAGCCCTTATACCAGCGTGATCGCTGGCGGATCCAGTTGATCGGGTCGCTGTTCGCCTCCTCGAGGGTCACTGAATCGATCACCGCTGTGCGGTAGCCGGTTTCAGCGATCCGCACCCCGAGGTCGGCGTCTTCGGTGACGTTGAACGGATCCCACGCGCCGATCTCGCTCAGTACAGAACGCCGCAGATGATTCGATGTGCCGCCGAGCGGGATGGGTGCGCGACTGCGCATCAGCCCGGGGAGCAGATAGCCGAACCACAATCCGTAGTCGTTGGTGAACCAACCGGTCAGCAGGTTCTGCCTGCCGTTGTGGAACGCGAGTTTCGCCTGGACGCACGCGATCGAGTCGTCGCCGTCGGCGAAAGCGAGGACCGCACGCCGCAATTGGAGCGGATCCGGGAGATCTTCCGCGTCGTAGATGGTGACGATCTCGCCGGTGGCGAGGTGGAGGCCGTAATTGCAGGCCTTGGGTTTGGTTCTCGGTTCGGCGGGCGGTACCAACACGATGGTGATCATCTCGACGCCCTTGCACGCCTCCGCCGCGTTGATCGTCACGTCATCGTCCGCTTCGAGCAGCAGCAGTACCTGCATCTTCTCGGTAGGGTACTCGATCGCGGCCATCGCTCCGATGAGGTCGGCCACCACCTCGGGCTCGTTGTAGGCCGGCACGAGAATCGTGTACATCGGGAGGTCACAGTCCGGGACAGCCCGGGCGCGTTCATCACTGATGGAGATGGGGCCGGACGCGAGCCCGCGCCGGAAGATCAGGAGCCGGTCGCCGAGTGACCCGACGTAGAACAGGGTGCAGAGTCCGATCAGGGTGGTCGCCGTGGCAACGGGCTGCCAGATGGCAAGACCGATGACGACGACGCAGAACCCGATCAGCACGACCTTTTGCCAACCCACCACCGCCGTGGAGGCCGATCGTAGCGGGTCGACCGCGCGTAATCCTTCGATCGCGTCGAACAGAGCGGTGGTCTTGAACTCGTCGGATTCCGGGTCCATCCCGTCGGTGCTCATGCCGTTCGACAACGGGGTACCGCGTCGCGGGCCCCCGGGTTCGGAGGGTCCGGTCATGAGGCCTGCCTTGCGGGTTCGAGTTGTGCGGCGACCAATTCCCGACCCAGCACGGTGAGCATCCCGGCGTCCTTGAAGTTCGGATTGTTGTTGTCCACCACCGAGTTGCCGCGAATGAGGACGGTGAACAGGGTGTTCAGATTGTCGACCAAGGCATCCTCGGGTTCGGGGAACGGGGCGTCCGCGTCATGGTTGTCGACGGTGAGCAGCGTGACCCGTTGGGCGGAGGACCTGTTGCGCCAGGTCCATGTCAGTTTGGTCCAGGTCACCAGCAGTGTGTCGTCGACGACGGTGAAGATCTCGCCGATGACGTCGTTACCGAGATCGATGGTGCGGCCGTTGCTGGTTCGGGTGGCGGTCATGTTGTAGATGACGTTGTCGGGGTACACGGAGAAGGCCACCGGACGGAGGGTGGTGACGCTGTCGACGATGACGGTCCGCGGGCGGGACAGCTTGTCCCAGGCGGGGTTCCCTTCCTCGGCGAGCAGGCGTTGGCGGATCAGTGTGGACGTGCGACCGAAGAAGCGCTTGACGAAGTCGTACTCGGTGACATCGGTGGTCTGCCACCCCGGTGGGGCGATGAGGGGGGTGCCGAACTCGAGTGCGTTGTCCCGCAGCACGGGAGGCGCCGTCGACCGCGGCAGACTGACCAGCGACAGCGCCACAGCGAATGCGGTCACCATGGTGACGGCCAGCAGGATGGTCTTCGCCGAGAGTGGGTTGATGGGGCGGTCCATCGGCGTTTTCGCCGTCCCGCGTCTGGAATAGAGATACATGGCCTCGGCGACGAGTGCGGTGGCCAGCAGTGGGGGGATCTGGGTGTACGCCATGACCGGAGCCGTCGGGAAGTAGACGTACATGACGAGCAGGATGCCCATCCCGACGACCACGGTGCCGGTCGCTCCGATCAGCCCACGTCTGCGGGTGCGGCCCACCGCCAAGGCGGTCGCGCCTGCGGCCAGGACGACCATGACTCCGGCTGCCGCATAACGTGTGCCACCCAGAGTGATGACAATGATCCGAAACGCGAGCGGGAAGACGGTGAGCAAGAGGAGCCATACCAGCGCGAAGCGGGACACCGGGCGCAGCCCGAACAACACCACTGCGGCACTGACCACGAACAACCACATCGCAAGTAGGTCGAGTCGAATGAGGTGGTATTGGTCGGCGTACCTGCCTACCAGGACCCCTTTGATCAACAGGGCCAGTACCAAACCCATGAAACCGATGATGAAGTCGGTTTGCCGGTCATGAATGGGGAGCTCGCCCGACCGACGTCTGGCCACGCCCTGCGCTGCGAGCAGCGCGAGCCAGGGGATGGCCAGGACATAACCGATGAGGCTGCCCGAGTACGACTCCTCGAGCAGGCTCGCCAGAGAGGTCCAGAACGCCACCACAGTGAGGACGGCGATCAGCGCCCAGCGGAAGATGATCCGGTAGACCGGGTGCAACGACGAGAAGAGCGGAAATTCAGCGGCCGCCACCTGAGATCAGCTACCTGGTTCGCGGCGCCGGCTGCGCAGGATCAGGAATCCGACGCCAAGTGCGATGGCCACCAGCACGCCGACCCCGATGTAACGGATCAGCTGCTTGTTGTCATCGTCTCCGGATGTGGACTGCTCTGAGTCGGCGACATCAGTGATCATCGCGATCGGATCCTGGTCGGGTACCGCGATCAACGCGCTTCCGTTCAAGGTGATCCAGCGCTCTTCGTCGGCCTCGAGCCAGGCCAGCAGCGAGTCGAGTTGTCCCGCAGCGCCCGTCGAGGAGGCCACCAGTACCGTCCGATCGCCGTCCCGCACCGTCTGCAGCGATCCGAAGGCCACAGCCGGGTCGAGCGTCAGCGTGGTCTTGTCTCCGGAGCTGTCGACTCCTTCGATGTCGATCGGGCCCCCTGCGGTGGTACTCACCGGCAGATCGATGCCCGGCTCATTCCAGCCGTCGGCTGAGATCAGGATCGCCGGATTGCTCGATGCGACAGCCTCTGCGAGAGGAACCACGGTGGTCTCGATCGGCACGGAGCTCAGCCGCTGCAGACCGGTGAGAATGCTGGACGCACGCGCGGTGTCGTCCAGCGATCCTACGGTCAGACCGACCTGGACCGATGGCATGAATGCCTGCGGAATCGACTGAAAGCCGGGAGGAACGGGTGGATCTGCGGGGGTGCTCTGTACCGGGCTGTCGCCGTCGATGGTGAGTGTGATGGGCGAGCTCTGGCCGCATCCGCCGGTGTCACCGGCCGCGTCCACTGCGACATTGAGGTCGGTGAAGCGCTGCAGCAGCCGGTCGGGGATGTCGACCCACTTGTCGATGGTTCCGTTCGCGTCGGCGGCCCACCGGGAGACCACTTGATCGCCGACAGAAACGACCACCTGCCCTCCGTAGTTGGGCGGCAACGGCGTATACGAACCCTTGAGGTTCACCCGGATGTTCCCGGCCGGCCGCCCGAGACGGGTCTGGTCGATGCCGATCGAGACCTGGGGGTCGGTCAAAGCCGTTGCGCTGACGCCGGGTTCGCCGAGGTCGCGCAGGGTGGTCGAGTCGGGAGGCAATTGTGGGCTGACGCGCAGCGGTCCGGCCACGGCTCTGGAGCTGACCGCGAGTCGGGAGATGTCACTGGTCAGCAGGAGGGTCTGGTTGCTCAGTTCGGCTGCGGGTCCACTGATCACCAACGCCGGCACGCCGGGGCCCTCGAGCAGGGTGACCCCATTGGTCGGCTGTTCGATGATCGTGATCTGGCGCTCGAGTGGCGCGGAGGGGACGTCGGGTACGTTCCGTCCGGCCGGGAGTGCCTGCACCACAACTTCGACCGGCTGAGCCCCGTAGTGCGCGACCACAGCCGACGACAGTGCGACGGCAGCATTGGACTCACTCTGGCTGGGCGTCGCGGGAACGGATACCGTGAGCTTCTCCAGAACGGGCGGTAAGAACTCTGCCACGGAAGTGGGCGCTGTTTCGGTTCCGGTGAACGCCACCGAGGCGTCGGTGAGGCGCAACGGGTCCGCCTTGTCGAATACACAGATCCCGCTGGCCGGCACCAGGAACGACTGCAGTGTGATCGCGACCGAGTTCTCGACGACGGTCGCCCCACGCAAGGGAATCGTGACGGCTGCCCGGTCAGCGGTGGGAATGTCGACCCGGGAGAGCGTGCGATCCTGCTGGACGGCCGAGATGCTGCCGCTTTGCAGGTTCGGGGGCAATTCGACGGTAGCTCTCAGCTCGGACGGAGCGAGACCGGACGGCACCGGGATGGTGACCGTCTGGGTGCCTTGCTGTCCGAAAAAGGACAGGGTGTCACCCGCACCGAGCGCGGGCAGCGCCAAAACGGGTGATTGCGAGGGTGATCCACCGTCGCCGGGCGCAGCCGCGGCCGAAGGAAGCAGAAAGGCCGGGATAACCACAATTACAGTTGTGGTGATCGCGGTGAATATGCGAAGGGACCGCTGATATGCCGGAGTCATCACGGTCATAGTAAGCAGCAAACAGAATGTTTTTGCGGTCGAACCGCGCTTCAGGCGCGCCTCGGTTATCTAATTGGTTCGCAAACCCTGGTTTCAGTTGTGGGGGAGCTCGGCTCAGAGACCGCCGCCGGCAAGAAATCCGGTCACGCTGGCTTCGCTGGCCGGTTCCCATCCGACGAGCGAGCGCGGCGTTTCGACGATCGAGTATCCCGATGCGTCGCCTTCCAGCGATGTCGAACGCAACCGATTGACCCCGACAGGTACGTCTCCCGCGAGTGTGACGCGATTCACTCGGCGAAATTGATTTCCGAAATCGGCGACACCGTAATGCTGAGTGGACCGATTGTCCCAGATGGCCACGTCGCCGTCATTCCAATTCCACCGGAATGTGTTGTCAGGTCGTTCGATCCGCGCCTGCAGTAACCGCAGCAGGTCTGCGGTCTCCGAAGTCTTGAATCCCGAGAACGATTGCACGAAATGCCCGAGGGTCAATGCACGCTCGCCGGTTTCCGGATGGACCCTCACGACTGGATGTTCGGTACGAAACACCGTCTTCGAGAACTCGGCGCGGTAGGCGGCATCGGAGCTGTCTCCGACGGTGAGGTGCTCTGCGTAGTCGTAGTCATTCGAGTGGACGGCGCGCAGTTGATCGGCCAGGGCTCGCAACGGAAGCGGCAGTGCCGCGTAGGCCGCCACCGTGGACGCCCACATCGTGGCGCCGCCGTAACTCGGACGAACGGTGGGCCGCAGCACGGAGATCTTCGGGATGCGGTCGACGAAGGTGACGTCGGTGTGCCACGAGTTCGCGGCTCCCTCGAGCGGCAGCAGGTCTTCGCCGCGGGAGAGCACCGTCGGATGGGCCTTGGTAGGGGTCCCGAGCAAGGCGGCGAAGGCGTACTGCGCGAGGTCGTCGAGATGCTGCTGACCGGTGAAGATGACCGCCTTGTGGGTGGCGATCACCGTGCGGATGGCCTCCACGGTGTCGGCATCGAGATCGGCGGAGAGCCGGACGCCGTCGACCCTGGCCCCGAGGTGTTCGCCGAGCTTGGTCACCGTCAGCAGATCTGCCGGACGCGAGTGCGAATCGGGGGTGACGACAGGGGATTCGGCAAGAGCGGTCATGACTCCAGTTTGCGTCTGACCGCAGATCCTCGACACCTTAGATTCACGCTGATCGGAATTAGGTCGCAGCGGTAAGGATCTACCCCTCGGTGATGAACCCCTGCGCGACCATCCAGTCCCGGGCCACGATGGCGGGGTCGCGGCCGTCGACATCGACCTGCTTGTTGAGTTCGGTGATGACCTCGTTGGTGAGGGCTGCGGTCACCGGTGCGGTGACCGGTGCGATCTCAGGGTGCTTCTCGAAGAAACTCGCCTTCATCGTGACCGACGGATTGTAATGCGGGAAGAACTGTTTGTCGTCGGTGAGGACGGTGAGTCCGAGCCCGGCGATACGGCCGTCGGTGGTGAACACCTCGCCGAATTTGCATTGATTACCGGTGGAGGTCGCCTGATAGATGATTCCCACTTGAAGAATCGGTGTCTGGGCCTGAGCCGGATCGAATCCGTATGCGGCCGCCATTCCCGGGAAACCGTCTTGTCGGGCCCGGAATTCGGTGTCGACGCAGGTGGCTGCCGCGGCCGGGTTGCTTTTGACGAGTTCGGCGTACTCCGAAAGATTTGTCACGCCGGTTTCGTCGATGACCTTTTGGCTCGCCGCGAGGGCGTAGGTGTCGTCCATGGGACCAGGTTCGAGCCAGATCATGTCGTTCTTGGCCAGATCCTCATCGCGTACGGCCTCGAATTGTTCCCTGGTGTCGGCGATGGGCTTTTCGTGCCCGAGGTAATTGATCCACGCATTGCCGGTGAATTCGTAGGCGACGTCGACCTGTCCGGCGATCTGTGCGTCTCGGGTACTGCGCGAACCCACGATTCCGGTCATGTCGCGGACGTCGGCTCCTGCGGCGACCAGGGTGAACTCGAGGATGTATCCGAGGATGACCTGCTCGGTGTATTCCTTGGATCCCACGGTGATCTTGACGCCCTTGAGGCCTTCGTTCTCGGTGATCGACCCGGGGCCGACTTTCAACGGCACTGCGCCTCCGGACGACAGACCGCACCCGGCGAGGACCACTGCGCAGATGAGGGCGAAGACGACCGGGACCAGCCGGCGACGTGGTGAGGAATGCGTCATGCGCGCACTCCTTTCGGTCCGAGGTAGTACTCGGCGAGCGCGCCGACCCAGTCCACGAGCAGTGCCAGGCACACGGCCAGCACACTGCCGAGGATCAGGGTGACGTTGTCGCGCAGTTTGTACCCCGTGTCGATGAGAACACCGAGTCCACCCGCATTGACGAGGAAGCACAGGGTCGCGGTACCGACGGCCAATACGAGGGAGGTGCGTAACCCGGCGAGGATGTACGGCACGGCGAGCGGGAGTTCGACCCGGAACAGGATCGACGACGGCGACATACCTTGGCCCTGGCCGGCGTCGATCAGGGACTTGTTGACCTGATTGATGCCCAGGATCGTGCTGCTGAAGACGGGGAGCAGCGAGTACACCGCGATGGGGAGGACGCCGATCCAGAAGCCGGTCTCACCGGTCCAGAGAAAGAGCAGCACGAGCAGACCGACGGCGGGCGCTGCTTGGCCGATGTTCGCCACGCCGATGAACGGCGGTCGCAGAAACCTGGCGCGACCACGGGTGACCAGGATCCCTGCCGGGACGCCGACAAGGACCACGATCGCCGTCACCGTGATCGTGATCAGCAGGTGCTGCCACACCAGCGTGCTCACGTTTCCGACGCTGACGTTCACCTTCTGTGTCGCCGTCAGATCCTGGCTGAAAGCCCAGAAGATGACCGCGGCGGCCGCGATGACCACGAGGATGGGCTGAATGATGAGACGGAGTTTGTCCGCCGTGCTGATCGAGGGTGTCGGTGCCTCGACTGCGGTGGTCATTTCTCGAGGTCCGGGGCGTCGGTGATCTCGGTGGCCGGCGGGTCGGCGGTGGGGGTGTTCCGGAGATGGGTGATGGTCGAGATCAGTGTCTCCAGGGTGACCACACCCTGGTAACGGTTGCCCGCACCCGCGACGACGGCGGACGCGTGGTCCTCGGCCAGCATCGCTTCGAGTGCATCCTGCAGGGTGGCCTGGATGCTGATCAGTTCGTTGAGCGGTTCGGCGACGTCGTCGACGGTGTTCGCCTGCCGCAGCCGACCTTCCCGCACCCAGCTCACCGGGCGCTCGCGGTCGTCCAGGACGACGGCCCAATCGTGTTCGCTGGTGGCCAATTCCGTGCGCAACACGTCGACACTGTCACCGAGGTGGGCCGTGGGCCGGGTCTCGAGGTCGATGTCCTTGACGCGGACGAGTCCGAGCTGACGGAGCGAGGCGCCGGTGCCCACGAATCCGGCGACCGTGTCGTCCGCGGGGTTGGCGAGGATCGCCTGTGGCGTGTCGTACTGCAGGATCTTCGACTGCTGACCCAGCACGGCGATGCGGTCGCCGAGTTTCACGGCTTCGCTGAAGTCGTGGGTGACGAACACGATCGTCTTGCCCAGTTCGCTCTGCAGTCGCAGCAATTCGTCCTGCAGGGAGCTGCGGGTGATCGGGTCGACGGCGCCGAAGGGCTCATCCATGAGCAGGACCGGCGGATCTGCCGCCAGGGCCCGCGCGACACCCACACGCTGCTGCTGACCACCGGACAACTGCCGCGGGTACCGGCCCGCATATTGGGCCGGATCCAGCCCGACGAGATCGAGGAGTTCGTCGACGCGGTCGGCGATCTTCTTCTTGTCCCACTTGAGCAATCCCGGGACCAGCCCGATGTTCTGGCGAATCGTCATGTGGGGGAAGAGGCCGGCCTGCTGGATCGAGTAGCCGATCGAGCGGCGTAGTTCGGTGGGCTTGATGGACAGCGCGTCCTTGTCGCCGATCGTTATCTTGCCCGACGTCGGTTCGCTGAGACGATTGATCATCCGCATGGTCGTGGTCTTGCCGCAACCGGAGGGTCCCACGAACACGACGACGTCGCCGGCGGGGATGTGCAGTGAGACGTCATCCACAGCAGGTGTTTTCGACCCGGGGTACGTCTTCGACACGTGATCGAGCGTGATCTGCACGCCGGTGGGGTTTTCGGTGCGCAGACTCTTGGATACTGCGGCTGACTGTTCTGTCACCGGATGCCTTTCGACGTTGTGAGCCGTCCGAGAAGTACGTAGAGAGCGTCGAGAACGAGGGCGAGGATGACGATGAGCAGGGTGCCGCTCAGCGCCATCGGCACTGCGGTCGGACTACCGACACGTGCGAGCCCGGCGAAGATCAGGTTGCCCAGTCCGGGGCCCTTGACGTAGGCGGCGATCGCGAGGACACCCATCGCCATCTGGGTGCTCAGCCGCATACCGGCGAGAATCGCCGGCCAGACGAGCGGGAGCTCGACACGCACGAGCGTGATCACCCGGCCCATGCCGATGCCTCTGGCGGCGTCGATGAGCGCGGGTTCGATGTTGTTCATGCCCACGATCGTGTTTCGGATGATCGGCAGCAACGAATACAGCACCAATGCCGTGATGCTGGGGATCACGCCGAGCCCGACGAGGGGGATGAGCAGGCCCAACAGCGCGAACGACGGAACGGTGAGGACGGCGCTGGAGATCGAGGTCGCCAAGTTCGACGCGATGTCGTTGCTGTAGGTGAGCAGGCCGATCACGACCCCGATGACCGTGGCGATGATGACGCTCTGGATAACCGCACTGACGTGCTGGTAAGAGTCGAAAACCAACTGGGATTGGTGCGACGTGATGTAGTCCCACAACGCGTTCAAGCGATGTCCCCGCTTCCCCTCGTCTTGCGACACCCACGTATGGCGACGCCGCTGTGTCGACGTACCGCACTGTCGTGTCGACCAAATAAACCACGATCAAACATTGGTGTGGTCAGGAAACGGTCGACTCGTCAGGGCCCGGGGCATCCAGTGGGGGTGTCAGGCCCTGTTCGAGAGCGCGCCCCGAGGGGCTCCCAGGGTTTAAATCAGCGCGGTTGAAAAGCCGTGGCACAACGGTTCGCCGACCGGGCCCGGTAGGGCCCAGTCGGCGTCCGGGAGGGCTCGCTCGGCCCAACGGGGGTCAGATCTTGGTGTACGCCTCTGTCAGAACCGATCGCAGGATCTGCTCGATCTCGTCGAACTCGGTCTGGCCGCAGATGAGGGGTGGAGCGAGCTGGACGACGGGGTCTCCGCGGTCGTCGGCGCGGCAGTAGAGGCCCGCGTCGAACAGTGCCGTCGAGAGGAATCCGCGCAGCACCCGCTCGGACTCGTCGGGGGAGAAGGTCTCCTTGGTGGCCTTGTCCTTCACCAATTCGATCCCGTAGAAGTAACCTTCGCCGCGCACATCACCGACGATCGGTAGATCGTTCAGTCGTTCCAGGGTCGCCCGGAAGTCCGGAGCGAGCTCCTTGACCCGGCTGGTCAGTCCTTCGCGTTCGAAGATGTCGAGGTTGGCCAGTGCCACCGCAGCCGACACCGGATGCCCGCCGAAGGTGTAGCCGTGGGCGAAGGAGGTGGTGTTGTCGTTGAACGGCTCGAACAGGCGGTCGGAGGCGATCATCGCGCCGATCGGCGAGTAGCCCGAGGTCATACCTTTGGCGCAGGTGATGATGTCGGGAATGTAGTCGAAGTCGTCGCACGCGAACATCGAGCCGATCCGACCGAACGCACAGATCACCTCGTCGGAGACGAGCAGGACGTTGTACTGGTCACAGATCTCGCGTACGCGTTCGAAGTAGCCGGGCGGCGGCGGGAAGCAGCCGCCGGCGTTCTGGACGGGCTCGAGGAACACTGCGGCGACGGTGTCGGGACCTTCGAACTCGATGGCTTCGGCGATCCGGTCCGCGGCCCAGCGTCCGTAGGCCTTGGGGTCGTCGGCGTATTCGGTGGCGCGGTAGATGTTGGTGTTGGGAACGCGGAAGGCGCCCGGCGTCAGCGGCTCGAAAGCCTCCTTCAGCGCGGGGATGCCGGTGATGGCGAGGGCGCCCTGTGGGGTGCCGTGGTAGGCGATGGACCGCGAGATCACCTTGTGCTTGCCTGGTTTGCCGGTCAGCTTGAAGTACTGCTTGGCGAGCTTCCAGGCACTCTCGACGGCTTCACCACCGCCGGTGGTGAAGAAGACCCGGTTCAGATCGCCGGGAGCGTAGGCCGCGAGGCGTTCGGCGAGTTCGATTGCGGGCGGCGTCGCGTAGGACCACAAGGGAAAGAACGCAAGCTCTTTGGCCTGCTTGGCGGCGGCCTCGGCGAGTTCGTCGCGCCCGTGCCCGGCCTGGACGACGAACAGGCCCGACAATCCGTCGAGATAACTGCGACCGCGGTCGTCGAAGATCCTGGCGCCTTCGCCGCGGGTGATCACCGGCGGTGTGGTCTGGTCGCCGTGTCGCGAGAAATGTCCCCACAGGTGACGCGTCGAGCGGGCGCCAAGGCTGGTGGTCTCGGATTCGAGAGCGGTCATCGGGTTCCCCAATTGTATTGTTGTTTGACCAATTTCAGATAGACCAGGGTTTCGGTTCCGGTCACTCCGGGCTGCGATCGAACCTTCTTGTTCAACACCTCGAGCAGATGCTCGTCGTTTTCACAGACCACCTCGATCACCACGTCGAACGAGCCGGCGGTGAGCACCACGTAGTCGATCTCCTTGACCTGTGCGAGGGCCTCCGCCAATTCGCCGGTGTCGCCGGTGCAGCGGATGCCGATCATCGCCTGGCGGGCGAAGCCCACCTGCAGCGGATCGGTCACCGCCACGATCTGCATGACGCCTGCATCGCTGAGTCGTTGAACCCGGTTGCGCACCGCTGCTTCCGACAGGCCCACGGCCTTGCCCACCGAGGCGTACGAGCGCCGGCCGTCGGCCTGCAGCTCCTCGATGATCTGCTTGGAGATGTCGTCAAGGACTATCGGTTGCTGATCGGTCATGGCCCCGATTCTTGTCGATGCGCGGTCAGGTTCGATCGTTGCACTGCCATCGTTACGGATTCCGCACATTTCCGCAACACATACTGACGATTTGGTCGCTTCTGAGTGGTTTAGCTCGCGGAATCAGCAGTCACTGCGTACTCTGGCCGATAGTTCAGACGATGACCGCCACCCGTTCGACGAGGCCCACGAGGACAGAGCATGAGTAACAACTCGACATTCGCCGCTGGATGGGTCGGCGGTGGCGACCACATCGGTACCGGTCCTGACCACCAGGTGATCAACCCTGCCACCGGCGGTGTCGTCGCGACCACGGCGCTCGCGACTGCGGTAGACGTCGACACCGCGGTGACGACGGCCCGCGCCGCGCTGGGCGAATGGGCAGGCGCGACCCCGGCCGAACGCAGCGCTGTGCTCGCGAAACTTGCAGCGGGGATGGCCGCTGCCTCAGCGCAACTGGCCGACGAAGAGGTGAGCCAGACCGGTAAGCCGATCCGGCTGGCAAACGAGTTCGATGTGCCGGGGTGTGTCGACAACACAGAGTTCTTCGCCGGCCTGGCACGCAATCTCGACGGCAAGGCCAGCGCTGAGTACTCCGGCGACCACACCTCGTCCATCAGACGTGAACCCGTGGGGGTCGTCGGATCGATCACGCCATGGAACTACCCGCTGCAAATGGCGGTGTGGAAAGTCATGCCTGCCTTGGCCGCCGGTTGCAGCGTGGTGCTCAAGCCCGCTGAACTGACACCGCTCACCACGCTGACCCTGGCCCGACTGGCCACCGAAGCGGGTCTGCCGGACGGGGTGTTCAACGTGCTGACCGGGACGGGCGCCGAGGTCGGCGCCGCGATCGCGGGACACCGCGGCGTCGACGTCGTGACGTTCACCGGATCCACCGGTGTCGGACGGCGGGTGATGACCCAGGCAGCCGTCAACGGCACTCGCGTTCAGCTCGAATTGGGTGGCAAGGCACCGTTTCTGGTGTTCGACGACGCTGATCTGGAAGCAGCGATCCACGGTGCGGTGGCCGGAGCGCTCATCAACTCCGGCCAGGACTGCACAGCGGCCACCAGGGCGATCGTGGCCAGGCCGCTCTACGACGACTTCGTCGCCGGTGTCGGTGAGTTGATGAGCAAGGTCGTGGTGGGAGACCCGACCGACCCGGCCACAGACATGGGACCGCTCATCTCTTTCCCGCACCGCGACAAGGTGTCCGCGATGGTCGACCGCGCCCGCGACGCGGGAATCCGCGTGGTGACAGGCGGTGCTGTGCCCGAAGGCCCCGGCGCGTACTACCTGCCGACGCTGCTCGCTGACGTGCCCGAGGACGCCGAGGTGTATCGCGACGAGATCTTCGGTCCGGTGCTCACCGTCAGCCCGTTCGATGACGACGACGACGGCGTGCGCCGGGCGAACGACACCGTCTACGGACTGGCTGCCTCGGCCTGGACCAGGGATCTGTACCGGGCGCAGCGAGCGAGCCGGGAGATCCACGCCGGCTGCGTGTGGATCAACGATCACATCCCGATCATCAGCGAGATGCCGCACGGCGGTGTCGGCGCATCCGGTTTCGGCAAGGACATGTCCACCTATTCGCTCGACGAGTACCTCACCATCAAACACGTGATGAGTGACATCACAGGAGTTCCTCACAAGCCATGGCACCGAACAATTTTCACGCTGCCTCGTTAGACAGATCCGATGCGTGGGCCGAGGCGCCCACCGCCCGCGGCACGGCGATGGTCTCAGGCGCCACGCCGGCACCGTATTGGCTTGACCGGCCGGAGCGCCCCGCGCCCAGACCGCGGTTGGCGGGCCAGGCGAGTGCCGACCTCGTTGTCGTCGGCGGCGGCTTCACCGGTTTGTGGACCGCGGTACAGGCGGCCGAAGCCGACCCGACGCGTTCGGTGATGCTGCTCGAGGGCGATCGCATCGCCGAGGGCGCCTCCGGCCGGAACGGCGGATTCTGTTCTGCGAGTCTGACCCACGGTCTGTCGAACGGAATCGACCGCTACGCCGACGAACTTCCCGAACTGCTTCGCATGGGAGTGGCCACGCTCGAGGAGATCTATGCGGCCATCACCCGCCTCGGAATCGACGCCGACGTGGAGCGGACCGGAGAACTCGATCTGGCGAGCTTCGAGTGGCAGGTGCCAGACCTCGAAGAGGCTGTCGCGGAGGGCAAGCGTTTCGATCAGCCGCTCCGTTTCCTGGATGCGGCCGAAGTAGCCCAACATGTCTCGAGCCCGATGGCCCACGGCGCCGTGTACGACCCCGACGTGTTGATGATCGACCCCGCGAAACTCGCTTGGGGTCTTGCCGCGGCGGCGGAGCGGCTCGGGGTGCGCGTGCACGAGCACAGCCAGGTGACGGCGATCGCGTCCGTCGGCGACCGGGTTCACCTGACCACTGGATTCGGAAGCGTCGACACCGCGAAGGTCGTCATCGCGACAGCGGCGTCGAAACCCCTGCGCCGCAAACTTCGATACCTGATGGTGCCGGTCTGGGACTACGCGCTCATGACCGAGCCGCTGACGGAGAAGCAGTTGGCGTCCATCGGCTGGTCAGGTCGACAGGGCCTCGCAGACTCCGGCAATCGATTCCACTACTTCCGCCTCACGGCCGACGATCGCATCCTGTTCGGCGGATGGGACGCGGTGTACCACTACGGCGGCGACACCGACCCGCGCCGGGCACAACGCCCGAGCGAGTTCGGGTTGCTCGCGGAGCACCTGCTGCAGGTGTTTCCACAACTCGAGGGCATCAAGGCATCGCACACCTGGGGCGGGATCATCGACACGTGCTCGCGGTTCAACAACTTCTGGGACGTGAGCATGGGCGGCAAGGTGGTGTCGGTGCTGGGCTTCACTGGACTCGGTGTCGGTGCTTCGCATTTCGGGGCCCGGACGGCCCTCGATCTCGTCGACGGCCTCGACACCGAACGCACCCGGCTCAAGATGGTGCAGTCCAAGCCGATTCCGTTCCCGCCCGAGCCGCTGCGGTGGTTCGGTATCACCGTCACCCGGCACCAGTTCGCCCGTGCCGACCGCAACAAGGGCAAACGTGGCCTCTGGCTCAAGGCCATGGACGCCGCGGGCATCGGCTTCGATTCCTGACGCCCCCGATCTTGGTGGGTTCCGGTGAGCGTTTCCGCAGGTCGCGGTCGCCAGAACCCACCAAGATCGGGGTCGGGTCAGGGCTTGTAGTCCTTGGGGACGACGATGATCGGGGCATCGGTGTTCTTGAGGATGCGAGCGGACGTCGAACCGAGGAAGGCCCGGCGTGGGGGCGCGAGCCGGCCCGACCCGATCACCACGACATCTCCTGGGCCCCAGTGCAGCTCGTCGAGTGCTTCTTCGAGGGTGTTGCCGTCGGCGACGAGTGATTCGATCCCTTCGGTGCTACCGCAGTCTTTCGCGGCCACTGCCAGGTTCGCCTGGGCCTCGGCGATGTGGCGTTTACGAATTTCCAGTGATTCCTCGTCGTCGGCCGGGAGGTCGTCATGTGAGACCAGGGACAACAGACGAAGATTCAGACCTCCGTCGCCCGCCAGCTTCAGCGCGAACGGAAGGGGGTTGTCTTTGGACTCCGCGGTCGGTACCGCGATGGTCAGCGTGGTGATGGTCGGGATGTCGGCGCGGCTGTAGCCACGTGGTGCCAGTGCAACGGGTACCGGAGAGGCATGGGTGAGCGCAGAGGAAATGGTGCCCAGGGTGTGTTTGCCGAGGATCCCATCGCTGGTGCCGCCCACCACGATCATGGCCGCCTTGCTCGAGACAGCGAAGTCGATCAGGCACTGGGGGAACGATTCCGCGACCGGGGTGTGCAGTGCAACCTCGATGCCGTCGGGGATGTCGGCGGCAACCTCGTCAAGCCACTGTTCGGCCTTGTTCACCAATGCCGCCTCGTAGCCGGCCCGGCCCGGGGAGCCGTCGGGTTCGGTTGCGCGGACGACACACACCAGGTCGATGGCGGCCCCCGTCGCCTTCGCGATCGCGATGGCCAGGTTCACCCCGTCGTCGCCGGTGTCTGTGTAGAGATAACCCACGGTCAGCCTCATGAGTTGGTGCTCGCTTTCGTCGAAGCCCTGGTGATGAGCGGTCTCGGGGCGAAATCAGTAGACATCGGGCACCTTGACCTCGGTATTGGCGTTGAGGGTCTTACCCTTCCAGAAGTCCTTGGGGCCGAAGGCGAAGCACAGGAGCATCAGCGGGATACCGAGGACCAGCATGCCGACACCCATGATGAACACGCCGCCGACGCCGGCGATCGAGGTGGACCCGTAGTCCGTCGCGTACATGTCGATGGCGCTCTGGATGAATGCCCAGGTCATGGCCAGTGCGCCGATCAGCGGGAAGATGCCGCGGAAGAACAGATTCCGGGCCGACGTGAACAGCGATCGGCGGAAGTACCAGACGCAGGCGTAGGCCGTGATGCCGTAGTAGAACGCGACAGCGAGGCCGAGGGAGGAGATCGAGTCGGCGAGGGTGTCATCGCTGACGAGTGACAGGACCAGATAGAAGAGGAGTGCCGAGGCGCCCATGACCGCCGTACCGAATGCCGGGGTCATGTACCGCGGATGAACCTTGGCGAACCGCTTGGGGATGGCGCCGTAGACGGCCATCGACAGCGTCCCACGAGCGGTGGGCAGGATCGTCGACTGTGTGGAAGAGAGTGCCGACACCGAGACCGTCAGCAGCAGAAGCGATGCCATGATCGAACCGGCCACGGGATCTCCGAGGATCGTCAGGACATCGCTCGCGTTGTCGGGGTTGTTCAAACCGATTCCGGTCTCACCGAATCCGGCGAACGACTGGATGGCGTAGGCGACGAGAACGTAGGTGCAGACCAGGATCAATGTCGTGAGAACCGCCGCGCGGCCGGGTGTTTTGGCCGAATCCTTGGTCTCTTCTCCGACGGCGAGACAGGCGTCCCAGCCCCAGTAGATGAAGATGCACAGGATCACCGCCTCGGCGATGGACGACGCACTCAGTCCACTCGGCCAGATCCAGCTCAGGCTCGGGTTGATGGCCTGGGGGCCCGCTTTGTCGAGGCCGACTTTGAACAACGCGATCACGCTGGCGACTATCAGGACACCGAACTGGATGACGATCAGCACGTTCTGCATGCGCTCGCTGATCAGGATGCCGCGAATGCTGACCCAGGTCATCATCACGATGAGGACGCAACCGAGGCCGACCTTGATCCAGATGTTCTCCGCCCATGAGTCCAGGTGCAGGAACCGCAGCAGATAGACACCGGCAACCTCGGCGACGTTGGCGAGCACGATGATGGCGGATACGGCGAGTCCCCAGCCGCCGATCCACCCGATCCAGGGGCCGAACGCCTTGGTGCCCCAGGTGAACGTAGTGCCGCAGTCGGGGGTGTCCTCGCCGAGTTCGCGGTAGGCAAAGGCGATGAGGAGCATGGGAATGAACGCGAGGATGAACATCGCCGGGGCTTTTTCGTGCACGGCGGCGACGACGAAACCGAGGGTGGCGGCGAGGCTGTAGGCAGGTGCGACGGCCGAGAGGCCGATGACGACGTTGCCGACGAGTCCGAGGGAGCCTGAGCGCAGGCCTTTGTCGGGAACTTCAAAAACTGGCGGATCCGAAATGGCCATGGGTGTCTCCGGACGGTGAGGGGATCAACTAGCTCACCGTACGTTTTCGCCAGTGTAGGCGCTCAATAACGACGGATTTGTTTCCAATTCAGTAACACAACGACTGAATTAGTCGTGCGCATGCCGGTGGACGCCGTGGTCGGCCGGCGGCTGGCCTACGCGCCTTCGGACTGCTGAGGTCGCGCAACTAATACAGTCCCACCCGCGGGACGCCCTCGCTAGTCGATTCTCGCCACTGACCTCGGCGCGGCGCCCAACCAGTCCACATACGACGATCCGCTCCGCTCCCGGGCCCCTGAAAACGGGAAAGACCACCGGAAGCGGAGCGGATGTCGAGAAGAGTGCGAGTGCCTACTCGGCCGGTGCGGCAGCTGCTGCCGCGGCGACGGCTTTCTGGCGACGCGCGACGACGAAGCCGGCACCTGCGCCTGCGGCGGCAAGCGCACCCACGGCCGCCTTGCTACCGGTGAAGCGGTGACCGAGGGCCGCGTCCACGGAGTACTTGCCCGGACCGGTCAGGGCCAGGGCGGCGGAAGCGAGTCCGAGTATCGCGGGGTACTCGTAGCCACCTGAGGTGGCGAAGAATCCTGCGGGCTTGTGCACCGAAGCGGCGCCCACCATGGCGCCGACTGCGCCTGCGGCCGCGAACGGTGTGCCGGCGCCTGCGACCAGAAGGGCACCGCCGGCCTCGCTGATGCCGGCCAGTGCTGCGGACGGCTTGGCGGGCTTGAAGCCCATTCCGTCGAAAGCGCCTGCAGTGGCATCGAGGCCGTGGCCACCGAACCAGCCGAACAGCTTCTGGGTGCCGTGAGCGAACAGGGTGCCGCCGACGCCCACGCGAAGTGCGAGAAGTCCGACGTCGAGGGTGGAGCGGCTACGTGTATTGGTCATCTGGTTCATTCTCCTAACGAGTCGCTCTAAACAGTACTCCGGTCCGTTTAATGATGCACTTTGCCCCGGCGATCGCTGATAGAGGATCATGCTCTGTTGTGAATCCTTCGCAGAATCCAGTCAGCGCGCTCGACCCGGACGACATCGGATCTCGAATCGACCCGGTGCTCGCGCGGAGTTGGCTACTCGTCAACGGACTGCAGTACGACCGTTTCCAGGGCGCGGCGAATTCGCGCGCAGATATCGTCGTCCTCGACATCGAAGACGCGGTGGCGCCCAAGGACAAGCTCGTCGCCCGCGACAACGTCATCCGTTGGATCGCTGCCGGAAATCGTGATTGGGTGCGCGTCAACGGATTCGGAACGCAGTGGTGGGCCGACGACCTGACGGCACTGAGCCAGGTCACGCCGGGCGGTGTGATGCTGGCGATGGTCGAATCGGTCGATCACGTCACCGAGACTGCGAAGCGGCTGCCGGGGGTGCCGATCGTTGCCCTCGTCGAGACCGCACGCGGTCTCGAGCGGATCAGCGAAATCGCCTCCGCGAAGGGAACTTTCCGGCTGGCCTTCGGTATCGGTGACTTCCGCCGGGACACCGGCTTCGGCGATCAGCCCGCCACCCTCGCCTACGCCCGCTCCCGGTTCACCATCGCCGCCAAGGCAGCACACTTACCCAGCGCGATCGACGGTCCGACGGTGGGTTCTTCGGCCCTCAAGCTGAGTGAGGCCACCGCGGTGAGTGCCGAGTTCGGGATGACGGGCAAGATCTGCCTCACTCCGGATCAGTGCGCGGCCGTGAACGAGGGTCTCTCACCCTCGCACGAGGAAATCGCGTGGGCGCTGGAGTTCTTCGCCGAGTACGAACGCGACGGTGGACAGATCCGAAATGGATCCGACCTGCCCAGGATCGCCCGCGGCACCAAGATTCTCGACCTTGCCCGTGCCTACGGCATCGAATTCAACGAGGAGTACGACGACCCCGACCACATGCCTGCGCCGTCGGACACCTACCACTACTGACGGTCAGCCCTCCGGTTCGCAGGACACTGCGCCGCAGATCTTGGGTGGGCCGGCGTCGACCCCGCACCCATCGAGGGCGAGTGCTCAACCCGATTCGCACGACACGCCGCCGAAGGGGAGCGGGTTCACCACCAGCACCCGGTTCGCGCCGTCGACCAGCCACGCCGCACCCCGGTTGTCCAGAGAGGCTGAATGGACCGTCGCGGCAGCCGGCCCACGCAGGACTCCGCACCGCTCGACTCCGTACACCGGGGACCGTCCTGTCAGGAACTCGTCGGGGTCGGGGCCCGGCCACGGAATCGTTGCAGCCGGGTTCTCTGCGGCCTCGAGTTCGAAGACGGTGACCTCGTCGGGGACAAGGTCTTCGGTTGGCCGACCGTCCGAGAGACCCCGCGCGGTGTCGACGAGGTCGGCGAGTCGGGCGCGTACCGCCTTCTCGTCGGCGCTGAGCCCTTCGGTGAAGCGGGATCCGTAGGCGTACACGCTCAAGGTCGCGGGAGCGGTGTCGGCATGCAGGGTGAATGTGGTGTTCCCCAGGTCGGTGACCTGCGGATCGCCGGCGTCGGTCAAGGGGGAGATGAGCCCGCCCGCTTCGGTCGCGGCGACGAACCCGGCCACCTCGGCGGGTTCGACCCGCGACACGGAGTAACTGCCGGGAAGGTCGTAGTTCTCGGGCGGGTTCCGCACCAGGATGCGACCGTCGCCATAGATCGCGATCGCAGGCGACTGGAGAGCGAACATGATCGTGGGGCTGTAACCCGGTCCAGAGCTCACCGCGAAAACGATCTGATCGGCGGGCAATGGGGCAGGTTCGGCGGTCGGAGCGCCCGGCGAAGTCGAACTGCATCCGGCCAGAACGGCCGCGAGCACCAGCCCGCACACCGCGCGGTTTCTGCCGATTCCCATGTGCCAGAGGCTAGCGCGGATCGGTCCCGCGGTGGGTCGCCGGACCCCGAGCGCACAATGGCCGTCGCCGGTGAGGGCGACGGCCATGTGCTGGAACCTAAAGAACAGTGGTCAGCGAGCAAACATCAACGCGCGCTTGACTTCTTGGATTGCCTGCGTGACCTGGATGCCGCGGGGGCAGGCGTCGGTGCAGTTGAACGTGGTGCGGCAGCGCCAGACACCGTCGACCTCGTTGAGGATGTCCAGTCGCTCGGCGGCACCTTCGTCACGGCTGTCGAAGATGAAGCGATGAGCGTTCACGATGGCGGCCGGTCCGAAGTAGCTGCCCTCGTTCCAGTACACCGGGCAGCTCGTGGTGCAGCACGCGCACAGAATGCACTTGGTGGTGTCGTCGAAACGCGCACGGTCCGTCTGGCTCTGGATCCGCTCGCGGGTCGGCTCGTTGCCGCTGGTCATCAGGAATGGCTTGACCGCGCGGTACGCGTCGAAGAACGGCTCCATGTCCACGACGAGATCCTTCTCCACCGGCAAGCCCTTGATCGGCTCGATGGTGATGGTGATCTCTTTGGACTTGTCCTTGGGGAGCAGGTCCTTCATCAGCAGCTTGCAGGCGAGCCGGTTGACGCCGTTGATACGCATGGCATCCGAGCCGCATACGCCGTGGGCGCACGAGCGGCGGAACGTCAGCGTGCCGTCGAGGTAACCCTTCACGTACAGCAGCAGGTTGAGCAGCCGGTCGGTCTGCAAGGCAGGCACGCGGAAGCTCTCGAAGCCCTGGGCGTCGGGATCTTCGGGGTTGAACCGGCTGATCTTGAGCGTGACCATGGTCGCCTCGTCGGGGACCGGGGGCAACGGCGGATCATCGTGCCGAGCGTCGGCGATATCGGTGGTGGCAGTCATCAGTACTTCCGCTCCATCGGCTCGTAGCGGGTCTGGACCACGGGCTTGTAGTCCAATTCGATGTCCGACAGGAGGGAGTCGCCCTTCTTGTAGGCCATCGTGTGCCGCATGTAATTGGTGTCGTCGCGGTCCGGGTAGTCCTCGCGTGCGTGTCCGCCGCGCGATTCCTTGCGGTTCAGCGCGCCGACCACGGTCACCTCGGCCATCTCGAGCAGGAAGCCCAGCTCGATTGCCTCGAGGAGGTCGCTGTTGAAGCGTTTGCCTTTGTCGTGCACGCGGATGGAGCTGTACCGCTCTTTGAATCCGTGGATGTCGGTCAGGGCCTGCTTGAGCGTCTCTTCGGTACGGAACACCGAGGCGTTCGCGTCCATCGAGGCCTGCAGCTCGGTGCGGATGTCCGCGACCCGCTCGTGTCCGTGCTCGGACAGGACCAGCTCGAGCCATTCGTCGACCATCTTGGTCGGCGTCTCCGGGAGCTCGGTGAACTCGTTGGCCAGCGCGTACTCGGCGGCGGCGATACCTGCCCGACGCCCGAACACGTTGATGTCGAGCAGCGAGTTGGTGCCGAGTCGGTTGGCGCCGTGCACCGAGACGCACGCGCACTCACCCGCGGCGTACAGGCCGTGGACGACCTCGTCATTGTTGGCCAGGACCTCACCGTTGATCTTGGTGGGGATGCCGCCCATGACGTAGTGGCAGGTCGGGAACACCGGCACGTATTCGGTCACCGGGTCGACGCCGAGGTAGGTACGAGCGAACTCGGTGATGTCGGGAAGCTTCTCGTTGAGAACTTCTTCGCCGAGGTGCGTCACGTCGATGTAGACGTAATCCTTGTTCGGACCTGCGCCGCGACCCTCGAGCACCTCGAGGACCATGGACCGCGCGACGATGTCGCGAGGCGCGAGGTCCTTGATGGTCGGGGCGTAGCGCTCCATGAACCGTTCGCCGTCCGCGTTGCGGAGGATTCCGCCCTCACCACGTACCGCTTCGGAGATGAGGATGCCGAGGCCGGCAAGGCCTGTCGGGTGAAATTGGTGGAACTCCATGTCCTCGAGGGGGAGACCCTTGCGGAAGACGATTCCCATGCCGTCACCGGTGAGGGTGTGGGCGTTGGAGGTGGTCTTGTACATACGGCCCGAGCCGCCGGTCGCGAAGACGATCGACTTGGCGTGGAAGACGTGGATCTCACCGGTGGCCAGCTCGTAGGCCACCACTCCGGTGGCAACCTT
This sequence comes from Williamsia sp. 1135, assembly GCF_002095395.1. Lineage (GTDB taxonomy): Bacteria > Actinomycetota > Actinomycetes > Mycobacteriales > Mycobacteriaceae > Williamsia. Next base: position 109,828 of record NZ_MJEI01000105.1, read on the forward strand.
CTCGCCTTCGGAGTTCTCTGTGAGGCAGATGTCGAGCGCGTAGAACTCGTTGAAGAACTCGACGTCGTGCTTGACGCAGTTCTGGTAGAGCGTCTGCAGGATCATGTGGCCGGTGCGGTCTGCGGCGTAGCAGGCGCGACGGACCGGGCTCTTGCCGTGGTCACGCGTGTGGCCACCGAAGCGCCGCTGGTCGATCTTGCCCTCGGGGGTGCGGTTGAACGGCAGCCCCATCTTCTCGAGGTCGAGTACGGCGTCGATGGCCTCTTTCGCCATGATCTCCACGGCGTCCTGGTCGGCGAGGTAGTCGCCACCCTTGACCGTGTCGAAGGTGTGCCATTCCCAGTTGTCTTCTTCGACATTCGCGAGTGCGGCGCACATACCGCCCTGCGCAGCACCGGTGTGGCTACGCGTGGGGTAGAGCTTGGTCAGCACCGCGGTACGGGTCCGGGGGCCTGCTTCGATGGCCGCTCGCATCCCGGCGCCGCCTGCGCCGATGATCACCACGTCGTAACGATGTTCCTGCATGTGTACTTGCTCCGTTTCCAGGGCCGGATCAGACGCTGTTGACGTCGAAGGTGAGCAGGGCGTAGGTGCCGGTGAGCAGCACCAGGATCATCGACAGTGCCAGGAGCACGTTCAGCCAGAAACGCGTCGAGTCCTTACGGGAGTAATCGGCGATCACGGTGCGCACACCGTTGCCACCGTGCAGCTGGGCAAGCCAGAGCATGCTGATGTCCCAGACCTGCCAGAAGGGGTCTTTCCATCGTGCGGCCACGAAGGATGCGTCGATCCGGTGCACGCCGTCGTCCCAGGCCAACATGATGAACATGTGGCCGATGGTGAGGATGATCAGTGCGAGACCCGAGAAGCGCATGAAGAGCCAGGCGTTCTTCTCGAAGTTGCCGCCCTTGGCCCGCCGTGGTGAACGGGGGTTGTCGAGGCTGGCCGGACGGTCGTGGTCGGTGCCCACGACCTTCGCGAGGATGGGGCTGTTCGGAGTGGTCATCTGCGGCGCCTCCTAAAGGTGTTCCACGATAAGTTGCAGCAGGCGTATCGCTGCCGCGCCGAAGAGGATCGCGAACAGGGTCAGGATGGTCCACAGCATCTGACGCTGGTACTTGGGTCCCTTGGACCAGAAGTCGACCAGGATGATCCGAACACCATTGAGTGCGTGGTACAGAACACACGCGACCAGGCCGATTTCCATCAGGCCGATGATCGGGTTCTTGTACGTCTCGATGATCTCCGAGTACTTGTCCGGATCGATGCGGATCACGGCCGTGTCGAGCACGTGTACAAAGAGGAAGAAGAAAATCGAGACACCGGTGATCCGGTGCAGTACCCAGGACCACATGCCTGGGTCACCCCGATACAGGGAACGTTTGCGCACCGGCGCGGGCGCGGTCTCTGTAGGAATGCTCATCGAGAAATTGGCCTCCAACATCGTTGATGGATGCGTCGAGCGCGGTTCCGGCTGCTCGATCGTGGACCCACGAAACAAACCATAAACCCAAGCTGAACCAGCGTGGAATCCTGCCCGAGTCGAACTGAGCTGCAAGGCATCTCGATTTAGGGTTGCCTTACCATTGTTCCTGTGCTGGTCATGGTCCGCGTGCGGACCGCGTCGTGGGCCGGTAGGGTCGTTTCATGCACCCGGACATCAACTGGAAACTGTTGCGCACCAAAGCTTTAGAGGCAGTGAGGGGCGCCTATGCACCGTACTCGAACTTTCCGGTCGGTGCGGCCGCAATAGTCGACGATGGTCGTTTTGTGACAGGTTGCAATGTGGAAAATGTCTCATATGGTTTAGGGCTCTGCGCGGAGTGCACGCTGGCAGGCAACCTGCACGTCTCCGGTGGTGGACGCCTGCTCGCGCTCTCGTGCACCGACAGTCGCGGCGAGATCCTGATGCCCTGCGGGCGCTGTCGGCAGGTACTTCTCGAGCACGGAGGTACCGAGATGTTGATCGATCATGCCGCGGGTCCGAGGCCTCTGGGGCAATTGTTGCCCGACTCGTTCGGGCCCGCAGATCTCGAGGCGGGCAGGACGGCGACCGGCGGATCGACGGCAGGGGAGCCGGGCCGTGGATGACACCTTCGACACCGTGTCGGTGATCGCGACCAAGCGTGACGGCGGCGCCCTCAGCGATGCCCAGATCGACTGGGTGATCGACGGGTTCACCGCGGGCGAGATCCACGATGAGCAGATGTCGGCTCTCGCGATGGCGATCCTGTTGCGAGGCATGGACCGTCGGGAGATCTCGCGGTGGACCGCCGCGATGACCAACTCGGGGCAGCGGATGGACTTCAGCGGCCTCAGACGCGCCGGCAAACCACTGGTGACCGTCGACAAACACTCGACGGGTGGAGTGGGGGACAAGATCACCCTTCCGCTCGCTCCGCTGGTCGCTTCGTACGGGGTCGCGGTGCCGCAGTTGTCCGGACGTGGCCTGGGTCACACTGGAGGCACTCTGGACAAACTGGAGGCGATACCCGGCTGGCGCAGCGACCTGAGCTATGACGAGATCGTTGCGCTGCTGGAATCCGTGGGTGCGGTCGTGTGTGCGGCGGGAGCGTCTCTGGCACCCGCGGACAAGAAGCTGTACGCCCTGCGCGATGTGACGGGAACCGTCGAATCGATCCCGTTGATCGCGAGTTCCATCATGAGCAAGAAGATCGCCGAGGGCACGCAGGCACTGGTCCTCGACGTCAAGGTCGGAGCCGGTGCCTTCATGAAGTCCGAGGCCGACGCGGGCGAGCTGGCGCAGATCATGGTCGAGCTCGGCAACGAGGCGGGAGTCCGGACGTCCGCTCTCCTGACGGCGATGTGGGAGCCGCTCGGTATGACCGCCGGCAATGCGCTCGAGGTCGCCGAGTCGCTGGAAGTGCTCGCCGGCGGCGGTCCCGCCGATGTGGTGGAGCTGACCGTGTCATTGGCAACGGAGATGCTGGCTGCTGCCGGGATGACCGGCATCGACGTGGCCGACAACCTACGCAACGGTAAGGCGATGGATGTGTGGGAGGCGATGGTCCGGGGCCAGGGCGGCGATCCGAAGGCGGCACTGCCCCAGGCCGACCACTCCGAGACGATCTCTGCCGAGTCGGCAGGCGTCATCGAGTCGATCGACGCGATGTCGGTGGGCCGTGCGGCCTGGCGTCTCGGTGCGGGGCGGGCTCGGCAGGGCGAGTCGGTTCAGGCCGAGGCCGGCGTCCGGATGCACGTGCGGTCGGGCGACCGCGTGAAGGCGGGTGATCCGCTGTTCACGATGTACACCGCCACGCCCGAGAGATTTGACTCGGGAAGGGCCGCCCTCGCGGGTTCGACCGTGATCGGGTCGACACCGCCGCAGACCCTGTCGAGGGTGATCGATCGCGTTACGGTCGAGGCATGACAACGTCGCCGCTGGATCTTCCGTCCATCGCACTCGCTCCCAAGGTGCTGCTCCACGACCACCTCGACGGCGGTTTACGTCCACAGACCGTGCTCGAACTGGCCGAGGCGATCGGGTACGACGAGCTACCAGCCGATGACGTTGCCGCCGTGGGCGCCTGGTTCCGGGAGGCAGCCGACAGCGGTTCTCTCGTCCGATACCTGGAGACGTTCAAACACACGGTGGCTGTAATGCAGACGGCCTCCTCCCTCGAGCGGGTGGCCCGTGAGTGCGCCGAAGATCTCGCCGACGACGGTGTCGTGTACGCCGAGGTGCGCTTCGCTCCCGAGCAGCATCTCGAAGACGGGCTGACCCTCGACGAAGTCGTCGAGGCAGTCCTGCGGGGCTTCGAGGACGGTACCGCGCAGGCTGCGGGCCGGGGACGCCAGATTCAGGTGCGCACGCTGGTGACCGCGATGCGGCACGCGGCCCGCTCGCGCGAAATCGCCGAACTGGCGGTGCGGTTCCGCCACCGCGGGGTCGTCGGGTTCGACATCGCGGGCGCCGAAGCCGGGTATCCGCCCAGCCGACACCTCGACGCCTTCGAGTACATGCGGGCGAACAACGCGCCGTTCACGATCCACGCGGGGGAGGCATTCGGGTTGCCGTCGATCCACGAGGCGATCAGCTTCTGTGGGACGGATCGGCTCGGTCACGGTGTTCGGGTCATCGAGGACATCACGCTACCCGGCGGCGCTGATCCTGCGGCGGCATCATTCCCGGACGCGAAGCTCGGCGATGTGGCGAACTACGTGCGGGACAAGCGGATCCCGTTGGAACTGTGCCCGAGCTCGAATGTGCAGACCGGAGCGGTCGCGAGTCTGGCCGAGCATCCGTTCAACGTGCTGGCCCGACTGCGCTTTCGCGTCACGGTCAACACCGACAATCGACTGATGAGCGACACGACCATGAGCCGTGAGTGCAAGGTGCTAGTCGACCAGTTCGGGTACGGATGGTCAGACCTCGAGCGGTTCACGGTGAACGCGATGAAGTCTGCCTTCATCCACTTCGACGAGAGACTCGCGATCATCGATGACGTCATCAAGCCCGGTTACGCGGTGCTCATCGGCTGACCCGCCGAGCGTGCCGAAATCGCCGCCGAGCGTGCCGATAACGCCGCCGAGCGTGCCCTAGTCGCGTTTCTTTTCGAGCCGCGTCTCGAATTCGTGCTCCAACGCGCGCCAGGCCTCGGACTCGTTGTCGAACGGCGGGCTCGGAGCCATCCGCTTCGGGTCGGGGTTGAGCGCGTAGTTCACGAACCACCCCAGCGGCGTGGTCGAGCCCAGCGCCTCGGCGACCGAATCGTCGTCGGCGAAATCAGCAGCGTCCGTGAGCAATTCGACCGCGAGTTCGAGCTGACGCCGGTCGATGCGGCGCGGGCCGTCGGCGATGTCGTCGGTCAGACCCGGCAGCACGTACACGTTGTCGTCGTAGACGTCGATCTCGAGCGATCCGTCGGTCGCGGCGATCTGGATCTCCTCGAACGTGCTGACGGCCGACAGGTCGTGCTCGTTGTCGTCGGCCAGGAAACGCTCGAGAGCACGCTTCGACCCGAAGGCGAAGATCTTGCCGTTCTTGCCCAGGAACACCGGATCGTCGTCCAAATAGCAACGCAGTGAGAAGAACTCGCCGGCGCTGGTGATGATCTGAATCGGATCGATCCCGACCGAACCCCAGAAGTCGTCTTCGTCGATCTCGTCATCTTCCTCGTCGAAATCGTCATCTTCTTCGGGGGTGTCGTCGTCGTCATCGTCATCGTCGGTGTCGTCACCCTCGACCAATTCGACGTCGTCGTCCGGCTCGTCCTCGTCCTCGGCACTCGCTGCAGCGAGTATCTCGGCTTCGGCGACGGAGACGGCCTCCGCGTCGACCTCGGGGGTCGTGATGACGGCGTCTATGGCGTCGATGACGTCGTCCCAGCGCTTGTCGATGAGAGTTCCGATGCGCTCCCACAGTTCCGCGCCATCTTTACCGACGAAGTTGCGGGTACCAGTGGTGACCGCGCCGAGGATGGGGTTCCCGTTGAAGAATTTGGTGATTGCGGTCAGTTCGCAGACCTCGCCGATGATCCTGACGATCTCCAGGACATCCTCGAGCTTCGCGATCACCTCGGGGGTCGGATCTTCGGAGGCCAGTTCAGGAACCGAGATCAAGTCGTAGGAATTGCCCTCGGCCGGCTCGAGCTCGTCCGCCTTGAGGCCGACCACGGTGTTCCAGGCGGGATGCTCGACGAGATCGTTGTCGGTACCCGAGCGGATGAACGCGACGAGTTCAGCGACGGAGCTGAACCCGTATAGATCCTCTTCGAGACCGAGGAAGGCCTCCCACTCGTCGTCGCCCTCGCGCCAGCGCGGAGCCCACAAGGTGAACGTGTTGCCCTCGGTGATTCCGAGTTCGATTGGGACAATGTCTCCGGCCATGGGGACAGAGCCTAGTCACCGACCCCGAGCGTCGGCCACCTCGCCTCGCCCGAAGTGCACAAGGTTTGCCGAGATTTCCTGATCTGGTCGCGACCCGGCGACTTCACTGCGAGGTCAGCGCCGCGCGGATCGGGCAGGCAGCTCAGTTCGGGCGGTAGAAGCCTTCGAAGGTCTGGTCCAGGTTCGACGTCCGTACCGGGTTGACCTGAACCGGATCTCCCGCCTCGACCATCTGTCCGTTGCCGACGTACATCGCGACGTGTCCGGACCACACGGCGAGATCGCCAGGCTGCAGATCGGCCTGCGCCACCTGCACCCCGGCGGTGTCCTGATCCTGCGCCAACCGGGGCAGCTCGACTCCGGCTTCCCGATAGGCCCACTGCGTGAGCCCGCTGCAATCGAGCCCCTGTCCGGGTGATGTACCTCCCCAGACGTAGGGCACACCCTGCTGGCTGAGCGCAGCCCGGACTGCTTTGGCTGCGCGCTCATTGGGTGCGTACGCGACCGAACCGTCCGGCAGGGTGATCGCGACCCCGGTGCCGCCCGGGTTGGTCGGACTCAGTCCGGCGGGCACGGTGGGCGCCGGGTCCCCACCGGCGTCGGGTCCGGTGGTTCCGGCGGCGGTCTGTACCGGACCGAACGCGGCGTTGCCCAGATTGCCCAGTTCGGTACCGACACGGGCGAGCTGGGCGTCGACAGAGTTCGACTCCGCCGGTGTGGTGGTGCGGCCGATGGCCAGAAGCCGGTCGGTGTCAGCTTTGAGCTCGGTACGGGTGCGCTCGACGACGTCGATGCCGCGCTGCAGATGTGCCATGGCGACCGGGATGATGGCCCCGAGACCCGCCGGTGTGTAGAGGGCCGGACCCATGGCTGCGGCGACGGCGACGAACGAGTCGAGAATTGCCTGCAGTTCGCCTGCGGCCCGGCGAATCTTTTCGCCCGCAGACTCGATGACGTCGGCGATCTCGGTGCTGTCGTCGGAGAAGTCTGCTGCATCGACGACCGCGCGATCCAGAACTGAGGTCGCGCGGGCAGCGCCCACCCCCGACCAGGCGGGTTCGAGTTCGCTGTTGATGCGAACCTGCCGATTGCGGGCGTCATCGAGAACAGTTGCAGTAGAGCGCAACTGGACCGCGGGGACGCCTGCGGGCAACTCCCCGGTGCCCAATGCGGCAAGAAGGGCCCGCAGCGGGATGATGAGCAACTCGATCGGGATCATCGCTGGATCGCCGCGATCTGTGCGGAGTTGGTGTCGTCTGCGCCGGTGTAGATGTCGACGGCATGCGTCAGACCTTGGCCGAGCGCTGCCATCCTCGTGGCGAGATCGTCGATCTCCCGGCAGTGCCGGTCGGTGACCATCACCGCGGCCGCGGTGAACTCGGCTCCGATGAGGCCGAACGTCGGTGCCAGCACCGCCGCGTCGACGCGGCCGGCGAGGGCCTGGGCGGCGATGTCGGCTGCGACCGAGCGGGTGCCGGCTGCAGCGGTGGTCAGGGCGGCGGGATCAACGGAGACCGAACTCATGTGCATACGACGCGGTGGTCGGGGGTGTCGGTTCCCTCGTAAGGTGAGTCCATGCAGATCCGAGCAGTTGATCATCCACTGGCCGCCGCCAGGCTGACCACCCTCCGCGACGAGACCACCGGTAATGCGGCTTTTCGCGGCGCACTCTCCGATCTCACCCAGATGCTGATCTACGAGGCGTTGATCGGCGCGCCGGTGACCGAGGTGCCGATCACAACACCCGTGGTCGCGACGACCGGAGTGAAGCTTGCGTCGCCGCCCCTGCTCGTCCCGGTGCTGAGGGCCGGATTGGGGATGGTCGAGCAGGCACACGCGATGGTTCCGGAGGCGAATGTCGGATTCGTGGGGATCGCGCGGAACGAAGAGACCCGGGAGCCGGTGCCCTACCTGGAGTCCCTGCCGGACGATCTGACCGGCCAGCCGGTGTTCGTCCTCGATCCGATGCTGGCGACCGGCGGTTCGATGCTGCACACGATCGAGTTGCTGGTCTTGCGCAAAGCCACCGACATCACCGCGGTATGCGTCGTCGCGGCGCCCGAAGGCGTTGCTGCGCTGGAGAACTCCGGATATCCGGTCCGACTCGTGACCGCGGCCATCGACGATGGTCTCAATGAGGTCGCCTACATCACGCCGGGTCTCGGTGATGCGGGAGATCGCCAGTTCGGTCCTAGGTAGAGCGCGCGGCCCAGCGGCCGCCATCGCGCCGCACCTGCACGGGGTGATCGAAGCACTTCGTGATGGTCGCCGACGTCAGGGCGTCGTCGACGTGGCCCTGGACCACTGTTTCGCCGTCGCGGAGCAACAGCGCGTTACTGGTGCTGGTGGGAAGGTCCTCGAGGTGGTGGGTGACCAGCACACTCGCCAGGTCAGGAACCTCGCGGCGCAGTTGATCGACGCTGGTCAGCAGTTGTTCGCGTGCGGCCAGATCCAGACCCGTGGCGGGTTCGTCGAGAAGGATCAGCGATGGCCTGGCCATCAACGCCCTGGCGATGAGTGTTCGTCCGCGTTCACCCTGACTCATGGTGGTCCAGACGGAGGTTCGCCTGTCGGTCATGCCCAGCAAGTCGAGAAGTTCATCGGCGTGCCGATGTTCGACGTCGACGTAGTCGCGTCGATGGTCCAGCTCTGGGGTGTTCGTCAGTCCGGTGAGTACCACGTCGTGAGCCGTCAAAGGCAGGTCGAGGCGATGCCTCGGATCGACGTGTCCGATATGGGTGCGCAACTCGCGCATATCGACACGGCCCAACCGGCGCCCCAGTACGTCAACGGTGCCGCGGGTCGGGTGCCCGAATGCGCCGAGGATGTTCAGCAGGGTTGATTTTCCGGCGCCGTTGGGCCCGAGCAGCGCCCAGTGTTCGCCCGCCTTCACGGTGAAACTGATGTCGCGCAACAGGTACCGTCCTCCGCGCACCACGTCGATGTGGGCCGCGTGAAGGACCTCTTCAGCAGGACGACGCGACGCGGTGCTCGACCGTTCGCCGGCAGTGGTGTTCAAGGTTCAGTTGGTCCAGTAGTAGATCATCGGTTCGGCGGCGAGCACCGAACCGTCTCGGGTGATGGTGAGCGAGGAGCCGTCGACGAGGTAAGTGGTGTCGATGTTCACCGCGGTGAATCGGTTGCCCGACCGGGTCGGGTACTGGATTTCGATGGCGCCGCCGTCGGCGAGACCCTTGTAATAGTAACGACCGGTCTGGTTGCCGACCTGGCAGACAACGACTTTCGACCGGTTGGTCTGTCCGACCATCACCGCCGGATCGCCGGCAGCGTTGCAGCGCGGCCCACTCACAAATCCCTGACCGTCGGCGCCGGGGACATCCGGGCTGGGCAGATTCGGGGTGGTCGTCGTCGTTGTTGTCTTCGAGGTGAGCGGGCTGGTCGGGACTCCGGTGGAGGGTGTCAGGGTGACGGTGGACGTCGGCTGCGTGGCAGTGGTACTCGTGCCCGCGGCGTTGTCCTCGTCCGATGGGATCAGGAGAAAGCCCAACAGGACGGCGATGGCCAGGACCACCGCGCCGGCGACGATCGCGCCGATGACCACCGGAGACGACCATGGCGATCTCGGCGGCGGTGTCGGGGGATAGGTGCCACTCACGGGCTCACCCTACCGATGACCCACTCAGCGACCTACGGATGTGCTGAACTCGGCCACCTGTGCGGTGAGTTGCTTCAGCCGTGCGTGCGCCGTCGCCTTCGCCTGTTCCAGCGGTGCGCCGGGTGCGACGGCGACCTCCAGATAGAACTTCAACTTGGGTTCGGTGCCGGACGGGCGTGCGATGACCCGGAGCTGTTCGTGTTCCGTCGAGCCGGTGAACTGCACCGCGTCGGTGGCCCGCGGGCCGGGCCGATCCAAGAAGTCCTCCGCGGTCACGGCGCTGCCGGCCATGTCCGCGGGCGGATGGGTGCGCAGCGCATCCATGACGTCGGTGATGCGGCTCAGATCGTCGACCCGTAGGGAGTACTGGCCGGTTGCGTGTACTCCGAACTGCGTGAACAGGTCGTCGAGACGGTCGCCCAGACCTTTCTCCTGCCCGGCCAGCCGCTCCGCGAGCACACAGAGTGCGATGGCAGCGCTGATGCCGTCTTTGTCCCGGACCGCCTCCGGGTCCACACAGTGTCCGATCGCTTCCTCGTACGCGTAGACCAGTCCGTCACCGGCACGGACCAGCCATTTGAAACCCGTCAACGTGGTGGCGTGGCGTGCCCCTGACGCCGCCGCGATCTTGCCGAGCAATGTTCCCGACACGATCGTGCTGGCAACCAAGGCGTTCTCGCCGCGGTGCTCGTCCAGGATTTCTGCGCCGAGCAACGCGCCGGTCTCGTCACCGGTCAGCATCCGCCAGGCACCGTCCACATAGGCGCCGACAGCACACCGGTCGGCATCGGGGTCGAGCGCGATCGCGAGGTCGGCACCCGAGTCCCTGGCGAGATCGAGTAGGAGATCGGACGCGCCCGGCTCCTCGGGGTTCGGAAACGCCGCCGTGGGGAAGTCGGGATCGGGGCTGTGTTGCAGGCCGACGACGGTGACATCGTGAAACCCGCACTCCCGCAACGCCTGTACGGCGATGTCCCCGCCGACGCCGTGCATGGCCGTCAGTGCGACGCGGATACGACGCCGCTCCCGGCTCCCGAACCTGGTGACCAGGCGCGCGAGGTAGCGGTCGACGTTGGCGCGGGCTCGGCTGTCTGCGCCGACCGCGACCCGGGGGATGTCCTTCGCGGGCCCCACCATGGTGATGAGTTGCTCGATCTCGGCGTCTGCGGGCGGGACGAGCTGAGCACCCTCTCCCAGGTAGACCTTGTAGCCGTTGTCCGCGGGTGGATTGTGCGACGCCGTGATCTGGATGCCCGCGGCGGCGCCGAGGTCGCGGACAGCGAAGGCGACGAGCGGTGTGGGGCCGGGTTCGGGAAGCGCGATCACGTCGAATCCTTGCGCCGCAAGAACTTGAGTGGTCGCAGCGAAGAAGTCCTCAGACCCATGCCTGGCGTCGCGGCCGACGACGACCGAGCTGCCACGGTGGCCGTGATCGATCAGCCATTGCCCGACACCCGCGGTGGCGCCGCTGACCACTGCGACGTTCATGCCCGCCGGTCCGGCCCGCACCGGACCCCGCAGGCCTGCGGTACCGAAATGCAGGGTGTCCGAGAACCGTTCAGCCAACGATTCGGGGTCGAGTTCTTGCAACTCGGTCCGCGTCCGTGGGTCGGGGTCCGCGGCGATCCATGCCTCTACCTGCTCATCGGTCATCGCCGGCTCAGATCTGTTCGATGACCTGGGCGAGCAGATGGCCCATCCGGGTCGCCGACGAGCGGCCCACGGCGAGCACTTCCTCATGATCGAGCGGTTCGCCGGTGATGCCCGCCGCCAGATTGGTGACCAGCGAAATGCCCAGTACGTCAAGCTTTTCCGCTCTGGCGGCGATTGTCTCGTGGACCGTCGACATCCCGACGAGATCCGCTCCGAGCACTCGCAGCATCTTGATCTCGGCCGGGGTCTCGTAGTGCGGTCCCGGGAGGCCCGCGTAGACCCCCTCGGCCAACGACGGGTCGACGCTCTGTGCGATCTGGCGCAGGCGTGGTGAGTACGCGTCGACCAGATCGACGAATTGTGCACCGGCCAAGGGGGATCGTGCCGTCAGGTTGAGGTGATCGCTGATCAGTACCGGTTGCCCGACGGTCATGTCATCGCGCAGGCCGCCGGCAGCATTGGTCAAGACCAGTGTGCCGACACCGGAGGCGGCGGCGGTGCGGACCGCGTGCACCACGCTCGCGAGCGGATGTCCTTCGTAGGCATGAGTTCTGCCGAGGAGGACGAGTACCGACTGGCCACCGATCCGCAGGGAATGAACTGTCCCCGAGTGCCCCTCGGCGCTCGGGGGAGTGAATCCGGGCAACTCGGCCATCGGAACACTGGCAGCAGGCGTTCCCAGGGCTGCGGCCGCCGGAGCCCACCCCGAGCCGAGGACCACGGCCACGTCGTGGCTCGCTGTACCCGTTGCTGCGGCGATGGCATCGGCAGCCGCCTGGGCGGCATGCGCGGGGTCGGTTGTCGGATCTACGTTTGAACCTTGCTCTGGCATGGTCACAACCTTAAGACGATATGGTCGCTCCATGCCGTACGTGACCACCAATGACGCTGTACACACCCTGTATCTCGGTGCAGAGGGCGCCGAACTCGATGAGACGAACCCGGAGAACAGGTTCGGGATCGATTGGCTCGACAACGTGAACGCCCAGCTCGATCGGGTCGTCGAGAGTGCGCCGGGTGCGCTCGTGATCACCGCCACCGGGAAGTTCTTCTCGAACGGGCTCGACGTCGACTACATCGCGGCCAACGGGGACAAGCTGTCCGCCTACCTCGACCGCGTCCACGCGCTTTACGTGCGCGTCCTGACCCTGCCCATCCCCACGGTCGCGGCCATCAACGGACACGCCTTCGGTGCCGGGGCCATGCTGGCCCTGTGCGCCGATCATCGGATCATGCGCACCGAGCGCGGGTTCTGGTCCCTTCCCGAGATCCTGCTCGGGATGCCTTTCACGACGGGCATGGCCTCGCTGCTGCGGGTCCGGCTGCCTGATTCGACGGTGACCGAGGCGATGACCACCGGTCGGCGCTATGGCGGCGCGGACGCCGCCCAGGCCGGGATCGTCGAGCAAGCTGTGGACATCGAAGAGCTGCTGCCGGCTGCCTCCGACATCGTCGCAGGTCGCGCCGCCGTCGCGGGTCCGACTCTCGCGCTGATCAAGAAGGGTCTGCGAGCACCGCTGCTGGCCGATCTCGAGCGGCCGACGCCGCCGTCGTTGCTTGCCTGACTCGAACCGACCACGCGTGACGCGGAGTGGGAGAATGACCTGATGACTGACATCGGGCGGCGAGGCGAACGTGCGGTGCGCGCGGTCGCCGGCGACCTGGTCGAGTTGTCGCATTCACTGCATTCCGAACCCGAGTTGGCGTTCGAAGAGCATCGCAGCGTAGCGAAAGTGTCCGAGCTGCTCGCCGGGTACGGATTCGAGGTGACGCCGGCGGTGGCCGATCTGCCCACCGCGTTCACGGCCTCGTACGGCTCCGGAGACCTGGTCGTCGGTCTGTGCGCGGAGTACGACGCCCTCCCGGGGATGGGTCACGCATGCGGGCACAACATGATCGCCGCGACGACCGTGGGTGCCGCCCGCGGTCTGGCCGAGATCGCCGACGAGTTGGGCATCACGGTGCTCGTGCTGGGTACGCCCGCCGAGGAGACCGGGGGCGGCAAGATCGTGATGACCGAGGCCGGAGTGTTCGATCCGGTGGCCATGGCGATGATGGTTCATCCCGGCCGCGCCGATGAGATCGCCGCCAGTTCACTCGCACTCGCCGATCTGGCGATCCGCTACACCGGCCTCGAATCGCATGCGGCGGCCGCTCCTGAGCGCGGCCGCAACGCGGCAGATGCCTTGACGGTCGCGCAGGTGTCGCTGGGACTGTTGCGTCAGCACCTGAAATCCGGTCAGCAACTGCACGGCATCGTCAGCGATGGTGGTCGTGCCCCGAATATCGTTGCCGGGCACAGTGAACTGCTCTATTACCTCAGAGCACGTGACCAGCTGTCGCTCGATGATCTGCGTGAACGCGCGGAGGGATGCTTCGCGGCCGGTGCGATGGCGACCGGGTGCTCCTACGAAGTTGCGACGGTGTCACCGACCTATCTCGAACTGCGGCAGGATCCTCGACTCCTGTCCGCCTATCGCGAAGCAATCGTCGAACTCGGCCGGCCCGTGGTTCCGACCGGACTCGAAGGGGTTCGGCCCCTCGGGAGTACCGACATGGGCAACGTCAGTCATGTGATGCCCGTGATCCACCCGCTGATCGGGATCGACAGCGGTGGGGCCGGAACGCACGAGATCGAGTTCGCGACTGCCGCGGCGTCGGGGTCGGCGGATCGGGCCGTCGTCGACGGGGCGGTGGCGCTGACCGCGACTGCGGTGCACGCCGCGCTCGATCCGGTGTTGCGAGACGAGTTGCTGCAGGCGCACGAACAACGAACGGGTGGACAGCCGCAGACCGCGGGTAGAAGACGATGAATGTGTGCAGAAGATGAGTGGGCAAGTAGTGGATTCGGAACGCTTTCTGAAAGATCTGGACAACTGGATCGGCGAGAACAGCGCGCAGTTGGTGGCCTGGCGCCGTGATTTCCATGTGCACCCGGAGCTGTCTAGGGGTGAACTGCGGACCACTCAGGTGGTGGTCGAAGAGCTGCACAAGGCCGGATTGTCGCCGCGGGTTCTCCCGCAAGGTGTCGGCGTCGTATGCGACATCGGGCCGGCAGGTCCGCTCGTCGGCCTCCGCGCAGACATGGATGCGCTACCGATCGCCGAGCTGACGGGGCTTCCGTTCTCGTCCACCGTGGAGGGTGTCTCGCACGCCTGTGGGCATGACGGGCACACCGCCATCCTCCTCGGCGTCGCCAAGGCACTGGCGTCCATGGGAGACCTGCCCATCGGTGTGCGATTGGTGTTCCAGGCGGCCGAGGAAGTGATGCCCGGTGGGGCGCTCGATGCGGTGACAGCGGGTGTCACCAGGGGTGTCTCGCAGTTCTATGCGCTGCACTGCGACCCGAAGCTCGAGGTGGGCAAGGTCGGACTGCGCGCAGGCCCGATCACCTCTGCCGCCGACCACGTCGAGGTGGTTCTGCATTCGCCTGGTGGGCACACCTCGCGGCCACATCTGACTGCTGATCTGGTCTACGCCATGGGCACGGTGATCACCGGGCTGCCCGGTGTCTTGTCCCGCCGGATCGATCCGCGGACCAGCACTGTGATGGTGTGGGGCGCGGCGAACGCCGGTGATGCACCCAACGCGATCCCGCAAGAGGGCCGTCTGCGCGGCACCGTCCGCACCGGGGACCACGCGACGTGGGCGTTGCTGGAACCGCTGGTGCGCGAGATCATCGCGGGGTTGCTCGCGCCGCTGAGCGTTCGCTACGACCTCATCTACAAGCGCGGTGTGCCGCCGGTGGTCAACGATGCGGTGTCGACCGAACTACTCAGTCAGGCAATCGCTTCCGTGGGACCGAACGCGCTGGCGGACACCCCACAATCCGGTGGGGGTGAGGACTTCTCCTGGTACCTCGAAAACGTCCCGGGAGCGATGGCGCGGTTGGGCGTGTGGAGCGGACACGGTCCGCAGGTCGATCTGCACCAACCGAACTTCGACCTCGACGAACGGGCGTTGGCCGTAGGGGTGAGGACCCTCGCCGGGGTCGTCTTGCAGGCGGGCCTACACGCCCGATAGCTCAGGATTCCGCAGAGGGAGATTCCGGGCCGGGGCCGACGTTCCGGGATTCGCGGAGGCGAAGTTGGTGCACGTAGTCGTCCGGGGCTCCAGCGATTTCCGCTGCCTCGGCCATCACTCCGAGATACCGGGCCGAGGGCAGACCGCCCTCGAATGCGTCGAGCACGTACAGCCAGGCCAGGACCGGGCCGTTCGCGGTGTGGATGCGCGCACGGATCTTGCGGTGGATCTCGAGCTCGGATCCCTCCCAGCGGTCCAAGCTGCCCTCGTCGTCCTCGGTGACGTCGTAGAGCACCACGAAGACGCGGGCGTCGGGATCGTCTCGGTCTTCGGTGACCGTGGCAAGCGCACCTTCCCAGCCGATATCGCCGCCGCCGAAGGTCAGTCGCCATCCGTACAGCCACCCTGTTCCCGCCATCGGAGAGTGTGGAGCCCGCTCGAGCATCTGCTCGGGGTGCATGTTTGATCCGTACGCGGCATAAATCGGCACGGGAGGAGCCTAGATGGTCTGCTCCCCATCGGGAAAGTGGGAAGGGCGATCGACTAGATTCGACACGTGGCGACACCCCCGCCGACAGCCCATCAGGCCCATCCGACACCCCAGGGAGTTGACCTGAAATGACAAAAATCGTGATCATCGGCGGAGGACCGGCCGGCTACGAAGCGGCCCTCGCCGCGGCCAGTTACGGCGCTGACATCACAGTGGTCGACAGCGACGGCATGGGCGGCGCCTGTGTGCTGTGGGACTGCGTCCCCTCGAAGACGTTCATCGCGTCGGCAGGGATCCGCACCGAGGTGCGCAGAGCTGTTGACCTGGGGATCAACCTGAAATACGACGGCGCGCTGGTGTCGCTGCCGCAGATTCACGAACGCGTCCGGGACCTTGCTTTTGCGCAGTCCTCGGACATCCGGTCCAGGCTCCTCACCGAAGGCGTCCGGATCATTCACGGGCGCGGTCGGCTGACCGAACCCGAGGTCGGTTTCGCTGCCAGACACCGCGTGGTGGCCACCCCGTTCGAGCCGGACGGCACCGATGGCCCGGAGGAGATTCTCGAGGCGGATGTGGCGTTGGTCGCCACCGGCGCGTCGCCGCGTGTCGTCCCCGGTGCCGAGCCGGACGGCGAGCGGATTCTGAACTGGCGTCAGATGTACGACCTGAGTGATTTCCCCGAGCATCTCGTCGTCGTCGGCTCCGGCGTGACGGGTGCCGAATTCGTGCACGCGTACACCGAGCTGGGTGTGCAGGTGACGATGGTGTCCAGTCGCGACCGGGTACTGCCCGGCGAAGACGAGGATGCGGCCTTGGTTCTCGAGGACGTGCTCGCCGAGCGTGGGGTCAAGCTCGTCAAACATGCCCGTGCCGACCGGGTCGAGCGGACCACCGACGGTGTGATCGTGCATCTTGCCGACGGGCGGACGGTCGAGGGCTCGCACTGTCTGATGACGGTCGGCTCTGTGCCGAACACCAATGGACTCGGCCTGGAAGCCGTGGGCATCGAATTGGCGCGCGGTGGATACCTGCAGGTGGACCGGGTGTCGCGGACATCGATCCCCGGGATCTACGCAGCCGGTGACTGCACGGGCTTGCTGCCGCTGGCGTCGGTTGCCGCGATGCAGGGACGTATCGCGATGTACCACTCGCTCGGTGAGGGCGTGACCCCGATCAAGCTCAAGACAGTCGCGTCCGCGATCTTCACCCGGCCAGAGATCGCGACCGTCGGAGTGACCCAGGCGGCCATCGACTCCGGCGCGTATCCGGCGCGGACCGTGATGTTGCCGTTGGCGACCAACCCACGCGCCAAGATGAGTGGTCTGCGACGGGGATTCGTCAAGATCTTCTGCCGGCCTGCGACAGGTGTCGTCATCGGCGGAGTCGTGGTCGCGCCCAACGCGTCCGAACTGATTCTGCCCATCGCGTTGTCCGTGCAGAACAAGCTGATGGTGAGCGACCTGGCGCAGACGTTCTCGGTGTACCCATCCCTGTCCGGATCGGTGACCGAGGCGGCCCGGCAACTGGTCCGGCACGACGACCTGGACTGACCTCGGGCCGACTACAAATTCGCGCCACCTGCTGGCGTTCGCGCCGGGTGCAACCGGCGCGTACGCATGCAGGTGGCGCGAATTTCTCGGTCGGCTCTGTAGTCCCAACTAGTGGGATACCCATTTCATATTTCGAACAGCCGGGGTTAGCCTGCGTGTAGTAGCGGCGTACACCTGAGCCGTTGTTCGGTGACCACACTCATCACCTCCTGTCGTACATCTGTCGTCTTCTTCTGGAGTGTGGTTGTGATGAAGCTCGATTCTGCATATGCGCCGTCTCACGCATTGACCAACGTCCGCGGCTCGGCCATCCGTGATCTGCTGAAACTGACCGAGCAGCCGGATGTCCTCAGTCTGGCCGGCGGTCTGCCTGCGACCGAACTGATTCCGGCGCAGCGGATCTCTGAGACCGCGGCGCGCGTGAGCGCCGATCCGGCTGCATTGCAGTACACGGTGAGCGCCGGCGTGCTGTCGTGTCGTGAGGTTGTGGCCGACTACGTCGGATCGTCAGATGTGGAGCGGGTGCTGCTGACGCATGGATCGCAGCAGGCGTTGTTCCTACTGGCGCACGCCCTGGTGAATCCTGGCGACCTGGTTGTGGTCGATGACCCTGTGTACGTCGGCGCGTTGCAGGTCTTCCAGTCGGTGCGCGCTCGGATACGCGCATTACCGATCACCGCGCACGGTATCGACGTCGAGTTGTTGCGCCAATGGCTCGAAGCCGGCGAACGGCCGCGGATCATCCATACGGTGAGCAACTTTCACAACCCAGCGGGTGTGTCGGCCTCCGGACCGGCGCGAATCGAGTTGGCGCGTCTGGCGGATGAGTACGGCTTCCTGATCATCGAGGACGACCCGTACGGCCGACTCAGGTTCAGGGGCCAGGGCATTGAACCTATTGCTGCGCACAGTGATCGGGTGGTGTTGCTGGGTAGCGCCTCGAAGGTGTTGGCACCTGCGCTGCGGGTGGGATGGATGAGCGGCCCGCCCGACGTGATCGGGTTGGTGGAACGCCTGCGGCAAGGTGCCGATCTGTGTGGCTCCACCTTCAGTCAGTTGGTTGTCGCGGAATTGCTGGGTGACCAGACGTGGTTCGCTGAACACGTCGGTGTCATTCGGCAGGAGTACGGTTCGCGGGCAGCGGCTTTGACGTCAGTGCTGCGAGGCACATTCGGCGAACGGGTGTCGTTCGCCGAGCCGGAAGGCGGGATGTTCTGTTGGGTGCGCATGCCTGGGGTCGACACGACTGAGTTGCTACCAAAGGCGGTCGATGCCGGAGTGGCTTACGTGCCCGGCGCTGCGTTTGGTGTGGAGGCTGATTTCGGCGACTGCCTACGGTTGAGCTTCGCAACGCTGACGCCGGAAGAGCTCGTCGAGGGTGTGCGTCGGCTGGCGGTCGCCGTCGCGGCTTCGAACCGAGAGGATTTGTCGCACTGACAAATTCGCGCCACCTGCGTACGTTCGCGCCGGTTGTAGGTGGCGCGTATGTGTGTAGGTGGCGCGAACTATGTGAACGGAATGACCCGAACAAACATTCGACAGAACCGAAAAGTGTTGGTATGATAGGAGGAAGCGTTCGATCGAGGGTCTGGGGGGACTTCGGATGGCTGACTCTTCGTCTACTGATTCACCGGTTGTTCCTGTCCTGGTCGGTAAGTATCTCGAGCTGGAGGTGCTGCTGGCGGAGATTGCCGATGCCGGCTCGTCTGATCTTGATGACGTAGAAGTCAATGAGCTTGTGCGGGTGCATGAACGAATTTCCCGGAAGTTGGAGTTCGTTGGGCTTGATCGGCTGTTGGAGGTCTCGGATCGGTCGTCGTTCGTCAAGGCGGGGTATCCGTCGTTGTTCGGGTTCGCGCGCAAGGAGTTGCGGCTGAGCAAGGGCGCGACCGGTGAGCGGACGAGGGCGATGGAAGCGGTCGCGAAGTTCCATACCTTGCAGGGTGAGCAGTTGCCGGCGAAGTGCCCAGCGACGGCCCGCGCGTGGGCGGAGGGTGCGATCGGGTTTGCCCATGTCGGGGTGATTTTGGATGTGCGCAAGGAGATCCCATCGAAAGCCGGTCCGGATGTGTTCGATGTGGTCGACCAGTGGATGTCTGACGATGCCAGGGACAAAGACCCGACCGAGCTCAAAGAGTCGGGCCGCGACATCCTCGCGCGGGTCGATCCAGATGGGTCGTTGACCGATGATGCCGATCGCGCCCGCAAACGCACGTTCACCAAAGGGTCGCAAGGTGTGGACTTCATGGCCACCGTCACCGGTCGGCTTGATCCGCAGACGTACGCGATGCTCGAGACGGTGATGGATGTGTGGGCGGCGCCGGGGATGAACAATCCGGCCGACCCGGACAGCCCATCGGGTGCGATAGATGACCCCGCCCAGGACGGGCAGTTGATCGAGGCCGCCGCCCAACGCGACACCCGCAGCCTCGGGCAGCGGCGCCACGACGCACTCAAAGCGATCCTGAAGACCATTCTCGAATGCAACCTGCTCGGAAAATCCCATCGAGGGTTGCCGGTGCGGATCATCGTCAACCTCACCAAGCAGCAACTCGAGGAGGCGGCGGGGGTCGCGACCACGGCGTCCGGGGTCGACATCCCCGTCAAGGATCTGCTGGATCTGGCGGCGCGATCGGACAAGTCGTTGGCGGTGTTCGAGAACCATTCGGCGGCGGTGCTGTACTTCGCGCGGGCCAAACGGGTCGCGCAACTCGAGCAGAGGTTGGCGATCATCGCCCGCGATCGGGGATGTAGCTTTTCGGGCTGCCGGATGCCCGCGACGTGGGCCGAGTTCCATCACGTGCTGGCGTGGATCGACGGTGGCCTGACCGATATCGACTCCCTGACCCCGGCCTGCGTGCCGCATCACCGGATGATCGGGCCCGGCAAATGGGCGACAGTGATGATCACCGAGGGTCCGGACACAGGCCGGGTGGCGTGGATACCACCGGTCTACGTCGATCCGGAGCAAAAACCCCGGGTCAACCGGGCCCATCACGTCAACGAAACCATCGAAGCGACCTGGCTCGAGATCCTCGCCCAGCGCCAAGCGGCACTCGAAGAACGCGAAGACCAACTCCAACTCCCACCACCGCCCACCCCGCCTGACGACGGCGGCAACGATGGTGGCAAGGCCGCCGACC
This sequence comes from Williamsia sp. 1135, assembly GCF_002095395.1. Classification (GTDB taxonomy): domain Bacteria; phylum Actinomycetota; class Actinomycetes; order Mycobacteriales; family Mycobacteriaceae; genus Williamsia. The sequence goes on from NZ_MJEI01000105.1 coordinate 130,153, forward strand.
CGCCTGACCAGGGCTGATAAAGCCCACCAGCACTGAGCACGGCATCAGAACGTTTCTGGTGTCGGGCTCAGTGCTGTCTGTTGGAACCGATCGCGATCCGCTAACGTCCTATCCCTGGCGAGGGGTCTGGTTTGAGGCCGGTCGCCGGTCAAACGAGGGTCAAGCGGAGGAGGGGTCGTGACGGATGAAGTGAAGTTCACCAACGAGCAGTGGGACGCGCTGGCTGAGGCGGCTGAGGTGTTTGCGGAGACACTCGTGACTGAGCGTGAAAAGCTCTCAAACGTGCTCCTGAAAAACTGGGCAGGTGAGTGCGAGGAGGGTCGTGGAACCATTAACAACTTGAGATTCCTACTAAATGGACTCGGGCAGGACTCCTTTGCTGGCGCGATTGAGTCTGAGTCTGCTTACCTACGGGGAATTGCGAACACTTGTCGATCTGCCAAAAACAACCTCAGCGGTGTCGACCTCGGTAATGCTGGCGATCTCGGCAATGCATCGTAGGCTAGTCCTTGCGTTGGTGAGTTTGTCGACGCTTTTGATTTCGGCGTGCGTAGTTGACGAGAGCAATCCTGTTGCAGTTCCCGCTGCAAGTGATTCGACATCATTACCATCGCTCCCTAAGTTGGCGACGCCCGTTCCTCTGCCTTTTGATAATCCGTTCCCCGACCGTTGGAATAGTTCCAATGATGGGACTGCTTTCGAACCCTGCGTTGCGTACTCGCACGATGAATTGGATCGATTTGGGATCGATTCAGCAGAAATCGAAGATGCGGCGATAGTGAACGGTCAAGGAGTCCGTGGCTGCAGTTGGAGTATGGAAAATTGGTTTTCGCTAAGTAACCTAGTGACCAATTCAAGCTCCCTGGAGGTCTACAAGAGAGGGATGGTCGAATATACCTGGCACCCAGACCTACATGTAGAAGGACGTGTGGTCGGCCTTTTCTCGATATCGCATGGCGGTTCCACGGACTGTTCGACTTATGTCCAGTCGTACTCGGCGGCGGTTGTCACGAACGTGGTCCCGTCAACCTCGGCGCAGGGAAAATCTGTCGACACATGCAAATTAGCTATAGATTTCACGCGCGCTTACATAGACAAAATTCCTGAGTGATGTCAGCCAGACCTCCAGGCGGCAAGTGTCATAGACTTCTGCGCAGCGAAGTGCTGGGGGAGGCACTGCCGGCGAGTACTTGGGGGACAGCGTGGCGCCAAAGGGCATAGGTCAAACGGACTGGATCAGCCATGCCATCGATGAGATGAAGCGCATCTGCGCCGGAATGGACCCGAGCTCGGCAAGCGCAGATGCTGAGGCTATTCGGCTGATTGCATCGCGAATCACCCTTGCCGCAGACATGTACTACGCCAAGCTTGCTGCGCTGTACCCCGAGGGTGATTTCCATGGTGAGTCTGTCACCGGGTCGCGGCATGCGACGATCGCCGGCATCAGGCACATGGATGACTCGGCGGCTGTAGGGATCAAGATCGCCGATCAGATCAGTGCGATTTCGTCCATCCTGTCGTCGACTCAGGGGAGCGTCGCTGATCTGGATGCCGAGTTCGGCACCAGCCAGAGCGCGGCCGAGCGCTTTCAGCAACAGCAACAACTGGCCAAGACCATGACGGACGTCTACAGCAACCCGGTGATCGGCGCGAACAGCGCGATGCCGGAGTACTCGGCACCGCCCCTCCCGCAGCTGGGCGGTGATTTCCAGCCGATCAACACCTCGACCGCAGGTAGCGGAACGGGCGGCAGTGGCTCGGGTGACAACTCGGGACTCGTCGGCGGATTGGCGGGTGGCGGTGGCCCAAACGGGCCGGGCGGTCCGGGCGGCCCCGGTGGTCCAGGCGCCGGGCAGGTCTCGTACGGCGGTGACCCGGCAGCAGACGTTCCGCTGTCCCTGGGCAGCGCGGGGCAAACGACTGCCGCGGACGCCGGAGGCCCGGGATCCGGGCCCCTGAACGGTGCATTCGGAAGTCCGATCCCTGCCGGCGGAACAGGTGCAAGTACCACCAATGCGGCGCTGAACTCCGCCCGCGGCCAGTCGGGGAGCGGTCTCGGCAGCCGAGCCGGGGCCGGCGGAGGCAGCGGCTCAGCTGGTGGAGGTGGCGGCCGGGCCGGCGGCGCGGGCGGTATCGGCGGCGCCGGATCAGAGCCCAATCCACTTGCCCGACGACCGATCACTCCGCTCGCGACGCCGTCGGCCGGTAACGGCGCAGTGCCGGGATCCGGCCCGGCAACAACGACGCGCGGCGGTTCTCCGATGGTCCCGCCCGGCGGAGCCGGTCGAGGCGGGCGCGACGCCAACGGCGAACACCGAGCGGCGTCCTATCTGCACACCAGAGAGAATGCGGAAGAGATGATCGGGCCTTTGCCGTTGGTCGGTCCTCCGGTCCTCGGCGATTGGGCCCGACCCGTCGACACCAGCGCCGCGGACGTGACGCCGATGAACCTCGACGCGCCGACCGACAACCGCGACAACAGCAATCCCGACAACAACAACCGTGATGACAACAGCCCTGACAACAACGACACCCCCAACCGGACATGACCGGCCGCAGGGATCAGGCCAAGTTGTAGCTGCGCTCGACTGCTGTGTTCCATTCGGCGAACCGGGCATCGCGGTTGTCGGCGTCCATCGCCGGATCCCACTGCTTGTCCTGCGCCCAGTTGTCGCGGATCTCTTGTTCGCTCTCCCAGTATCCAACGGCGAGACCGGCCGCGTACGCGGCTCCGAGGGCCGTGGTCTCGTTCACGACGGGCCGCACCACCGGCACGCCCAGGATGTCCGACTGGAACTGCATGAGCATCTCGTTGACCACCATGCCGCCGTCGACCTTCAACGTCGACAACTCCACGCCTGAGTCCGCCTGCATCGCTTCGATGACTTCCCGCGTCTGAAAAGCAGTGGCCTCCAGCGCAGCTCGGGCGATGTGTCCCTTGGTCACGAACCTCGTCAGCCCGACGATCACTCCGCGGGCGTCCGGACGCCATCGGGGCGCGAACAAACCCGAAAACGCCGGCACGAAGTACACGCCACCGTTGTCGTCGACGAGTTTGGCGGTCTCCTCGATGTCGCTGGAGGAATTGATCAGACCGAGATTGTCGCGCAACCACTGGATGAGTGAACCGGTGACGGCAATCGACCCCTCCAGCGCGTAGATCGGTTTCCGCTCGCCGATCTTGTAGCAGACCGTCGTCAACAAACCGTGGCTGCTGTGCACCACCTCTTCGCCTGTGTTGAGCAGGAGGAAATTACCTGTGCCGTAGGTGTTCTTGGCTTCGCCCGGTTCCAGGCACGCCTGCCCGAACGTCGCGGCCTGCTGATCGCCCAGGATCCCCGCGATCGGTACGTCCGCGAGCCGCCCGCGCTCGCGCACCTTCCCGTATACCTGCGACGAACTGCAGATCTCAGGGAGCAGACTGGTCGGGATCTGCATCTCCCGGCAAATGTCCTCGTCCCATTCGAGCGTCTCCAGATCCATCAGCATCGTCCGCGAGGCATTGGTGACGTCGGTGAGGTGCCGACCGCCATCGGGGCCGCCAGTCATGTTCCACACCAGCCAGCTGTCCATTGTCCCGAAGCACAATTCACCGGCTTCGGCGCGGTCGCGGGCACCCTCGACATTGTCGAGCAGCCACCGGATCTTCGGTCCCGCGAAGTACGTCGACAGCGGCAGCCCGGTGCGCTGCTGATAGCGTCCTGCGCCCTCGTCGCCTGCCAACTCTTCGCACAATTTGGCGGTCCTGGTGTCCTGCCAGACGATGGCGTTGTGGATCGGCTCGCCGGTGGATCTGTCCCACACCAGAGTCGTCTCACGCTGGTTCGTGATGCCCAGCGCCTTGATGTCAGCGGTCTGCAGGTCCTGCGACGCCAGCGCGGCCGCGACGACACGTCGGGTGTTGCGCCAGATCTCGACGCCGTCGTGCTCGACCCACCCGGCCTTCGGGAAGATCTGCTCGTGTTCCACCTGTTCCGAACTGACGACGTTGCCGGAATGGTCGAAGATCATGCAGCGCGTCGACGTGGTTCCCTGATCGATGGCGGCGATGTAGCCGGTGCTGTTGGTCACGTAGTCGAGTTTCCCACGACCTCGTCGCCAATCCGGCGGAACCGGGCATGCGGGATGCGCTCACCCTGACCGACTAGTTACCAGCGGGTAACGTGGGTCGCGGCACGGCACATCACCTGTGACCAGAGGAGATTGCGATGACTGCGTCTGCATTCGACCCGGACCGACCAGCTGACCTCGGGCCCCGGTATCGGGACAACGCCTGGCAGCGGTTGTCGACAGAGCAGTTCGACGTGGTCGTGGTCGGTGGTGGCATCGTCGGCGTGGGTACTGCGCTGGACGCCGCAACACGCGGTCTCCGCGTCGCGCTGGTCGAAGCCCGCGACATCGCCTCCGGCACGTCGAGTCGCTCGTCGAAGATGTTCCACGGTGGTCTGCGGTACCTCGAGCAACTCGAGTTCGGGCTGGTTCGCGAAGCCCTGCACGAGCGCGAGTTGTCATTGAGCACGCTGGCACCTCACCTGGTCAAGCCGCTGCCCTTCCTCTACCCGCTGACCCACCGGGTGTGGGAGCGGCCGTACGTCGCTGCCGGACTGTTCCTCTACGACTCTCTGGGTGGCGCCAAATCGGTTCCGGGTCAACGGCACGTGACCCGCTCGGGCGCCCTCCGTATCGCTCCAGCCCTCAAACGCAACTCCCTCTCGGGTGGAATCACCTACTACGACACCGTCGTCGACGATGCCCGCCACACCTTGACGGTCGCCCGCACCGCGTCGCATTACGGTGCGGTCATTCGTACGTCGACGCAGGTCACCGCTTTCCTGCGCGAGGCCGACCGTGTCAGCGGGGTGCGTGTCCGCGACACCGAGACCGGCGACACCGCGGAAGTTCGCGGCCACTGCGTCATCAATGCCTCGGGCGTCTGGACAGATGAGATCCAGGCACTGTCGAAGCAGCGTGGCCGCTTTCGGGTCCGTGCGTCGAAGGGCGTGCACATCGTCGTCCCGCGCGACCGGATCATGAGCGAATCAGCGATCATCCTGCGTACCCCGAAATCGGTGCTGTTCGTGATCCCCTGGGAGACACACTGGATCATCGGCACCACCGACACCGACTGGAACCTCGACCTTGCGCACCCGGCTGCCACCCGCGCCGACATCGACTACATCCTCGAGCGGGTCAACGAGGTGTTGGTGACGCCGCTCGGCCATGACGACATCGAAGGTGTCTATGCGGGACTCCGGCCGCTGCTCGCCGGTGAGAACGATGAGACGTCGAAGCTGTCCCGCGAGCATGCGGTCGCCGAGGTCGCACCGGGGCTGGTGGCCATCGCGGGCGGCAAGTACACGACGTACCGGGTGATGGCCGCCGACGCGGTCGACGCCATCACCGACTTCATCCCCGTCCGGGTGGCGCCGTCCGTCACCGACAAGGTGCCGTTGGCAGGAGCCGAGGGCTATCACGCCCTCATCAACCAATGCGATCAGCTCGGACAGCGATTCGGGTTGCACCCGTACCGGATCCGCCGACTTCTCAATCGTTACGGCTCGTTGATCGACGAGGTACTCGCGTACGCGAAGAAGGACGAGAGTCTGCTCCAACCGCTGGCCGCCGCGCCGCAGTACCTCCGGGTCGAGGTCGTTTACGCTGTGGTCAGCGAGGCGGCGCTGCACCTCGAAGACGTGCTCGCCCGCCGGACCCGCATCGCCATCGAGTATCCCGATCGCGGTGTGAAATCGGCCAGGGAGGTGGCCGAACTCGTTGCGCCGCTGCTCGACTGGGACAACGAGAAGAAAGAGTTCGAGATCGAGACCTACCTGGCGCGCGTGGACGCCGAGGTCTCGTCGCAACGCCAGCCGGACGACGAGTCTGCCGACGCCCTCCGCGCGGCTGCGCCGGAGTCCCGGTCTGAACTCCTCGAGCCGGTTCCGGTTCCGGACTGAGGCCCCCGACTAGCGCGCGGGCTCATATCGGAGCAGGGTGACCTCGTCCTCGGGATGGTCGAAGAACACCGGCCGAACCCGCATGCCGATGCGTAGCTCGGCGGGCTCTACGTTGACGATCTCCGTCGACAACCGCGGACCCTCGTCCCACTGCACGACGGCCAGCAGCTGCGGCACCGAGTTCGCGAAGTGTGGCGACACCGGCTTGCGGGCGATGGTGAAGGTGTACAACGTTCCCTCGCCGGAGATCTCGCGCCATTCGAGGTCGTCGGCGAGTGTCCCGGGCGCCAGGATTCGCGGATAGAAGACGTACTTCTCGAGTGACGGCGAGTACTGGATGCGAATCCGGTGCTCGAGCAACGCATCCCAGAAGGGCGCACTCACCGGTGTCTTCACCGGCATGGGTGGGGTGAATGTCATGGCGTTCACGCTTTCTAGTCGCCCTGCAGGACCAGGGTGGTTTGCTCGCCCATCACGCCGCCGTTGCCGGACACGAAGGCCCGATTGCAGTCGGGCACTTGAGCTTCGCCGGACCGTCCCATGATCTGACGGGTGGCGTCGCAGACGTGGTGCATGCCGCCGGCGAGTCCCGCCTGGCCGAATCCGAGCTGACCGCCCGCAGTGTTGAGTGGGAAGTCGCCGCGGAACGTCAGGTCATGGGAGTTGACGAACTCCATCCCCTTGCCCTTCTCGCAAAACCCGGCGTCTTCGAGGCTCATCAGCACGGTGATGGTGTAACAGTCGTAGATCGACACCATGTCCATGTCGGAACGGTCGAGCTGGCTCATGTCGAAGGCGGAGTCGGCGGCATGGGTGATGGGGGTCTGCAGCAGATCCTGGGCGTAGGTGGGAGTCTTGTACGCGACGTGCTCGCCGAAACCTTTAATCCAGACCGGCCGATTCTTGGAACGCCGCGCGACGTCTGAGGACGTGACCAGCACCGCCGCCCCACCCGAGCAGGGCATGACGATCTCGAGCCGGTGCAGCGGGTCGGCGATCACCGGACTGGCGAGGACGTCCTCGATGGTCAGCGGCTTGTCATAGAAGATGGCGTCGGGCGTGTGGTTCGCGTTGACTCGTTGGTCGACCACGATCTTCGCGAGCGCGCGCTCGTCATAGCCGTAGACCGAACCGTAGAGCTGCGCGATCTGGCCGTAGGGACCGTTCTGGCCGAGGTTGCCGAAGGGGATGTCGAACTCGGCCTGCGGAGAACCGAACCGGTTGGACGACGATCCGTAGAGCAGGATGTCGGTGAGGCTGTCGGGGAGCGGCTTCTTGGGTGAATGGGGGACGCCGTAGTCGGCCGGGAGCACGCACAACACGGCCTGACAGATCCCGAGTTCGACGGCGGCCGCCGCCCGCCACACCATTGCTGCCGCCGAGGCGCCGCCGAGATCGACCACCTCCGCGAAATTGACTCGGGCCCCAAGGTATTCGGCGATGGTCGAGGGCACGAACATCTCTGATTCGAGCAGCGTCGAGGTGACGATGCCGTCGATCTCGATCCCGGTCAGCCCTGCATCGGCGATGGCCGAGGCCGACAGCGTGGCCCACTGTTCCAGGGTGAACCGAGGCGTCCGGGTCGATACCTTCTGTGGTGGCAGCTCGGTGTACCCCACGATTGCTGCATCGCCCCGAAAGCCCATGGATACTCCTGCGCGTCAACTACCGGATAAGAAGGACGTCCGCAAACATACTAGAACCGAGATCTAGTTTTCAACCGGTGCCAGTTCTGCAGGTCCGAAGATGAAGTCCATGAAGCGGTTGCAGAGCCGGTGGACGTCCTTCATCGTGCCGTCGTGATAGACCGCAGCGGTCAGTGCGGTGTTGATGATCGACCACAGCATGATGGCCGCGTCTTCTGCCGCGCCGGGGCCGAGTCGGGCGAAGTCATCGGCAAGCGTGTTCTGGCACACCGTGAAGAATTGGCCGAGCAAAGCCTTCGCGTTGGTGTCTGCGCTCGACTGCAGGATCACGTGCACCTGGAAGAAGTGCTGCCTGCGCTCGAACGAGGAGATGACCGCGTTCATCTTCGCGCGGATCTGATGCTCGGACAGGTCTTCGCCGGAACGTGCGTAGGCCGGTGCCGCCCAGTCGAGCAATACCGCAGCGTAGAGATGCTCTTTCGACGAGAAGTACCGGTAGAGGGTGCCGAGCGCCACGCCGGCATCCTGCGCAACATCGCGGATCTGGATCTGCTCGTACTCCTGCTCCTTGAGAGCAGCGTTGGCAGCCTTGATGATTCGCAATCGGCGTGCCTGCTGCCAGGCGGGCAACTCCGAACTGAGCGTCGCCGCCGCAGTAGTCGATGCCTGTTGCGTCATGAATGTTCCTTTGCGTAATTGAACCCCGGGCCCGGGTACAGCCTAGGACGCCACGGCTCGGGCCGAAGCCACATGGCTGGCTTGTCTCCGGGATGAAGCGATGCTCATCCGGTTCTGCGTAACCGCAAACCGCGGGGCGTCGGGTCGAAACCGCTGTCTCGTAGGTGCTCGGCCAACGCGCCGGTCAGGACGGGTTCACCGTCGACGCGCTCGACATACAACCGGTCCACCTGACCCCGGGTAACCACTCGAGCAAGCGCCGCGGTGGCCGCCGCGAGTTGCTCGGAATCGGTACTGAAGGTCAGCACCGTCTTACCGCCTCGCTCGACGAACAGCACGAGATGACCGTCCACCAGCACCACCAGCGCGCCAGGTTTGCGGCCGGGGCGATGCCCCTCCGACTGCTGCGGCCACGCGAGGGCGGAACCGTACGGGTTGGCGGGATCGGTCGCCGCCAGCGCGATGGCCGTCTGCCCTATCGGCTCGACCTCGTCGCGGAGTCTGTCCACGGTGGTGGTCGCGGCGAATTGCGCGCCGCCCAATCCGTCGATGTAGTAACCACGCCGTACTTTGCCACTGTCCTCGAACCCGGTGAGGGCCTTGTACACCCGCGAGAAACCGCCGACGATGCCCTCCGTCATCACCGCGCCCTTGGTGACGACGCCGTACCGGTCGAGTAGTGCTGTGCACTGCGCGGCGACGGCGAGGGTGGGATCTGAGATCGGGGCCGGCAACACGAACCACCGTCCGGTCATCGACTGCGGCGCCGTGCGAGGGGTCCGGGCGAACCGTCGCCGCCCACGGTGCGCCGGCGCACTTCGGACTGCACCGGGTTTACGGCCCGGACCCAGCAGTGAACGCACGGGGGTGAACGTGTCGTTGCTGATCAGGCCCGCCCACGCGAGATCCCACAGCACCATCTCGAGTTCTGAACCGAGCGGGGTGACACCGCCGACGGCCATCGACTCGCTCAACTGCCGGAAGAAGAACGCACCGCCCGGGGCCAGATGGTCGAGGACCCGCTGATGCAGCTCACCCATGTCGATCTCGGCGGGGGTCGGCAGACTGTCCTCGGCGAGATCGGCCGGATGCAGGCTGATCCACCCGTCGGAACCGGACAGCCGGCCGTGCCCGGCCCACAGGACTTCGCCGCCGGCGGTCAATTCGTCGAGCATGTCGGGTCGATAATCGGCGACGCGAGCAGGCAGGACCAGGGACTCCCACGCAGACGCCGGGATGGGTACACCGGCGAGCTGATCGATGACCGCCGACACGCCGTCGATACCGCGCAACCGCGACTGCCGGGTGACGTGTTGCCAGCCGGTGACGAACCGCGCGTACGTCTCATGGCTGACGGGTGCGACCTCGGCGCGGCTCGCCGCCAGTGACGCTCGCCGAAGCCCTGAGAGAACCTCTGTGTTGCACCACTGTTCACTGCTGCGCAGGGTGCCCTCCGGTTCGGGCCGGAAGTCTCCTTCGACGACCCGCCGCGAACTCGCCAGTCGAACGAGGGTGTCGCGTACGACAGCGACACCGAGGCCGAGCGCGGTGGCCGCATCGGCGGCGACGAACGGTCCGTGCGTCCGGGCGTAACGTCCGATCAGATCGCCGAGCGGATCGTCGACGGGTTCGAGGAACGCCATCGGAAGCCCCTGCGGGGGAGGGATGCCGAGCCCGTCACGGAGTCTGCCCGCATCCTCGGCGGCGGCGAACAGCAGAGAGCCCCCACGGGGCACCTCGATCGCTCGGCCGGCCGACACGAGTTGGGCGAGCAACGGGAGGGGTTCATCGCCGGTGAATCGCGCGGCGACGTCGGATTCACTGAGCGGACCGAGCCACCGCAACAGATCCGCGATGCCCTCGATGTCGCGGGCCTGGCGGTCGGGGTGAAGGCGCTGGAGTTTGGCCTCGGTGTCGGCGATGACGTTCTGGTCGAGTAATTCTCGCAGATCCACTCGACCCAGCAGTTGTGCGAGCAACGCCGTGTCGAGCGAAAGGGTCGCGGCGCGGCGTTCGGCGAGTGGGGCGTCGTCGGCGTACATGAACGCGCCGACGTAGCCGAACAGCAGCGACGAGGCCATCGGCGACGGTGTCTCGGTCTCGATCTCGATGACCCGCAGGCGCCGATCGGCGACTTTCGTGAGCATGCCGACGAGCGCGGGGAGATCGTAGACATCCTGCAGACACTCGCGGAAGGCCTCGAGGATGATCGGGAACTGCGGAAACTTCCTTGCCACGTCGAGCAATTGGGCGCTGCGCTGACGCTGTTGCCACAGCGGGGCGCGTTTGCCGGGATTGCGGCGCGGCAGCAGCAGTGCGCGGGCGGCGCATTCACGGAAGCGCGAGGCAAACATCGCCGAGCCGCCGAGCTGCTCGGTGACGATCTGCTCGATCTCGTCCGGGTCGAAGTGGAAGAGCGCAGCTCCGGGTGGTTGATCGTCGGTGTCGGGGAGACGCACGATGATGCCGTCGTCCGCAGCCGAGACGGCGCCGTCGATGCCATAGTCCTGCTGCAGGCGAGCGGCGACCGCACTGGCCCATGGTGCGTGAACACGTAAACCGTAGGGGGAGTGCAGGATCACCCGCCAGTCGCCGAGTTCGTCGCGGAACCTCTCGACGAGAAGAGTGCGGTCGGTGGGGAGGTGGCCGGTGGCGGCCTGTTGCTCGGAGACCAGTTGAGCGAGGTTGTCGCGGGCGAACTCGTTGAGCCCCAGCCGCTCCGCGTGTGCACCGAGCTTGCCGGGCTTGGACAATTCGCCGACGAACTTCCCGATGGCCTCACCGAGTTCGGCAGGCCGGCCGATGCTGTCACCGTGCCAGAAGGGAAGTCGCCCGGCCTGCCCGAACGCCGGTGTCACGAGCACCCGGTCGTGGGTGATGTCCTCGATACGCCAGCTGGTGGCGCCGAGCGCGAAGACATCTCCGACACGGGACTCGTAGACCATCTCCTCGTCGAGTTCGCCCACCCGCGTCTGTTTTTCGCCGACCATGTACACCGCGAAGAGGCCTCGGTCGGGAATTGCGCCACCGGAGGTGACCGCAAGTCGCTGTGCGCCCGGCCTACCGGTGAGCGTGCCCTGCGCGCGGTCCCAGACGATGCGTGGTCGGAGCTCGGCGAACTCGTCGGACGGATAACGCCCGGACAACAGGTCGAGAGTTGCGTCGAAGACCGGTCGCGCCAACGTGGCGTACGGCGCGCTGCGGCGGACGGTCTGGTACCAGTCGTCGACGTCGATCGTGCCGGTGGCGCACGCGGCGACGGTCTGCTGCGCGAGTACGTCGAGTGGGTTGGCGGGAACGGTGAGTTCTTCGATCAGTCCGTCCGTCATCCGCTCGACGAGTACCGCGCACCGCAGCAGATCTCCGCGGTGCTTGGGAAACAGCACGCCCTGACTGATCTCACCGACCTGGTGACCGGCGCGCCCGATCCGCTGCAGGCCGCTGGCCACCGAGGGGGGCGCCTCGACCTGGATAACCAGATCGACCGCGCCCATGTCGATACCGAGCTCGAGGCTGCTGGTGGCCACCACGCAGCGCAGGCGGCCGGACTTGAGTTCGTCCTCGATCTGCCCCCGGACCTCTTTGCTCACCGAGCCGTGGTGGGCGCGGGCCAGCAGCGGTTCGGCCCCGGAGCTGATGCCACTACCGAGCATCTGTGCCGGGGCCCCGCCGGGAACCGCCGGGTTGGGCGCAGATTCGGTGGGCTCGCCGAGGCGGGTGGCGTGCACCTCGTTGAGGCGGGCCGTCAGCTGTTCAGACAGCCGTCGCGAGTTGGTGAACACGATGGTCGACCGGTTCTTCTCGATGAGATCGACGATCGAGCTCTCGACGTACGGCCACAGGGAGCCGGCCGCGGGCGCCGATGCCTCGTCGTCGATCTCTTCGCTGCTCGCGATCACCGGGATGTTGGTCATGTCGGCGACCGGCACGTTGACCGACAGGTCGAAGGTCTTGGCGGCGGGTGGCTGGACCACGGTGCATGGCCTGCTCCCCGAGAGGAAGCCGGCGATGCGCTCGGGCGGGCGCACGGTTGCCGACAGTCCGATGCGCTGAGCCGGTTTTTCGAGCAGGGTGTCGAGACGCTCGAGGGACAACGCCAGGTGGGTGCCGCGCTTGGTGCCGGCCACGGCATGCACTTCGTCGACGATCACCGTCTCGACGTTCTCCAGCGTCTCCCGTGCTGCCGAGGTGAGCATCAGGAACAGCGACTCGGGCGTGGTGATCAGGATGTCGGGCGGCTTGCGCAGGAGTTGTCTGCGCTGCGCGGCCGGGGTGTCGCCGGAACGCACCCCGACGGTGATGTCCGCGATCGGCTGGTCGATCCGCTGCGCTGCGCGCGTGAGGCCGATCAGCGGGGCCCGTAGGTTCCGCTCGACATCCACGGCCAGTGCCTTGAGCGGTGAGACATAGAGAACCCGGGTGCCGGTGGTCGCCACCTCGGACTCCGGCCGCGACAGCTGATCGAGTGCCCACAGGAATGCCGACAACGTCTTACCCGAGCCGGTGGGCGCGACCACCAGCGTGTTCTCGCCGGCGGAGATGGCGTTCCAGGCTCCGAGCTGCGCCGAGGTCGGTTCGGGGAACGCCGAGGTGAACCACGCGCGGGTGGGCGCGGCAAAGCGGCCCATGACCTGCTGCGGGTCTAGCCCGGCGGGGGCTGAGGGGGAGGACTTGCGGGCGGCCATTGCTCCATGATCCACGAGAGGTCGGACATCGTCGGTGGTCTAGATCTTCCCTGCAGTTGACCGGGTAAAACGCAGCGGAATACAGTCACTGCGGACCAGGTGAACGGGAAATCCGGTGTGAATCCGGAACGGTCGCGCCACTGTGAGTTCCGTCGGGCTTCGCCTGGTGGGCGAGTCAGGGCTCCGGCACTTGGTGACAAACACACGCATGACGCGGGACGCGTAATCCCGCGAGAGGAGATACCAATGTCCAGTTCGTCAATGGCGCAGTCCCTTTCGGCAAAGCCGGCCCTGGCGATAGCGGTGCCCGACGTGTCCGCGATCAACGCCGCGCTGTGGCTGACCGCCACCACGCTGGTCGCTGCTCTCGCCTACTATTTCCTCGGTTTCGATCAAGGGGCGGTGTCCGTTTTCGGCAGTGACACCCACGTTCACGAGTACATTCACGACGCCCGCCACTTCCTCGGCTTCCCCTGCCACTGAGCCACCGAAGCCACTGAGGAACTGAATTCATGGAAAAGAAGTTCATTGGCGCCGGCCTGCTCTCAGGCCTGGTCGCCGGATTACTCGCGTTCGTTTTCGCTCGTATCTACATCGAACCGCTCGTGGAGCGGGCCATCGGCTACGAAGAGGGCCGCGGACATGCGGAACTCGAATTGGCTGGGGGCGACGCCGGTCATGAGCACGGCGAGGTCTTCAGCCGGGCCGTCCAGCAGAACTGGGGCGCCAGTACGGGCACGGTTGTCTTCGGCCTGATCATCGGTGCGTTCTTCGCGGTCGCGTTCACCGTTGTCTGGTCGTACGTCGGCCGTCGCTACCCGCTGGTCGATCCTCGCGTCGTCGCCGGGCTTCTCGCCGTCGGGGGATTCATGGCGGTGTACCTGATCCCGTTCAGTGCATACCCGGCCAATCCTCCCGCCGTCGGCAGCGACGACACCATCGGTGCGCGCAGCGGCGCTTACCTCACGATCCTGCTGCTGTCCGTGGCATTCCTCATCGCGGCGACCGTGCTGGCCTTCTGGCTCGCGCCGCGCATCGGTGGTCTGCTCTCGGCAGTCGCCGGTGTGGTTGCCTACTTCATCGCGGTCGGTATCAGTATCGCGCTGCTACCGAGCTTCGACGAGGTGCCCGGACCACTGCTGGACGGCAACACCATCGTGTTCCCGGGATTCCCGGCTGATGTCGTCGGCGATTTCCGGTACTACTCGATCGTCAACCAGGTGATTCTGTGGGGCGTCCTGGGGCTCGGATTCGCGTTGTCGCTCACCTGGATCGGCAAGCGCGCCGGCCGCGAGGCGGGCGTCGCAACACCTCAGAGAAGCGTTCGCTGAGACTACGACTGATCACCGCGGCCCGGACCGGGCCCAACGTGGCACTGCGGTTCGGTGCGCACGACGATCCACTCGACAAACGCGGTCGCGCCGATTGCGCGCGGCTGCGTTTGTCGTATCCGGACACGGTCCGCATCGCGCCGGATCGATCGGCGATCGAAACAGCCGCAGAGATCGGGGCGGACGGGGTCGTCGACAACGCGCTGAAAGCACTGGATCTGGGGCGATGGGAAGGCCTCACGCCGGACCAGGTCGATCCCATGGACCTCGGGGAGTGGTTCGGCGATCCCGGCGCGAATCCTCATGGCGGCGAGAGCATCACGGCATTTCTTGCGCGCCTGACCGACTGGCTCGACACCGCGTGGACAGTCGATGTCGGTGCGGTGGTCGGGTGCGGGACCGCGCAGGGCCTCGTCGCCGCGGCCACCGGGGTGAGCTTCTGGGGCGTCGAGGTGGCGCCTGCCGGGGTGGTCGATCTCGAACGCCGAGGTGGGCGATGGCGGCTGCAGTTGGGCTCGACCGATTTCTGAAACCTGTTCCTGAAAATGATTTCAGATTCTAGTATTGGCAGAAAGAACGATTGCTGACGCTAGGGGAAATTGCATGTTCGAGTGGTCCGAAGAAGACCTGATGGTGCGCGACGCGGTACGCGGGTTCATCGACAAAGAGATCCGTCCGCACATCGATGAGCTCGAGACCGGCGCGCTGCCGCCGTACGACATCGTCCGGAATCTGCTCAAGACCTTCGGTGTCGACGCCATGGCGACCGATTCCCTGGAGAAGGAGTTCGCCCACGACGAGGCCGTGGCCCGCGGCGAGGCCGAGCCCAAGAAGCCCTCGCCCGGGGCGGGTATGACATCGATGGGCTCGATCCTCAACATCGAACTGGCGGGCGTGAGCTTGGGCATCGTCGCCTCGATGGGCGTGAGTCTGGGGCTGACGCCCTCGACGATCCGGTCCAAGGGCACCTTGGCGCAGAAGAAGCGTTGGCTCCCGGACCTGGTCACCATGAACAAGGTGGGCGCCTGGGCCATCACTGAACCCGATTCGGGCTCAGATGCGCTGGGTGGCATGAAGACGACCGTCAAGCGAGACGGTGAGAACTACATCCTCAACGGGCAGAAGACCTTCATCACCAACGGGCCGTTCGCCGATACGATCGTCGTTTTCGCGAAGCTCGACGACGGTGATGCGAGTGTCGACCGGCGCCGTCGCAAGGTGCTCACGTTCGTGCTCGACAAGGGCATGGAGGGATTGGCGCAGGGCAAGCCGTTCAAGAAGATGGGCATCATGTCCTCGCCGACCGGAGAGCTCTTCTTCGACAACGTCAAACTCGACAAGGACCGTCTCCTCGGTGAGACGGAAGAGGTCGGTGCGAAGGGCGGCGGTGACGGCGCGAAAGCCGGATTCGTGCTCGAGCGCGTAGGCATCGCCTCGCTCTCGCTGGGCATCATCAACGAATGTCAGCGCTTGTGCGTCGACTACGCCAAGCAGCGCACGCTGTGGGGCAAGCCGATCTCCGAACTTCAGCTGATCCAGCTCAAGTTGGCGGAGATGGAGGTGGCCCGCTTCAACGTCCAGAACATGGTGTTCCACGCGCTCGAGCGGGCGCAGTCGGGCAAGCCTCTGGACCTCGCGGAGGCCTCGGCGATGAAGCTCTATTCCTCCCGGGCGGCCACCGATGTCGCCATGGAGGCGATCCAGTTGTTCGGCGGCAACGGGTACATGACCGAGTATCGGGTCGAGCAACTTGCCCGCGACGCGAAGTCGCTGATGATCTACGCCGGCAGCAACGAAATCCAGACCACCCACGTGGCCAAAGGCGTCCTGGCCAGGTAGTTTCCCGGCACAAATCCAGGCGAAGCAGGAAGACCCAGGAGCTGCAGCTGCTGGGTCTTCCTGCTTGTGCTGGGTCTTCACCGGCAACGCAGGACCAACTTACAAACAGACTGGACTGTTTCTAAGTTCTCCGCTAACCTCCTGAGTGTGGCGACCAACACAGCAACGACCCATGAGACGGATGGGGACAGAGCGCCGACCCGCACGCAGGCCGAGCGCACCGCGCAGATGCGTGCGCGCCTGCTCGATGCGGCCATCTCGTGCCTCATCGACAAGGGGTATTCCGGTACCAGCACGCAGGAGATCTCGCGGCGTGCCGGTGTGTCCCGGGGTGCACAACTCCATCACTTCCCGACGAAAGAGTCACTGGTGGTCGCGGCCGTCGAGCACCTTGTCGAGCAACGGTTGGCGGAATTGCTCGAAGCGCACGCGGCCGGACAACGAGCGAGCGTGGAGGTCTTCCTCGACGCGTTCTCGGGGCCCCTGTTCTACGCCGCACTCGAACTGTGGATTGCCGCTCGCACCGACCCTGCGCTGCATGCGGCGGTTCTGCCCCTCGAGGCGCGGGTCAACGAGGCGATCAACACCGGTGGTGCCGTGATCTTCGGCGACCGGATGACACCAGAAGCAATAGAGATCAGCGTCGAACTGGCGCGCGGACTCGCCGTCTCGGCGCTGTTCCGCAACGACAAGTCCGACCAGGAGCTACGCAAACGCCTGGTCCCGATATGGGAGGCCATGGTGACAACCAGATGACCACTATCAAGACCGACAAGGCGCCGCTCGCAGCGTTGCCCACGCACGTCGACACCCTGATCGTCGGTACCGGCTTTGCCGGTCTGGCTGCCGCGCACAGGATCTTGAAAGGTAACCGCAACGCCGACGTGATCCTCATCGAACGGGCAGGCGACGTCGGTGGCACCTGGCGCGACAACACCTACCCCGGTGCGGCCTGCGACGTGCCGAGCAACCTCTACTCGTTCTCGTTCGCGCCGAGTCCGGACTGGTCGAACAACTATGCGCGGCAACCGGAGATCTTCAGCTACCTGCGTTCGGTCGCCGACGACTTCGGGTTTCGCGAGCGCACACTGTTCGATTGCGAGCTGCTGGGCGGACGCTGGGATCCGCAGCTCGCGCGTTGGGTAGTGGAGACGTCGCGCGGAATGGTCTCCGCGAAGGTGCTCGTCGCCGCCACCGGAACGCTGTCGAATCCAAGCCTGCCGAATGTACCCGGCATCGGCGACTTCACCGGCACGATGTTCCACAGCGCCACCTGGGATCACAGTTTCGATCCGACCGGAAAGCGCATCGCCGTTGTCGGCACCGGCGCCTCGGCGATCCAGTTCGTCCCCGAATTAGCCGATCCCGCAGCACATCTGACGGTACTCCAGCGCACACCCGCATGGATCATCCCCAGGCTCGATCGCCCGGTCGGCAAGCTGGAGCGCGCTCTCTACCGAACATTGCCCCCTTCGCAGAAGATCGCTCGCGGAGGTCTGTACCTGTACCGCGAAGCGTATGTCGTCGCGTTGGCGAAGTTCACGTTCTTGCTTCCGTTGTTCAAGTTGCTGGCGACGACTCAGTTGCGTAAGCAAGTGAAAGACCCTGTGCTCCGCAAGAAGTTGACGCCGAAGTTCACCATCGGCTGCAAGCGGATGCTGCTCAGCAACACCTGGTTACCCACACTGGCGCGTCCGGACGTGAACCTCGTCGACCACGGGGTGTCCGCCGTGACCGCCGACGGTGTGGTCGACTCCTCGGGCGTCGAGCACAAGGTGGACGCGGTGATCTTCGGAACCGGTTTCACCGCCACGGAACCACCGGTCGCGAAGGTGCTCCACGGCACCGATGGACGCAGCCTCGCGGAGATCTGGGACGGTAGCCCCAACGCGTATCGCGGAACCACGGTCCACGGGTTTCCGAACCTCTTCCTGATGTACGGTCCGAACACCAACCTCGGACACAGCTCGATCGTGTACATGCTCGAGTCGCAGGCCAACTACATCAGCTCCGCTCTCGAACAGATGGCTGATCGGAACTTGGTCAGCATCAACGTGAATCAGCGTTCCCAGGACTTCTACAACTCGGCGATCGACGAGGGTCTCGACGGTACGGTCTGGAACTCCGGTGGTTGCTCGAGCTGGTACTTCGACAAGAACGGCAGAAACTCGGTGATGTGGCCGACGTTCACCTGGGGATTCCGGCAGTTGCTGCGCTCCGCCGATCTCGGTGACTACGAACTCGACAAGAACGACACACCCGGTGGTGCAGATCTGCCTGCGCGCCGGTCACAGGAAAGCGAGTCCGCATGAACGACTATGACGTGGTGATCGTCGGCTCGGGGTTCGGTGGATCGGTGGCCGCACTGCGACTGGCCGAGAAGGGTTACAAGGTCGCGGTACTGGAGGCGGGCCGCCGATTCGCAGATGACGAACTCCCGAAGACGAGTTGGCGGCTGCGTAAATACCTCTGGGCGCCCTGGATGGGTTGCTATGGTGTGCAACGGATACACCTGCTCCCCGATGTGCTGGTGATGGCCGGCGCGGGCGTCGGAGGCGGTTCCCTGAACTACGCCAACACGCTGTACAAGCCGCCCACCAGATTCTTCGAGGATCCGCAGTGGGGGCACATCACCGACTGGCAGGACGAACTCACGCCGTACTACGACCAGGCCCGGCGAATGCTCGGTGTGGTGGACAATCCAAGCGTGACACCGGCGGACAAGGTGATGCGTGCAGTCGCCGACGACATGGGGGTCGGCTCGACATTCACCACGACGCCGGTCGGGGTCCTGTTCGGCAATCCCGGTGAGCAGGTACCGGATCCGTTCTTCGGGGGAGCCGGACCGGAGCGTACCGCGTGTACCGAATGTGGATCGTGCATGACCGGATGCCGGGTGGGAGCAAAGAACACCCTGGTCAAGAACTACCTTCATCTGGCAGAAGAGGCCGGGGTCACGGTGCTGCCGCTGACGACGGTGACAGCGGTACGTCCCGCGGGCGACGATTATGAGATCGTCATCCGGCGCACGGGCGCGAAGGTTCGGCGCCGCGAGAAGAGCATCTTCGCGGGACAGGTCGTCTTCGCCGCAGGCACATACGGCACGCAGAAGCTGCTGCTCGCGATGAAGGAGACCGAACAACTCCCGCATCTGTCCGACCAGCTGGGTTCGGTGGTGCGCACCAATTCCGAGGCGGTCCTGGCCGCGACGGCTCGCGACCGCAAGACGGACTACACCGAAGGGGTGGCGATCACCTCGTCCTTCCATCCCGACGATCACACGCACATCGAACCGGTCCGATACGGCAAGGGCAGCAACGCCATCGGGCTGCTGCAGACCGTGTTGTCCGACGGTGGCGGCAAGGTTCCGCGCATCCTGAAGACCGCGGGTGTGGCACTACGCCATCCTGGAGCCTTCGCCCGGAGTCTGTCGGTACGGCACTGGTCGGAGAAGACCGTGATCGCCCTGGTGATGCAGACCGACGACAACTCTCTCGAACTGGGTTCCAAGCGCGGTATTTTCGGCAGGCAACTGACCAGCCGCGCGGGCGCAGGCGATCCACCACCGGAATGGATACCGCAGGGGCACGAGGCGATCCGGTTGCTGGCCGACAAGATCGGGGGAGACCCCGGTGGATCGATGGCGGAAATCGTGAACATCCCGATGACCGCACACTTCATCGGTGGCTGCGTGATCGGTGCTGATCCGGGCGAAGGCGTCGTCGATCCCTACCACCGGATGTTCGGTCATCCCGGGCTGCACGTGGTCGATGGGTCCGCGGTCAGTGCCAACCTCGGCGTGAACCCGTCTCTGACGATCACCGCGCAGGCTGAACGTGCCATCGCTTTCTGGCCCAACAAGGGTGAGATCGACGAACGTCCCGAACTGGGTACCGAGTACCAGCGGATCTCGCCGGTCCAGCCGGTGTCACCTGTTGTGCCCGAGCGTGCCCCGGGAGCCCTGCGGCTCCCTCTGTTCGTTCGAGATCGTGAGTCCGAATCCGTGAAGGGAGCCTGCTGATGTGGAGTGTGGCCGAGTCCGACATCGACCCCGGCGAGGTGCCGGTGAGCGCGCCGCCACCCTGGCCCGCGAATGTACGTGCCACCATCTGGTGGCACCGCAGCACCCAGGCCGCGAAAGACATCGGGGCCCAGTCCGCCGGGGACTCCGAGTCCACGATCGGTATCACGCTGGGTATGGTCGTCGACTACCTCGATTCACCGGTCGGCCCGTACCGGGAGATTCTCGCCAGCCCGGTGCTGCGGCGGCCCGGTGGCGGACTGGGTGCGCTTCCGCGGATCTCGGTACCGTTCATCGCCGTCGACTCTGCTGCCTCGGTGCACGGTGGCCGTGAGCACTGGCAACTGCCCAAAGTGATGGCCACGTTCACCGGTGACGTTCTCGCAGGCGCCGGCGCGAGCGGTCCGGAATGGGCAGTCCAGACGCAGTCCGACGGTCGCGGTCCCGCGTTTCCGATCAAGGGCGGGATCGGCTTCGCGCAGCCGGCTGCCGGTGGGCTGGCCATCGCGGGATCGAAACTCACCGGGAAGGCTCGATATGCCCGGGTGACGGTTCTCTCGGACGGCCCGACGTTGACATCCTGGCTCACAGCGGGCACTCACCACGGCCTGCAGATCGTCTCCGGGCGGATGGAAACCGGTCTGGGAACAACGATCTCGACGGAGTGACGCCTCGCCCGCACGGTCACCGGTTGATGGCGTGCCAGACCCTCGGTGGGTTCATCGGTAGCTCGTACACCCGTACGCCGATCGCGTTCCGGATGGCACTCTCGAGTGCAGGTGCTACCGGGTTGTAGGGTGACTCGCTCATCGACTTGGCACCCAGCGGTCCGATGGCATCGTAGGTGTCGGCAAAGTAGACCTCGGTGTCGGGGACGTCGGCGATCTGCGGGATGTGGTAATTGCGCAGTACCTGGGTGATGACGTGCCCGTTCTCCAGGATCATCTCTTCGTAGAGAGAACTGCCGATCGCCTGTGCCGCACCGCCTTCGACCTGGCCGCGGCACTGTTGAGGATTCATCACCACTCCGGCGTCCGCGGACTGCAGCGAATGCAGGATCCGCACTTCGCCGGTAGAGGTGTTCACCCCCACCCGGAACGCGTGCACATTGAACGCGGTCGACCGCGGGCTGCCGTCGTGCTTGCCTTCCGACGCCACCGGTCCGCCGTATGCCGCGGCGATTCCGGCCAGGTCGATGAAGTCCGAACCGGCCTGAACGCCCTGTGGTCCCAGTACGCACGCCGCCGGGTCCGCGTCGAGGGCGCGGGCTGCGACCTCGATCATGCTGGTGCGCAATCGATCGCACGCACAACGTAGGGCTTTGCCCGCGACGACGGTGCCGGCAGATCCGAACGCGCCGGTGTCGTAGCCGATCTCGTCGGTGTCTGCCTGCCGAATCGTGATCTGGCCCGGGGGGCACCCCAGTGCGGAGGCGGCGATCTGGGTCAGCACGGTGGTGGTCCCGTTGCCGAACTCGGCGGTACCCACCGCGGCGACGTACTCTCCGTCGGTGGTCAGGGTCATCGCGGCCTCGGCGAAGTGTCCTCGCGGAGGGATGGTGGCGATCATCGCAGCCGCCATACCTTCCCCGATCTCCCAATCAGGCAGTTGCTGGAGTTCGACGCCTCCACGTACCGGGTCGGTTCTACCCGCGAGCAGCGCTTGCTGGGCGAGATCGATGCATTGGTCGAGCCCATAGCTGCCGAACTCGAGATCTCCCTCCTCGATCTCCCAGGACACGAAATCATCGCCGGGTACAACGACATTGATTCTGCGCATCTCGAACGGGTCGATGCCCAGGCGCGCCGCCAGTTCATCGATCGCTCCCTCGATCCCGAAGGCCACCTGACCGAGTCCGTACCCACGGAAGGCGCCCGAGGGAATGTTGTTGGTGTACACCGCGCGTGCGTCGACATGTTTGTTCGGACTTCGATAGAGCGCAACGGATTCGCTACACCCGTGGAACATCACACCGCCGCTGTGGTTTCCGTAAGCCCCGGCATCGGAGAGCACCGACACCGACAGCGCCGTCAGCACGCCGTCCGCGCCCGCCGCGGCCGTGACGTCGACCCGCATCGGGTGACGACACGGTGCGATGGTGAACTGATCGGTCCTGGTGAACTCGTAGACCACCGGCCGGCCGGTCTTCAGCATCGCCAGCACGACCAGGTCTTCGGTGAGCAATTCCTGCTTTCCGCCGAATCCGCCGCCGACCCGTGCCGCGTACACCCGGACCTGATCTGGCGGCAGATCGAAGATGTGGCACAACTCGTCGCGGACGAGAAACGGCACCTGAGTGCTCGAGCGCACCACGATGCGACCCTTATCGTCGCGCCAGCCGACCGCGCCGTGGGTCTCGAGGTGCGTGTGCTGGACCCGTGCGGTCTGCCAGCTGCCGGAGACCACCGCACCGCCGGTGTCGCGCGCGAGCGCGACGCCGGCGTCGATGTCGCCCACCGTGCCGTCCAGTGCGGCGACCAGGTTTGTCCCGGGGTCGGCGATCCGTGCCTCGGGACCCTTGTCACCGTGTACGAGTGGTGTGCCCGGCTCGGTGGCAAGGGCGGGGTCGAAATTGGCCGGGAGCACCTCGTACTCGGTGGTGATCAGGGAACTCGCCCTGCGCGCGATGGTCATCGAGTCGGCGACCACTGCGGCGACCCGCTGACCCACGAAGCGCAGGGTGACATCGAAGACCCGTCCGTCGTCCGGGTCGTCGAGTCGGTTGTCGTGGCGGGCGGTCGAGAAGAGCACGCCGGGATCGTCGCGATGGGTCAGCACCGCACGCACCCCCGGAACCTGTTCCGCTGCAGTGGTGTCGATGGCGACGATGCGGGCGTGGGGGTGCGGGCTACCGATCACTGCGACGTGACCGAGATCCGTGGGCAGGCGATCCATCGTGTACGGCTCTGTGCCGGTCACGATGCGCGGCGCGGCGGGTGCCTGGACGGACTTGCCCACCGACACACCGGGGTCACCCGGTGCAACCTTCTCCGTGCCCACCACTTCGTCGAGTGCATCCCGGATGGAGCGGTAACCGGTGCAGCGGCACAGGTTCCCCTTGAGACTGTTCGGCAGGTCTGAAAGCTGATCCTCATCGAGGGCACTCGCGGTGACAACCATTCCGGCCGTGCAGAATCCGCATTGGAAGCCGGCAGCATCAACGAATCTCTGCTGCATCGGATGCAGGTTCTCCGGCGTCCCGAGGCCGGCCACAGTCGTGATATCGGCGTCCGCGACCCGGTGTGCGGGGACGATGCAGGAGTGTTGCGCCTTGCCATCGACGAGGACAGAACAGGCTCCGCAATCGCCCGCGTCGCAGCCCTTTTTGACATCGTCCTGGCCCTGTTCACGCAAGAACGTGCGTAGACATTGCCCGGGTGCCGGAACAGCGTCGACGAACTGACCGTTGATCTTCATGATCGACCGCCCTTCATGCATTCACTCGTGGCTCGGCCAATTCCATGACCACCGCTCTCGTCAGTACCCCGGTCACCTGCCGGCGCCAGCCGGCCTCGCCGTGCGGGTCGGAGTAGTAGGCGTCGGTGGGAATCGCCGAATAGACCTGCTCGAGCACCTTCGTGGGTTCTGTCGAGTCGGTCGCGATCACATAGGGGACATCTGTTGCGGCGGTGACCGACACGAGGATCCCGGTCGGTGTCGCTCGGCCGATCACCACGGCCCCTGACCGGCCGAGCGGCGACATCGCCATCTTGCGCAGGACCGTCCGCTGCCGTAGCGCCGCAGCGGGTAGCTGGATCGACCGCAGGACGTCTCCCGGCCGCAGAATGGTGTGAGCCATCCCGGTGACGAATTCGTTTGTCGAACAGCGTAGGTCGGTCCCATCGGCTTTCCAGATCAGCAGCTCGGCATCGAGCGCGGACGCCATGGAGATCATCGCTCCGGCCGGGAAACCGAGGCAGATGTTGCCGCCGACGGTGGCGCTCTGCCAGATCTTGAACGACGCGAGCAACGCCTGCGCGGCCTGCCGGAACACGCTGGAGGCAGCCCACTCCGCTGGATAGGTGGCCGCCACGAGCGAGGAGATGCTGCAGGTCGCAGCGATCTCGAGTCCGGCGTCGGTGATGGTCAGCTCGGGCCAGTCCATTCCGCTCAGGTCCACAATCCGGCGTAGATGCAGCTGCGGTTCGCTCATCAACCACGTTCCGCCCGCCATCAATCCGTCGGTCGCGCAAAGGTCGGCGAGATCTGCGCGGGTCCGCGGCATCGTGACCGAGTCGATGGTGTGCAGGTCCATCAGCCGGCCTTCGCGATCAGAGCCGAGTGCGCTGCTGCCACCCTCGCCGCGACCACCTCGGCATCGACGCGCGTCAGTCGACCTCCGCTGACGACGACCTCGCCGTTGACCCAGGACCGCTCGATAGGTGGTACATCACCCAAGACCAGCGCCGCCACCGGATCTGCGATTCCACTGTGGCCGAGACCGTCCAGACGCCAGAGCACCAGGTCGGCGAGCTTGCCGGGTTCAATGGATCCGAGGTTGCTGTAGCCCAGCACCTCGGCGCCGCCGAGCGTCGCCAGCTCGAGAGCGGTTCTCGTGGTCATCGCGGTCGGACCGCCGATCGCCCGCGCCATCATGACGGCCTGGTGCGCCTCTTCCACTAGTCGGCACGACTCGTTGGATGCCGAGCCGTCTACGCCGAGGCCGACCGGGACCCCCGCTGCGAGCAGATCCCCGGTACGAGCTATCCCGGCGCCGAGGCGGGCATTGGAGGTGGGGCAGTGCGCGATTGCGCTATGGGTTGCCGCAAGGGTGGCGATGGACCTGTCGTCGAAGTGCACACCATGCGCAAACCAGACATCGGGACCGACCCAGCCGACGCTCTCCATGTACTCGAGCGGAGTGCAACCGAAGTGCTCTGCCGTGTAGTCGGATTCGTCGACCGTCTCGGCGAGGTGCGTATGCAGTCGGACGTTGCGCTCCCGGGCGAGTTCAGCGGACGCGCGCAGCAGGTCGGCCGTCACGGAAAATGGGGAGCAGGGCGCGAGGGCGATCTTGATCATCGCGTCGGGGGACGGGTCGTGCCACCGCGAGATGGCGTCCGAACTCGCGGTCATGATCTGATCGATCGTCTCTACGACGCTGTCCGGTGGCAGGCCACCGTCCTTCTCGCTGAGGTCCATCGACCCGCGTGTCGGGTGAAACCGCACACCGACTGCCTGCGCGGCGAGGATCTCTGCCGCCAGCAGGTCACCGCCTTCCTTGGGAAAGACGTAGTGGTGGTCAGTGCTGGTGGTGCAACCCGATAGAGCGAGCCAACCGAGTGCGCCTGTGGCAGCGACATTCACGGCCTCCTCGTCGATGCCCGCCCAGATGGGGTAGAGGGTGGTCAACCACTGGAACAGGGTGTGATCGGCCGCCAGGCCACGGGTGATCCACTGGTACAGGTGGTGATGGGTGTTGATCAGCCCCGGGGTCAGGACGCATCCGGTGCCGTCGATCACCTCACCGGCGTCTCGGAGCTCATCGTCGACAGCGCCGTCGACCACCGCCGAGATCGTGTTGCCGACGATGACCACCGATCCGCCGCGCAGCTCACGTCGCCCCGCATCCATCGTCACGATGAAGGCGTTCTCGATGATTGTGCTCATGGCGCCACCGTACGACGACGGAGTTACAGAAAAATGACAACTGGCCACGGCGGACCACCTCGGAGTCCTACCATTTGCGAGTCGGGCAATTCGGGTACAGGCTAGCTGGAATCTGTTCCAGGCAATGGAAGGATCCGAAATGACGCAAGCGACAGTCAATCCGCCACCCAAGGCCGAACCCGAACTCAAGCGGGTGATGGGTCCACGCCTGCTCCTGCTGTTCATCGTCGGTGACATCCTCGGCGCCGGTGTGTACGCCGTGACCGGCCAGATGATCGACAACGTCGGTGGCATGGCGTGGTTGCCGTTCATCCTCGCCTTCGCTGTAGCGACGTTGACGGCCTTCTCCTACCTGGAACTGGTGACCAAGTTCCCCCAGTGCGCAGGTGCAGCCCTCTATACGCAGAAGGCTTTCGGCATTCACTTCGTCACGTTCCTGGTGGCGTTCGCCGTGGTGTGTTCGGGCATCACGAGCGCCTCCACGTCATCGAATGTCGTTGCGGGCAACCTCCTCGAGGGCCTGCACGAATCATTCAGCGACGCCGACGGGCTCGGCTGGTTCAACGTTCCGACCGGCACCGGCGCGCAACTGTTCGTGGCTTTGGCGTTCATGGTCTTCCTGGCCGTGATCAATCTGCGCGGGGTCGGGGAATCGGTCCGCTTCAACGTGGTTCTCACCCTCGTCGAGATGCTCGCGCTCATGATCGTGATCGTGATCGGCTTCGTGGCTGCCGGTCGCGGCACCGGTGAAGGCGACATCGGAAACCTCGTGGTCTTCGAGGACGCCAACGACAAGGGCTGGTTTCTGGCAACCACCATCGCGACCACCATTGCCTTCTTCGCCATGGTCGGGTTCGAAGACTCGGTGAACATGGTCGAGGAGGTGAAGGAACCGCAGAAGATCTTTCCCAAGACGATGCTGACCGGTCTGGGCGCTGCCTGCCTGATCTACGTTCTCGTCGTCGTCGCGGTGATCGCGGTGCTGCCCCTGGACTACGACTCGGGCGACGAAGGCATCCTCTTGCACGTGGTGCGGATCGGTGCACCCTCGGTCCCGATCGATGAGATCTTCCCGTACCTGACCGTGTTCGCCGTTGCGAACACGGCCCTGATCAACATGCTGATGGCCAGCCGGCTGATCTACGGAATGTCCAAACAACGGGTCCTGCCGAGGTCCCTCGGCAAGGTCTTGCCGAATCGCCGTTCGCCGTGGACCGCGATCATCTTCACGACGGTCCTCTCGTTCGCGCTCATCATCGTCGTGAACCAGTTGTCCGACAACGACGTCGTTGCGGCGCTGTCGGGTACCACAGGCTTGCTGCTGCTGTGTGTGTTCGCGGTCGTCAATGTGGCGTGCCTGGTCCTCAAGCGGGGCCAGGACAAGACGTTCTTCCGGGCCCCGGTCTGGATTCCGGTGCTCGGCGCGGTGCTCTGTCTGTTCCTCGCCGGTCCCTGGGCCCGCACCGACACCCAGATGATCCAGTACAAGATCGCGGGAGTCATGCTGCTGCTGGGCGTGGTCCTGTGGGGCGTGACGTACGTGGTCAACCGGATGGAAGACCGGGGGACCGGCTTCGAGGACGCTGCAGCACTCGAGAACGACGACACCCCGGCGAGGTGAGCCGAGCCCCGGGTATCTGATCAGCGGATGGTCGCCGGGTACGGCAGGTCGCTGCTCTGGCGTTCGTCGACCAGCACCGGTCGGTCGAGCTGAGGGAATGCGCGCTGTGGACACGATGGACGATCGCACACCTTGCAACCGGCCCCGATCGGCACGGTGATGGTGGGGTCGTCGATCGCGATACCCGTGGAGTAGACCAGCCTGTCGGCGTAGGCGATGTCGCAACCGAGGGCGACGACGAACATCTTCTCTGGCGCCAGGTAGCCCGCAGACGCCGATCGCACTGTCCGCGCAATCCAGAGATAGGTCCTGCCGTCGGGCATCTGGGCCACCTGTGTCAGCACCTTGTCCGGCTGCGCGAAAGCTTCGTGCGCGACCCACAACGGACAACTGCCGCCCACCCGTGAGAAGTGAAATGCTGTGGCCGACTGCCGCTTCGAGATGTTCCCGGCACGGTCGATCCGGACGAAGATGAAGGGAACGCCGCGCTGACGTTGACGCTGCAGGGTGGAGAGCCTGTGGCAGACCGTCTCGAATCCGACCTGGAAGCGCAGTGCCAGTCTGTCGACGTCGTAGCGCTCCGTCTCGGCCGCCGACCGGAACTTCTCGTAGGGCAGCAACAGGGCGCCGGCGAAGTAGTTGGCGAGCCCGATCCTGGCCACCGGCTGCGATTGTTCGCTGAGCGTGTTGTCGTGCGCCAGGATCGAGTCGATGCGGTCGGCATGCTCCAGAAACGCCAATTGGGTGGCCATCTGGAATGCGCGCTGCCCGGCATCGAGTCGTCGCGCGATGCGCAACACCTGTGTTTCCGAGTCGAACACCCTTTTACGAGAGCCGATCTCGCCGTCGTCGTTGTCGATGACGACCCGCACGTCGTGTTCGCGAAGGAGGAGATCCGCCAGTTGGGAGTCCAGTTCGCCGACTCGCAACCCCTGGGCCTCGAATGTCCTCTCGGCGGCCCGGTCCAGTTCGGGTATGTGATTGCGACGGTCGTAGAAGAAGTCGCGGACCTCTTCGAAGGGCATGGCCGGGAACACGACTCCCGAGTTCTCCGTCTGGTCGGGTGCCGCCCCCGCCTGGTAGGTCTCGAGCTCGGTCTGGGCCGCGTGGAGTCGGCGATGCAGGCCGATCAATGTGCGTCCGACTGTGGGCATTCGCGCGACCAGTTCGTCGAGTTCGGCCTGTCCGATGTCGGCGGCCTCGGAGTATTCACCGAGGACCTCCCCGAGGTCGGCGATCAATCGGGCGTCGGTGTCAGCGGAGAAAAAGTGTGCCAGCAGGTCGTAGGTGTCGGTGAGCCGGAGCAACACCGCGACGGTCAGCGGCCGCTGGTCGTTCTCGAGTTGATTGACGTAACTGGTCGACAACCCGAGTCCCTGTGCCAGCGCCGCCTGGGTCAATGCTCGCTCTTCGCGCAGACGACGCAACTTGGTGCCGACAAACATCTTGGCCACGGCCATCACAGTAGCGGGTCGGTGTTTGCAAAGTTCGCAAAAGCGTTGCTCGAAATACGCAAAAATACGCCTCAGCAAGGCCTTTTGTGGCGGTAGAGGCTCTGCGTACTGTGCGAATCATGATCAAACACATCGTTCGGACCCGTCGTAGCACCGACGAGTTCCCGCGCTCTGAGCACCTGGCGCAGAAGATCGCCGAGGTTGCCGCAGATCCGGTCGCGGTCCCGGAAGAGACGGCCGAGATGGTGCGCAATCGCATCATCGACAACGCAGCGGTCAGTGCAGCATCGGTGGTCCGCCGTCCGGTGACGGTCGCCCGTGCGCAGGCGCTCGCGCACCCGGTCAGCTCTGGTGGCGCCGGTGTGTTCGGTGTTGCCGGCGGCTGTTCGCCGGAGTGGGCCGCGTGGGCGAACGGTGTTGCGGTACGTGAACTCGACTACCACGACACCTTCCTCGCAGCCGAGTACTCGCATCCCGGAGACAACATCCCCGCATTGGTCGCGGTCGGACAGCATCTCGGCGTCAGCGGCGCCGACCTCATCCGTGGTCTGGCCACCGCCTACGAGATCCAGATCGACCTCGTGCGCGGAATCTCCCTGCACAAGCACAAGATCGACCACGTCGCGCACCTCGGAGCCTCGGCCGCGGCCGGTCTCGGCACCATGCTGCGTCTGGACGAGGAGTCGATCTACCAAGCTGTTGGTCAGGCCGTGCACCTGACCACCGCGACCCGGCAATCACGCAAGGGCGCAATCTCCAGCTGGAAGGCCTTTGCTCCCGCTCATGCGGGCAAGATCGCCGTCGAAGCCGTTGACCGCACCATGCGCGGTGAAGGGGCCCCGTCGCCGATCTGGGAAGGGGAAGACGGTGTGATCGCCTGGCTGCTCGACGGACCAGACGGCGCGTACGAGGTTCCGCTGCCCGAGGCCGGCGAGGCGAAACGGGCGATCCTCGACAGCTACACCAAGGAACATTCGGCCGAGTACCAGAGCCAGGCTCCCATCGATCTGGCCCCGGCGGCTCCGTGATCGCGTCGGTGACACCACCCAGATCGAATCCATCGTGCTGCACACCAGCAATCACACCCACGTCGTCATCGGTACCGGCTCGAATGATCCGCAGAAGTTCGACCCCAAGGCTTCTCGTGAGACCCTCGACCACTCGGTGATGTACATCTTCGCGGTCGCTCTGCAGGACGGCGTCTGGCATCACGAGACCTCCTACGCCCCCGAGCGTGCCTGCCGGCCCGACACCGTTGAACTCCGGAACAAGATCTCCACGGTCGAGGATGTCGAATGGACTGCGTGCTATCACGATCCGGATCCGGAGAAGCGGGCGTTCGGTGCCCGTGCGGTGGTCACGTTGACGAACGGTGAGGTCATCACCGATGAACTCGCAGTGGCCGACGCGCATCCGCAGGGTGCCCGACCATTCGCCCGCAAGCAGTACGAGGGCAAGGTCACCGACTTGGCAGCGCATGTCATCGACTCCGCGGAGCGGGATCGGTTCCTTGCCGCCGTCGCGGGCGTCGCCGAACTGCCCGCGGGCAAGCTCGGCGAACTCAATGTCCTGGTGCGTCCGGAGGTGCTGGCGACGGCTCCGGTCATCCCGAACGGGATCTTCTGATGGCGGGCCATTTGAGCAGTTCGAGCGCGGGCCATCTCCTCGGCTCCACTGTGAGCGCCACGGATCGTCGGATCGCTCTGCGTCGCGGCCTGAGCAGTGGCTCGATCGTGCGTATGCCGGGTGCGTTCTCGCCCCTGGTGGCCAAGCTGGTCGCGGACGTCGGCTTCGAGGGTGTGTACGTCTCCGGAGCTGCTCTCTCTGCCGACCTCGGTCTGCCGGACATCGGTCTGACCACCCTGACAGAGGTCACCGACCGCGGCAGGCAGATCGCAGCCGCGACCGATCTGCCGACCTTGATCGACGCCGATACCGGATTTGGTGAGCCGATGAGCGCTGCTCGCAGCATCACGATGCTCGAGGACGCAGGCCTGGCAGGCTGCCACCTCGAAGATCAAGTCAACCCGAAGCGCTGCGGACACCTCGACGGAAAAGCTGTGGTCCCCGCAGAACAGATGCTGGGTCGGGTGAAAGCGGCTGTCTCGGCGCGGCGGGATGAGAACTTCGTCATCTGCGCCCGTACGGATGCCCGCGCCATCGAGGGGTTGGACGCGGCCATCGAGCGTGCGAAGTCCTATGCCGACGCAGGTGCTGATCTGATCTTTGCCGAGGCGCTCACCGCTCCCGACGAGTTCGAGGCATTCCGTGAGGCCGTGGACGTCCCGCTGCTGGCGAACATGACCGAGTTCGGCAAGAGCACGCTGCTCTCCGCCAAACAACTCGAGGATCTCGGTTTCAACGCCGTGATCTACCCGGTGACAACGCTGCGGCTGGCGATGTTCGCCATCGAGCAGGGACTGCGCGAGATCGATTCCGCGGGAACGCAATCGGGGATCCTCGACACCATGCAACACCGCAGCAGGCTGTACGAGCTCCTTCGCTACCCCGACTACAACGAGTTCGACCAGAACATCTTCGATTTCACGATCCCGGGAGGATCCCGATGAGCACACCCACGATTCACAAGGGGTTGGCCGGTGTGGTGGTCGACACCACGGCGATTTCCAAAGTGGTGCAGGAGACCAACTCGCTGACCTACCGCGGATACCCGGTGCAGGACCTCGCCGCGCGCTGCAGCTTCGAAGAGGTCGCATATCTGCTGTGGCATGGCGAGCTCCCGAACGACAGCCAGCTGGAAATGTTCACCGAGCGCGAGCGGTCCTATCGACGTGCCGACCGCTCGTTGCTGAGTCTGCTGAACCGGATCCCTGACAACTGCCACCCGATGGACGTCGTGCGTACGGCGATCAGCTTCCTCGGCGCCGAGGACCCGGAAGAGGACAACGCCGCGCAGAACCTCGACAAGTCGCTGCGCATGATGGCGGTGCTCCCGACGATCGTCGCGGCCGACATGCGGCGCAGGCGGGGGTTCGATCAGATCCCGCCCGACGTGCACCTCGGCTACAGCGAGAACTTCCTCAACATGTGTTTCGGTGAGGTGCCTGATCCCGTCATCGTCCGCGCCTTCGAGAAGTCGATGGTCCTCTACGCAGAGCACGGATTCAATGCCTCGACCTTCGCCGCCCGCGTCGTCACCTCGACCCGGTCGGATATCTACAGCGCGGTCACGGCGGCCATCGGGGCACTCAAGGGGTCTTTGCACGGTGGTGCGAACGAGGCCGTCATGCATGACCTGATCGAGATCGACAGGCCGGAGCGGGCGCGAGAATGGCTGGAGACCAAGCTCGCGAACAACGAGAAGATCATGGGCTTCGGCCATCGTGTCTACAAGCACGGCGACTCGCGCGTTCCCACCATGAAGGCGGCTCTTGCCGACGTCGCCAGTGCGACTACAACATCCGACGGAGGCCGTTGGCTGGCCATCTCGGATGAGTTGGAACAGCTCATGGTGGCCGCGACCGGTATCAAACCGAACCTGGACTTCCCGACCGGCCCGGCATATCACCTGATGGGTTTCGCGATCGAGTCGTTCACCCCGATCTTCGTGATGAGCCGCATCACGGGGTGGACCGCACACATCATCGAGCAGGAAGGAGCCAATGCGCTGATCCGCCCACTGAGCGACTACAGCGGCCCCGTGCAACGCACACTCAGTGCCTGACCCTCTGTGAGTTCTACGTCCGGTCGTAGAGTTGTCAGGCCGTGCAGGGAACCAGCGGAGACGACCTCGACCGCCTGAGGTTGTGGTCGCAATCTGCGATTCGCTGCACCGCGCCGGGTGAAGTCGTGGTGAGGTTGTTCAGTGTCCGTGAGCGTGGAGGAGCGTTGATGTTTCGCAAGGTGTTGGTGGCCAATCGTGGCGAGATCGCGATCCGGGCGTTTCGTGCGGCGTATGAGCTGGGTGCGGGCACGGTCGCGGTGTTTCCGTATGAGGACCGTAATTCTGTTCACCGGTTGAAAGCTGATGAGGCATATCAGATCGGTGAGCCGGGACATCCGGTGCGGGCGTATCTGTCGGTGCCCGAGATCATCGCCGCCGCCCAGCGCGCGGGCGCGGACGCGATCTACCCGGGCTACGGCTTCCTGTCGGAGAACCCGGATCTGGCGGCAGCGTGCGCCGACGCCGGGATCACGTTCGTCGGGCCCAGCTCAGACATCTTGGAGTTGACGGGCAACAAGGCGCGGGCGATCGCCGCGGCCCGCGACGCCGGTCTGCCGGTACTGGCGTCGTCGGAGGCCTCGGCCGATGTGGATGCGTTGATGGCTGCGGCCGAGTCGATGACGTTCCCGGTGTTCGTCAAGGCGATCGCCGGTGGCGGCGGCCGGGGTATGCGGCGGGTGGAGACCATCGAGGGTCTGCGGGAGGCGATCGAGGCCGCCGCGCGGGAGGCCGATTCGGCGTTCGGTGATCCGTCGGTGTTCCTCGAACAAGCGGTCATCGAACCCCGGCACATCGAAGTGCAGATCCTGGCCGACCAGCATGGCAATGTGATGCATCTGTTCGAACGTGATTGTTCGGTGCAGCGCCGTCATCAGAAGGTCATCGAGTTGGCGCCGGCCCCGAATCTGCCGCCGGGGTTGCGGGAGAAGATCTGCGCTGATGCCGTCGCGTTCGCGGAGAAGATCGGCTACACGTGTGCGGGGACGGTCGAGTTTTTGGTCGACCGGGAGGGCCGGCATGTGTTCATCGAGATGAACCCGCGGATCCAGGTCGAGCACACCGTCACCGAAGAGATCACCGATGTGGATTTGGTGCAGTCACAGATGCGGATCGCCTCCGGAGAATCACTCGAAGACTTAGGGCTCTCGCAGGACACGGTGCAGATTCGGGGTGCGGCGTTGCAGTGCCGCATCACCACCGAAGACCCCACGAACGGTTTCCGCCCCGATACGGGGCGGATCACTGCCTATCGCACCCCGGGCGGTGCCGGGGTGCGCCTTGATGGTGGCGCCACTCTGGGTGCTGAGGTCAGTGCGCATTTCGATTCGATGTTGGTCAAGCTGACCTGTCGTGGCCGCGATTTCGAGACGGCGGTGGCGCGGGCGAGGCGGGCGGTGGCCGAGTTCCGGATCCGCGGGGTCGCCACCAATATCCCGTTCCTGCAAGCGGTCTTGGATGATCCCGATTTCCGCGAGGGCCGGGTCACGACCTCGTTCATCGAAGAACGACCCCAACTGCTGACCTCGCGGGTGTCGGCGGACCGCGGCACCCGCATCCTCAACTACCTCGCTGATGTGACGGTCAACAAGCCCCACGGCGACCGCCCGGCGACGGTCTACCCCCGCGACAAGCTCCCTGATGTCGACATCTCGACGCCGCCCGATGGCTCTCGGCAACGTTTGTTGAAGCTCGGCCCCGCCGGGTTTGCGGCGGATCTGCGGGCATCAACAGCGTTGGGGGTCACCGACACCACGTTCCGTGATGCTCATCAGTCGTTGCTGGCGACGCGGGTGCGGACCAGCGGCCTGGTCGCGGTGGCGCCGTATGTGGCGGCGCTGACGCCGCAGTTGTTGTCCGTCGAGTGCTGGGGAGGCGCGACCTACGATGTGGCGCTGCGGTTCCTCAAAGAAGACCCGTGGGAGCGCCTGGCGGAGTTGCGCGAGGCGATGCCGAACATCAACCTGCAGATGCTGCTGCGGGGCCGTAACACCGTCGGCTACACCCCCTATCCAGAGTCGGTGACGACCGCGTTCGTCAAGGAAGCTGCCGCGACGGGCATCGATATTTTCCGGATCTTCGACGCGCTGAACAACGTCGATCAGATGCGGCCGGCGATCGACGCCGTCCGCGAGACCGGCACCACCATCGCCGAAGTCGCCCTGTCCTATACGGGGGATCTGTCGAATCCGGCTGAGGATCTCTACACGCTGGATTACTACCTGCGGTTGGCTGAGCAGATCGTGGAGGCGGGCGCGCATATTCTGGCGATCAAAGACATGGCCGGGTTGTTGCGGCCGCAAGCGGCTGCCACTTTGGTCAGTGCACTGCGGAAAAACTTTGATCTGCCGGTGCATGTGCACACCCACGACACTCCCGGCGGGCAGTTGGCGACGTATTTGGCGGCGTGGACTGCCGGTGCTGATGCTGTCGACGGTGCCTCGGCGGCGATGGCCGGGACCACATCGCAACCGGCGTTGTCGGCGATCGTGGCGGCGACGGCGCACACCGACTACGACACCGGCCTGGATCTGGCGGCGGTGTGTGATATCGAGCCGTACTGGGAAGCACTGCGCAAGGTGTACGCGCCGTTCGAGTCCGGGCTCCCCGCCCCGACGGGGCGGGTGTACACCCACGAAATCCCCGGTGGGCAGCTGTCGAACCTGCGTCAGCAGGCCATCGGGTTGGGGTTGGGGGATCGGTTCGAAGATGTCGAAGGCGCGTACGCCGACGCCGACCACATGCTGGGCCGGTTGATCAAGGTCACCCCCTCCTCGAAGGTCGTCGGGGATTTGGCGTTGACGTTGGTCGGGCGAGGCATTTCCGCGGCCGAGTTCGCCGAAGACCCCACCGCCTATGACATTCCTGATTCGGTGATCGGGTTCCTGCGCGGGGAACTCGGCGACCCGGCCGGTGGTTGGCCCGAACCACTGCGCACCCGTGCGTTGGAGGGAAGAGCGGAACCCAAACCGGTTGTCGCTTTGTCGGATGAGGACACCGAGCAGTTGGGGTCCGCCGAGGAGAAGGTGCGGCGGGCGGCGCTCAACCGGTTGCTGTTCCCGGGACCCACCCGCGAGTACGAGGAGCACCAGAAGGCCTACGGCGACACCTCGAGGTTGTCGGCGAACCAGTTCTTCTACGGCCTGCGCTACGGCGACGAGCACCGCGTGGAACTCGAACCCGGTGTGGAGTTGTTGATCGGGTTGGAGGCGATCAGTGAACCCGACAAGCGGGGGATGCGGACGGTCATGTGCATCCTCAACGGACAACTCCGCCCGGTCCAGGTCCGTGACCGGTCCTTGGATGTGACCGACACCGCTGCCGAAAAAGCTGTGGCGGGTAACCCCAAACACATTGCCGCACCTTTCGGAGGCGTGGTGACCATCGTCGTCGAACCCGGCGAGAAACTCGCGGCCGGCGCCGCCATCGGGTCCATCGAAGCGATGAAGATGGAAGCCGCGATCACCGCACCGGCCGGTGGCACCGTCAAACGTGTTGCCATCTCCTCGGTCACCAGCGTCGAAGGCGGCGACCTCCTCATCGAACTCGAGTAGACCGCACGAATCTGGTCAGTGCTGTGTCGCGGTCGATGCGGTCTCGGTCACGTAATCCGCGAGATCTGCGTGGCGGGTCATCGTCCAGTAGTCGATGATCCGCCAAGGCAGCACCGCGACCACGCGGCCGTCGGCGTTGCGATACCAGTTGCTCATCCCTGGGTGAGTCCACACCATAGTGCTGTGTGCATTGTCGACGGCACGGTTGTAGTCGTCGTAAACGTCTCTGCGGCACTCGATCACGCCCAGGTCGCCATCGATCATCTGCTCCAGGGCATCCATGATGTAGCGGACCTGGCACTCGAGCATCGTGATGAAACTACCGCCGTGGCCCAATGCTGTGTTGGGGCCGGTCATGATGAACAGGTTCGGAAAATCGGGCACGGTGACACCGAGATACGCGCGGGCATCGTGTTCGGCCCACGCCTCCCGCGTAGTCTCGCCGGACCGGCCGATCACGTCCATCGGATACAGCAACCGGTCGGTGTGGAAGCCGGTCGCCATGATGATGACGTCGAATTCGTACTCTTGGCCGTCGGCGTCCTTGAGTCCGGTAGGGGTGATCTCGGCGACGCCTTCTGTGATCAGCTGGACCCCAGGACGTTTCAACATCCGGTACCAACCGTTGTCCAGCAGCATTCGCTTACCGAAAGGTGGGTAGTCGGGTAGGCACTTGTCGACGAGATCGGGTCTGCCCTCGAGTTCGTCTTCGAGGTAGCGGGTGTAGAAACCGCGGTGTGCGTGGTTGGTCGCGTTGATCGACAGCCTCGGCTCAGACCACTCCGGATCGACAGTCAGTGTCGGATGGACTTTGTCGTTGAAAATCCAGGACAGTCGGACGCGATACCACTCGTGGTAGTAGGGCACGTGATCCATCAACCAGTGGACATCGTCGCCTACTTCGGAGAAGTAGACGTCGTTGGGCGCGATCCACTGCGGTGAACGCTGGAAGATCGTCAGGTCGTCAACGGCATCTGCAATCGCGGGGCCGATCTGCATGGCGCTCGCGCCGGCGCCGACGATCGCCACGCGCTTGCCGCGGAGGTCGATATCCGATGGCCACCGCGCCGAGTGGAAGAGTTCGCCGGTGAACGATTCGATGCCGGGAAGCGCCGGTGTCTTCGGGCGGTTGAGCAGACCGACAGCACTGATGACTGCGTTGGCGCACAGGGTGATCGGGGAGCCCTCGGCGTCACGTGCGGTGATGGTCCAGCTCTGCTCGGCCTCGTTGTAGATCGCACTCTCGACCTCGGTGCCGAACCGGATCTTCGATCGCAGATCGTAGGCGTCGGCGAACTTCTCGAGGTAGTGCTGCACCTCGTCCCGTTTACCGAAGTGCGTCGACCAGGGATGCTGAAAGAACGAGAGTGAGTACAGGTAGCTGGGTGTGTCCACACCGGCGCCGGGATAAGTGTTCTCCCACCAGGATCCACCGACGTTGGCGTTCTTCTCCAGCACGACGTGGGTGATGCCCGCCTGGGTCAGGCGCACCGACGAGAGCATCCCGGCGATACCGGCCCCGATGACGACCACGGAGAAATCGCTGGGCACCTCGCGGCGCGGACGGGGTGCGGGGGTGTCGTCGAAGCCCAGGACCTCACTCATCATGGGGCCGAACTCGTGGGGAACGGGTTCACCCATCGTGAACTCCATGACCTCCATCAGCTCGTCGAGGTCGAGGGTCTCGTTGGCCGGCGCGGCGCCCCGGATCCATTCGAGGACCGCGTCGACAGTCGCTGCGCGGATCTCGTCTTGGACCTCGTCCGGGAGCCCTCCGGTCATGTTGTCGTCCATGCCGCGGCTACGGGTGGGGCGGTAGCGCTCGGTGAGCCAGCGCCGGTCGGCGGTCAACTGGTAGAGCACCGCGACGAGGGTCGGGATGTTCGCGGCGTCGACGGCCCGACTCAACCGAGCTGGGTCCACGTCATCCGAGGGTGCGGACGCGATGGGCTGATGGTTCACCTCAAAAGACTAACCACGGATAGTCCAGATTGCGCAAGCCCAATTCTCAGTAGCTGTCGGATGGGGCCGGATTCGGCCGGGAGGCTTGACAGAGACGTTTACCGGCAGGGATGCTGTGACTGCGATCACGCTAACGGCTGTCAGTCAGATAAGCATGACTGAATCATGCCGCCCTGGTTATCAAGGAGTTTTGATGGAGCTTTCCGAGGCGATGCGGACCACCGGCACCTGTCGGCACTATTCCGACGAGCCGGTACCCGACAAAGTCCTGTACGACGCCTTCGACGTCGCACGCTTCGGGCCGCAGGGTGGCAACCGCCAGCCGGTCCGGTGGATCGTGGTTCGGGACGAGGCAAAGAAGAAGGCGCTCGCCGATCTCTACCTCCCGTACTGGGAGGCGTACTACGCCGCGATCAGCGACGGCACCAAAGACGTCGGAGCGGTGCCCAAGACCATCCGCAGCGCCAACGAGTTCGCTCACAATCTGGCCTCCGTGCCGGTGTTGATCGTGGTGGTCGCCGAACTCGCCGGCCTGCATCCGACCGACGCCGAACTCGACAGACTCAGCGTCGTCGGTGGGGCGTCGATCTATCCGACGATGCAGAACCTGTGTCTGGCGCTGCGCGAGCAAGGCGTCGCGAGCGCCGTGACGACCCTTCTCTGCCACGAGGAGCCGGCCGTCAACGAACTGCTGGGGATTCCGGAGGGGTACTTGACCGCCGCACACATCGCCGTGGGTTACCCGCGCGATCACTTCCCGACCAAGCTGACCCGGAGCCCGGTCGAGGACATCGTCTCGATCGACGAGTTCGACGCACCGATGTTTCGGTAGCCACGGCGGCAACAACCTCATCTCGTCGGCTTCCTCACCTCGGAGATCTGAAACGTATGTCTTTGAACGCAATTCACACCACCGCGCTGGGGCGTGCCACGCTCGGCGATCAGCTTCGCCGGCATGCCAGGACGTTGCCCACGAAGCCGGCTTTCATCAGCTATGACACCTCCGGTGTCCGTGATGTGTGCACCTATGCCGAGCTCGACCAGCGCGCCAACCGATGCGCCAACGCCCTGCTGGCGCTGGGTGTCGGTCGGGGAGATCGGGTCGCAGTCATCGCCCGCAACCACGTGGACACCGTTGTCGCCTATTACGGAGCGCTCAAGATCGGTGCGGCCTATTCCGGGATCAACGTCATGTTCGGTGCGACCGAGGTGCACCAACAGCTCTCGCACCTCGAACCCACGGTGGTGCTGGCCGGTGCCGAGTTCACCGCGGTGGTCGATGCCGTGCGGGGCGATCTCGCCATCGACCACCACCTCGTCTTCGGCGGCGAGGGGGTCGACGGCTGGATGTCGTTCGACGAGCAACTCCGCAACGCGGACCCGGTCGAGCCCGACTGTGAGGTCGATGAACACGATCTCGCGATGATCGTCTATACGAGCGGTACCGAAGCGGCTCCCAAGGGCGTGATGATCACCCATCGCAACTACCTGATCTCCACGGGTCCGGCGTGGAGTTGGGGTCTGCGTACCCAACCCGACGACATCTGGTTGTACGTCATGCCTTTTCACACGATCGCCGGCATCGGGTCGATGACGACATTGACGATGATGGGGGCGACGCTGGTCCTTCCGGCCACGACGGAGGCGGGGGCATCGCTGAGGATGATCCGTGATGAGAAGATCTCGGTTCTCGCGCAGACCCCGACGTTCTACATCGGCCTGTCGAACCATCCCGACTTCGGCCCCGAATCGGTCGGAACCGTCCAGCGGTGCATGACCTATGGAGGTCAGGTGTCACCCCACGCGATCAAGGCCTGGGCCGACTCGGCCCCGGGCATCACCTGGGGGACGTACTGGGGCCAGTCCGAACTGTCGCAGCTGGGTAGCGTCGGCTGGTTCCGGCATCTCGAGGACATCCCGGACGGGGACCCCACCTGGATCGGGAAGCCGGTCTCACATCTGGAGATCGAGATCATCGACGCCGACGGACAGCCGGCTGATAGCGGTGAGCTCATCTGTCGGTCGCCGTCGGTGATGTCGGGGTACTTTCGAGACCCCGAGCGCACCGCACAGGTTCTTCGGGACGGCTGGGTGCACACCGGCGACATCGTGCGCCGCGACGACGATGGCAACCTGTTCTTCCTCGACCGCAGCAAAGACATGATAAAAACCGGTGGCATGAATGTCTCTTCGCAGGAAGTCGAGCGAGCGCTGCAGAGTCATCCGGACGTGATCCGTGCCGCGGTCGTCGGTCTCCCGGACGACTACTGGTCCGAAGTGGTGACGGGGTTCGTGATCGTCCGCGAGGGTTCGGAAGCTGATGCGGCTGCGCTCATAGATCACTGCAAACAGTCGATCGCGAGTTTCAAGACCCCCAAGAAGATCCACCTGGTGACCGATCTACCGGTCGACCCGCAGGGAAAACTGCTCAAGCGTGAACTACGCAGACTCCACGGTCAGGTGAGCGCGTAGTGCCGGTGTCTCCGAAGTCGGGTGACGACGCCACCGTCGTCCCATTGCCGGGTGGTCGGGCGCGCCCGCGTGGCGCAGGTGAAGGGCGTCGCGGCGAGATTGTCTCGGCCGCTGCGGATTTCTTCGCCGAGCAGGGCTATCACACGGTCGGTATGCGGGACATCGCCCGAGCCGTGGGTATCCGGGGTGCAAGTCTGTACAACCACTTCTCCAGCAAAGAAGAGATCATGTACGCGATCGCGCTGCGGATGACCCGGGAACTGCAGGATCAACACATGCCCCTTCTCGATGCAGCGGGGACGCCACGGGAACGGCTCGCGAATCTCATGCGGGCCCACATCCTCAGCCTGGCCGAACACCAGACCGAGCACCTCGTCAGTCTTCGTGAGCAAACCGCGCTGACCCCGAAGCACCTCGCCGAGATCACCGACATCCGCAAGTACTACCAACGGCGAGTGCGCGACGTGATCGCCGCCGGCGTCGCTGCGGGCGAGTTCCACACCGGCAATCCGCACCAGGCCGCGGTGGCGATCCTGGACATGATGAACGGGATCAGCTGGTGGTTGCATGACGGCGAGAACGTCGCCGCTCTCGCCGACACCTATACCTCGTACGCGCTGGACGGAGTCCTCCAGAGCGGATCCTGAACGGATCCACCGACTCCGAAACTGTGCCCTTCTGGCGAACAAAACCCCAGGTCGCGTCCGCCAGAAGGGCACATCATCGGTCAGGCGAGTTCGGCTCGGGCCGCTGCGGTGGCAGCCACGAGATTTCGGAGAGATTCCTTGACCTCGATCGGCCCGCGGGTCTTGAGGCCGCAGTCGGGATTGACCCAGAGCCGCTGGGCGGGAACGGCCTCGAGTGCGCGGCGCAGTGATTCGGTGATCTCGTCGGTCGACGGGACGCGCGGCGAGTGAATGTCGTAGACGCCCGGACCGACGCTGTTCGAGAACCCGATGCCGTTGAGGTCGTCGAGCACCTCCATGTGTGACCGGGCGGCCTCGATCGAGGTCACGTCGGCGTCGAGATCTGCGATCGCACCGATGACCTCACCGAACTCCGAGTAGCACAGGTGGGTGTGGATCTGCGTCGAGTCCGCAACCCCGGATGTCGACAGCCGGAATGCACCGACCGCCCACTGCAGGTAGCCGGGTTTGTCGGATGATCGCAGTGGCAACAACTCTCGCAATGCGGGCTCGTCGACCTGGATGATGGCGACACCGGCCGATTGCAGATCCACCGTCTCGTCGCGGATCGCCAGGGCGATCTGATTCGCGGTGTCGGCCAGGGCTGATCGTCGCGAACGAATGACCACGCGAGAATGGTCACAGGACCGGTCAGCATGCCCTTGACGGGCTTGCTGGTCAGTGACTGCGCGTAGGTGATCCAGTCGACGGTCATCGGCGCCGGGCGCGCCACGTCGCCGTAGAGAATCGGTGGTCGCACGCAACGGGTTCCGTACGACTGCACCCACCCGTTCGCTGTGGCGAAGAACCCGTCCAGTTGCTCGGCGAAATACTGCACCATGTCGTTGCGTTCGGGTTCACCGTGGACCAGCACGTCCAGTCCGAGCTCTTCCTGCAACGCGATGACATCGGCGATCTCCGACTGCATGCGCCGCACGTATTCGGCGTTGTCGATCTCGCCGGAACGGCGCTGCGCACGCGCGACCCGAATGGCCGAGGTCTGCGGGTAGGAACCGATGGTCGTGGTCGGGAGCGGGGGCAGACCCAGACGCTCGGTTTGTTCGACCAGACGCTCCGCGGCCGGTCCGCGGGTGACGCCACCGGAGAGCACCGACGACAGCCGCGCGCGGATGTCGTTGTTGCGCAAACGGGGATCGGCCTCACGTGAGGCCTGTGCCGCGGCCGAAGCGGCGAACTCCTCACGCACGGTGTCGCGTCCGTGTCGCAACGCCCGCGACAGCGTCACCACCTCGGAGACCTTCTCCGCAGCGAAGGCGAGCCGGCTCCGCAACTCGTCGTCGAGTTCGTCCTCGGGGTCGAGGCTGTAGGGCACGTGCAGGGTCGAGCACGATGTCGAGACGGCGAGCGAACCGACGGAGCCGAGAAGCGTGCCCAGGGTGGCGAGCGCCTTGTCGAGATCGGTGCGCCAGATGTTGCGGCCGTCCACCACACCGGCGACGACGTGCTTGCTCCGAAGTTCCGGAACCGCCGCGATGGCATCGGGATCCGCGCTGACGAGGTCGATACCGAGACCCTCGATGCTGGTCTTGGCGAGCGCCGGAAGGGCCTCCCGCAGGTCGCCGAAGTAGCTGGTGACACTGATCGCGGGCCGGCTGTAGTCGGCGGCGATCGCCTTGTACACGCGGCTGACGGCGGCCAGGACCTCGGGACTCAGGTCGGTGCACAGAGCGGGCTCGTCGATCTGAACCCAGGAGGCGCCGGCGTCCTCGAGCCGACCGAGGAGATCGACGTACAGCGGCGTCAACTCATCCACCCGGTTGATGGGTGGGACTCCGCCATCCACAGCCTTGCTCAGCAACAGGAACGTGATCGGCCCGACGATGACCGGCCGGGCCGGAACATGTTGTGCACGAGCTTCTTCGAGTTCGCCGAGCACCTTCTCCGGATGTAGCGAGAAGGTGATGTCATCGCTGATCTCCGGGACCAGGTAGTGGTAGTTGGTGTCGAACCACTTGGTCATTTCCAGCGGGGTCACTGTTGTGTTGCCGCGGGCGGCGGCGAAGTAGCGGTCGAGGTCGTCCTCGATGCGGGCATATCGCGCCGGTAGCGCACCGAGCATCACCGCGGTGTCGAGGATCTGGTCGTAATACGAGAAGGTGTTGACCGGAACGGAGTCCAGGCCGGCTTTGGTCAGTGCCGTCCAGGTGTCGCGGCGCAGGCCGGCGGCAACCCTCTCGAGCTCGGCTCGATCTATCCGGTCGGCCCAGTAGGACTCGGTGGCGCGTTTGAGTTCCCGGTTCGGCCCGATCCGGGCGGCACCGGTGATGGTGGTGGTGAAGAAATCGGCAGTCACGATGGACGTCCTCCAAAATTTGCGACGGATGGTCGCCACCTGAAGACGGACGCCGAAGAAGCCCAAAAAGCTGCCGTGGCAGAAGACAGCGCTCCGCCATGCGGCGTTCCTCGGCAACCCACCCATTCCACGAGGCGGCGTGCCGCCGGACACGGCGTGTCCGGCACAGCCGGCAGGTCTTCGGACTCACGGCACCCGGCGGGTGTGCCGGAAGGCACAGCTGCCGAACCTAGTGGCCGTCGCTTCCCAGGAGTTCTCCAGTGCTCTGACGGCGGTCGCTTCCGTATACCGCTGCGGGACAGTCCCGGAATCTCACCGGGTTCCCTCTCACGTCGACGCTGCGACGCTTCTCTGACGTCAGCCGGTCACCGCGGGGCTCCGCACCGGACCAGGCTGCAGTCAAACCAACTGCACCGGCGAGTCTAACCCTACCGGCTTCTGGGCGGTTCAGGCGTCTGGGAAGTTGCCTGCTCGGCCCAGCAGAGCGGGCACGTCCTTGTCGAGCCGTGCGCCCAGCCAGGTGGCGGCGTCGGTGAGTGTGTCAAGAGTGACA
This sequence comes from Williamsia sp. 1135, assembly GCF_002095395.1. GTDB lineage: Bacteria > Actinomycetota > Actinomycetes > Mycobacteriales > Mycobacteriaceae > Williamsia. The sequence goes on from NZ_MJEI01000105.1 coordinate 174,215, forward strand.
CCCGTGCTGACCGCGGACCGGTTCAGCGCATAGATGAGGTCCTCGGAGGCGATGTTGCCTGTCGCCGCAGGCGCGAAGGGGCAGCCGCCGAAGCCACCGATACTGGCATCGAGGGCGGCCGCACCGGTCTCGAGCGCAGTGAGGGCATTGGCATAGCCGGTGTTGCGGGTGTTGTGGAAATGCCAGCGCTGCGGCACATCCGGCGCGACGCGCGCGAGACCTGTCGCCAGGGTGCGGACCTGTGCGGGCACCCCCACACCGATGGTGTCTGCCAACGCGATCTCGTCGGGACCGGCCTGGGCCAGTCTGCCGGCGAGTTCGATCACCCACGCGGGGTCGACCTCACCGGAGAACGGACATCCGAACGATGCCGCAATCGTCACCGTCGTGCGAACCCCCGCTGCCCTCGCTTCGGCTGCGATGTCCTCCCAGGCCGAAATACCCTCCGCCACAGTGCAACCCTGATTCCGGGTACTGAACTCGTCGGTGGCAACCACCACAGCGTTGACCTCATCGACCCCCGCTGCCAGCGCGCGCTCGAGTCCCCGGCGGTTCAGGACGAGCCCGATGTACGACACGTCGGCCGATCGGGGTACCTGCGCCATCACCTCTTCGGCGCCTGCCATCTGCGGCACCCTCTTGGGGTTGACGAAACTGACTGCCTCGATGCGCTTCACGCCCGCGGCGACGCTGCGAGCGATCAGCTCGACCTTCTCGTCGACCGAGAGCAGGGTCTGCTCATTCTGCAGCCCGTCGCGGGGGCTGACCTCCACCAGCGTTGTCGCAGTCATTGGTCCATTTTGCCTACGACCCTAGTTGTATGCAATAGCCCCGGCGAAATAAAGAATTAACACTCAAATGCGGGACAGAATCAGTTTCGCTACCTAGATTGTGAACAATACGAAGATGCGGAGGTATCAATGACTCGTGCTGTCGACCGGGTGTACGCGCACATCCGGGATGCCATCGTCGATGGCCGTTACCAGCCCGGCGCGCGCCTCGGTGAGGTCGAGATCGCAGAGCTGACCGATGCGAGCCGGACGCCGGTGCGTGAGGCTCTACGCCGCCTGGAGATGGAGGGATTGGTCGAGGTCTTGCCCCATCGCGGGGCAAGGGTCTACGAGTGGACGGCCGATGACCTGGAGGAGATCTACGACCTCCGGATGACGCTGGAGGCCATGGCCGCGGTCCGCGCCGCGAGCCGTATCGACGGTAAGGACCTCGATCGCATGACCGAACTGTGTGACCTGATGGAGGTCGCCGCGGTTCCCGGACCCCGGCAACGTCTCGACCTCGTCGCGCAGCTGAACGACGAGTTCCACGCCATCGTGCGGTCCGCCGCGGCCAGCAACCGGCTCACCACCATGCTCGGTGCCGTCATCCAGCTGCCGCTGGTCATGCGCACGTTCCACCGGTATGCCCCCGAAGATCTCACCCGCAGCTGTGCTCACCACCGGGATCTGGTGGCGGCGTTGCGCAATCGCGACGAGGTGTGGGCCGAGTCAGTTATGCGAGCACACGTACGGGCCGCCAAATCCGTGCTGTTATAAGCGCTCACAGTAGATACCGAGCCGGTCGTCGATGCCCGGCCGAGTGAGGAGTTCATGCGATGACAACTGCAGACGCACCCGCCGGACCGTTGACCGACCTCAGGGTCGTCGAGATGGGTCAGCTGTTGGCCGGGCCGTTTTGTGGTCAGCTGCTGGCCGACTTCGGTGCGGAGGTGATCAAACTCGAATCACCGGGGGTGGGCGACCCGATGAGACAGTGGGGCCGCGAGAAGGCACACGGCAAGTCGCTGTGGTGGCCGGTCGTCGCCCGCGGCAAGAAGTCGGTCACCTGCAACCTCCGAAGTCCCGAAGGCCAGGATCTGGCCCGTCGGATCATTGCCGAGGCCGACGTGGTCGTCGAGAACTTCCGGCCGGGGACACTCGAACGATGGGGCCTCGGTGTCGAAGAACTGCACGAGATCAATCCGGGGCTGATCGTCGCCAGGGTCAGCGGTTATGGCCAGAGTGGTCCGTATTCCGCCCGGGCCGGGTTCGGTTCGATCGGCGAGGCGATGGGTGGGATCCGTTATGTGACGGGCGATCCGACGAACGCACCGTCCCGCGCCGGGATCTCACTCGGTGATTCCCTGGCAGCGGTCTTCGCGACGATCGGTGTCCTGGCCGCCCTTCACCATCGAGAGAAGACAGGTGTCGGGCAGGTCGTCGACTCGGCCATCTACGAGGCCGTGCTCGCCATGATGGAGTCGCTTCTGCCCGAATGGGCCATCGGCGGCTATCAGCGCGAGCGGACGGGTTCGGTCCTGCCGAACATCGCACCGAGCAACGTCTATCCGACCAAGGAGGACAGCATGATCCTGGTCGCGGCCAACCAGGACAGCGTGTTCGGGCGTTTGGCGACCGCCATGGACCGGACCGATCTGATCGACGACCCGCGGTACCGTGACCACGCCTCCCGCGGGGTCAACATGGACGAATTGGACGAGTTGATCGCGTCCTGGACCGCCGAGCGCGGCACCGACGAACTGCTGGAGTTGCTCCACGAGGCGGGGGTCCCGGCCGGCCGGATCTACACCGCGAGCGACATGTTCGCCGATCCGCACTTCGCGGCGCGTGAGGCGATCGTGAAGCTGGCCCACCCGGACTTCGGGGAGTTCCCCATGCACGGGGTGTTCCCGAAGCTGAGCAAGACCCCCGGCGCCGTCAGGCACGCCGGCCCCGCACTCGGTGAGCACAACGCTGACATCTACGGCGCGCTGCTCGGACTCACCGACTCCGACCAGGCCGCGCTCGCCGGGCGCGGCACTATCTGACACCAGCCCTTCACACCCCAACCATCATTGGCCACACCCAACCATCACTGGAGATCCGCATGCGATATCGGCTCGGAGTTGACGTCGGCGGCACATTCACCGATGTGCTGCTGCTCGACGAGACCTCCGGAACCACGTTCCGGGCCAAGACCCCCTCGACCCCTGCCGATCAGTCGATCGGCGTGATGAACGGCGTCACCAAGGTGTGCGCCGAAGCGGCTATCGACTTTTCTGAAGTCGGGCAGGTACTCCACGGCACCACGGTCGCCACCAACGCGATCCTGCAGCACAAGGGCGCCAAGGTAGGGCTGGTGACCACCGACGGATTCCGGCAGGTGCTGCAGATCGCCAGGTCATTCGTGCCGGGCGGTCTGGCCGGCTGGATCATCTGGCCCAAACCTGAACCATTGGCCAAGCTCGAGGACACGGTCGAGGTGGTCGGCCGACTCGCCGCCGACGGATCGGAGGTGACGGCGCTCGACGAGGGTCAGGCCCGTGCGGCACTGAGCTCACTGTCGGGGGCGGGGATCGAGGCGCTCACGATCTCGTTGATCAACTCGTACGCCAACGATGCTCACGAGAAGCAGGTCGCGGCGTGGGCCGCCGAAGAGTTGCCCGGCATCCCGGTGTCGATCTCCAGCCACGTGCTGCCCGAGATGCGCGAATACGAGCGCACCCTGACCACTGTCGCGAACAGCTACGTACAGCCAGAGGTGTCGCGATACGTCCGCAACCTCGACGCAACCCTGCGCGACAAGGGGATCGAGGCCCCGCTGTCGATCCTGCGCAGCGACGGTGGGCTCGTGCAGTCGGCCAAGGCCGCGGAGGATCCCGTCTCCCTGCTGCTCTCGGGGCCTGCGGGCGGCGTGACAGGCGCTGTCTGGTTCGCCGAGCAGGCAGGATTCACCGATTTCCTGACCTTCGACATGGGTGGCACCTCCACCGATGTGGCACTCGTGCTCAAAGGGGAGCCCCGCATCGGCCGAGAGACCAAGGTCGGTGATCTCGCGGTGAGGGCCACCAGCGTGGACGTCCGCACCGTGGGAGCCGGCGGGGGCTCGATCGCCCATGTCCCCGAGCTGACCAAGGCCCTGAGGGTGGGTCCGCAGTCCGCTGGTGCCGATCCCGGACCTGCGGCCTACGGCAGCGGTGGCACGGAACCGACCGTCACCGACGCCAACGTCGTATTGGGTTATCTGCCCAGCGGATTGGCCGGCGGTGAGGTATCCCTCGACGTCGACGCCGCGCGCACTGCGGTCGCAGGCGTCGCCGACGCGATGGGGCTGGAGAGTCCCGAGGTCGCCGCGGCGGGCATCGTCGATATCGTCAACGAGAACATGTTCGGTGCGCTGCGATTGGTCAGTGTCCAGCAGGGTTTCGACCCCAGGGACTTCGCGCTGGTGTCGTTCGGTGGCGCCGGCCCGCTACACGTCAATGCGCTGGGCAGGCTCACCGGATCGTGGCCGGTCATCGTGCCACCCTCGCCGGGGGTGCTGTGCGCCTACGGTGACGCCACGACCTGTCTGCGCGACGAGAGTGCCCGCACGCTGATCCGCGCCTTCTCCGAGACCACCGACGACGAATTGCGTTCGGCGCTGGCGGAGTTGGCCGAGTCCGCCGCCGCCAGGCTTGCGGCCGAAGGGGTGCCCGCCGACCAGCAGACCGCCAAGTATCAGGTGGATCTGCGCTACCACGGCCAGGGATTCGAGATTCCCGTCGATCTGGACCCGGAGGTACTGGCAGGGGGCGAGGTCCTCGCCGGCCTCGGTGAGGCCTTCGACGCCGAGCACCAGCGGCTGTTCTCGTTCCTGCTGAAGAATGAGCGTGAGGTGATCAATCTGCGCGTCACGGTGAGTGGTCCGCGACCCGAGGTGGCGTGGAAAGCGTTGCCGGAAGGCGACGCCGACGCGTCCGCTGCGCTCGCCCGGACGAGTGAGGTCTGGATGGACGGCGCGCATGTCTCCGCCGGGATCTATGACCGTTCGAAGCTCCTGGCAGGCAACGTGGTCACCGGACCTGCCGTGATCACCGAGATGGACTCGACGACCCTGGTCCTGCCCGGGCACGCCGCCACCGTCCACACCAGCGCAAGCCTGCTGATCCGCCCGGTCTGATCTGACGCAGGCCCGATTCAACCCCCGAACTGATCGAGATACACCACCTTCGTAGGAGATCTGATGGCCACCATCATCGAAACCAGCACCACCGGAGTGAACAAGGTGCCGGTTGATCCGGTCACCCTCGACATCATCGAGAACGCATTACGCAACGCCCGGTACGAGATGGACGAGGTGCTGTTCCGAACGGCGCTGTCTCCGGGCATCCGGGAGCAGCACGACGAGTTCCCGTTGATCGCCGATCCGAGCGGGAAAATGGTCGTGGGTCAGTTCGGGCTCTCCGTCCCCGACTTTCTCGACAACTTCAACGGCACTGTCGGCGAAGGTGACATCCTGCTGACCTCTGATCCCTACGCCTGCGGCGCCGCGATCAGCCATGCCAACGACTGGCTCATCGTGCTTCCCATCTTCCACAGCGGGCGGGTGGTCGGGTGGTCGTCGATGTTCGGACACATGTCGGACGTCGGCGGCAGCACCCCGTCGTCGATGCCCGCCGACGCCCACACGATCTACGAAGAGGGCGTGATCATCCCGCCGTTCAAGCTCTACGACAAGGGCGAACTCAACGACACCGCGCTCGACATCATCCTGAACCAGGTGCGGATGCCCGACTGGAACCGCGCCGACCTCAACGGCCTGGTCGCAGCGTGCACCACCGCCTCCCGGCGGATCGTCGAATTGTGCGATCGTTTCGGTGTCGATGTCTATCTGTCCGCGCTCGACGCGTTGCTCGACAGGAACTACCAGGCCATGAAGGTGCTTCTCGCGACGCTGTTCGTCGACGGCGAGACCATTGAGTTCAGTGACTACATCTGCGACGACGGATGTGGTTACGGCCCCTACAAGCTGACGATCAAATTGACCCGGCACGGCGAGAAGATCCATCTCGACTTCAGTGCCGACGCGGCGCAGGCGGTCGGGCCGATCAACTACTTCATCAACGAGAATCTCGTACGGATGTTCTTCGGCATCTACGTGATCACCATCGCTGATCCCCAGATCCTCTGGAACGACGGCTTTTATCCGCTCATCGACGTGACCATTCCCGAGGACTCGTTCTGGAAACCGCGATTCCCGGCCGCGCTCAACGGTCGCAACCACGGAATCGGCCGGGTCTTCGACCTGTTCGGCGGACTGCTGGGCCAGGGAAACCCGGAGATCCTCAATGCCGCGGGGTTCTCGTCGTCGCCACACTTCATGTATTCCGGTCACTACGACGGCGGTTCGCGGGATGGCGAATGGTTCCAGCTCTACTCCATCGGTTTCGGAGGGATTCCGGGCCGCCCGATCGGAGACGGACCGGATGGCCACTCGCTGTGGCCCTCGTTCGTGAACATCCCGTGCGAGTACCTCGAGTCGTATTACCCCCTGCGGGTCGAGCGCTGGGAGACGATCGCCGACACCGGCGGCGCCGGATTGCATCGTGGTGGCAACGGTGTCGACGTCGCGTATTACTTCGAGGAGCCGGGAACCATTGCGATACACGACGATCGCTGGCTCACCTATCCGTGGGGCGTCAACGGGGGCAAACCCGGTGCGCGCGGGGCGAAATGGATCAAACGTGTCTCCGGTGAGACCGAGGTGCTGCCGAGCAAGATCCACGATGTCGAGGTCGCGCGCGGCGACGTACTGCACTTCATCACCTGGGGCGGTGGTGGCTGGGGTGATCCGCTCGACCGGGATCCCGAGATCGTGGCTCTCGAGGTGCGGCGCGGTCTGGTCAGTGTCGAGGGGGCGGCCGAGGGCTACGGCGTCGTGTGCACCGCGCAGGGAGATGTCGATGGCGCGGCGACCGAGGCCCGCCGGGAGGCCATTCGCTCCGAGCGCGGTGAACTCCAGACCTTCGACATGGGCCCGTCGATCCCCGAGATCCTCGAGCGGTGTGAGGCCGAGACCGGATTGCCGGCCCCGAGGCCACCGGTGAACGTGCGGAAGGCGGTGCGGGCGTGAGCGATACGCTCTCGTCGTACCTGGAGTCGGGCTTCGCAGGAAGCCTCGGGCCGGGCCGGAGCCCGGCGGTGTTGGCCATCGATCTGGCGATGGCCTATCTGGCCGACTCCTCGCCGTTGCGGGCGCCGGTCGCCGATGCTGTCGCGGCGTCGGCGGCACTGGTGGGTGCGGCCCGCGCGGCGGGGATTCCGGTGATCTTCACCCGCGTCAGCTATCAGCGCGGTGGGATCGACGGTGGTCTGTTCGTGCGGAAGATACCGGCTCTCAAGGTGTTCGAGGAGGGCTCGCCGCTCGCGGACTTCGTGCCCGATCCTCGTCCCGAGCCGGGAGAGACGGTGGTCACGAAGCAGTATGCCAGCGCCTTTTTCGGGACCTCGCTGGCCGCCACCCTCACCGCGCGCGGCATCGACACGCTCTACATCTGTGGACTGAGCACCAGCGGCTGCATCCGGGCCAGCGCGACGGACGCCCTGCAACACGGTTTTCGCCCGTTGGTGGTCTCGGATGCCTGCGGCGATCGCGAACAATCGTTGCACGAGGCGAATCTGCTCGACCTACAGGCGAAGTACGCCGATGTGCTCACCCTCGCCGACGCACTGACCCAGCTGAATCCCCGATAATGGGTTGTTTTGGCGAACCCGACCTGCGGTTTTGTTCCCCAAAACGACCCATCATCGGGATGGGGCTAACCGAGCCAGGCCATCTGCTGCGTCCATGACGGACCGGCGTCGGGAGCATCGTCTCGGGTGACGGTGGCCTGGATCAAACCGTAGGGACGGTCGTCGGCGTTGAACACCTCTTTGTTGTTCTCCACGCCGAAGGGGGAGAGGTCGTAGACGAAGTGGTGGATGTTCGGAGCGGACAACTTGACCTCGGCGATGTGGTCGTAGGTCTCCAGGATGGTCTTGCCCATCTGATACAGCGTCTGCTGCAACGCCAATGACTGGACCGTCGCGAACGTCTCGACGATGATCTGCTTGATGGCGGGATAAACCGCTTCCCAATCGACGTCGGTGGTGGTGAAGCGCCACTTCGCGACCAGGGATGTCGACATCACCCGGTCGGTGGTCGGTTGCAGGATGGTGTACTCGTCTTCGAGGAAGTCATGGAATTCCGATCCCGTCGACTTCAGCACAACCAGATCCTTCAGACCTCCGATGACCCAGGTGTTTTGGGCATCACCCTTGCCTTCGACGGTGATGTCGGCGGTGCGGATCTCCTGGCCTTTGCGAACCCAGGTGTGGTCGTGTTCCTTGCCGTCGATGACCGCGCGTTCCCAGGCGTACTCCTCGATCTCGATACGTGCCCCGTCGACGGGGTCGTTGTCATCGACGAAATGGTGGGCGAGGTCGAGCCCGTACTGCTCGATGCTCGAGATACCCTTTTCCTTGGCGTAGGCGTACGCGGTCTGCTTCTGGGTGTCGGTCGGCAGCACCTTACGCTGGTCGCCATCGGTGTGAGCGGCCGAGAAGTCACCGCGCAGCGCACTACCGACGTTGATGTCCTTGATCTCGTGTCGCGGGGTGTCGCGATAGATCCGGACCACGCGGTTCTCCGCTTTGCCGTACTGGTTCTCGCCCAGGATGATGCCCATTGTGCTTCTAGTCTCTTTCTCTTCGGTCAGCTGCCGCGATAGGTGGAGTATGCAAAGGGGCTGAGCAGCAGCGGTACATGATGATGCCGTGTGGTGTCCACGACGGCGAACGCGATGGTCACCTCTGGGTAGAAGTTCTCGATCTCCCTCGCGCTGAACCATGAACCGGTGTCGAACGTGAGGCGATAGGTGCCTTCGCCGAGGTCGCCGCCGGTCACCGAAGCGATGCGGCCGTCGGAATCGGTGATCGCCGAGGCCAATTCGACTCCGGCGTCGTCATGTAATGAGACCGTCAACCCGGGCGCGGGAAGTCCGGTGACGGCATCGAGGACGTGGGTGCTCAATCCGGTCACGGGTGAGCACCTTCCTCCTCGTCGACGTAGTGGACGGCCGGCTCGAGCATCACTCGCAACCGCCGACGGTTGATCTTCCCCAGTTCCATTCGCATGACCCGTCGTTCGGTCTGCGGGTCATTGCCCATCCGTTCCTTGAGAATGGCCAGCAACTCCGCTGCCGGCCTGCCGTTGGCGAACACCAGATAGACGTGACCGAACTTGCTCTCGTACTCGGCGTTGCACTTCTTGAGCTCGTCGATGATCGCGGCATCGGCACCGGCGACCCCTGATTGCTCGCTGGCCGACGACGGGTTGTCGGCGCGGTCGCCGATGCGTGGGTGCCCGTCGAGGGCCTCGTCGAGATCGGATTCGGTGAGCTCGGCCAAGATCAGATCCGCACGCTCGAACAGTGCTTCGTCGTCGGTGAACGGACGCCCCGCCGCAACCCGGATCGCCCAGATCCGGGAGGTGCAGCACTCGTAGAGGGCGTGGATGGCTTGGCGGTCGCTCAGTTCGTTGAAGCTCTCGACACCGCGCCAGTCGACTCGTCGCACGGATTCTCCTGCCTTTCGTATCAACCCATTACGTCTTGGAAACGGTTGAACCGCGCCGAGACTATGGGATTGGCGTCCGCCACGAGATCGTCGAACCGGTAGTTGGCGATCTTCGCTATCTCGATCAGCGCAAACGACTTCTCGCTGCCTGCTGCATTGTCCATGCGAGTCCAGCCATTTCGGAGTACGCGCTCGTATCGCTCGGTCTCTCTGGCGCAGATCACCAGCGGGAAACCGAACTGCTGACGATAGGCTTTTGCCATCTCGACGATGTTATCGTGCTCTTCCTCTTCGAGATTGGACAACGCGGTGTGATCTGAGGCGATCATGTCGCCGACCTCGTCTTCGGCGTCGAGATCCGGGAACGCCCTGATCAGTTCGAGCTGTTGCTCGTCGCTACCTGTGAGCAGCGCGTCCTGGAAGGAAGCCCGCAGGTCATGCGCGTTCTCGAACGGTCGTTGCTCGTACGCGGCGTCGACAACCCACGTCACGTTCTGCACGAGGCCGCCGAAGGTCTCTCGGAACTTCTCCAGCGACATCTTGTTGATCTCGGCAAGCCGGATCGAACCGCCTCCCGCGATCGCCACGCCACGACTGCCGGTGTGGAAGAACAGCAGATTCAGCAGTAGAGCGGTGATGGCGCCCATCGTGATTCCGGCGCCGAACGGGATCTGCAGCAGCACACCGGGCACGGCCTGGTCGACACCGGACATACCCGGTACCTCGACCACGTTGCCGTCGACGATGACCTCCGACGGCGTCGAGGACTGGCTGAACTCCACGTACAGACCCATGGCGAGTGACGTGCTGACGATGATCAGGTTCCGGTGGTCGGCGAAGTCGACTTTCCCGAGGGTGTGAATGCCGACCACGGCGACCGTGGCGAACAGGGTCATGGCGGCACCGCCGAGCACCGGGGCCGGGATGGCTTCGACGATCTTGGCGGTCTTGGGCAGCAGGCCCAGCAGGATCATGATGCCGCCGGCCGCGGCGACCACCCAGCGACTCTTGACTCCGGTGAGACGGACAAGCCCCACGTTTTCGGAGAACGCGGTGTAGGGGAACGAGTTGAAGATGCCGCCGATCACGGTGGCCAGGCCGTCCGCGCGCACGGTGGCCGCGATGTCTTCCTTTTTGATGCGTTTGCCGACGATCTCACCGGTTGCGAACACCGACCCGGTGGATTCCACGGCGATGATCATCATGACCACGATCATCATCACGATGGCGATGAGATCGAAGCGTGGTGCACCGAACGCGAAGGGCGGGGTGAATCCGACCCAGTCGGCCTCGCCGACAGCGCTGAAGTTCGTGTCGCCGAGGATCCAGGCGACGATGGTCCCGACCACCAGGCCGAGCAGCACCGCGATGGTCGCCCAGAAGCCACGGAAGAAGCGCTGCATGAGAACGATCAGGAAGATGGTGCCCACCGCGTACAGCAGCCAGCGGCCGTTGCCGGCGTCCGAGGTGTGGGTGGCGGGATCGGTGGTTGCGTCACCGATGCCGACAGGCAGCAGCGCGATACCGATGATGGTGATGATGGTTCCGGTCACGACAGGAGGGAAGAACCGGATCAGTTTGGCGAAGAACGGCGCGATCAGGAAGGTGAAGATGCCCGCGCAGATGACGGCCCCGTAGACGGTCAGCAGCCCGACGCGTTCTCCGCCGTTGTCGTTGGCGATCTTGATGACCGGCGCGAGTGCGGCGAACGTGATGCCCTGTAGCAGCGGGAGCCGGACACCGATCTTCCAGATGCCGACCGCCTGCAGGATGGAAGCGATACCACAGGTGAAGAGGTCGGCGGTGATGAGCATCGTGAGTGCGTCGCCGTCGAGGCCGATGGCACCGGCGATGATGAGCGGGACCAGCACTGCGCCCGCGTAGAACGCGATGACGTGCTGGAAGCCCAGAACCGCGAGTTTGCCGACCGGCGGGACCTCGTCGACAGGATGAACCCGCTTCTTCCGCATAGGCAGAACGGGGGGAGTGGCTGTGGAGTCGGCCTCGGGTTCGCTGCTCATCGTGATACCTCTTGGATGAAGGGTCGTTCAGGGCGCACTGCGGTCGACACTTCACGGATCGGCCGCATTGCTCAGAGAAAGGATCACCCCAACTCGACTTGTCCGCAGGATGAGAAAAACGAATATATCGTCGCCGACAGGCTGTGCGATGCGATGAATTCGCGATTGTCACTCGTCGGCCGCATGGTGTCTGGGAGGTGGCTGTGAAGGGTTCGCCCGAGGAAGGTGTCTCGCTCGACGGCGCTCCGACGGTCGTGGGGGTGCTGCTCGCCGCGGGTGGGGGAACCAGGTATGGAATGCCGAAGATCCTTGCAGAACAAGGTGATTGGCTGCGACTGTGCGTTGCTGCACTGTTGGCAGGAGGCTGCTGCAAGGTGTTCGTCACGGTGGGTGCGGCAGCGGTGGCGATGCCTCAGGGGGCCGAGGCGGTGCAGGTACCGACGTGGCGTGAAGGACTGAGTGAGTCGGTGCGCGCGGGGCTTGTTCGCGCCCGCGGCCGCCAGGGTGTGGTCGGGGTTGTTTTACACGTTGTTGACATTCCGGATGTCTCGGCACCTCAGGTCGAGAGACTGCTCGCCGCGGCAGGCCCTTCGCCCCGGGCACTGGCCCGCGCGACCCACTTCGGGCAAATCGGCCATCCGGCATACATCGGTGCCGATCACCTTGGCGCCGTACTCGATTCACTGAGCGGTGATCGCGGCGCGGGGCCCTTCTTCGCCGGCCGGGGCGACGTCATCGACGTCGAGTGCGGCGACCTCGGCACCGGCCTCGATCACGACCATCCGAGGCCCCGTCCCTAACCGACGATCGTGTAACCCAGTGCGCCCTCGGCGAATCTACGGACCACCGGGCGTGCAGCGGCGAGGGGTTCGTCGTAGCCCTCGCGTGCGTAACCGGTCAGGCAGGCCTCGCCTTCGTCGCCCAGCGGTTCGATCGCGATCTCGGCGAGCATCTCGCCGGTGGTGGGTTCACAGACGGCCCAGGTGAATCGGGTCTCGTCATCCCACCCGCGTTCGCAGGCGCGCACGTAATCGGGGTCGGTGACACCGGCCAGCGCGAGCGCCGGCCGGTCGGTCACCCGGTCGTCATCACGCAGGGCGCGCAGATACCATGCGCCTGCGTTGATCTCGACAGCCTCGATGGTGCGGTCCTACTTGAGCTCGAACAGGACAGTGCCCTGGGTGACCGCGGCACCGGCTTCGATGGACAGTCCCTTCACGACGCCGTCTTTGTGGGCGGTGACCGGGTTCTCCATCTTCATGGCCTCGAGAACCACGACGAGTTCGCCCGCGGTGACCTCTTGGCCCTCGGTGACGGCCACCTTGACGACGGTGCCCTGCATGGGTGCGCTCACGGCATCACCCGATGCCGCGGCGGCGCCGCCCTTGGCGCGGGTACGAGACTTCGGCTTCTTCTTGACGGCGCCGTTCGAACCGCCGCCCCCACCGAGAGCGAGATCGCCGGGGAGCGAGACCTCGAGGCGACGTCCGCCGACCTCGACCACGACGGTCTTGCGTGGCTCGGCGTCGTCTTCCTCGATGGGCTGCGCGCCGGTGTAAGGCTCGATCGGGTTCTCCCAATCGGTCTCGATCCACTTGGTGTAGATGTCGAAGCCTTGGCCGTCGCCGATGAACGCGGGATTCGAGACGATGTGGCGGTGGAACGGGAGCACGGTGGCCAGGCCCTCGACCTGGAACTCGGCCAGAGCACGACGTGAACGCTCGAGCGCCTGCTCGCGGTTCTCGCCGGTGACGATCAGCTTCGCCAGCATCGAGTCGAACTGACCGCCGATGACGTCACCCTCGACGACGCCGGAATCGACGCGGACACCGGGGCCCGTCGGTTCCTTGTAGACACTGATGGGTCCGGGGGCGGGCAGGAAGCCACGACCGGCGTCCTCGCCGTTGATCCGGAACTCGAAGGAGTGGCCGCGGGGGGTCGGATCCTCGGTGAACTCGAGCTTCTCGCCGGCGGCGATCCGGAACTGCTGACGCACGAGGTCGATGCCCGCGGTCTCTTCCGTGACCGGGTGCTCGACCTGCAGGCGGGTGTTGACCTCGAGGAACGAGACCAGTCCGTCGGCGCCGACGAGGAACTCGACGGTGCCGGCACCGTAGTACCCGGCTTCCTTGCAGATGGCCTTCGCCGAGGAGTGGATTCTCTCCCGCTGTTCAACCGTGAGGAAGGGGGCGGGTGCCTCTTCGACCAGCTTCTGGAAACGCCGCTGCAACGAGCAGTCGCGGGTGCCCGCGACGATGACATTGCCGTGCTGGTCCGCGATGACCTGGGCCTCGACATGGCGGGCCTTGTCGAGGTAACGCTCGACGAAGCACTCGCCGCGGCCGAACGCGGAGACGGCCTCACGGGTCGCCGAGTCGAACAGCTCCGGAATCTCTTCGATCGTGTACGCCACCTTCATACCGCGACCACCACCACCGAATGCTGCCTTGATCGCGACGGGCACACCGTGCTCCTCTGCGAACGCGACGACCTCACTGGCGTCCTTGGCGGGGTCCTTGGTGCCGGGTGCCATGGGGGCGTTCGCCTTGAGGGCGATGTGGCGCGCGGTGACCTTGTCGCCGAGATCTCGGATCGATTGCGGGGACGGCCCGATCCAGGTGAGCCCGGCGTCGATGACGGCCTGGGCGAACTCGGCGTTCTCGGACAGGAAGCCGTAACCGGGGTGGATGGCGTCGGCGCCGGACTTGGCGGCGGCATCCAGGATCTTGTCGAAGACGAGGTACGACTCGGCCGAGGTCTGGCCACCCAGGGCGAAGGCCTCGTCGGCCAGCTTCACGAAGAGGGCGTCCGAATCGGGTTCTGCGTACACCGCGACACTGGACAGGCCGGCGTCCTTGGCGGCCCGGATCACTCGAACCGCGATTTCTCCGCGGTTGGCGATGAGGACTTTCGTGAGTGCTGTGCTGGCGTGACTTGGCACTTGATCTCCTGTTGGGCGCTGGTGGATGAGCGTCGGCGACATTGTCTCGGGTATCGATGTCTCGGTACGTCGGCCGCCGCGGCCACGGGTCGTGGTCGGCAGCACTCAATGGAGTCTAAGCACCTCGTTCTCCGGGCTCGACCCCAACCCACAGATCGCTCGCTCGGTGCGGTTTTCCTACTCGCGGGTAACTTTTCCGTAGGTGCTCTGGTCGCCGATCGCGGTGAGGAAATCCCCGAATGCGCCGAGGAAACGGCCGACCTGATTGTGGGTTCGTCCGTGTGACGGGAAGCGGGCCGAGATGCGCAGACCCGACGCCGTGCGGTTGACCCAGATGTACACCTCGTCTGCCGAATAGTTGTGGCTGCGCAGAACCCGTGCCCGGCCGGCGTCGGCCTCGGCGTTACCCGGCGCGAAACGCAGATCGATGAACGACACCACGAACTTCGGCTCCGGGAAGTCGAACTCTTTTCCGAGGATCTGCCCGACGCGAAGGAACGGCAGACTCGATGCTTTTCGGACCCGCCGCAGTTCCTCGGTGGCACGTCCGATCGCCTGGCCGAAGTCGGCCGGCTGGGAGCTGTCGAGCCGGAACGGGACGGTCGCCACGAACCAGCCGAGGGCCCCGAACCACTGCTGGTCGCCCCGGGTGTGGCGGGGGATGACGCACCGCATCACCGGGCCACCGCCGAGATCCGCGTACACCGCGCCGAGCGCCGCCATGACACCGGCGAAGAGTGAGCCGCCCGCCGCCGAACACACAGCGGTGAATCTGTTGGTCTGTTCGTCGTCGAGCAGCTCGGCGGTGATCGACCCTTGCGGGGTGAGTTCGGCGTGCTCGTGTGTCCCGGGCTCGTGGCCGAGTTCGGGCTCGGCAGGGTCGGCGTCACCGCCGAGCTCGAAGCCCGGTAGCTTCCCGCCGGTGTCGCGCAGGAAGTCCGACCACACGGCGATCGCCTCGTGATCGCTGCCTGCCGCGTCCGCCTCACGGCGCTGATACGCGCTGAAATCGACGTACGAACCCACGGCGGGCAGGTCGGGTTGGACCTTGCGTCGGCTCGCCGCGTACAGCGACACCAATTCGTGCTGGGCCATGATCAGCGAGTAACCGTCGACAAGCGAATGGTCGGCCGCGAACAGCAGGGTGAATGAACGTTCGCGGGCGACCGTCGCGAAAAGGTATGCGGGCCACTGCAATGGTGCGGTCGCGCGGTCGAAGGTGCCGCTGAGTTGGTCGAGGAGCGGTCCCGGTTCGCCGTACCAACCGACCTTGCCCATCCTCAGTTTCACCGAGCCGGGGGGCGTCGTCATCCGGGCCAGACGGTCGGCCCAGATGACCACATGACTGCGCAGCACCTCGTGCCGGTCGATCCACATCGAGAAGGTGGAGCGGATGGCAGGGATGGACAGGGGCTCGTCGAAATCGATGGCCAGCCCGAGCCAGGATTCGCGTCCGCCTTCACGGCGATGGCGAAGCCGGTACTCGAATGCCGAGCGCAGGTGCTGCTCGTGATTGTGGGACGTGGGCCGGGAATCGGCCTTCCAGTGTGCCAATCCGCCATCGGTGTACGGCGACCACTCGACCAGCCCGCCCGGCTCGACGGGCTGGTCCAGCATCTGGATGAACTTCATCGACCCGTCGGGCCCAGGTGCGCTTTGATGCGGGCGAGCATGGCCGCCATCCCGCGAAGTCGCAACGGGCTGATCGCGGAGTCCAGGCCGAGGCTGGTGTAGAAGTCGCCGGGCACGGCCAGTATCTCCGCCGCGCTGGCCCCGTTGAGGCCCTGATGCAGGATGGATGCGAATCCGCGGGTGGTCGGCGCCTGTGGTGGAGCGCTGAAGAAGAGCTGGATCGAGTCGGGGTCGGTGTCGTCCACCGAGAGGAACAACGGTGACTGGCACTCGGGCACCGGTTCCATCGCCGCCTCGGCGAGGTCATCCGGCAATTCGGGGAGTTCGTCGGAGAACTCGAGTAGCAGCTGGATCTTCTCCGAGTCAGAGAGGGCGGCGAAGTCCTCGATGATCTCGTCGAGCGCCGCGGTCACCGTGTGCCACTCGCGGTGCCCGGTTCGTCGCCGGTGACGATCGGCGCCCGCACCGCGTTGCCCCATTCGGTCCAGGAGCCGTCGTAGTTGCGGACCTTGTCGAAACCGAGCAGATGCGTGAGCACGAACCAGGTGTGCGACGAGCGCTCCCCGATGCGGCAGTAGACGATGGTCGACTGGTCGGGGGCGAAGTCCGAGTACAGCTCGCGCAGGTCTGCGGCCGGTTTGAACCGCCCGTCCGGGGCCGCGGCCTTTGCCCACGGGATCGACACCGCGGTGGGGATGTGGCCGCCGCGCAGGGCACCTTCCTGTGGATACTCCGGCATGTGGGTGCGCTCACCGGTGTATTCCTGCGGGGATCGGACATCGATGAGTGGTTCGGTGCCGATGCCGGCCCTCACCTCGTCGGCGAAGGCTCTGATCTGCGAGTCATCGCGCTGCACGACCGGATAGTCGGATTCGGGGTAATCGGGGACATCGAAGGTGATGTCGCGGTCCTCGGAGAACCAGGCGTCACGGCCGCCGTCGAGCAGGCGGACGTCTTCATGGCCGAACAGGGTGAACACCCACAGGGCGTAGGCGGCCCACCAGTTGCTCTTGTCGCCATAGATGACCACGGTGTCATCGCGGCGGATTCCTTTGCTGCGCATCAGCTCTGCGAACTGTTCGCCGGAGATGTAGTCGCGGGTCACCGGGTCGTTGAGGTGCAGATGCCAATCGACCTTCTGCGCGGTCGGGATGTGCCCGATGTCGAACAGGAGCACATCCTCGTCGGATTCGACGATCTTGAGACCGTCGGTGCCGAGGTGGGCGCTGAGCCACTCGGTACTGACCAGGCGCTCGGGGTGAACGTACTCGGCAAAGCCGGGGTTGTTGTCGATCTCCACGGTCACGGGTTTGCTCCAAATCGGCTGGGCGTTACGGGGGCGAATACCTCACGAGCGTAGTGCGCGGGAGGTGCTCGTGGAGCTACCAGGGTTGCCGCAGGAACCGGGAGAGTTCATCGAGGAAGGATGTGATGACCGGCTCGGCGGCCTCGGTGCCCGGATACCGGGTGCGCAGGGCGAGCCCGCGCTCGGTCCGCGATATCCAGAATTGCGCGTCGTCGGCTGTGGTCACGTTGGACACGTGGTGCGCCCCGATGTCCTCGTGCGCGGCCGCGCCGGGGAGTCCGCGGTAGTCGACGAACGAGACCATGAAGATGTCACTTCGCTGATGGTTGAGGCCTCCCATCGCGGCGAGTACGTGTGGGACGGGCACCTCGCCGAGGGATACCGCCGTGCGCAGTGCCGGACCGGCACGCTGAACGGATTCGCTGAAGTCCTCGGTCGCGGCCACCTTGATCGGTGCGTTGGTCGTGAACCAGCCGACCGCACCGCGCCACTGTTCCGAGCGGCGTGTGTGCAGTGGGAACAGTAGTGACATCTGTGGGCCGCCCCCGAGAACCCGGACGCACCGTGCCATCGCGGCGAGCATGCCCGCGAACACGGATGCACCATTGCGCCGGCAGAACACCTCGAAGGCGGTGGTGGTGTCCGCGTCCAGCAGGTCGCGCAGGTCCACGGCCTGAGGTGCCGCCTGACCGGGAGGGAGTCCCAGATCGAGTGGGAAACCCGGAGGGGTGTTGTCGTGCTCGTCGAAGAACTTCAGCCAGGCGCGCATCCGCGGGTCCCGGGGGCCGACGATCGCGGCCTCTGCTTCAGCGGCGCAGTAATCGACGAAGCTGCCGGCCATCGGCATCGTGTCGGCGAAGAATCCGCCGGGTTCTTCGAGGCAACCGCGATAGAGCTGATAGAGGTCGTCGATGATGATCGACATCGAGTACGCGTCCACGTGCGCGTGGTCGAAGCCGCAGAAGACGGTAGAGCGCTCGGCCCGATCGATCGCTGCCAACAGGTAGGCGGGAAAACCGAACGGGTGGCACGCCGTGTTCAACGTGCTCCACAGCAGATCCCGCAATCCCTCAGGTGAGTCCGTTCGGGCCATCGGCTCCTGTTTCAGGATCAGCTCGGCGGGGTCGTAGAGTTCCCTTTCGATCTCGCCGTCGCGTCGCACGAATGCACTGTGCAACGTGCCGTGGCGTGCGATCAACAGGCGGTAGGCGCGCTCGAGTGCCTTGCCGTCGACCCGCCCCTCGATATCGAATGCTGCTGCGAGCCAGACGCTTTCGCCTTCGGATCCGCTCAGGTGGAAACCCTGGTTGAACGAGGGCGGTACCGGCGAAGCCACCGGTCGAACGGCTCCGGAATCGACCGTCCACTGCATCAGGTCGCCGGGATCGGGCAGGTAGTGGTCAATGGTGGTGACGTGCAAGCGCGGTTACCTCGATCCGATGTTCATGGCAGGCGCATCTCTTCCGTCGCAAATACCGTGGGTCCCGGACTGGGTACAGCGTAGTCGCCGCTGCTGACGACTCGATCGAATACCGACCACAGGTGTTCGTGGTACCGCTTGACCTGGAGCTGCGCCAGAGTGGTGTCCGGGGTCTGGCTGCCGAGGTAGAGACGATCGTCGTCGCGGTTGAACCACATCGAGGCATTTGCGGTCCGGCCTTCTCCGGTGAAGAGCACGCCGCGGTCATAGGCCTGGCCTCCGTATCCGGGGAACCGGCGAAAATCGATGTAAGACAGGAGGTTGGGACTTGCCGCGACGTCGGCGGGCGAGGCGCCCGAACCCAGCAGCGCGGCGATGACGCTTTGTGCGGGAACGGCGGCGAGACGTTTCGCCCTGGTGTAGCCGGCAAACGCGGCCGGCACCAGATCGGTGAACGATCGTGCGCCTTCGACCTTGAAGGCGACCGGGGCGAAGTTGCAGAACCAGCCCTGGGACATCCCGAAGTCGGCGAGCAACCGCGTCGCGAGTACCGAGATACCGAAATAGTCGGCGCGGGCGGCGAGTTCGTACTCCGTGAGTGCAACCGCGGCGTAGATCCCCGACAAAAAACTGCCGCCGGCCTCTGCGCAGATGCGCTCGAACCGGGCGATGCCGTCGGCGTCGAGCAGGTTCAGTTCGACCGGGCGGACCGGGGCCGTCTCGCCTGGCGCCAGGCCCATGTCCAGGGGGAATCCCGGCATGGATCCGCCATGTGAATCGAAGATGTCGCGCCACTCGACGATCTCGGCGGAGTCGGCGTCGAAACCGGCGGCGAGTTGATTTTCCAGCCGCGCGTACTCGACGAAACTGCCGGTGGGTGCGCTCGCGAAGTGAGCCGGTGCGCTTCCGGTGATCTCGGCGTCGTACAACTCGGCGATCTCCGCGAGCGCCAGAGCCTGGGAGGCTCCGTCGCTCAGCGCGTGGTCACACCCGTAGTAGAGGGTGAAGCTGCCGGGGCGGCTGATCGCCCCGAATGCGAAACCCGGCCAGCTCATTGCCACCGCTTCATTCCCGAAGCGGTTGTGGAGGTACTCCCGGAATTGTTCGGATTCGGTGAACTCTCCGGCCACCCCGACCTCGAAGTCGACGGCCTCGGGATCGAGGAGGTGTCGGGTGATCGCGACCCCGTCAGTGTCGAACCAGGTCCGCAGACCTTCATGGCGTAGTACGAAGCTGCGCAATGCCCGGGTCAGGGCACTGCGATCGAGATCACCGTCGATGTCGGTGCCCGAGCCGAGATAGGCCTTGTGGTCACCGCCGCCTTGCCGAGCGACATGGCATGCCCTGATGTGGTTCTCCTGCAGGAATGACAGGGGGCCCGCGTCCTGGGCTGCCGCTGCCGCGCGTTCCCGCGCCGTCGGCGTCGGATGCCACTCGAGCAGGGTGCCACCGGCCGGGGTCCACCAATCCATCGCGGTGATGATCACGTTGAGCGCCTCTCTGTACCGGGGAGTCGTCCCGCTGGTCTAGGCCGGGAACTTGTCTTGCGAGTAAGGGATCGTGAGCGAGGTCAGTGAACGGCCGGCGGTGGGATGATCACCGGCGCGGGCGAACCCGAGCAGTAGTTCGCCGAGGGCATCGATGAAGCGTCGTACTCCTGCCTCGGCGACCTCGGTTGCAGGGAAGCGAGCTGACACCGTCATGCCGACCGGGGTCCGGGCGATCCACAGATACACCTCGTCGTCCGAGAATGTGCCGCTGCGCAGGGTGCGTCCGCGCCACCGCTCCCATTCCGCTGCGCCGGGCACGAATCTCACGTCGAGGTAGGAGACCACGAACTGTGGGACTGCGTGTCTTCCGAGCAATTGGGCGATGCGAGGGTAGGGAAAGCGGGCGAAACTCTTGGTGGCGGCCACCGCCTCTGCGCCCGCCCTCATGCAGTCACCGAAGGTCTCGGCGGCCGTGATGTCCACTTCGACCGGGATGATGCCGACGTACCAACCGACGGATTCGACGTACTGTGACTCGTGGCGGGTGTGCATCGGCATCACGAATCGCAGCGTGGATTCGCCCACGAGTTCGCGTTGCACCAGTGCGAGCGACGCGAGTACGGCCGACTGCATGTTGTGCCCGAGTTCGTGGCAGTTGGCGTTGACCTGGGCGACCTGCTCGGACGACAGCAGCCACGTGGACATCCCGTTCTGCTGCCGGCCCGCATGCGGGTTGATGCCTTCGGGTTTGACCGGAAGTCCGAAACGGGGGAACTGCCCGCCGCCCGCGTCGAGAAATCGCTGCCACTTCTCGACCGCGTGATGCTCAGGGGTGAGTCCGCCGCCGATGACGCGATCGTTCGCGCTGAAGTCGACGTGACTGCCGATCTCGGACAGAGCCGGATCGATTCCGTTGAGCTCGTACGCGTACAAGCGCTGGATCTCGCTGATGCCCAGCAGCATCGAATACGCGTCCATCACCGAGTGGTCGGCGCCGAAGACCACGAGGAAGCCGTTGCCGGCAATCGGTGCGTCGGGGTCCGAGACGGTTGCCACCAGGCAGTGTGGCCACGTCAGCGGTGAGATCTGGGTGTCGAACAGGTCGACAAGGTGTGCGCGTACGTGAGCCCCGTTCCTGAGGCGACCGACGGGATGGGGAGCCATGTCGAGCACCTCGCCCGAACTGGTGAGCCGGGTGAGGCAGGTACTGCCTTGGGCGTCAACAGTCTTGGTCACCGTGGTTCGGAAGGCCTCGTGTCGGAGCATCCAGGCCCGGAGCGTTCGCCTGACGGCATCGGCATCAAACGGTAGGTGAATCTCGAAAGCTGCTCCAAGCCAAGCAGATTGACCGTTCGATGGTTCGCCCGACATCCCGCGCGTGTAGTGGTCTTCGTGGTCGTAGGTGAGAGGACGGGAGTCCACAGACCAGCACGCGCCGTCGGCTCCGGTGGTGGGTATCCACTCGGTGAGGCTGCCCGAGGGCAGCGGATAATATACAAGTTCAGTGAATTCCATAGTCCCGCATCCGGTTCCGGTGATGACGTGTAATTGCGATCGCTAATCGTCGGAGAGGTTCTGACTGCGCTTCCCAATCGTATGGCCGGACTCTCGCGATTTCGTCACGAGGATAAAGTGTTGTTCATCACTTTTAGCGTTGCAAACAGTCGGACAACACAGTTCTTCGAAAGAGTGCGAGAAGGTTGTCGAAACGCTGAAAACAATCTTCTAACAGGCATTTTGCCGGACGCGGTGAGTGTGGTGGGCAAGCGTCTGTGCGGCATTGTCGCGCAGTTTTTGCGAGTTGGTGTCGGGCATGTGACATCGATGTGAAATAAGTTGGCTTACAGTCACTTTGACAGGACGTGAAATCCGGCCGGACCATGTGCCACTCTTGCGGGGATTCGTTGGCAGGGACTAACCTTCGGCTGTGGGGTAAACGCTTGGCGGAATACAGGCGTCGTTCGGTATTTCTTGTGCGTTATCTGTTGGCGCCGTGGCCGCGTAGCCAAATGTGATCCAACAGGGCGACCAGAATCGGTGTCCAATAGGAGGAGAAACGCGATGGGCAACCGATCACCGCTGGCGATCGAGGCGACCGGACTCGTGAAGACCTACGGTACTTTTCGCGCCGTTGACGGCATAGACCTCGCGGTACCTGCGGGCATCGTCTACGCCGTGCTCGGACCCAACGGGGCAGGCAAGACCACCACCGTGCGTATGCTCGCCACGCTGCTTCGGCCCGATGCCGGACATGCTGCGGTGTTCGGTTACGACGTCGTCCGCGATGCCACGGCCGTGCGTTCCCTGATCGGGGTGACGGGTCAATATGCATCCGTGGACGAAGATCTGACAGCGGCCGAGAACCTGATGATCTTCGGCAAGCTCCTCGGCTTGTCGCGGACCGCGGCGAAATCCAAAGCGGCTGAACTACTCGAGGAGTTCGGCCTCGAAGCCGCGGCCGGCAGGTCTCTCCGGCACTTCTCCGGCGGTATGCGCCGTCGCCTCGACCTCGCGGCGAGCTTGATCTCGCGCCCGCCGTTGCTCTTTCTCGACGAACCGACCACCGGACTCGATCCGCGAACGCGCGCGCAGATGTGGACCACGATCCGAGCGCTGGTCGCAGCAGGCTCGACTGTTTTGCTGACCACGCAGTATCTCGAGGAAGCCGATCAGCTGGCCGATCGCATCGCGGTGATCGACAACGGCCGGCTTGTCGCGGACGGAACCGCGGACGACCTGAAGGCGGCCGTCGGGTCCTCGACCCTCATCTTGGCCCTGGGTGATCCCGCGGCAGCCGGGGAGGCGGCGGGCATTGTCGCCGGCTACACGCGCACGGAGGTCACCGTGTCCGGCAACGGAGGGGTCGCCGCACCATTGGACGATCTCTCGCTCATGCCGGAGCTGTTGTTCGCCTTGCGAGCGGCGGGCATCGAGCTTCGGGAGATCAATGTGCAGAAGCCCAGCCTCGACGAGGTGTTCTTCACGATCACCGGGCAGCCCACCGAGGTACCCGAGATCCGGGAGGACGCCGCATGACCGCCGGAACCGAGATCCCGTTCGATCCCGAAGTCGCTGCGCTGCTTGCCGACCGGCACATCCCGAAGCACGTCTCGATGGGCAGATCGGTCTCGCAGGCACTGACCATGGCCGAGCGCGGGTTGCTCAAGATCAAACACAATCCGCAACAGCTGTTCGACGTGGTCATCCTGCCGATCGTGTTCACGGTGTTGTTCTCGAGCATCTTCGGCGGAGCCATCGCCGGCAACGTCAACGCGTATCTTCCGCTCCTGATCCCGGGTGTGCTCGTCCAGGTCGCCGTCGCCGCGTCGGTGACCACCGGTGTGCAACTGCGCGAGGATCTCGACAAGGGCGTCTTCGATCGTTTCAAATCCCTTCCCATCGCCAGGATCTCACCCCTCGCCGGTTCGCTGCTGGCAGATGTGGTGCGCTATGTCGTGGCGACCGGGGTGACAGTTCTTGTCGGATTCGCGATGGGGTACCGGCCCGGAAGCATCGCCGGGCTCTTTGCCGGCTGTCTTCTCGTCATCGTCGTGGCATTCGCGTTGAGCTGGATATTCGCGCTGATGGGTGTCCTGATGAACAAGGCATCCACGGTGCAGGGGGTCTCGATGCTGATCCTGATGCCGCTGACCTTTGTGTCCAACGCGTTGGTGCCCGTCACCACGTTGCCCGGATGGATGCAGTCTTTCGCGTCGGTCAATCCCGTCTCGCATCTCGTGTCCGCGGTGAGAGAACTGGCCGTCGACGGACATTTCGGTCCGCAGATCGCGTGGTCGCTGATCGGAGCACTCGTGGTGCTCGCCATTTTTGCACCCCTGACCCTGCGGGTGTACATGCGCAAGACCTGACCGATCTGTCAGCCGGCGGATCGACCTGTGCGAACTTCTGACATCGAAGGAGCGTGATGGATTCGAAGTGTTTGTCGGTGGTGGTCCCCACCTTCAACGAAGAGGAGGTGATCGGCGAATGTCTTGAACGCTTGAGCCGCCAGCTCGACTACATCCTCGAAATCGTGGTCGTCGACAACAACTCGACCGACAAGACAGCAGACATCGTCGCCACGTTCACCGAGCGGCATCCTGAGATCAGGATGATCTCCGAGACCCGGCAGGGACTCGTCTTCGCCCGCAATGCCGGTCTCGACGCCAGCGGCGGCCCAGCAGTGGCGAGGATCGATTCCGACACACTTGTGCCGCCACACTGGGCTCGGACGATCGTCGAGTTCCTGCAGAGCGACACAGAACACCGATGGGCGGCGCTGTGCGGCCGGGGCGAGGCGTATGGACTGCCCTATGGAGAGGCCTTGAAGGGTGTGAAGGAACGGATCAGTCCGTTGCGTGCGCGACGAGTCAACACAACACGCGCGGGCATCCCCACGCCGATCGAAGTCAAGGACGTTCCGGTCCTGTACGGCTCCAACATGGTGCTACGCCGCGAGACGTGGTTACAGATTCGCGAGCGGGTCAGCCTGCGACGTGACCTGTTCGAAGACGTCGACACCGGACTCTGCGTACAGGAATCGGGCGGACGAAATGCGTTTCTGCCGGACATCACGGTGGGTGTCTCACCCCGGCGGATGGAGACGAGCGTGCCGGCGTTCCTGACCTACATGATCTGCCTGCCGCGAACCCTGTTGGTACACAGACGGTTCGGATGGGCAGCACTGGCTGCCCTGGTGTACCTGCCGATGGTCACCGCACTCCATGCCGTTCGACTGGTCGTGATCCGGGCCTACGACAAAGAAACCGGGGAGTTCGCGGCCAAGAACATGCTGCGGCCGACCCACGATCGGATCATGCCGTGACACCACATCCGCTGCCCTGGGACAGCTGAGCCGCGACCGCGCGGACATCACGATCGCACGGCCTGCTCGACAAGCTCTGCTGCCGCGGTGACCGCTGCGGCAGGCGTGACCAACTGCTCGGACAGCCCCCGCGCCGCGCGGGTGTGAACAGGCGTCAGCAACTCCGCGAGCGCGCTGCGGAATCCGCTCTCGTCAATCTTGGCGAGTGGAGCACTCAACCCGGCGCCGCTGCGCCGAATCTGCCTGCCCCACAAAGGCTGGTCAGCGCCCAGCCAGTAGACGAGTGTCGGCAGTCCTGCCCGCAGCGACGCGGCGATGGAACCCGCGCCACCGTGATGGACGGCCGCGACGCACTGGGGCAGGATCGCGTCGTGGTCGACGGCGGGAACCGCGTGAATCCGGTCACCGGGCGCATCGAACGTCAAGCCACCCCATCCGGTGGCGAGTAGAACCCGCAGTCCCGCGGCCTCGGTGGCGGTCGCGATCACCCTCGCCAGGCGGTCGGGGTCTGCCACGGCCATGCTCCCGAATCCGACGTAGAGCGGTGGTGGTCCGTCATCGAGCCACCTCTGCAGCTCGTGGTCGGAGTGCCCGTCGCCCATCCGTTTTCGGGTCTGAGTCGTGAGGTTGAAGAATCCCACCAAAGGTCTGCGCGCACCCCACTCCGACGTCAGGCCGGAGAACAACGCGGCGTCGTAGGCCTGGATCTCCGGCACTCCTTGCCTTCCGATACGGGTGGCCGCGGGTGCGTCGGCCGCGGGCAGTCCCAACTCGGATCCGAGCGTGTTCTCGGCCGATCGGGTTGCCCGCCAGAGGATTTGTTCGAGTACGGTCCAGCTCGCGCGTGCCACCGGTGGCGGAGGATTGATACCGAACTGCGTGAGCAGTGAGACCTCACCGTTGCGGCGAATCGGACACAGATGGATGGGGATGTAGGGGATCCCGCGTACCAGCGCGACGTTGAGTGCACGTTCCTGGCCTGCGCTTCCGCCGATGATGGCGTCCGCGCCGGCGGTGAGGTCGAGCAGTTCTTGCTGCATCGTCCGCCCGCCCCTGAGCGTGATCTCTGACACCGCACGCAGTTTGGTGACCGGATTGTTGGACTTGAGGTCCCGTGAGACGACCTCGGAGCGAAGAAGTTCTCGAGTGTCGAGTCCGTAGCTGTGTACCGCCAGCCCGGAGCCCCCGGCGAAATCGGTGAGGTTCGGTGGGACCGCGAGCACGACTTCATGACCGCGCACGGCCAATTCACTGCCGAGTGCGATGGCGGGCTGCACGTCGCCGCGACTTCCGTTGAACGCCAGTACAAATTTCATCGCCCCTCGTTTCGGCCAAAGCGGGCTCGATCTTGCGGTAGCGGTTTCGCTGACCCTGCACGACCCTAACGTCTCACCTAGGATGATGTGAATGACGGCGGTCGGGGCCGAGACAGTGCGGGGAGGCGATGATGCGTTTTGTCCTCGCGTTCAACGGAACGCGTGGTGATATCCAGCCCGCGGTTGTGCTCGGTGCAGAACTGCTGCGACGTGGACACGAGGTGGTGTTCGGGGCGCCGCCCAACCTGGTCGAGTTCGCGGCCGGGGCCGGACTCGATGCACGCCCATTCGGCTACGACACCAGGGCGCACATCAACTCGGCCGTCATCCGGGAGGGCGTGCGTACCGGTGGGCCTCTCAAACGCGTCCGCGCGCTTGCCGAAATCCGCGATCACGGTTGGAGCCAGATGGTCGACGAGATGTTTGGGCTCGCAGTGGGTGCCGACGCGATCGTGACCGGATTCACCACGGCTCAAATAGTTTTCGCATTCGCACAACGAGACGACGTTCCGTTCTTCGTTCTGCATCATGCACCCGTGGCGGAGAATCCTTTCGTCTCGCCGTTCCCCGGGGCACCCCTGACGCTTCCTGCTCGCGTGAACGCAGTCAGTTGGGCTGCCGTCACCGCGGCGTTCTGGATGCTGACCAGGGGACGGGAGAACCGGCTCCGGCACCTGCTCGGGCTCGGCCCGGCCAAGCAACCCCTGTCACCGCGAATGCAGGCCTACGGAGCTGTCGAGGTCCAGGCATACGACCCTGTCTTCTGCCCCGAACTCACCCGGGTGTGGGGTGCCCGTCGCCCACTCGTCGGCTTCATCGATCTCCCGGCGGGCCTGCGACGCCGGATCGGCTCCGACCCTGTGGACCCAGAGACCGAAGCCTGGATCGAGAGCGGGGATCCTCCCATCTATTTCGGGTTCGGCAGTATGCCCGTACCCGATCCGGAAGCTCTGTTGAGCGCGATCGACGAGGCCTGCCGAGCGTTGGGGCAGCGCGCCCTGGTGTGCGCGGGATGGAACGACTTCGGCCAGACCTCGACCGAACGCGTGCGCGTGGTCGGTGCGGTCGACCACGGACGCGTGTTCGCGCGATGCCGGGCGGTGGTCCATCACGGCGGGGCGGGCACCACGTCCGCCGCTGTCCGGGCGGGCAAGCCGGCACTGGTGTGCTGGCTCGGTTCGGACCAGCCCTTCTGGGGACGGCAACTCGAGCGAATGGGCGCGGGAGCATCGATACCGCTCAAAACCCTGAATGCCGACGTTCTGACGAAGAATCTCGAGTTGATTCTCGGTATGGCGTACGCCGAGCGCGCAACGGAGGTGGCGTCCTGCCTCATCCCCGCCGAGCAGGCCGCCGCAGGCGCGGTCGACCTGATCGAGAACGCCGCCCGGCAGAGGCGCTCGATTCGATTGTCGGCCTGATCGTGACGCGATTGGAGCCGGAAGACTTCACCTATTGGTTCGTACACCGTGCCTTCGGGTGGTCGGTGGTGTTGCAGGTCTTGTGGACGTTCGATCGTCCGCCCTCGCGCGATGCGCTCATGGCCGTCAACGCGCACCTGGCGGCCAGCCCCTTGAATCGACAACTGATTACGTCGACGTTTCCCTTCTCGCGCCCGCGCTGGGTCCACGCCGAGATCGAACCGGAACTCCTCCTGGACGAGACAGCGATCGAGAGCCGCGCGGTCGAGGTATGGGCGGCGCAGGAGATGTATTCCGCGCCTTTGGAACCCGAGAGTGGACCGCCGTGGCGGCTGCGGGGCACGGCCACCGTCGATGGCGGCTTCGTGCTGTCCCTGACCACGCTGCATCTGATCGCAGACGGTAAGGCGACGGTGTCGGCCGCGGCAGACGCGCTCGGAGGTAAGGGGGTGGACGCCCTGTCCCTGCGTCCTCGGATTCATGCCGGCGCGGCGGATGCAGGTGATTCGATCCGTCAGATCGTCGCCGCGGCGTACGGCGTCGTGCGCGCGGCGATCACTACGCTGCGCCGCGACTCGACGCCACCACCCCCGACGCGGCCACCCCGTCCGCCGATGAATGTGAGAGCGCCCGCTGCCGCCGGACCGTGGGCGATCGTCAGTGTGGACGTCGACGCGTGGCGCAAGGTCGCCGAGGAGCACGGCGGCACCGCGAACAGCCTTTTTGTTGCGGTGATCTCAGGGTTGTTGCGAAGCAGCGGCTACGCACCACTCGGAGAACCGATCAAGGTGGGGGTCCCCGTCAGCAACAGAACGGCCGACGACGAGGGAGGCAACGCCACCGCGGGGGTCTCGGTCCACCTGACCGACGAGCCGGCCGCCGGCGGCGACCTGGGCCCGATCCGGCGAAAGTGCAAGGCCGCCTTCACCGTGCTCGCAGAAGGCCGCAGGCCTGCCATGATCCATCTGCTACCGCTGATGTGGTTGCTCCCGACATCTCTGATCGTCAAGGCGGTCAGCTCGGGCAGCGGGATGCCCGACGCGGTCGCGTCCAATCTCGGCGCCTTCGCCTCGGAACTCTCAGAGCTGGGCGGGGTACCCGCCTCTGGTGTCGCCTTCCGCGGAATCGCGCAGGGGGTCAATCCGTCGCAGCCCTACCGGTTCGGCGAGGGTGTCCAGTCCTGGCTCCTCGAGGTGGGCGATCAGCTCACGTTCTCGGTGGCGGCATTCGACGAATCCCGGTTCGGCGACCGGCCGGAGCTTCATCGCCTGCTCACTGCAGAACTCGACGCCTGGGGACTACCGCACCGCATCTGGTGATGCGCTGACCGGAGGACGAACACATATGTCTGAGCAAGGAAAGCAAGCAGATCGGGTCACCGGTGCGGATGAATCCTATCTGTTGGCCGAGGATCTTTTCGGCCTCGGTGCGCCCATCCAGTTCCTGTGGGTCTTCGACCGACACCCCGGTGAGGCGGCGCTGGTCCGACTGCGGGATGAGCTGGCAGCCGGGTCGCTGAACCGGAGGGTACGCCGGACCCGGGTACCACTCGCCCGCGATCGGTGGATCCGTCACGACGAGGTCCCCGATCTCAGACTTGCGCATTCACCGATCGCCGACGACGAGATCGGGGCGTGGATGGACGAACGTGTTCGGGGTTCGGCCCTGCGACCGGCGGACGGTCAGGGGTGGCAGCTGGACGGTGCACCGACCGATTCGGGTGGGTACGCACTGTCACTCCTGGTCTCGCACATGGTCTCCGACGGACAGGGTGTCTATGGGGCACTCGCCGCCGCTCACGCAGGAGCGTCGACCAACACGTTGCCCACATTCGATCAGACGCGCGGTTGGCCCGGGATACGGGACGATCTCACCGATGCCAGGGGGCAGGTCGCAGCGGCTGTCCGGTCGGGTGCACTCCTTGCCGCGGCGCTGTGGAAGCAGCGCAGTGAGGTGGACAGCGTCCCGAAGGACCCGAACGCCCCGAAGGCGGCGGTGTCACCGGATCGTGGTGGTCCCGAGACAACGCTCGCCACGGCGGATGTGGACAAGGAGCAGTGGATTGCCCGGGCGGCCGAACACGGTGGCACGTCGAACAGTTTGTTCACGGCGCTACTCGGCGGCTTGGTGCAACGCTCGGGGTATCCCGTTCCGGCGCCGGCGATGCGGTTGTGTATCGCCGTCAGCAGGCGCAGCGACGGCGACGAACGTGCGAATGCATCTGGTGGCGTGTGGATTCGAGTGCCAGGGGAGATCACACCCGACCGTGGGCTCGGCGAGATCAGGGCGCTGAGCAAGCAGGCCTTCATCGACTACGCGAACAACGGTGCGGCCGCGGTGGCCGACAACCTGCAACCGGTTGTGCGTCTGCTACCGAAACGATTGATCGGGAAGATGATGCAGTCGATACCGGGCCCGGACACCACGGTGTCGAATCTGGGAGTCGTGCCGCAGACCGCGCTCGAGCTGGGCGGCGAGACGGCGACGTCGTTCGGGATCAGAGCGATCATGCAGGGCCGCCCTCCAGAGCATCGCAGGACGCTGGGACCTGCGGTGGCGGCCTGGGCAGTCGAGTACGGGGACAAGGTGACGATCACGTTCTTCGGGATCCACCCGGACCACTTCGGAGATGCCGATCTGATGCGCAAGCAGATCGGGGAGGAGTTGACGGCGTGGGGTCTCGATCACCGGATGTGGTGACGAGCCCGAGCGGCGGCGGAACCTGACGAGCGGTGGTTGTCACACCCAGAGGTCGGTGACGCTCACTCCGACATTGTCGAGCAAACTGCGTACCAGCGGGAGGCTGATGCCGATCACCGATGACGGATCGCCGTCGATCCCGTCGACGAACCAGCCGCCGCGGCCGTCGAGCGTGAATGCCCCGGCCACGGCCAGCGGCTCTTCGGTGGCCACATAAGCTTCGATCTGTGCGTCCGTCGGACTACTGAAACGTATTGTGGTCGCGACGGTTCGGCTCTCGGAGGCCACGATCTCACCCGCGATCAGTCGCACCACGCAATGGCCCGTCAACAACTCGGCCTGCGTGCCGCGCATCGCGTGCCACTGGGCTCGGGCGGCGGCAGCGGTATGCGGTTTGCCCGTGAGTGCACCGCCGTGATGGAGCATTGAATCGCACCCTACGAGTACCACGTCTTCTCGGAGGCGGGGATCGAGCGAGGCCACCACGCTCTCCGCCTTCGCACGGGCGAGAGTGGCAACGACGTCCGCGGGTGGTGCGCTCGAACCGATCTCGGCGATGAGAGCTTCCTCGTCGACGTCGGACACGTGAACCACCGGATCGAGTCCGGCTGCCTGCAGGATCCGAAGCCGCGCCGGTGAGGCCGATGCCAGTATGAAACGGGTCATCGAGACCTCACCGGCGCGTCCACCGGGTGTCAGTAGCCGAACGCGAGGTTCGGGAACACGCTCGGAGCCAGGCCGGTTGCCGCCCGCAGGCGATCGGACGGAGTGCCCCACAGGTTCCGCGGGCCGCTGTCGACCGGTCCACCCGAAACGCCGGCGGACGCGAAAACGCCTACGAGCGCTGCGACCTCGGCGTCAGACGGGTTGCCTCTCACGACCGTGAGAAATGGCTTCGCCGGTGCGGTATCCGTGGCCTCTGCCACCGTGTCGTCGCTCATAGGGGGATGTTCCCGTGCTTCTTCGGCGGCATGTTGACGAGCTTGCGCTCGAGCAGCTTGAGTGCGGTGGCGATCTGGCCGCGCGTGTGCGAGGGCGGGATGACCGCGTCGACATACCCGCGCTCCGCGGCGACGTATGGATTGACGAGGGTGTCCTCGTACTCCTGCTGCAGCTGCAGGCGCAGGGCATCGACGTCCTCGCCGTTTGCTGCGGCATCCTTGAGCTTGCCGCGGTAGACGAACCCGACGGCACCCGAGGCGCCCATGACCGCGATCTGCGCTGTCGGCCATGCCAGGTTGACGTCGGCGCCCATGTGCTTGGACCCCATGACGTCATAGGCACCGCCGTACGCCTTGCGCGTGATGACGGTGATCTTGCCGACGGTTGCCTCGCCGTATGCGTAGAGCAGTTTTGCGCCGCGTCGGATGATGCCGTTGAACTCCTGGTCGGTGCCGGGCAGGAAGCCGGGCACGTCGACGAGCGTGATGATCGGGATGTTGAACGCATCGCAGGTGCGGACGAATCGCGCCGCTTTTTCGGAGGCGTTGATGTCGAGGCAACCGGCGAACTGGGTCGGCTGGTTGGCCACCAGACCGACACTGCGACCGTCGACGCGACCGAAACCGATGATGATGTTCGTCGCACGCCCGGCCTGGACCTCGAGGAACTCGTCGTCGTCGAGGATGCGGCGGATCACCTCGTGCATGTCGTACGGCTGGTTCGGCGAGTCCGGGATGAGGGTGTCGAGTTCGAGATCTTCCTCGGTGAGGGTGTCCTCGATCGATCCTGCGGCCGGCTCGGCGACGGGCAGTCGCGGCGGATCAGCCCGGTTGTTGCTCGGCAGGTAGCCCAGCAGCTCCTTGACGTAATCCAGGGCGTCTTCCTCGTCGCTGGCGACGTAGTGCGCCACACCGGATTTCGCCATGTGCGTCTGGGCGCCACCGAGGTCTTCCATCGTCACGTCCTCACCGGTGACTGTCTTGATCACGTCGGGGCCGGTGACGAACATCTGGCTGGTCTTGTCGACCATGACGACGAAGTCGGTGAGTGCGGGGGAGTAGACGTGCCCGCCGGCCGCAGCGCCCATGATCAGGGAGATCTGCGGGATGACACCGGAGGCGCGGACGTTGCGGTGGAAGATCTCGCCGTAGAGACCCAGGGAGACGACGCCCTCCTGGATGCGGGCGCCTGCGCCCTCGTTGATCCCGACCAGGGGCCGGCCGGTCTTGATGGCCAGATCCATCACCTTGACGATCTTCTCGCCGTAGACCTCACCGAGGCTGCCACCGAAGACCGTGACGTCCTGGCTGAAGACGCAGACCTCGCGGCCGTCGATGGTGCCGTATCCGGTGACGACACCGTCTCCGAGTGGCCGTCGTTCGGCGAGCCCGAAGTTGGTGCTGCGATGACGCGCAAGGGCATCGAGTTCGACGAACGAGCCATCGTCGAGCAGGTGGGTGATTCGCTCGCGTGCGGTGAGCTTGCCTTTTTCGTGGGTCTTCTCGACCGCTGCCTCACCGACCGGGTGCTTCGCCTCCGATAGGCGATTGTGCAGGTCAGCGAGCTTTCCTGCGGTCGTGTGGATGTCCGGGGTCGGTTCCGCGTCCTGGGGGGCACTCGTCATGGCCTTGATGCTATCCACTGCCCTCGGTGGGGGTGCAGACCGGGCTAACCTGAGGTTTCTCTCATGTTTGATCCGGTACTCTTCGACACACATAAAATCGCCCTCACAGCTCTAGGCTGTGACCTCATGACCGACACGCGCGCACCGCTGGATCCCGACGTCCTCATCGCCAAGGTGGCGGGCACCAGATGGCGGTCGATCCGGGTGGTGGAGGACACCGGTTCGACCAACGCCGACCTCGTTGCG
This sequence comes from Williamsia sp. 1135, assembly GCF_002095395.1. Lineage (GTDB taxonomy): Bacteria > Actinomycetota > Actinomycetes > Mycobacteriales > Mycobacteriaceae > Williamsia. The sequence goes on from NZ_MJEI01000105.1 coordinate 207,470, forward strand.
CTGTCGGGTTCGGGTGACGGCACGGGTTCGGTCCTCGTCGCCGAATACCAAAGTGCAGGCCGCGGCAGACACTCGCGGTCGTGGACGAGCCCGCCCCGCTCGCAAGTCGCCCTTTCGGTGGCCGCAGCGGCCGACACCTCGGATCAGCCGAGTGCCCTGGGTTGGCTTCCCCTGCTGACCGGGCTGGCGGTCGTCGAAGCGATCGAGGCGGTGAGTGACCTGAAACCGGAACTCAAGTGGCCCAACGACGTCCTGCTGCCGGGCGACGGCGACAGCCGCAAGGTCGCCGGCATCCTGGCGGAATTGACGCATGGACCTGCGGGGCCGGTCGTCGTGATCGGGATCGGCATCAACGTCAGCCTGTCGGAGGACGAACTGCCCGTGCCGACCGCGACGTCACTGAGCTTGGCCGGCGCCGAGGTCGACAGAGCCGAGCTGGCCGCGGCCCTGCTCATCGCACTCTCGCGCAGGCTCGATCAGTGGCCCGCCGACCTCGGGGTCGTCGCCGAGGACTACCGCGCCGCGTCCGCGACCCTCGGGCATCGGGTCAGGGTGCAACTGCCGGTCGGGGACGAGCTCGTCGGTGTGGCCACCGCGATCGACAGCACCGGGCGAGTGGTGGTCGATGTTGCCGGGGGTGAGCAGGTCGCCGTCGCGGCCGGCGACGTCACCCACCTACGACTGGTGGACTGAGGGCCTGCGCTAGCGCCGTTCCATGCTCTTCGTGCCCATCGCGGGAACGAGGAACATGATCGGCAGGCCGATCACCGCGTGGATGATCGCGGTCGAGATACCCGTGGTCCAATCGCGCGAGAGCAGCAGTGGGATCAGCACTGCCGCAATGATCAGCAAGCCGACGATCCACGAGAAGAACTGGTTGGGTGAGGGTGTCGCCAACTGCAGGACGTACCAGAGAGCTCCTGCGAAGAGCGCACACAGAAAGGCCACGACGGCGAACCAGTACTCGTCGTTGGCCATCGGGTTCCACACACCCAGCTTGCCGGTCTCGTTCACGCGCTCGATGACCAATCGGATCAACCAGGCGACCAGCCAGGCCGCAAGACCGGTGACGATCGCAGTGGCCAGGACGCCGCCGATGAACATGGTCGGGTTGACCTGCGGCCGGTTCGACTTGGGGCGGCGCGGTGGCTGCCCCGCAGGTGCCGCCTCGTAGTACTGGTCCGCGGGCTGTTGGCCCTGCTGTGGGTACGACTGGCTGTACGCCTGTGGTTCCGGGTCATAGCCCCGGTCGTAACGCGCGGTACGCGGTTTGTTCGGGTCGTTCGGATACATCTCGCACCTCCCTATGCGTCTGAGTCTACTGACCAGCGGCGCCGTTGCGCGCGAATCCTCGCCGAAGCCCACCGGGACACCGGCATCTGGTTTGATTGCGATGCAGTGGAACCGCGCGCACCGGTCGCGGGAGGCGTGGCGCGAGTCGGAGGGGTTTGTCGATGGGGTATCCCGAGAGCATCCTGGCCCAGGGCGAGCGGGTGGTGCTGCATCACCATCCGCATTGGAAGTGTCTGCTGCTCCCGACCTTCGTGTTCATCGTCGGTACGGCCCTCGCCGGTGTCGCCGGTGGGTACCTGTCCACCTCCGATATCAACTCCACCGCGAAGCTCGTGGCGGGGATAATCATCGCCGTGGTGTGGCTGGTGATCGTCATCTGGTTCTTCATCCGTCCATTCATCAGCTGGCGCACAACTCATTTCGTGCTGACCGATCGAAGGGTGACCTACCGGAACGGGATCATCACCCGTTCGGGCATCGACATCCCGGTGCAGCGCATCAACTCGGTCGAGTTCCGGCACGGACTGGTCGACCGAGTGCTGCGCACCGGCACCCTGATCATCGAATCGGCGTCCGAGGATCCATTGGAGTTCAACGACATCCCGCACGTCGAGCGGGTGCACTCCCTGCTCTACCACGAGGTGTTCGACACCCGCGACGGTGACGACTTCCGCCGTTGATCCGCCGCCACCTCGGCGCCCGATATATTCCAGCCGAAACATCGGTGAAACCTTCTGGGTAAAAGTCCGAAATGTGCGAGTCCGACGATCACCTCGTCAACGCTCCATCGCACCGTTAGGACGCCCATGTCGTTCCTCTCCGTGATCGCCCGCGGTCGCACCGCCGAACACCCCGTGGACGAGATCCCTCCGCTCGTCCGACTCCTCCCGCTCGGCCTCCAGCACGTGCTCGCCATGTACGCCGGAGCGGTCGCTGTCCCGCTGATCGTCGGTGGCGCCATGGTGAGCGCCGGCGAACTGGAATCGTCGGACATCGTGCACCTGATCATGGCTGATCTGTTCGTCGCGGGTATCGCGACAATCCTTCAGGCAGTCGGCTTCTGGCGTTTCGGCGTGAGACTGCCCTTGATGCAGGGCGTCACTTTCGCCGCGGTCGCCCCGATGATCACGATTGGTGTCGAACACGGCATCACGGCGATCTACGGTGCGGTCATCGCCTCCGGATTGTTCATGATCCTCATGGCGCCGGTGTTCGGAAAGCTCATCCGATTCTTCCCTCCGCTGGTCACCGGAACGATCATCTTGATCATCGGGGTGTCGCTGATGCGGGTCGCAGCAGGCTGGTTCGGCGGCGGCACTGCGAAGGGACCTGATTTCGGCGCCCCGAGTGCCATCGGTATGGGATTTTTGACCCTGTTGATCATCCTGTTGATCGAGCGATTCGCTCCGGACGCGTTCCGCCGGGTGTCGGTGCTGCTCGGTCTGGTCATCGGCACATTGATCTCGATTCCGTTCGGAATGCCCACCTGGGACAACGTGAGTCACTACGACTGGGTGGGCTTCGTGCAGCCGTTCCAGTTCGGCGCACCGACGTTCCAGATCAGTTCGATTCTCGCGCTCATGATCGTCGCCATCGTGATCATGACCGAGACCACCGGCGACACCGTGGCGGTCGGCGAGATCGTCGGCAAGAAGATCACCCCACAGAAACTCGCGGATGGCCTGCGCGCAGACGGGCTGGGGACGGTCCTGGGCGGCATCTTCAACACGTTCCCGTACACGGCATTCGCCCAGAACGTCGGTCTGGTTGCCATCACCGGCGTCAAGACCCGTCACGTCGCGACCTGTGCCGGCATCATCCTGGTGATTCTCGGACTGCTGCCCAAGATGGCCGCGATCGTCGAGGGCATCCCGATGCCGGTTCTCGGCGGCGCGGGTGTGGCGCTGTTCGGCATGGTTGCCGCCAGTGGCGTGCGAACCCTGTCGAAGGTGAAGTTCAACAACTCCAACATCCTGGTCGTCGCGATCTCCGTCGGCGTCGCGATGCTGACCGAAGCCAAGCTGTACTACAGCGATCGCAACCTGGGCGCCGCGCCGGTGGACGTCGCTCTGGACCTCTACGACCAGTTCCCGGACTGGTTCCAGACGATCTTCCATTCAGGTATCTCGGCGGGTGCGCTCACGGCAATCGTCTTGAACCTGCTGTTCAATTCCGCAGCCATGCGCAAGGACACGATCGATGAGGACGAGGTCGGAGGAGGCGGGTTCGACGCCCCGCGCGGTCCGTTTCTCGACCCGCGGGATGCGCTGGAGGCCGCCGACCCGTCGACCAGCAGCGAGAAACTTCGAGCACTGGCCGAGAAGCACGAAGATCTCCACACCATCATCGTCACGAATCCGAACGCCGAGGCCGACCTGTGCGATTGGATCCGGGACCAGGACAACCCCAAGGTCAAGCAGGTGTACGAGAAGTGGGACGGACACACCCACGGGGAGTTCTCCAAGCGCGGACGCACCTGATCGAAGCGCTCCGACACCGTCTCGGCAGGCCTACCGCGCGGTCGATTGCGCACGCGGCGGACGGCCGTTCGGCGCCTTCCCATGATTTCCCTAAATCGCCTGCTCAACTGACGTACGGTCAGCTGGACCCGAGGCCGAGGGTTCCGGTCTCCGCACGTGCGAGTCCGCAGCAACCGCTCATCTGCTCAGGCGATCGAACAGTGCGAATGAGGAGATCAGATGTCCAGCAGAAGTCGTCGGAGCCGGGTGACGTGTTTGATCGCCGCCGGCACCATCAGCGCTCTGGTACTCGCCGGCTGCGGCGAGTCAGCCGAACCGAGCACCGGGCAGGCCGAATCCAGCACGGAGTCAGCCGAACCGAACACGGGGGAGTCGCTGCGGATCGTGTTGGGTTCGAAACCACAGGCGTCGCAGGTCCCGCTGGTCTACGGCGTGGGGCACAACGCGGATGACTTCGGGCTCGACATCAGTGTCGAGCAGAACATCACGATCTTCGACGACCACATCGACCCCCTGAAGACCTTGCTCGATGGCGAAGCCGAGGTCATGGCGACGTCGGTCTCCGCGATCCTGGATGCGCGTGAGCAGGGCGAGGACGTCAAGATGTTCTGCCCGTACGTGAGCATGGACGACTTCGTCCTGGCCGGCGCCAACGGCGTGAACACCGCCGGTCAGCTGTTCGAACCGTCGACCCGGGTGGGCATCGACAGCCCGGGTGGCGCCGGAGCCATCGTCCTCAACGCGCTCTTGAGCGGTATCGGCGAGCCCCGTGACATCGACGAGATCCCGAATCAGCAGATCATCGAAAGCTCAAGCGCCCGAACGGAAGCGTGGGCCGCGGGGCAGCTGGACGCAACGGTGATTCACGACACCCAGTACGACAGTGCCCAGGAGACGGTGAACCTACCGGTGCTCATCGCCACCCTCTACGAGAACGCCCCCGGATTCATCAAGGTGGCTCAGGCCGCCCCGGCGGAATGGCTCGTCGAGAACCGCGAACTCGCCGCCAGGTACTGCGCCACCACGCTGCGTGCGATGAAGACTCTGAAAAGCGACTTCGCCCTCTTTCGGGCCGCGGTCGACGAATGCGTCGAAGAACCGCCCTCGGAAGAATCCCTCAGAGAGCTGTTCGGCCTCATCCAGAAGTATCCGTTCTGGACCGATGACGGCGGGCTCTCCGACGCCAGCGTGACGTTCATGATCGACATCGCGAGCGAGTCAGGTGTCCTGACCCAACCGATGAATGCTGCCGACGTGGTCGACCGGGAGACGCTGAGTCGGGCCGTTGAACTCGCGAACATGCCGACGGGATAGCCGGAATGCGGGGACGGGACAACCCGCTGGAATCGGCTCGCTGCGAACCTGCGGCCCGAATGCGCCTAAGTTGGCAGAGTGACCGAAGTTCTGCTGGCCGAAGATGACGAAGCCATTGCCGCGCCGCTCGCCCGTGCCCTGAGCCGGGAGGGATACGGCTGCGAGGTCGTCACCACCGGCACCGAAGCCCTCGAGATGGCCCGTAGCGGCCGATTCGAACTGCTCGTCCTCGACCTCGGGCTGCCCGAGATGGACGGGCTGGAGGTGTGCCGCCGGATCCGGGCCGTGCGTCCCCAACTCGCGGTGTTGATGCTCACTGCGCGCACCGACGAGGTGGACTTCGTGGTCGGACTGGACGCCGGAGCTGACGACTACGTCGGTAAGCCGTTCCGGCTGGCCGAGTTGCTCGCCCGGGTGCGGGCGCTGTTGCGTCGCAAACAAAGCGCCGACGTGGTGATCGAGGCCGGTGACATCCATCTCGATGCCCGCGGGCGTCGTGTCCTGGTCGCGGGGGAAGACGCGACACTGGCCAATCGCGAGTTCGATCTGCTGCGGTATCTGATGGAACGCGGCGGCGAGGTGGTCAGTCGCGAAGAGATACTGACCGAGGTGTGGGGCACTCCCGACCTGCTCTCCTCCAAAACCCTTGACATGCACATCTCCTGGCTGCGCCGCAAGATCGGTGACGACCGGCCAGGACGCAAGAAGCGGATCGTCACCGTGCGCGGGGTCGGCTTCCGCTTCGATCCCGACTAGACATGCGCCGCCGAATTCTCCGGTCGATGATGGCCATGGTCATGGGCATCGGACTGCTGCTGGGTGTGCCGCTCATGTTCACGGCCTGGTGGTGGGTCGACGACACCGCACACCAAGATCTCGACGATCGACTCAAACGCGTGTCGGCCGAGCTCCTCGACCAGGAGGGGCCGGACGGTTCTGTGAGCGGCGATCTGGATCGCGACAAGTTCCGGCTGCTCGTGCCCGAAGGTGGACGCCTGGAAATCTATTTTCCGGTGGTATCCGAAGACGGCATAGATCAGGGAAGACTCGACATAGGGGCGTCGTTCGACGAAGAACCCGTGACGGAATCGCTGACCCTCGGTGAGGCCGGCTCGGTGACGCTGTCGGTGCCCTACTCGCAGGTCCGCAGCAGACAGTGGGGAGCGGTCGGGGTGGTCTCGCTCGTGGTCACGACCTCGGTCATCGCCGGCCTCGTCGTGGCCGCGGTGACCGCCGGCCGCCTGGCGGACCCGTTGGAGGACGTCGCCGCGCGAGCGGCACGCATGGCCCAGGGGGACTTCGGGACCGAGGGCAGGCACTACGACATCGAGGAACTCGACCGGGTGTCGTCGGCGCTCGATACGGCGAATCGCGAGATCACCGTCCGTCTCGAGCGTGAGGGCCGGATCGTGGGCGAGGTCTCCCATCAGCTGCGGAGCAGACTGACCGCCATCAGATTGCGACTCGACGAGTTGTCCATCCATCCCGATCAGGACGTGGTGGACGAGGCCGACGCAGCGCTCGCCCAGGTCGAGCGGCTCACCAGCGAGCTCGATGAACTGATCACCGCCGCGCGCGGCGAGCAGGTGGCGCGCCTCGACCCGGTGGCCATACCCGGGCAGGTGGATCAGGTCGTGGCCGACTATAGGCAGGCGTTCGCCGTGCAGAACCGCACGCTCTCCGCCGTCGCGTCGGGAGAGTGCGCCGCGCGCGTCACCCCGACGCGCCTGCGCGAGGCCCTGAGCGTGCTCGTGGACAACGCATTGCGCCATGGCGAGGGTGACTGCCTGATCGAGACCCGCGAGCTGCCCGGGAGCGGCATGATCCGGATCTCGGTGTCGGACCAGGGCGCGGGGGTCAGCGACAAGAGCGCCCCGCACGTCTTCCAGCGGGGGTACTCCGAGGGCGGGTCCAGCGGTGTGGGTCTGCCGCTGGCGCGAGCGCTGATCGAGGCCGACGGGGGACGGCTCGACCTGCTGCAGCGTCGTCCGCCGACTTTTGCGATCGTGGTGCCGCGGCACGAAGTCGATACCGATGCCGATCAGGTACTCCCCAGGGGGCCCGAACCCCGTTAGTCAGACCGATGATGGGTTGTTCTGGCGAGGTCGACCTGCGCTTTTGTTCGCCACAACGACCCATTACCGCCAGGGCGGGGGTTCAGCTGTGGCCGAGTTCCTCGTCCGCGAGCTCTTCGCCGGCGGGGTGTGGATCCGTGGAACCGGCCGCGGCACCGCGAAGGTCGGACTCCGGGAACGCGAAGCGCCGCAGGGCCCAGAACCGAAAGGCCATCTGCAGTAGGTTGCCGATGATGTAACCGAGGACGAAGTCGATGACGACGAGTTTGGTGACGTCGACGGAACTGCGGATGTCGAAGATGTTGTTGGCCACGAACAGGGGCGCGGCCTGCAAGATCACACCGACGCCGCTGATCGCGAAGAACAGCAGGGCCTCGTGGTGCGTCTCGCGTCCACCGCGATTCTTGAACGCCCACTCACGGTTGAGGATGTAACTGACGATCGTGGCGAGAACACCCGAGATGATCTTGGCGACCACGGGCTTGTTCTCGAGGATCGTCAGACTCAGCGAATAGAAGATCGCCATGTCGAAAAGCATCATCGAACCACCGATGATGGCGAACTTGATGAGCTCGTGGTGTTTCATCGCCACGCCCCTGATGGGCGCCGGGGTACGGGCCATCAGCCCGTCGATGAATGACACAAGGATGCAGTCTACGAAAAAATATCGCCGGTCAACTAATCCGGCGCGTTCTCGGCCGGTCCCGTGTCATTCGAACACCTCAGATCGTGACAACATGGATAGCCGTGACGAGTGATTCGACCGCGGTACCCGCGCCGACCGCGACGACGGTGCCACCGGCACCCGATTCGCCGGAGGGCAGCCGCGATGCCGCAACATCAGGTATGCCCGTGGTGACGATGATCGGTGGGGGTCAGCTCGCCCGGATGACGCATCAGGCGGCCATCGCCATGGGCCAGCGTCTTCGGGTTCTCGCCGCGTCGGCCGACGAACCTGCAGCTCAAGTCACTCCGGACGTGGTGTTCGGTTCGCACACCGACCTCGAGGACCTCCGCGCGGCCGCCCGGGGCGCCCACGCCTTGACCTTCGACCACGAGCACGTTCCGGTCGGGCACCTCGAGGCACTGGTCGCCGAGGGCGTGAAGGTGCTCCCGCCGCCGACCGCGCTGATCTACGCACAGGACAAGCTCCGGATGCGTCGCAAGCTCGCCGAGCTGGGCGCCCCGATCCCCGAATACGTGGAGTTGGGGTCCACCTCACCGCGCGAGGCGCTCATCGAGTTCGGTGAGCGACATCACTGGGACATCGTCCTGAAAACGGTCACCGGCGGCTACGACGGGCGCGGTGTGTGGCTGATCGACGACCGGGAGCAGGCGCTGGCGGTGCTCGACGAGGCGCCGGCCGGCGCAGCTCTGATGGCCGAGGAGAAGGTCGCGTTGCGACGAGAGTTGTCGGCGATGGTCGGCCGCTCGCCGTTCGGGCAGGGTGCTGTCTGGCCGGTGGTCGAGACGGTTCAGCGTAAAGGGCAGTGCGCGGTGGTGATCGCGCCCGCCCCGGGGCTGGACGCTGAACTCGCCGAGAGTGCCCAGCGACTCGCGTTGTTCCTGGCCGGCGAACTCGGCGTGGTGGGCGTCATGGCTGTCGAACTGTTCGAGACGACAGACGGTGGTCTGCTCGTCAACGAGCTGGCAATGCGTCCGCACAACAGTGGGCACTGGAGCATGGACGGCTCGGTCACGGGCCAGTTCGAGCAGCATCTGCGGGCCGTGCTCGACTATCCGCTCGGCGACACCTCGGTGCTGGCACCCGCCACCGTGATGGCCAACATCCTCGGGGCCGAGCAGGCGCCGTCGATGTCCATGGACGAACGCCTGCACCACCTGTTCGCGAGAATCCCGCGCGCGAAGGTGCACCTGTACGGGAAGGGCGAACGGCCCGACCGCAAGATCGGCCACGTCAACATCGTGGGTGCGCCGGGTGGCGACGTCGACGACCCGGACTACGTCGCGCAGCTGCGGGAAGTCGCGGAACGGGCCGCACACTGGATGTCGCACGGGGTCTGGACCGACGGATGGGATGTGCACGGTGGGTGAGAACACGAACGGTCCGCTCGTCGGACTGATCATGGGCAGCGATTCGGATTGGCCGACGATGGAGGCCGCCGCAGTGGCGCTGGCCGAGTTCGGGGTTCGTTTCGAGGTGGGGGTCGTCTCGGCGCACCGTACTCCGCAACGCATGCTCGACTACGCCGCAGATGCCGCCGGCCGCGGCCTCTCGGTGATCATCGCCGGCGCTGGTGGCGCCGCGCATCTGCCCGGGATGGTGGCATCGGCGACGCCGCTGCCGGTGATCGGGGTACCGGTGCCACTGAAGTACCTCGACGGAATGGACTCGCTGCTGTCGATCGTCCAGATGCCCGCCGGGGTTCCCGTGGCAACGGTGTCGATCGGCGGGGCCCGCAACGCCGGTCTGCTCGCCGTCCGCATCCTGGCCGCCTCGGACCCTGCGCTGCGCACCCGGATGGAACGGTTCCAGGCCGATCTGTCCGATATGGTTCTCGCCAAAGATCAAGCGCTGCAAGACAAGCTGCTCGGAGGCTGATCGGATCTGCGTGAGGTCAGGCCGGTTCGGTCAGCAGCCTGCGCCGGAACAGATCGAGCACGTCGTCGAGCGCCTGCCTGGTGGGGGTCCCGGGTTCGTCGACGAGGTGTTCGGTCAGTGCGGAGTGGGGTGGCAGCGGAGACGGCGCCGCGTCGCTGTCGTCGAGTTCGATGGCCACGAAGGCCTCACCGAGCTGTTCGCGCAGGAACTCGAAGCGCTTCGGCGGGGACAGTTTGTCTCCCTTGAACCGGACCCCGAGCACCTGCAGGCCCTTGGCGCACCGGCCCTTCACCGTCTCGAGCTCCTCCGCGGAGATGTCGATGTTGCCCGCGAGCGCGTTCAGCGGCCGGAACGGCAGCGACGGTTGGGCTACGACCGGTGCGAGGAGGCGCTCGTCGGTCGCCATGGCCAGTGCGAAACCTCCGGTGAAGCACATTCCGATCGCCCCGACCCCCGGGCCGCCGCACCGCTCGTGTTCGGCGGCAGCCAGCGCCCGCAACCAGTTGACGACCGGTGACGATTTCCCGGTCGCGAGCACCGTGAAATCGCTACTGATACACCGCGGCACCAACGACGACGCCATCCTGCGGGCGTCTGCTGCACCGGCGTGCAACGGATCGAGGCCGTCGACGCCGAACAGGCTCGGCAGCACCGCAGTGCAGCCGATGTCGGCGACCTTGCGGGCGAAGCGGAGGACCTTGGGGGTGATCCCGGGTATCTCGGCGATGATGATCACCGCGGGGCCACTGCCGAGCCGGTAGATCGTGCGCGTCTGGCCGTAGTGGGTGAAGTCTGATTTCTCGAAGTCGGCAAGTGCTTCGGCCGGGGACGTCTTCGGGCTCATGGGCGGTCACCTTTCGGGCAGAATGGGATGTCTGCGGCCAAGGCTAGTGCCACCGACTTCCGCATTTGGGGCGGTGGGGAGGTACACGAACTTCAGTTACCCGCCAGTAACTAAGTTTGGACGCGGTATTACGATTGTGGGCGTAGAGCCCGACTTTCCACTCGGGCGAAGAGTCCGATTTTCACTGGCGCATATGAGGAGTGTTCTGATGGCCGGCAACCCCGATTTCGATCTGTTCAAGCTCGGTGAGGAGCACGATGAGTTGCGTGCGGCGATTCGGGCGCTCTCGGAGAAGGAGATCGAGCCGCACGCGGCTGATGTCGACGAGAATTCCCGGTTCCCCGACGAGGCCCTCGCTGCGCTGACCGCGTCGGGGTTCAACGCGATCCATGTGCCCGAGGAGTTCGACGGGCAGGGTGGTGACTCGGTCGCGGCGTGCATCGTGATCGAGGAGGTCGCGCGGGTGGATGCGTCGGCGTCGCTGATCCCGGCGGTGAACAAGCTGGGCACGATGGGTTTGATCCTGAAGGGTTCGCAGGAGCTGAAGCAGCAGGTGCTGCCCTCGATTGCCTCGGGTGAGGCGATGGCCTCGTATGCGTTGTCCGAGCGTGAGGCCGGTTCGGACGCGGCGTCGATGAAGACCCGCGCGAAGGAGGACGGTGACACCTGGGTGCTCAACGGCAGTAAGTGCTGGATCACCAATGGTGGCAAGTCGTCCTGGTACACGGTGATGGCGGTGACCGATCCGGAGAAGGGTGCCAACGGGATCTCGTCGTTCATGGTCCACAAGGATGATCCGGGGTTCACGGTCGGGCCGCTGGAGAAGAAGCTGGGAATCAAGGGTTCGCCGACTGCGGAACTGTACTTCGAGAACTGCACCATCCCGGGTGATCGGATCATCGGCGCACCGGGCACGGGGTTCAAGACCGCGCTCGAGACGCTCGATCACACGCGTCCGACGATCGGTGCCCAGGCGATCGGTATCGCCCAGGGCGCCCTGGATCAGACGATCGCGTACGTCAAGGACCGTAAGCAGTTCGGGAAGTCGATCAGCACGTTCCAGGGTGTGGAGTTCATGATCGCCGACATGGCGATGAAGATCGAGGCCGCTCGGTTGATGGTCTACACCTCGGCTGCGCGCGCCGAGCGGGGTGAGAAGAACCTCGGGTTCATCTCGGCGGCGGCGAAATGTTTTGCCTCGGATGTGGCGATGGAGGTGACCACCGATGCGGTGCAGTTGTTCGGCGGCGCCGGCTACACCCGCGATTTCCCGGTGGAGCGGATGATGCGTGATGCCAAGATCACCCAGATCTACGAAGGCACCAACCAGATCCAGCGCGTCGTGATGTCACGAGCACTCCTGCGCTAGCCCGATTTTGGTGGGTTCTGGCGAGCATTCGCCCCGGACGAAGCGCAGCGGAGTTCGACGTTTCCCGGTCAGCAGGTCGGTGTCGCCAAAACCCACCAATTCCGGGGATCCAGATCCACCCCAGGTCTGATGTGCGACCGCATTCGGTGCCACTAGATTGGGCGCAATGAACACCCAGCGGATCATCGAGCGCTGGAATCGGTTCGCGGAGCCGCGGACATTGCTGCTCGATGCGCTTCTCGCGCTCGCCATCGCCACGGTGACGGTGCTGCCGGAGCTGTGGGAACAGATGGGTCCGAACGTCTGGTGGCGGATGCTGCTCGGCGCCGTGTGCTGCGTCGCACTGGCATTTCGTCGAACCCGGCCGGACCTGGCCGGATCTGTGATCGCGCTGGTCGCGTTCGTGCACATCGTCGTCGACGAGCAGCTCAGTCCGGCAGTCACCATCACCGCCGTCATCGGGCTCTACTCGATGGCGGCGTACGGCTCGATGTGGGGTACTCGCGTAGCCCTGGTGCTCGGGGTCCTCGGTGGTGTCGGCTCGTCGGGGCGGTTTTATTCGGAGGCTCCCGAGTCGCGTTCGTTCGAGTACAACGCCATCGGTGCCTCCTTTCTGGCGGCCCTGACGGTCGGGATCTGGGCCACCGGAATGTTGCGGCGATCGCGAATGCGCGAGGTCTCCTCACTACGCGAGCGGGCTCGGCTGCTCGAACTCGAACGAGCGCAGGAGGCCGAGCTCGCCGCGGTCGGTGAACGCACCCGTATCGCCCGCGAGATGCACGACATCATCGCCCACACCCTGACGGTGGTGATCGCGCAGGCCGACGGTGGCCGGTACGCCGCTGAGCAGGATCCGCAGGCAGCTGCGCGTGCGCTCGAGACCATCGCGGAGAACGGGCGACAAGCCTTGGCCGACATGCGATCCCTGCTCGGCGTGTTACGTGAGGACGGGCCGCGCGAGGTGCGAGCCGTGCCGGGCATCGCCGATGTGCCGGACCTGTTGGCCGTGGTGCGGGCCGGCGGCCTGCCGGTGACCTGCTCGTCCTCCGGTCCCGAGCGAGTGGTCTCGGTGGGGTGTGGACTCACCACGTACCGGATCATCCAGGAATCGCTGACGAACGTTCTGAAGCACGCCGGACCCGGCGTGGATGCCGAGGTCCGATTGCGTTGGGAGCCGGCGCAGTTGCGCATCACGATCGTCGACGACGGCCGCGCCGACGCGGTGGAGGGCGACTGGGCCGCTCCCGTGGGCGGTAAAGGGGTGTTGGGCATGCGCGAGCGGGCGGAATTGCACGGTGGGACGCTGACCGCCGGAGCGCGCCCGGGTCGCCGCGGATATCAGGTAGAGGCCATATTGCCGACAGGGGAAGCGTTGTGAGCGAAGTGATTCGGGTAGGGCTCATCGACGATCAGGCGCTGGTGCGGGCCGGGTTCGGGATGGTCATCAACTCCCAGGCCGACATGGAGGTGGTCCTCGAAGGCGGCGACGGCAACGAGGCCATCGAACAGATCCGCGCGACGAAGGTCGATGTGGTCCTGATGGACGTCCAGATGCCGGGTCTTGACGGTATCGCGGCAACTCGCCGGTTGCTGGACGGCCAGGACGATGCGCCGAAGATCGTGGTGCTCACGACCTTCGACACCGACGAGTATCTGCTCGCGGCCATCGCGGCCGGCGCGAGCGGGTTTCTCCTGAAGGACGCGCGTCCCGAAGAGCTGCTGGCGGCCATCCGCACTGTTTTCGCCGGGGATGCGGTGATTGCGCCGCGGTCTACCCGACGGTTGCTGACCCACGTGGCCGCGGGGGTGGGTGCGGGTGCCGAGTCGGTCACCCCAGAGAGGTTCGACCTCGTCGACCCGCTGACCCCGCGCGAGAGTGAAGTGCTGCGGGCCATAGCGATCGGGATGACCAACGGTGAGATCGCCGCAAGCTTTCATCTGTCGACAGCGACAGTCAAGACCCACGTAGGTCGGGTGTTGACCAAGACCGGTTCGCGAGACCGAGTGCAGGTCGTGCTGTTCGCCTTCAGGACAGGAATGGTGGCTGTGGCGGACATCCTCGGCCACCACGAGTAGTACCGCGGTCGTACCGCGATCACCGCGTGGGTGGACGCCGGTGCACGCAATGATCGGCCCTGACTCCGACGATTTCCTTCACCCGCTAGAAATACGCTTGTGCGGCAATGACATTCATTGACACGGACAAGGAGTACAGCGATGTCGACTACGAGGACCCAGGTGAACGCTGCTGACACAGCCGGCGCTGGTGGGGTGCGGCCGGGCCACGCTTCCAGTGGCACAGTGGCGGCTCGGGCCATCGGGTTGCAGAAGACGTACGGCGAGAAGGACGCCGAGGTTCACGCGTTAAGCAATGTGAGCCTGGCGATCCCTGCAGGGAGGTTCACCGCGATCATGGGTCCGTCCGGCTCTGGGAAATCGACACTCATGCACTGCCTCGCCGGGCTGGACACCCCCACGGCCGGCACCGTGATGATCGGGGACACCGATCTGTCCCGGTGCGATGACACGCAGCGGACCCGGATCAGGCGACGCGAACTGGGATTCGTCTTCCAGTCGTTCAATCTGCTGCCGGTGCTCTCGGCGAGGGCGAACATCTTGCTGCCGCTCACGCTGGATCGCCGGCGCCCGGACGGGGCATGGTTCGATGAATTGGCAGACGTGCTGGGTATCGCTGATCGTCTCGACCACAAACCATCCGAGCTGTCGGGCGGTCAACAACAGCGTGTCGCGATCGCGCGTGCGTTGCTCCCTCGGCCACGTCTGATCCTTGCCGATGAACCGACAGGCAATCTCGACAGCCACGCGGGAGCGCAGGTGCTCTCGCTGTTGCAGGCGAGTAGTCGCCGGGCCGGACAGACCATCGTGATGGTCACTCATGACCCGGTGGCGGCCAGTTATTGCGATCAGGTACTGGTGATGGCCGATGGTCTGCTGGTGGACCAGATCGATTCACCAACAACAGATTCGGTGGCCGCGGCGATGTTGCGCCACGGATCGGTGGTTGGCGCGGCGGGGGTCGTCCGATGAGAAGTGTTGCGCTCGCCCAGCTCCGGGCATACAAGGGCCGCTACCTCGCGTCGGGCTTGGCCGTTGCCATCGCCGTCGCCTTCGTCGCCGCCACCCTCACCCTGTCGGCGACCTCGAGCGCATCGATGCGCGCATCGGTGGCCGGGCAGTTCGCGAACACGGACGCCGCAGCCTTCGTGCCCGGTGAGTTCGCTGAGCGGACGGGTGCGGCACTGGCCGACACGCCGGGGGTTGCTGCGGCCGCGATCGACACCACCCGGTGGGTGAGTGTGACCAGCGGGACGAAGTCGTACGGTCAGGTCCAGCTGACCGCCATCGCGCCCGACGAGTCGTTGCGCTGGCAGACCCTCTCGGTGGGACAGCTGCCCCGGGCAGACAACGAGGTCGTAGCCTTCGCTGGGTCGAATTTTGCTGTCGGCCAGCACTTCTACGTCCGTCCCGACGTCGACACCGCCACCGACAGGGTGGCCCGGGAGATGACCGTGGTGGGGCTGCTGGATCGTGGCTCGATGACCACCAGTGCGCCCCAGTTGTTCGGCACCAACGCGGGTGTTGCCGCCATCGGGCCGGGACGGGCGGTCGATCAGGCCGAGAGCGTTGTCATCCGGATGGCGCTGCGCCCGGGCGCGGACCCGGTCGCAGTCATGTCGGCGATCAGCGGACTCGTCAGCACGGTGCCCGGTGGCCAGGCCATGACCGGTGGCCAGGCCACCGACGAGGTGATGAAGCGGTATGTCGGTGAAACCGACGTGCTGGCGACCGTACTGCTCGTCTTCGCCGCCATCACCGCGTTGGTGTCGTGCCTCGTGATCGCGAACACCTTCGCGGTCCTGATCGCCTCGCGAACGCAGGAACTCGCACTGCTCCGGTGTATCGGGGCCGATAAGGGGCAGGTGCGATCAGGGATGCGATTCGAGGCTCTGCTCTTGGGTGTGGTGGCGTCGGTCGTCGGGGTGGTGTTCGGGATCGGCGGCGTGGCTGCGGCATCGGCGGCGGTGCGCGGGGTGGGTTCGAACTTTCCGCTGACCGAACTGACGGTGCCGCTGGTCGCACCGGTGGTCGCCCTGGTGCTCGGCGTGGTGATGACGCTGATCGCGGCGACCGTTCCTGCCCGACTCGCGACCGCTGTATCTCCGCTGGCGGCGTTCCGTGCGGTTGTTCCGGCGTCCACCGGGCGTCGCGGGGTCGCCAGGTTGGTCGTCGCCGGGGCACTTGCGGGCGGTGGGACCATCGTGATGATCGTGGGGATGGGCGGGAAGTCCGTGCCCGCAGCCGGGTTCGGCGGCGCGTTGAGCTTCCTCGGCTTCATGCTCGCCGCTACAGTGCTGGTGCCCCCGTTGGTCAGGGTGATCGGGGTCGTTGCCGCGCGCCTGTTGCGGGGAACCGCGGCCGGGCCCGTCGCCGAACTGGCCGCCGCGAACGCGACGCGCCACCCACGACGCACTGCCGCGACGGCTTCGGCGCTCATCGTCGGCATCACCCTGACGACGATGATGGTGGTGGGGGCGCAGGTCGTGCGGTCGAGCGTTTCGGGGGTCATCGGTGAGATGCACCCGGTCGATGTGGTCATCTCGTCGAGTGCACCGCTGGATCCGTCGCTCGTCGACGCGGTGGCGAGTACAGCGGGGGTCGAGGCTTCGATACCCATCACGCGTACCGAGGTGTCGGTGAACGGGAAGCCGCTGAGTGTAGGTGCCCTCGACACCGCTCGTCTGCCGCAGGTGATGCGATCAGGCCGCGCACCCGCCGCTGATGAGATCGCCCTGGCGCCAGAAGATCAGACCCTCGCGGGGGTCGGACCGGGTGAGCGAGTGCGACTGGTCTCCGGGGGTGCGGTTCGCACCGTGACCGTCGTCGACGGCGCCTCGGGTGCGTTTGTCGATCGCGGCCTCGTTGCCGCGGCGCCCACACCCACCGGTCTCGTGGTCCGGCTGGAGGCGGGCGGTGCCGGGAGTTCGGGGGTGATGACCGCAATCCGCGAGCTCGTGGCGAACTCGGCCCCCGACGCCACCTTCGGGGGCGGTGTCGAGATAGCCCAGCAACTCGATCAGATCCTCACGCTGCTCCTGCGAATCGTGCTGGCACTGCTGGCCGTTGCGGTGGTCGTCGCGCTGATCGGGGTGGGCAACACGATGGCGCTCTCGGTCATCGATCGATCCCGAGAGAACGCGATGCTGCGGGTGATCGGTCTGAGTTCGCGCGGTGTGCAGGGGATGCTGCTGGCAGAAGCGACCCTGATCGCGGTGGTCGGATCCGTCGTCGGTGTACTGCTCGGGACCGGATACGGGATAGCTGGAGCTGCCGCCGTGGTCGGCGTCGACCGGGTGTCGCTGCCGAATCTCCCACTTGTCGCACTGGTGGGGATCGTCGTGGTCGGGGGGATGGCAGGATTGCTCAGCTCGGCCATTCCGGCCCGCCGGGCGCTGAAGGCAGATCCGGCTGCGGCGCTGTGAGTTTCGGGCAGACCGTTTCGCGGACTTGACAGGGAATAGAACGGATGTTCGACTGGGCGTCATGCGATGGGACGCACAGTTGCTCGAGTCCGAGAAGGATTCGGGAGAGGACTTCGCCAGGCCGGCTCTTCCAGGATTGGAGCGAGCCGGCCTGGTCCGGTCTGTGCAGACCCCGGAGTTCTCGGGGGTGACCTTTCACGAAGTGCTCTGCAAGAGTGCTCTGAACAAGGTTCCCGAGGGCTCACGGGTGCCGATGCGCTGGACCATCAATCCGACCAGGGGTTGCCTGCACCAGTGCGTCTACTGTTTTGCCCGGGGAAGCCACGAATACCTGGACCTCGATGCGGGCCGCGACTTCGACACCCAGATCGTGGTGAAGGTGAACATCGCGGCGGTGTTGCGGAAAGAGCTGGGACGCAGGA
Organism: Williamsia sp. 1135; assembly: GCF_002095395.1. Lineage (GTDB taxonomy): Bacteria > Actinomycetota > Actinomycetes > Mycobacteriales > Mycobacteriaceae > Williamsia. The sequence goes on from NZ_MJEI01000105.1 coordinate 225,331, forward strand.
GCTGGAAGCGCGAAACGGTGGCTCTGGGCACAAACACCGACCCCTACCATCGCGCGGAGGGCCGGTATCGGTTGATGCCGGGCATCATCGGCGCCCTCGCCGACCACGGGACCCCGATGTCGATCCTGACCAAGGGAACTCTGCTGCGGCGCGATCTGCCGTTGTTGTCGGTGGCAGCACAATCGGTCCCGGTGACCATCGGGATCTCTTTGGCGTTGCTGGACGAAGAGCTGCGTCGGCAGGTCGAGCCGGGTGCTCCCTCGGCCAGGGCCCGCCTCGATCTGATCACAGCTGTGCGTGAGGCAGGTTTCGATTGCCACGTGATGGCATCGCCGATCCTGCCTGCACTCAAGGATTCCCGGGCCGAACTCGATGAACTGTTCGGCGCCCTGGCCGCGGCAGGTGCCACCTCGGTCACCGCCTCGGAACTGTTTCTCCGGGGACCGACCCGCAACTGGTATCTCACCTGGCTCGGCGACAACCACCCCGCGTTGCTGCGTACCTATCGGCGGATCTACGGACGGGGTTCGCACCCCGCCCCGGAGTATCGGCAGTGGCTGCGCGAGCGCATCACTCCGCTGCTGGAAAAGCACGGCCTCAACGGCATGGGTTACGACGAGATCCACGTTCCGCGGAACCAGGTCGCGACCGCGCAACCCCCGGTTCAGCCGACGCTCTTCTAGCTCGCCGCCATCAGGTCGCCTTTCGCGGATCGCCCACAGCCCGACTTCTCGGCGGCCCAGGTTGTTCAGGTCAGGGTCGCGGTGACCTTTTCGGACTCGGCCCGCGCAGGCAGCTTGGCGATGTCCGGGTTGGCCACCTGCACCAGCGAGCCGCCGCTGACGAGGGTGGCAAGGAGATTGGCGATGACATTTCCGGGGTCGTCCCATGGGCGGGTGGTCATGATTCGCGAACCGGCGACGATCCCCGCCCCGACTGCGAATTCCCGTGCCTCGGCGATGACTTCGTCGACCGATCGGTCGTCGAGCGCCGGGCCGCCCGGCCCGGTCGGGTGGAACTGGTCGCCGTGGACGCGCACCGATGCGGCGTAATCGGTGAGTCCGATCGGCAGGTCGCGCATGGGCATGCCGAACGGGTCGAGGGATACGACTGCGATCTCCGGCGCAGCGTCGACCCGTTCCAGGGTCGCCATGGAACAGAAAGCCAGTGCGGCATCGTCGGAGTATCCGAGGCGGACATGAACCCCCGCCCACCACGCGCCGAGCAGAACCGCAGCACTCTGCCAGTGCGTGGGAAGATCGACCGACACCACGTCACCGGCCATCAGGCCGAATTCGTCGCGGATCATGTTGGCTGTCTTGGCGGCCCAGTTGGCTGTGGTGATCCCGGAAAGCTCGGTGCGTTCACCGGTGGCGTCGTCGTAGTAGGTCAGCAGCGGCTGCGATCCGTCGGTGCCCAGCGCGGGATTCAGCGCGGCATCGGTCACCGTGGTCAATTGACACACTCCGGTCCGGTGCCACCGGCGGTGATGGTCTTGGCCGGCGGGGCGGCCGGATCGGAGGTCGGCGCGTCCTGGCTGTCCTGCGAACCCTGGTCGTCGATCGAACCCGGACCCTGGTAACTGTCGGTGAGTACCACTCTGATGGTGTTGGGGGCCAAAGTCTTGTCCTCTGTGATGGGCAGACCGCCGAGCTGCTCGGCGACTGCCTTGGCTCCGGGGTTGTCGGTGCTCGCGGTCTGCACCTGACTGTCCGTGGTGGAGTTGGTCTCGTTGCCGGTCTCGCCGGTCAGATAACCCTTGGTGGAGACGATCTTGGACACGTTGGTGGCCAGCCCGTCGACGGTGCCGGTGTTGACGACGTCGACGGTGTAGTCGCCGGCGCGGAACTTGGTCTGGCCCGAAGAGTCCTTCTCTCCGAGCAGACCTGCAGTGAACGCTTTGACCGCCTCCGGATCGATCTCGACCACACTCTGGGTGCCGTCGTCGCTCCACCCCTGTTCGGTCACAACGGGAATGGTGGCGAACTGCACCCGACCGCCGGACAGGTCCTTGAGTTGCTCCACGAAGTTGAGGATGTCCCAGCTCTTGTCGATCACCACCGACCGCGACACCGCGTTCTCGAGGTCACCGAGCTTGCCCGGGCTCGAGAGGGTTCCCGCGGAGAGCACCTTCTGGGCAAGCGAGGCCATGAAGACCTGCTGGCGGACGATCCGATCGAGATCGCCTCGCGGGAGGTCGTGGCGCTGGCGCACGAAGCTCAGGGCTTCCGCACCGTCGAGCGTCTGCCGTCCCGCCGGGAAGTCGGCACCCGAAAACGGCTCTGACACGGGCTCTCTAAGGCAGACCTCGACACCGCCCACGGCATTGGTCAACAGCACGAATCCGAGCAATCCGACCTCTGCGTAGTGGTCCACCTCGACTCCGGTCAGATTCGCGACCGTGGTGATCAGCGCGTCGCGTCCCGCCTGTACCGATTCTCTGTCGGCCTGTTCGAGATCCATACCGTCGTTCACGAGTTGTTCGCGGCGTTCCTCTTTGGATGATCCGTACGCCGAGTTGATCTTGGTCTTCCCGATGCCCGGGACGTCGACGTAGGAATCGCGGGGGATCGAGATCGCGGTGGCAGAAGACCCGTCGTTCGGGATGCGGATCAACAGGATCGTGTCGGTGTTGGTGCCGACGTCGTCACCCGAATGAAGTTGCGCCAGCTCCTTTTCGGACAGGGGATTGCCCTGGGCGTCGGTGCGGGAGTCGGTCCCCACCATGAGTATGTCGACCGCGCCGTCCTTGCCGGAACCGAGCGAGAGCCCGTCGAGCTTGGTGATGCTGTTCTCCAGGCGGGTCATCTGATTCCAGGCGAAGCCGGTCGCGACCAGTACCGCCACCGACACCAGTGCGACGGCGGCTCGCGTCAGCGAGCGTCCCGACCGGCCTCCCGGGGAGGATTCACCGGTAGGCGGTGGGGTCGCAGGAGGTGGGGGAGGTGGTGCGTTCCGGCTCGACCGAGATCGCTCACCGCGTCCACCGCGCCGGCGCGAGGATTCCGCGTCCTGCGGGCGAGTGCCTCGATCACGCCGACCCGCACGCTCGGTCGATGCCCGGGGAGGACGCTCCGCGCCGGAGTCTTCGCCCGGCAGCGGCCTGCGCGGTCTCGGGGACGTTGTCCGGCGGGGTGGTGGCTCGGTGGGCTGGTCCCGCTCGCGCCGGCGAGCTGCCGGCGGGCGCTGTGGTTCGTCACTGCCAGATCGCTGGTGGCGGCCGCCGCCTGCGGAGCGCTGCCCTGATGATCCCGTACGGCGCTCGCCCGGCGGTCGATCCGACGATGGACGATCCACTGCGGGGTGCGCTCCTTCTCTGTGCGGGTGACTCCGGCCGTACTCATCGGTGTTGTGCTCGTCGAGTTCACACTCTGGTGAGCGCGCCCGTCGTCGAACTGACCGCAATCCTACTTGCGAAACTTCGCCACCTGACGCAGCCGGATGTCCCGTGTCCCTCACATCGTCGAGTGATGTGGGAGCAGGCGTCCGAGTGGCCAAGTCGAAGCGAAAGCGGACATGATTGTGCCCATGCAGACCATCGGCGGAGACGGAGCGGAGCGGAGCTCGACCATCAGCGGAGACGGAGCGGGGCAGAGTTCGGCGGGATCAGGGTCGATTGTCGTGACCGGGGTCGCAGGGCAACTGGGCACGCAACTTCGCACCCGCGGGGGTTCACGGGTGCGGGGGCTGACCTCCGCGCAGCTCGACATCACCGATCCGGTGTCCGTCTACCAGGCGCTGGGGAAGCTGGGACCCGGTGATGTGGTGATCAACTGCGCGGCCTATACCGCGGTCGACAACGCCGAATCGGATCGCAGCACGGCTGCCGCCGTGAACGCGGATGGCCCGGGATATCTGGCTGAACACACCGCGCGGACCGGAGCACATCTGATCCACATCTCCACCGACTACGTGTTCACGGGTTCGTCATCGCGTCCCCTGGAACCGGGGGATCCGACGGGGCCCGACTCGGTGTACGGCGCGACGAAGCTCGCGGGCGAACAGGCTGTCCGCGCCGGCGATCCGGCGGCGACCATCGTCCGGACGGCGTGGGTCTACACCGGCGCCGCGAACTCGGCCGACTTCGTGGGCACCATGCGGCGGCTCGAAAAGGAGCGCGACACGGTGTCGGTGGTCACCGATCAGGTCGGGTCGCCGACCTATTCGGGTGATCTCGCCGACGGACTGCTCGAGCTGGCCGGGGAGGTGAGCGGTCCGGAATCGGTGGCGTCCGGGCAGATCCTGCACGCGACCAACGCGGGCAGTTGCAGTTGGTTCGACCTGGCTCAAGCGGTGTTCGTCGAAGTCGGTGCCGATCCGTCGCGGGTCCTGCCCACGACGTCGGCGGAGTTTCCTCGGCCGGCCCCGCGCCCGGCGTACTCCGTTCTCTCCGGACGGGCGTGGCAGGACGCCGCGCTCACACCGCTACGGGACTGGCGCGCGGCCTTGACGGCAGCGGTGCATAACGGTGGGTGATTCATCCGTCGGGGTGAGCGGCGCGGCCGCGGATGCTGTCCTGTCCGGGCGACCCGGGGTGGCCGGTTACCCTGAGCCCGTGACTGCTGAGCCCACCCCGAAAAGTCCGGTCCCGAAGCGTGTGGCGGTGGTGACGGTGACGTACTCGCCGGGGGAGTACCTGACGAGGTTCATCCAGACGCTGGAGCACGCGACCGCGGCGAGCGCGACGGTGATCCTGGCCGACAACGGATCGGTCGACGGGGCTCCCGAGGCGGCGGCCGAGAAGTACGACAACGTCTCCTTGCTGCGCACCGGTGGCAACATCGGCTACGGCGGCGCAATCAACCGGGCAGTCGCCGAGGTCGATCCGACGGCGGAGTTCGTGGTGGTCGCCAACCCCGACGTGGAGTGGGGGCCCGGCTCGATCGACGAGCTCTTCGAGGCAGCGGACCGCTGGCCACGGGCAGGCTCGCTGGGTCCGCTCATCCACGAACCCGACGGCACCGTCTACCCGTCTGCCCGACGTGTTCCCGACCTCGTATCCGGTACGGGTCACGCGGTGTTGGGCACGGTCTGGAAGTCGAATCCGTGGACGGCGGCCTACCGGCAACATGACGAGGACATCTCCGAGCGACCGGTTGGCTGGTTGTCGGGCTCGTGTCTGCTGTTGCGCCGCGCCGCGTTCGATTCGATCGACGGCTTCGACTCGCGTTACTTCATGTACATGGAGGACGTGGATCTCGGTGACCGGCTCGGCAAGGCCGGGTGGCTGAACGTCTACGTGCCACAAGCTCAGATCCTGCACGCGAAAGGCCATGCGGCAGGCCGTGATCCGGGCGCGATGCTGCCGGCTCATCATCGCAGCGCCTATCGGTTCCAGGCCGATCGCCACCCACATTGGTGGCAGGCGCCGGTACGGCTGGCCTTGCGGGTGGGGCTCGCGGCACGGTCCGCGGTCGTGGTCCGTGCCGCCAAGCGTGCCGAAGGCCGCGACAACTCTCTGAACGGTGCCGACGCTCTCGGGCGGCTGAAGTGAAAGGTGCGACCATGACCTCGAATGAGACCTCGCAGACGACCTCGGTCGACGATGTCCAGGCGGTGATCCTTGTCGGCGGGAAAGGGACTCGCCTCCGGCCCCTGACGCTGTCGGCGCCGAAACCCATGTTGCCGACGGCAGGTCTGCCGTTCCTGACCCACCTCCTCGCACGAATCGGCGCCGCCGGTATCACCCGCATCGTGTTGGGTACCTCGTTCCAGTCCAAGGTGTTCGAACAGCATTTCGGCGATGGCTCCAAGATGGGGCTGTCGATCACCTACGTGCACGAATCGGAGCCTCTCGGCACCGGCGGCGGGATCCGGAACGTGCTGTCGGAGCTCACCGCGGAGACCGTCCTGGTGTTCAACGGCGACGTCCTGTGCGGGACCGACGTGCGCTCGATCGTCGACACCCACCAGACCTCGGGCGCAGAGGTCACCCTCCACCTCGTGCGGGTCACCGATCCACGTGCATTCGGTTGTGTACCCACCGATTCCGAGGGGCGCGTCACCGCGTTCCTCGAGAAGACCCAGGATCCGCCGACCGACCAGATCAATGCCGGCTGCTACGTCTTCAATCGTTCGGTGATCGAGACGATCCCGGAGGGTCGGCCGGTCTCGGTCGAACGTGAGGTCTTTCCGGGTCTGCTCGCCGAGGGCCGCCACGTCCAGGGTCACGTCGACTCCGGGTACTGGCGCGACATGGGAACTCCGGAAGACTTCGTACGGGGCTCCGCGGACCTGGTGCGGGGCATCGCGCCATCTCCCGCGCTGCACGGACACCGCGGGGAGTTCCTCGTTCACGACGGCGCGTCGGTGGGACCTGGCGCATTGCTGATCGGCGGCACGGTGGTGGGTCGCGGTGCCGAGATCGGTGCCGGAGCCCGCCTCGACGGTGCGGTGATCTTCGACGGTGCGGTGGTCGAGGCCGGCGCGGTGATCGAGCGGACCATTGTCGGATTCGGTGCGCGAATCGGTCCGCGGGCACTGATTCGCGACGGCGTGATCGGTGACGGCGCCGACATCGGTGCCCGGTGCGAGCTCCTGCGAGGGGCCCGGATCTGGCCGGGCGTGAAGATCCCCGACGGTGGAATCAGGTTCTCGACCGATGTCTGAGGTGAGCGCGCCGCCGAGATTCAAACGCTTTGTTGCCCTGGGCGATTCGTTCGTCGAGGGGGTTGGCGACGTCGAGCCTCGCTGTCCGAACGGTGTTCGGGGCTGGGCTGATCGGGTCGCTGAGGTGATGGCGCGGGCGGACCCCGAGTTCCGGTACGCGAACCTGGGGATCCGGGGCCGGGTCCTGTCTGCGGTGCTCGGTGAGCAGTTGGAACCCGCGCTGGCGATGAATCCGGATCTGGTGGCGATCTGTGCGGGCGCCAACGATCTTCTGCGTCCGAGTGCCGACATCGACGCGCTGATCGAGACCTATGACGAGGCGATCGGGCGACTGCAGGCGAACGGGGCCACGGTCGTCACCTTCACCGCCTATGACACCGGCGGGAAGTCGGTGTTCGGGGCGTTACGTGGGCGGTTCGCGGTCTACAACGAATTGCTCAGGGAGGTCATCGAACGCCGCGAGGTGACGCTGGTCGACTTCTGGCGGATGCGGGTGTACTCAGAACCACGCATGTGGGAGTTCGACCGGCTGCACATGTCCACCGCCGGACACGTGTACATGGCGATCGAGGTACTCCGCGCACTTGGCATCGACAACGATCTGATTCCGGTGGAACTGGGTCCGGCGCAGCGGGTTTCGCCCACGCAGCGGCGGCGCGACAGTCGTCAGTGGACTGTGGAGTACGCCATTCCCTGGGTGGGTAGGCGTCTGCGTGGCGTGTCCACGGGCGACACCATCCGGCCGAAGTATCCCGAGCTGACCGCGATGGCCCCGAGCGAGAGCTGATCGAGGACCCGGGACCGGCGGTCTCGAGACCCACCCCTGTTCACGGCGTCTCCGGTTCTACCTGTGCTTTTGCTGCTGCGAGCAGTCCTCGACCGAGTGGGATGACGACGGGCAGGAGAGAGTCGTCGTCGGCGATGAGCAGGGCCGCCTCACGTGCGGCGAGCGCGGCGGGGTCGGCGCTGGCGGGGTCGGCGACGGTCCCGTCTGCGGAGGCGTTGTGGACCACCAGGACTCCGCCCGCGCGCAGCAGGCGTAGTCCCTCCGCGACGAATCTGGGCTGATCGGTCACGGCGCCGTCGATGAACACCAGGTCATATCCGGCGTCCGAGAGTCGGGGGAGAACCTCGGCGGCTCGGCCGTTGATCAGCCTGGTGCGCGACGGGCCGATCCCGGCGGTGCTGAACGCGAGTTTCGCTGCTCGATGATGTTCGGCCTCGGAGTCGATCGTGGTGAGCACCCCTTCGGTGCGCATGCCGTTGAGCAACCACAGGCCGCTGATGCCCGCGCCCGTCCCGACCTCGACCACCGCCTTGGCGTTCACCAGACGGGCCAGGAGCGACAACGTCGCCCCGACCGCCGGCGTGATGGCCGGTGCGCCGAGTTCGTCCGAGCGCTCCCGGGCCAGCCGCAGCGCCTCGTCCTCGACGATCGCAGCTTCGGCGTAGCGGCTCAGCACCGTCGGATCGATGGTGGCTGATCCCGTCGCTTCGGAGTTTGCGGGGACGCTGTGATCTGACACGGGTACGAGGTTAGCGCCGTCGCCGCCCATGATGGCCTAGGCGCGCTGAGCTGCCCGGCGTGCGGATCGGCGGTGAATGGCCCGCTGAACTGCGAGAAAATGGTTGTGACTCTCAGGTAACACTCAGCCCTCTCATAGTGCGTGCACACCCCGGTCAGACAAGGTCATAGGGGAACAAAGCAGGCAGGCTTCGATGTTGGACCGATTGGGTATCAATACCTGGATCCCATCTTTGAGGGTGCGCAATACGACCGGCGTGAGCAGTTGGTCCTGGGGAGAAAAGTGGAGTTGATCGTGATCGATGCCAACACCGAAACCGACAGGGCAGACATTGCGGTGGGCGAAGGCCACTCCGATGGTGTGACAGGCGTGCTCGAGACGACCGGCGATCCGATTCCCGAAGGCGGTACCGCAAGGTTCGATGCGACCGGCGATTCCACTCTCATGCCGGCCTGGGACGATCTGGTTCGTGAGCACGCAGACCGCGTTTACCGGCTGGCCTACCGCCTGTCGGGTAACCAGCACGATGCCGAAGACCTGACGCAGGAGACCTTCATCCGGGTGTTCCGTTCGCTGTCGAGCTACAAGGCGGGGACGTTCGAAGGGTGGCTGCATCGCATCACCACGAACCTGTTCCTCGACATGGTGCGGCGCCGCAACAAGATTCGGATGGAGGCACTGCCCGAAGATTACGAGCGGGTTCCCGGCAACGAGCCCGATCCCGAGCAGATCTTCCATGACGCGAACCTCGACCCGGACCTGCAGAGTGCACTCGACTCCCTTGCTCCCGAGTTCCGTGCGGCAGTCGTGCTCTGCGACATCGAAGGTCTGTCCTACGAGGAGATCGCCACCACCCTCGGGGTCAAGCTTGGTACCGTGCGCAGCCGCATCCACCGCGGCCGGCAGGCCATCCGGGATCATCTCGCGTCCAGTGGTCACCACTCGGGCCGCTCCGTCCTCGCGCAGGACTTCTGAGGCACTACGACTGCAGACACCCGCGGTCCGCGGAACTCGCGGGACTGCACGAACGTTGTTTCGGTGGATGACGACGACAACCGGCGGTCCGCGCCGGGATTCCGTACAGTCGGATTCTGACGTCGCAGGTGCGACACCGATGCGAAGGGGTGAAGACGATGGACGAGCGCACTCCCGACGATTCGCGCACCAAGGATTCCGAGCACGACACTTCGAAGGGCCTGCGGAACCGCCGTCGGGTGCTCGGCTGGTTACCGGCATCGTCGATGCTGACCCAGAACAAGAGTTATCGCGCACCCGGCAGCGCCGGGGGCCGAAAGTTCCTCTCGACCGAGCATCTCGCGACCGAAGCGGTCGCTGCATACGTCGACGGCGAACTGCGGATGAATGCCTACATGCGGGCGTCCCAGCATCTCCAGGCGTGTTCACAGTGCCGGGCCGAGGTCGAGGCCCAGAGCGCGGCCCGCGCCGCGCTCCGTCGGTCGGGTGAGGTCACCATGCCCGCCGGTCTGCTCGGCGAACTGAACCAGATCCCGACCCGCGAGATCGACATTCGAATGGCCGACGGCGGTGCCCGCGACGATCGGCGTGTCGGCGAGGAATCGCCGCTGGACGCTCCAGGCTTCCCCGTCCACCGCGGTCAGCGGCGGCGCAATCGGTAGGACCGGTGCCAGGTAGCCTCGGTGAGGATCACCCGGTACACCCGGTGATGTCCAGGCGACCAGCTGCAAGCGAGGGGTTCGAGTTCTTGATGAGACCGGTGATTCGGGCGGGCCAGTGACAGACGCTGACAACAACGGCTCGCAGCCATCTCCGCGGCGGCCGGACGGTGATCTCGCGCGAGGCTCGGTCGACCAGGCGCCGCGACTGGCGCCACGCCCCAATTCGCACCCTGCCGTACCGGAGCAGACCACCGCAGTGTTCGGCAGGCCCGACGGCGTCGCCGGCGCATTCGCCCCGCCCGAGGCCGGTCGAACGCGTCCCGCGCAACCGGTGATCGCCGACCCCGACCCTGTACTGCAAGAGGCATTCTCCCGTCCTGAGGGTGCCGACACCCTTCAGCGTGATCCCGACTCCCGATTCGGTGTGAAGGAATCGACACCGGAGCCTGCCGACCCGTGGCGCGATCCCGACGCGGCCGCTGCGCTGAGCGCGCCGGCGGTCGGCACTCCTGTGCCGCCTCCACCGTCGACCCCGGGCCCCAAACTCGGCGTCAGCGAAGTCCTCTTCGACCGCAAGGTCAGCTGGAGGGCGCTCGCGGTACTCACCGTCATCGCTGTGGTCATCGGGCTCGCCGGCGGGCTGATCGGACGGCTGACGGCCGAGGTTTCTTCACCCCTGCACTCCGATACGGTCTCCCTCTCGGGCAGTGATGACGACAACGAAGACGAGCCCCGCAGCCAGGTGGCGCGGGTCGCGCAGGCGGTCGAGAAGTCCGTCGTGATGATCGATGTCCGCCTCGCGGACGGCGGCGGCACCGGTTCAGGTGTGGTGATCGACAAAGAGGGATACATCGTCACCAACAATCACGTCATCTCGATGGCGGCCAACGATCGCAGCGCCAAGCTGGAGGTCGTCTTCTCCGATCGCACCCGGGTCCCGGCGCGGATCGTGGGTCGCGACATCCGCACCGACCTCGCGGTCCTCAAGGTCGACGGCGTCGACAACCTCACGGTCGCGAAGCTGGGTGACTCCAGCAAGATCCAGATCGGCGAGGAAGTCGTCGCATTCGGAGCCCCCCTCGGTCTGGACCAGACGGTCACCAGCGGGATTGTCAGCGCCGAGGGCCGTGCGGTCCCACTGCGGCCCGACGAGACATCCGACACCGACGCGGTGATCGACGCCATCCAGACCGATGCGGCGATCAACCCCGGTAACTCCGGTGGTCCGCTGGTGGACGATCAGGGGCGGGTCATCGGGATCAACACCGCCGGACTGGCACCCGGCGGCGGCTCCATCGGCCTCGGTTTCGCCATCCCCGTCAACGAGTTCCTCCCGATCGCTCAGGCCCTGATCAAGGACGGCCGGGTGGTGCACGCGCAGATCGGCGTCAACGCGAGTTCGGTGCGGAACGACCGCGTGCTCGGCGCGCAGGTGCGCAACGTGGTCGAGGGATCGCCGGCCGCACGAGCTGGTATCCGTGAAGGCGACGTGATCACCAAATTCGGCGATCGGGTCATCGAGGACGCCGACGAGCTCACCGTGGCCGTTCGTACCTCCGAGATCGGTGCGGACGTGCCGTTCGAGTACTGGCGCGACGGACGCACCTTCGACGCGACCATCACCCCCGCCAGCGATTGACACCCGTTCGATTCGACAGTTCGCCTGCGCACAGTAACCTGGAGCGGTGTTCAGCAGCATCGGTTGGGGTGAGATAGCGGTCTTGATGATCGCCGGCCTGGTCATCCTCGGTCCCGAGCGTCTCCCCAGCGCGATCTCGTGGACCATGAAATCGATCCGGCAGGTTCGCGATTACGCGACCGGTGCCACCAGCGCTCTCAAGGACGATCTCGGGGCGGACTTCGAAGATCTCCGCAAACCGCTCGCCGAACTCAACGAGCTGCGCGGTATGAGCCCGCGTTCGGTGATCACCAAACATCTGCTCGACGGTGACGATTCGATCTTCACGGGCAAGTTCGATTCAGGTCAGTCGAAGATCAAGCCGGTGTCCCAGCCCCTGCCGACCACGGATGAGAACTCCACGGTGGTGTCGCTCGGCAAGGGCACCGAATCAAGCAAGGGCACCGGGTCCGACATGGGCGCAGGGTCCGGCAACGACACCGGGGCGGGTAAGACCCCCGACCTGAGCAAGACGGGCGGGTCGACCGAGCCCGCGGCTTCCGCGACGAGCTCGGTCGATCGCTGGGACGCCACCTGATCTCAGCGGCTCACGTGTCTCAGCGCCCCACGTCTCTCAGCGCCGCAGCCGCCGATACGCCCTCGTGGACAACGCCATGAACACCAGGCTGATCGCCGCAGGCCAGATGACCGCGAAGCCGATGGCCCACGCGTCCAACGGTCCGCCGGTCACCCCCGTCGGATTTCCGAAGAGGTCGCGGGTGGCCGTGGCGGTGGCCGATATCGGATTCCAGGCCGCCACTGTGCCGAGCCACCCGGGCATGGTCTCCACCGAGACGATCGCGGTCGAGAGGAATCCGATCGGCCAGACCAGGACCTGAACGCCGAGGTCGCCGATTCGCTCGGGAACGTCAGCCCGAGAAAGATCCCGACCCACAACAGTGAGAACCTCAGGGCCAGCAACAGGACGATCGCGAGCGCGGCCGAGGCGGGATCTGAGTCGATCGTCCAACCGATCAGCAGGCCGCCGACGATCAGTACCGAGAGCTCGACGACCGAGTTGAGCATGTCGGCGCCCACCCGGCCGAGCGCCACCGCGACGTTGCCGATGGGCATCGAACGGAAGCGGTCGGTGATGCCTTTCTTGGCGTCGGCGGCCATCGCAGCGGTCGTCGTCTCGACACCGAACATCATGCTCAACGCGAGCATTCCGGGTACGAGAAAGGCAATGTAGTCGGCTCGGTCCGAATCGTCGACTCCCGGAATGTCGATCGCGCCGCCGAAGAGGAACCCGAAGACCAGAAGCAGCATGATCGAGAACGCCAGCCCGAAGATCGGTGTCCAGGGATCACGCCGCCAGTGCGCGAGGTCGCGTGAGGCGATGATCCATCCCGCGCGCAGGGTGCCTGTTCTCGTCGACTCGGTGGCCGCTCTCATCTGTCGATCGTTCATCGTGTGCTCCCTTCGTCGGTGAGGTGGAGGAAGACCTCGTCCAGGGTCGGACGACGCACCAGGAGGTCCGCGGGTGCGATCGCGGCCGCGTCGAGCGCGCGCACCACGGAGAAGAGTCCGCCTGCGGCGGTGTCGATCTCGAACGTCAGCGTTCGGCTGTCGGCGTCCACGACGGTCGGGCGTGCCGAGAGGGCCTCGCTCAGGAGGTCGGTCGCCCGCTCGAGCGGCGTGCTCTGGGACACGGTCACGGTGACCCGGTCACCACCTATGCGGCTCTTGAGCAGGTCGGGTGAACCCTCGGCGATGACTCGGCCGTGATTCATCACGGATATGGTCGCCGCGAGCTGGTCTGCCTCGTCGAGATACTGGGTGGTCAGCAGCACCGTGGTGCCCGCTGCCGCGATCTCGCGCACGGTGCGCCAGACCTCGTTGCGGGCCCGAGGGTCCAGACCGGTGGTCGGTTCGTCGAGAAACAGCACCGCCGGGGTCAGGATGAGTCCGACAGCGATGTCGAGTCGGCGGCGCATCCCGCCGGAGTAGTTCGCCACCGCTCTGGTCGCTGCGTCGGTGAGGTCGAAGACCTCGAGCAATTCGTCTGCTCGCTGTCGCGCGCGGGCCTTCTCGAGCCCGAACAAACGACCGAACATCACGAGGTTCTGCCGGCCTCCGAGTACCTCGTCGAGGGCGGGGGACTGGCCGATGAGTCCGACCCGCTGCCGTACCGCGCGCGACTGCGTCGAGACGTTTCGACCGGCCACCGTCGCGGCACCGTCGTCGAGGTCGATCAGGGTGGTCAGTGCCCGCACCGCTGTGCTCTTACCTGCGCCGTTGGGTCCGAGAAGGCCGTGGATCGTTCCCGGCGACCTCGAGATCGAACCCATCGAGTGCCCAGCTGTCTCCATATCGTTTGCGTAGTCCACGCGCGGATATAGCGGGTGTAGAAGTCATGTGTCGCCTAACTTCGTATGGTGTACGGACTTGGGGACGTTCACCGTACACCACACGACGTATTCTGTGCAGATGGATGACACCCGTTCGCCCGAAGAGCGCGGATCCGCCGATCCGGTGGTCGACCGGACGCTGACACTGCTCTGGCGGCGTAGCGCCGGCGCGCCCCGAGGTTCTCGTGGACCGCGGCAGCGGGTGTCGGTCGACGAGGTGATCGCCGCGGCGATCGCACTGGCGGACTCCGAGGGGCTGTCGGCTCTGTCGATGCGGAAGGTTGCCGACAAGCTGGGGCTGGGTGTGATGTCGATGTACACCTATGTGCCGGGAAAGGCGGAGCTGATCGGCCTCATGGTCGACGAGGTCATGGGCGAGGCCGACCAGCCCGCCTACTCGGGCACCCTGCGGGACCGGATGACCGAGATCGCGCGGCAGCTGTGGGACGAGTTCCATCGGCATCCATGGTTGCTACACGTACAGAAGGCGCGGCCGTGGATCGGGCCGAATGGATCGGCTCGGTACGAATGGCAACTGGCGGCGATCGAGGGTGTCGGTCTGGGAGATCTCGAGATGGATCACACCATCGCCGTGCTCGCGGGCTTCGCGGAGAGTTCGGCGCGGTCGTCGATCGAGGCGGCAGGCGCCAGGACGGAATCGGGCATGACCGACCAGCAGTGGTGGGAGATCAACTCGCCGGTTCTGGAGCGGTTGATGGAAGGCCGCGACTACCCGATCTCGTCTCGCGTGGGCCGAGCCGCCGGTGAGGCCTACAACTCGATGTCAGACCCCGCCTCGTCGTTCGAGTTCGGATTGGCGCGCATCATCGACGGGATCGAGGCGCTCCTGCGCCGCTGAGCCGGCGTGCCCGGATGCGTTGGTGCGATCAGCTTTTCGGGCCTGCACTCCGGGTGGTGTCGATGCCCAGATTCATGCCTGCCAGACCGCGTTTGCGAACGGCAAGGCGTTCGGCGACCTGCCGCAGAGCGGCGCCGGCGGTCGAGTCGGGGGCAGAAAGCACCAGGGGCATGCCCTCGTCACCGCCTTCTCGCAGCGCGGGGTCGAGCGGGATCTGCCCGAGCAACGGGACTTCCGCTCCCACGGCGACGGTCAGGCGCTCCGACACCCGGGCGCCACCACCGGATCCGAATGGTTCGATGCGACTGCCGTCCGGCAGTTCCATCCAGGACATGTTCTCGACCACGCCCATGATCTTCTGGCGGGTCTGCAGTGCGATGGCGCCCGCGCGTTCGGCAACCTCGGCCGCGGCCTGCTGTGGGGTCGTGACCACCAGGATCTCGGCACCGGGGATCAGCTGTGCCACCGAGATCGCCACATCGCCGGTGCCCGGTGGCAGATCGAGCAAGAGGATGTCGAGATCCCCCCAGAAGACGTCGGACAGGAACTGTTGCAGTGCCCGATGCAGCATGGGGCCGCGCCAGACCACCGGTGTGTTGCCACTGGTGAACTGTGCGATCGAGATGAACTTCACGCCGTGGCTCATCGGCGGCAGGATCATCTTCTCGACCTGTGTGGGCTTGGCGTCGTTTCCGAGCATCCGCGGCACCGAGTGGCCGTAGATGTCGGCGTCGAGCACGCCGACCTTCAGGCCTCGGTCGGCAAGTGCCGCAGCGAGATTCACGGTGACACTGGATTTTCCGACACCGCCCTTGCCCGAGGCCACCGCGTAGACGCGCGTGAGGGAGCCGGGCTGGGCGAACGGGATCACAGGCTCCGCGCGGTCTCCGCGCAGGCTCTTGCGTAGTTCGGTGCGTTGCTCGTCGTTCATCACGTCGAGTTCCACTGAGACGCGCCCGACCCCGGCGACGTCGGCGGCGGCAGTGGTGACGCGCTGGGTGATCTCGGTCCGCAGCGGACACGCGGACGTCGTCAGGTAGATCACGATGGCCACGCTGGCGTCGTCGGCGACAGCGATCGACTTGACCATCCCGAGGTCGGTGATCGGTTTCCCGATCTCGGGGTCGTCCACCTTGGCCAGTGCCGCGCGAATGGCGGATTCCGTTGGCAACGTTGCTTGTGTCATCAGGCGCGAGTTTACGCCCGCGGTCTCATCCACCCCGCTTCGGTACGCGCAACCGGGGCGGTTCAGCGAGCCGGTGCGGGTGCGGGAGGAGGTGGCGGCAGCAGCGACTGGACCTCGGGCGGCAAGCAGATGATCACACAGGGCTCTGTGGTCTTAGTGGTGGACGGTGACGCGGACGGCGAGCTCGGGTTCGCAGGCGCCGGCGAAGAGGAACTGCTGCTGGACGAACTCGATGACGTCGGGGCGGGCAGCGGACCGGTGTCGGTCGGCGCCGCACCGGTCGCGTACCCCGCCGCCCAGGACAGCACGTTCGACACGTACTCCATCGAGTTGTTGTAGCGCAGCACTGCGCTGACCTTGGTCTTTTCGCCCATGATGTCGGTGACACCGGAGCACAGGTATCGGCCGGCCGAGTAGGTGGCGTCGAAGATGTTGTTGGGGTCGGACTTCCCGTCGCCGTTGGCGTCACTGCCCCACGAGGCCCAGGTGGAGGGGATGAACTGCATCGGTCCCATCGCGCGATCGTGGCCCGGGTCTCCGTCGATCCGGCCGCCGTCGGTGTCGGTGATCACTGCGTTACCGGACAGGTGGCCGTTGAGCAACGGGCCCGCGATCGGGGTCAGCGTGGTGCCGGAACTGTCGACGTTGCCGCCGCCGGCGTGCCCGGATTCGATCCGGCCGATCCCGGCGAGCAAGAACCAGGGCAGTTTGCACTGAGGTGACTCCGCAGCGACGCGCTGCTCAGCCATCTTGTACGCCTGCAACACGATTCCGGGAATTCCCAGCGGGCCCGTCGGCAGGGCATCTGCCCGGATCCGCGGTACCGACAGCGGATCGATGACTTGTGGGAGGTCGTCGGCGGGTGCAGGCGCAGGCGGGAGGAAGTCGAGTTGCGGACGGGCCGCAACGGGGAGGATCTCGGCGGCAGGTGTCACCGGCCGCTCGATGTCGGTGGCAGCGGTGAGCGTGGGTGCGGGCCCACTGTAGGCGCTAGAGCTCACGGCGGCCATCAGGCCGATACCGATGACCGCACAACCGGTCAGCAATTGCACTCGACCCCACCGCACGTCCCGCAACTCCTGTGTTGATCTCCCCGACCGCCATGTCGCACGGCGAATGTGACCCACAATACATATTTGCGGAATGCGTGCGCGGGCAAACCGATGTTTATCGCAGAGCCATCCGTCCGGCCGGGTTCGTATGCCGGCAGCGCGAGCGATCAGTCGTCGAGCAGGCCGCCGGACCGCTTGCGGTCTTCGAGCTCGTGGTCGTCGCGCCTGAGTTGCTCGTCCCGCCTCACTTGCTCGTCCCGTTTGGCCTGCTCGTCCCGTTTGGCCTGGTCGCCGAGCAACCGATCGGAGAGTTCCGTGAGCAGGTCGTCGAGCTCGCGTCGAAGGTAGTCGCGAGTCACGGTGTCACCGACGGCCAGCCGAACGGCGGCGAGTTCGCGGGCCAGGAACTCGGTGTCGGCCTTCGTCTGTTCGGCGCGCATGCGGTCCTCTTCGAGCGAGACCTTGTCGCGGTTCTCCTGGCGGTTCTGGGCCAGGAGGATCAGTGGCGCCGCGTAGGCGGCCTGCGTGGAGAAGGCCAGGTTCAGCAGGATGAACGGGTATGGATCCCATCGCAGACTGATGACCACGAGATTGAGGAAGATCCAGATGATGACGATGATCGTCTGGATGGCCAGATACCGGCCCGTGCCGAGGAACCGTGCGACGCGCTCGCTGTAGACCCCGACAACGTCGGAGTCGAGGTTCAGTTTCCAGCGGCGGTTCTGGCCGGGTGTGTCGAGTCGCCGTACGGAACGGGCATTCTGCCGCTCAGTTCTCGGGGTGGACCGGTTGTCACGATCACTGGGGCTCATCAGCGCAGCCCTTCGGCCAGATCGTCATCGCCTTCGGTCTCGCGCCAATCCTCGGGCAGCAGGTGATCGAGGAGGTCGTCGACCGTCACCGCCCCGATCAGGTGTCCGTCATCGTCGATGACGGGTCCGCAGACGAGGTTGTAGGTCGCGAAGTAACGGGTGACCTTCTCGAGGGAGTCGTTCGGGCCGAGGTTGGGAAGCCGATCGTCGATGATTCCACCGACGAGGTTGGCGGGTGGTTCCCGCAGAAGGGCCTGGATGTGGACGCAGCCGAGGTACTTGCCGGTCGGGGTGGCGGTCGGGGGTCGCACGACAAACGTCAGGGACGCGGACGCCGGCGTCAGGTCCGGGTTGCGGGCGCGGGCGAGGGCTTCGGCGATCGTGGTCGACGGCGTGACGACCAGCGGTTCGGTGGTCATCAGACCACCGGCGGTGTCGGGGGAGTGCAGCATCAGCCGGCGGACCGGTTCGGACTCCTGCGGATCCATCAACTGCAGCAACGCCTCGGCCTCGGCGCCGGGCAGCTCACCGAGGAGGTCGGCCGCATCGTCCGGGTCCATCGCTTCGAGGACGTCTGCGGCCCGCTCGACGGCCATGTGTCCGAGGAGGTCGGTCTGATCGTCGGTCGGGAGTTCCTGTACGACGTCGGCGAGTCGTTCGTCGTCGAGTGCCGATGCGATCTCCTGGCGCCGCTTCGACGGTAGTTCACGCAGCGCGTGTGCCACGTCGGCAGCCCGCATGCCGTCGAACTGGGACAGGATCTGGGCCACCCCCTGACCGGGCAGGGCCAGGGCGCTCTGGGTCAATCCGAGGACATGATTCCACTCGACCACGTGGGTTTCCCCCCGTCGGCCGAGGCGGGTGCGGGCGCCGCGGACGGCGACGCGCGAGATCACCCAGTCGCGGGTGCGTCTGCGTTCGATGGCGACGTCGACCACGGCCAGGTCCTCGTCGGCGAGATGTTCGAGGTCGGGGTCGTCGACGCGCACGCGCGATTCCACTATCTGTCCGAGGACAAGAGCCTCTCCCGGACGCAGGATCAGCCGTCGCAGACTCACGGTTCCGGTGCTCAGGGTGACCGAGTTCGGCTCGATGGCAGTCACCCGCAACATCGGGACGAAGATCCGTCGACGGGTCGTCAGCTCGACAGCCAGCCCGAGGACTCTCGGCTGGCCGGTGCCGAACCGGATGGAGACCACCACGTCTCGCACCCGGCCGATGGATTCGCCGTCGGGTCCGATGACGGCCAGACCGGCAAGCCTGGCCACGAATGCCTTGCTCACCGCTGCCATGGGGGTAAGGGTAGTGGGGCGCGTCCGAGCGCGTCTTCCGCGGGGACAGTTCTCATCTGTCATCACCCCGCACCGGTACGGGAGGTGGGTGAATTCCGGGTGCCGGGGAGGTGATGCACCCGGATGGGTTCTGTTCGAAACGCACTGACAAGAGCCGTGTTTGACAGGCGGGGGCGTGTATTACCGTGCGCGGTGGCCTCTCTCACCTCGATGTGGACGTGACCGCCACAGCCCTGCGGTGCAGGCCGTGATCGCGGGCGACTGGTGGTGAAGCGCCTTGCGATGATGGCAGGCTCGGTGCCGGTTCTGAGATGATCTCCATCAGACGGGCCGAATGCGTCGCAGACTGCAGATGGCGGATTCAGGCCGATCCGGTAATACGAGGAGCAGAGACCATGAGTAACCCGATACGCCCGACGCCACGCCCCGGACTGCCGACCCCACCCAAGGGATGGCCGATCGGCTCGTACACGACGTACGCCGAAGCGCAACGCGCGGTGGATTTTCTGTCCGACGAGAACTTCCCGGTCCAGGACGTGACCATCGTGGGTGTCGACCTGATGCAGGTCGAACGCGTGCTGGGACGTCTGACCTGGGGGAAGGTGATCGGCGGTGGCATCGTGTCCGGTGCCTGGCTCGGCCTTTTCTTCGGGTTGCTCGTCGGAATCGTTGTCGACACGAATCCATTGGTACCGTTGCTTTTTGGTCTGGTCGGGGGCATTGTGTTCGGTGTCGTGTCGACCTCCATCCCGTACGCAGCGACGCGCGGCCAGCGCGACTTCTCCTCGACCATGCAGCTGGTCGCCGGCCGCTATGACGTCCTCTGTGACCCCAAGAGCGCCGAACGCGCCCGGGACATGCTCAGCCGTCTCACTCCTTAGTACCGCCGGTCGGAGAGTGCATTGCCAGGTCCTGCGCCCGCGAAGATGCAGCGTAGCGGGCCCGGGCAGGTGATACCGGTCCGTGACCGGGGGGAACGATTTGATGTCAGGTTGGCACGATCATGCCGACTGTGTTGCGCGTCACTCTCAGACGCCTATAAGTTAACTTGCAGGCATGGAGGGGTGCGTCGGTAGCGATCGGCGCACCTTTCGGACTCATCGAGGAGGCTGCGTGCGGTGCAAAGGCGATTCGGCCGAGAATGACGGTCGATCAGCAGGACCCAACAAGTACGGCGGTTTGAAAAAGTTCGGATTGTCTTGTGCGGCAGTTGCTGTGGCACTTCCGGTGTTCAGTGCATGTAGCTCCGGTTACACGACTGGGACGATCAACGTCTATGCGCCCGCGGATGGCGCGTCGTTCATCGAGGAAGCCGGGAACGCGTGTACCGCGGAGTCCAACGGCGAGTACAAGATCAAGACGTTTGCTTTGCCGAAGGCTGCGGACGACCAGCGCCTGCAGTTGGCGCGTCGATTGGCGGGCAACGACAAGGGCCTGGATCTGATGGGCATGGACGTCGTGTGGACAGCAGAGTTCGCCGACGCGGGCTGGATCGAACCGGTTCCCGACGAGATGGCTGCGGAGATCAAGGCGACGACCCTCGGGGGCCCTTACGAGACCGCTCTCTGGAAGACCAACGATGACAACGAAAAACGTCTCTACGCGATTCCGACCTGGACCAACACCCAGCTGCTCTGGTACCGCAAGGATGTCATCGAACAGTTCTTGAACCGGCCGACCCCGCCGGCGACGTGGGACCAGATGCTGGCGGAGAACGAGGAGATCCGCAAGGCCGGTGGGCCCAGCTACATCATGGTGCAAGGTAAGCAGTACGAGGGCCTGATGGTGTGGTTCAACTCGGTTCTCGCCAGTGCCGGCGGTGAGGTGCTCGACCCGGACGACCCGAACAAGCAAACACTCAACGACACCCCCGAGCATCGCGCCGCCACCCTGAAGGCACTGCAGACGCTCAAGGCAGTCGCGACCGCTCCGGGTGCCGATCCCTCGATCACCAACAGCGATGAGTCCTCGGCTCGGCTCGGAATGGAAAGCGGGCAGGCAACCTTCGAGGTCAACTGGCCGTTCGTGTTCCCGTCCATGCGGTCGAATGCCGCGGCCGGCGACGTTGCGTTCCTATCGGACGTCAAGGCCGAGTTCGGCCCGCTGTTCGCCGATCCCGACAACCCTCCTGCCGACGCCGAACTGGCCCCGGTCAATGCCGCGGTACAGACCGCCTTCGACTTCTCCCGCTATCCGGGTGTGCTCCCGGACGAACAGTCGAAGGTCACACTCGGCGGCGTGAACATCGCGGTTGCGGATACCTCGCAACAGAAGGATCTCGCCTTCAAGGCCGCTGCGTGTTTGACCAACGAGAAGTCGCAGAAGCTGTACTCGATCAGTGGTGGTACGCCACCGACGATCGCGTCGATCTACGACGACCCGGAATTTCAGGACGCATACCCGATGGGCGACGCGATCAAGGCCCAACTCGAGACCGGATCGGCGGCATTGCGACCGGCTTCTCCTGACTACCAGGCGATTTCGACCTTGATCACCGCGAAGCTCAGTCCGGTCGGATCCTGGGATCCGGAGCAGATGGTCGACATTCTCGCCGAGCAGGTCACCAAGGCCATCGAAGGGGAGGGGCTGATCCCATGACCGCAACGCTGGACAAGGAAGCCGCGCCGAACAAGAAGAAAAAGGCGCAGCTCAGCGAGGGCAAGCGGGCAGAGCGCCGCTTGGGATTGTGGCTGATCACCCCGGCGGTGATCATGATGATCCTCGTCACCGGCTATCCGATCGTCTACGCATTCTGGCTGAGCTTGCAGAAGGCGAGCCTGTCGGCTCCCGGTGAGAACGAGTTCATCTGGTTCAGCAATTATGGGACCGTTCTCACGGACAGTTACTGGTGGACGGCACTGAGCGTGACGCTGTTCATCACGGTGGTGTCGGTGATCATCGAGCTGGTGCTGGGCATGGCCATCGCCCTGGTGATGCACCGAACCCTCTTCGCCAAGGGCGCGATCCGCACGGTCGTCTTGATCCCGTACGGCATCGTGACCGTGGTCGCCGCGTTCTCCTGGTACTACGCCTGGACCCCCGGCACCGGTTATCTCGCGAACCTGCTCCCGGACGGGAGCGCACCGCTCACCGAGCAGTGGCCGTCGCTGGCGATCATCATCCTGGCGGAGGTCTGGAAGACGACGCCGTTCATGGCGCTGCTGCTCCTCGCCGGCCTGGCGCTGGTGCCGGACGACCTGCTCAAGGCCGCGCAGATGGACGGTGCGGGCGCCTGGACGCGGCTGTGGCGGATCATCCTGCCACTCATGAAACCCGCGATCCTGGTGGCGCTGCTGTTCCGTACCCTCGATGCTTTCCGGGTGTTCGACAACATCTACATCCTGACCCGCGGCAGCAACAACACCTATTCGGTCTCGATGCTGGGCTACGACAACCTGTTCAAGGCCTTCAACCTGGGGGTCGGTTCCGCGATCAGCGTGCTCATCTTCGTGTGTGTCGCGATCATCGCGTTCATCTTCATCAAGTTGTTCGGGGCCTCGGCACCCGGCTCTGACAACGAGGGGCGGTAACCGGACCGATGAATACCTTGATGGGAAAACGGATCAGCTGGTCGGTCGTCAACCTGCTGGTCCTGCTCTACGCATTGATCCCGGTGGTGTGGATCGTCAGCTTGTCCTTCAAGCCGCCCGGCAGCGTGAAGGACGGTAGCTTCATCCCGAAAGAGTGGACCCTGGACAACTACTCCAGCATCTTCGAGACCAGTGCATTCACGTCCGCTCTGCGTAACTCGATCGGTATCGGGTTGATCACCACCGTGATCGCCGTCGCACTCGGCACGATGGCTGCCTATGCCATTGCCCGCCTTGATTTTCCGGGCAAGAAAGCCCTGGTGGGCGCCGCGCTGCTGATTGCGATGTTCCCGCAGATCTCCTTGGTGACGCCACTGTTCAACATCGAACGACGGTTGGGCCTGTTCGACACCTGGGCAGGCTTGATCCTGCCGTACATCACGTTCGCGCTGCCGCTTGCGATCTACACGTTGTCGGCGTTCTTCCGGGAGATCCCCTGGGAGCTGGAGAAAGCCGCGAAGATGGACGGGGCCACGCCGGCGCAGGCCTTCCGCAAGGTCATCGCACCTCTCGCGGCCCCGGGTATCGTCACCGCGGCGATTCTCGTCTTCATCTTCGCGTGGAACGATCTGCTGCTGGCCATCTCGCTGACCTCCACCGAGAGATCGATCACCGCGCCGGTGGCAATCGCGAACTTCACCGGCAGTAGCCAATTCGAGGAACCAACGGGTTCGATCGCGGCGGCCGCCGTGGTCATCACGATCCCGATCATCATCTTTGTCCTGCTGTTCCAACGTCGAATCGTTGCCGGTCTGACCTCCGGCGCTGTGAAGGGATAACCAATGGCCGAGATCGTTCTGGACCAGGTGAGCAAGAAGTACCCTGACGGTTCGCTGGCCGTCAGCGAGGTGGACATCACCATCGCCGATGGCGAGTTCATCATCCTGGTCGGCCCCTCCGGATGCGGAAAGTCCACGACCCTCAACATGATCGCGGGCCTGGAGGACATTTCGTCCGGTGAACTGCGTATCGCGGGGGAGCGGGTCAACGAGAAGGCGCCGAAGGACCGCGACATCGCGATGGTGTTCCAGTCGTATGCGCTGTATCCCCACATGACGGTGCGCGACAACATCGCGTTCCCGCTGACCCTTGCGAAGATGTCGAAGCAGGAGATCGCGTCCAAGGTCGACGAGGCCGCCAGGATCCTCGATCTGGGCCAGTACCTCGATCGCAAGCCGGCGAACCTGTCCGGTGGTCAACGGCAGCGTGTCGCCATGGGCCGTGCAATCGTCCGTTCGCCCAAGGCGTTCCTGATGGACGAGCCGCTGTCGAACCTCGACGCGAAGCTGCGTGTGCAGACCCGCACCGAGATCGCCCAACTGCAACAGCGACTGGGAACCACCACCGTCTACGTCACCCACGATCAGACCGAGGCCATGACGCTCGGCGACCGGGTCGTGGTGCTGCGGTCGGGGCTCGTGCAGCAGATCGGTTCACCGGCCGAGCTGTACAACAAGCCGTCGAACCTGTTCGTCGCCGGTTTCATCGGATCGCCTGCCATGAACTTCCTGCCGGGACGGTTGACCCAGAACGGGATAGAGACCGCGCTTGGTGAGGTCACGCCGGCCGACATGGGCCGGGTGATCGAGAACGCCAAGTCGGTGCGCAGCAGCGGCGAAGTGCTGATCGGCATCCGCCCCGAACATTTCGAAGATGCGAGTCTCGTCGAGACATTGACGAAGTCGCGGGGCTCGACCTTCACGGCGAAGGTCAGCGTGCTCGAGTCGATGGGATCGGACAACTACGCGTACTTCTCGGTCGAAGGTGGCGATGCGTCCGCACAGGCGCTCGCCGACATCGCCGCGGACGCCGGCCAGCCGATGGGCAGCGGACAGCTGATCGCCCGGTTGTCCCCTGAGTCGACGGTGTCCAAGGGCCAGAATGCCGAACTGTACTACGACACCTCGAAGGTCTCGGTCTTCGATCAGCAGAGTGGTGCCAACCTGAGCCTCTGAGCAAACCCCGTCACCGTCCGTTGACCGGTAGGGCTCGGTCAACGGACGGTAGGGTCCGGTCGGCGCAGTCGATTCAGGGGAGCTTGCCGCGGCGCCGTGACCGAATGCGGAGTTCGTCGATGATGTCCTCATCCCAGATGTGCCTGCGCACCATGCGGTAGCGCTCGCACGCCAGCCAGATGTAGAGCTCTGCGTCGCTGGTGATCTCCGGCAGGATGTCCGCTCGTCGTGCCATGCGCACCACGGGCAGGAACTCCTCCCCGAACCAGCGGCGTGCCACCTCCGCCCGACCCATGAACGTGCCGGTCTCCTGGCCGAGTCGGAAGCCCCAGGCTTCGACGTTCTCCGCGAGTTCGGCGTAGTCGAAAGGATCGTCGAACCAGATCGCCTCGCGCTGTTTGCCTTCCAGTGGAACCCGAGAGGCGAACAGGCGTCGGTGATCCTTCATGATCAGGTCGGAACGCGCGTTGATCCCTTCCGGTGAGATGCGGGTGTGGATCTCGGTGACGTAGGCGTCGATCTTGCTGAACCGACGGGCGATGGCGATGGATACCCGGTGATGGCCATCGATCACGAAGTGCATCGTCCCGATCCGGTACAGCTGTACCGGCGGGACGGATTCGCCGCGCCGTTGTGCGGTGGCCAGGCGCTGCCAGCGTTCCCTGATCCGGGCCGATGTCGGCCGGAAGTAGCGGTCGAAGTCGCGGGTGCGGTCGACGCTACCGACGATCGAGGAGACGTCGACGACCACGAGACCGAGGAAGGTTTCGCCGGTCTTCCCCAGGGCCGCAACCACTTCGTCGAAGGGCAGTATCGTGTTGACGTCGGCGGGCTGCCGTGTCAGCCACGCAGAGAGCCGGGCCAGTTCAGCACGTCGGCGCTGCCTGCTGAAGTCGTTCTCGGCGTCTGCGCCGGGAAAACCCGTGTCACGCGCCATGGCGTCTCCGGTGCACCTCGACCCCGGATCCACCCGGCTCGATGTCGAACAGGCAGTAACCGACGGTGTTCATCGAGATGGTGCTGCGTCGCACGGTCTGCCCCGGGATCTGTTTCTTCAGCAGGATGGTGTGATCCATCGGCGTCTGCCCATGCGGATGAATGTGCCCGTGTAGCAACAATTGTGGGCGAAGACGATAGACCAGTGGCAGGTAGCACTTGAAGCCGCGGTGGGGCCCGTCCTCGGCGTCACCGATGCCGCGAGCGGGACTGTGGGTGAGCAGGATGTCCACCGCTCCCTGTCCTGGCATCACCCGATGGCGGAAGCGACGGAGCGCAAGCCGATTCGCCCGCTGCCGCTGAGCCGCCTCGCGATACTGATTCGGCCCCTCGTTGTATCTGATACACCCGCCGAGCCCGGCAACCCGCACGCCGGCCACGGTGACGATGCGGCCGTCAGCGTTGACCGCCCCCTCTGGGCCCGGGTACTTCACCGGAAGTCCCGCCTGCGTCCACCCGCTGCGGGTGCGCTTGTAGCCGGTGAGGTCACGATCGTGGTTTCCGGGGACGAAGACGCATGGCACCCCGAACCGCGCCATGAGTTTCTCGAGGTAGTCGAAGGGCAGATCGCCTGCGCCGATGATCAGATCAGGGGCGAGCTCGTCGGCCGCCCCGTGATTGAGGCTGTCGACGACTTCGTCCGATACCGAGAGCACGCGCACCATCCCATCGACCCTAGCGTGCGAGTGCAGCCCAGGGCCCGTCTCCGCGAGATGGTGGTGTTTTACTGGGGTGGCGATGAGTGAGTCAGAATCGTCGGTGATCGACCAGGTGACGGCGCACCTGAAGAGAGCTTTCGAGGGCATCGAACCCCAGCGGGCGTCGGTGACCTTTCTGGGTCTGGAATCCATTGACGTGCTGCGATTTACCGGCGGCTCAGACCCCACGGGTCCTGCTCAGGAGGTCGAGTACGTCTCGCTCGGCTGTAGTCGGCATCCCATGGGCGAGCCCGATCAGATCGTGGTCGATCCGAACGCCGGGCCCAGGGGAGAGATCGTCGTCCGGATGTATGCGTCGGCGCCCTTGCCCGGACTGCATCGCTCGGTTGCCATGCTCGCGGCGGCTCCTGCCGTCGAGGGGCTGGTGCTGACCGCCGACGCCTTGATCGACCTCGGAGAACCGCTGTGGGAGGGGTCGAGGTGTAGCGCTGTCGTGGTGGAGGCCGACCCGATCCCGCCGTGTGTGCTGTCCGGCGATCGCGAAGACGTGAACTTCTTCCGGGCCATCCCGGTGACCGCAAACGAGGCCGCGTGGATTCGGCTGAAGGGCGTCGAGGCTCTTCGCGCTGCCTGGGTCGAGGCGGGCATCGACGTTCGCGATCCGATCCGGGCGGGCGCAACCATCGGTTAGAGCCAGTGATTCTTCCGAAAGGTCCGCCACAGTAGGACGCAGACCGTGACGAGGATCAACAGCACTGCGTAGTACCCGTATTTCCACTGCAGTTCCGGGATGTTCTCGAAGTTCATCCCGTAGATCCCGGCAACCATCGTGGGAACGGACGCGATCGCGACCCACGCGGAGATCTTGCGCATGTCGGTGTTCTGCTGGATGCCGACCTTGGCCAGCGCGGCGTCGATCAGCGAGGTCAGCACCTCGTCGTAGGTGGCGATGCGTTCGTTGACGCTGCTGTGGTGGTCCTGCACGTCTCGGAAGTAGCGGCGAACCTCCTTCGGGACGAGTTTGTTGTCCGACGAGGTCATCCTGCGCAGTGCGAGGTCGAGCGGGTCAACCGCGCGGCGAAGTTCCATCACCTCGCGCTTGAGCAGGTATACCGGTTCGATCTCGATGCGCCGCCCCGGCGAGAAGATGTTTTCTTCGACGGCGTCGACGTCGTGTTCGATGCTGGAGGTGACCTCGACGTAGGTGTCGACAACGTGGTCGGCGACGGCATGCATCACCGAACTGGGCCCGAGGGCGAGTTGCTCGGGACGCGCTTCCAGATGCTTGCGGACACCTGCCAGACCGGTGTGGTCGCCATGGCGGACCGTGATCACGAAATCAGGTCCGCACATCACCATGATCTCGCCCGTCTCGACGACCTCGTTGGCCACCTGAAGCGTCTCGTGCTCAAGATATTTCACGGTCTTGAGCACCAGGAACAGAATGTCGTCGTACTGTTCGAGTTTGGGGCGCTGATGGGCCTGCACCGCATCCTCGACAACGAGTTCGTGAAGACCGAAAGCCTCTGCGACGCCCTCCATCTGACGGTTGTCCGGCGAGAGCAGACCGACCCAGACATACCCGGTGCCCGACGTCCGGACCTCGGAGAGCGCGTGGGAGAAAGTACGCAAACCGGGCAGCCGTCTGCCCTCGACGTAGACGGCGCAGTCGACCACGGCCCGTGATGCCGGAACCGGCACTCGGGCAGTCGGTTTCGGGCTCGCCGAGCTGCTGCGAAGATGTGGCCGCGAGGGCATGGCAGCCTCCTTGTGCGAGAACGGTCGGCCGGGTGCTCGATCCACAGGGGATGCTACGCCCGGATCGTCGGCGCCACCGCCAACGGGGAGTGATGAAAGACTGAACCCCATGGGGTTCGACACCACGCTCTATCTCACGATGCTGATCACGCTCGCGGTGATCATGGACCCGCCTGGTCAGGTGCCACTCTTCCTGTCCCTGGTCGGCCATCGGCCGCCCGCTGTGCGCAACCGGGCCGCCTGGCAGGCACCTGCGGTGAGCTTTCTGGTCATCACTGTCTTCGCGATCGCCGGTAACGCCATCCTCAACTACCTGCACATCGGGATCCCGGCCTTGCAGGGTGCCGGAGGCCTGCTGCTCCTGCTGGTGGCATTGCAGTTGCTCACCGGGCTCGGAAACGCGGGCAATCCACAGTCGGTCTCCGATGACGTCAACGTCGCGCTCGTGCCGCTCGGGACGCCGCTCCTCGCGGGCCCGGGTGCGATCGCTGCCGTCATCGTCAACGTGGGTCAGGCGGACGGGGCCACCAGTGCATACCTGGCGATCGGTGCCGCGATCGTCAGCATCCACATCATCTTGGTGCTGGTACTGCGCTTCTCGACGGTCCTGATCAAGATCCTCGGTATCGGCGGGATCACCCTGATGGCCAAGATCGCCGGCCTGCTGCTCGCAGCGATCGCCGTGCAGCTGATCGCGGACTCGATCAAGGGGTTCATCGCCGCAGGTTGAGCGTCGATCAAACAGGTCGCGATGACCCAGGGTCGCGGTTTCCTCACGATCGGCAGGTAATGCCCTGAGAGCTTTTCGAGTTGAAGTAGCGTAATCGCCGTGACTGACGTGAGCGGCGTTCAAACGCCCGTACCCGAAGCAGATGCCAGGGCGATCACCCGTGAGGAGATCTTCACCGGACATGAGGGTGGAAAGTTGTCGGTGGGCATCACCGCCCCTCTCGACACCAAACGCGCTCTTTCGATCGCGTACACCCCAGGAGTTGCAGAGGTCTCGCGCGCCATCGCCGAACAGCCCGAACTGGCGCGCCGCTACACCTGGACGAGCCGCCTGGTCGTCGTCGTCAGCGATGGCAGCGCGGTGCTCGGACTCGGCGACATCGGACCGAGTGCTTCGCTTCCGGTGATGGAGGGCAAGTCGGCGCTGTTCAAGAACTTCGCCGGTCTCGATTCGATTCCACTCGTGCTGAGCACGAACGATCCCGACGAAATCGTCGAAACTCTTGTGCGTCTCCGACATTCCTTCGGGGCGGTGAACCTCGAGGACATCTCGGCGCCGCGGTGTTTCGAGATCGAGAAGCGGATCATCGAAGCGCTCGACTGCCCGGTGATGCACGACGATCAGCACGGCACCGCGATCGTGCTGTTGGCAGCGCTCAAGGCCGCCAGCAAGCTTCAGAAGCGTCAGCGCGGTGAGCTCAAGGTCGTGATCTCCGGTTGCGGCGCCGCGGGAGTGGCCTGCACGAACATCCTGCTGGCCGACGGCATCTCTGACGTGACCGTCATCGACAGCAAAGGCATCGTCCACGCCGGACGCGAAAACCTCAACAGCGTTAAGGAGGAGGTCGCGGGCCGTACCAATCCCGACGGCCGCACGGGATCGCTGTCCGACGCGCTCGTCGGAGCTGACGTGTTCGTCGGCGTCAGTGCCGGCAAGGTCCCGGAAGAGGCGTTGGCGACGATGAACTCGGGCGCCATCATCTTCGCGCTCTCCAATCCGGATCCCGAAGTTCATCCGGATGTCGCCGCCAAGTACGCGGCGATCGTCGCGACCGGTCGTAGCGACTTCCCGAACCAGATCAACAATGTGCTGGCATTCCCCGGGGTGTTCCGGGGTGCGCTGGATGCCGGAGCCCGCCGGATCACCGAGGAGATGAAACTCGCGGCCGCAGACGCGATCGTCGAGGTCCTCGGGGACGATCTCGCGGCGGACATGATCGTGCCCAGCCCGCTCGACCCCCGGGTCGCGCCGGCAGTCGCCGCCGCGGTCGCACGGGTGGCCGGCCAGGGGTGATTGCGGTATCGCTTGGTCGGCGCGGCGTACTGCCCGCGTTGGCGCTGGTAGCTGCCTTGCTGGTGGCGGGGTGCGCCGAGCCGGGGCCGACCCCGCAGGCGTTGGTGACCGGTTCGACTGCTGACACCCCCAGCCGGGTCGCCGCTGCCATCTACGCCGGCGCGCTGCGAGGCGCAGGGGCGCAGGTGTCAGATGAACATCCGGTGGGAACTGATGCGGAGTTGCTGGGCAAACTCGACGACCGCTCGCTCGATCTGATGCCCGCCTGGTCTGGCGAACTGCTCGGGCAACTCGATCCGGGTACTACCGCGCTGTCGGCGGAAGACGTCTACGCCCAACTCAACAAGGCTTTGCCGCAGGGTGTTTCGGCGGGTGATGTGACCAGCGTGGCCAACAAGCCGCTGGTGTTCGTCGCCGAGTCGCTCGCGACCTCTGCCGGCGTAGATGAACTCGCCGAGTGTGCACGCCTGCCCGCAGGCCTGCCGCTGGTGACGATCGACGAACCGACCCCGGAGATCGCGGCGGCGTTGAGTGCGGCGGGTTGCGCGTTCGCGCCGCCGCAACAGCTGGACCCGCAGGCGGCAGTTGCCGAGGTCGCGGCAGGCAGGGCCGCCGGCCTGTTCCCACCGCTTCCGGTGGTCGCAGATGATTCGGGTCTGCAAGGGCTGGCCGACACGGGCGACGTGCTGCGCGCTGAAGACCTGGTGCCCGTCTTCCGGACCGCATCCCTGAGCCGGGGGTTGTTTCAGGCGATGAACAAGGTGGCCGGAGAACTGACCACCGCCGACCTCACCACGATGTCTCGTGAGGTCGACGGTGGTGCAGAGATCTCCACGGTCGCGCAGCGCTGGTTAGGTGAGCACAGCCTCTGACGTACGGAGGTGAGCACTCAAGAAGTCGCCCAGTTCCTCGACGGCCGCATTCGCCGCCGGCATGAGTGGCGCGGCCACATGTCCGACGTGCCACAGTCGGCCGAGGTCGCTGAGCGTCGACTCGACACCGGCGGCCCGCAGCTTACCCGCGAACTCGGTGACCTGATCGAACAGGATCTCGGGCCGGCCGATCTGGACCAGGGTCGGCGGGAGTCCTGTGAGATCTCCCCGGCCGGGTGCATACCGCGGATCGTCGGGATCGCCGTCGCCCAGGTACATGTCCGCGGCCTGGCTGGACCACGCGCCGTTGACCACGATGTCGGTGGCCCCACTGCCGGTGTCGTCGTCGGACTGCCTGACGGCGGGGTCGACCCAGGGGGAGATCAGTCCGAGAGCAGCCGGGGTGATCTCGTGCTCGTCGATCAGAACCCTGGCGGTGGCGACCGAGAGCCCACCACCGGCAGAGTCTCCCGCGATGGCGATGGATTCCGGGGCATATCCGCGGCTCATCAGGTCGCGGAAGGCTGCGACGGCATCGTTGACCGCGGCCGGACACGGATGTTCCGGTGCCAGTCGGTAATCGAGAACGTAGACCTCCGCTTGGGCGGCCCGCGCCAGGGTGGTGGTCAGCCCGCGATGAGACCGCGCCGAACCGACGGTGTAAGCGCCACCATGCAGATACAGGATCGCGCGGCCGTGGTGGGTGGGACCGACCGTGATCCTCTCGGTCGCCCTTCCCGCGAGGGTGATCTGACGGATCACCTGATCGGGGAGCGCAGGAATTGCGAAGGCGCTCGCGTCGAGCAGCTTTCGCTGGATCGACGGGGACAACCGGGCGTTCAGCGACAGCCGGAACAACGGTTTGAATAGCACCTCACTGACCGGGATGGACAGTGCCAGTCGGGGTGCTCTCACAGGAGCTCCGACGGATGCTGGATGACGGTCTCCGGTTTCGGGGCGAGGCGCCCGGCGAACTTGGCGATGACGACCTCGTACATCGACCCGCCTGCGCGGACCAGCAGATCGATGACCTTCGCGTCCGCACCGACGAGGACTCGGGGGCGATTCTTCTCGATGGCCGAGATGATGATCTCGGCGGCGCGTGCCGACGTCGTGCGGGCCAGCTTCTTGTCGAAGAGTTCTGCGGTGGTTCGCTGATCGTGGCCATCGGAGACGGTTGCGTTGCGGGCGATCGCGGTCTTGATGCCACCGGGATGCACACACGTCACCTGGACGGGATGGCCGGCGATCTTCATCTCCTGGTACAGCGACTCGGTGAAACCCCGCACCGCGAACTTTGCCGCGTTATAGGCACTTTGGCCGGGCATGGCCAGGATTCCGAACAACGACGAGGTGTTCACCACGTGGCCGTCGCCCGAGGCGATGAGGTACGGCAGGAACGCCTTGGTGCCGTTGACGACGCCCCAGTAGTCGATGTCCATGACGCGTTCGTACTGCTTGAACTCGGTGATCTCGACCTCGCCGTGGTGGGCGATTCCGGCGTTGTTGATCACCAGGTTGACCTTGCCGAAATGTTCGGCGACGGTGTCCGCATACTCGAGGACCGCCTCGCGTTCGGCCACATTGAGAAGCTGCGCATGAACCTGCGCACCCTGGGCTTTGAGAAGACGCTCGGTCTCTTCCAGACCTGCGGGGTTCACGTCGCTGATTGCGACGAGAGCGCCCTTGCCTGCGAGCTGGAGCGCGAGGTCGCGGCCCATGCCCGATCCGGCTCCGGTCACCACTGCTACCTTGCCTTTGAAATCTTTCATGAGGTCACCGTTTCTTTCGCTGCGGGGATCGTGCCGGCCGTGGGGTTCAGAGACCGCGCACTGGCCGTGTCATAGGCGGCAAGGTCGAACTTACGGGTGATGCGCCGGTAGTTGAAGGTGAATCCGGGCCACAAGGTGGTGATGTTGCCGAAGGCGTCCTTGTACCAGCTGGCGCAGCCGCCGGTCTCCCACACGCTGGACTTCAGGTTGTCCTGGATACCGACGTTGTAGTCGCGCTGGACGTCGGGGCGGACCTCGACCCGCGCGATGTCGTACTGCCGCTGCAATTTGAAGTAGTCGACGAGATAGTTCAGCTGCGACTCGATCATGTAGACCATCGAGGTGTGACCGAGGCCGGTCGACGGTCCGACCATCAGGAACATGTTGGGGAACCCGTTGACGGTGGTGCCCTTGTACGCCTGCATCCCGGTGCTCTCCCAGACCTCGGCGAGGCTGCGGCCGTCCTTGCCGATGATGTGCTCGAACACGGGGGAGTCGGTGACGTGGAATCCGGTGGCCACCACGATCGCGTCGACCTCGCGGGCGACGCCGTCGGCGGTGACGATCCCGGTCGCGGTGACCTCTCTGATGGGGTCGGTGACCAGTTCGACGTTGTCCTGGTTCAGCGCGGGATAGTACGTGTTGGACAGAAGAATCCGCTTGCAGCCGACCTTCCAGTTCGGGGTGACGGCGGCGCGGAGCTTCTTGTCCGAGATTCCGCGGGCGATGTTCCGTCTGCCGGCGATCTTGCCTGCGGCGAGCATGTTCGGGGCATGGGTGAGGCCGAAGGAGACGAGTTCGTGTGCCGCGTAGATGGTCGCGCGGGTTGCTCGCTGGTATCCGGGGATGTTCTTGAACGCCCAGTTCTCACCGGACGAGTACGGCCGGTCCGCACGCGGCAGGATCCAAGGTGCGGTCCGTTGGTAGACGTCGAGCTGTCCCACGGTCTTGGCGAGTTCGGGAATGATCTGAACGGCCGAGGCGCCGGTGCCGATCACGGCGACCCGCTTGCCTTTCAGGTCGTAGTCGGAGTTCCAGCGGGCGGAATGGAAGATCTCGCCGGTGAAGCCCTCGATACCCTTGACGTCGGGCAGCTTCGGTTCACAGAGCGGGCCGACGCCGGCGACCATGAAGTCTGCGCGGAACTGACCGTTGGACGTGTCGATGATCCACTGTCCGGAGTCCTCGTCCCAAGCGGTGTTGGTGACCTCGGTGTTCCACTTCGTCTTCGACCCCAGGTCGTATTTGTCGGCGACGTGGTTGATGTAACGGTGGATCTCCGGCTGCTGCGAGAACGAGCGGCTCCACGACGGGTTCAGGGCGAACGAGTACGAGTACAGGTGCGAAGGGACATCGCAGGCCGCGCCGGGGTAGGTGTTGTCGCGCCAGGTTCCGCCGAAGTCGCTCCCGCGATCGAGGATCACGAAGTCGTCGAAGCCGTTTTGCTGCAGCTTGATGGCTGCGCCCAGTCCGGAGAAGCCCGCGCCGATGATGGCGATCTTTACAACGTTCATGGGTAAGAACATACCGGCTATTGACGGCTTGTCAATAGCGCTATTGACACAAAGTCAGTATGGTCATCGTTTGTGACCACAGCGAGGCGCACCAGGATGAGCCCGCAGGCCCGTCGGGATCAGCTGATCAGCGAAGGCCTGCGGATGCTCGACGACCGCGCGCTGGATCAGGTGTCGGTGGAAGAGGTGGCCGAGGCGGCGGGGGTGTCGCGGGCGCTGCTGTTCCACTATTTCGAGTCCAAACAGGACTTTCTGGTGGCACTGACCACCGAGCAGAGCCGGCGGATGCTCGAACGCACCGAACCCGATCTGAACGTCCAGGACCCGATCGCCATTGCGCGGGGGTCTCTGACGGCCTACATCGACTACGTCTCGGCGAACCGGTCCGCGTACCTCGCGATCCTGCAGGGGACCGGGGCGTCGGACCCCGCGATGCGCAAGGTCGCCGACGACACCCGGACCGTGATGGCCGAACGGGTCCTGGGACTCGCTGCCCTGCTCGAGCTGCATCGCACGCCGCTGATCGAACTGGCGGTGCACGGTTGGGTGACGTTCAGCGAGCAGGTCACCGTCCGTTGGCTGCAGGACGAGGCCGGCGTCAGTCGCGACGAGATCGTCGAACTGATCGCCCGGTCGCTGCCACTGCTGGCGACCCTGGCTGCCGACCCGAACAACCAATAATGGTGGGTTCTGGTGAGCGTGACCTGCGGAAACGCTCGCCAAAACCCACCATTATCGGGGTTTGGGGGATCAGCCGAACGCGGTGTCGATGATCTCCTGCTGCTCGACGGCGTGGACCTTCGAGGAGCCGGACGACGGTGCGGACATCGCACGACGCGACACCCGGCGCAGACCCTGGAAGAACTCCGGCAACATTTCCGGGAGGTTCAGCCCGAAGAAGGGCCACGCCCCCTGGTTCGCCGGCTCTTCCTGAACCCAGAAGATCTCTTCCATGTTCGTGTACTGCCCGAGTGCGTTGCGAAGCCGCTTGTGAGGCACCGGATAGAGCTGCTCGACCCGGACGATCGCGACGTCATCGCGCTTGTCCTTCTCCTTGCGCGCAGCCAGCTCGTAGTACAACTTGCCGGACACGAGCAGGACGCGGCGCACCTTCTCGCGGTCGCCGCCGGAATCGAATGCGGGGTCGTCGATGACGGACTTGAACTTGCCCTCGGTGAACTCCGAGACCGGGGACACCGCAGCCTTGTTACGCAGCATGGACTTCGGTGTGAAGACCACGAGCGGACGGCTGATCCCGTCGAGGACGTGACGACGCAGCAGGTGGAAGTAGCTCGCCGGTGTCGACGGCAGCGCGACGGTCATCGAACCCTCGGCGCACAGCAGCAGGAATCGTTCGATGCGTCCTGAGGTGTGGTCGGGACCCTGACCTTCATGGCCGTGGGGGAGCAGCAGCACCACGTCGGAGGTCTGGCCCCACTTGGCCTCACCCGACGAGATGAACTCGTCGATGATCGACTGCGCGCCGTTGACGAAGTCACCGAACTGGGCTTCCCACAGCACGAGAGCGTCGGGGTCGCCGACGGAGTAGCCGTATTCGAACCCGACGACGGCGTACTCGCTCAGCGCCGAGTCGTACGCGAGGAACCGGCCGGGGTTCTCCGGGTTGGTCTCCGCGACGGTTCGCAGCGGGGTGTACTCGTCGCCGTTCTCGCGGTCGATGAGCACCGAATGGCGCTGGGTGAACGTGCCGCGGCGCGAGTCCTGGCCGGACAGGCGCACGGTCCGGCCCTCTTCGACGAGTGACCCAAAGGCCAGCAGCTCGCCGAATGCCCAGTCCACGTTGCCGTTTCGCGACATCTCGTAGCGCTTCTTGAGCACCGGCTTGACCCGCTGGTGGACGGTGAAGCCATCGGGGACGTTGACGAACGCGTCGCCGATCCGCTCCATCGTCTCCTTCGAGATCTTGGTCTCCAGCTTGACCGGGAGAACCTGATCGGACTCGACCGACGGGCTCGGGGCGGCCTGATACTTCTCCAGCTCGCGGACCTCGTTGAAGACTCGTTCGAGCTGACCCTGGTAGTCGCGGAGGGCGTCCTCGGCCTCCTTGGTCGAGATGTCACCACGACCGATCAGGGCTTCGGTGTAGCTCTTGCGGACGCTGCGCTTGGTGTCGATCACGTCGTACATCGCCGGCTGCGTCATCGAGGGGTCGTCGCCCTCGTTGTGTCCGCGACGGCGGTAGCAGACGAGGTCGATGACGACGTCCTTGTTGAACTTCTGCCGATAGTCGACGGCCAATTTCGCGGCCCAGACGCAGGCCTCGGGGTCGTCGCCGTTGACGTGGAAGATCGGCGCGCCGATCATCTTCGCCACATCGGTGCAGTACTCGGACGAGCGGGACGCCTCGGGTGCGGTGGTGAAGCCGACCTGGTTGTTGACGACGATGTGGACTGTGCCGCCGGTCCGGTAACCACGCAGCATGGCGAGGTTGAGGGTTTCGGCAACCACGCCCTGGCCTGCGAACGCGGCGTCGCCGTGCAGCATCAGCGGCAGCACCGTGAAGGCGCCGTCACCTAGGTCGCGCAGATCCTGCTTGGCGCGCACCAGTCCTTCGAGGACGGGGTCGACCGCCTCGAGATGAGACGGGTTCGCGGTCAGAGAGACGTTGATCTCGTTGTCCCCGAACATCTGGTAGTACTTGCCCTCGGCTCCGAGGTGGTACTTCACGTCGCCGGATCCGTGCGCCTGCGACGGGTTCAGGTTGCCCTCGAACTCGGTGAAGATCTTCGAGTACGGCTTGCCGACGATGTTCGCCAGCACGTTGAGGCGTCCGCGGTGCGGCATCCCGACGACGACTTCGTCGAGGCCGTACTCGGCGCACTGATCGATGACGCCGTCCATCATCGGGATGACGGCTTCGGCACCTTCGAGCGAGAAGCGCTTCTGACCGACGTATTTGGTCTGCAAGAACGTCTCGAAGGCCTCGGCGGCATTGAGCTTGGACAGGATGTACTTCTGCTCGGCCACCGGTGGCTTGACGTGCTTGATCTCGACGCGTTCCTGCAGCCACTGCTGTTGCTCGGGCTCGAGGATGTGGGTGTACTCGACACCCACGTGCCGGCAGTAGGAGTCGCGCAGGATCGACAGGACATCGCGCAACTTCATCTTGTTCTCGCCGTGGAAACCACCGACGTTGAAACTGCGATCGAGATCCCACAGCGTCAGGTCGTAGGTGAGCACGTCGAGATCGGGGTGCGCCGAGCGGGCGTCGGAATCGATCATCAGCGGATCGATGTCCGCCATCAGATGACCTCGATTGCGGTATGCCGCAATCAGTTCCAGAACGCGCGCGTTCTTGTCGACGGCACCTTCGGGGATGTCGCGACGCCAGCGGATCGGCTCGTACGGGATGTGCAGGGTGGTGAAGATCTCGTCGAAGAACTCATCCGACAGCAAGAGCTGGTGAATGGTGCGCAGGAAGTCGCCGGACTCGGCGCCCTGGATGATGCGGTGATCGTAGGTCGAGGTGAGCGTCATCAGCTTGCCGACGGCGAGCGCGGCGATCTGCTCTTCGGAGGCGCCCTGGAACTCGGCCGGGTACTCCATCGCACCGGCGCCGACGATGGTGCCCTGCCCCTTCATCAGGCGCGGTACCGAGTGGACTGTCCCGATGGTGCCGGGGTTGGTGAGCGAGATGGTCACGCCCGCGAAGTCGTCGCCGGTGAGCTTGCCCTCACGCGCCCGCCGGACGATGTCCTCGTAGGCCGCGTGGAACTGCGCGAAGTTCATGGTCTCGGTGCGCTTGATCGCCGCGACGACGAGGGTGCGGGACCCGTCCTTGCCGGGCAGGTCGATCGCGAGTCCGAGGTTTGTGTGGGCCGGCTGGACGACGTTCGGCTTGCCGTCGACTTCCGCGAAGTGCCGGTTCATGCCGGGGAACGACTTGA
This sequence comes from Williamsia sp. 1135, assembly GCF_002095395.1. Classification (GTDB taxonomy): domain Bacteria; phylum Actinomycetota; class Actinomycetes; order Mycobacteriales; family Mycobacteriaceae; genus Williamsia. The sequence goes on from NZ_MJEI01000105.1 coordinate 263,380, forward strand.
TCGCCTGGACGATCGCGAACCCGAGGATGTGTGTGAACGAGATCTTGCCACCGCGGGTGCGGGCGAGGTGGTTGTTGATGACCACCCGGTTGTCGATCATCAGCTTCGCGGGCACCGCACGCACACTGGTCGCGGTAGGGATCTGCAGCGAGGCCGCCATGTTCTTGGCGATCGCGGCGGCGGGGCCGCGCAGCACCTTGTTCGTGGCCTCGTCGGTGGTCTCGGCCGGAGCCGCCTTCGCAGGCGCCGACTTCTTCGCGTCTTTACGCGGGGCGTCGGTCGTCGGGCGCACGGTCTTCTTGGGCGCGGCCTTGGCGGCGTCGTTCGGCGGGCTCTGCTTCTCGGGTGCAGGCGTGGTCTGGGCCGTGGTCTGCGCCGATGCGTCCCGGCTGGTGTCCGATTGCCCGGCGGCGGCCTTGCTCGCCGGGGTTGCGTCCACGGCCGGTTTCGGCGCCGATGCACCATTGCCGGACGAGTCGGTGCCGGACTTCTTCTCGCTCTTCCCTGCGGACCCACCATCGCCGGCGGTCTTGCTCCCCGAGCCGGTGGCTCCGGGGCTGCTGTCCCCGGAGCCGTTACCTTCCGAGGCGTAGTTCTTGAGGAAGTCATGCCAACTCGGATCCACCGAGCTCGGATCTTTTTGGAAGCGCTGGTACATTTCCTCAACCAGCCACTCGTTCTGCCCGAAGTCTGAAATCGAACTGCTGCTCACGGCAGTATCTCGCCTCAATTCCTTTACTGGTCTGGCTGCCAAGCCGACCTGACGCTTTTTGCGAAGTCTCCGGGTGTCAAGGTTAGTCCCCATGCGTCGGCGGGGCTATGCCGGTCGGTCACCACCACGAGTCGTCATTGACTCGGGACCTCATCCGGAGCGATACCCGCCTTCCACAGCGCGTGGTACCTGCCATTCAACGACAAGAGTTCCGAATGAGTTCCGAGCTCTACGATCCGTCCGCCCGCGACCACCGCGATCCGATCTGCCCTGGCAGCGGTGGCCAGGCGGTGCGCCACGATCACGGAGCTGCGCGAGCCCGTCAGGTGCCTGCCCGCCGCCATCACCCGGCGTTCGGTCGCCTGATCGAGAGTGGCGGTGGCCTCGTCGAGCAACAGCAGGTCGGGGTTCACCAGCTCCGCCCGCGCCAGTGCGATGAGCTGCCGCTGCCCGGAAGAGAGTCCCTGGCCGCGTTCGCCGATGGGATGTGCCATCGCACCCGGGAGTTCCGCGATCATCGACAGCGCGCCGACCGCGCGCGCCGCGGCGACGATCTCGTCGTGGGTCGCCTGTGGCCTGCCGAACGCGATGTTGTCGGCGACCGTTCCGGTGAACAGATGCGGCTCCTGCGGCACGACGCCGAGTCTGGACCGGTAGTGCCCGAGCCGGAAGTCGCGGATGTCGGTGCCGTCCATCCGGACAGATCCGGTGGTCGGGTCGTAGAAGCGGGCCAGGAGTTTGACGATCGTGGACTTGCCCGCACCGGTTTCCCCGACGAGCGCGAGTGACGTTCCTGCCGGCAGATCGAGGTCGACGTCCGACAGGGCGTCGCGCACCGCGCCCGGGTAGCGGAAGCCGACGCCGTCGAGCTGGGCATGCCCGGCGAAACCGTGCTCGTCTGCTCGACTCGCGGGCGCGGTCCCGTCCGCGCCGTCGGGGCATCGGACGCGGCTCCGGGTGGCCAGCAGGTCGGAGATCCGGCGTAGCCCGACCAGGGCCTGCTGGTATCCGTCGAAGACCTGCGAGAGCTGCTGGACGGGTCCGAACAGCATCCCGAGGTAGAGGACGAAGGCCACCAGGGTGCCCGGGCTGGTCTCGCCGACGGCGACCTGATGTGCGCCGAAGGCGATCACGCCCGCGGTGGCCAGGTCGGACATCAACGTGATGAACGGGAAGAAGATCGAGATCGCCTGCTGCGAGACCATTCGCGCGCGCACGTATGCGGCTGCGCGGGCGGTGAACTGAGCCATCGCGAATCCGTCGTGGCGGTAGGCCTGGGTGGTGCGCACGCCGCCCACGTTTTCCTGGAAGTCGGCGTTGACCTCGCTGACGAGTTCGCGGGAGCGGGTGTACGCGCGGGCGGCGATGCGCCGGAAGACCACTGTGGCGATGACTATCGGCGGGAACACGGCGAGCATCAGCAGTCCGAGCGAGGCGTCGGTCAAGATGAGTGCGACCGCGACGCCGACGAGCGTGAGAGAGCTGACGATCGCGGTCGACAGTCCGGTCTGCAGGAACGTGGACAGCGCATCGACGTCGGTCGTCATCCTCGTCATGATCCGGCCGGACAGTTCGCGCTCGTAGTAGTCCAAACCGAGGCGCTGCAGGTGCGCGTAGCTGCGGACCCGCAGCGCGTACAGCACTCGTTCACCGGCCCGGGAGGTGATCACGGTCATCACCGCGGCGGCGATGAAACCGATCGCGACCGCGCCCAGGCCCGCGAATGCAGCGATCCACAAATGGCCGGACTGTTCGTCCGTCGCGCCGTCGATGCCGTAACGCGCGATGGTGGGGAAGGCGAGGGAGACCAGCGTGTCGACCGAGATACAGATCACCACGACTGCGAGCAGCCAGCGCACCGGACGCAGCAGTTGACGCAGCGAGAAGTCGGGCCGGTCGGTTCGTATCTCTGTGTCGTCGGTGGCCGGATCCTCGGTCGCCGGCGGGAGGGTGGCCACGGACTCGAGCAGTTCGGGTGTCGGGGCCATCGCTCCGAGCGCGCCGGACATGCCCCCTCCGCCCCGGACGCCGAGGGTTGCCGGGGGCGCTTGCCTGCGTCGACGTTCGACAGGCGCAGGCGCGTCGGAGGGCCACAGCGCTTCGATGGGCAGGAGGAGCTCGGAGAACTCGTCCTCGAGGTCGTCGACCTCGTCGACATCGGTGCTCATCAGCGAACGGAACAGCGGGCAGCGCGCCGTGAGCTCCGCTTCGGTCCCGACGTCGATGATGCGGCCTGCGTCGAGGACTGCCACCCGGTCCGCGAGCGTGAGGGTGGATCGTCGGTGCGCGAGGATCAGCATCGTGCGCGTCGACGTACGCAGGTGTGTGAAGATGGCCGCCTCGGTCTGCGCGTCCACCGCGGACGTGGCGTCGTCGAGGATCAGGATGCGGGGATCGGCGTACAGGGCCCGGGCGAGGGCGATGCGCTGACGTTGACCACCCGAGAGGGTGAGGCCGCGCTCGCCGACCACCGACCGGTATCCGTCGGCCAGGCCCGAGACGAAGCCATCTGCATGCGCCCGCCTGGCTGCGGACTCGATACCGCCGGGCAGCGGGCCGTCCTCGTCGAACTTGCCGACGTGGGCGTTCGGGGCGATGTTCGCGGCGACGGTGTCGGAGTAGAGGAACGGCTCGTCGAACACGACGCCGACAGCCGATCGCAATTCGTCCGGGGCCAGGTCACCGACGTCGAACCCGCGGTCCGCACCCCGCAATTCGATGATCCCCGTCTGGGGCCGGTGAAATCGATCGGCGAGCAGTGCGAGCGTCGACTTGCCGGATCCGGGCCTGCCCACGACGGCCACCACCTCGCCGGGCGCGATGTCGAGATCGACCCCGGAAAGCACAGGTGACGAAGCGCCCGGATACGTGAAGCCGACGTCGCGCAGGGTCAGGCCGAGAGGTCCGTCGGGGAGGCGGCCGGTCGCGGCGAGCGCGGGATCGGGTGGCTCGTCGATCACCTGGTAGACCCGCTCGACCGCGGCGCGGGCCAATTGCGCGGACACCAGCAGGCTCGTCAGCAGTCGCGCCAGACCTGTCATGGTCGTCACGTAGGTGGCGAAGGCCAGGAACGTCCCGACGGTGATGGATCCGTTCATCGTGAGATAGCCGCCGAGCGCGATGATGGCCACCATGCCGATCTGGGGTACTGCGGCGAGCGTCGGTGCGAATCGCGCGTTGATCTTCGCCGACCGCATCCGGCGGGCATAGAGTCGCCGCCCGAAGCCGACGAGTTCGTCCACCGCTCGTTCTTCCTGGCCGAACCCTTTGACCACCCGCACCCCGGTGACGGTCTCTTCGACGTGCTGGGCGAGGTCCGCCGCCGATTGTTGTGCGGACCAGGTCGCGGCGAAGAGTTTCTTGCGGCTCGCGAACGCGACGACCGCCGCCGTCGGGATCACCAACAGGGCCACGAGCGTCAACGGTGGTGAGAGGTAGAACATCACGCCGAGAGCGAGGACAACCTGCACCGCGGCGCCGAGAGAGAGCGGGACCATGGCCAGCAACCCCTGTACGAGCTGTAGGTCCGTGATGGACCTCGAGACCACCTGGCCGGTACGGATCTGGTCCTGCGCGGCGCCACCGAGTCGGAGCACGCTGCTCAGCAGCGACAATCGCAGCGAGTTCTGGACATTCAGCGACAAACGGCCTGCGGTCACACGTCTGCCGTATTGGCAGCCGAAACGCACGAAGGCGAGCACAGCCATCGCTACCGCGATGGCCCCGATCGTGTATCCGTGGGACGCCGCGCCCGTCGCCTCGTCGATGGCTGCCTTGGTCAGCAGCGGTACGGTCAGGTCGATCAGGACGGCCAGGCCGGTGACGCTGAGGGTGATCGCAACCAGACGGCGGTGCCGCAGACACTCACGACCCAGTCGCCGGATCCAGCGATCGGTGAGCTGGGACCCTTCGGGCTTGTTCGTCCGGCCCCCTTCGGGACGGGTGAGACGGACCCCTTCGGTTCGGGTCAACTAGACATCGGCCCGTCGTGACCGGACACGATCTGCGGGGCACCACCCGACACGATGTGCGGTGGCCCGCCCGCCGCGGGCCATGCCATCGGGGCCGGACCGAACACCTTGTGCGAGTTGTTCACGATGATCTTGCCGAGGGCACGGTTGCCCACACCACCGATCACCGCGCCGAAACCGGCAGGGAGCAGCTTCCCGAAGGCGAGCGGCAGCTTCTGCAGTGTGTACTTCTTGAAGTAGGTCTTGACCAGGCGTTTGTTGAGCGTCTTGAGGACCGGGGTGGGGATGACACCGCCGAAGGCGCGAGCCAGATTGCCGGACTTCGCTCCCAGCGAATCACGCACCACCGCAAGGCCGGACTCGCCGAGTGCGACGGTCAACACCAGCGCCTTTCGGCGTTCGCGATCGGTGATCGGGATGCCGTGCACCTCGGCGACAGCCAGCGAGAGCAGCGCGGATGCCTCGATGAAGAAGACCGTCTCGGCGCCCAGCGAGGCGAATGACGCGACGGTCCCGATTCCGGGGAACGCGGCGGCCGCGCCGACCGCCCCGCCGGATCCGGTGACAGCCAGCAGGAATCGGTGCTCGAGGCGCTCGATGATCTGGGCGGGTGACTCGTAGGGGTGCTCGCGGCGCAGGTGGTGCACGTACTTGGCCACGGCAGGCGCCTGGAGGTGCTGAGCGTGGTCGACCAGGTTGTCGACCACACCCTCGGTCTTGCGGGCGGCGCCGACGACCTGGCCGTCACCGATGGAGGAGAGCTGTTTCTTTGCCATGCGGAGTTCAGGCTCCTTGTCCGGCAGGTACGACTTCGCCGTCACGGGGTGGGGGCGGCGGGGTTCCGTCGCCGAAGGGTCTACCGCCGAGTTCTTCGCGGTGATGGGGACTGCGCCAGTTGGAGAGGTCGGGGCCGCGCGGCACGATCGCGGTCGGGTTTATATCGGTGTGCACCATGTAGTAGTGCTGCTTGATCTGGGTGAAGTCGACGGTGTCGCCGAACCCGGGGGTCTGGAACAGATCGCGCGCATACGCCCACAACACGGGCATCTCGCTCAATTTGCTGCGGTTGCACTTGAAGTGACCGTGGTACACCGGATCGAAGCGGGCCAGCGTCGTGAACAGTCGCACGTCGGCCTCGGTGATGGTGTCGCCCACCAGGTATCGCTGTTCGCGCAGGCGGTCGGACAACTGGTCGAGGCGTTCGAAGAGCCGGTCGTAGGCGACATCGTAGGCCCGCTGATCGCCGGCGAATCCACAGCGATAGACGCCGTTGTTGACGTCCTTGAAGACGACGTCGATGACCTCGTCGATCTCCTCTCGATGCCGCACCGGATACAGATCGGGTGCGCCTTTGCGGTGGTGATCGACCCACTCGGTCGAGAATTCGAGGGTCATCTGCCGGAACTCGTTGGTCACCACCGCACCGGTCGGGATGTCGACGATGGCGGGCACGGTGATACCTCGCGGGTAGTCGGGATATCGCTCGAGGTAGGCGTCCTTGAGGCGTGGGATCTCGAGCACCGGGTCGACGCCACCGGGATCGAGGTCGAACGTCCAGCTGTCGGAGTCGTGGGTGGGTCCGCACATCCCCATCGACAGCGCAGACTCGAGGCCGAGCAGTCGGCGCACGATGATCGCGCGATTGGCCCACGGGCAGGCCCGCGCGACGATCAGCCGGTAACGGCCCGGTTCGACCCGGAAGGTCTCGCCGGCGGGGCCGACGCCGTCGCGGGTGATCCGGTTGTCGATGTAGTTCGTGTCACGGACGAACTCCTCGCCGGTGGTCACATAGCTGCCGGGGGACTCGGTCCCCGCGTCTGCCTCCTCGATGCTCATCGCTCCCAGAGTAGTCGCTCGTCGCGGTTGGGCTTTGTGGGTTCGGAGCGGTACATTCCGTCCGGAGTATTCGGGTTGACGGGGGTGGGCACGATGTCGGGGCGGCAGGGTCGAGCAGCACGCGTCGAGTTGACCCCTCTCGCGGTCCTCGTCCTGGGCCTCGTCACCGAACGGCCGATGCACCCGTACGAGATGTTCCAGACCCTCGTCGAACGCCGGGAAGACCGATTCGCCAAGCTGCGCCCTGGCTCGCTCTACCACACCGTCGATCGTCTCCACGACCGAAAACTGCTGCTCGTCAGCGAGGTTCAGCGCGAGGGCAATCGGCCTGAGCGTACGGTCTATGCGATCACCGACGACGGCAGAGCGATGCTGCGCGACAACATCGCGGTCATGCTGAGCACGCCTGCCGATGAATACCCGGCGCTGTATCTGGCGCTGGCCGAAGCGCACACGATCGGTCGTGGTGAGGTCGTCGATCTCCTCGAACAGCGACTGCACGCCATGCAGAACCATCTGGATGCGATCGACGCGGAGGTTTCGCTCGCAGAAGCGAGGGAATTACCGGAGATGTTCATGCTCGACGCCGGCTGTCGGCGGGTCGCACTGGCAGCCCAGATCGCATGGATCGGGCAGTTGCGCGACCGTCTCGCAACGGGACAACTGATGTGGCTCGACGAATGGCACCGCCGAGCGAACAACGAACACCACGACGAGCGCCACCATGCAGACAGCCACCACGCAGACGAGGCACCGACCCCGGGGTCGGGCACACCATCACGGAACGAGGTCTGATCGATGAGCAGTCCCACCGCGGCTCCCACCGCACCGATCTCCACCAGGCCCTGGCTCGCGCTCGGCGCCCTGTGTATCGGCTTCTTCATGATCTTGGTCGACATGACAATCGTGGCGGTCGCCCAGCCCGCGATCCAACGAGCGCTGGACACCGACGTCAACGGCGTCATCTGGGTCTCCAGTGCGTATCTGTTGACCTACGCGGTGCCGATGCTGGTTGCCGGGCGACTCGGCGACCGGTTCGGCCCCAAGCGCACCTACCAGCTCGGCCTGATCGTCTTCACCGTCGCCAGCGTGCTGTGCGGGCTGGCTCAGTCGATCGAGATGCTCATTCTCGCCCGCGGTCTGCAGGGGGTGGGCGCGGCACTGATCACCCCCCAGACGATGGCGCTCATCACGAGGATGTTTCCCGCCGAGAAACGCGGTGCGGCGATGGGGGTGTGGGGGACAGTGGCCGGTGTGGCCACGCTGCTCGGCCCGCTGGCCGGTGGCATCCTGGTCGACGGTCTCGGTTGGGAATGGATCTTCTTCGTCAACGTCCCGGTCGGGATCATCGGTCTGGTGCTGGCCTGGAAGCTCGTCCCCACCGTGCCCACCAACAAGCGCAACTTCGATCTGATCGGGGTGGCGCTGAGCGGTATCGGCATGACTGCCTTGGTATTCGGTATCCAGGATGGCGAGAAGTACCACTGGGCGCCCTGGATCTGGGCCCTCATCGGGATCGGGGTCGCCGTCATGGGCCTGTTCGTCTACTGGCAGCACAAGATCCTGCAGGTACGGTCGTCCGCCGAACCGTTGGTACCGTTGAAACTCTTCCTCGACCGCAATTTCTCGCTCGCCAGTCTCGGCATCGCGACGATGGGATTCGCGACGGCCGGGATGATGGTGCCGCTCATGTATTACCTGCAGTTGGTCGGCGGCCTGTCTCCGACCGAATCGGCCGTGGTCACCGTCCCCATGGCAGTCCTGACCGGTGTGCTCGCCCCGATCGTGGGCCGACAGGTGGACAAGGTCAATCCGCGCAACATCATCGCGACGGCATTGCTGCTCAACGCGATAGCGATTGCCTGGCTCGGCGTGATCGCCACCCCCACCACACCGATCTGGCAGCTGCTCCTGCCGGTGTCGCTGATGGGTGTCGCCAGTTCCGGCATCTGGGCACCACTGGGTGCGACAGCGACCCGCAATCTGCCGATGAGCAGCGCCGGCGCGGGAGCCGGCGTCTACAACACGACCCGGCTCATCGGCTCGGTGCTCGGAAGCGCCGCTGTCGGTGCCCTGATGCAGACCCGCATCGCCGCCGAGGTGCCGGCATTCGGCGCGCAGTCGATGGACGCGGTGGTGGGCCAACTGCCCGAAGCGGTGCGGGACGGCTTCTCCTCGGCCATGGGCCAGTCGTTGTTCCTGCCTGCCGCCGCACTACTGCTGGGTGTGGTGGCCGCGACCTTCATGGCCAAGCCGCGTCACATGATTGCGCCGGCGGACAAAAGGCCGGTCGAGACCGAGTCCGCTGCGGCAGCGGCCGCGACGCGGGATTGACCAGTGAGGACGCGTTGCCCGGTTGACGCGATTGCCGCTGCGATATGTACTGTGCGCCATGCGCAGTGACGTCCCGGGATCACGACGATTGTCGATGGAGGCCCGGCGTGCGCAGTTGATCAACTGTGCCCTCGCGCTGGCCGATCGCGGCGGGATGAGCGCGGTCACCGTGCGCGGCGTTGCCGAAGAGGCCAAGGTCTCGCTCGGTGTCGTGCACTACTGCTTCGACGACAAAGAGCAACTCGTCGCGGCGATGATCGAAAAGGTGGTCGCCGAACAACTCGAGGCCCTGTTGGCGTCGGTGCCGACTGTAAATCTGGGTACCGGCCGAGAGGCGTTGCGAGAGTGGATACAAGAAGCTCTCATCGCGGTGTGGCGACGGGCGTCCGAGTTCCCGAATCGGTGGCTGTTGATGCTCGAATCGATGTTGTTCTCGCTGCGGCAGCCGACCGAGTCGGCGTCGGCGGGGCAGGCGAAGATGCAGAACGAGATCGCCGAGAAGTACGGACACGCCTATCTCCGCGAAATCGGGGATCGCTGCGAGATGCGGTGGGAGGTGTCGGAGCGGATTCTTGTCCGCTCTGCGTTGCAGACTTTGTTCGGAACGGTCCAGTGGTGGCTCGTGGACCGCGACGATGACGCAGCCCGTGCATCTCTCGCCCAGATCGCCGGCTGGATCGCCGCGAGCGCCACACCGCGCTGACGCGGTTCAGCTGCGGACGGTCACACCGATCGTGTCGAGTCCACTGGCTCCATCGGGGACCGAGGGGGCCTTGGTCTCGGTCTGCGGATTCCCCTCGCCGTCGATGGCGCGGACGGTCAACTGGTGGCGGCCGGGCTCTGCGTCCCACTCCCACTTCCACAACCGCCACGCGTCGACCAGGTCGGGGTCGATCAGTTCGGCGTCCTGCCACCGGCCGTCGTCGACGCGCACCTGCACCGCGCTGATGCCGCGGCCCTGGGCCCAGGCGACCCCGCCGACGGTGACCGGTCCCGTCGAGACCGACGAGTTGGGGCGTGGGACGTCGATACGCGAACTCGTTTTGATCGGTCCCTTTTCGGCCCACCCCAGGGTCGTCCAATATGCCTGTGCGCGATCGAATCTGGTGACCTCCAACGAGACGACCCACTTGGTCGCGGACACGTAGCCGTAGAGCCCCGGGACCACCATCCGAACCGGGTACCCGTGCTCGATCGGCAGAGGCTCACCGTTCATCCCGACTGCGAGCATGGCGTCACGGCCGTCGGTGAGTGCAGCCAGCGGGGTGCCGGCCGTCCAGCCGTCGGCGCTGGTCGAGAGCACCATGTCCGCCTCCGCGGCGGGCCCTGCCGCGGCGATCAGGTCTCGAAGGCGGTAGCCGGTCCAGGTGGCATTGCCGACGAGATCGCCACCGACCGAGTTCGACACACAGGTGAGCGTCACGACAGCGTCGACAGCGGTGTGCTCGCGACGCAACTGGGCAAGGTCGATACGGACCTCCCGCTCGACCATGCCGTGGATGCGCAGCGACCAGCGTTCGCTGTCGACCTGCGGCACCGTGAGCGCGGTGTCGATGCGATAGAAGTCGTCGTTCGGGGTGAGGAAAGGTGTGCCGGGCGAGGCGCCCGGCGCCGCGGTGGTCACCGAGTTGGTTGCGGTCGGTACGTCGAACGCGGCGCGGTCCGCTCCGACATTGCCGACAGAACGTCGCAGGGCCACACCACCGAGGCCGGTGACGATCACACCGCCGCCGACTGCCCCCGCGCCGAGCAGGAACTTTCTCCTGTCGGTTGCGTCGGCCGCGTCGTCCGACCGTCCGATGCCGGCTCCGGCGTCTCGCGGAGTCGGGTCGGTGCGGGGTCGGATCCGACGTCTTAGTCCGCGCAGGGCGGCCAGACCCACCACGACCCCGAGGATCGTCGGCACCGCCCAGGTGATGTCTGCGGTCGGCCGCGTCGCCGCGGCGATGGAGCCCAGGACCCCGACGAGCGCGAACAGGACGAGCCCGACCGGTGGCCTGCGAAGTTCCGCAAGCCCGGCGCAGGCCGCCAGCGCCGCCATGATCAGCGCGATGAGCACCAGCAACGCCGGTTTGTCCGAGGTCCCGAACGCTTCGATGGCGAACTCGCGGGCGGCTTCGGGCGCACGATCGATGACCGCGCCACCGACTGCCGTGAGAGGAGCCGCGCCCCTGTCCACCAGCGGCGCGAGCACATAACCCACCCCGACACCCAAGGCGGCGCCGAGGATACCGGCGAGCGCGGCGGCCGCTGCGCCCTGGCGAGGAGTGAAGGACATGCGATCCAGTATCCGCGTCGGCGCCGCGTGCGGGTTGATCGGCCGATCGATGACCTACGATGTGAACTCTCGTGGGGCTCGGGGAGGAGAAGTCAGGCAGATTTGACACCGGGGCAACTGTTGATGCCGGGGGCGATACCGACGCGGGCCGACCGCACGCGGGACGTCCTCGCCGCTGTGGCACTGCTCGTGTCGCTTGCGCTGCAATGGAATGCCGACGACGTCGGTGCCCTCCGCGTCGATGTCGCCATCGTCACCGCGCTCTCGTTGCTCTCCCTGATGCTGCCCGCGGCCAGCCGTCGCGGTGTGTTCGGTCCGCGCTGGACCCCGGCGAGATTGCGGCTGACCAAACTTCTCTTCGGTGTTCCCTATCTGACACTTGTCGCGGTGTACCTCGGCTGGGACGTGTTCAGCCGCTGGGCCGAATGGGATTACGGCAGCACAGGTCTGGGTCCCGCGGTGTGGATCGGCTTCGCCGGTGCCGTGCTGGCCGCCCAGCCACGGGATTCCGAACTCTTCGACGTCGTAGATCTGCGCAGGACCCGCTCACAGGCGCGGACAGTACTGATAATCACCGGCGGCCTGTTCGCTGCATCAGCGCTGTCCGCGGTGGCGACGGCGCTGTACCGCTTTGTCGACGGCGTCGATGCGATCGCCGGTATCAGGGTCGGGGTCCTCGATCCACTCGTCACGGCTCTGGTCGCCCTGTGCTGGCTCGCCATCGTCGGGCAGCTCGTGGCGGCCGCTGCGGCAGGCAGGGGTGGCGGGGCTCTGTGCCTGTCCCTCCTCGGCTGGGCGGCGGCGACCTGGGCCCTGGTCGTCTCGATCCCCGGGGCCCCTTTCGATTCCGTGGACACGGTCCAGCTCGGCTACCTCGGGATCGGGTTCCTCGGTGGTCTCGGGGCGGCCGCGGCATCTCCGGCGCTCGCCACCCCTCTCGCCATGACACAGCGCGACTACTACCTGCCCCCACTGAGGTTGGTACTCGTGGTGTCGACGCTGTGGGTGGCGGTGTCGGTGGTTCGGCTGACGTTGTACTCGGCGTCCGTCGCCACCCTGGCGGCACTGGTGTTCTTCACGGTGGCCGTCGCAGGTGCGACCTACCTCCGGGAGCGCCTGTCAGGGAGTGCCGCCCCGCAGCGCGGCGCACTGCTCGCAGTGGCTGCGGTGCTCTTCGCGATCGGCCTCGCGGTACTCGTGACCATGGGCGTTCGTATCAACTGGAACTATCCGGCGCCGATGGCGCTGTGGCTGACCGGTGTGATCGTCCCCGCGCTGATCTTCTGGCGTGAGCTGCTGGCCCCCGGACTGCACTCGCGCCCCCAACCCGGGTCACCACCGGACGGATTCATCAGCTGGGCAGCACCGGGCCCCGGCGCGCAGCCCGACGGGACCGGGCGATGAGCCACGTACCCCCGAGTGCCCCGCCATACCCGACCGGCGGGCTTCCACCACAGTGGCAGTCGCCGTCCGGGCCGCCGCCGCGGCGGCGCGGCCGCGCCGCCGCAAAGGTTCTCATCGTCCTCGTCGTGATCGCGCTCCTGACGACGGCCGGGTTCGTCGCCAATCGCTTGTTGGTCAACGCGGTGGGAGGAGCGACGTCGGCCACCGCATCGGTTCAGCGGTTCTTCGACGCTCTCGAGGACAAGGACTGGACGGCTCTGGGGTTGCTGCTGCCGCCCGACGAGACATTGCAGGTCGCCGGGTTGCTACGCGACACAGCGGATCTGCAGGGGTCGATCGGCGGCTCTGCGGACTCGATGACCGACCAGTTGGACGGCGTGAACATCGACGTGTCGGACCTGTCCCTGTCGAGCGACGAGATCGCGCAAGACCTGTCGAAGGTGACGATAGAGCAGGCGACGATCGTGATCGAGATCGACGAGAAGACAACCGAATCGCTGGCCGATCTGATCCCCGACGCCGGGATAGAGGGCCTCGGGTCCATCGGGGTCACGGTGTCGATCGACGGGCCCGAGGTGTCGTACGAATACCGGGGCGGATCCGAGCGCGATTCCGGCAGCGAGTCCGTGGTCATCGGTGGTGACGCTCAACCTCCGTTTCTGATGTCGGTACGCCGTGGTGGTGGCTGGTTCGTCAGTCCCATGTTCACCGGCGCGCAGTACCTGGCGGAGGAGTCCGGCTGGGAGACCGCGGATTCTGGTGAATCGGACGTCACCTTCGACTCACCGGACGAAGCTGCAGCCGGATTCGTCGAGGGGTTGGCCGAGACGATCGCGACCGCCGACATCGGGTACGTGGCCGACGCCATGGGCGGCGTGGAGGCGCGGCTGTTGCGTACCTACGCCGCGGGTATCAACGCGGAACTCGAGTCCGACCCTGACCTGGGTCTGGGTGCCGATGTGCAGATCACGGTGCGGGACACCGACTTCGACGTCACGCCGGGGGAGAACAGGCAGGCCCGCATCAAGATTTCGCACATCGGGCTCGAGTTGGGGGCGGACGGGCGGCGGTCGACGATCGACTTCGACGGCGATTGCGTCCGGTTCGTCGCCGACGACGAACCGGACGAGGGTGGATGTATCTCCGATGGCGGAGAGTTCGCGAGCAGGCTCTACCGGTCGCTCGGGCACCTCGTCGCGATCCCGCAGGACGGCGGTTGGAAGGTCAGCCCCGTCGCCACCTACTTCGACTGGATGGGAATCGCCGTGCGTGAACTGGCCGGCGTCGACGCCGACCTGCTCACAGCAGTCGTGCACATGGACTTCTCACGGTTGGCTGCGCGTGAACCGGTGGGACGTATCGGGGTCTCTGACGAGATCACGGTGCAAATAGCTCCCGTGTCGAGCGCGATCTACGCGGGGGTGAGCGTGATCGAGGCAGAGCCCTCGGCGGACCTGGTCGACTACTCCTGTACCAGCGACAACGCACCGTACTTCTGCGAGATCGTCGTCGTCGATGCCGAGGGCCGCAGGATTGAGATGGAGTCGAACTACGATGTCGGGGACGGCTACCGAAGTGGATATGCGGTGCCGGGGCCGACGCGCCTGCTGGTCGCCGGGGTGGCAGGTACGGTCGTCGTCGAGAGTGCGCCGGGTTAGCCGCGCCACCTGAGGTGTCGGTACTCGCAGGTGACCCACCGGCCGACGTCCAACGGTCTGTCGGAGACCCCTCGTAGGATCGTCGCTGTCACCGGCGATCGGAGAGGAGGTCACTGTGAGTGCAGCGCTGCCGTTGTTCTTGCCCGAACAGCACGTGACCTTCATCCATACGGCCGATTGGCAACTGGGGATGACCCGGCATTTTCTGCGTGGCGACGCCCAGGCCCGCTACACCGCCGCGCGGCAGGAGGCCATCGGACGAATCGGCAGACTCGCCGACGCCCACCACGCGGAGTTCGTCCTCGTATGCGGCGACGTGTTCGAGGATCGGCAGGTCTCCTCACGGGTGATCCGCCGGAGTCTTGATCATCTGCGGCAGGTGCCGTGCCCGGTGTATCTCCTTCCGGGCAACCACGATCCGATGGACGCTGCAAGTATCTACAACTCGAGGGTGTTCGCCGACAACAAGCCCGATCATGTCCATGTGCTGGATACGGCCGGTGTGGTGCAGGTGCGCCCCGGTGTTTCTTTGATCGCGGCCCCTTGGACCACCAAGGTTCCTCTGTCCGATCTGGTGACCCAGCAACTCGATTGCCTGGTACCCAGCGATGACATCCGTATCCTGGCGGGTCATGGCAGGGTCGATGTCTTCGCCCCGCAATCCGCAGACCCTTCGCTGATCGAGGTGGATGAGCTCGAGCGCGCGGTTGCCGCCGGATTGGTCGATTATGTGGCACTGGGTGATCGGCATTCGACGACGGAGATCGGTGACTCCGGCCGGATCTGGTACTCCGGTGCCCAGGAGGTCACCAACTACGACCATCGCGAGGCGGAACCGGGCCAGGTGCTCGTCGTCGAGTTGACCCGTGGTGAGTCCGCCTCCGACAGCGCTCCCGCCCAGTCGGTGACGGTGACCCCACATCAGGTGGGCGAGTGGGCGTTTCGCACCGTCGAGCACGATGTGAACGGCGGCGACGACATCGCAGAACTCCGCCGCAGGCTCGATGCCTTCGGCAACAAGTCTCAGACCGTCGTTCAGCTCGCGCTACGTGGTTCGGTGAGTATCACCGAACGGTCCGAATTGGACACGATGATCGAGGAGTTCACCGATCGCTTCGCGGCACTCACCTGGTGGGAACTGCGTCATGATCTGGTCATCAGGCCCGACGACAACGACTTCGCGCACCTGCAGTTGAGTGGTTTCATCGGCGATGCCGCCGCCGAATTGTCGGCCAGCGCAGCCGGCGACGGTGAGGATGCGATCGCGGCTCAGGAGGCGCTCGCTCTGCTCTTCCGGTTGGCGGGTGGGAGCGCATGAAGCTGCACCGGTTGCGGCTGAGTCACTTCCGCGGTGTCGTCGAACGGGAGGTGCACTTCGCCGAGAACGGAGTCACCGTCGTCGAAGGCGCCAACGAGGCCGGGAAATCGTCGATGATCGAGGCTCTCGATCTCCTGCTCGAAGTGCGTTCGGACAGCAAGAGCGCGAAGGTGCGGGCGGTATCGCCGGCAGGGGTGGACGCCGGGACGGTAGTCGAAGCCGACATCACCTGCGGCCGTTACCGGTTCACCTATACCAAGCAGTACAACAAGGCGGCTCGCACAGAATTGGTCATCCACGAACCTGCGCCAGAGCAGCTCTCGGGACGTACCGCCCACGACAGGGTGGGTTCGATTCTCGCCGATGAGGTGGATGCGACCCTGTTCAAGGCTCTGCGGCTGCTGCAGGCCGGGGATCCGACGGTGGGCGATCTCGCTGCCAGCTCGGCGCTGTCACGCGCACTGGATGCGGCGGCGGGAACGACCAAGGCCGGCGTCGGCGACGGCGAGGGCGACGCGATGTTGCTCGACGCGGTGAGGGCCGAATATGAAAGGTACTTCACTGCAGGGCAGGGTCGCCCGTCACGTGAATTGGCCTCGGCAGCAACCCGTCTCGAAGAGGCGCTGGCACTGAGCAACGAACTGGCAGCCGCGATGGAACAATTGGGTGGCGATCACGCGCGTCTGGAGACGTTGACCGGGAACCGTCGCGAACTGGCGAACTCGCTCGAGTTCGCGAAGGTGGAACTGTCGGCATTGACCGAACGGTCCGCCGAATCGAGCGGCCTGCAACGGCAGCACGCCGAAGCGACGTCGGCCGCCGCTCTGCTCAGGAGTCAGTTGCGGTTGCACGAACGCGATGTCGCACAGCGCGCCGCCGCCCGTAAGCGGATCGCGGACTGCGACAAGGCCGTGGACGTCACCAGACGCGCCATCGCGACGCTCGAACGCAAGGATGCGGAGGCCGCCGCTGTCCTTGCAGACGTCGAGCGAGAGCTCGATGAGTTGCGCCGGGCCGATACCGAAGCCACGTCCCTGGTGCGCAGCGCGCGCGCCGCGGCCCGTTCGGCGAACCTCGTCGCCCGCCGTGACGAACTGACCGCGCTCCTGGCGCGCGTGGCAGACGTACGCAGTGCGCTCTCGGACGAACAGCGCAAAGTAGCGGGCCTCGTGCACGACCGTGAGGACCTCGAGGCCGTCGAACAGCTGCTGCAGACGGTGACCATCACGCGTGCGCAACTGGAGTCGGCGGCAGCCACCGTGAGCGTGTGCAGGCTGGGCGACGCGCCGGTCACGGTCAACGGAGCCGAGACCGACGAGTCCGAATTGGCGATCACCGGCGACACAGTCGTCGAGGTGGCCGGCGTGGTTCGCCTCGTGTTGTCCGCGGGCGCCGAATCGGCATCCCTGATCGACCGATTTTCCCGTGCCGAACGGGAACTCGCCGACGCGTTGGCCGAAGCGGGGGTCGACGACGTCGCCGAGTTGCGCGGGCTGGTTCGGGCTCGTGAGCGAGCCGAAACGGAGGTCGACAACCTGCGTGGCCGGCTCGCGGCGATCATCGCCGGCGGTGATGAAGGTGCGCTGCGTGCCGAGCTGTCGGAGCTCGTGAGTCGTCTCGAGGTCACCGCAGCCGCAGATCCTGATGTTCCGGACGTCGAGGAAGCCGAACGACGCGCAGGCACCGCCGCGGCACGGTTGGCCGCAGCCGCGGCACGGACAGCCGAACTGCGCAGTGAGCACCGCAGCGTCGACAGCGAGTTGCGGATTCTGCGGGCACGGTGCGATGAACTGGTCGCCGACCGCGCGGAACTCGCGCGGCAGAACGACGAGATCGGCAGTCTGGACGGTGCTGACCATCCCGGCGACGACCCGGACAGGCTGCGCGAGCGGCTGCTGGCAGAGCTGGCTCACGCAGACTCCGAGGTTCGTCGCGTCGTCGCGAGGATCGACGATGCCGACCTCGAATCCCTGGAGTTGCAGCACGCGAACATGCAGTCGGTGGTGGAACGCGGCGAACCGCGGCTGGCCGAACTCGGCAACGAGATCGCGGAGCTGCGGACCAGGATCGAGATCCGCCGTGACGACGGCAAACTCGACCAGGTGCATCAGGCAGAGACCGAGTTGGTCGGCGCCCGTGGTGATTTCGATCGCATCAACACTCGTGCGCAGGCGGCCAGGTTGTTGTTGCAGACTCTCGAGCGACATCGAGATGCCACTCGGCGCACATATGTTCAGCCGTTCACCGACCAGATCCTGCGGCTCGGGAAGGTCGTGTTCGGTCCGACCCTGCAGGTCGGGGTCGACGAAGAGTTGCGGATCACCACGCGCACGGTAGGTGGGGTGACCGTGGACCACGACGCGCTGTCGGGGGGCGCCAAGGAGCAGCTGGGGATCATCAGCAGGCTGGCGTGCGCGATGCTGGTCGACCCGGACGACGGGGTACCGGTGATCATCGACGACGCGCTGGGATACACCGATCCGGAGCGGCTGGCGAGCATGGGCGCGGTGCTCGGCCACGCCGGTCGCCATACCCAGGTGATCGTGCTGACCTGCACGCCTGCGCGCTACAGCAGTGTCGGGGGAGCGCATCTCGTTGCAGTCTGAGGTGGCGCGCCGCAGGCGTTTTGGGTTGCGGTTCGCAGATGCGCTAGGCTGACTCTCGCCCAACGAGCCCCCGTAGCTCAGGGGATAGAGCGTCCGCCTCCGGAGCGGAAGGCCGCAGGTTCGAATCCTGCCGGGGGCACACATCTTCTCGTACCCCTTCCCGGCGTCTGCGAGTTTTCTTACCTCGCGGGTAATCGATCGCAGACGTTGTCGCCGCCATCGTTGAAGCCATGGATACTCCCTCGGTCTCGACGACTCTTCTGCCACCGGGTACCCCGCGCTGGCTGCGCGCGGTACTGATCATGGATCGGGCCGGATCCTCCTGGTACATCGGGATGGGATTCACCTTCGCGCCGCTGCTCATCATCCTCGACCCGTGGCCGCCCCTGGTGGTCGCTGCGTGGATCGCCATCGGACTGTTCGGCCTCTGGTTGGGGATTCTCGGCATCTTCATGGCGACCGGGCTGTCGATCATCCTGCGCGCGGGTGAGCAGGTGCCGGAGTCGTACTGGCGCTCGGTCATCGACTTCCCGCCCACCGAGGCGCCTGAGCGGCGCATCGATGGGCCTTGCGGCTCGCCTACTCCGGAGATATAGTTAGTGCACTAACTATTAGTGTCATAACTAAGGGGTCGAAGCCGATGGAACAAAACGTGGTCCTCGACCGTGACCCGTTGGCGTTGGAACGGCAGGTCTGTTTCGCGCTGGCAGTCGCCAATCGGACCGTGCTCGGTGTGTACCGACCCTTGCTCGAGCCGCTGGGGCTCACCCATCCGCAGTATCTCGTGATGCTCGCCCTGTGGGAGCGGGCGCCGATGTCCGTGCGGGAGATCGCCTCAGCGCTCCAGCTCGACTCCCCGACACTCTCGCCGTTGCTCAAGCGACTGGAAGCGGCCGGCCTGATCACCCGTACCCGCACCGCGGCCGACGAACGGCAGCTGGCGATCGAACTCACCGAGCAGGGGAGGGCGCTGCGCACACAGGCGGAGAAGATCCCGCCGGCAGTGGTTCGCACCCTGGGAGTCGAGCTGGCGGCTCTGGAGGAACTGCGCCGAGTGCTGACCGAGGTCAATGAAGCGGCCTCTGCAGCCATCGCATCCGGCTCCATCTCACTCGAGCCGTGACCACCTCAGCGGACGCGCGGAGTGCGTCTCTACGACAGGGAGAAAGTGACATGACCGAACGGACCAGGCCGACACCATGGCAGTGGCTCGGTTACACAGCCGGACGGAAACTGCCCGACTCGATGCAGGATTGGGTGCGCCGTGATCTGACCGGGCCCTGGCGAGTGCCACGACACCTGGTGCGCGGAATGATCCCGTTCACCCCGGTGTTCGCGGCGTTCCTGCTCTTCCCCGGGCCGATCTATCTGCGGTTGGCAATGATCCTGCTCGGGTTGATCCTCGCGGTGTTCTACTGCGCGGCGTACATGCCGATGAACCGGGCGCACAGGCTCGAACTGCACGGTCTGCCCGTCGACCTGGAAAGTCCCGAACGGGCGCGCCGTCATGCGACCGATCGCACGACCTACGAGCGGCTGCACGGCCGCGACTGATCCCGGCCAGCCGCCGACCGTGCCGATCCGGCCGTGCCGATCCGGCCGTGCCGATACAGCCGTCGACGGGGCGATTCAGTTCATCGGAAGTGGCTGCGCTCCACGTGTTTCGAGCATCTTCGTCATCGTGTCCGACTCGGATTCCTGGACGTTGACCATCTGCTGAGCGAGCCTGCGCACGTAGTCCTCGCTGACGTGGTCGGGCTCGGTCGCGAACTCCATCATCTCGAGCCCGCCCTGGTGGTGGCGCAACATGAGTTGCAGGAAGTACTTGTCCAATTCGGCGCCCTGCAGGGTTCGGAGCTTGTTCATGTCGTCGGTGCTCGCCATCCCTGGCATCGGCACTCCCGAATCGGGCGTGTCCATGGTCATGCCGGTACTGGGTTCCATACCTGAACCGCCGTGCGCGTGGCCCCCGCTGTGACCTTCCATCCAGGCCATCGGCTCACCGGGATTGTCCAGGGGATAGTC
This sequence comes from Williamsia sp. 1135, assembly GCF_002095395.1. Taxonomy (GTDB): domain Bacteria; phylum Actinomycetota; class Actinomycetes; order Mycobacteriales; family Mycobacteriaceae; genus Williamsia. The sequence continues at coordinate 283,522 of NZ_MJEI01000105.1, forward strand.
CCAGCGCGACAACCAGGACTGCATCTGGCCGACCTGGTTGGTCTGCGAGGTGAGGATGTCGTAGGCGAGGCTGCGCACCTGGGGATCGCTCCCGCCGTACAGCTCGATGGTTGCCATCTCGACCGCCTGCTGGTGGTGGCGGATCATGTCCTGCGAGAAGCCCACCGCGGCAGAGTCCGCGGCAGGTCGATTGTCGTCGCCACCATCGAACGTGGTGCGCAGCAACAAACCGACAACCGCGCCCACCAGCAGCAGCGCGACCGCACCCAATACGAGTAACGCGGACAGCTGCTTTCGGTTGTGGTCGGGCGCCGGTTCAGCCGGGGCGGACGCAGTCGCCGGTTCTGCCTCGTCCTTTGTCGACTCCGTATCGGTCTCCGGCGTGGAGTCCGAGTCCGGCGGGTTGTGCGATTCTTCGTCGGGTGTGCCCACAGGCATCAGCCGGCCGGAGCAGGCTCGGGGATCCCCATGCCGTTCTCGTCGGTTGCCTGGGTCGATCCCGCACCGGTCATCGGTACTGCATCGGCCGGCACCGGGCCGACGTCGGCCGGCGGCGGATTGCTCGGGTCGAAGGCGCCTGGGATTGCCGCGCATTCGGCGCCGACCTCGGGGTACGCCGCTTCCTCGGGGTTGTCCGGGTACACGCCGGTGTTCGAGTTGCGCCGCAGGGCTTCGATGAACTGGTCGACGCGTTCGTCACCTGCCGAATCGAGCTTGAGCTGGTGTCCCCACGACTGCAGCGAGATCGGCTTGTCGAGTTCCGGGTACGGCGAGAGCAGCAGGTACTGCTCACCCTCGACCTTGCTCTTGAGCGTGTCGAGATCGCCCGGAGCGATGGTGTCCGGGTTGTAGGTGATCCACACGGCCCCGTGTTCGAGGGCGTGCACCGCGTTCTCCGTGCGCAACGCGTTCGGATAGACGATGCCCGTGCAGGTGGCCCACACCGCGTCGTGCGGACCGCCGAAGGGCGGCGACTTGTCGTACGCGACGCGCTGGGTGGGTTCCACGTGCTGTCCGGCGGGGTAGAAGATCTTTTCGACCCCGTCGATCTTGTCCGAGGGATCGGGGTTGGACGACGACGGCGTGAACTTCGCGACTTCCCGCTGGTCCATGTACTTCGGCACGAGATAGACGGCCAGGCCGGCCACGATCAGCAGCACCACGGCAACCGCGCCGATGGTCGCCCACGGAATCGCTTTGCCACCCCCGCCGGCTTTCACGACCGGGATCTGACCGGGTTTCTTCTTGGCCGGTTTGCCGGAATTCCTGGGCTTCTTGGGAACGTTGCCGCCCTGCTTCTTGGCGTCAGCCATGGATCTCTTTCGGTGCAGTTCTATGGGGTGCGCACATGACGCTGCCGAGGAGGTCCACCGGCGATCACACAGTGTACTTGGGCCGAAACGTAAGCAAACTCGGTCCGAGCCCCCCGAACTCCTCGGCCCGGGTCAAGGCGAAAGCAATGCGATTGTCATCGAGGAGGCACCGGCCAATAGGATGGTGCATCGTGACCCCCGCCGACCTCGCGGTACTGCTGCATGCCGCCACCTCCACAGTGCTCACCGACCACGGACTCGATTCGTCCGCGCTGCCGGAGGCTGTTGTGGTGGAACGACCGCGCAACCCCGAGCACGGCGACTACGCCACCAACATCGCGCTGCAGCTCGGTAAGAAGGTCGGCGTGAACCCGCGTGAGCTGGCCGGATGGCTGACCGAAGAGCTGCTCACCCGCGACGGCATCGCGTCCGCAGAGATCGCCGGCCCGGGATTCGTGAACATCCGGCTCGCCGCGGACGCCCAGAACGCCGTCGTCGCCGATGTCCTGGCCGGCGCCGACGCTTTCGGCACCGGAGCCCTCTACGACGGTCTCAAGGTGAACCTCGAGTTCGTGTCCGCCAACCCGACCGGACCCATCCACCTCGGTGGCACCAGGTGGGCTGCCGTCGGTGATGCCCTCGGGCGGGTTCTCTCCGCGCAGGGTGCTGCTGTGACCCGCGAGTACTACTTCAATGACCACGGCGCGCAGATCGACAGGTTCGCGCGGTCGTTGCTGGCCGCCGCATTGGGTGAGCCCACGCCTGACGACGGATACGCCGGTGCGTACATCGGCGATATCGCGGCGGCTGTGGTCGCGGCTGTGCCCGATGTCCTGGAACTGCCGGAGGCCGAGCGCCTCGAGGCGTTCCGGGCTCATGGCGTCGACCTCATGTTCTCTGCGATCAAGGCGAACCTGCACGAGTTCGGCACCGATTTCGACGTCTACACCCACGAGAACAAGATGTTCGAGTCGGGCCAGGTCGATCGGGCGATCGCCGAACTCAAGGCCAACGGGAACCTGTACGAGAACGACGGTGCGTGGTGGCTGCGGTCGACCGCATTCGGTGACGACAAGGACCGGGTTGTCATCAAGAGTGACGGCGAAGCCGCGTACATCGCCGGCGACATCGCGTATTTCAAGGACAAACGCGATCGCGGATTCGACCTGTGCATCTACATGCTCGGTGCCGATCACCATGGATATGTGGTGCGGCTCAAGGCTGCTGCGGCCGCCCTCGGCGATGACCCGGACCGGCTCGAGGTGCTCATCGGTCAGATGGTGAACCTCGTGCGTGACGGACAGCCGCTGCGGATGAGCAAGCGGGCGGGCACCGTCATCACGCTCGACGATCTGGTGGATGCGGTCGGGGTCGACGCCGCACGCTATTCGCTGATCCGCTCGTCGGTAGACGTCAACATCGACATCGATCTGGATCTGCTGGTCAGTCAGTCGAACGAAAACCCGGTCTACTACGTGCAATACGCGCACGCGAGACTCGCCGCGATCGGGCGCAACGCCGCCTCGCTGGGGCTCTCGCTGTCTTGCGACCACCTGGAACTGTTGACCGAAGCCGCGGAAGGCGACTTGATCCGCACCATCGGAGACTTCCCGGCAGTGGCAGCGTTGGCCGCGGAACTCCGTGAGCCACATCGGATCTGCCGCTACCTCGAGTCGCTGGCCAGCACCTATCACAAGTTCTACGACCGCTGCCGGGTACTGCCCCAAGGCGACGAAGAGCCGACCGAACTCCACGCCGCGCGACTCGCGTTGTGCGGCGCCACCCAGCAGGTCATCGCCAACGGTTTGGCGATGGTCGGCGTCAGCGCACCGGAGAGAATGTGAACGCACACCCGGCAGGCCCGCGGCACGCGGAGGTCTTGGCGGCTCCGCAGTTGGCCGAAAGGCCGAACAGTCCTGCAGAACTGGCACAGTTACCGGCCCATGTCTACCCGCAGGGCACAGATCGCGACGAGCACGATGTCGCGCGGATCGGTGGGATCCCGGTGACCGAGCTGGCCGAGAAGTACGGCACGCCACTGTTCGTCATCAACGAGGACGACTTCCGTGCGCGATGTGCCGAGATGGCGCAGGCGTTCGGATCTGCCCAGCACGTCCATTACGCATCGAAGGCGTTCCTGTCCACCGAGATCGCGCGGTGGGTGCACTCCGAAGGACTCTCGCTCGACGTCTGTTCGGCAGGCGAGTTGTCGGTGGCACTGCGGGCGGGGTTCCCCGCCGATCGGATTGCACTGCACGGCAACAACAAATCGTCCGCCGAACTGGAGCTGGCGGTGTCCTCGGGAGTCGAACACGTGGTGCTCGACTCGATGATCGAGATCGATCGACTCGACGAGATCGCAGGCCGCCTCGGGGTGGTCCAGGATGTGCTGGTTCGCATCACCGTGGGCGTCGAAGCGCACACCCATGAGTTCATCTCGACCGCACACGAGGACCAGAAGTTCGGCTTCTCTCTAGCGGGCGGGCTGGCCATGGACGCGGTTCGGCAGGTGTTCTCGACGGACAATCTCAGGCTTGTCGGCCTCCACAGCCACATCGGATCGCAGATCTTCGACGTCGGTGGCTTCGAACTCGCGGCGCATCGAGTCCTCTCGCTGCTACGCGACGTCGTCACTGAGTTCGGTGTCGAGAAGACCGCCCAGTTGTCGATCCTCGACCTCGGTGGTGGCCTGGGTATCTCGTACCTGCCGTCCGACGATCCGCCGCCGGTTCAGGAGGTCGCCGACAAGCTGGCGGTGATCGTGGAGCGGGAATCGGCCGCGCTGGGCCTGCCCACGCCGACCATCGCCGTGGAGCCCGGGCGGGCCATCGCCGGCCCGGCCGGGGTCACCCTGTACACGGTCGGCACGGTCAAGGACGTGCAGCTGGGACCGGGCGGCGCGCACCGTCGCTACGTGTCGGTCGACGGTGGCATGAGCGACAACATCCGTACGGCGCTGTATCAGGCCGAGTACGACGTCCGCCTGGCTTCGCGTGTCTCGCAGGCCCGTGCCGTTGTCAGTCGTGTAGTCGGAAAGCACTGCGAGAGTGGCGACATCGTCATCCGCGACTGCTGGCTACCCGACGACGTGGCGCCCGGGGATGTGCTGATGGTGGGTGCGACCGGCGCCTACTGCTACTCGATGTCGAGCCGGTACAACATGATCACGCGACCCGCGGTGGTCGCCACCCGCGGCGGTGAGGCGCGGCTGATGTTGCGTCGGGAAACCGTCGAGGATCTACTGAGCTTGGAGGTGAACGAGTGACGGAGAAGAAAGCGCGCCCGATCGGTGTCGCGGTGCTCGGAATGGGAAATGTCGGGACCGAGGTGGTGCGCATCATCACCGACAACGCCGCTGACCTCGAGGCGAGGGTAGGGGCCCCCGTCGAATTGCGTGGTGTCGCGGTGCGCGATGTCAGCAAACCCCGTGGGATCGACCCCGCGCTGCTCACCGACAAGCCCGAGGATCTGATCGTCCGGGACGATGTCGACATCGTCGTCGAACTGATCGGCGGGATCGATCCGCCGCGCATGCTCATCCGAGAGGCGCTGCAGGGCGGAAAGTCGGTGGTCACGGCGAACAAGGCGCTCCTCGCCGACTACACAGGCGAGCTCGCGACCGCAGCGGCCGGAGCCAAGGTCGACCTGTATTTCGAGGCGGCAGTCGCCGGGGCGATCCCGGTGATCAGGCCACTGATGCAATCGCTCGCCGGGGACACCGTCACGCGGGTTGCCGGAATCGTGAACGGCACCACCAACTTCGTCTTGTCCGCGATGGATGCCGACGGCAGCGATTACGCCGAGACGCTGGCCGAGGCCGGCCGTCTCGGGTACGCCGAAGCTGACCCCACCGCCGACGTCGAGGGTTACGACGCGGCGGCCAAGGCCGCCATCCTGGCGTCGATCGCCTTCCACTCCCGCGTGACCGCCCTCAACGTCTACCGCGAGGGCATCTCCAAGATCACGACCCACGATCTGGAATCGGCCAAGGCTCTCGATTGCACCGTCAAGTTGTTGTCGATCTGTGAGCGGATCGTCGACGAGGACGGCACGCAGCGTATTTCGGCTCGCGTCTATCCGGCTCTGGTGCCGCTCGAACATCCGTTGGCATCGGTCAGCGGTGCCTTCAACGCGGTTGTGGTGGAGGCGGAGAATGCCGGTCGGCTGATGTTCTACGGGCAGGGGGCCGGCGGTGCGCCCACGGCGTCTGCTGTGCTGGGCGACATGGTGATGGCTGCACGCAACAAGGTCCATGGTGGACGTGGCCCGCTCGAGTCGACGTACGCGTCGTTGCCGATCGCGCCGATGGGTGACGTGCGGACGCGCTACTACGTGTCCATGCGCGTCGCCGACCGTGCCGGCGTGCTCTCGACTGTGGCCGGCGAGTTCTCGTCGCGCAACATCAGTATCTCGACGGTGCGGCAGGAGGGCGCGGGTGACGACGCCCGACTGGTGGTCGTGACGCATCGCGCCCCGGATTCCGCTTTGTCGGAAACTGTTGCCGCACTGGAGAAATTAGAATCCGTGCTGAGCGTTTCGAGCGTTCTGCGACTGGAGGGAACAAATGACTGAATCGGTAGTGCACAGCCGTTGGCCGGGTTTGATCGAGGCATACCGTCATCGCCTTCCGGTCCGCGACGACTGGAAAGTGGTGACTCTGCTCGAGGGCGGTACGCCGTTGATCGCTGCCCCGCATCTGTCCGAGCTGACGGGCTGCGAGGTCTACCTCAAGGTCGAAGGTCTCAACCCGACCGGTTCGTTCAAGGACCGCGGGATGACGATGGCCGTCAGCAACGCTGTCAACAACGGCAAGACCGCGGTGCTGTGTGCCTCGACGGGCAACACCTCCGCCTCGGCTGCGGCGTACGCCACCCGCGCCGGGATCACCTGTGCAGTGCTGATTCCCGAGGGCAAGATCGCGATGGGCAAACTCGCCCAGGCGGTCATGCATGGCGCCAAGATCATCCAGGTCCAGGGCAACTTCGACGACTGTCTCGAACTCGCCCGGAAGGCGACCGCGGAATGGACTGAGATCGAACTGGTCAACTCCGTGAACCCGGCGCGGATCGAGGGCCAGAAGACGGCCGCGTTCGAGATCATGGACGTGCTGGGTCGGGCTCCGGACGTCCACGCGCTCCCCGTCGGCAACGCGGGCAACATCACCGCGTACTGGAAGGGTTACACCGAGTACCACCACGATGGTGTCGTCGCCTCGACACCGCGAATGCTGGGCGTGCAGGCTGCCGGCGCGGCGCCGCTGGTGTCGGGTGCACCGGTGAAGGATCCCGAGACGATCGCCACCGCGATCAGGATCGGTTCGCCCGCGAGCTGGAACCAGGCGATAGCGGCGAAGGACGAATCGGGCGGCAAGTTCCTCGCGGCAACCGACGAGAAGTTGCTGGAGGCCTACCGGCTGATCGCCGGCCGCGAGGGTGTGTTCGTCGAACCGGCCTCTGCTGCAAGCGTGGCCGGACTGCTGGCGGCCCGGGAAGACGGCTGGATCTCGGCCGGCGAGGTCGTTGTCTGCACCGTGACCGGAAACGGGCTCAAGGATCCGGACACCGCGCTTGCGGGTATACCGCCCGTCGAGGCCATTCCGGTGGACCCGGTGGCCGTGGCCCGCGCCTTGAACCTGAGCTGACCCCTCGGCATGAAATCTGTTCTCCCCGTTGGCGTCCACTCCGCAGCACGGGTGCCCGCATCGAGTGCCAACCTGGGCCCCGGGTTCGACTGTCTCGGCATCGCGCTCGGCGTCTACGACGACATCTCGGCGTCGGTGGGGGAGCCGGGGCTCAGGATAAGTGTGAGCGGTGAGGGCGCCCAGGGTGTGCCGCTGGACGACGCGCACCTGGTCGTCCGCGCGATCAACACTGGACTGCAGGCCGCGGGTGTTACGGTTCCCGGTCTTGATGTGCAGTGTCGCAACAGTATTCCGCATTCGCGGGGGCTCGGTTCGTCGGCCTCTGCCGTCGTGGGTGGGCTCGCGGTTGCCGATGGATTGGTGCGGGCCGCCGGCGTCGGGAACCCGCTGTCCACCGAAACGCTGATCCAGTTGGCGTCGGACTACGAGGGCCATCCCGACAATGCGTCGGCGAGTGTGTTGGGTGGCGCTGTCGTGTCCTGGTCCGAGTCGGCGGTCTCCTCCGTGGGCGATGGCGTCGCGGGCAACACACCCGGTGTCAACTATTTCGCGAGGGCGTTGGCAGTCCACCCGGCGATCCGGGCGTTCGTGATGATCCCGCAGTTCGAGTCGTCCACCGCTGTCACGCGAGGGTTGTTACCGGACGCCGTCTCTCGGACGGACGCTGTGTTCAACGTCAGCAGGGCGGCGCTCGCCGTGGTGGCACTGACCGCCGAACCGGACCTGCTGATGCCTGCGACCCAGGACCGTCTCCATCAGGAGTACCGGGCTCCGGTCATGCCCGCGACAGCCGCGCTGGTGCAGTGGTTGCGCGAACGCGGTGTCCCCGCGACGGTGTCCGGCGCAGGGCCCACGGTGCTGGCCTTGACCGCATCCGAATTACCCGCGCGATCCCGGGACAAAGCAGCTGAGCTGGGATTTGTTCTCGATGAGGTGGAGATTGCCCCCGGAGTAGTCGTACACTGACCGTGGGCAGGTGCACGTTGCAGATATCGGGGATCCTCCGAACACGCCGTAAGCCCAGGGTGTTGCCGAGATCGCTGATCGTGGTTAGCATGTACCCGTCAAGCCGCGAAGTTTTCACAAGCGTGCTCTTCACACGACGTCAAATTCGACAGTCATAGTCCGCTGGCGTCAGCGAAGTGAAATGCGAAGCGCGGCGAACGACACAAGCCTCATAAGACCGCTGAGAATTTAGCGGCATCTCTCACCTGGCATCCAGGTGCGAGAACTTTGGCCCTCGCGAATCTACCGGCGGGGGAAGGAAAGGATATCCGTTGACGGATACGGACCTGATCACTGCACCGGGCTCGGAAAACACTCTTGATCTCGGTGGAGTCGATACTCCGAAAGCCGAACGTCGCCGTGGGACCGGGCTGTCGGGGATGGTTCTCACCGAACTTCGTGGCCTGGCCGGTGAGCTGGGCATCAAGGGTACGTCGGGCATGCGTAAGAGCGACCTGATCGCTGCCATCAAGGAGCGTCAGAGCGGCGGTTCAGCGCCGGCACCTGCCAAGACCAAGGCAGCTGCGAAGGCGCCGGCCGAGAAGTCGTCTGCAAAGACGGAGGCTCCGGCCGCCGAACCGCAGACCACGGTGGAGCCGAAGACCACCTCTCGTAGAAAAGAAGCGGCCAGCGAGCCGCAGACCGCGGAGCCCGCGGTCGAGGCCCCGGCTGCCAAGGTTGCCGCGGAACCGGCGACAGACGGCGGAGCCGGCACCCCGACAAAGGCGTCCGACGGCGCCGATGACGATTCGACCGATGGCGGTGACCAGCGACGTCAGCGTCGCCGGGGCCGCGATGGCCAGAACAGCAATCGGGACAGCCAGGGCCGGGACAACCAGAACCGCGACAACCAGAACCGCGACAACCAGGCCGGCGGCCAGGGCAACCAGAACCGCGACGGCAACCAGAACCGCGAGGGCGGGCAGGGCCGCGACGGCAACCAGAACCGCGAAGGCGGGCAGGGCCGCGACGGCAACCAGAACCGCGAGGGTTCGGGTAACCGGAACCGCGATGATCAGGGTTCGGGTAACCGCAACCGCGATGACCGCGGCAATGACGGCCAGGGCCAGAACAACGGTCCGAGGAGCAACAACAACCGTGACAACGGTCCGGGCGACGACGACGAGCGTGGCGGACGTCGAGGACGGCGCTTCCGTGAGCGCCGTCGTGGACGCGATCGAAGTGATGGTCCCGGTGAGGGACGCGGCGGCGAACCGCAGATCTCCGAAGACGATGTCTTGCAGCCGGTGGCCGGCATTCTCGATGTCCTCGACAACTACGCCTTCGTGCGGACCTCCGGATATCTGGCGGGTCCGAACGACGTCTACGTGTCGATGAACCTGATCCGTAAGAACGGCCTGCGCCGCGGTGACGCGATCACCGGTGCGGTCAAGGTGGCCAAGGACGGCGACCAGTCGAATCAGCGGCAGAAGTTCAACCCACTCGTCCGCCTCGACTCGGTCAACGGCTCTGATGTCGAAACCGCCAAGAAGCGACCGGAATTCGTCAAGCTGACGCCGCTGTACCCGAACCAGCGGTTACGGCTGGAGACGACGAGCGATCGTATCTCGACCCGCGTGATCGACCTGGTCATGCCGATCGGCAAAGGCCAGCGCGCGCTGATCGTGTCCCCGCCCAAGGCCGGTAAGACCACGATCCTGCAGAACATCGCCAACGCCATCTCGATCAACAACCCGGAGTGCTATCTCATGGTTGTTCTGGTCGACGAGCGGCCAGAAGAGGTCACCGACATGCAGCGCTCGGTGAAGGGTGAGGTCATCGCCTCCACCTTCGACCGTCCGCCGTCAGATCACACCTCCGTCGCCGAACTCGCCATCGAGCGGGCAAAGCGTTTGGTCGAAGACGGCAAAGACGTTGTGGTGCTTCTGGATTCGATCACCCGCTTGGGTCGCGCGTACAACAACGCGTCGCCGGCGTCGGGCCGGATCCTCTCCGGTGGTGTCGATTCGACCGCGTTGTATCCGCCGAAGCGTTTCCTGGGTGCGGCCCGCAACATCGAGAACGGTGGATCGCTGACGATCATCGCCTCGGCACTGGTCGAGACCGGTTCCACCGGCGACACGGTCATCTTCGAGGAGTTCAAGGGCACCGGCAACGCCGAGCTCAAACTGGATCGCAAGATCTCAGAGCGCCGCGTGTTCCCGGCGGTGGATGTCAACATGTCGAGCACCCGTAAGGACGAGCTCCTGCTCTCGCCCGAGGAGTTCTCGATCGTGCACAAACTGCGCCGCGTGCTCGCCGGACTGGACTCGCAGCAGGCCATCGACCTGCTGGTCAGCCAGCTGAAGAAGACAAAGAGCAACGTCGAGTTCCTGATGCAGGTCCAAAAGACCGCACCGGGCGCGATGCGCGACGACGACTAGTAGCCGTCTCGGAACGAGAAAAGAACCCACCCCGAAACGGGGTGGGTTCTTTTCGTTTCGTCGACGCTCAGCTGTCGGGTACGTCGCCCTGCCGCGGATCGAACGGCGGGGGATCGGAGAGATCGAACACACCTGGCACCGCAGAGCACGTCGCCCCCGGTTCCGGGAAGCCGGTCGCCATCGGGTCTTCGGGGTAGACGCCGGACTGTGAGTTCTGTTTGGTGGCGGCGATGAACTGATCGATCCGCGGGTCGTCGGCGTCGTCGAGTTTGAGTTGGTGTCCCCACGACTGCACCGAGATCGGGCGATCGAGCCCCGGGTACGGCGACATCAGCGTGTACTCGACCCCATCGACCCGCGCTGCCAGCAGATCGACATCATCGGCGTCGAGGTCATCGGGATTGTAGGTGAGCCACACCGCACCGTGTTCGAGGGAATGCACCGCGTTCTCGGTGCGGATACCGGTGGGGTAGACCACGCCCGTGCACCCTGCCCAGCCGTAATCGTGGGTACCACCGAGTGGCGGGGAGTATTGATAGCGCACACGTCCGTCGCGGGCGACGTGCTGCGGCGACGGGTAGTGGACCCGGAGGACCCCGTCGATTCGATCGGTTGGATCAGGGTTGTCGGCGCTCGGGATGAAGTCCTCGGCCGATACCGCGCCTTCCGAGGCCCGAACAGCCTGCCCGGTCTCGGTCGATTGACACGCTGCCAGCACTGCGACCAGCGTCAATCCGGTCGCTGCCGACCGTAGTGTGTGTGCCACGTTCCCACCCGTCTGTGCGGTGGAATGATTCCCACCCGTCCGTCGTTGTCACCATCGTGCCGCAGTTGTCTGATCGCGCTGCTGCCGGTGGGTGCCGTAGAGGTCACCGATTGGCTCAGAGACCAGCGCTTCTGGCATACTGAGCGGCCAGAGTCCGGTTCCGGTTCACACCTTCGATCCGCGAAGGTGACCCGGCGACCTCCGAAAGGGACACCAGAAATGAAGCAGGGAATTCACCCCGAATACGTCGAGACCACTGTGGTCTGCGGCTGCGGGAACACCTTCCAGACCCACTCCACCAAGGAGAACGGTCGGATCAACGTCGAGGTCTGCTCGCAGTGCCACCCGTTCTACACGGGCAAGCAGAAGATTCTCGACACCGGTGGCCGCGTCGCACGGTTCGAGAAGCGTTACGGCAAGCGCGCAGCCAAGAAGGACGACGCAGCAGCCGAAAAGTAGCTTGTCCGACCGGCGTCCATCTCTGCCTCACGGCGGGGATGGGCGCCGGTTTTGTTTCTCCAGGAGAGTCCCACCCCACGTGCAAGGAATCAGGTCATGAGCACCCCAGAGCCGTCCGCGATCGACGACATCCTCGCCGAACACGCCGGCCTGCAGACTCAGCTGTCGGATCCGGCGCTGCACGACGATCCCGCTGCGGCTCGCCGGGTGGGCAAGCGTTTTGCGGAACTCGCGCCCATCATGGCCACCTACACCAAACTTGCCGCGGCGCAGGACGACCTGCAGGCTGCGCGTGAACTCGCGGCCGACGACAGTGCCTTCGCCGTGGAGATCCCGGAACTGGAACGGACGGTGTCCGAGCTCGACACCGCGCTGACCGATTTGCTGGCACCTCGTGATCCGCACGACGGCGACGACGTGGTGCTCGAGATCAAATCCGGCGCCGGCGGCGAAGAATCAGCGCTGTTCGCCTCTGATCTGGCGAGGATGTATCTGAAGTACTGCGAACGCCACGGCTGGAAGGCGCAGACGCTGGGGCTCACCGAGTCCGACCTCGGCGGCTACAAAGACGCGACCATCTCGATCAAGTCAAGGGGCGACGGACCCGACGGGGTATGGGCCAGACTCAAATTCGAAGGCGGTGTGCACCGTGTCCAGCGTGTCCCGGTGACCGAATCGCAGGGCCGCATCCACACGTCGGCCGCCGGGGTGCTGATCTATCCCGAGCCCGATGAGGTCGAGCAGGTGCAGATCGATGAGGGCGACCTCCGGATCGATGTCTATCGCAGCTCCGGCAAGGGTGGCCAGGGTGTCAACACCACCGACTCCGCAGTCCGTATCACGCACCTCCCGACCAACATCGTCGTGACCTGCCAGAACGAGCGCTCACAGCTGCAGAACAAGGCGCGCGCGATGCAGGTGCTTGCTGCGCGCCTGCAGGCGGCGGCGGAGGAGGCCGCAAACTCGGAGGCGTCAGAGGGTCGCGCCGCGCAGGTCCGTACCGTCGACCGTTCGGAGCGGATCCGCACCTACAACTTCCCCGAGAACCGCATCACAGATCACCGCATCGGATACAAGGCGAACAACCTCGATGCGGTGCTCTCCGGTGAGATGGATGCATTGCTGGACGCGCTCAAAGCCGCCGATCGCCAGGCCCGCCTCGAGGCGGAGTGAGCGTTCGCGAGATCCGCCTCGAGGCGGCGGATGTCCTGGCCGCCGCTGGTGTCGACTCCCCGGGAGTGGACGCCACGCTGCTGCTGGCGCATGTCGTCGGCAGAACAGCCGGCGAGCTGGTCATGGTCGATGGTCTGACCGACGACCAGCTCTCTCGATTCCGCGAGCTCGTCCGGCGCCGCGCGACCCGGGAGCCGCTGCAGCACATCATCGGTCGGGTGCAGTTCGGCTCGGTTGAGCTCGAGGTCGGCCCCGGTGTCTTCACCCCGCGGATGGAGACCGAACTCCTCTGGTCGTGGGGATGCAAGGTCCTCGCCGCAGTGCCAGACCCCGTCGTGGTGGATCTGTGCAGCGGGAGCGGAGCCCTGGCCCTGTCGTTGGCGGATTCGGTCACGGGCTCACTCGTCCACGCGGTCGAGATCGATCCGGACGCACTGACCTGGCTGCGGCGCAACCTTTCTCACCTCCCGCAACCGGTTCGCGATCGAGTGGTCGTCCACTCCGGAGATGTCCGCGACCCGGATGTTCTCGCCGGGGTGTCTGCTGACCTGATCGTCGCCAACCCGCCGTACATCCCTACCGGGACCGACCTTCCCGCCGAGGTGGCGGAGTACGACCCCGCGCTGGCGCTGTTCGGCGGCGTCGACGGGATGTCGGTGATCACCCCGATGATCGAGACCATCGCCCGGGTGCTCAGACCGGGTGGCGCCGTCGCAATCGAGCACGACGACACGACCGGTGGCCTGGTGATGGCGGCCCTCGACACCAGCGCTGACTTCGAAGGGATCTCCCAGATGGAGGATCTCGCCGGTCGGGCGCGGTTCGTCTCGGCGCGACGTGCGAGGATGAACCCGTGAGCACTACGTTCGATTGCAGCAAACCCGACTCCCGGGCGGCCGGACTCCGCGCTGCCGTCGGCGCCGCCAAAGGCGGCCGCCTGGTCGTGATGCCCACCGACACGCTGTATGGATTGGGTTGCGACGCTTTTGATTCCGAGTCCGTGAACAGCCTTCTGGCGGCCAAGGGGCGGGGTCGCGACATGCCCGTTCCCGTGCTCGTCGGCTCGTGGACCACGATCGACGGGCTGGTGCTCTCGGTGTCTCCGACGGCCCGTGAATTGACGCGGGCCTTCTGGCCGGGTGGATTGAGTCTGATCGTGCACCAGGCGCCCTCGCTGGCCTGGGACCTGGGAGATACCCGCGGTACTGTGATGCTGCGGATGCCGCTGCATCCGGTGGCCATCGAGATCTTGCGAGAGGTCGGCCCGATGGCGGTGTCCAGTGCGAACATCTCAGGACGTCCGCCCGCGACGACTGCTGCTGAAGCTCGTGAGCAACTCGGGGAGTCCGTTGCGGTGTACCTCGACGGGGGACCGGCCGAGAAGGCGATGCCGTCGACCATCGTCGACCTGACGGACATGGCACCCAAGATCGTGCGCGAGGGCGCGGTCACCGCAGAACAGATCGCGGATGTACTGGGCACGGGCGTGGAGAGTCTACGGGTCTGAGAGACTCCCGAAGACCGTCGACCACCGAAAGGCGCGAGCAGATGGTCGTGAACGAACCCTCGAACGTAACCGGCAGTGGCGCAGGGTATTCGGCACTGATGAGCGCCGACCCAGAGACGGCACTGCTGATCCGACGGGAACTCGGTCTCAGGCGATGTTCGCGATCTGCTCGCGGGCGTTCGCTGAATTCGATGTGTGCACTAGTAGCGTTGACCCGTGCTTGCGGCCGAGACGACTTCGATGGGTGAGGGCAGCGGCATGTTGATTGCCGCCCAGTCCGGGCTCACCAGTAGCGGCGCAGGTGTACCCCTGCGCGAATTGATGCTGGTCGGGCTCACCGCTGCGGTCATCACGTATCTGCTCACCGGACTCGTCCGGGTGATCGCCACTCGCGTCGGTGCCGTTGCGGTGCCGCGAACCCGCGATGTGCATGCGGTCCCGACACCGCGTCTCGGTGGCGTCGGAATGTACATCGGGGTGCTGGCCGGAATGGTGCTCGCGGGGGAGCTCCCTGCCTTGACCCGGGGGTTCGCGTACACCGACGACATGAACGCGGTGGTGGTCGCCGGCGGGGTCATCGTGCTGGTGGGCATCATCGACGATCGATGGGGGATCGACGCCCTGACCAAGTTCGTCGGGCAGCTCACGGCGGCGGGCGTGCTGGTGATCATGGGCCTGAGCTGGACGGTGCTCGCCGTGCCGTTCGGTGACATCGGCACCGTCGTCCTCGACCCGCTGCAGTCCGGTCTGCTCACGATCGCGATCACCGTGGCGACGGTCAACGCCATCAACTTCGTGGACGGCCTCGACGGACTGGCCGCGGGACTCGCCTTGATCGCGGCACTGGCGATCTGTGCGTTCTCTCTCGGCCTGCTACGCGACCAGGGCGGCGATGTCAGCTACTACGCTCCTGCGCTGATCTCGGTGATCCTGGCGGGCGCCTGCCTCGGCTTCTTGCCCCACAACTTTCAGCCCGCCCGGATATTCATGGGTGATTCGGGATCGATGCTCATCGGGCTGATGCTCGCCGCCGCGTCCACGAGCGCATCGGGACGGATCGCGATCAACGCGTACGGTCCCGCTGACGTCTTCACCTTGCTCTCACCGATCATCCTGGTGGCCGCGGTCATGTTCATCCCCATGCTCGACATGCTGATGGCCGTCGTCCGGCGCACGCGCGCGGGCGTCGGCTTCTACACACCGGACAAGATGCATCTGCACCATCGCCTGCTCGAGATCGGCCACTCCCACCGACGCGTGGTGTTGCTCATCTATCTGTGGGTGGGTGTACTCGCCTTCAGTGCGGCAGCGAGCACGGTGTTCTCCGCGTCGGTGGTCCTTCCACTACTCGGTGGTGGGCTGATCCTGGCGATGGTCGCGACGATCGTGCCGCGGCTGCGCAGGCGAAACAGGGGTCGCCCGGCGGCCGTCTGAGGGCGGCGGGGAGCCGCCGCCGGCGGTCGCGTAGCCTTCTACGAAGCACGACCTAACCCGGACATTCGGGGCATTACCGGGCGTAGTACTATTGTCTGTAGTAGCCGAGATCGACAAGGTGAGAGCCGCAATTCTCGGCAACGCACCCCCCGACGGACGGCCACAAAGTTGTTGATATGGTCACAGGGATCGACGAGCTGTCGCCCGGATCATGTTTTGGATCGACGGGCGCGGCTCTGCCACGCTGCCCCAGAGCTAGCGAAACGCTAGACCCTTGAGGAGAGGTATGACGACGTCAAGCTCCGACTCGGCGCCGGTATTCCCGGAGGCTCCGCTGAGTCTGGTGCGACCCGCAATCTTGAGTGGATTGCTGGTTGTCGTCGCAGTTGTTGCCGGTGCCTACCTCGGGCACATCATGTTCGGCATCTGGATGTTCCTCGGAATTGCCCTGAGTTTGGCCAATGCCAAGCTTGTTCAGCTTTACGTGCAAGGTGTCACCGCAGAAGAGAATCCGCGTAAGCGGCCATTGGTGGTCAACTCGGCTCTGCGACTCGCGATCCTCACGGTCGTCGCGCTGGTGGTGGCATTTCTTGCCCGCCCAGACGGACTCGGCGTGATGTTCGGACTCGCGTTGTGTCAGGTGATCCTGGTTCTCAACACAGTGATTCCAGTGATGAAAGGACTTCGTACCCAGTCATGACAGATACGTCGTATCTCGCCGAGGCGCAGATCGAGGTCGGTCACCACACCGTGGTGGAGTTCCTCGGTATGTCCTTCAACCTGGACACCATCATCGGCACCTCGTTTGCGGCCGTGGTTGTCATCGGGCTGGCGTTCTTCGTACGGGCAAAGTTGTCTTCGGGCAAGCCGAACTCGGTCCAGCTGTTCTTCGAGGCCCTGACGTCCCAGATGCGGGCCCAGGTCGAAGGCGGAATTGGCATGAAGGTGGCGCCGTTCCTGCTGCCGCTGGCCGTCACGCTGTTCATCTTCATCCTGGTCGCCAACTGGATATCGGTGCTGCCGGTCCAGTACGGAACCAGTGAAGGTGGCACGCACGAACTCCTGAAGCCACCGGCCTCCGACGCCAACTTCGTCTATGCGCTCGCACTCTTCGTCTTCGTCGCCTACCACGCGGCCGGTGTGCGCCGACGCGGCTGGCTCGGCCACCCCAAGGCCTTGGTGAAGGGTCACGCGATCGGGCTGGCCCCGATCAACATCATCGAAGAGATCGCCAAGCCGGTTTCGCTCTCACTCCGTCTTTTCGGCAACATGTTCGCCGGCGGTGTGATGGTCTCTCTGATCGCGATCTTCCCGGCCTACATCCTGTGGGCCCCCAACTCCATCTGGAAGATGTTCGACGTGTTCGTCGGTTTGATCCAGGCGTTCATCTTCACATTGCTGACCATCTTGTACTTCAGCCAGTCAATGGAGCTGGAGGACGAGCACCACTAGATCGATCCCTGGCCGGCGCAATGCTGGCGGGGCCCAAAGACCTGGCAATTCGATTGTCAGTACCACCGAAAGGGAAAAGTAAATGGATCCAATGATTGGCATGGGTGCACTGATCGGCGGCGGTCTGATCATGGCCGGCGGCGCTATCGGCGCCGGTATCGGTGACGGTCTGGCCGGTGCGCAGCTGATCGCGGGAATCGCGCGTCAGCCCGAGGCTCAGAGCCGCCTGTTCACGCCGTTCTTCATCACCGTTGGTCTGGTCGAGGCCGCGTACTTCATCAACCTGGCCTTCATGGCGTTGTTCGTCTTCGCCACCCCGATCAGCGCCGAATAGATCTCGGGAAACAGATAGAAAGACGCCATGGATCTCGCCCAAGAGAACTTCCTCATACCGAACGGCACGTTCTTCGTAGTGCTGATCATCTTCGTGATCGTGCTGGTGGTGGTCGGCAAGCTGGTCGTGCCGCCGATCCGCAAGGTGCTGGAGGAACGCGAACAACTCGTTCACCAGACCCATCTGGACCATCGGGACGCCACCAAGAGTTTTGAGGATGCCGAATCCGAGTATCGGACGGCACTCAAGGGTGCTCGTGTCGAGGCGACCGGGATCCGCGACGAGGCACGTGCCAAGGGCACCGAGCAGCTCGAGGAAATGCGTGGACGTGCCACGGAGGCGTCTGACGCGGTTCAGCGTGAGACCTCCGAGCAGTTGGCTGCCGAAGGGCAGCGGGCTGCGTCGGAGGCCCACGCAGAACTGGGCAGGCTCGCCTCCGGGCTGGCCAGCCGCGTGCTCGGCATCGACGTCGCAGCTGACTCGAAGCTGTCGGCAGCTGTCGACCGCATCTCCGCTAAAGAGGACGAGAAGTCCGGGACGGTGGGCTAATCAATGTCGATTTTCATCGGACAACTCGTCGGTTTCGCGGTTGTGGTCTTCGTCTTCTGGAAGTACATCTTGCCGGTGCTGCGTAAGACGATCACCAAGCAGCAAGAGACGATCGCCGAGCAGGAAGCCGAGAGCGAGCGGGCCAAGGCCAAGCTCGCCGAGGCAAAGGATGCCCACGCAAACGCACTGGAGCAGGCTCGGGCCGAGGCCAGCAGGATCCGCGAGGAAGCGCGCGGGGACTCGCAGGCCATCACCGAGCAGATGCGGGTGCAGGCAGACAAAGAAGTGAAGCGGATCGAGGAGCACGGTAAGGCTCAGGTCGAGCTGAATCGACAGAACCTCGTCCGTCAGCTTCGCGGAGAACTCGGTATCGCGTCCCTGGACGTGGCCGCCAAGTTGGTCCGCGAGCATCTCGAGGACCCGGCTGCACAGTCGGACTCCGTGGACCGGGCGATCTCCGAACTGGAGGGGATGGCCGGCGACGAGGACTCGTTCGACACCACTCCTGCATCGGAGACCGTGGGAACCCGATCGATGCGTGCAGTCAGCCGCGACTCGGTACGGGCCCTGGCGCGTGGCTTCGACGAGAAGGCATCGTCGCTCGACGACGCCGCACTGCAGACCGTGGCAGAGGACCTGTCGTCTGTGGCCGCACTTCTGGTCGCGAATCCTGTTCTGCGTAAGCATCTCTCGGAGAACACCGACTCGACCGAC
Source organism: Williamsia sp. 1135 (assembly GCF_002095395.1). Taxonomy (GTDB): domain Bacteria; phylum Actinomycetota; class Actinomycetes; order Mycobacteriales; family Mycobacteriaceae; genus Williamsia. Next base: position 302,253 of record NZ_MJEI01000105.1, read on the forward strand.
CCGAAGGTTGCGCTCGTCGACTCGCTGTTCGCAGGCAAGGTCGCCGACACGACTCTGGACGTTCTCAAAGAAGCCGTCGCGGCCAAGTGGTCGACTTCCGGTGACTTCTCGACGGCCATCGAGCGGCTGTCCCGTCTCGCGCTGCTGACCGTCGCCGACCGCGACGGAAAGATATCCGAGGTGGAGGACGAGCTGTTCCGCCTCGGTCGCCTGCTCATCGCCGAGCCGGAGTTCACGCGGCTGCTCTCGGATTACCACACGCCGGCGGATGGTCGAATCCAGCTGGCGGACAACGTGATCGGCGGCAAGGTCACCGATCACACGAAAGCGCTTGTGGCCAACGCGGTTCGGCTACAGCACGGTTTGACCCCGATCGACGTCGCCATCGGTGACATCGCCGAACTGGCCGCCGCACGGCGCGGAGAGTCGGTCGCTCATGTGATCGCCGCATCCGAGCTGACCGACGAGCAGACCGAACGTCTGTCCGCGGTGCTGGGCCGGATCTACCGTCGCGAAATGTCGGTACAGACGGAGATCGACCCGCAGCTCCTGGGCGGACTGAAGGTGCTGGTCGCGGACGAACTGATCGAAGGCGACATCGCCAGCAGGTTGACCAAGGCCAGCGAAAGCCTGCCGAAGTAGCGACCCGCGAGTCCGCGCGGAAACCACTTCCGGAGCGGGCAGACAGAAGACCACAAGCACAAACGAAAGCAAGGAACGAGTACTCATGGCGGAGTTGACGATCTCATCCGACGAGATCAAGGGCGCGATCGAGCAGTACGTCTCGTCATTCGAGGCCGACGCATCGCGCGAGGAAGTCGGCATTGTTACCGATACCGCTGACGGCATCGCTCACGTGAGCGGTCTGCCCGGCGCGATGGCCAACGAACTCCTAGAGTTCCCCGGCGGTGTGCTGGGTGTGGCCTTGAACCTCGACGAAGATGAGGTCGGCGCGGTCATCCTCGGTAACTACGAGGAACTGCAAGAAGGCCAGCAGGTCAGTCGTACCGGTGAGGTGCTGTCGGTCCCCGTGGGCGACGCCTTCCTCGGTCGCGTCGTGAACCCACTGGGTCTGCCCATCGACGGACAGGGCGACATCGAGTCGAACGAGCAGCGCGTGCTCGAACTCCAGGCTGCCTCGGTGCTGGAGCGCCAGCCGGTCGAGGAATCGCTCGCCACAGGCATCAAGGCCATCGACGCCATGACCGCCATCGGCCGCGGACAGCGTCAGCTCATCATCGGCGACCGTAAGACCGGCAAGACCGCGGTCTGCATCGACGCCATCCTCAACCAGAAGGCGAACTGGGAGAGCGGCGACGAGAACAAGCAGGTTCGCTGCATCTACGTCGCGATCGGGCAGAAGGGCTCGACGATCGCGGGCGTCAAGACCGCGCTCGACGAGGCCGGAGCGATGGAGTACACCACCATCGTCGCCGCACCCGCATCCGATTCGGCCGGCTTCAAGTGGCTCGCCCCGTACACCGGCTCTGCCATCGGCCAGCACTGGATGTATCAGGGTAAGCACGTTCTGATCGTGTTCGACGATCTCTCCAAGCAGGCCGAGGCCTACCGCGCCATCTCGCTGCTGCTGCGGCGCCCGCCGGGCCGCGAGGCATACCCGGGCGACGTCTTCTACTTGCACTCCCGTCTGCTGGAGCGTTGCGCCAAGCTCTCCGACGAACTCGGCGGTGGATCGATGACCGGCCTGCCGATCATCGAGACCAAGGCCAACGACGTCTCGGCGTTCATCCCGACCAACGTCATCTCGATCACCGACGGCCAGGTCTTCCTCGAGTCCGACCTCTTCAACAAGGGCGTTCGTCCCGCGATCAACGTCGGCACCTCGGTGTCCCGTGTCGGTGGCGCCGCGCAGACGAAGGGCCTCAAGAAGGTCTCGGGTTCGCTGCGTCTGGAGCTCGCCCAGTTCCGTGAGCTCGAGGCCTTCTCGGCCTTCGCCTCGGACCTGGACGACGCCTCCAAGGCCCAGCTCGAGCGCGGAGCCCGCTGGGTCGAGCTGCTCAAGCAGGACCAGTACTCACCGGTGTCCGTCGAAGACCAGATCGTCTCGATCTACCTCGCCGGCGAAGGCCACTTCGACTCGGTCGCCATCGATGACGTCCGCGCTTACGAAGAGGATCTCCTCGGCAACCTGCACCACAGCGCCAAGGGTGTCTACGAGTCGATCGCCGGCGGCAAGGCACTCTCGGACGATCAGGCCGAGGCACTCAGGGACGCTGCGGACAACTTCAAGAAGTCCTACCAGGGTTCTGACGGTCCCGGTGGCGTGAACGAGGCCGACGCAGACGCGCTTGCCGCGGATGACGTCGAAAACGAAGAGATCAAGGTCCGGAAGTCCTAGGACACATGAGCATCCGACCATTTTCGACTAATCCGAAAGGAGTGTGAGTTCCCATGGCGAGTATTCGCGAACTGCGCTCACGCATTCGGTCAGTCCAGTCGACAAAGAAGATCACGAAGGCCCAGGAACTGATCGCCACGTCGCGGATCACCAAGGCCCAGGGTCGAGTTGCCGCTGCGAAGCCCTACTCCAAAGAGATGACCACGGTTCTCTCGGAGCTGGCGTCGAACTCGGGAAACCTCGACCATCCGTTGCTGGTGGCCCGGGAGAACCCGAAACGTGCAGCGGTGCTGATCGTGACGAGCGACCGCGGTATGTGCGGCGGTTACAACTCGAACGTGTTGCGCGAAGCCCGGTCGCTGATCGAGCTGCTCGAGGACGAGGGTAAGAAGCCCATCATCTTCATCACCGGGCAAAAAGGTGTCGGCTACTTCACCTTCCGTGGCGTCGACATCGCGGGTTCGTGGACCGGCTTCTCCCAGCAGCCGGAGTTCCCGGACGCGGCAGCTGCCACCGAACACCTGGTCGACCTCTTCGTCGCCGGTTCGGGCACCGAGATCGATGCTCTGGACGGTGAAGGAAAGATCGAGGGCGTAGACGAGCTGCATCTGGTCTACACCCGCTTCGTGAGCATGCTGACCCAAGCGCCTGAGGTACGGCGAATCGCCCCTCTGGTGGTGTCGGAGGCCGACGAAGGCGAAGAGACTGCACCGGCACGGAACTACTCGTTCGAGCCGGGCGCGGAGACCTTGCTGTCGGCACTGCTGCCGAAGTATGTGGCGACTCGCGTGTATGCGGCACTGCTCGACTCGTCGGCCTCAGAATCGGCCGCTCGCCGGACGGCCATGAAAGCGGCCACCGACAACGCCGAAGATCTGGTCACGTCGCTCTCGCGAGAGGCAAACCAGCTCCGGCAGGCACAGATCACCCAGGAAATCAGCGAAATCGTCGGTGGCGTAGAGGCCCTCGCGTAATCCCCTCGCGTAATCAAGGAAGAGACAACATGACCACAGCTGTAACCGAATCCTCCTCGGATTCGAAGGCCGGCTCGGTATCCGGTCGGGTCGTCCGAGTCATTGGCCCGGTCGTCGACGTGGAGTTCCCGCGCGGCTCGATCCCAGAACTGTTCAACGCGCTGCACGCAGAGATCACGCTGCCCACCGTCGCCAAGACGCTGACCCTCGAGGTCGCACAGCACCTCGGTGACAACCTGGTGCGCACGATCTCCATGCAGCCGACCGATGGCCTGACGCGTGGCGCCGAGGTCACCGATACGGAGAAGCCGATCTCGGTTCCCGTCGGCGACGTCGTCAAGGGTCACGTGTTCAACGCACTCGGCGACTGCCTGGACACCCCGGGACTCGGCCGCGACGGCGAGCAGTGGGGCATCCACCGCAAGCCACCGTCATTCGATCAGCTCGAGGGCAAGACCGAGATCCTCGAGACCGGCATCAAGGTCATCGACCTGCTCACCCCGTATGTCAAGGGTGGCAAGATCGGACTGTTCGGTGGTGCCGGTGTCGGCAAGACCGTGCTGATCCAGGAGATGATCACCCGTATCGCTCGTGAGTTCTCCGGCACGTCGGTCTTCGCCGGCGTCGGCGAGCGCACCCGTGAGGGCACCGACCTCCACCTGGAGATGGAAGAAATGGGCGTGTTGCAGGACACCGCCCTGGTGTTCGGCCAGATGGACGAGCCGCCCGGCACGCGTATGCGCGTCGCCCTGTCGGCCCTGACGATGGCCGAGTACTTCCGTGACGTGAAGAACCAGGACGTGTTGCTCTTCATCGACAACATCTTCCGCTTCACGCAGGCAGGTTCCGAGGTCTCCACCCTGCTCGGTCGTATGCCGTCGGCCGTGGGCTACCAGCCCACCCTCGCGGACGAGATGGGTGAGCTCCAGGAGCGCATCACCTCGACTCGTGGTAACTCGATCACCTCGCTGCAGGCGATCTACGTGCCCGCCGACGACTACACGGACCCGGCGCCCGCCACCACGTTCGCGCACCTCGATGCCACCACCGAGCTCTCGCGGCCCATCTCGCAGCTGGGTATCTACCCGGCTGTGGATCCGCTGACCTCGACCTCGCGCATCCTGGAGGCCTCCATCGTCGGAGACAACCACTTCCGCGTGGCCAACGAGGTCAAGCGCATCCTCCAGAAGTACCGCGAACTCCAGGACATCATCGCCATCCTCGGTATGGACGAACTGTCCGAAGAGGACAAGGTCACCGTCCAGCGCGCCCGCCGTATCCAGAAGTTCCTGGGTCAGAACTTCCTCGTCGCCGAGAAGTTCACCGGTCAGAAGGGTTCGGTGGTTTCGCTCGCGGACACCATCGAGGCGTTCGACCGGGTTGCCAAGGGCGAGTTCGATCATCTTCCGGAGCAGGCGTTCAACAGCTGCGGCGGACTCGACGACGTCGAGGCTGCGGCCGAGAAGATCACCAGGAAGTGACAGGTACTCATGGCTGACACCGCATTCCACGTCGAGGTCGTCGCGGTGGACTCCGAGTTGTACTCGGGTGAGGCGACCTTCGTGATCGCGCAGACCACCGAGGGCGAACTCGGTGTTCTCGCGAACCACGAACCGCTCCTCGGCCAGCTGATCCAGGGTGGTTTCGTGCTCATCGAGGAGGAGGGCGGCTCCCGGAAAGTGGCGGCGGTCCAGGGTGGATTCCTTTCCGTCACCGGAGAGACCGTCACCATCCTTGCCGAGTCCGCAGAGTGGGCCGACGACATCGATCGTGCCACCGAAGAGGAGACGCTCGACGTCGCCGAGGAGGGCTCGGACGAGTACCTTCGCGCGCAATCTCGACTGCGGGCACTCGACGAGTTGGGCCAAGTCAAGTAAGTCGCCGGACAAGTGGCATCCTGTTGGCAGGGGCCATGTGAACGGCTGAACGGTATCGGTCCCCGCAAACTTCACATGTTTGCGGGGATCGCTGCATTTAGCGGGGGCTGAAGGAGGTGTCGGTGTGCACTGGAACTTGATTGCCCTCGCAGTGGTGGCGGTGATCACCATCGGGGTGTGCTATCTGGTCTATCGGATCAATCAGCTGCGTGGGTCCGGTACATCAGCACTGCTGCGCGTGCTGCCTGCCGACGACGGGCGTGCCTGGCGTCACGGCGTTGTCCGGTACGACGACAACGCGATGGAGTACTTTCGGCTTCGCAGTATGCGTGGTGGACCGGCACGGTTGGTGCTCAGGCAATCGGTCGTCACGCAGGGTCGTCGTAGTCCCACCCCCGCTGAGGGCGATGTGCTCGGGGACGGCATGGTCGTGCTGGAACTCGCCGACCGCGGGGGAGCGTTCGAGTTGGCACTCGATGCGGGGGCGGTGACCGCCTTCCAATCCTGGCTCGAGTCCCGCCCGTCGCAGCGCGCCGAACGATCCAATCGGGAACGGCGTCGTTAGTCTCTGTTGTCCGTCGCGGCACGAGTGCGCTGTTCGCCCGGCTGCCAGAGCACGTCGCCGCCGGGGTTTGCGACCCTCGACAGTATGAACAGCAGATCTGACAGCCGATTGAGATACTGCGCGGGCAAGGTGCTGGTGTCGTCGGGAAATGCCTCGATCGCGGCCCACGCCGACCGCTCCGCTCTACGCGTGACGGTTCGCGCCACGTGCAGTAGCGCACTCAGCGGACTACCTCCCGGCAGGATGAACGAGTTCAGAGCCTCGAGTCGGTCGGTGTAGTGATCGCACCAGACCTCTAGGTCGTCGATGTAGCTCTGGAGCAGACGCAGTGGAGGATATTTCGGATTCTCGACCACGGGCGTGGACAAGTCTGCGCCGGCGTCGAACAGATCGTTCTGGACTCGGGTGAGGATTTCTGCGATCTCCGGGGTGGGGTCGCCCAGGGCCACAGCAGCGCCGATCGCAGCGTTTGCCTCGTCGCAGTCGGCATACGCGGTGACCCGGGGATCATTTTTCGACACCCGGGAGAAGTCGCTGAGTCCTGTGGTGCCACTGTCACCCGTGCGGGTGTAGATCCGGGTCAGATGAACAGCCATGGTTGTAAACGTACCCGGTAGGGTCGTGCTCGGTAGACATCATCTGGCCGGGCGCTTGCCCGCACTATCGGGGAGATGCCATGGCACCACAGAAATTTTCCATCGAGCGGTCGATCACCATATCGGCGCCGCCTCCCGTGGTCTATCAGCTCATCGCCGACTTCCATCAGTGGACGCGCTGGTCACCCTGGGAGAAGCTCGACGCCGACCTCGAACGCAATTATTCGGGCCCGGATGGTGAGGTGGGTGCGGGGTACTCCTGGAAGGGCAACCGCAAGGCGGGTCAGGGCAACATGACGTTCACCGAGTTGGTGCCGCCGGCGTCGGTATCGGTGGATGTGAACTTCCTGAGACCTTTCAAGGCGTCGAACAAGGTCGTCTTCACGATCACGCCGGAGGGGACCGCGGACGGAAGTGTCGTCAGCTGGCTCATGACAGGCGAAAACACCGGGCTGGGAAAGATATTCGCCAAGGTCATGCCCGTCGACAGGCTGATCGGTGGCGATTTCGAAAAAGGCCTGACTGCCCTGAAGGCCGCCGCGGAGGGCGCTTGATCGGCGCAGCGACGGCTGGTGCAATTCTTACGTGGCCCGTCGCGGTTGCCGCGTGACCGGTCGCTTACGCTACCTCTCGTGGGTGATGATCGTTTTCTGGTGACCGGTGGCGCACGGCTGTCCGGTGAGGTGCAGGTCGTGGGCGCCAAGAACAGTGTGCTGAAGCTGATGGCGGCGGCGCTGCTGGCCGAGGGGACGACGACAATCACCAATTGCCCGCAGATCCTCGACGTGCCGCTGATGGCCGATGTTCTGCGCGGTCTCGGGGCGACGGTCACCTGCTCGGGCGACACAGTGGTCATCGACACCCCCGCGGAACCCAAGTTCCATGCCGACTTCGACGCGGTCAAACAATTCCGGGCCTCCGTCTGTGTGCTCGGTCCTCTGGTGGCCCGCTGTCACCGCGCCGTGGTCGCACTGCCGGGCGGGGACGCGATCGGCTCCAGGCCCCTGGACATGCATCAGAACGGATTGCGGCTGCTGGGTGCCCACAGCGTCATCGAGCACGGGTGCGTCGTCGCGGAGGCAGACAAGCTCGTCGGTGCTCCGATCTCACTCGAGTTCCCGTCGGTGGGTGCCACCGAGAACATTCTGATGGCGGCCGTGTTGGCCGAGGGAACCACCACCATCGACAACGCGGCCCGCGAGCCGGAGATCGTCGACCTGTGCGTGATGCTCGTTCAGATGGGCGCGAAGATCAGCGGGGCGGGAACCTCGACCCTGACTGTCGAAGGTGTCGAGCGCCTGACTCCCGTGACGCATCGCGTGATCGGTGATCGCATCGTCGGTGCGACCTGGGCAATCGCTGCGGTGATGACGCGCGGGGACATCACCGTCCGGGGGGTCGATCCTGCGCACCTGCAGCTGGTGCTGACCAAGCTCGCGGGAGCCGGCGCCGAGATCACCAAGTACGACAACGGATTTCGAGTGGTGCAGTCAACGCGCCCGAAGGCTGTCAACTACTCGACTCTGCCCTTCCCCGGGTTTCCGACGGACTTGCAGCCCATGGTCATCGGCCTTGCGGCGATCAGTGACGGGATGTCGGTGATCACCGAGAACGTCTTCGAGGCCCGATTCCGTTTCGTCGAAGAGATGGTACGTCTCGGCTCGGACGCCCGGACCGACGGTCACCACGCCGTGATCCGGGGGATCGAACGACTGTCGAGTGCTCCGGTGTGGAGTTCGGACATACGCGCCGGTGCCGGACTGGTGCTGGCAGGGCTGGTGGCCGACGGCGTCACCGAGGTTCACGATGTGTCCCATATCGACCGCGGCTATCCGGACTTCGTGGAGATCATGCGCAGCCTCGGCGGCGGGATCGAACGGGTCACGCCGGGCGAATGAGTCCCCGCTCGCCGGGGCGAGTGAGGTCCACTCAGGGCCGCGCTGGACCTGTCCTTACGGCCAGGTGCGGTAACTGACGGTGTGGACATGGTTACCCGTGGGTGGGACAGGTGCCCTTGTCTTCGGTGTGACCTGGGCAACATCCTTGTGAGGCAACAGTTTTCTGCCCTCGCATAAGGAGAGTCCGGCAATGGCCATTGAGCTCAACCAGATTTGGGATTTCCCGATCAAGGAATTCCACCCGTTCCCCAAAGCCAAGCTCGGTGTCGGCGCGCACGACATGATCGGTGTCGAGGCGAAAGACCTCGGAATGACACGGGTTTTGCTCATGACCACCGGCCTCCGCGGCTCGGGCATCATCGAAGAACTGATCGGCAAGATCGAGTACCAGGGCGTCGATGTGGTGCTCTATGACAAGGTCGAATCCAACCCCAAGGACTACAACTGCATGGATTCGGCTGCGCTGTACCAGTCGGAGAAGTGCGACGGAATCATCTCCGTCGGTGGTGGCTCGAGCCACGATGCCGCCAAGGGCGCTCGCATGGTGATCGCCCACGACGGCCGCAACATCAACGAGTTCGAGGGCTTCTCGAAGGCGACGAACAAGGAGAACCCGAAGCACATCGCCGTGTCGACCACGGCGGGCACCGGTTCGGAGACCTCCTGGGCATACGTCATCACCGACACGTCGGACATGAACAACCCGCACAAGTGGGTTGCATTCGACGACTCCTGCCTCGTCGACCTCGCGATGGACGACCCGCTGCTGTACTACACCTGCCCGGAGCACTTCACGGCGTTCTGTGGGTTCGACGTACTGGCCCACGCCAGTGAACCGTATGTGTCGCGGTTGGACTTCGCACCGTCACTGGGCAATGCGAAGTACTCGATCGAGCTGATTCGCGACCACCTGCGGACCGCGGTGTACGACCCTCGGAATCTCGAGGCCCGTACCGGCATGATGCACGCGCAGTACATTGCGGCACAGGCATTCAACTCCGGTGGCCTGGGTCTGGTGCACTCGATGTCGCACGCGGTGAGCGCGTTCTACGACAGCCACCACGGACTGAACAACGCCATCGCTCTTCCCCGTGTGTGGGAGTACAACCTCCCGTCGCGTTTCGAGCGTTACGCCGAGATCGCGGCGCTGATGGGTGTCGACACGTCCAAGATGACGAAGGTTCAGGCAGCGGACGCGGCAGTCGAGGAAGCGATCCGGCTCTCGAAGGACCTCGGGATCCCGGACAACTTCGGACAGTTGTCGGTGAACAGCTACGACAAGAACCGGATGAACACGGGTAAGTACGAGGGTCGTGGCGACAAGATGGATACCTCGGACAAGCAGATCCAGGCCATCGCCGAGCACATGATGGGCGACTGGTGCACACCGGGCAACCCACGTGAGTCCACCGTCGACTCGCTGATCCCGATGGTCACGCACGCGTTCACCGGTACGTACTGAGTTCTACGCTCGACGAGGAAGGACGGCATGACAGAGTTGGCGGACGTGAGTCAGACCGATTCGGACGCTTTGGCTTTCGATGATCCAGAGTGCCTTGCGGAGGCTTTGCGTGGTGAGGGTTACGTCATCGACCGCAACCTCTCGGTGGTGGTCCATCTGGCAACCGTGCTGGGCAGGCCGCTGCTGCTGGAGGGGCCTGCGGGAGTGGGCAAAACCGAACTCGCGAAGTCCTTGGCAGCGGCCTCGGGCCGCCGGTTGATCAGATTGCAGTGCTACGAGGGTCTCGACGACGCTCGTGCGTTGTACGAATGGGACTACGCCCGTCAACTGCTGCATGTCCAGATGCTCCGCGATCGGATCACGGCGGAGTTGTCGGCGTTTGAGGACCTGTCGTCCGCCTCGGCGGCGCTGGCGCGCACGAATGTCGGTGTTTTCACCGAGGAGTTCTTGGTCGCGAGACCGCTGTTGGCGGCAATCCTCTCACCGGAGCCGGTGGTGTTGTTGATCGACGAGATCGACCGCACGGATGAGGCGATGGAAGCGGTGATGTTGGAGGTGCTGGCCGAGCGCCAGGTCACGATTCCCGAACTGGGCACCTTCACTGCTCGTTCGGAACCATGGATCGTGTTGACCTCCAATGACACCCGCGAACTGTCCGCAGCACTGAAGAGGCGTTGTGTGCACTTTTCCGTCGAGTATCCGGACGCTGCGCGTGAACGGGAGATCGTGGCGTCGCGGGCCCCTGAGGTCGAGGAGGCGGCGGTCGCCGATGTGGTGGAACTCGCCGGGCGCTTGCGGAAGCTCCCGCTTCGCAAGAGTCCGTCGATCGCCGAGGTCATCGACGCGGCCCGGGCGGCATCGATCCTGGGGGACGATTCAACTGAGCGCACCAGGGCGTTGCTCTCCTTGCTCGTGAAGTTCGGGGCCGACGTCGACACCGCCCTGGAGCACCTGAGCTCAGACAACGCCTCGACGTGCGCGCGCGGCGGCCCGGAGATCGCTGCCGACGGCAGCAGCCCACGAGGATCCGTCACCTCGGCGGCATTCGGAGCAGGCCGAGCCCGGTCATCGAGTCGGCGGTAACCCCTCATGGTCATCATCAGAGACCCCGCACTCGATGTCGTGGCCGGGGTTCTGAGCCGGATGCTGCGCCGGCGAGGGGTCCGGGTGTCACCCGCGGAGACGATCGAGGCCCGCCGGGTCCTGGCGCTCATCGGTGGCGACATCGAGACACTGCGGCCCGCGCTGCAGTCGGTCATGGTCAAGTACGACTACGAGGTCGACGCCTTCGCTGTCGTGTTCCAGGCACTGTTCGTCGACGGGCCGGCGGCTGCAGGCGGCGATGATGCGCTGCCCAAGGTCCGTGGCACGGCCGGCGGTCTGCCGGAAGACTTCGCCTGGGACTCGGAGTTCGAAGGAGCGTCTCGGATGATCGGCGCCGACGAGCACACCGACGAAATCGGCGACCTGATGGAAAGCGATCCCGAAGGCGCCGAGCGGCACGGCGATTCCGCACATCGGGAAGAGGACGACTTCACGGTGTCCTCGGGTGCCGAATCACTGGCGGTGGATCCCGATTCGGATTCGGTGTCCGGTGGCATCACGTACACCATCGAGGTCGACAACGCGGGTGCGGCGGAGGTGGGGGAGATGGCTTCCTCGCCGATGCGGGTGCGCTCGGGCGTTCTGACCGTCACCGATGCGCAGGCTGTGCTCGCGGGTCTCGACCGATACGACGCCCGGCACGCTTACGGGACTGCGGGAGACGAAGACCTCACCGCCGCGCAGTTGGACCATCTGATGGCGGCCATCGAGGCTTTTGTCGACGCGCTGACCCCTCCGTTGCCGACCGACTCTCCGGCGACGCCGGCCGGCGAGGTGGGAACGGTGACTCGAGCCGATCTCGACCAGGCGTGCCATCGCATCGTCCGCCGGATGCGAGGTGCTCCTCGAATGCGAGCACGATCGCAGGGTGGTGGCAGGCTCGCGATCCGGCATACGCTGCGTGCCGCTCTGAAGACAGATGGCGATCCGGTCCGTCTGTTTCGGCGTACCCGCGTTCCCGGCCGGATACGCCTGCTCATCGTCGCCGATGTGTCCCTCTCGGTGCGGCCGGTGGCGGGTTTCATCTTGCGGATGTCGCAGTCGCTACACGACATCGCTGACCGCTGCACCGTGCTCGCGTTCGTGGACGATCCGGTCGACGTGACGACTCCTTTGCTGGTCGGCGGCGGCGACGACGCGCTGGCCCGAGTGTTGTCGGCGCCCGGACTGGACCTGTCCGCGACCAGCGATTACGGGCTCGTTCTCGAACGAATGCTGTCGATCCACGGAGGACTGCTCGATCGGCGGACCAGCGTGCTCTTCGTGGGTGATGCCCGCAGCAACGGTTTTGCCGGCCATCCGGAACTGCTCGGCGAACTCAGGCGCCGGGTCCACCGGCTCGCCTGGATCACCCCTGAACCGAGCCGGTACTGGAACCAGGCGGGATGCGACATGACCGACTATTCGAGGCATTGCGACACGGTCGTGTCGGCGCGTGATGCGGCGGAGTTGATCGAGCGGGCCGACGAGATCGGTACGGCACTGTCATGAGTGCCGGGGCGGAACCTCCCCAACCCGCGGTCGCGTGCTGCGCATCGGAGTAGGAATGGACAGATGATGCGCAACACGCCTTCGCCCCGGGTGGTGAAGTTTCATGCGCCGGAAATGATCATCGGAGAGGGCGCGCTCGCAGAAGCCGCTCTCGCTGCATCGCGCCTGGGCATGCGCCGGCCACTGCTGGTGTCCGACATGCGAGTGGGCGCCACCACCTGGTACGACGAACTCACGGCGAAGATCGCGTCGGTGGGCCTGCGCGCCGAACGGTTCACGGGCGTCTCGCCGAACCCACGGGTCAGTGAGATCGCTGCCGCGTTCGAGAGGTACGAGCGCTTCGCCTGCGACGGGATCATCGCGCTCGGTGGCGGCTCGGTGATCGACGCCGCCAAGGGGGTCGCCATCCTTGCCTCCAACGGCGGGCACATTCTCGAATACGAAGGTATCGACCGCGCGAGCAGGCCGCTTCCGCCCGTGGTCGCCATTCCGACCACCGCGGGCAGTGGTTCGGATGTCTCCCAGTTCTGCATCGTGAACGACCCGGCCCGGGGTACCAAGATCACGATCATCGGTCGTGGCCTGGTGCCGGATGTGACCGTCGTCGATCCTCGGGTGCTGGCGACCGTTCCACCCGAGGTCACCGCGCAATGCGGGATGGATGTGTTGACCCACTGCATCGAGGCGTACGTCTCGATTGCACACAGCCGGATGACGGACACCTTTGCCCTGCAATCAATTTCAACGACGTGGCGCAACCTGGAGCGCCTGGTGGACAATCCGGCGGACCCGGTGGCCTCGGTGGCGATGGCGCACGCCTCGCTGGAGGCCGGGATGGCCTTCACCAATGCGATCTTGGGTGCGGCGCACGCCATGAGTCATCCTGTCGGCGGACACTGCGACGCACCGCACGGTGCCATCAATTCAGTACTGCTTCCACACGTCATCCGCTACAACGCGCATGTCTGTGCTGATGGATTCGTGGACTTGGCCGCAGCCGTCGGGATCTCCACCGATGGTTCGTCCATGGATGTCGCGGAACGTCTGGCCGATGAGGTAGCGAAGTTCGCCGGACGGATCGGGATGCCGGAGACACTGACCCCGCTCGGAGTGGAGAAGGCAGACATCGAGACGCTGTCCGGTTACGCGCTCGCCGATTCGTGTATGACCACCAACCCGCGCCGGCCCGACCAGGACACCGTTGCGGGTATATATCTGGAAGCGCTGTGACGCCGCGGCCGGACACCTCCGGCGATCTGGAATCGCTGGTCGGACTGCGTTCGGTCAAGGGCACCCATTACGCGCAGTTCCGAGGTGTCGAACAGCGGTTGACCCGGGTGGTCGGCGCGCTGGAACGGATCTCGCGGGCACTGGTGCGAACCGCCGAAGGGCCGGAGACCCTGGTTATCGCGGTACTCGACGCCGCACGTGAACACCTTGGTGCGGATTGGGTGCTGTTCGCCCTCAGCGATGGCCGACTCGAGCGCACGGGTCCGCGTCACCTGATGATGGACTCGAGCGGTGTGGTCTACGCCTTCGAGGGGGTCGAGTCGGCAGCTGAACCGAACAACCTGCCCGACGATGTCCTCAACCGACTCAACGACATCCTGCGTGGTCAGGTGGTCCGGCTGGGCAGGCCCGTCATCGACGACCATCATGTGCACGTCCCGGTGGAACTGAACGGGGAGGTGGTCGGCGGACTCTCGGCCTGGATGCCGCTGACTCACACCGTAGATCCGTCCGATGTGGTGGTGCTGCGAATCCTGGCCGGGCAGGCCACCGTGGCACTACTGAACGCCGCACTGTTCGAAGAAAGTCGACACCTGTTGAATCGGGCCGAACAGGCCTACGACGAGAGCCGACTGCACGCCGCGCATCTGGCAGAGCGAAACACCGAGCTCGAACGTACCCAGCGTGAGTTGTCCGCGGCCATGCGCCAGGAGGTTCTCAACACCGAACGTTCCAGGATCGCCAGAGAACTCCATGACTCGGTCGCACAGTCCGTGCTGTCGGCGGGGGTGCAGATCGAGGTCTGCAGAATTGATGCCGACCCCGTTCTGGCCGATCGGTTGTCGGTGGCGGGGAAGTTGACCAAAGACGCAGTGGAGCAGGTGCGGTCGGTGATCTACACCCTCAACCATGCGACGTCCGCCGGCGAGGGAGACCTGGCGGCGATCCTCGACGAACTCTGCTCCATGCACATGCCTGCCGATCTGCGTACCGACGTCAAAGTCGTGGGCAGGCAGCGGGATCTGTCACACGAGGTCCAGCACGCGATCCTGCGGATCGCCGGTGAAGCGCTGTTCAACACCGCGATCCACGCGCACGCCACGACCGCCAAGGTCGCCCTGACCTACGCCGAGTCTCAAGTGCGGTTGACTGTCGACGACGATGGGTGCGGCGAACCCGACCACATGCGGCGGGTGATGCGCACCGCAACGGTCGGTGATCTTTCCGGCCGGCATCACGGGTTGGCCAACATGCGTTCGCGGGCAACAGAACTCAGCGGTGATCTACGAATCCGGCGCTCCCGTCTCGGTGGTGTTCGCGTAGTGGTCGAGATCCCGACAACACAGAAGGTGGACAACTGATGGACGTCATCGATCGCGAACGCGGCGAACGGACCCGACCGATCCGCACGATGCTGGTGGATGATCACGCACTGCTGCGCGAGGGGATGCGGTCGCTGCTGGAACGGGAAAGCAGCATTTCGGTGGTGGGGGAGGCCAACACGGTGGCCGAAGCCCTCGACGGTGTGCCGCGCTGTTCGCCGGACGTGATGGTCGTCGACCTCAAGCTGACCGCAGGTGCCGACTACGAGGGGCTTCGTCTGATCAGTGAACTGTCCAAGCGCTACCCATCGGTGGCTGCGCTGGTGCTCACCACATTTCTCGACGACGAGTTGGTGGTCAGGGCCGTCCGTAGTGGCGCCAAGGGGTACGTGGTGAAGGACATCGACACCACGGAACTCGTCCGCGCCATCAAATCCGTGTCCCGTGGTGACAGTGCTTTCGACCCCCGTAGTGCGGCGGTGGTACTGCGTGCCGTCACCGGTCAGGGTAGTTCGGAAACGCTGACCGATCGGGAACGGCAGGTGCTGCAACTGATGGCAGACGGGTTGTCCAACAAGAAGATCGGCGAGACCCTGTTCATCTCACCATCGACAGTGAAGTTCCATATCCGCAACATCATCCGGAAGCTCGGGGTCAGCAAGCGGACCGAGGCGGTGTACTCGGCGAGCAAGCGGGGTTTGATCTAGACGCACGGTGGCTGCAAGACCAGCCAGCCTCCGTGGTCGGTGAAGATCCGCGCGCCGCGGTGGTCCGCGTGCGCAGCCCAGGTGACCAGGGTTTCCGAGGTCAGTTGCTGGTGGTGGCCGAAGTGGGGGCTGGGTACTTCTTCGAACGGGACCGCGATCACCACCCGCCGGCGCGCCACCCGCAGCGCTTCGTCGATGGCCACGTCGACCTGGTCGGTCAGGTGTTCCAGCAGGTGGATTAGGGTGACGGTATCGGCGGAGTCACTGGGGTAGGGCAACTCGACGGCGTTGCCGACCTGCGTGTGGACGCTCAGGTCCAGGTGGCCGGCTGCCGTTCCCAGCAGGGTGACTGCGCCAGGTGAGATGTCGCAGGCCGAGACATTGAAGCCCGCGGCGGCTGCGCGCAACGCGAAGAAGCCGAAGCAGCTGCCCACCTCCAAGACATGCGATCCCCGCAGCAGAGACAGCGCGCGCCGGTGGATCGGGGCGAAGGGCGAACGGCCGGACTCGAGTTCGGCGAGTGAGTTTTTGTAGAACGCCTGCCAACAGGAATCAGGGCTGTCGCCGCAGGTGAGGATCAAGCCGATCGCAGCGTCCTCGAACTGTTGTTGCCCCGAGAGCACCCCTGCGTTCACCAACTGCACGAGTTCACCGATCATCAGCGCGTCCGAGATGGTGTCGGTTGTCAGGGCGTGGCGGATGTCGAGCGTGCCGGTCTCGTCATGTGCCCAGGCCAGCAGACTGTTGCGACGGTATCCGGGCGGAACCGAACTTTGCTGCACGACAACGGACTTCGAAACGTACCGCCGCCGGAGCAGGGTGGGGGTCGACATTCTCTGACGCTACGGCGACGCCACGCGTGCCGGTAACTGTCCAAAGGGTCGCCGCGCCTGTCCAAAGGGTGAGTTCTGGTGCCTTCAACCGGCTGTCAGAGCCCGCGGGCCCAGGACGCAGTTGTCAACAGGACGCGCTGACAGCGGCACGGTGTCAGGCATCACAGCGTCGGGAATTCATGTGTCCGACACTCCAGATGCCTGAATCGGCGCGGTCGTTCGTCTCTGACCTGCGAAAACATGCGCGAAGGGCACTGTCGTCCAGGCGATTTGACGCCGCGGACGCGTCTCCCGTAACTTTCTTCAAGTCAGCGAGTGAGGCGCCGGAGAGCGAGAGTCCGGGTAGCCAAAAACACCGACGGGATGTTTTTCCTGAAGGAACAACGTTGATCGCCCAGGATGGAAACGAGTCCACTTCAGTGTGGAGCGTATCGTCGTGGGTGGCCCGAGGTCGCACGACCGTGGGTGCTACGAACCGCCTCAAAACGGGGAGTTGCGCCCGGGATGTAGACCAGGTAGGCTGGTAGAGTTGCCTCCGAGACGGAGACAACATCTGCTAGAAACAAATATCTTTGCCGGGATGGCGCCTGTTGTGGGTGTCGAAGTCGGTGGGGGTGTGTTCTTTGAGAACTCGATAGTGTGTCGATGGATTGTTAGTGCCATTTAGGTGCTGCTTCTGTCACGGTGACGAAACTTCCTTTGTGGGGGGTTTGGTTGGTGATGGTTGTGGTGCCGGCATTAGTTAGATATTTTATTTTTGATCCCATCGCAGGTTTTGAGTCCTGTGGTGGTGTCAGTTTTTGTTTGGTTGGGATTTTGGAATCTCTTCAGGACATATTTTTTTGAAAAGCGTCTCCCTTTTTGGGGGATGGTTTTTGGAAGGTTTTCATGGAGAGTTTGATCCTGGCTCAGGACGAACGCTGGCGGCGTGCTTAACACATGCAAGTCGAACGATGAAGCCAGCTTGCTGGTGGATTAGTGGCGAACGGGTGAGTAACACGTGGGTGATCTGCCCCAAACTTTGGGATAAGCCTGGGAAACTGGGTCTAATACCGAATATGACCACGGAATGCATGTTTTGTGGTGGAAAGCTCCGGCGGTTTGGGATGGGCCCGCGGCCTATCAGCTTGTTGGTGGGGTAATGGCCTACCAAGGCGACGACGGGTAGCCGGCCTGAGAGGGCGACCGGCCACACTGGGACTGAGACACGGCCCAGACTCCTACGGGAGGCAGCAGTGGGGAATATTGCACAATGGGCGCAAGCCTGATGCAGCGACGCCGCGTGAGGGATGACGGCCTTCGGGTTGTAAACCTCTTTCACCAGGGACGA
>NZ_MJEI01000055.1 GCF_002095395.1 Williamsia sp. 1135
TCCGCTTCTCAGACATCGTGCTCCTCATTATCGATGCCTCTACGGTTTGGGGGGAACCTCAGGTTGACAACTACCGCGCGGCGCCTGGTTTTGCCTGAACGACCTGGTTTTGTGGGTCAGATGACGCCGGCCTGCGTGAGCGCTCTGCGTATCCGCGCACGCAGGATCTGCGGCTTCCTGAAGTCGTCCCACACCCACCGGACGACGGTCAGACCTTCGTCACGTAGGCGGTCCTCGCGCTGTTTTTCGCGGAACACGACATCGGAAGCGCTCTCCCCGGGACGGCGGTTCTTCTCGTATTTGACCTTTCCGTCGAACTCACCGACGACCTTGCCGTCCCAGTCGAAGTCGACGCGAGCGATCAGTTGCCCGTGCTCGTCGCGGTATTCGGTCTGCAGCGACGGCACCGGTATCTCGGACCACTCGATCATCAATGCCCGACTGAGGGATTCGCCCACGGACTCGGAGTTCTTGTCGGCGACCTCGAGCGCTCGGCGCAGTGTCCCGATCCCTTTGGTCTTGCCGAACCGCTGCGCGATGGAGCCGAGTTCGCTGCGGGCCACACCCAAACGCAGGGCGTGGTCCAGGACGGCAACCGCTTGAGCGAACGTTCCTTGACGTGCGACGTCGCAGGCGGTGAGCGCCAGTTTGGTCAGCAGGACGCCGTCGACCACGGTGGTGTCGGACTCCCGCAGTGCGCCACCCTCGTGCAGATGGACTTCCCGGGTTCGGCATCCACCGGCCGCAACGTAGAAGTGGACCAGCCGCTGGTCCGGCGCCAGCAGGTTCAGGCCGTGGATCGCGGCGGCGGACACATGGCTCACCACCCGTTGCTTCGACCGACCGGCCACGGCAATCACGAGTTCGGCGTACTGCTCGTCGTGATCGGGGTCTCGGGTGTTCCCATCCGGGTCGACGGGGCGATACACGCCTCGTGTGACGCGAACCAGTTTCCCGCGGCGTACGCCGCGCCGCAGTTCGTCGTCGTCGGAGTGGCCGTCCGTTCGACGGATCAGACCGTCAGGTGCGGGCAAGAAGTCCATGGACGGATCATCGAACGCGTCCGTGCGGTGATCGTCTGTGATAGACCGATTTCCGGGCGAGCTGTGGATCAATTGCGCATCTGTGGACACCGCGACAAACCCAGTCGCTCCAGGCAAACCCAGGTGCTGCAGCACGTGATTTTGCCTGGACGGCCTGGGTTTGTCAGTCGGGAAGCAGATACTCGGCGGTCAGCGTCTTCCACAGCGGCAGATGCGGGTCGTCGCGCGGATCCCGGCGATCGATCAAATACGTCATCGCCGCACCCCGCATGCTCGACAGCAGGACCGGATACAGCTCGTCGGTCCGCGGGGCCGCAGTGAGTACCGGGCCGAGGAACGAGTCGACGGCCGCCCGCACGACTGGTCCCAGCTCACGTTCGGCCGGCAGCAGCGCACTTCGCAACCGCTCGTTGGTACGGGCTGCCGTCCACAGCTCGATCGAGGCAACGAAGTACGGCTGATGAAACGTCGACCACCCGGTGTCGATACCGACCGAGATGCGCTCGATCGGATCGTCCGGCCACTCGACCCGCTGTGGCAACTCTTCGATACGCACCCGCGCCAGGTGATGCACGGCCGCCATCAGCAGGTCGTCGCGCGACGGAAAGTGATGCAGCAGCCGCCCCCGCGAGACGCCGGCGGCCTCTTGAATCGCCAGCGTGCTGGCCTGCGCGTATCCCTTGCTGATGAGAACGTCGATCGCAGCGTCAAGGATCTGATTGCGGCTCTTCGTGCTCTTGAGCTGTTGCACCCCGAGTTGTCGTGTGCCGCCCAGAGATACGGATCCGTCCGTCATGGAACAACACTACCGCCGAGTCAGACGTCCATGATGTGCGGCAGGCCCGCCCGGTACCGGTCGCGGTCGGTCTGCTTGAACGGATCGAGGAACGGCAACTCCCACAACGGGTGCACCGCCGCCCGCTCGGCATTGCTTCCCGACGCATCGAGGATCGCATTGGCCACGCGCCTGCCCGATTCGTTGGCACCCTCCATCGTCGCGAGGTCGATGTTGGTCCGAACATGGTCGCCGCCGATGAAGAAGTTCGGGATGGCGGTGTCGGCCGTGGGTCGGTGCTGATAGGAATCGGCCGTGTTGACCATCAACGGCGTGGCGTTGGAAATCGTTGGATTCCAAGTGATTCCGGGATCGAGATGCCAGCTGACCAATTCACTGTCCCGCAGGATCGGTGTCGACCCTCGGTTCAGCGCGCGGCTCATCTGCGCCCAGACCTCCTTGGCGATCTCTTCTTTACTGCACTGTTTGGCGGTCTTGCCGTACAGGATTCCCGGGGTGTCCCAGTCGGAGACGTCCACCGACAGACAATCGTGAACCCGTCCGTCACCGTACTTGCGACCGAAGTCGACGTCCCACGGACCGGCCTGGAACAGTCCGGTCAGTGCCCATGGGGTGCCGAGCGAGGCGATGTGGCTCGGCGGGACGTCAGAGCGCCTGGACAGGAAGTACTGGATGCCCACCATCCAGTCGTCCTGCAGCTCAGCGATGCCCGCGAGCGAGGGCGCCGCCGACAGCACCGCGGGTCGCAACAGGGGCTTGAGCCGATCGAGTGGCATCGCCGCGACGTACCAGTCCGAGGTCACCGTCGACGACGACCCGGCGCCGTCCGACACCTGCACTCCTGTGATCTGACCGCCCGCGACGTCGAATGCGGTGGCACCCTGACCCATCACGAACTTCACCCCGCGCCCGCGGAGGTAGTCGACCCACGGGTTGATCCAAACATGGTCGGTCGGGGCGTTGAGAACCCGGTCGACTCCGCCGCCGACGATGGTGCCTGCGTACTGACTGATCAGCCCGGTCGCGGGGGTGACCAGCGCGAGGCCGATCTGCCCGATCGTCCGCGCCGAACCCAGGTCGGGCTTCGCCGCAACCGTCGCCCTTGTCAGCGCACTGACCAAGTACTTCTGATAGGCGCTCGACTTGCCCCTTGCTTTGACGAACTCCATCCAGGACTGCTTTTCCCACTGCCCGAGCCTGCGCTCCTCGCAACTCGTGGCGATGATCAGCTCGCGGGTGACGAAAAACGCGAGCTCTTGCGGCGGGATGTCGCCCACGATCTTGAGAGACGTCGTGATCGAGTTGCGCAGGTTCTCGAGATTGACTATCGCACTGGCGTGTTCGACGAATCCGTTGACCGACTGCGGCACCGTGATCGGCGCGTACCCGGCCTCGTCCAAGGCGATGACCGCACCTTCGACGTTGATCAGATGGGAGTCCTTGACGTTGCCGGCACCGCCGACCGGAATCCGCTCCATGGTGTCCGGCACGTGCTGGTAGCAGCCGGGGAAGAACCTGAATCCGTGCTCGCCCGGAAGTGCGAGCCTGCCCCCGGCGGCGGTGTTCGGCACATCCATGCTGCGGGCCTTGCCGCCGAGGAATGCCGGCTCGTACACGGTGACCGAGAAACCCCGCTCGATCAGCTCGTGTGCGACCGTCAACCCCGACATACCGCCACCGAAGATCGCGACCCCTCGTCCGCGACCTGCCCCCGTCGGCGGTATGGCCCGCGCCGCCGGCCCCCGTCAGCGACGGCACCACCAGCGTGGATCCTGCAACGGCAGCGCCTACCCCCGCGGCCTTCAACACTGCCCGCCGCGTCACCTGTTCCATCCCGCTCCCCCATCCTACAGTCAGCACTGACTGCTTCCCTGGAGTGATGTCTACCACAGGGCAGGACGGAGATCGGGACGATTTTCAGAAATTGTCCCGCTGAACGCGCGACCGCCGGTGCGTTCGGCGGGAGATTCGAGAGATCGAGCCCGCTCGAGTCAGAGGATGTCGCGGCGCACGATCGTCTGATCGCGGCCCGGCCCGACGCCGATGCACGAGATGTGGGCCCCGGACAGTTCCTCGAGTCGCAGCACGTAGTTCTGTGCGTTCTGCGGCAGCTCGTCGAACGTCGTGCACTGAGAGATGTCTTCCCACCAGCCGGGCATCTCTTCGTAGATCGGTTTGGCGTGGTGAAAGCCGGTCTGCGTCATCGGCATCTCATCGACCCGCACGCCGTCGACCTCGTACGCGACACAGATCGGGACGGTGTCGAGGCTCGAGAGGACGTCGAGTTTGGTCAGGAAGTAGTCGGTGATGCCGTTGACTCGCGTCGCGTAGCGGGCGATGACGGCGTCGAACCAACCGCATCGGCGGGCCCGGCCGGTGGTGACACCGACCTCGCCGCCGGTCTTGGCCAGGTAGGCGCCCCACTCGTCGAACAGTTCCGTCGGGAACGGGCCCGAGCCGACGCGGGTGGTGTACGCCTTGAGGATTCCGAGGACGGTGGTGATGCGGGTGGGTCCGATACCGGACCCGACGGCAGCACCGCCGGACGTCGGATTCGACGACGTCACAAAGGGATACGTGCCGTGGTCGACGTCGAGCAGCGTGCCCTGCGATCCTTCCAGCAGGACGGTCTCACCGGCTTCGAGCGCCTGGTTGAGCAGCAGCCGGGTGTCGGCGATGCGGTGCTTGAAACCTTCGGCCTGGCCGAGGACTTCGTCGACGACCTTCGCCGGCTCCAGCGCCCGCCGGTTGTAGATCTTGGTGAGGATCTGGTTCTTGAACTCCAGTGCGGCTTCGACCTTTTGGGTCAGGATGCTCTCGTCGAGCACATCCGCGACCCGGACCCCGACGCGTGCGATCTTGTCCTGGTAGCACGGCCCGATGCCGCGACCGGTGGTGCCGATCTTCTTGTTGCCGAGGAACCGCTCGGTGACCTTGTCGATGGCCACGTGGTACGGCATCAACAGGTGGGCGTCGGCCGAGACCAGCAGACCACTGGTGTCGACGTCGCGATCCTCGAGTCCGCCCAGCTCGGTCAGCAACACACCGGGGTCGACGACGACGCCGTTACCGATGACGTTCTTGACGCCGGGGGTCAGAATCCCTGACGGGATGAGGTGCAAGGCGAATGTTTCGCCGTTGGGCAAGACCACGGTGTGCCCGGCGTTGTTTCCGCCCTGGTACCGCACCACCCATTGCAGGCGACCACCCAAGAGATCTGTGGCCTTGCCTTTACCTTCATCGCCCCACTGGGCGCCGATCAGCACGATCGCAGGCATGTACGCGCTCCTTCCGGACGACATGCAGATGCGCACGCCGAACCGTGGGTCAACCCTACTGGGTCGAGCCGACATTTACGTGATCGAGGTCTCTTGGGCAGGTCTGACGTGGCGGAACGGCGCGCCGGAGGCGATCCGTAGGATCGCAGGCGTCGGGCGTGCGAGGTGAGCGAGGATGCGGTGGGACCAGGACAGATACAGGTGATCGCCGAGGCCGGGGCGCAGTCGGAGTTGACGCCGGCAGGCCTACCTCGCATCGAGGCGGTGCGTGAGCGGGCGTCGATCATCGCCGCGATCAACGGCGCAGTGGCGGACGAATCGCTCACCCGACTCGTGGTGGTGGCCGGGCCCGAGCTCCCTGACGCCTTCTGCGCCGCGGTCGTGGGCCGGATCATGCTCGCCGAGCGCCTCGACCTCGAGATCGCACTGGTCCTGCCACACCCGACGCCGGCGAGCACGATCTACGGGTTACCGACCGGGCCCGCGGCGACCGCGCTCGCGGTGGACGGTGCGGCCGAGGAGCTTCCCCTCATCCGCGACGACATGGCGATCGTCCTGCTCGGACAGGCCCGGCAGCGTGGGGTCGAGGGGCCGTTCGACGGTGAGAGTTACGTCGACAGCGAACTCCTGGTCCGAGGCAAGGCCAAGGCCGTCGTGGTCGAACCGACCGCGACGATGCCCGGTGTCCGAGCGCGGCTCGACAAGCGGTTCCGCGCGAAGTGGCACCTCGGCCGGGCCGCGCAGACCGGCGCCCCCGCCCTGATCGTCGAACGGGACGGCATCACCGCACCGAGACCGACGAAGCGGTCGACCTTCTATCGCCATCAACACAATTGGAAGCTGGTCCGGCCATGAGACCTCACTCCCACAGGGCAACGAGATGACCGCGGGCACCACGCGGGCCGTCGCCCGGGCCGTTCGGCCCGGGCCGGTTTTCCTGGGTGTGGTCGCCGCAACGGTCCTCGGTGGTGTGATCCTGTGGAACTCCGGCGGGGAGCGGACCGCCATCGCGATCATCGGGGCACTGCTCCTCGTGATCGGCGGCTGGGTGGTGTCCCTGTGCCTGCACGAGTTCGCCCACGCCGTCACCGCTTTCAAGTTCGGCGACCACGGCGCGGAACTGCGCGGGTATCTGACCCTCAATCCCCTGAAGTATGCACATCCCGGTCTCTCGATTGCCTTGCCGCTCTTGTTCATCCTGCTCGGCGGTATCGGATTCCCCGGCGGCGCAGTGTATGTGAACCAAGCCGGTTTCACGAAGGCCCAACGCTGCATCGTCTCCGCCGCGGGCCCGTTGACGAACATCGCGTTCGCGGTGATCCTGCTCGCAGTCATCGGGAGCCAAGACCTCTACGCGGTCTTCCCCGAGCTCAATTTCTGGTCGGCGCTGTCGATGCTGGCCGTGCTGCAGATCACCGCGGCACTGTTGAACCTGCTGCCGATTCCCGGACTCGACGGCTACGGCATCATCGAGCCCTATCTCTCGCCGGAGACCCGCCGCAAGGTAGCGCCGGTCGGCCAATACGGATTCTTGATAATTTTTGGCCTCTTGCTGATTCCACAGCTCAACCGCGCCTTCTTCGACTTCGTCTATTCCCTGTTCGAACTCGGCGGCGCGGATCGGGGCCTGGCGTCCTGGGGCTGGCAGTTGTTTGTTTTCTGGCGGTAGCGGGTAGCTCCCGGCGGTCAGCATCGGCGCTGTCATCTCAGCATGTCCACTCCGACGCCAGTAGGCTCGAAATCTCCGTCCGATGCCAGGAGGCACAACTTGCAGATCCGACCGGGTACCGCTTATCCGCTGGGAGCGAACTACAGCGGGGCGGGCACCAACTTCGCCGTGTTCAGCGAGGTCGCCGAACGGGTGCAGCTGTGCCTGATCGACGACTCGGGCGCCGAGACCCAACTCGACCTGCACGAGCGCGACGGTTTCGTCTGGCACGGCTTCTTGCCCGGTGTCGAGCCCGGTCAACGCTACGGCTACCGAATCCACGGTCCGCACGATCCGGCGCAGGGACAACGGTGCAACCCGAACAAGCTGCTGCTCGATCCCTACGCGAAGGCCATCGACGGCAAGTTCGAGTGGGCGGAAGCGGTCTTCGGTTACCAGTTCGACGATCCGTCGTCTCGTAACGACGAGGATTCCGGGCCGTATATGCCCAAGTCTGTGGTGATCAACCCGTTCTTCGACTGGGGCGTCGACCGCCCGCCGCGACACTCTTACCCCGACACCGTCGTCTACGAGGCACACGTCAAGGGACTCACCGAGACTCATCCGGGTATCCCAGAGGAACTCCGAGGGACGTACGCCGCCATCGCACACCCGGCGATCCTGGACCATCTGACCGAGCTGGGGGTCACCGCGCTCGAGTTGATGCCGGTCCATCATTTCGCGGACGATTCGGTGCTGCAGGACAAGGGCCTGTCGAATTACTGGGGCTACAACACGATCGGCTTCTTTGCACCCGACTCCAAGTACTCTCGCACCGACTCGCTCTCAGGGCAGGTTCAGGACTTCAAGTCGATGGTGAAGGCCGTCCACGAGGCAGGTATCGAGATCATCCTCGATGTCGTCTACAACCACACCGCGGAGGGTAACCACCTCGGACCGACGTTGTCGTTCCGTGGCCTCGACAACGCGTCGTACTACCGGCTCGTCGAAGACGACCTGCAGTACTACATGGACTACACCGGCACCGGGAACACCCTCAACGTGCGGCACCCGCATTCGCTGCAGCTCCTCATGGATTCGCTGCGATACTGGGTCACCGAGATGCACGTCGACGGCTTCCGTTTCGACCTCGCTTCCGCCCTCGCCCGCGAGTTCTATGACGTCGACCGGCTCTCGAGCTTCTTCGACCTCATCCAGCAGGACCCGATCGTCAGCCAGGTCAAGCTCATCGCCGAGCCGTGGGACGTCGGCCCCGGCGGTTATCAGGTGGGCAACTTCCCGCCGCAGTGGACGGAATGGAACGGCAAGTACCGCGACACCGTCCGCGACTTCTGGCGAGGCGAACCCGACACCTTGGGTGAGTTCGCCTCCCGCATCACGGGTTCGGCGGACATGTACGAGCACGACGGCCGACGGCCTGCGGCCTCGATCAACTTCGTGACCGCGCACGACGGCTTCACCTTGCGGGACCTGGTGTCGTACAACGAGAAACACAACGAGGAGAACGGCGAGGACAGCGCGGACGGCGAGAGCCACAACCGGTCGTGGAACTGCGGCGTTGAAGGTGAGACGGACGATCCGGAGATCTTGGCGCTGCGAGCCCGTCAGAGCCGCAACATGATCACCACCCTGCTCTTGTCGCAGGGTGTCCCGATGATCAGCCACGGCGACGAACTCGGTCGTACGCAGCAGGGCAACAACAACGGGTACTGCCAGGACAACGAGCTGACGTGGATCGACTGGGAGAACGTCGACACCGGTCTGCTCGCCTTCACCCAAGAGGTCACCGCGCTTCGCGCCGCGCACCCAGTCTTCCGTCGCCGCCGGTTCTTCGAGGGTCGGCCGATGCAGCGTTCCGCCGACGCCTTGCCCGACATCGCCTGGCTGCGGCCCGACGGCAGCGAGATGACCGAAGACGACTGGTCCGCGGACTTCGGTCGCGCCGTCGGCTTGTTCCTCAATGGCGGCGCCATTCCGGAGGTCGACGACTTCGGCGAGCGGATCACCGACAATTCGTTCTTACTGCTGCTCAGCGCGCACTACGAGCCCATCGACTTCGCCGTGCCTGCGGAATACGGCGAGCAGTGGGAGGTCGTGATCGACACGATGAGCCCTGACGAGGAAGCAGACCCGTTGCCGGCTCCCGCGACGATCACCGTCGGACCCCGCGCGATCACCGTCCTGCGTCGCGTCGAGCCCGAAGACACCTGATCCCACCTCCGATGATGTGCCCTTGTGGCGAGGGAAAGCCCTGGTGGACTCCGCCACAAGGGCACATCATCGGAGCTACCAGGTGATCTTCTTGTGGCAGTCGGCCTGCATCCCGACGGGATCGACCTGAATGGTGGCATGGGTCAGCCCATGGGAGTCGAGGACTTCGCGGGCGGCGCCGAGAACGACGGCGTTGTCCGCGGTGGCGGTGACGTGCACCGTGGCGACGTCCATGCCGGTGGTCAGGGTCCAGATATGCAGGTCATGGACCTCGGTGACCCCGTCGAGGGCGGTCAGGTCGGCGCGGACCTTGTCGACGTCGACATGCTGGGGCGCCTGCTGAGCCAGGATCCGCAGTGCGTCGAGCGCCAGCCGTACAGCCCTGGGTGCCACCCACAGCGCGATGAGGACAGCCACGACGAGGTCGGCATACGGCCAGCTGGTCGTCATGGTGACGATGCCGGCGATCAGTACTCCGATCGAACCGACGGCGTCGGCGAGCACCTCCATGTAGGCCCCGCGCACAGCGATGCTGCCCTTGGAGTCGCTGCGCAGTAGCAGCATGACGACGATGTTCGCGGCGAGGCCGATCAGCGCGACGATCACCAGAGTCAGCCCCGGCACCTGTGGATCGGTGCCGATCCGCTCCACTGCCTCATAGAGGACGAAGACCGCGACCCCGATCAGCAACACCGCATTGGCGACGGCGGTGAACACCTCCGCGCGATGCCAACCGAACGTCTTCACTCCGTCCGAGCTCCCGTGCCGGCTCAGCAGCAGCGCGCCGAGCCCCATCAGCATGGCCACCACATCGGTGAGCATGTGCCCGGCGTCGGCGATCAGGGCCAAGGAATTGACCGAGATGCCGACCGTCAGTTCCACCACGAAGAAGACCGAGATGATGATCGCCCCGGCCACCATCGGCCAGAGCCTGCGCTCGCTGCCGTCGGCCTCGCCGTCCGCACCAGGACCGTGGCTGTGCGTGTGACCCATCAGTTCATTCCCCTGTTCTTGCCCCGACACCAGGACCGATCACCAATATATGCATGATCGTGCATGTGTTGCAAGAGGAGGGGCTGGTCGCCGCTATCTCAGCGTGGCCATCGCCGAGACCCGCGAGAGCCCGCAGGCCATGAGGAGATCGACGAGTGTCGAGCGGAGCTGGGCGAGGATCACGGTTTCCGACAACGCGCTGCCCTCGACCAACTCGGGTTTGGTCCGGCGCGCGATACTCCGCAACACCCTCGCCGCCTCCACCTGATCGGGCATCTGACCGGGATCGGCGAGCATCATGTCGTTGAGGACATCGAAGGCGTGGCCGAGCTGCCCGATGAGGTCGACAATCTCGGGTTTGATCTTCTGACCGCGCTCGGTCGAGGCAGCGGCGCGGCGAGTCAACACCCGAACGTTTCGGACGGCGTTGTCGATGGGATCGGCCATCGCGGTGACGCGATCGAGTCGCGAACGACGGGCCCAGTGCAGCGGCGAGATCCGGCTGATCTCCTGGCCGCCGGAGATGTCCGACCGCAGCGCATCGATACCGGCCTGCGTGGTGCGGGCGTTCTCGAGAGCTTCGCTGAGCCGCTCGTGGTCCATGCGCCGCAGACCTTCGGCGACCTCGGCGAGTACGTCCGACATGGTGGTCAGCACATTTGCGGCGTCGCGGCGAGCGCGCAGGACGGGGTGGGTGGGGATAAGTGCAACCACGAGAATCGCGACCAGCCCACCGATGAGTGCGTCGATCACGCGGTGGTAGCCGTCCACTCCACCCGGCGGCAACAGCGTGGCCACCAGCACCGCCGAACTCGCCGCCT
Organism: Williamsia sp. 1135; assembly: GCF_002095395.1. GTDB lineage: Bacteria > Actinomycetota > Actinomycetes > Mycobacteriales > Mycobacteriaceae > Williamsia. The sequence continues at coordinate 10,812 of NZ_MJEI01000055.1, forward strand.
GGATCGGGACCAGCGGCCCCTTGTCGACGAACACCGCACACAACATCGCGATGGCGACGACGACCATGATCTGCCAGGTTCCCGAACCGATCACCGAGATGATCAGGTCGCCGACCGCGACGCCGACGGTGACACCGATGGCCACCTCGAGGGCGCGACGCCAGCGCTGACCCAGCGAGAGCCCGAGGGACACGACCGCAGCGATCGGCGCGAAGAAGGGCCGTTCGTGGTCGAAGACCTGACTTGCGATCCACCACGCGAGCCCAGCCGCGAGAGAGCACTGGAGGACGGGCAGCAGCGACAGTCGAACGCGGTGCAGTGGAGCCCGCACGCGCGGCGGCAACCGGTCACGGCCGAGGGTCGGGAGGAGCTTTATCCGCTCGACCGGCGGACCGCTCGGTGGCGGCTCAGGCGAGGCCGAGCTCGCCGGCGGCTGCGGGGTCACTTTCGTTCAACAGGTCGAGGCAGCGGAGGTACTCGTCTTCTTCGCCGATGATCTGTGCGGCCCGCGCCAGCACCCCGACGCAACGCAGGAAGCCCTGGTTCGGTTCGTGGCTCCACGGCACCGGACCGAAGCCCTTCCAGCCATGGCGACGCAGCTGATCGAGACCGCGGTGGTAGCCGGTGCGCGCGTACGCGTACGCGGTGATGGTCGCGCCGTCTTTCAGGGCGGCCTCGGCGAGGGCGCCCCAGGCGACGGAGGCGGTGGGATGTGCGGCGGCGACGGCAGCGGGGTCGGCTCCATTGAGCAGTTCCGACTCCGCCTCGTCGTCTCCGGTCAACAGGGTGGGCTGGGGGCCGAGAAGATCTCCGAACGACGTCATCGGCCCATTGTCGCAGCTCTGCTCATGGCCCGGGTCACCCGTCCGGTCGACGATCCATTCGATAGGGTGGGCCCGACGCTGCGCAGGTATGTCTTGCCGATCATCGGCTGCGACCTCGCGCGTCACAATCGATGTCGCTCGAGGACGGGGACCTGGTGCATGTCACATCCTAACGATGAAGGCAATTCTGTTGTCAGTCGCGCACTTTCGGCCATCCGTAAGCGTCGCGAAGGGAAAACAGGCCCGGGTCAGGCCTCGTCGCAGGATCAAGCGCCAGTCACGGATCGAGCACCGGTCACAGAAACATCACCACAGGGGGAACAGTTGTCGCAGGAAGAACCGGGTCGGGATACGCCGACGGCCCCGGTCGTCGATTCGACCGACATTCCAGCGACCGAATCCGAGACCTCTGCCGCTCCGGAAGTGACCGAGGAGGACGCCTCCACCGAGGTCGCTGCTGAGGACGTCACTCCTGAATCCGCGACACCGGAACCGTCGGAGGACACAGAAGAACCGGCAAGCGACGAGGACGCCGCGAACGGCGAAGAAACCTTGAACGACGGAGAAGCTGAGGTCGACGAAGAGGCTGAGGTCACCGAAGAAGCTGGGAGCGATCAAACTCCGGCCGAGGCTCCAGAGACCGTCGAGGCACCGGCCGCGGCGGAGGCTCCGTCCCCGGAATCGTCACCTGCAGAACAGGCGCCTCCAGAGCCCTCACCCGCGGAGTTGGCCGCCGACGAGTCGGTCGACGACACCGCCGAAACCGAATCCACCGCGACGGCGGATTCCGAAGCGGACACCGTCGCCATCGTTGCCGGCGAACCCGGCGATGACAACGAGACCACCGATGACAACGAGACCACCGAGTTCGCGGCGGTGGCGCCGGTCGGCCTCCAGAAGACGACGTCCTCCGACCCAGAGCCACCGGTCGTCGGCTCACCCGCGGACGAGAGCGAAACCCAGGTGATCGCCACCGATTCCTCCGCGCCGACGGAGGTCATCGACACGCAGACCGAACGGATCAGCGTCACCAAGGCGTCCCGTCCGCAGGAACGTGCGGCCCAGGCAGCCGGGTGGAAGGCTGAACCGTCTGCGCCGCAGTACATCGCACCCGGCGGCACCCCGCAGAACCGACCAACCGGTGTCGCGCCCAAGAAGTCGCGTAAGAGGCTGTGGATCGGAATCGCGGCTCTCATCGTGATCATCGGCGTCGTGGCCGCCGTCATCGGCGTGGTCGCCACCGGTGAAGACGACGATGTGCCCCCGGCCGACGTTGCGGCGAACACCGCGCTGGAATACACCACGGCGCTCCGTGACGGCGACATCGTGGTCCTCCGCTCGATCACCTGTGGAGAAGCGCAGGCACGTTTCGCGGGGATGTCCGACCAGGAGTTCGCCGAGGACCACCGCATCCAGAAGGCCAACAACGAATTGGTGGGGGTCGACGGGGTCAAGGCGTCCAAGATCGTCGAGGACGGCAACAGCGCGGTGGTCGAGGTGAGCGCTTTCAAGACCGCGACCCCCGACCAGAAGCTCGACGTCGCGCTGACACTGAGCAAGATCGACGGCGAATGGAAGGTCTGCAAGGCGTAGCGGCCGTACGACTGACCGAATGACTGCGCCCGCATGTGCCCCACACGGATGCAGCGCGCCCGATAGGCTCGTCACGTGCCCTCTCCGGAAGACCGGCAGCCCGCTGGTCCAGCCCGACCCGCCCACCGGGTGGTGAACGCGGCGACCCTGCCCATCGCGTCGCAGCGCCCACCGGCATCGGCACCCCACCATGATCACGAGCCGCCGACCCGGCCGAATCCGGTCCCGCGCCAAGGTCCACCGCCGCGACTCGCACCGCAGGTGACCCGCCGGCCGCCCGCTCCCCCCGAGCAGTACCGCCAGTCGGGCCATCGTCCGGTGCCCGGCCACTACGCCCAGCCGGCACCCGACCTCCGGCCCGGGCCGGGCGGTCGGCAGGGCCCACCCGGCCACTACGTTCAGCGACCCGTGCACTACGGCGTCCCGCCGGCACAACAGGTCCCACAAACGGCTGATCCGTACCCGTTCGACCCACCGCGTATGACGACAACACAGCGGCCACACCGCCGGGTTGATACCTCGGTCTTGTGTGCGGCCGCTGCGTTGGTGCTGCTGGGAGTCGCTGTCCTGGTGGGGCTACTCCTCTAGGCGCTGATGGACTTGCCCGTCGACTTCAGGTCGGTGCACGCCTCGATGACGCGCTCGGTCATCGACGCCTCCGCCTTCTTGTTGTAAACGCGGGGGTCGTAGACCTTCTTGTTGCCCACGTCGCCGTCGACCTTGAGGACGCCGTCGTAGTTGGCGAACATGTGACCGGCGATCGGCCGGGTGTATGCGTACTGGGTGTCGGTGTCGACGTTCATCTTGATGACGCCGTAGCCCAGGGCCTCTTCGATCTCGCTCTTGAGTGACCCCGATCCACCGTGGAAGACGAAGTCGAAGGGCTTGGCACCATCGGGCAGGCCGAGCTTCTTGACGGCGACTTCCTGGCCGATCTTGAGGACCTCGGGACGCAGCTTGACGTTGCCTGGCTTGTAGACACCGTGGACGTTGCCGAAGGTCGCAGCCAGCAGGTATCGGCTACCGGAGTCGCCCGCACCGAGTGCTTCGAGAGTGGCCTCGAAGTCTTCGGCCGTCGTGAACAGCTTGTCGTTGATCTCGTTCTCGACACCGTCCTCTTCACCGCCGACGACACCGATCTCGATTTCCAGGATGATCTTGGCGGCTGCAGCCTTGGCCAGGAGATCCTTGGCGATCTCCAGGTTCTCGTCGAGCGGCACCGCGCTGCCGTCCCACATGTGCGACTGGAACAGCGGGTTCTTTCCGGCGTCGACGCGCTCCTGGGAGATGGCGAGCAGCGGGCGCACGTAGGTGTCGAGCTTGTCCTTGGGGCAGTGGTCGGTGTGCAGCGCCACGGTCACGCCGTACTTCTCGGCAACGACGTGGGCGAACTCGGCCAGTGCGACAGCGCCCGTGACCATGTCCTTGACACCCAGGCCCGACCCGAACTCGGCGCCACCGGTGGAGAACTGGATGATGCCGTCACTGCCGGCATCTGCGAAGCCCTTGAGGGCTGCGTTGATGGTGTTCGACGACGTGCAGTTGATCGCGGGGAACGCGAACCCGCCTTCCTTCGCCGCATTGAGCATCTGTGCATATTGTTCGGGCGTTGCGATGGGCATATGTCCTCCAGCTGCGGTTCGTTGGCTTATCCGCCCAAGTATGGCAAGTGTGTCCGGTTGCCGCGCCGCCCGCCCATCTGCGCGTCCACATATCGTCGGTTTGGGAATCGGACAGGAACAACCGGTACTCTTGGGCCCTGTGATCGAGACTGTGCTTGCCCAGACCACCACTGAAGTGGCCTTACTGCCTGGGTTCCTGGACCCGGTCAACCTGCTGAATTCGTTCGGCACCTGGATGTTGGGCGGGCTACTCCTCGTCGTCTTCATCGAGTCCGGTTTGCTGTTCCCGCTGCTTCCCGGGGACTCCCTGCTCTTCACCGCAGGCCTGATCGTCGCCGCCAAGTCGTCCGAGATCGAACCGTTCGCCCCGCTCTGGGTCTTGCTGGTGACGATCCCGATCGCTGCATTCCTCGGTGATCAGGTGGGCTACTTCCTCGGCAACCGCTTCGGGTACTCGCTGTTCAAGCCCGACGCCAAGGTCCTCAAGACGAAGTACATCGACGAGGCCCACGAGTTCTTCGAAAAGCACGGCCCCATCACCATCTTCCTGGCGCGCTTCGTACCCATCGTGCGGACGTTCGCCCCGCTGGTTGCCGGCGCCGCCCGGATGAAATACACGACGTTCCTCACCTACAACGTCATCGGCGCGATCGTCTGGGGTGCAGGCGTGACACTGCTCGGCTACTGGCTCGGACAGATCACGTTCATCCAGGAGAACATCGACTACATCTTCCTGCTGATCGTCTTCGTCTCGGTGCTGCCGATCATCAGCGAGATCGTCAAGCGCTACCGTCGCCGCGGGGACCAGCCGCAGCCCGCGACCGAGGCGCCGTCGGATTCCCCCACCTGACATCAAATGCACCTCGTTCGGTCATATGCACACGTTTGAACGTGTGCATATGACCGAACGAGGTGCATTTGTGCGCGGGGTTGAACTTCACCACGCCTGACCGACGTCGGCGTGCTGGCGGATCCAGGCGTGCATGGCAATTCCTGCCGCGACACCGGCGTTGATCGAGCGGGTCGACCCGAACTGCGCAATGGACACGGTCAAATCGGCCTGCTCCTGCGCATCCGGACTGATCCCGGGGCCCTCCTGCCCGAACAGCAGCACACTTGCCCGTGGCAGGTCGGCGGTTTCGAGCGGCACCGAGCCCGGGGTGTTGTCCACCGCAACGACGGCCAGATCCCTCTCGCGGGCCCACACCATCAGCGACTCCACCGAATCATGATGCAGTACATGCTGATAGCGGTCGGTCACCATCGCCCCGCGGCGGTTCCAGCGCCGCCTGCCGACGATGTGGACCGCCTCCGCCAAGAAGGCGTTGGCGGTGCGGACGACGGTGCCGATGTTGCCGTCGTGACCGAAGTTCTCGATGGCGACGTGGAACGGATGTCGCCGGGTGTCGAGGTCGGCGACAATCGCTTCTCGCGTCCAATAGCGGTACGGGTCGACGACGTTGCGACGATCACCCTCGGCCAGCAGGTGCGGATCGTAGCGCGGGTCCTCGGGGATCTCACCGGTGTGTTCTTCGGTCCACGGACCGACGCCGACCAGCGGCTCACCCCATTCGGTGGGGCCGGCCTCGTCGCTCACTCAGCTCAGGCCGATGTCGCTCAGCCCCAGGAGCGACCGGTACTCGACGCCCTCGGCCGCGATGACGGCATCCGCCCCGGTGGCCCGGTCGACGACGGTCGCGACCCCGACCACGATGGCGCCGGCATCGCGAAGCGCGCGGACCGCGGTCAACGGTGAGTTGCCGGTCGTGGTGGTGTCCTCGACGACCAGCACCCGTTTGCCCACGATGTCGGGGCCCTCGATCTGGCGTTGCATGCCATGGGCTTTGGCCGCCTTGCGCACCACGAACGAGTTGATCGGGCGTCCGGGCGAATGCATGATCGCGGTCGCCACCGGATCGGCCCCCAACGTCAGTCCACCGACCGCGTCGAAGTCCCAGTCGGCGGTGAGCTCGCGCAGTAGCCGGCCGATCAGCGGCGACGCCTCATGGTGCAGGGTTGCGCGACGCAGATCGACGTAATAGTCGGCGTCGGCGCCCGATGACAGGGTGACTTTGCCATGGACCACCGCGAGCTCTCTGACCAAGTCCGACAACCGGTCACGATCGCTCACTGAGGGCCTCCTGCTCGGCGTGATCCCGGCTGCCCAGGTTGGGGCGATATCGGGCCGGACTGGCGTGGAATCGGTCCGGATCCACCGACCGGCGGCACCGGGCTGCGCTGGATCGGACCCGAAGTGCGGGCGTGTGCACCGGAGTCCCGCGGTGCCGGCCGTGCCGCGCGTTGCGGCAGGTCCTCACGACGGATGTTCTCGGTGCGGGGCTCGGCGAGACCCCGCCGGGAGCGACCTGTCGGGCTCGACGGATCGCGGGGATCCGGAGCGCCCTGCGGGTCGACGACAGGCGGCAGGACGCGGAGCAGGTCGGTGAAGCGCCGGACGGTTTCGAGTGCGGTGTCGAGGCGTTCGGGATCATTGGTGATCGGCATCGACCCCAGCGACCAGGCGCCCTCGTTCCACAGGATCTGGATGTAGTCGGGCGCATTTGTCGCGAGCGCCACCATGCGGCGATCGCACACCCGGCGCGCCACATCGAGATGACTGGAGAACATCACGCGCCTGCCCATCGCGCCGAGCAGTTCGACGTCGTCCTCGGAAGGGGCGAGGGTCTTCTCATGCCGCACATCGATCGTCACGTTCGACTCCGTGGTCCGACGGATCGCTACGACGGTCGCGGTGTCGGCGAGGTCGAAGACCAGCGTTTCTTCGCCGTAGTACGAGCCGTACGCCAAGTCCTGCACGCCGACATGGTCCGGTACGTCCATCGCAGCGCGTCCGAACTCCGACTTGAGCTCGGGGTCGGTCTCGCGATATTTGAACCCGTGTTGATCTCCCCAGACGGCGCGCTCACGGCGCGCACCGGTGGTGCGCCTGCGGTCGAGCAGGAGCAGCGCCACGGCGCCGGCCAACGCAACAGCGGCGATCAGGAAGTAGACGGCAGTCATCACCGGTCAGCTTACCGTGGGGCGTCCGAATCGGAGTCGATCGGCTGACGGTTCACCCATTGGGGCGACGCGCCCTCAGTCCGAAAGCGTCGCTGGCAGAGGAGTTAATTCTCCGGGATCGAGCCCGACACGCGGCCGTCGACAATAAGGTCAGCGGTTGTTTCGCCGTTCGATTTGATCACTCTCACGACCACCAGGTCACCGACGTCGAGAACGTCGACGGTGTCACCTCGCGTGGACTGGACGTGGGTGTCCGGGCTCAGGATCAGATGATGTTTGCGGCCGTCCGCGGTGTGTACCGACAGCGCGCCGGCGTCGATCTTGTCGATGGTGCACAACACCACCTTCGACCGCTCGGTGTCGAGGTCTTCCGGCACTGCCTCGGCGGAAGGTTCGACCGCGGACAGGCCCGCCTTGTTCGGTGCGACCTCGGTCGGACTCACGTATTGGATCTGGGTCGACGCCCGGTCGGAGTCGCTGCGTTGCGCTCCCAGATGGATGCAGTAGCCGAGAGCCACGCCGGCCACGGCCAGTCCGGCGACACACAACAACGTCACGACCCTCGTCGAACGCGGTTGAGATTCAGACACGAGTCCGAACATAGAAGCCAAGCCTGAGATCCATCTGTGAATAGCCGCAACACGGGCCGAGCATATTGACCGACTCGGCAGTCGACGTGATCTAGACGGTCGATTTCGGCACCAGGGTGAATGCCGCAACCACGGCGGCGCCGGCCATCAGGGCGGCCGTCAGTAAGAATCCCGCGGCGCTCGCCGTCTGTGCACTGTCGTGATGGGAGAACGCCGATGCGGCGATCCCGAACACGGCGATGCCGAGGATGCCGCCGAGCTGACGCGACGTCGAGGTGAGGCCCGAACCCTGACCACGGAGCGATGCAGGGACGGTCGCGAGGGCGGACGTGGTCATCGGGCTCATCAGCAACCCGATGCCGACGCCGGAGGGAATCAACCCGAGGCACAACACCCAGAGCGTCGAGGTTCCCAAACCCAGCGCGATCACCAGACTGCCGACGCCCAGTGCGGCCGTCCCCCCCGACACCCAGGGCCCGCGGTCCGACCTCGTTGTACCTGGTGCCGGCCCATCGGGTTGCGATCAGCAGCGGGACCACCAGCGGCAGGAGAGCGACCCCGGCCGCCGCAGGTGAGAGGTCGAGCGCGGTTTGCAGGACAACCGCTGTGTAGATCGTGGTGACGGTCATCGCGAAACCGAGGGCGGCGAGGACGAGGGTGCTGCCACCGAAGACGCGGTCCGAAAAGAGTCGCAGGTCCAGAAGGCCGTCCGCGCGGGTCCAGAGGTGCCGGACAAACAGCCCTGCACTCACCACCCCCAGGACCAGCGCAACCAGTACCGCTGCCGATCCCGCACCCCAGGCCGGCAGTTGCATCAGGCCAAAGGAGATGCCGAACAGACCCGCGGTCAGGGTCAGCAGTCCGTAGATATCAACCGTTGCCGAATGACTTTGCAGCATCGACGGTTTGCCGGAGACAGAGCCGGAGGCGGAGCTCGACCCGGTAGCCGAGAGCATCAGCGCGATGGCCAGTGCCCCGATCGGGACGTTCAACAGAAATCCCACCCTCCAGGAGGCGAACTCCGCGCACAGGCCACCGAAAGCCGGGCCCACGGTCGCGAACGCCTGACCTGCACCTGCGTAAACAGCCATCGCCTTGGCCCGACCGTCCTCGGGATACGCGTCGAAGATCAGGGCGAGGGTGGCGGGCATCATCACCGCGGCCGCGACGCCGGCTGCGGCGCGCCCCACCAGCAGTTCGATCGGCCCCTGCGACACCCCGATCAGCAGGGAGGCCAGGGCGAAACCACCGGCCCCGACCATGAATGCCCGTGGCGCTCCGATGGAGTCGGAGATCCGACCACCGACCGGAAGCAGTACCGCGAGCGTCAAGAGGTAGGACGACACCACCCAGTTCGCGATCGCGGTCCCGAATGACAGGTCGTGCCGCATGCTGGGCAGCATCACTCCGACGATGCTCGAGTCCAACACGAGCAGAGCCATCGAGGATGTGGCGGCAACGAGCACCCTGCCTGGCGTGCCCATCGCGACCTCAGTTCATTGGGGCGTGACCACCCGACTTCAAGGGTGCGTCACCACCCGCTTCTTCAGTGTGGGGCGGGCCTCACCCGGACGTAGCCCGCTTCTTTGTCCACCTCGTTGGCGAGCGGCTCGGACGCCGCGTAGCGCTGCAGGTTTGTCAGAAACAGCTGCGCAAGTTCATCACGCCAGCCCACCACGTCGCCACTCATATGGGCAGAGATGTGCACGTTCTCCATGTCCCACAAGGGGTTGTCGGCCGCGAGGGGTTCTGTCTCGAAGACATCGAGGCTGGCGGCCGCGATCTGGCCCTCGCGCAATGCGGCGATGAGAGCCTTTTCGTCGACTAGCTGCCCGCGGCCGACGTTGATCAGGTGGGCCGAGGGCTTCATGGCCGTCAGCACGTCTGCATCGATCATCTGCGCTGTCTGTTCGGTCAGCGGCGCGATGGTCACGATGTTGTCGAAGTCTCCTGCGTACTCGGCCAACTCATCGGTCCGCAGGACTGTGCCGAAGTCCGGGTCCTCGGTCCGAGCGATCCGGCCCGCGCCGGTGACCTGCAGCCCTGCGGCTCTGAGCAGACTGGCGACGGCCCTGCCGATCCCGCCGGTGCCGATCACCAGGGCACTGCGACCGGCGGTGCGGATCGTGTCACGCCGCTCCCAGTGTTTGAGCTGCTGATATCTCTTGGACACGTGGAACTGTTTGTCCTGGGCGATGATCGAGCCGAGAACAAACTCCGCAATCGGCCCGTCGAAGACTCCATGAGCGTTGGTGATCGTGATCGACGACGCCCGCAGTTCGTCGAACATCATGGCGTCGACCCCCGCCGCGGACACATGCACCCACTTCAGCGCCTGTGCCTGTTCCCAATTGTCCTTCAGCGCCGCGGAGAAGAAGTCCCACAGCATCAGGACATCGGCCCCGCCGTCGGCGGCGAGCGCCCCACCGAGGTCGGCCGTGGTGGCGAGCCGCACATTCGCGACCTGCCTGATCTGCTCCAGATTGCCCGGGTTCTCCAGTCCGTCGCGTCCCAGGATCACGACGTTCGGCTTCGTGTTCGCAGTTCCCATGCGCCCCACGGTAGGGCAGCCGCCCTGACCACCCAGCAGCGACTGTCTAATTGTTGACAATCGTGCAATCGGCAGTCACGGTGTACCCATGAGTTCTGCCACCCTCAGCCCTGCCCTCAAACAAGCCACCCCGGTGGTGGTCGATCACGCCAAGGGGTCGTGGATCCACGGCACCGACGGCGTCGACTACCTCGACTTCACCACCGGCATCGGCGTCACCAGCACCGGCCACTGCCATCCCAAGGTCGTCGCCGCCGCGCAGGAGCAATGCGGAAAGATCATCCACGCGCAGTACACGACGGTGATGCACAAGCCGCTGCTGGAACTCACGGACAAGCTCGGCGAGCACCTCCCGACCGGCCTCGACTCCGTGTTCTACGCGAACTCCGGATCCGAGGCCGTCGAGGCGTCGGTTCGCCTCGCCCGGATGGCCACCGAACGCCCGAACATCGTTGTCTTCCAGGGCGGGTTCCACGGCAGGACCGTCGCCGCGGCGACCCTGACGACCGCAGGCACCAAGTTCTCGGCAGGCTTCTCGCCGCTCATGGGTGGCGTCCACATGGCGCCGTTCCCCTACGCGTACCGCTACGGCTGGGACGAGGCCACCGCGGTCGAGTTCGCGCTGCGGGAGCTCGATTACCTGTTCGCCTCCCGCGTCGCGCCCAACGACACCGCCGCGTTCCTGATCGAGCCGGTGCTCGGCGACGGCGGCTACCTCCCGACCCCGCCCGCGTTCCTGGCCGGTCTGCGCGAGCGCGCCGACAAGCACGGCATCATCCTGATCCTCGACGAGGTGCAGGCCGGCGTCGGCCGCACCGGCAAGTTCTGGGGACACCAGCACAGCGAAGGCCTGATCCCCGACATCCTCATCACCGCCAAGGGCATCGCCTCGGGCTTTCCGATCTCGGCCATCGCGGCTCCGACGTCGCTGATGGCCAAGGCCTGGCCGGGATCTCAGGGTGGTACTTACGGCGGCAACGCCGTGGCAGCCGCCGCCGGAGTCGCCACACTGCAGGTGATCGCGGAGGAGAATCTGGTCGAGAACGCCCGGATACGCGGTGATCAGATGCTGCGCGGCCTGTCCGAGCTGGCACCGAAGTTCCCACAGATCGGCGACGTCCGTGGCCTGGGCCTCATGGCCGGCATCGAGTTCGTCGACGGCGACGGCAAGCCCGACGCGGTGGCCGCTGCCGCAGTCCAGCAGGCCGCCATTCCCGAGAAGCTGCTCACCCTCACGTGTGGTCCGATGGGTAACGTCGTGCGACTCATCCCCGCGCTGGTTGTCACCGAAGAGGAAATGGCCACCGGACTGAACAGGTTTGAAGCAGCGCTGACCGCGGCCCTCGGATAGCGAGGGTCATGGACCCCGCACCCAACGGGACTCGCATCAGCGCAGATCTTCAGGCGCTCGGACTGAGCGCCGACACCTCGACGCGTCGACTCACCGAATACTCCTACGACGCATCGAATTACCGGCTGTCACCGCTGGTTGTAGTGTTCCCGCGCACCGACGAAGATGTGGCAGCGGTCGCCGCCTACTGTCACCGCAACGGCCTCACCGTGACCGCTCGCGGCGGCGGTACCGGCATGGGCGGCAACGCGATCGGCAACGGTGTCGTGCTGGACTTCTCGCGGCACATGGACAAAGTGCTCGAAATCGACGCCGAGGGCAGAACCGCGGTGGCCCAGTCGGGCATCGTCTTGACGACGCTGCAACGCGAGGTGCGCGGCGCCACCGGCGGGACGCTCACCTTCGCACCCGACCCCTCGAGTCAGTCGCGCGCCACCCTCGGTGGCGCCATCGGCAACGACGCGTGCGGTAACCACTCGGTCCGCTATGGCCGCACCACCGATCACATCGAGTCACTCGATCTCGTCACCGCCGAGGGGCTGCGGTTGACCGCATTGCGCGACGGGCTCGTGGCCACCGATCCCGCGGACGGTGCTGCCGCCGCGCGGGCCGAGGAGCTGACTGCGGCGATGCGCCGGCTCACGTCGGCGAACATGGGCGCCCTGCGCACCGAGATGGAGCAGATCCCGCGTCAGGTGTCCGGATATCATCTCGGAAAACTGTTGCCCGAAAACGGCTTCGACGTCGCACGTGCGCTGGTGGGCACCGAAGGCACCTGCGCGATCGTGGTCTCTGCCAAGGTCCGGCTCGTCACCGCTCCCACCCGCGCCCTGCTGCTCTGTCTCGGGTATCGCAACGTGGTCGACGCCGCTCGCGACGTCCCGACCCTGCTGGAGTTCGCCCCGTCCGCCATCGAGGGCATCGACGAACGGATCGTGCAGACCATGCGGGCCCGGCGCGGCGATGATTCTGTCGCGGGTCTGCCCGAGGGCAACGCCTGGCTCTACATCGACCTCGACGAGGAGAGCGCCGAAGACCCGGCGTTGGCTGCCGCGCAGCTGCTGGAAAAGCTCTACGCCAACGGCCGGCTCGTCGACGGACGTACCGTTCCCGATCCCGCGCAGCGGATCTCGCTGTGGCGGGTCCGGGAAGACGGCGCCGGGTTGTCGTCACGGTTGGTGAGCTCCGAAGAGGTCAACCCCGAAGACGGTGGACACGGCGGCACGTACGAGTCGTGGCCCGGCTGGGAGGACTCGGCCGTCGCACCCGAGAACCTCGCCGACTACCTCGAAGGCTTCACCGAACTCCTCGATCACCACGGCTTGACCGGGGTCATGTACGGCCACTTCGGCGCCGGCTGCATGCACGTGCGCATCACATTCGACCTGCGCAGCGCGGAAGGTCGGGCGGTGATGCGCCGGTTCTGCACCGATGCTGCCGCGCTCGTGGTCAAACACGGCGGTTCGCTGTCGGGCGAGCACGGCGACGGTCGCGCGCGGTCGGAGTTACTACCGATCATGTACTCGCCGCAGATGATCTCGGCCTTCGGTGATTTCAAGAAGATCTGGGACCCGGCCGGCATCCTCAACCCGGGCAGCATCGTCGACCCCGATCCGCTGGACGAGAACCTGGTGCTCGCGGACGTTCCGAATCGACAGTGGCAGACTAGCTTCGATCTCGGAACACCAGGGATAGGCGTCAATGGACAACCAGGTCTCGACCCCTTCATCCACGCCGTCCAGGGCTGTATCGGCGTGGGACGCTGCCGTTCCGACGCCGGCGGAGTCATGTGCCCGAGCTATCGCGCAACCCGGGACGAAAAGGATTCCACCCGCGGACGCGCACGCGTGCTGCAGGAGATGGTCCGCACCGCACGCGACATCAAATCCGGTTGGCGTGACGAGGATTCGCGCGAAGCCCTCGACCTGTGCCTGTCGTGCAAGGCCTGCTCGACCGATTGCCCGGTGGGCGTCGACATGGCCACCTACAAATCGGAGTTCTTCTCCAACTACTACCGCGGCCGGGTCCGCCCGCTCTCGCACTACTCGCTGGGCTGGATGCCGGCCTGGCTCAGCGTCGCAGGCACGCTGGCCCCGCTGATCAACAAGACGCTGTCCAGCAGACTGTCGACGCTGGCCGCCAAGGCCGGGGGGATCGACCCGCGGCGCACCATGCCCGCGTTCGCCCGTCGTAAACAGGTCCGCGCCGGAATGGCCGGACTGCGCGCCGACCCGTCCGCCGACACCGTGCTCTTCGTCGACTCGTTCACCAAGGCGTTTCGTCCGCACGTCGCGGCCGCCACCGCCAACGTCCTCGGCAGCGCGGGGCGCACGGTCAGTTGCGAGGCCGATCAGTGCTGTGGACTCACCTGGATCTCCACGGGTCAACTCGGGCATGCCCGAAAGGTGTTGGCCCGTACGGCTGCTGCCCTCGACGACGGCACCGACAGGCCGATCGTGGTGCCCGAGCCGAGCTGCGCCGCCGCACTGCGCAAGGATCTGCCCGAGCTCGTCCACACCGATGCCGCCCGCCGGGTCGCGGCTCGGGTTCGTAGCTTCGCCGTCGAGGTGGGACATCTCCTCGACGACGGCTGGGAGCCCCCCGTACCGTTGCCCGCCGAGGTCACGGTGCAGACCCACTGTCACGAATACGCCTCGTTCGGGCCGACCACGCAGCCGGCGGTCCTGAAGCGACTCGGTGCCACCACCGTGCACCAGGCGGACGGGTGCTGCGGTGTCGCAGGCAATTTCGGATTCGAAAAAGGCCACTACGACGTCAGCATGGACGTCTCCGAACAGGCGTTGGCCCCCGCGCTGCGCAAGCACGGCAGTGACACCCCTGTCCTCACCGACGGTTTCAGCTGCGCCATGGCCGTACAGCACCTCACCGCCACCGACAACACCATTCCCGATGTGCAGTCGGTCCACCTGGCCGAACTGCTCGACCCCGCTTTGCTCATCTCACAGACGACCGCGCAGACACCTGCGGCACAGGTCGCCGAACAAGGAGGTTCGATATGACAGCGTCAACCGTCACCGATCGCAAGGGCCGGGCCGCCGACCTCATCGGTGCGCTGCCCACCGGGCTCTACATCAACGGGGAATGGGGCCCGGCAGCAGACGGCGCGACGTTCGACGTCGAGAACCCAGCCACGGGCGAGGTGATCGCCACCGTCGCCAAGGGCGGGCAGGCCGACGCGACCGCCGCCATCGAAGCCGCGGCAGCACACCAGAAGAGCTGGGCCGCAACCGCGCCCCGCGAACGCAGCGAGATCCTGCGCCGCGCCTACGAACTCCTGCTGGAACGCCAGGACGATCTGGCGCTCATCATGACCACCGAGATGGGCAAGCCGCTGGCCGAAGCGAAGGGCGAGGTCGCGTACGCCGCCGAGTTCTTCCGCTGGTTCTCCGAAGAGGCCGTCCGGATCGGTGGCGATCACACCACCACCGGTGACGGTAAGAACCGCATCCTCGTCACCAAAGAGGCTGTCGGGCCCTGCATCCTGATCACGCCATGGAACTTCCCACTCGCCATGGGCACCCGCAAGATCGGGCCGGCGATCGCGGCCGGGTGCACCATGGTGTTCAAGCCGGCGGAGCTCACGCCGCTCACGATTCTTGCGCTCGCAGAGATCCTCACGGAGGCCGGCCTCCCGCCCGGTGTGCTCAACATCGTCACCACCGACGATCCCGGTTCGGTCGTGGAGACCTGGATGGACAGCGGTCTCGCGCGCAAGGTCAGCTTCACCGGCTCGACCCAGGTCGGCAAACTCTTGCTGGAGCAGGCGTCCCGGTCGGTGATGCGCACCTCGATGGAACTCGGCGGCAACGCCCCGTTCCTCGTGTTCGACGACGCCGACATCGACAAAGCCGTCGACGGTGCCATGGTCGCGAAGATGCGGAACATGGGTGAGGCGTGCACAGCGGCCAACCGGATGTTCGTGCATCGCAGTGTCGCCGGGGAGTTCGGCAAGAAGCTGTCCGAGCGGATGGCCGCTCTGACCGTCGGCAACGGTGCCGTCGACGGCACCGATGTCGGCCCCCTCGTCGAGAAGAAGGCCGTCGACAAGGTGAAGTCTCTGGTGGCCGATGCGGTCGATCGTGGTGCCACGGTGATCTGCGGTGGCGACACGACCTTTGACGCCGGATACTTCTATCAGCCGACGGTGTTGTCGGGTGTGGATCCGAACTCCGATCTGATGAGTACAGAGATCTTCGGACCGGTCGCCCCGATCATCCCGTTCGACGATGAAGACGAGGTGATCGCGCTGGCAAACGACACCCCTTGGGGGCTCGTGGGCTACCTCTTCACGCAGGACATCGACCGTGGACTGCGGGTGTCGTCGGCGCTCGAGGTCGGCATGGTCGGACTCAACACCGGCCTGGTGTCCAACCCGGCGGCACCGTTCGGTGGCGTCAAGCAATCCGGCCTGGGCCGAGAAGGCGGCAGGATCGGGATCGACGAGTTCCTCGAAGTGAAGTATCTGGCAATCCCCCGTACTTAGAAGCAAGTACCAGAAGCGAATACGACCTAAGGAGGTGTGAAGAAGCCATGTACCTCGGCTCACAGCTGTTCACCGATGCCGAATACGAGACCCGGCTGGCGAACGTCCGGACGATGATGGATCGGCAGGGCCTGTCGGCGATCATCGTGACGGATCCGGCCAACATCTTCTATCTCATCGGCTACAACGCCTGGTCGTTCTACACCCCTCAGATGCTGTTCGTCCCGATGGACGGTGAGATGGTGTTCTTCGCACGGGAGATGGACGCCCACGGCGCTCACCGCACCACCTGGCTTCCCGCCGAGCAGATCGTCGGCTATCCGGAGAGCTACGTGCACCGTCCGCACGTACACCCGTTCGACTGGGTGGCATTCGCCTTGCGCCAGCGCCACCTCATCGCGCCGGCGTCGCGCGGCGGTTCGGTCGGGATGGAGATGGACTCACACTTCTTCTCCCCCAAGGCCTACCGGGCGCTGTTCAACGCCATCCCCGAGTGGAAGCTGGTCGACTGCTTCGAGCTAGTCAACTGGGTGCGATCGGTCAAGTCCGACGCCGAGATCCAGCTGATGCGGCAGGCGGGCATGGTGTGTTCAGAAGCCATGCGGGCGGCCATCGACACCATCGACATCGGGGTCCGGCAATGTGATGCGGCAGCAGCGATCTCGCAGGCCCAGATAACCGGCACCGACAAGTTCGGTGGCGACTATCCGGCCATCGTCCCGATGATGCCCACCGGCGCCGCCGCGGACACCCCGCATCTCACCTGGCACCAGGGCACTTTCATCAGCGGCGAGGCAGTGGTCGTCGAGTTGACGGGCGCCCACAATCGCTACCACTGTCCACTCGCCCGCACCGTGGCGCTGGGCCCGGTGAACAAGGATGTCGACTACGTCGCCGGTGCGACCGCAGAGGGGCTCAACAACGTACTCGAGGCCATCGCACCCGGTGTCCCGACCCGCGAACTCGCGTCCACCTGGAATTGGACCCTGGCCAAGTACGGACTCGAAAAGCATTCTCGTCTGGGCTATTCGATCGGCATCGGTTACCCGCCGGACTGGGGCGAGCGCACCATCAGCATCCGCACCGAAGACGAGTCGATCCTCGAAGAAAACATGACGTTCCACATCGTCTGTGGGATGTGGATGGACGGCTACGGCTTCGAATTGTCAGAGTCGGTCCGGGTGAGTGCCACCGGAGTCGAGACCTTCACCAGCTTCCCCCGCGACCTGATCAGAAAGTGAGAGACGCATGACCGCAACCGAACTTTCCCACCACGCCCCTACCTTCCCGCTGGCCGGGCGGGCCAAGGATCTAGTGGGCTCGATGATCGATTCGTCCACCTCCCTGCTCGCAGCGCAGAAGCACGACATCGTGCGCTTCGCGATGGGCTCGCCGGCCGACGAGGCCGTGCCCGCCGACGAGTTCCGCGAGATCGCCGGCAGCATCCTCGACCACACGTCCTTCACCTACGGCGCGTCCGAGGGCGAGCCGCGTCTACTGGATCTGCTGGTCAAATACCTTGCCGGTACCCCTGACCCGGCCAGCGAAGACCGCCTCGTCATCACCACCGGCGGCATGCAGGGCCTCGACCTCGCGTGCAAACTCTTCGTCGACCCGGGCGACCTGGTGATCACGGAGTCCCCCACCTACACCAACGGCAGCGCCACAGCGCTCTCCTACGGTGCGCAGCTCCTCGAAGTCCCCGTCGACGACGAGGGCATGATGGTGGACCAGCTGCCCGACCTGGTGGCGCGTACCCATCGGACCCCCAAGGCGATCTACACGATCCCCAACTTCCAGAACCCGTCCGGTGTGACGCTGTCCCTGGAGCGCCGGAAAGCGTTGTTGGAGTTGGCCCATAAGTGGGGCGCGGTGATCATCGACGACGATCCCTACGCGTTGCTGCGGTTCTCCGGAGAAGACATCCCGACGTTCCAGACGCTGAGCCCCGATGATCCCCTGCTGTTCTCGGTCCGCACCTTCTCCAAGATCCTGGCTCCGGGGTGGCGGGTCGGCTGGGTCGACGCCGACCCGGCGCTGCGCCAGCTGCTGATCAACGGCAAGCAGGCCATGGACACCTGCACCAACGTGCCGAACCAGCACATCGTTGCCGAGTACATCTCGCGCGGCGGTCTGGACGACCACCTGGTGTCGATCCGCGAGCTGTACCGAATCCGGCGCGACGCGATGCTCACGTCGCTGCAGACGCATCTCGGCGATGAGGTCACCAGCACCAATCCCGATGGTGGCTTCTTCCTCTGGGTCACGCTGCAGGGCAAGTACGAGGGGCTCGACACCCGCGAGCTGTTCGAGATCGCCCTCGCGCAGGGGGTGGCATTCATCCCCGGCCCGGCGCTCTCGCCCGGCGGTCACTTCCGCAATGCCCTGCGTCTGTGTTTCGCCTCCAGCACCCCGGAACGGATCGACGAGGGTGTCCGCCGCCTCAAGAGTGCTCTGGATCTGGCGCTGGCTGCCTCGTGACCGAGACGGTCGTGGACGAAACTGCCGTGCTCGACCTTGTCGACGAGGCTGAGCTGGTATCGCTGACGCGGTCCCTGATCGACGCCGGCGGTGAGAATCCGGGTGGCACCGAGGGCCAGACGGTCGCCGTACTCGAACGGGCCTGCCAGGCTCTGGGCTTCACTGTGGAGACGTGGGAAGTCGCTCCGGGGCGACCGAATCTGACGGCCACATTGCCGGGCACCGGCGACGCTCCGGGGCTGATGGTTTTAGGCCACTCCGACGTGGTGCCGGCCGGTGACGGCTGGACCCGGCGCCCGTTCGAGGCGAGTGTGTCGGCCGGCCGGATCTACGGTCGCGGCGCCACCGACATGAAGGGTGGCCTGGCGTCGGCTGTGATCGCGATGGCCGCGTTGTCGCGGTCCGGAGTGCAGTTGCCCGGTCCCGTGCAACTCGCGTGCACGGTCGACGAAGAAGACCTCGGGATCGGCATCCGGGATTTCGTGACGCGCTCGTCGTCGCACCGGTTCGCCGGCTGTGTGGTCGCCGAGCCCACCGACCTCGAGACAGTCATCGCCTGCCGTGGTGCGTCGTACATCGAGGTCCGGATCATCGGTCGCGCAGCTCATTCGGGTCGTCCCGCCGACGGTCGCAACGCCATCGATGCGGCGGCGGCGATCATCGACCTGGTCCGCGCAGACCAGCGCAGCATGCTCTCCTCGCGCGACCCCCTGCTCGGCACCGGCACCTGGAACACCGGACTGATCGAAGGCGGTCAGGGCATTTCGGTCGTCGCACCCAGCGCTACCGTCAGTTTCGATCGCCGGCTCATGCCCGGCGAAGATGCATTCGAGGTCGCCACGTGGTTGCGGGGCGCGATCAGCGAGGCAGGTATCGATTCCGACGGCATCACCGTCGATGTCGAGGTCACGATGGCCATGCCCGGCTTCGAAACAGATCGCGACCACCCACTTGCCGCCCGGGCCGCCACCGCGGTGGTCGACGCCGGCGGTGCAACCACCATCACCGGCTGGACAGCAGCCTGCGACGGCGGCTTCATTGACCGCGATCTCGGCATACCCGCGATCGTTCTCGGTCCGGGCGGTCTGAACGACCAGGCACATCGTCCCGACGAGTCCGTCTCGATCGCCGAGTTGGTCACCGCCGCGAAGGCATACGCCCTCTTGGCCTTACGACTGCTCTGACTGCTCTGACTGCCAAAGATGCCACCGACCGTGCCATCAACGCCGCCCACCGTGCCAATCCGAACGCCGGCGTGCGTTGAAACCGTGAGCGGGCCCTTCCGTGCGTTGACCGTGCTCTTAATACCGGGGTTCCCAAGAATATTCGCTCCAGCGCCGACGGAGTAGCGAAGCCCCTGACCAGCTCACTCGAGACGTATCTCGTGCGGTTCGTCCGAATACAGGGCGGAGACCGTGGTGCTGCCGCCCGGCCCATCCGGGCGGCAGCACCTTGCGTTTCACACTGTGGAATTGTCAATCTGCGTGCGCGGTCCCGAAGCGTTCTCGGGTACGCGGGGGGTCGAGCGGTCTGAGAGTTGCTGTCAGAAAGTAGATCAGGCTGCGAGTGTCATGGTTCGCCTGTTGTAGGCGGGTAAGGGTCTTCGTTGCGGGTCGATATCGGCCGGCGGAATCAGCCACGGATGCCCATCGGACCCCATACTGATCTCCCATCCGGTGTTGTGGATTGCGCGGTGGCAGGTCCGGCACAGTAGGCAGCCATTGCCCAATGTTGTGGTGCCACCGTCGGACCAGTAGATGATGTGGTGGCAATCAGACCAGGACGCTGATCCGCCGCATTTAACACAGCATTGGTCGCGGATGATGATCGCTTTGCGGACAGCGCCGGTGAACAGGCGTTTCGAAGGTCCGACGTCGATCGGCACCCCGTGCTGGTCGAGGATGACCGATGCCATCGAGGAATCGCACGCCAGCAATTTCGCGAGGTGCTCGGTGATCGGTCCCATCCACTCCAGCGTCGCCCGGTCGGGGTGGTCGGCGGGTACGGATACGTTCACCTCGGTCCGCGGCGCCGACACGAATCCATCGCCGCCGCCACCGCCGCAATCGAGCAACTGATGCAACGCGTCAGCGCGGCGCTGGGTGTCACTGCGGGCATCATCAGATCCATCGGGCTCTGGGCGTGGCCGGCTCCACAGGTCCAGCGCGGCGTGCAACTTCTCCCCGATCTGCGCATCCACATCGAACCGACCCACCAACCGTCCCTCACTGAACGCGTAGTCGAGTTTGTTGAGTGAGGGATCCTCAGCCGGGGTGGGTCCGCCGGTGTCGTGGGCGACCTGGTTTCCCAGACCTTGGGCGATCTTCTCGATCTCGGTGGGTCGCGCTCCGGAGATGGCGTGACTCAACAATTTTCCTTCGAAGACGACTCGTTCCTCGTCGGTGATCCCGACGTCCGACCTGTCGTTGATCTGCTTGATCCCTTTGACCACGGCGTCGACATGCTCGGTGGAGAGGAATCCATCCCGGAAGTACCCGGCGGTGCGATCGAGCTTCGCGACGCCGGCGCCGATACGTAGCCAGCGCGATGCTGGTGCTGGGGCGGCGCCGTTGTCTTGCAGCCACTTCGACGGTGTGGTGCCGGCTTTCTTCGCGAACCCGAGCCGGTCGATCATCGCCGCACAGACCGACAGCTGCGACTCGGTCGCATTGCGCAGGGTGATCAGGTCTTTCGTCAGTGA
>NZ_MJEI01000019.1 GCF_002095395.1 Williamsia sp. 1135
GGGTTCATTGTTGTTGTGACCTGCGTTGATAGTGGTGTTGTCGGGCTCGGTATTGGTGTTTTCGTCGCCAGAGTGACCAGCGGAGGGGGTCAGCGATGGCATGCAGTGGTGTGAGGACGAGGATCGTGAAGAGTTTGCGGAACTCGTTGACCGACAACCGGATCAGTCCAGGTTCTGAGGGTTGGGCCAGGCGTTCAGTGGCGGTATGCACGGCCAGGAAGGCGTGCGCAGCCATGACCAAGGTAATCCAGCGGTGCCAGGACGTCCACGTCCGCACTTGATGCTGATCCAGACCGGTCAGGCCTTTGCCGCTCTGGAACGATTCCTCGACCGTCCACCGCCGCCCGGCGACTCGGACGTACTGGTTCAGCGGCACCGGTGCCGGGCTGTAGCAGCGATAGAAGGCGAGCTCGCCGGAGCTATCGTTGCGCCGCACCAACACGTGACAGAGGCCAACATCGGGACGCTCGGTGGTCGCGATCAAGGCCCAGGAGTACCAGCGGTGTCCTTTGCTACCGGCGCCGGCAGACATCTTGTGCCAGGACCGCGGCGGTAGATTCTCAGCAAGGGCATCGACCCGGATCTTCCCGGCGGCTGTGGGGACCTGCCGATTGCATCCGACGGCCAGGACGTAGCCGATCTGTCTGTTGTGCAACGCTTTTCGTAGGTTCGGGTCTGCGCCGTACACTTCATCGCCAGCGACCCACGAGGCCGGAACGTCGGCGTCGAGGGCCGCCTCGACCAGCGTGGTTGCCAGGGCTGGTTTGGTAGCGAACTCGACCGTGTCAGGGACCCCGGCCTTGGTCCTTCGCTGCGGGTCGGTGGCCCAGGTGTGCTGCGGCAGGTACAGCGCTCGGTCGATCAGGGTGTGTCCGCGAGCGGCGGCGTAGGTCAGGTAGACCGCGACCTGACAGTTCTCCGTGCGTCCGGCGGTTCCGGTGTACTGGCGTTGTACCCCAACGGTGTTGGTGCCCTTCTTCAAGTCGCCGGTCTCATCAACGACAAGCACCGCATCAGGGTCGGCCAGGTGGTCGATGACATAGCTGCGAACGTCATCGCGGACCAGATCAGCGTCCCATTTAGCGCGGGACAGCAAGTGCTGCAGTCGGTCAGGGGTGCCATGGCCCGATAGTTCGGCGATAGTCCAGCAGTTCTTGGAACCTATATCGGCCAGCAAACCCAGCACCAGCGCACCGGCGTTGCGTCGTGCTTCGACCCGCGCGAACCGCGACGAGAACGACTCCAACAACCCATCCAGGCCCGCATGCCACCGCTCATGGTCTACCCTCAGTGCTGCGGTTGCCGCAGCTGATCTGGATGTCTTCACAAACTCGAGATCATGCCGCGGCAACCGCGCCTACCAGCGCAAACACGCCGAAACTACCTATCTACGGCTGTAGTAGTAGGCGACACGTTGCGGTGGGGTGAGCTGGTCGAGAACCACCATGAGTGCACGGGAGATGTGTTCGCGGCGAAGGTACTGCTCATCGACCGCGACTTCAGTGCCCACCTCGGTTGGAGGTGTCTCTACGAGAGATTCCCCTCTGCGATGCCGAGTTCGCAGGCGATCAAAACAGCTGCGGGTCAGGATCGTTGTATGCCATGCTGCCGGGTTTCGAATCTCGCTTGCATCAGCAGCGGCAGCTTTGAGCCACGTGTCTTGGACGGCATCCTCGGCATCGTGGAGTGAACCAAGCAGGCGAAATGCGACCGCTGTCAAATGTTGGCGTTCAGCCTCGAACACGGCGTCATGGACGTACTGCACCGGGTGTCACCTTTCCTATGGGCGCGGCGTCGATACGGATGAGACGACCACATCTCACACCCGCACTCGACACACAGGAGACAGCTAACGATGAGCGTACAGATGGTGCGCTTCCGGATTGCCCGCGAGCAGATTCCCGAAGTGACCGCACAGATCTCAGCCACGATCGACGCCTTACGAGTCGCCGCACCACAGGGCGTCACCTACACAGCCTTTCGCGACACCGAGGAGCCGAGCTTCACTCTCATACTTGAATTGGCCGAAGGCACCGAGAACCCGCTGCCGACACTCCCCGAGGCGGCGGTCTTCCGGCGGGTGCTAGCCGGTCACACCGACGATGATGCTGTACCGCGAGCCATCACGGTCATCGGGCGGTACATCCCACGATGACCGCGCTACTGGTGGCGACAATCGCATGCATCGCGGCGAACGGATTCATCGCCGTCGCCGATTACCTCAAAGCTGGATTTGTCCTACAAAACTCCAGTGAGGTACACGTTCCTGAGCGGGCGCTGCCTTATCTGGCGACGCTGAAGTTGGCTGGGGCCATCGGTCTTGTTGCCGGACTTGCTGTCCTCCATGGCTCGGTGTCGCCGCGGCCATCGGGCTGGTGATGTTCTTTGTCGGCGCGATCATCTTTCATGTCCGCGCCGGCGTCTACTACAACATCGCATTCCCTGGGCTGTACCTGGTGCTTGCAGTCGCTGCCGCCGTGTACATGATCCTGTTCGCGGCCAAGGGCTGACTCACCGCGACTATTCACCTTCCTGGGCGACGATCAGTCATAGTTGCTCCTATGTCTCGATCAACAGTAGAATGGTTGGCGCGGGTTTCCGGCCACATCAGTTGGTGGGTGTTCGTGGTTGCCACTCTCTTCGCCGGCGGGATCAATTGGTGGGGACGTCAATCGACCTTTGCCGCATCATTCGCAGACGACGTTGGATGGACAATCTACGCGCCGGTGCGCACCACCGGGTCGGGCTATATAGACGTTCAATGGGAGCAAACCTACGACCGTTGGTGGCAATCGCCCGGCGTCTATGGGGTCATCGCGTTCGTCATCGTCGTGATTACAGCGGTGACTACCGCATTCATCGGCGGGCGCATTGCTTCCGGAATTGGCACCGTGCTGGTGCCATTCGCGGCGTTGGGCTTGTTTGTGCTGGCCACACCGGATGCCGTCGAGGGTGTCGAGCTGAGCACGATTCTGTCGATGCTTCTGGTCTTGGTCGCGATAGCGATTCGTGAGGTGTGGATGCGCGCGGGCCCGCCGGCGCCCGCCCGCGGCACGACACAAACGTCGTGACAATGTGACGGCGCGCGACGCTGAACACCATCAAAGTCCAGGCGGCAGCAGTGCCGGCCGGCCGCTCACAGCAGTCCACGTAGTGCCTGAGCTCCGTCTTTCAGGAACTTGACGAGGTCGACGCTATCGGGCGAGATCCTGTTCACGGCACCTTGAAGGCACAGTTCCCCAATCACGTTCGCGGAACGCTCCCGTACGGGTACAGCGAGCGCAGCCCGGCCCAGTCTCGACTCCTCGTTCTCGAAGGCCACCTCGGTAGCAAGGATGCGGGCCAAGTCGTCCTGGAGTGCACTGCCATCGATGAGGGTGTGGGACGTGACCGCGCAGTTGTAGCGAACGAATTGCCCGGGGCTGATACGCGAGTTTTAATTTGCCCAAGGCGTGCGCGTGCGGGTTGCGGGTGATGGCGGATGGCCCCACCACCTCGTGGTCGGGGTCCGTGTCGATCATCCGCAGTGCACCGTGTCGAAATGTTGCGACGTACAACCCATATCGGGTCTCAGACCGCATTGCGTCGAGTACGTCGCCCACACCCCTGGTGGCACTCGAGGTGGCCGCCGCGTGGGCCAGCTCACTGGTCCGCTGGCCCAGTGCGAACCCCGAGAGATCTGGTACTCGGTGTCCGTGGTCTTCGGCGCCATCATCGGCCCGGGGTTTCTGATCTACATCCGCATCGATGCCCGGGTTCCTTTCACTCATGTGCGTTCTGGACCGCCGCGTGCAGGCCGTCACCGGCGCCGCGCTCAAGGTGCGGTTGCCCTAGCCCGGCACATCGACGTTTCGACCCTGACAAGTCTGGCTACGACTGCGGCATGAGATGCGACCCTGTTCGTCCCACATGTACTGCACTCCGTCTTCCTGACGGGACGACCGTTCTCGTGGGACTGTCTGAATAACGGTTGATCCGGTCATTGGTTCAACACGCCGAGCTGAGCTTGGCGG
>NZ_MJEI01000068.1 GCF_002095395.1 Williamsia sp. 1135
GGGTTCATTGTTGTTGTGACCTGCGTTGATAGTGGTGTTGTCGGGCTCGGTATTGGTGTTTTCGTCGCCAGAGTGACCAGCGGAGGGGGTCAGCGATGGCATGCAGTGGTGTGAGGACGAGGATCGTGAAGAGTTTGCGGAACTCGTTGACCGACAACCGGATCAGTCCAGGTTCTGAGGGTTGGGCCAGGCGTTCAGTGGCGGTATGCACGGCCAGGAAGGCGTGCGCAGCCATGACCAAGGTAATCCAGCGGTGCCAGGACGTCCACGTCCGCACTTGATGCTGATCCAGACCGGTCAGGCCTTTGCCGCTCTGGAACGATTCCTCGACCGTCCACCGCCGCCCGGCGACTCGGACGTACTGGTTCAGCGGCACCGGTGCCGGGCTGTAGCAGCGATAGAAGGCGAGCTCGCCGGAGCTATCGTTGCGCCGCACCAACACGTGACAGAGGCCAACATCGGGACGCTCGGTGGTCGCGATCAAGGCCCAGGAGTACCAGCGGTGTCCTTTGCTACCGGCGCCGGCAGACATCTTGTGCCAGGACCGCGGCGGTAGATTCTCAGCAAGGGCATCGACCCGGATCTTCCCGGCGGCTGTGGGGACCTGCCGATTGCATCCGACGGCCAGGACGTAGCCGATCTGTCTGTTGTGCAACGCTTTTCGTAGGTTCGGGTCTGCGCCGTACACTTCATCGCCAGCGACCCACGAGGCCGGAACGTCGGCGTCGAGGGCCGCCTCGACCAGCGTGGTTGCCAGGGCTGGTTTGGTAGCGAACTCGACCGTGTCAGGGACCCCGGCCTTGGTCCTTCGCTGCGGGTCGGTGGCCCAGGTGTGCTGCGGCAGGTACAGCGCTCGGTCGATCAGGGTGTGTCCGCGAGCGGCGGCGTAGGTCAGGTAGACCGCGACCTGACAGTTCTCCGTGCGTCCGGCGGTTCCGGTGTACTGGCGTTGTACCCCAACGGTGTTGGTGCCCTTCTTCAAGTCGCCGGTCTCATCAACGACAAGCACCGCATCAGGGTCGGCCAGGTGGTCGATGACATAGCTGCGAACGTCATCGCGGACCAGATCAGCGTCCCATTTAGCGCGGGACAGCAAGTGCTGCAGTCGGTCAGGGGTGCCATGGCCCGATAGTTCGGCGATAGTCCAGCAGTTCTTGGAACCTATATCGGCCAGCAAACCCAGCACCAGCGCACCGGCGTTGCGTCGTGCTTCGACCCGCGCGAACCGCGACGAGAACGACTCCAACAACCCATCCAGGCCCGCATGCCACCGCTCATGGTCTACCCTCAGTGCTGCGGTTGCCGCAGCTGATCTGGATGTCTTCACAAACTCGAGATCATGCCGCGGCAACCGCGCCTACCAGCGCAAACACGCCGAAACTACCTATCTACGGCTGTAGTACTAGGGTTGCAGGTGGCTCTTACCGAGACTGCCAGGCAATTTCTGGATCGCCGAGTCCATGTCGACAAAAAAATCGAAGGGTTAATTACTAGACGCGATGCAGAATTTAGGTCGACAGAGGAACGGCGAGCCAGTGATATGGCTGAGAGATCGTTGGCTCCTATCGTCGTTAGGTCGAGAACAGTAGAAGACGCTCCTACATGCCAGACGTTGCGAAAGGCGATGCTCGCACTTAAATCTGGTGATCAAACCGTAGCTTTTGAACAAATTGGGATTGCTAGGAAAATGAATCCCGATTTTTGGGAAGTCGACCGTGTTGAGGGCTTCGTCCGCGGCCGGTCAGGCGATATCGGTGGTGCAACAAAATGTTATGAGCGTGCCTATGCGAACTCCTCTGGAGAGGGCCGAGCTGTGGTTGCGCATTTCTTCGCTGGGCATCTTGCGCGAAATGTTAAGGATCTCAGCGGTGCGATCGATTATGCAAACGAGGCTCATGGAACGCTTCAAATGTCTGATACTGCTGCCCAGCTCGGAACATACTTAGTTTGGGCTAATCGCTTCTCCGAGGGAATCGCACTCATAGAGCCCGCATCTGTGAAAATGTCAGGGAAGTCGCGCTTGATAGCCATCAGCAGTCTTGCTGAGGCTTATCGTAGGTGGGCCGAATATTCTGGGAGTTCCGAGCGCAACCCGCTGTTGCAGTACGACAAGGCTAGGAAAGGTTTAGAGATTGCTCTGGCGGCTCTTGAGTCGGGTGTCTCAGACGATCGATTGAGAGACACCGCAACGAACTGCGCGGCCGAGGCTATACGGGGTGCCACGAAAGCACTACGCGCTTCTGGAACGGTCCCGGATCTCGCTGAATGGTTGGCGTACGTCGAGAAAGCGCTTGTCAGATTGGTTAATTCTGGCTCCTGGAGCCAGCTGCTGTTTGAGCTTGACAAACTATCTAAGACGCGCAACTGTCCTGTCGCTGGACGGCGCCTGTTAAGTCTGGCGAACTCGTTGGATGAAAGCTTACGCGGCCATCCTGCGGACTTGAGCGCAGCAGATGGGCGTCTGATAGGAGAAGTGGTTTCCATACGCGAGAATTACGGGTTTGTTCGGCATCCGAGTTATCCAGATAACCTCTTCTTCCATGCAGATGACGTATTCGACAAAGGTGGATTTGAAATAATCAACAGCGGCGCGCTGGTCAGATTTCAGGTGAGTGAATCCGAACGGGGACCTCGAGCGACCATTGTAGAACGAGAGATGTAGCGCTTCTTGGCTGTTTTTATCTTCGGGTCATTGCTCTACCTCGGTACCCGATATTCGTGTCTCTATCGGAGTGCAGTTGTTTGGTCTGACCGTAGTTTGATCTTATGGTTCGGAATTAAATGGCTGCAGACTGGAGGGCAGAATAGGCCAATATAATAAACGAGTTCGCTATAACGCGACGGGTTCCAGCTTTGCCGTAACGAACATGAACTGCGAAATGTGCCAATTTCAAGGTGAGATTAAATTGACCGACTCTTCGCCCCAATGACTGGAGATTTATGGCCCCGCTACTCCGAGACTGGGTTGACTGGATCGACCAAAACGCATCGGACCCGCTCGTGGCGATCGCGCTTGGCAAGCGCGCCGGGAGTGTTGCGCGGAGGTTGGCGGATGGCGAGAAGTTGCATGTCCGTCAAAGCGAAGAAACGATAACGCAGCTCGTGTTGTTGGACCTCCGGCGGACGATTCCAGGTTTCCGAACGAGAATGCTAGGGCGGCAGGAGGAAGCTCGCGAGGGCGCAGATTGGGAGTGGTGGATCGAGGGTCCGACGCGCTGGTTTGGTATGTTGGTTCAAGCGAAGCGCTTGGACGAGCGCGCAAGGTACGACTTCAGTCACACCCCTGCGCCGAGCCGCCTCAACCCGCACCCGGTACCGCAATTGGATGCCCTGATCGTTTCCGCGCGGCGCTTAGGCGTGGAGCCCGTTTACGCGCTCTATAATGCTCCATCCAAGACAACACGACGTTTTTCAACAACGTCGTGTTGGCAAGACCACCTATTGCCCGATCAGTTGACTGCAATAACGACCGTGAGCGCCCATCGAATTCGTCAGATGCTTCTGGATCCTGGCCGACAAACCCAACGCTCGATCCTGAACCTCCAGGAGGTTGCTCCAGAATCAGTGGCTTGGTCATGCTTGGCAAGCTGCCCTAGCGACTGCGCAGGGCCACGACTTCCGATGACGCGGCATAACGACCCGAGGCCGCGCCCGCCCGACTCAGGTGATGGACCGCTTGTGCCGTCCGCGTCTCCGGGTGCGACCGGAGACTTGTCGCCAGTGTTGACGGGGAGCTCGGCAGCTGACGGCTCCGAGTTGTCGGTTTGGCGTGCCGGGAGAAATGATCCGGCCCGCAGCGCAATGCTGTCTGTTTTGCGCTCGTCATTGGAACCGGAGGACTATGCGCCGCTAGCTCGAGGGGCGACTGAGGACCTGCCCGGAGCGCAACTGCAGCCGCCCGACTACCTTCCGCCACGAGAGGGTCAACCGCTTGGTGGAGGCGGCGATGAACTGCAGCCAGGGGATAAGCCTCGAGTTGTTGTTGCTCAGTACCTAGCTCGATAGGCCCGCTAGCCAGTCACCTGGATGCAATCGTCCAACGTCGTATGCACACACTGTTTCGAGTGACATCGTCCCGATCTGAGCTCAGCCAAAGGCAGCCGACCACCTGTAGGTGTGGACACGACGATGGCCTTTCGACGATCTTAATAGGTTGCTTACGCCGTGCCGCTAGAGTTTGAGCTTCAACTCGGCGTAACATTTTGGGGGTCCCGTGGACGCGTTCGGTGTGCTTGCGAAGGTTTTGGACGACTACCGGTCCTTCGTCTCGGGGTTTCTGAATATCAAGGACCCTTCCGTCAAAGCGAAGGTCGAAAGTGAGATAGCGAACGGTCTGCTTTGGCCTCAGCCCTGGCTCGCGCTCAACCCAGCATTCGAGCCCGGAGGCACCGTCAGTGAGCTCGTTGACTCTGGCGTGCTGCACCCCGCCAACCGCGAGATCTTCCGTGCCCGCACTGATGAGGATCCTTTCGGACGGGAGATCGCTTTCCACAGACACCAAAGCGATGCGTTCTCCACAGCTAAGCGCCGTGAATCCTACGTTCTGACTACGGGAACCGGATCGGGAAAATCGATGGCCTACATCGTCCCGATTGTTGACCGCGTGTTGCGGGAGGGCAGCGGTGATGGTGTCCGGGCAATCGTCGTCTATCCAATGAACGCCCTGGCCAACAGCCAACGCGGAGAGCTGGAGAAGTTTCTCGGGAAAGACAAACCGAAGGTTACGTTCGGTCGCTACACTGGCCAGGAAAAGCGCACCGAGCGCGAAGCAATTTTAGCTAACCCGCCGGACATACTACTCACCAACTACGTGATGCTCGAACTCATGCTTACCCGGCCGCGGGAACGCTCGGCTCTGATCACTAGCGCCGCGAATCTGTCCTATCTCGTACTCGACGAGCTTCACACCTACCGCGGGCGACAGGGCGCTGACGTCGCTATGCTCATCCGTCGCCTCCGCGGCGCGGTCGGAGTCACCGACCTGCAGTGCATCGGAACCAGCGCCACCCTCGCGGGACCCGGCACCAGAGCGGAACAGCGCCTAGAGGTCGCTGAACTAGCCACGAGAATCTTCGGCACCGAAATCCCGGCCGAAAACGTCATTGGCGAAACACTCCGGCGCGCGACAACCGGCCGAACCGACAACACAGAATTAACTGCCAGACTCGCTGTGGAAGCTCCGTCAAACTGGGATGAACTCCATCGAGATC
Source organism: Williamsia sp. 1135 (assembly GCF_002095395.1). GTDB lineage: Bacteria > Actinomycetota > Actinomycetes > Mycobacteriales > Mycobacteriaceae > Williamsia. Next base: position 5,211 of record NZ_MJEI01000068.1, read on the forward strand.
CCTTGGCGATCTGGACCGAAGAAACCTTCGGACTTCGCGATGACGATGAAGGCAAACTCGCCAGGCAGGTGCCAACCCGGCTGAAAGACGCCGCGTCGGTACTCGCCGAACTCACTGGCGTCGTCCCCGCAGTCTGCGAAGATCGTCTCCGCGAGCTGCTGCTGGCTGGTTCGAAGGCGCGAGATGAAAGCGATCGACCGCTATTCGCCTTCAAGCTTCACCAGTTCATCGGCAAAGGCGATACTGCCTACGCCACACTCGAGAGCCCCGAGAGCCGCTACCTAACAACTCAATACCAACGCAGTGCACCTGTGGGGGCCTCTGGTCAGCCGCTGTTTCCTTTGGCGTTCTGCCGCGAGTGCGGACAAGACTATTTGGTGGTCAACCTCGATCGAGGTGGCGAAAACTTCAGTCCTCGAACTCTTAACGGTGGACGCGGCGAACAAGCCGAAGCCACTGGACTACTTCTGATCACCGAAACACCGTGGCCAGATGTGCACGATCCAGCCCTGCTCAAGCTGGTGCCGGACGATTGGATCATTGAGACCTCTGGTTCCCGCACACTGGACACCGGGCGCCGCACGCGACTCCCGCGAGGCGTCCGCGTCGACTCATTCGGAACGATCACCGACGACGGACTGACCGCAGCGTTCTTTGAAACTTTGCATTTTTGCCCTAGCTGCAAAACGAGTTACGAAAGTTCCAGACAGTCCGAGTTCTCCCGCGTGTCTAGCTTGGGCACCGAAGGGCGTGCTAGCGCCGTGACCGTGCTGTCGCAGGCAGTGGTCCGCACACTGAAGGCAGAAACAGATCTGGATGACGAGGCCCGAAAGTTCTTGGCCTTCTCAGACAACCGGCAGGACGCAAGCCTGCAGGCCGGCCACTTCAACGACTTCGTGTCGGTCGGCCTCGTCAGGTCAGCGCTGTACCGAGCCGCACTCGACCAGCAAGAGCGAGACCCCGAAGAACCGCTAACCGACGAAGACCTTGGTCCTCGAGTGGTCAAGGTCCTCGGCGGTACTCTCGCCGATTTCGCGAAGAACCCCGAGGTCGAATACGCGGCGAAGAAAAAGGTCGCCAGCGCATTGCGTGACTCGGTCGCTTACCGATTGTGGGCCGATCTACAACGCGGTTGGCGCATCACGATGCCGAACCTGGAACAAACCGGTCAGCTGCGACTGTCGTACGCCGGTATCGATGAATTGGCCGCGGACCAACCAAAGTGGGCGGATCTTGGTCAGCCGCTGGCCGGCGCTGAACCCGAGACCCGCCGTCAGATCATGGGAGTCCTGCTCGACGAGCTCCGTCGACACATCTGTATCGAATCCGACTATCTCTCCGAAGAGCGGTACGACAGCATCAAACGAGCGAGCCAAGAGTGGCTCCGGCCCCCATGGGCATTGACCGATGACACCGGCATTTATGCCGGAACCGCCTATGCGGGAAGCAGACCCAAGTTTGCCGGCACTGGTGCGGACCTGCACATCTCAGGTCTGGGCAATTACGGTCGGTGGCTTCGCCGCCCCGATCGTTTCCCGCTATATGACCATCCCCTCAAACCGGCCGATGCCGACGGATTGATCTCAAGCTTGCTCACCCTGATGGCCAGGGTGGGAATCCTCGCGAAGATCGTCGAGAAGAACCGTCCCCTCGGATACCGGGTCCATGCAGGAATTATCGAATGGCATGCCGGGGACGGCGAATACCGCGCACCGGACCCGATCCGCGGAAACCAGACTCAGGGCAGGGTCAACCCGTTCTTCCGTAGCTTCTACGCCGAAACAGCCACCGGTCTCGTCGGTCTCGAGGCGCGCGAGCACACTGCGCAGGTCACTGCCGAGTTACGTCAAGACCGGGAGATCCGGTTCGGTGATGCCACGTTGCCGGTGCTCTACTGCTCACCGACGATGGAGCTCGGCGTCGACATTAAGAGTCTGAACGTAGTGGGAATGCGCAACGTCCCCCCGACGCCCGCCAATTATGCGCAACGTTCCGGCCGCGCAGGACGCTCCGGACAGCCCGCCGTCGTCCTGACTTACTGCTCCACCGGAAACGCGCATGACGCCTACTATTTCGGGCGCAGCCAGGACATGGTCGCCGGCGCGGTGGCCCCACCGCGGCTCGAACTGGGAAACCAAGACCTCGTCCGCGCGCATGCGCATGCCATCTGGCTGGTGATCTGCGATCTGGATCTCAAATCCAGCATGGTCGATCTCCTCGATGTCGATGCACCCGGACAGCCCCTGCGCGATGACGTGCGCTCGAAGATCGACTCGACAACCCACGCCGGCCGTGCCATCGCCGCAATCAGTGCGGTACTGACTGCCGCCTCCGAGGTCACCAGCGCCCCCTGGTGGCATGCCGACTGGATTGAAGAGACCGTCAAACGCGCATCGATACGGTTCGACCGCGCTGCGGATCGCTGGCGGGGCCTCTACCGCGAATCCCTGGGCGAACTCGACAGCGCCAACGACATCCTCAAGAACATCGGTGCCTCAGAGCCGTCGAAACGGCAAGCCCGCGGACGCATTGCCGAGGCGAGAGCCGCACTGGACCTTCTCAAAGGTCAGATCGACGATGTCAACCAGGGAGATTTCTACACCTACCGATATTTCGCCTCTGAGGGATTCTTGCCGGGCTACTCGTTCCCCCGTCTTCCGCTATCGGCGTTCATCCCCGCAGAACGACGAACCAAGAACGGGCAGGGCGACTACGTACAGCGGCCTCGGTTCCTCGCGATTAGCGAGTTCGGGCCGGGAGCGTTTATCTATCACGAGGGCGCCCGCTATGAGGTAAACCGCGTAAGCCTGCCCGCCCGCGAAGACGGCAGTGGCGTGAATATCACCGAGATAAAGCGATGCGAATCCTGCGGGTACATGCACGATCTGAACGGACCAACCAGTCACGAGATCTGCGACCACTGCGGCTCGGCCTCGCTGCTTACCATGAGCAAGATGATGCGGCTTCTCGCCGTCAAAACCCGGCGCCGCGACCGAATCAGTGCTGACGAGGAAGAACGGCAGCGCGCCGGCCACGAAATCGTCACCTCAATCCGGTTCGAACCACACGGCGAACGCGCCGGACAGCTCACCAGCACGCTGACGGTAGACGGTGACACCATTGCCACGATCACCTACGGAGATACGGCCCTCATTCGCCGGATGAACGTAGGCCTACGTCGACGCAAAGACAAGGACATCAAAGGCCACTTACTCGACACCCTCGAGGGGAAATGGGCTCGCGAGAGTGACCTACTGAAGAACGACGGGGCAGCCAGTGCCACCGACGGTGATCGTGTACAGAGAATCGTTCCGTACGTCGAAGATCACCGAAACGCGCTCTTGATGTATCTATCCGCCACCATTCCCGACGAGCAGCGGATGGCAGCCATGTACGCGCTGAAACGGGCGATCGAGGCCGTATACCAGCTCGAAAGCAACGAACTCGCAGTCGAGCCAATGCCCGGCGGATCCACACCGGACGCCTGGTCCCGACTCATGTTCTTCGAGGCCGCAGAGGGTGGTGCGGGCGTGCTGAGGCGATTGGCCACCGAACAACACCAGGTGCGTGCAGTCGCCAGGAAGGCAATTGAAATTTTGCATTACGACCCCGATACCGGCGAGGACCTGGGCAAAGCCAGTCATGCGGTAGAGGAATGCGCCCAGGCTTGTTATGACTGCTTGCTATCGTATGGCAATCAGTGGGACCACCAACTGCTGGACCGGCACTGCGTGATCGAAATACTTCAGCAGTTGACCACTGCGACAATGGATATCGGTAGTGGCGGCGAGGAACGCGCCGACGTATTGACTCGCCTCGAGGGACCTAGTAACAGCCTCGAAAGGAGCTTCCTTCGGTTCCTCGACGAACACGGATATCGGCTGCCAGACGATGCGCAGCAGCTCGTCGATGACTATTACGTCCGACCCGACTTCGCGTTTCACACTGACGGCGGCGACGTAGCAATTTTTGTGGACGGCCCCGTGCACGATTCGGACCACCAGAGCCAGAAAGATGAGCAGGCACGGATGAAGCTCGAAGACGAGGCTGGATGGCTTGTCCTACGTTTCCATTATGCGGACGCAGAAGCCGGGTGGCATGAGACGGTGTCTGGACATCCCTCCGTATTCGGCAAGGGCAGGGCTGGGGCGTGACAGTCACCGATTTCCCTGCCGGCACGCTCATCAACGCCCGCGGCCGCGATTGGCTCGTCCTCCCCGGCGCATCCGAGGGAACGATCCTCGCCCGGCCCCTCGGCGGCCGCGACGACGAAACAACAGTGCTGCTACCGCAATTCGATAATCCGAAAGCGGCGATTTTCGACTCCCCTACAGTTGAGGATCGTGGTGACGCCGCTCGCGCCCGATTGCTCCGAGATGCTCTGCGGCTTTCATTCCGGGCCACTTCGGGTCCATTCCGATCCTTCGCCCAGCTGGCCGTAACCCCCCGGAACTACCAGTTGGTGCCCCTGATGATGGCCACCGCTCAGGAAACAACGCGTCTGCTTATCGCGGACGGTGTCGGTGTCGGCAAGACCGTCGAAGCCGGACTGATCGCCGCGGAACTTCTTGCCACCGGTGACGCGCAACGCCTCGCGGTGCTCTGTTCCCCACAGCTTGCCCCCCAATGGCAAACGGAACTGCGCAGCAAGTTCGGGATCAAGGCAGAGTTGCTGTTGCCCTCGACGGCGAACCGGCTCAAAGTGCCGTGGGGTTCGACCGTCTACGAGCAATATCCGTACTTGATCATCTCCACCGACTTCATCAAACAGCGCAGCCGTCGCGACGAATTCGCGTTGAAATGCCCCGAACTGGTCATCGTCGACGAAGCCCACACCTGCATCGCGCCGACTACTGCTGGGTCGAGTCAGGCGCACCAGCGGTACACGTTGCTCCGCAAACTCGCAGATGATCCAGCCAGACATCTCCTGCTACTCACCGCCACACCGCACAGTGGCGACGACGGTGCCTGGCAATCGCTTGTCGGGTTGCTCGACAACAGGCTCGGGGAGCTCCCCGCCGATCTGTCCGGACCCCAGCGCGACGAAGACCGTAAACTGCTCGCTCAGTTCCTCATCCAGCGTCAACGCGCCGACATCCGCGAATATTTGGATGAGGACACACCCTTCCCGAAACGGGAACGGGCCGAGGAAAGCTACAAGCTAACCCCCGAATACAGGGGCCTATTCGACAAAGTCATGCGCTTCGCCCGCGAACAGGTTGCCGATCCGTCCCTGAACAACGTGCACCAACGCGTGCGGTGGTGGTCGGCCATCGCGCTGCTGCGCTCGATCGCTTCGAGTCCCGCCGCCGCTGAGCAGACCCTGCTCAACCGCTCCGAACTCAGTGCCAGCCGGACGACGGAAGACGCGGACTCCATCGCCGCACCCCGCGTCCTTGATGTGGATCTCGACGATGCCGTCGAAGGCGATGACACCGCCCTCGGCGCCGACACCTTCGAGAGTGACGGCCCGGACGGGTCGGCACGCCGCCGCCTACGCGAATTGGCTGACATCGCAGGATCATTGAAGGGTGTCAAGGGTGATGCGAAGCTCAAACGCCTGATCGTGCTCCTGGCGGAACTTCTCGCCGAGGGTTATCACCCAATCGTCTTCTGCCGGTACATCCCCACCGCCGAATATCTGGCCGAACACCTCGGCGCGGCATTGACGAAAAAACACCGCAGCCTGAGAGTCGAATCGGTCACCGGCAGCTTGCCACCAGAAGAACGGCAAACTCGGGTCTCCGCGCTCACCGCCCACGACGGACCACGATTGCTGATCGCCACCGATTGCCTCTCCGAGGGCGTGAACCTGCAAGACGGATTCACCGCAGTGGTGCACTACGACCTCGCGTGGAACCCCACCCGACACGAACAACGCGAAGGCCGCGTCGACAGATTCGGTCAACGCGCCGATATCGTCCGCGCGATCACCTACTACGGCGTTGACAACGGCATCGACGGAGTAGTCCTCGACGTCCTGATCCGTCGGCACGAACGCATCCGCCGCAGTACCGGGGTATCGGTGCCGATCCCCGTCGACTCGACCACAGTCATGACCGCGATCTGGGAGTCTCTCCTGTTGCGCGGCAACGAGACCGACCAACTCGCCCTTGATTTGGGGTCAGCCACCTCGAGTGCTGTAACCGATGCCGTGGAAATGCATTGGACCGATGCTGCGGAACGAGAGAAGGTATCGCGTTCGAGGTTCCGGCAGGCATCTCTGAGTCCCGACGCCGTCGCCGAGACACTCGCCGACGTCCGACGCTCCCTCGGCGGCCCCGTCGACGCCGAAGTGTTCGTCCGTGACTCCCTGACCCTGCTCTCCGGGCAACTGAGCGAGACCGCCGACGGTTTCGCCGCCCGCATCGACACCCTCCCACCTGCCGTCCGCGAACAACTACCGCCATCGAAGAACCCGATCCTGCAGTTCCACCGGTCCTTCCCGGTTCCGGCCGGCGATCACGTTCTGAGTCGCACTGATCCCACCGTCGAGTCGATCGCACGCTACGTCCTCGACGCGGCCCTCGATCCTGAATTGCCCCCCACCCAGCGGCCGGCCCGACGCGCCGGTGTCATCCGCACCACCAGTGTGGAGAAGGTCACGACACTGCTCGTCGTCCGCTTCCGGCTCGAACTGATCATCCCCGGGGCCAAGACCACGATCACCCAGGTCGCCGAGGATGCCCAGTTCCTTGCCTTCACCGCCAGCGTCGGCACTCTGTCCTGGCTCGAGGAGTCCGCAGTCGAAGACCTGCTCGCCGCGCGTCCCACCGGAAACGTCGCTGACGAGCTCGCCCGCACCCAACTCGACCGGATCCTGGGCCGTCTCGACGGCACCGTCGACCACCTGACCAGCCGAGGCGAGGCGCTCGCCGCCGCCGCCGTGGCGGATCACCGGAAGGTGCGAAGGAGCAGCAAAACTGGGGTGAAAGGTATACGCGCACGACTACTTCCACCACCGGACGTCCTCGGCGTCTACGTCTATCTCCCCGATCGGAGCGCATCGTGAGTGGACTGTCCGCCTTCAAATCCGTACGGACGGTCGGCACCGTCCTACCGAGCGAGGCACTTACACGGTCCTCCGACCTGCGTATGCCGGGGCAGAAGGCCGCGGACTACCAACTCCCGCCCGGAATGGCCGTCAATGCGGCCATCGCCCGCGCCTGGGAAGCGATGCTCGCAGCCCACCGCGAGTGGACCCAGTCACTCGATCGTCTGCCACCGGAAGATCCGGCGACCAAACTCACCCGCGAGAAGTGGCTGCTCCCGCTGCTCTACGAACTCGGGTGGGGACGCCCCGAGGTGGTCGGCGGTGGCCTCGATGTGGCACCTGGACTCGGGGAAACCTCCCCACCACACTTCCCGATCTCCCACCGCCTGACCTGGCCCAACTCCACACAATTCGCGGTATGGGTGCCGTTGCACCTGCTGGGCGCCGGCGTCCCGCTCGACGGCAGAACCGAGGGTGTGACCGCGAGGGCACCCCAGTCGATGGTGCAGGACTACCTCAACCGCGAGGACCGCGCATTGTGGGCACTGCTGTCGAACGGTCGGACACTGAGACTGCTGCGCGACGCATCGACACTGGCCAAACAGTCCTACGTCGAGTTCGACCTCGATGACATCTTTACCAATCAGCGCTACGCAGATTTCCGGCTGCTGTTCCTCACTGCACATGCAAGCAGATTCGCCCCACGCGCCGAGAGCACGGAACCGGTTGAGAGCGACACAGAATCAGCGGACTCAGGGCTCAAACCAGAGGACTGTTGGCTCGAAACCTGGCGCACCACCGCGATCGAAGATGGCGCCCGGGCACTACTCACCCTCCAACAAGGCGTCGCGACCGCACTACAACACCTCGGTACAGGCTTCGTGAGCCACCCAGCGAACACCGCACTCCGCGACACCCTCGCGCATGCCCAGGACGCCGACCGCGACCTGCATCGCGCGTTGCTGCGCATCGCCTATCGGCTCATCGTCCTGTTCGTCGCCGAAGACCGGGATCTACTCCACACCCTGGCCACCGAATCCGACGCCCGCACGCTCTACACCGTGCACTTCTCCACAGCACGATTGCGACGCATGGCCAGCACACGGGGCGGTAGCCGCCACACCGATCTTTGGGAAGCACACCAGATCGTCACCGACGCCGTCGCCGGCGAAGGACAGCCCGTACTCGGGCTGAACGGGTTGGGCGCGACTTTGTTCGCGCGCGAGAACCTCAGCGTGCTCGACGGCGCGAAACTGCCCAATAGTAGTTTCCTGGCCGCCATTAAAGCTTTGGCCGAGATCGACGACCCGGCGACGGGGATCCCACGGCCAGTCGACTACCGCAATCTCGACAGTGAAGAACTCGGCGGAATGTACGAAGGCCTGCTGGCTTTCACTCCCCGCTACGACGCCGCGGCCCGCACATTCACCCTCGAGATCGCCGCCGGCAACGACCGCAAGAAGTCCGGTTCCTATTACACCCCTTCCGATCTCATCGCACTCGTTCTCGACGAGGTACTCAACCCGCTGATCGACGAAGCCATGCGAGCACCCGACCCCGAGGCGGCGCTACTTGCTCTCACCGTGGTGGACCCGGCGGTGGGCTCTGGCCATTTCGTTGTCGCTGCGGCCCGTCGTTTGGCCGCCGCAGTGGCAACGGTGCGCACCGGAGACACCGAACCCAACCCGATCGACCTCAGGGCCGCCACCGCGGATGTCATCGAACGCTGTATTTACGGTGTCGACCTCAACGACCTCGCTATCGAGATAACCAAAGTTGCTCTCTGGCTCGAAGCCTTCGATGCCAATCGCCCCTTCCCGTTCCTTGACGCACATTTCAAAGTGGGCAACGCGCTCCTCGGGACCACCCCAGAACTGTTACGCCACAACATTCCTGACTCTGCTTTCACTGTTCTCGGCGATGACGACAAAACATGGACTAGCAAGCTCAAAGCCCGCAACAAAGCCGAACGTGCCGCGATCGATGCCCAGCTGACATTCAGCTTCGGTCACGAAACACTGAATGTCGAAACCATGAAGTTCACCAAAGCCGCACGCGAAGCAGACACCGGCCGCGCCGCTGACCTCAGGCGAATTCGGGCACGAGCCGATGCATGGCGCACCCTCGAAGCCGACCCTGAAATGGTTGCGGCGAAACTCGTCGGCGACGCATGGTGCGCAGCATTCGTGCAATCTAAGACAAAAACGGTTGGACCCCAGCCGGAGAATTTCGAGAGCTCCGGGCAGGGCATAACCCACAACACGGTACGCCAGTTCGTCGACAACGTCGACGCAGTCCCCCCAGCTATCACCGAATCGGTGCGGCAACTCGCCCGTCAGTACCGCTTCTTCCACTGGCACCTTGAGTTCCCCGGCATCTTCACCGTCCCCAACGACGGGGCCGCCGCCGACCCGATCACTGGTTGGACTGGAGGGTTTTCGTGCGTCGTCGGCAACCCACCCTGGGAGCGAGTAAAGATTCAAGACAAGGAATTCTTCGCCAATATTGGGCGCAACGACATCGCCGACTCGAAGACTGCCGCCATTCGCAAGAAAATGATTGAGACGCTGGCTGAAATCGATCCTGACCTGTACACGAGCTATTGCGACGCGCTACGGCAATCCGATGGCACAAGCCACCTCTTATTAAAAAGCGGCCGTTACCCGCTTACGGGAAAAGGCGATGTTAATACCTACAGTGTCTTCGCCGAGACAATGCGCACCATCGCAGCGCCTAACGGAATCGCCGGAATCATTACACCCACCGGACTGGGCACCGACAAGACCACGGCACCATTCTTCTCCGACACCCTTAGCAACAAGCGACTTCTGGCTTTCTATGACTTTGAGAATGAAGCAAAGATATTTGCCGAGGTCCACCATTCATTTCGGTTCGCAATCACCGCAATGGCTGGTCGGCAGCGTGCCGCAGCGCGTAGCCGGTTTGCATTTCTGACCAGGCACCTCGCTGACGTTCCTTCACGCCGCTTTGAACTCGCCCCTGACGAGGTTCTCGCAATGAACCCCAACACCGGAACTCTGCCGATGTTCCGCACACGCGCCGATGCTGACATCACGCTCGGCATATACCGCCGCCACCCCGTGCTTATCCACGATAACGCCCCCGACGGGAATCCTTGGGGCCTGTCCTTCGCCCGACTCTTCGACATGGCGAATGACTCGGGTCTGTTCCGCCAACCGGAAGACCTGGCCGCTGCAGAATTCAACGGCTGGTCGTACGATGAAAATGGCCAAGAGTACGTTCCCCTCTATGAGGCGAAAATGCTCGGTCATTTCGACCATCGTTTCTCTACGTATCGTGATGCGACCCAGGCCCAACTGAATGTTGGGTCGCTCCCGCGCCCCACAGACGAACAACATGGCGATCCCTACCTAGAAGTGCAAGCTCGCTACTGGATTGAGCGGCCGAAAGTCGCTAAATTCTTACGCGGCAAATGGGATCGAGGTTGGTTGCTCGGCTGGCGAGACATAGCCCGAGCTAGTGACTCACGGACAATGACGCCCGCAGTTCTCCCCTACACCGCAGTCGCGGGCGGGTTTCCGCTTGCTTTTCCTCGATGCGGGAGCGACGCAGCCCTACTCCAATCCGTTTGGAGTAGCTTGCCCTTCGATTTCGTCGTCCGTCAGAAGAACGCTGGAACCCATCTCAACATGACTCTGATGCGACAGTTCGCATGTCCCACTCCTTCCACCTTCGCAGGTCCTACGGGTTGGCAATCCGGTTGCACGTTGGCCACCTGGGTCCTTCCGTATGCTCTGGAGTTGTCGTACACCTCGTGGCGGCTTCAGCCGTATGCCCGGGAACTCGGAGATCATGGGGCACCATTCAAGTGGAACTCGGAACGACGAACACTGCTCCGTGCCGACCTAGACGCCGCTTTCATGCACGTCTACGGCCTCACCCGCTCAGAAACAGAGCACGTTCTCGACTCATTCCCCGTTGTCCGCAAATACGAAGAACGTGTCTGCGGACACTACCGCACGCGGGCCCTAGTCCTGGAGGCGTACGACCGATTGGCGGCCGCTATTGCGCGCGGCGGCACAGGCTGGGAGTCGTTGGCAGGGGCACCGGCAGGTCAGGGACCTCGCCATTCAATAAAACGAGCATTACCTTAAAGGCGCCACACTTCCACTAGCCCAAATCACCCAGGGAGGAAGCGGGAGATGACGATCGTCACTGACCGTATCGATGGCAAGCCCAAGACTATCAAGGAATTATTCACCGGTCGAAAGTACGGACTTAAGTACTACCAGCGTGAGTACACGTGGTCGCAGGCCAATCTCGCGGAGCTACTCAATGATCTTTCCGGGCGCTTTCTCGATGAATACCAGCCCGAGCATGAGCTGAAACAGGTTGCGTCCTATCGCCCCTACTTCCTCGGGCCGATCGTCACGGCGCAGGAGGATGCTACATCGTTTCTGGTTGATGGTCAGCAGAGACTGACGACTTTGACTCTTCTTCTTGCGCATCTGATTCACTTGCATGGCGACCCCGATGGCAACATCAGGCCGCTGATTTACTCGAAGAAGTTCGGCGAACTATCCTTCAACCTGGACATTCCGCAGCGCGCCGAGGTTATGCACGCAATTCTCGAAAACGGAACCTTCAATGTCGATGCGACGCGCGATGAATCAGTACAGCGCCTTTGGCGCAGATTCAATGACTTCCCGGTCTTGTTCCCGGCGGACATTGCCGAACCATCGACCTTGCAGTTTTTCGTCGAATGGCTGCTCGAGAGAGTAGTCGTCGTCGAGATTTCAGCGACCGATCAGGCCATGGCGCTCGAAATGTTCGAGACCATGAACGATCGTGGTGCCCGCCTGACGCCGACGGACATGCTGAAAAGCTACTTACTTGCCCACATGCCCGAAACCGATATCCCCGCCGCCAACACCCTGTGGCGCGAGCGCATGTCCGAGTTGGCAAGTGTCGAAAGCACAGCGGATCGCGAGTTTCTCAAGGCTTGGCTGCGGGCAAAATATGCCGAAACGATGCGCGAAAGAAAACCCGGTGCAGCACAGCGTGACTGGGAGAACATCGGTACCACTTACCAGAAATGGGTCCGCGACAACGGGCCCCGCCTCGGCCTGAGTGGGCCCACAACTTACGCGACGCTGGTCAATCGGGATTTCGAGGTGATGAGCCGCCGCTATCGCGACCTGCTCGTTGCGGCGGGAAGCCCTCAACCGGGACTCGATCACGTTCACTACCTGTCCTGGACCGGGTTTACGCTCCAGTATCCTGTCATCCTTGCGGCGGTCACGCCTGATGATGACGATGCCACGTTCCAGGCGAAGGCTGAAGTGATCGCGGGCTTCTTGGAGCGGTTGATCGTCGGCAGAATTGTTAATTACCGGAACTATTCATACGCTCAGATGACCTACTCGATGTTCACTCTGATTAAGGAGATCCGGGATCTTCACGTCGACGCACTTCAGGCGCTTCTTCTTGACCGAATCGAGAACGGCGACGATCTCGATTCTTTCGATGCAATCGCGAACTTTCGACTAAACGGTACCAATAGGGGTAGGGTGCGTTTCCTTCTGGCGAGAATCACCGCATGGATCGACGAGCAGTGCAGAACTGGCCAGGCCTTTCACACATACATGAGCAAAGACACGAAGGATCCTTACGAAATCGAGCACGTCTGGGCGGACCATCCAGAGCGTCATCCTGAAATCGAGAATGAGTACGTGTTCGCTGAGACGCGTAATCGATTCGGCGGGCTGTTGTTACTACCGAAAAGCTTTAACGCAAGCTACGGAGACATGGAGTATGTGAAAAAGGTTAAACACTACGCTGGTCAAAACCTCCTAGCCCGCTCACTCCATCCCAGCGCTTACGACCACAACCCCTCATTTGCAAAATTCAGGTTTAAGAAATCGCTTGTCTTCAACCCTCACCCGGAGGAGTACTCGCGCGAAGTGATGGACGAACGGCAGGGCCTGTATAGGCAGCTAGCGGAACTTGTCTGGCATCCCGACGAATTCGGTATCAATTCAACTTTGGCCGAAGGATGCAATGACGTGGAATAATTCAGCAACGCGCGGTGCGGAAGGTTGCTCTGCGACTAACTAGCAACCACCGACCCACTCGCGAATACGTCAGCCGGCATGGGGCGGTGCAGATTCCAGGTAATCGAGATCGGCCGCTCACCTTGGTGGCTGACGAGATCCACCTTGCCCAGGAAGATGAACGGCTCGGCGCCGATGTCACCGTTGGGCCGGTCGCGAACGAACAGCAAGACCTTGCCATCCGCGCCGCTCGTCCCGAGGAGCCGTCGACCAAGCTTGGAATCAACTGTGGTGTTGTTCGGAGACTCCCAGTGAAACGTCTCGCGCGATATCGGGAAGTCGCGGTACATCGTGGTGGGACTGAACTGCCCTTCGTCTTTGTGAAGGTTGACGAACAACGCGCCAGTCGCACCGTCATCCGTCCAGACGACACCGGTTGCTTGTCCGTAGGCCTTGCGCGTCAACGACGCCCACCCGATGGCAGCCAGGACCTCTTCGCGTCGATAGTGCACGTGGGTAAATAGCGGGAGGTCGTCGGCATCCATCGGTTCCGGGACATGTCTGATCTGGTCAGTAGTGACGTCGAGGATCTGACCAATCTCCTCGCAGATGGCGGGGTTGGCCTGCAGATGCCGGAGACCGGCGTCGTAGTCATCGAGGTCGCCGCGGTCAGGCCACAGGAGGAAGAACAGCATGCGGGCGTATGCCTGTTCACGGGGTGACAGCTCGTCGTAGCGCGGGCCGCCCTGTTGGGCGATCTTTCGGTACACGCCTGCCCGCTCGAGATCATCGACGTGCGTCATGATCCGTATCCGCCGGAGCAGAGCTTCTTCGCCGGGGCCCGTTTCAGGCGTTGCGATGTGGGCATCGCGGGCCAGTGCAGTCCAGGATTTGCCGGCGGTGCCCCCGTACACGTCGACTAGGTCGTGACCGGACTCTGTGAGGTACTCCTGCAGCGTGCGCGGCTTGTGCGAGGCGATGCTGGCGACGAGGTCAGCCCGACGGTTCAGGCGGATCGTTTGCTTGATGCTCTCGGTGATGATGTCCTGGGCAACTTTGTCGAGGACCAAGCGGCTACCGCCGGGGAGAAACGGGAAGTCTTCGCTGATCTCGTTCAGAAGTCGTCCACGGCTGGATCCAGTGAGTGCGCGAAACTTGTTTTCAAAGCGAAACTCTCGACGTTGTTGCCCAATGAAGTCGAGGACGGTCAGCACTGCTTTGGTCTTCGTGCGCCGAAGTCCGCGGCCCAGCTGCTGAAGGAAGATCGTCGCACTCTGCGTGGGTCGTAGTAGCAGGATGGTGTCGACGTCAGGGATGTCGAGACCTTCGTTGAAGACGTCCACGCCGAACAGACATTGCACCTCGCCGGCCCTCAGATTGGCGAACGCTGCCGCGCGTTCGACGGGACTGGTATCAGCGGACACAGCCACCGATTTCACCCCTTGTTGGGTGAACCGATGAGCCATGTACTCCGCGTGCGCAATCGACACGCAGAAGCCGAGCGCACGCATCCTGGTGGGATCGCTGACTTTGTCACGCAGAGCTTGCAGGACCAGCCGGGTGCGGGCGTCGTTGCCGGTGTACAGGTTCGACAAATCGGTGATGCGGTAGTCGCCGCGCGACCAGGTGATCGATCGCAGGTCGGTGTTGTCAGCCACGCCGTAGTAATGGAACGGACACAGCAGGTCCTGCTCGAGCGCATCCCACAGCCGCAACTCGTAAGCGACGCGGCCGTCGAACCAGGCAAAGACGTCCCGGCCATCGGTGCGTTCTGGGGTTGCGGTCAGACCGAGAAGCTCCGCTGGCCGGACATGGTTCAGCAGCCGCTTGTAGGTCGCTGCTTCGGCGTGATGAAACTCGTCGACGACGACCACATCGAACTGGCCTGGATCGATGCTGTCGAGTGCTGTCGCGTTCAGAGATTGAATGCTCGCGAAGACGTGCTTCCAGTCAGTAGGTCGGGCGCCACCCACGAAGAGTTCACCGAAGTTGGCGTCTGCGAGTACTTCTCGGTACATCCGAAGCGACTGTTCGAGAATCTCTTTGCGATGCGCCACGAAGAGCAGCGGAAGCCGTCGGCCCGCTCGATCGCACAAACCTCGGTAGTCCAGTGCTGCGACGACCGTCTTGCCGGTGCCCGTCGCCGCGACGACGAGGTTGCGGTGACGGTCGTGCACCTGCCGTTCGACGTCGAGAGCTTCGAGAATGCGTTCCTGATGCGGGTACGGCCGCACGTCGAGACCGGAAACCGTGAGCGTCTGCCGTCCCTGGGTATTGCCGCCGGCCTCTGCGAGCGCGCGGTCGAGTAGGTCGGCATCGGTGGACGGGTCGTAGTCTTTGAACGCTGGATCGTTCCAGTAGGTATCGAAGGTGGCTTCGAACTTCCTCACCAGGGAGGGAGTGCTGACACCTGATATCCGTACGTTCCACTCCAGCCCGTCGACCATCGCGGACCTCGAGAGGTTCGAGCTACCGACGTACCCGGTATCAAAGCCGCTACGGCGACGGAACAACCACGCCTTGGCGTGCAAACGGGTGGAGGCAGTCTCGTAACGGATCTTGACGTGTGCGCCGTACTTGGTGACCAGAGTGTCGAGGGCACGGCGCTCGGTAGCGCCGCGGTACGTCGTCGTCAAGACGCGCGGACGGATGCCGCGTTCGTGTAGAGCGGCCAGTTGCTGGCCGAGCACCGAGATCCCCGCGAACCGGATGAAGGCGCACAGAAGATCCACCTGGTCGGCACTTGCGAGTTCATGCGCGACCTCGCCGGCCATGTTCGACTCACCCTTGGTGTTGGTGAGCAGGGCGACTTCCGAGAGTGGAGTTGCTGGCCGCAGCAGCTTAGGTTCGTCGACGCCGCGGAGTGCCACCAGGAGTTCGGGTCGAAGCACTTCGTCGTCGATTTCGCCGAGGTAACCCAGAAGCTCGTTGGCTCGTGCAAGCTGGTCCGCCGGCCTGAGTGCGCTGAGATGTCGAACAAGCGCGTCGGCGAGATGCCGGCTGAGCACCGTCGGGGCATCACCGTCGGCGATGTCGGCAAAATCGGGAACGAGCGGTTGGTCCTGCACATCCGCGTCGACTCGTCGCGTATGGAGCAACTCGTAAATACCGCGGGGGAGTGGTTCGTTCACCCTTGGAGTAGATCACGCGGTGCCGACGCGGTGGGACGTTCCACCCGCGAAACTGTAACGACTGATTCTGTCGGATCGATCTGCGAGAGTGGCAGTTCGGATAACGCAAAGGAGCGTCGATGACCGAGAGCGGCCCAACGGTTGAGCAGTCTCTGACCGAGGTGGTCTGGGATCTGCTCGATGCGGATTCCGGACTCGACGAGCAATCGAAGTATGCGGTGATCGCGGCCCTCGAGAGCGGCGGAGCACTGCGAGAGCAAATTGACGGTACTGCCGCTCCGGTGGAACGCCCGTCGGCTAGCGATGCTGAGGTAGTCGAGCCGCTGGGCGCCTATCTGAAGTCGATCACCGTCGCCGGCTTTCGGGGGATCGGTCCGCGGGCAACTCTGGAGGTGTCGCCCTATCCGGGAATCACTGTGATCAGCGGCCGGAACGGTTCCGGGAAGTCGAGCTTTGCGGAAGGTCTCGAGTTCGCTCTCACTGGCGAGAGCTATCGGTGGCGCAACAAGCGAGCGAAGATGTGGGCCGACAGCTGGCGAAATCTGCATCAGGGCAACCCCTGTGAGGTCCGAGTCGAGTTTGCCGTCCCGGGAGCGAAGGTCACCACTGCCGGCGTTGACTGGGCCGACGGTGCTGACCTGGCGGGCAGCGAGACCTGGACTCAAGTTGCGGGCGCGAAACGGCAGCCAGGCACAAGCAGTCTGGGTTGGTCGAATGCACTCGACATCTACCGACCGCTGCTGACCTACGACGAGATCGGGGGCTTACTCGATCAGGAGCCGTCGAAGCTTTACGACGCGCTCGCAACACTGCTGGGGCTCGAGGAGATCCAGGACGCCGAGAAGCGCCTTGCGGATCTGTTGAGCGAACGCAAACAGCCCCGAGCGGTTGCGACCAATGCTCTGCGAGACCTCAAAGTCACTCTGCAGGGTGCCGGCGACGCACGTGCTGTGGACGCCGCAAAGCTGTTGAAGAAGCGGCAGCCAGATCTCGACGCGGTGACCGCTCTGGTGAGTGGCGCCGATTCCCCGCAGACGATTCTAGTGGCGAAGCTACGCGCGATCGCGGAGATCTCAGTGCCAGATCTCGACGATGTCGTTTCAGCGACAACAACACTGCGGCAGCGAGAATCGAAGGCGCTCGAGCTGGCTGATCAAGCCCTCGACGCGGCCGAGCATAGGTCGACGTTGCTTCGGCAGGCGTTGTCGTATCGCGACATCGTCGACGACGAGCAGTGCCCGGTGTGCGGCGTGGGCGTGCTCGACGACGGGTGGAAGCAACACACACGAGATTTCCTAGCCTCCGAAGACCAGCGGCTGAGCGACTACCGCACCGCGCAGGCCGAGCTGAAACAGGCGCGCGCCGCCGCCGAAGCGCTGCTTTCTGGGTTGGCCGGTGTCGCGCCGATCGACGGGGTGCAGCTGCCATCACTCGGGGCTTACTCGGCAGCGGTCGCCGATGCCCGTGCTCGGCCTAGCGATGTCGCTCTTGCTGACCACGCCGACCAGGTAATGCCGATGGTTGCCGAAGCTTCGGCTGAGCTACAGGCCGAGGCAACCGCCGCCGCAGAGGCTCTCGAGGATGCGTGGGCTCCCATCGCAGCGAAGATCAACGGTTGGCTCAGCCTCGAGCACACCGCCCGCAGCAGCGACGACGTCGTTGCACGTCTGGACGCGGCCAAGAAGTGGGTGACCGCTAACGCCAACGTGCTTCGCAATCAGCGCATGCAACCGATCGCCGACCGAGCGCGCGAGATCTGGTCACAGCTACGCCAAGAGAGCAACGTCGATATCAGCTCGATCACCCTGCAGGGCGCGCGAACCCATCGGAAAGCCGTGCTCGAAGGAAGCGTGGACGGTCAGCCCGCAGCGGCGTTGACGGTCATGAGCCAGGGAGAGCTGCATGCCCTGGCCCTTGCGTTGTTCATCCCGCGGGCGACCGCGCAAGCGAGCCCGTTCCGGTTCATCGTTCTCGACGATCCCATTCAGGCCATGGACCCAGCCAAGATCGATGGATTCATCAGTGTGCTGCGCACACTCGCCGAGAACCGCCAGGTCATCGTCTTTTCGCACGACGACCGTCTGGCAGCGTCGATTCGCCAGCTCGGCGTTCCTGCCCAGCTCCTGGAGGTGACCCGCGAGACCGGATCATCGATCACGGTCAAGACTGCAGAGAACCCGGCCAAGCGATACGCCAACGACGCCTTCGCGTTGGTCGCTGATGAACACGTGGGCGACGACATCAAGCGGCGCGCCGCTCCCGGACTGTTTCGATTGGCACTGGAATCAGCTGCGCAGCAGGTTTTCTACGCGAAACGTGCAGCAGCGGGCCAGCCGCACGACGAGTCCGAGGTGGAGTGGGAACTCCACAAGAAGACGAATCAGCGCGTGGCGCTGGCAGTCCACGGAGACGCGAAGGCTGACATAGCGGCGTGGCGGTCGTATCGCAAACACCGATTCCCGGCTCTCTCAATTAGCAACAGGGGCTCCCACGGTGACATCGCGAGTCTGTCGAAAGACGACGTCGGGGACCTGCACAAGACAGTCAACGACATTCTGGCGGAGCTGTGACGGGGTCTTCGGTTGCGCAGTTGTTGCGAGAGTCGGAACGGATCCTGAACGGCGCTACCGGGCCAGGTTCCGGCAACTCAGCGCGACTAGCCGCCTTTGTCGCCCGTCAGGCGGTGGAGGCACTCGTCGATGAGCGGCTGAAAGTCGTTGGTGCCGAGTGTGCGGGCGCGTCGATGAGGACGCGGCTTGCCATACTGCGGTCGCTCGACGGGGCAGAGCGGACAGCGCGGGCTGAGTTTGCGTGGAATCAGCTCAGCGCTTGTTGTCACCATCACGCGTATGAGTTAGCGCCCACGGTGGGAGAGGTACGCGTGCTGTGTGAGCGTGTGGTGGAGCTGGCAACACCAGCGGGATCTTCGCAGCCGGGTGCGAAGGTGTGAATCAATCCAGGGAGCGACGACACAGTGATGCAGGTGCTGGGAGTCGATGTGGTCGTGGGCTCGTGCGGAGAAATCGTTTTGGCGGGTATTCATAGCGCGGCCCCGGTTTATTGCGACGCCGTCTGAGCCCTGCGGATTACTCACTACGCGTCAGTCATTCACGCCCTCAGGATGAATCATTGCCACGAGCACCATGCGGCCGAATTGTCAGGGGCGAATGATAATTTCTACCCACCGACGAAAGGTGGTGCCGTTGAGCGACGTACAGCAGTCGCCCCGGGGATGTTCCTTGGCGATCATGATCCTCATCATCGCAGGACTTGCTCTGTATCTTGGAGAAGCACTGCTAAGGGCAATGTTTGGGCAGTACGGCGCCGGATCCGCTATCGCTTCATGGTGTGGAATCGCTGTCTTCTTGGGTGTGTTGTGGTCCGCGGCTCATATTCGGCGTATCGAAAATGGCGGTTCGCCGGGCGGCCGTGTCGGCGGTCTAGAACATAGGCTCCGCGACGCTACCGTGGAGGAGATCCGAGCGGAACTGGAAGTCGAACGTTCGGGTCAGAGAGCCGCGCGACTGGAGATCAAGGAATTGGCCAAGCGCGGGGACTCCCTGACGTCCGAGGAAGCGGCTGAGCTTCGCGCTCTGACCCTGCAGCGACAAGTACACGTCCGCAACATCAACCAGTTGCGTTCCGAGCTCCGTCGGCGAACGTAGCACTTAGTGGATGCGGCGTCGTCCTCGTCAGCACGGGGGCACCCGGTCTGAACGGCGAGCACGCTAGATTCGTCCAGTGACTGCGAGTACTGGCCATCTGTTCGTTGTTCTAGGACGCCTCGAAGCTATCGCTCACGATGTGGCGATCATTCCGACCGACGCTGCCTTCCATTTGACCTCTGCCTGGGAAGGGATCGTCGGTAAGTCGGCGGAGGCCGCGCGGCCCAAGGAGTGGCCGGGCCGTGGGTTCGAACCGAGTGTCAACGACGGCAAGGTCTGGTTCATCGATGTCGGCGACATCGCGCGCGGTGAACAAGGGCTGTTGACCACACGCGTGGCGGCGGCATTGTTCGCCATTGCAGACTCCGACCCGGCGATTGGCAAAGGACGCAAACGACTCCGCGTCGCCATCCCGGTTCTTGCGACCAGCGGTGGGGGAATGGATTCCAGCAAAGGCGACGTCCTGGCGCAACTCATTAAGACGCTGACCGTGAGTGCGGCCGAGCTCAGCATCGACGTCGTGCTGGTGACACCTGATCGCGCGATTTTCAGTGCAGCCCAACACCACCGACGAGAGCAGTACCGCTGGCCTTTGAATGATGCCGAGGTGCAGGACGTGGTCAAGCTAGGCAGGCTGGCGCAGCAGGGGCACCTCGCGTTGTTCTTGGGCGCCGGTGTAAGCATCGGGGCGGGTCTGCCCGGGTGGGGTGAGTTGCTCAATGAGCTCGCAGAGCGTTCGACGGTCGAGGTTCCGGACTTGGCGAACTTCCCCGCGCTCGATCAGGCGCAATTGCTGGAGAAGCTGATGCCTGATCTTGGAGCGAGGGTCGCAGACATCGTTTTGAAAGTCACAACGCCGTCGTTGGCCCACGCGCTGTTGGCCGGGCTGGGATGCACGGAGGTCGTCACCACTAACTACGACCAGCTCTACGAAGAGGCGGTGCAAGCGGCAGGGAACGGACCTATCAGCGTACTACCACGGGAAACGACTGCGCCGGAACGCTCTTGGATTCTGAAGATGCACGGAGACGTCAAACGGCCCGAGTCGATAGTGCTTACTCGCCGACGGTTCGTGACCTTCGACGCGACCGCCAAGCCGGCCGGTTCACTCCTCCAATCGATGCTCCTCACGAAGCATCTGCTGGTTGTCGGCGCATCGCTGACCGACGACAATGTCTCGCGCTTGACGTTAGAGGTCGACGAGTTCCGCAAGGCCAACAAACTGACGGGCGAGTTCGGCACATTCTTGGACGTCTCCGACGACCCGACCCGCAAACTGCTGTGGAGTGACCAGTTGGATTGGATCAGTTGCCAGGGATCGGACACCGCCGACCGTGTCCGGCAGATGGAGATTTTCTTGGACGCGGTGGCCGCGCACGCGTCCACGGACGCTTCATGGCTTCTCGACGAGCGGTTCGACGGACTGCTCGAACAGGATGCTCAAGCGGTCGCCGCTGCCGCGCGCACGTTGTTGACCGCTGCTGAGAACGTTACGGATGCGACGATGAAGCCGCTCGTGGACGCGCTCAGGGACCTCGGCGTAGGCGGTCGCTAGCTTCGAAGATGAACGCCGTCTTGTTATGCAGCGCTATTCGTGGAGCAGCTTTGATGCCTGCGCGACAGCCGATTCAAATCTTTCCCGTCCGCCAGCGGAATTAAGCCCACGATCTGAGCAGTGGGGGATCTTCCCGGGAAGAACGAGAATGTCGCGGTCGATCGTGGTGCGGTCCCATCCGTCCCGTGCAGCGACCCCAAGCAGCAAGACGAACTCGACACGAGGACACAGATCCACGAACTGCTCAGCCCACTGCGCGGCTTGAGAGCGCTCCGCGGGCGTCGATCCGCCATTCTTAGCGCCAGCGACAGGGAAGGGGACCACGTTCCAGTGAACTACGTCAGACCACGACACGTTGTGCCGCGCGTATGCCTCGCGGCAGTTGCGGGCGGTTCGATCGTTGTTATCGAGGCTCAGTAGACCGGAGCCGGTTCCGGACTCTGCTTTCGTGATGGATTGTCGAGGAGAACCAGTAACCGCGCGTTCACTCCGCCCTGGTCGGGGTCGACGTAGGGGACGTGACCTCGTGGAAGCCCCTGCGAGTCGGCAATGTTGTCGGCAAGACGGTTCAGCGGTGCGACGTGTGCGTCGCGAATACGCGACATCTTGTCAGCGACGACCGCGGGTTCGGCATTGCGACCGTTGGCCATCCTCGCTCCTATGCACTGGGGTTGGTTCGGTGTGAACGACTTTCATGCTGCAAGCGCAGGGAAGACGACAACCGATCCGTCCAGTTCGCGGACCATCTCGATCGCGACGTCCGGCTGAAGGCTGGCTGCGGTAACGGCCGGTTCCAAGTCGCGCAGCAGAAAGCTGGCGCGGAGCAGCGCGTCGACGTCGCCCGCGGTGAACATGAAGTCGCGCACGCCGTGGGAGCGATCTAGTTTGAGCTGGGACAGACCCGTCAGCACTGCCGCAATCCTCGATTCCAGTTCATTGACCCGTTTTTGGTCGCTCGCGAGTGATCGGACGAAGTTGTTGAAAGGATTGCCGGGGTCCGCCTGCGCGTGCTCAACGGCCTGAAGCACGATCACTCGCCTCTTGAGTGCAATGGCGAGTTCGGCGAGCTCGAGGTGAGCGCGGAATTCACCTCCCTCCTCATCGATTCCACTGAACGCTTTGCGCAGCGGATTCAGCTCTGCCCGTCCGTTCTGCAGTCCGGCGAGACCCTTCTCCCAGTTCTTCAGACGCGCTTCCGCATCGGCCAAGCCGATGCTGATGGCGTGCACGGCCGAATCCAGCCCTATAGAAACGCCAACCCGCCCCTGGTCGAGCAAGATGCCTGTCGCCTTGTCGATGGCGTCGCGGCAACCATTGAGGACGCTGCGCTCACGTTGAAGCGCATCGTCGTGAAGCCTCTCGAGCAGGACGGTGATCTTCTCGAGTGCCTGTTGGCGCTTGTGGTCGGCGTGCGCACTGACGCCGACAGCAACGGCCATGAACACCAGGGGAGCAGCCACGGTCAACGCGCCGGCACCCGCAACGGCGACCCCGGCGGTGGCCGCTGATCCACCAGCGGCGCCGGCAGCCGCAGCTTGACCGGCGACGGGGACGAATGTTGCCTGCGCCACGACGCCCGACGGCCCCATGAGGGCACTGTGCACACCACCGGCAGCCGCTTTCGAGGCCATGGGATTGACCATCCCGGCACCAAACTTGGCTGCGACCTTCGCGGGAACGACCATCTTGTAGAGGGCTTCGCCGCCGACGCCGGCGGCCGCTGTGGAACCGGCCTTCGACGTCTGACCAATCAGCTGCGTGAGGTGCGTTGCCAGCGGGCTCGCGCTGTCCAAATGGATGCCCAGGCTTCGGTCAACCTTCAGGGGGAGCGGATGTGCCTCCAAGGTGGCGACTGGTGAATCGGCCATCGCCGCAAGGACAGTTCGCAACTCGTTGAGGCGCTCGGGGGTCATAGATAGGTCGGCCATGAGCGTAGGCACCGTGACGTCCTGGGTGGCCAGGGTCCATACCGGAACTATATTTTCGTCGCTATCGACCACCGTGTGCCTTCCTCGCATCCTGCTCTGTCCGCTCAGGCTATTCGAGCATGGTGACACTGGGTATCGCCGGTCGGTTACAACGACGATCGTTTGCACATGTATCGATTCCGGGGACGCGTAATTGGCCTGCTCGATTGAGGGCTTATTGCGATGCGATACACGGTCCGGCACCGACACGTTCGCCAGCTGGTGGCTGCCGCCCAACGAACCGCGGGCGTCGAGTTCGCTCGCTTCCCTCGGTGGTTCAAGGCCTTGCCCGCAGACATCGACGTCTCGAACTGCATCCACCGTGACGACGGCCTCGTGCTGCTTTATGCCGGGATCAGTCCGAGCAAACCGTCCTCGGTTGGAGTAGCCAGTAAGCAGAACATCCGACGGCGAATCAAACTCCACTACGCAGGAGACGCATCGGTCTCCACCCTGCGAAAGTCACTGGGGTGCTTGCTGTCCGAGGAGTTGGGTATTCGACTCAGGCGCGTAGGTCCCACTGAACGAATGAAGTTCGGTGAAGGCGAAGGTCGGCTGTCGGAGTGGATGGCCCACAACGCATTTGTTTCGTGGATCATCCACCCCGAGCCTTGGCTCCTGGAGGACGAGCTGATCGAGACCGTCCATCTCCCGCTGAACATCGATGGCGCGAGCGGCCCTTTCCGGCCAACCCTGCGAGCTGCCCGCAGAGCGGCCGTCGCGACGGCAAACGAACTACCGGTTATCGCTCAGTGAGGTCGGAGACCAGCTAAGCCGGCCGAGTCGGCACCGTCGCGATCAGCACGCGCTCGTCTCACCGATCTTCACAACGGACAACACCGCGTCACCTTCGGTGATTGCCACACCGGGTTCTGGAGACTGGCCCACGACGACCCAGTTGCTGTCGTTCACCTGCATGCGTCCCTCGCCGGTGGCGTCTTCACTTCGGGAGTAGAAGACTCCGTTGTCCTGGATGAGGTTTTGTGCTGCCTGAAGATTCATGCACACCACCGCCGGCATGATGCCGCCCGCGGGTGCCGCGGACGTGGTTGTCGGTGCGACCGGCGCCGGTGCTGCCGTCTCGGCGGTGGTGGTTGGCGTCGGCTGAACGGTCACGGTGCTCGGCGCGACGGTGACCGTCGAGGCCGATGACGTGGTCGTGGTGGTGGCTTCCTTGTCGTCTGAGCAGCCGGCCACTCCGGCGACCCCGAGCAGCAGGACGGCGGCACCGATACCGCTGACCATCCACGACCGCCTGGCCTTCCGGTGCGGCGCCCGCCGAGTCCGCTGATCAGCATTTGAATCGTGCGACGGTGACGGTGACGGGCGTGTGTTCATGGGGCAACTCTCTGTTGAGGAAAAGCTGAGGGGGTGCGCATGTTCCGAGGCGCGGCTCACTACACGGGGTGCGCCGAGACATGTTCGTGGGAAACCCATGTCGCGGATCGAGATTCGAGGCCCGAAAGGTATAGCACGCGACAGCGACAGCGCCGTGGCATAGCCAAGGGCAGACGCGCTTCCATCGCTGACCTGAGGTTCACCGCGAAGAACGTCGCAGTTCGAACTGCGCCAGATAATTCCAAGGTCCGCTCGTACGATCAGACGATATCGGTGGGCTGGTCAGGTTGTTAGCGTCGGCTAGTGATTACGCGTCCGCTGCTGCCCGTGCGCCCGAGACGCGTGATGTGGTTGGCGCTCGCTGCGATCGTCATCGTGGTGATGTCGGCGTGCACGTCCGCAGATAATGGCCAAGCGGTTCCGGATCAGTCGAACGCGGCGCCGAAGATCACCGCCGACATCCCGCCGACCGCGCTCGTGATTGACGCCTCCGATTCGATGCTCACCGACGATGCACCCGGGTTGCGGATCGAAGCCGCGAAGCGGGCAGCGAACACTCTCGTTGATGCATTGCCAGCCGATTCCGAGTTGGCGATCCTCACCTACGGGACCGGCACGGGGAACAGCCCGGCCGAGTACGGTGCGGGTTGCCTAGACGTGACGGAGATCGTCCCGTTGGGTGCGCTGGATGTGGCGGGTTCACACGACGCGATCAATGAGCTTGTGCCACGTGGCTATACCCCGATCGCCGAATCACTGCGACGGGCAGCGGCCGTGCTAACGACGGATACTCCCGCAGCCATTGTGCTGATCTCCGACGGTGAGGACATCTGCGCCGACCCTCCGTGTG
Organism: Williamsia sp. 1135; assembly: GCF_002095395.1. GTDB lineage: Bacteria > Actinomycetota > Actinomycetes > Mycobacteriales > Mycobacteriaceae > Williamsia. The sequence continues at coordinate 30,746 of NZ_MJEI01000068.1, forward strand.
AGGTCGCCCGCCAACTCAAACTCGACCATCCCGAGCTGGAGATCTCGACGGTCGGTTTCAAAACGCAGGGACAGGCCTCGGCGGACCTGAAGTGCATCGCCGACGCCACCGGTGGCGTGTTTGTGACCGCCGCGAACCCGGCCCAGCTCGAGGCTCGTCTGCTCGCCACCCAGAACTCCGACGCCTCCGCCAGCGCACTCAACGGCGACACCCTGCAAGGCATCACTCTGGGTCAGACCCTGGCCGATATCAGAGTTCAGCACAACGACTTCCCGGCCGGTGGGACTCGGCGCGGCGACCAAACAATCATCATCTGGGCCGACTGCGAATGGATCTTCGGCCCCGACGGGTCACTGCAGGAAATCAATCCGGGGGACACCGCGCGGACCATCGACGGCCTGACGCTGGGTGACACCGTCGCCGATGCCATCGACCTGTACGGCGAACCTGTCACCGACACGACCGACGGATCCGGCCGCAGCCTCGTGTTCGCGGCTCAACCGGACAGCGACATCGGGTACCGCATCGGGGCCGACGGTGTCGGCAGTGCGGCGATCATCACCTCGATGGTGGTGTGCCGCTGCGTGCCGGGATCTGGTGGGACGGGGTCGACCGCATCGGCGATCGAACGGCCGTTCACCCGATCGGGGGGAACGGCGCCAGGGTGGCTCAAAGACACCACCCGCAACAGTTACGGCTACTTCGGCTGCGACGCCGCAAGTGTCCCTGGCGTCGTCGATGACGGGATCTATTGGTGCTCAGGTCCGTCCGGCGATGGACAGGGACCGTGCGCTCCGACCGTGGGGTCGAATTACGTCTTGTGTGTCACCGACCCGTTCACCAAAACGCTGACCCTGGTGGCCCCGACACGGCCACTGCCGGGAGCGAAACCCGTCGCCGCGTCGCCGGAACTCCCGCTGGGACTGGTCTTGGCCGACGGCACCCAGTGCCGCTACATCAAGAACCGGGGCGTCGCGCCTGGAGGCGGCCGGGCGGGGTGGTCCGCGCCCTACAACTGCGGTGCCCCGCGAGATCAGCTGTTCGTGTGGGCGGGGCAGGGAGCGGACCCGATCGAACGCACCGGTTCCGGCTGGGTCGTGCAGGTCGGGGGACCTGATGCCAACGTCCGCCAGGTGTCGGTGACCGAAGCCGTCTACATCGGATTTGCCCCATGACAGGAGTTGCTCGACTCATGACACATCGCTTCCTTCCGGTCCTCGCCGCCGCGGCATTCTGCCTGGTTATCACCGGATGCACGCAGAGCGTGGACGGTTCCGCCGGAACGGTGGTCGCCGGCAACGCAGGCCCCAGTGCCGGCGGATCCGTGACCGCCGACGCCGCACCGCCGATCGATCCGTGCGAGGGGACGACGGGATGCCAGTACGTCGCCGATGTGGACGTCGATGGTGATGGTGCCACTGACCAGGTGGGGATTGCGTATGGCCCCAGTGGTGTTCAGGTCGTCGCGGGTATCAATGGTGAGCGGTACGAGTGGGTCCAGCCGGCGTCGTCTGGTGGCCAGGTGTATACCGATCCGGCCGAGATCTATCGTGGCGCTTTCGCTCTGAGTCGCGCGCAGGGTGCGGACATCGCCCTCCACTTGGTTCAAGGTGGCGGCAACGCCGAACAATTCGCGGTCGTGAGTTGGGATGGTAGTGGCCTGGTGGCGTTGCCCCAGCCACCCACCGCCGACCGCACCGGTCTGAAGACCGAGGGGATTTGGTATCTCGGGTCATCTCACGGCCGCCAGGACTCGATCGCGTGCCGCGCGCCTGGCGAGCTCACGGTGAACCGGCTGACCGCCGCTACACAGGAAGGATCGCCGGTACCGGGTGGCGGTCGCAGGGAAGAGAACTACTACCTGTTCAGCGGTGGTCAGTGGCAACCGAACGGGTCGGATAACGTCCCCGATACGACCTTCAGCTACAGCTGGGACGCACACGCCAACGCGTTCGCCTGTGACGACTTGGGAGTCGCACCCTGACCACGATGTGACGAGCGGCGAAGCGTCCTACCTGACCTCATCCAACCGACTCGTCAGAACCACCAACCGCAACGCCTCACGCAGGCTCTTCACCGTCGCCGACCACGCCTTCTCCTCATGCTCACAGGCAGCCGCTTCTTCTTCGTCTTCGCGGGAGAGTGCGTCGTAGATGGAACTGCGCCAGGACAATTCCTGCTCCTCGCTGACCCGCAGGTACTGGAGGATGTCGTCTCGATCAAAGTTGCAGATCGTCGCGATCTCGTGCGGCGACAGGGGACCGTGGTCGGTGTCGTCGAGCTGCAAGATCACCATCAGGCCGGCCGGCAACCCTCCGTCTGTCACCTCGACGTCGGGGGTGGCCTGAGCGACGACCTTCGCGACCTCACCCGATCCATCGGTGAGGAAGTCGAACCACTTGATCAGCGTCGACCGCAGCACCGCATCGGTGAAGACCGTCGCGTCCATCCTGATCGACACCCGGACGTGGCTCTCGTGCAAGACGAACCTGATGTCTGGCCACGTGGACGAGAACGTCATGAGTGCCGCGCTGGCTGTCGCCGAGTCCTGCACATCCACAGGGAGATTGGCGAACATCTCGAGCACCGGATCCGCAGCGTCAACACATAGCCACGACGTCTCGTCGTTGACGGTGAAGATGATGTCCCCGTCGTCGTCCTTGGTGGGCGCGGACCCGGTCATCCGCTCGACCGCGTCATCGACGAGCGCCCGCAGATGCGACTGGCCGGTCGGCTGCACAGCGACGATAGGCGTGGACGGGGGTGTCTCGTGGACCGTGAGCAGGAAGGTCGGGTGCACCACCTGCCACAGCTCCTGCATCACCGCCGTGGCGGCGTTCACGACGAGTTCGATCTCGTCGCGAGGACGCTCCACGACACATTCGTCTTCGCAGATGGAATCCCACTCGAGTTCCATGAGTAGCGAGAGTTCGGCGTCGTCGATCTCGCGATCCTGCCCGAGCAGGGTCGGACCGAGTACGCACCGCACCTCATCGTCATCGGTGACCGTGAACAGGGCAGCAGGCCCGCTGCCGTCCAGGGCTGCGTTCGGCGCACTCACCCGTACCGTGTCCGAGGCCTGCAGTCCGGTCAGCCGGGTGGCCAGCTCATCACGGAATGCTGTCCATCCATCGGCAGCGGAAGCGTCGAAGTCGAAGATGTTGGACATCAGGCACCTCCCTCTCTGTTGTCTGTAGGGAAAGGGTAGCGAGGGGGTCTGACAGTGATGGGCCATCAACTGCGCCGCTCGACCATGCGTTCGAAAGAACACGCATGTAAGTAAAAACGTCACTCGCGCAACGGATTTCATTGTCATACCCCCTCGCTAAGTTCGCCTCGTTGCTGACGGCCACTTCCCGGCTGTCGACGAAGAAGAGATCGGATCCGTGATGTACACAATGGACGAGTCAGCCCGGGCCACCAGGCCGACGTTGAGCGAGCGAGAGGTCGAGGTCCTGCGGACCTGGTTGATCTGCGATACCAAAGAGGAGGCCGGCCGCGCGTTGTTCATCGGTGCCGCCACGGTCAGCACCCACGTCGCCCGTATCCGCGGCAAGTACGAAGCCGCGGGTCGTCCGGCCAACACCAAGGCCGCGCTGCTGGCGCGGGCTCTGCAGGACGGCCTCATCACCGTCGATGAGCTCTGACCCGGTGGGCGAGCGGTTCGAGTACTACGCTGTCGGCGCCCCGCGGCCGCGGAGTCGGCCGGTGCTCACGGTCGTGTCGAGTCCAGGTGCGGCCGGCGTTGTGGCGGCCGTGTGCGTGGCTGCCGCGTTGGTTGCAGCCTCGATGCTGCACCTCGGCTTCCTGCTCGCCGGGGCATTCGTGGCGATGATCGTCCTCGCCGCCGGCGCATGGCTTCGTGAGGGCCTGGAGAACGAACAAGCCTCCGACAAAAGGCTTCTGGTGGAGTCGGGGTATCTGGTTACCCACAGTGAGGTTGCGCTGTGCGACAAAAAGGACCGCAAGCCCGTCGAGAAGGCACGGTCGGCGGTCGCGGTGATCACTTCGTCGGAAGCAGCAACCGGCGGGTGGCTCGGCGACATCGACTTCACCGCCGATCTGTTCTGGATCGCGTCATCCGCGGTCGAGGCCAGCGCGATGCAGGAGCTGATCACCAAGCTGAAGCCGTCCCGGCGAGCGTCGGACAAACAAGCTGTGTCAGCTGGCAAAGTGTGGCTGGACGCCCGCCGGAAGAAGCTCGACGAACGGGTCAAGCTACTCGAAGATGCTGCCAAACATGCACGCGCTGTGGATGAAAGACTCAGGCGGCAACAGGAGGCCTCCGCGCGTCTAGCCTTGCGTGACGAGGAATCCGCGCGCATGGCCGGTCTCCGGACGCGGTTGGTGGGGAATGAGCGTCCGAACTTGGTTGAGCCGAGTAACGAGGCGGTGGAGGCGATTCGTGCCAGGGCTGAGGCGTTCTACGACGTCGACGCCATCAACCGGCGTGTGGCCGGTGACGACGTCGTCGACACCGGCGGCGTTCTCGGATGGCTTCGCCGACGACTGTGATCCGATCGTATGATAGGCCGTCGACCTGCGGCGCTTTACGCTCAGACACATGCGATTTCAGCTCAAACCGCAGCACGTTGCGGGAGCTTTGGCGGTGTTGTTCATCCTTCCCGTGCTCTACATCTTCATGGTTCAAGGTGTGGAGTCGTCGACGGAATATTCAATCAGCTACTCGACGGGGGAGACGAGCACCGACTCCTCCAGCAATCTGGGCAGTCAGATCGGTAAAGCCCTCCCATGGTTCATCTTTGCGTTGATCTTCGGTGCCATCGAGCTTTGGGCTCGCAAGACCAATGCAGGTTGGCCTCCAGCGTTGACTAGCGCTCTGGCCGGAATGCGTCAGCCGGCAACTCCTTCACCCGGCGGTGCCATGCGATTCAACCCACCACCGAACTGGCCTCCCGCTCCTGCCGGCTGGGCACCAGGACCGGGGTGGCAACCCGACGCCCACTGGCCTCCGGCTCCTGCCGGCTGGCCGCTGTGGGTGCAAGAACCGGCCGCCGGCGATCCCATCGCCCCGCCACCATTCCCACCTCGTGGCTGACGCTTTGTACCGCAGCCATTTTGATCGCCAGCACAGATGATCAGACCTCCAGGACAATCGTTCGACGGCCACTCGAATGGGCGTCCTTCCAGCAATTCGCGTGCGGTGCTCATCCTCGCCATCGTCGCGATCATCCTGATCCTGGTGACCGGCGCGGTCGCTGCGTACGTGATTCTCGCCCGGTCGGACGCGAATGCCGACACCGCCGGTCCATCGACCACCACTGTCACTGTGGCAGCGGGTGTGACACCCGGCCCTGCCACGCAGGAGCCAGCGGCACCTGCGGTTCCGGCCAGTGCCAACCCGAGCTTTCAAACAGCGGACGGGACGGTGGTCTGTGAGGCCGGCACAGAGCTGGCAGGTCAATGGGGTGGGATACGAGATCGCCCGACCGCCGCGTGCCTGGCCATAGGATACACCGGTCCCGCAGTACAAGTCGCGCCCTGCGCATCGAACCTCCCGACCAGGCAGGGCGCCGCGGCAATCACCAACGGCAACGTGGTCCGCACCCTGTGCACCGGTGGACAACCCTGGCGGAACTATCCTTCCGATAATTTCCCGATCCTCGCCCCAGGCCAGGTCAACCGCGTCGGATCCATCACGTGCACCGCGATCGACGTCGCCACCGTCGCCTGTTCCGACGACGTTGCGGGAACCGGTTTCACCCTGTCGGAGAGCAGCCTCGAGGTATCGGCTCGCTGAGCGTCAAAGCGGGCGATTGCCAACGGAGAGGGTGTTGTCGCGGTCACAGTTTCTCGATCCCAAATCGACTTGCGGATAGGAGATTCCGCGAAGTTCGTACGTTCGTATGACGAGCTGAGCTCCATCGGGCTTGTTACGGTGTGACGCTATGGAAACGGACGACGTGGTGACTCATGACAGATCGCCACGCAGCGCATCCAGTGTCCTGATCGCCGGCTGCTGAACCGTGGACAAAAACCAACCCCCGTTCGAGCCGGACCGGGGCCAGTACCCCAGCCAGCGACAACGACGCAGCGGCGATGCACAGCCTGTACCGGCAGCCGACGGACCGCCGCCCATCCGGCCTTTCCCGAACCCGCAACCCGCGCCGACAGCGCAACCCGCGCCGACAGTGCATCCGGCACAGCCTTTGCCACATTCTCGGCCACCATCGCAATCCGTCCCTCAGTGGTCGCAGACGGGGCCGGCACCGCGACCACCGGCAGCGCCTGCCGGTCCGCAGCAGCAGATAGGACAACCACCGCAGCCGTTTGCTCCCTCGCAACCGTTCCCACCCCAGGGCCCTCCGTTTGCGCCGCCGACTCAGGGCACACCGTCGCGAAAAGAACGTCGCCGTCAGGCCAAAGAGGCGAAGGCAGCGGCCGCACGTGAGGCGACGTCCCCGGCAGCCACAAGTAACACCGACGGCACCGAACCACCTGCTCGCACATCAAAAGCACGACGACGTTTGTGGATCGCCGCCGCCGCTCTGTTGACTGTCATCGCTCTCGTCGGTGCCGGCACCACGCTCGGGTACTACGCACAGAACGAGTGGGCGAGCCGGCAGTCACTCCCGGCGCCGACCATCATCACCGCCCCGGTACCGGCGTATCAGGAGAACACCGAGGTGTTGATGCCCGACGTCCGTGGACTCGACGAGGCCGCCGCTCGGCAGCTATTGATCGATGCGGGTATCCCCGCGGGCAACGTCACCACGACCACCGAACCAGCGGCCGGTGCCGAAGGCAGCGTGTTCGATCAGTCACCCGCGTCCGGTACCGCGAATCCAGAAGGCGTACAGCTGGTCTTGGCGGCTGAGGCCCGTATGCCCGACATCGCGAACATGAACGGGCAGCAGCTATCGGTTGAGTTGCAGAAGCTCGGCGCTCAAGTGGAGATCCAGCAGCGCTATCAGGCCGGTGCCACCGCAGGGAACGTCGTTGCGTCCACGCCGGCAACCGGCGAGGCGTTGCCCGACGAGGTGATCCTGGTCGTCGCAGAACCAGGTTCCTCGGTGTACCTGGGCAACCTCGACGCCGTGAGCAGCGGATGTTCCACCGGTGCAGTCTCACTCAACGGCAAAGACTTTCAGAACTCCCTCTCGTGCACCGCCGGTTCCCGCGAGGCGAACAAGTATGAGTGGGTGACCAAACGGGCCGCCGATCAGCTGACAGCCACCGTCGGGATCGCCGATGACGACGATGCCGACGGGCGGGCCAAGGTGGACGTCTTCGCGGACGGACGTCTGGTGTCGTCCGTTGTCGCGGCATACGGCACCACAGTGCCGTTGAACGCTCCGATCAGCGGCGCGCTGCGGATCAGCGTGGTGGTGTCCGAGGTTGGCGGCGAAGACACGCCGCAAGCCGTACTCGGTGACGCGAGAGTGGTCGGGAGCACTGATGCCATGGCCCGGATACGAGAGAACTGATGGCACTGAGCGCCGTAGGTCGGGGACGGCCTCGGGTCCGCGCACTCACTCTGCTCTTGGTGCTCGCGGTCCTCGTCGGCATGTGCGGGCCCTATCCGTCGATGTTGGGCGGTGTGCCGATCGCGTCGGCCGCCCCGGATCCATCGCCCGCGCCTGCGTCGAGCGGTCCGGTGCCCATCGTCATCGTGTTCGACCTGTCGAGTTCGATGACGGAGACCGACGGTGCCGGAACGGTGAAACTGTCGGGAGCCAAGCGGTCGCTCAAGGCACTCGTTGATCGGCAGCCGCCGAACACCGAGATGGGATTGTGGACGTATCCGACCGCGGCAGACTCGTGTTCGCCGGGCGGCTTCGTGTACGGATCGGGACTGCAGAACGTGGCGGACCCGTCGACGCTGTCGGCGACCATCGACGGTCTGTCCGCCAACGGAGGCACCCCCACGGGCGATGCTCTGCGATCGGCGGCGGATGCGGTCCGCGACCAGGGCCGTACCGCAGCCACCTTCGTGCTGGTCTCCGACGGCGAGAGCAACTGTGACACCGACCCGTGTGATGTCGCGAAGAGCATCTCCGCGGAAGGTTTCGACATCACCGTCCAGGCCATGGGATTCCAGATCTCCGATGCCGGCCGGGAAGAACTCGAATGCATTGCCGAAGCGACGCAAGGTGCCTACTACGACGTCGCGGACAGCGATGAACTGAGCGCGAAACTCAGCGAACTGTCGGTCCCGGCGATCGACGTGGCGGTGACCGCGGCGGCCACGGCCCCGTCGGGCGGTATGACGACCCTGTCCGCGGTGGTCACCAACACCTCGGCGCAGACCATCGAAGATGTCATGGTCGGCTTGCAGTTCAAGTTCGGCGACGACGGCAAAGGCATTCTGCCTGCCGTGATCCCGCCACGCTTTCGGCTGGGCACCCTGGCCCCGGGCGCCACCGCCACGCGGTCATGGGACGTCTCCACCACAGCGCGTGGTGTCGCGGGCACCATGAACTGGTCGGTGGGCGCCTGGGGTGCCACCACACTGCCGGTGCGCAAGAGCGGCACCATCACGGTCACCGACGATCTCGAGGCCGCAGCGGGAGGTGACCTGCTGAAGGGCATCACAACCTCCGATCACCCGGCGCTGGTGATGGGCGACTCGTTTTCCTCGGGGGAGGGCACTCGCCAGTACCTGGGTAAGGACAACGATCACAGCGAGCTGTGCCACCGCTCGGACACGCAGTACGTGAGCCAGTTGATGGCGACGGCGAAGAACAAGAACGTGACCAACATCGCCTGCAGCGGGGCGATCATGGTCGACCTCATCTCACCCCAACTTCCCGACAAAGAACCTTGGCGTACCAGCAAAGGTCAGATCCAGATGCTGGACAAAGCCAAAGCGCCCTCCGCGGTGTTCATGACCATGGGCGGCAACGACATCAGCTTCGGGCCACTCGCCACGAGCTGCATCACGTCGATTCCCGTGCCGGGTGCGCCGGGATGCGACGAGGACGAGGAGATCCGCAAGTCGGTCAACGACGGCATGGTGGTGCTCAACGGGCTCGATCGGTACTACACCAACATCTTCCGGACCGCGAACAGCAACGGGAAGCGGAACGCACGCAAGGGTGCCGTCGCACCGGTGATCGTGGTCGCCTATCCGGAGGTGACCCCGCCGAGCTCGCGGGCGCGAGGATGCACCCAGATCGGACTGGACTACGGCGAACTGACCTACATCAACGAAACCGTGCGGGCACTCAACACGAAGATCCGCGACGAGGTGAACGAAGCCTGGGACAAAGGTTCCGAGGTCTACTTCGCCAGTACCACCGCCAACGCGTTCATGCCCGACCACACCATCTGTGACAGCGACCCTTACGCGAACCCACCGAGCGTGGACGAGATGACCGAGGTCGCCGAGTTCGGTGTCGGAGCCTTCATCACCTCGTCGGCCAACGGACGTCTCAACGAGTTGGTACACCCGAATGTCAACGGTCACGGCGCGTTGGCGGCGAGCATCGTGTCCTGGTCGACTCAGCCCGAGCTCACCAAACGTCCGGCATACGACAGTGTTCCCGCGCCGACGTTCAACCTGTCCGGCGGGCATCAGGAACCTGATCAACGGATGGACGTCTCGACCAATCAGACAGCGCGGAACACGATCGTGGTGGCAGGCGACGTCGTCGAAACCGTGATCAAGGAGGCCACCCTCGGCCGTTTCCGGCCGATCCGCTGGCTCTTCCGATCAGAACCCCAGCTGCTCGCTACGGGCTATACCGCAGAAGACGGCAGTGCCGCCGCGACCATCGTCATCCCGGAAAACACCCCGTCCGGGATCCACCACCTCACGATCACCAGTACCGGTGCGGACGGACAGCCATGGACCAACGACATCGAGATCCGCGTGAAAGCACCGATGCCCTGGTGGTATTGGGGTCTGGCCGGCGCAACCGGTCTCTGCGTTCTCGGCGCCCTGGTGGCGCTGTGGCGGGCGAGGCGATTCCGGTGAACGGCGTACGGTCCCGCGCAGGGGTGCTGAGCATTCTTGCGTTTGTCGTCGCCCTGCTGGTGGCGGGTTGTGGGAGCAGTGGATCGGGAGGATTTCGCGGGCTCGGGTTCGACGGCGTCCGAGGTGCTTTCGCCGGCGGTGGCTGCGCGACCTATGACGGGCCGAACCCGTCTGCCGCAGAGTTCACGGCCACCCGCGTCGAGTTCGCGAACAAACAGTTCGACCTGACCGAGAAGTACGAATCCGACCCCACCGGCACGTCGCGTGAGGAATTCGTCGATCTGATGGTGGCCGAGGACTACGCGGACGTCATCGCCCGAGTGCCCAGCGGCGGCTTCGCCGAGTACACCGAATTATTGTGCGACATGGCGAAATCACAGGATGGGTTGACCGCGGATGTCCAGGCTGCTGCCCTGGAGAATCTCGAGGCCCTCAAGTCGAATCCCGCATATGCCGACGTCGACTTCGTGGCGTTGGGCAAGGACGTGGGCGCCCTGTTCAATCGGTACCCGATTGTCTCCGTGGTCAATCCACTGATGCTCTGCGATCTCACCGAGCAGAGCGGTTCGACGATGACCGAGGTCCTCGAAGACATGGCCGTCAGTCAACCGGAGATGGCAGAACTCAACGCCAAGAGCCTGCAGATCATCTGCCCCGACCTGGTCGGCGACATCGATACCGACTACTCTTCCGAATCCGGAGCGTGCGTGGCAGAAGTCGACGGCGTGACCGGGCGGGTGACGATCACCGGCGGCGCCATCGATTGCACGTTCGCGAAGGCGATGATCGCCGAACGGGACGGCGACATCGGGTATTTCAACGGCCCGAGCGGGCAATCCTGGGCCTGCGGCAGCGGCGACATCCTCGCCGACTACGAGTGCTACTCAACCGCAGGCCCGGAGCGGTTCAAGTGGGAGGCCAACTGACGGTGATCGACGCGGCCTACCAGGCACCGTCGAGAAGGCACAGCACCACCACGGGACTGCCGCTGCCCGTTCGTATCCATACGTCCGGGCACGTCGACGGATCGTCGGTGATACCCGAGACCTTGTTGGTGGCATAGCTGGACGAACACGTGGCGGTGGTTGCCTTCAGTGCCCGTGAGCCGTCGGCGTTGGTGGTCCCGAGGTACTCGATGTGCAGGCAATCACCGACCGCGGCATTCCGGATCACCCCAGTGGTACCGACAGTGGTCGTCGGTGGCGGCGTGTACGCCATCGTCGTGGAGGTCGGCGCCTCGTAGTCGGCGCTCGCGATGCTGTCGTTGGTCGAATTGAACGCCGCGATGAGAATGATCCAGGTCGCCACCGCAATTGCGGTAAATGTGTACCCGATGACCAAGCCGCCGACTGCCAGTCCACGACCACGCTGGCCGGTTCTCGCGATCTGATGTATCGCAAGGTGGCCGAACAGAACGCCGAGCGGCGCAAACACAAAGCTGCTGAACAGCGCTGTGATCGCCAGCGGATTGCTTCCCTCGGCCGGCGGGGCCTGCGGATACTGCGAGCCACCGGCACCGATCGGACCGGAACCTGCGAATTGCACAGGGCCCGAGTGATTCTGGGGTGGTGGCAAGTGTCCACCGGGCTGGAAGGTCGCGCCGGGCCGCGGCCGGGTGCTCGCATCGAGGATCCAGGCGAGCAGAATTCCCATGATCACCGGCCACAGATCGGAGATCGCGAATCCCCACCAGTGCCGCAGCATCGGATAGGCCCAGTCGTTGCCTTCATCCTGAACGTAGACAATCCAGGTCCATAAGGCGGATGCGCCCGCCGACAATGGAACGGCCAGCAGCCAGAGCGCTCCGCGACGTCGGGCAATGCCCCATGCGGTCACCGCACCTACGGGTGGCACGACCGCCATCGTGTACAGCCACACGTCATATCCGGCCGACGAGAGGTCCGCGGTGCTGACGAGATAGTTCAGTCCGATGGTGATCGCGAGGGTGAGAACCGCGATCAGTGTGGCGGCGAGTCGACGGCCTGATCGGGCTCGGATCAGAACGGCGATCACCAGTACCACGGCCGGAAGTGACCACAGCAGCGGTCCGAACACGTCGTGTGCGGTTCCTGCCAAGTGGTCCGATGAGTAGTTGTAGAGCCAGTAGGCGCCGACGGCAGGAATCACAAAAGCAGCACTGGCGATTGCGCCGAGAAAGCCGTTGGAAGGGGCGGTCGACAGGGGAGGCTGTTGTTGCCAACCGCTGGGCGGCTGCGACGGCCACGTCGGCGCCAGAGGTGTCGGCGGCAGAGGCGTCGGCTGGAAGGGGACCGAGGGCGGGCCAGGCGGGTTGTATTGTGCCGGTTGCCCTGGCGACGCAGACTCCGCACGTGGCGGTCCACCGGCACGGGTGGGTGCACCCGGCTGCGGCAGTGGAGGAACCACCATCGTGCGGGTGGGCGCGTCCGCTCCGTGGGATTGAGAGGCGACCTGCGGTGCCGGATCGACCGCCGGAGGCGATTGTGGCGGTGACGATTTCACCAGACTGGGCGGCGCCAGATCGCCGCGAGGGCTCGCTGGGGGCTGTGGAGTCTGAGGTGGCGAGAACGACGGAGGCGGTGCCTGCATGTGGTGCTGCTGCGGGCCCGGCGGGGGGAAATAGGGTGAGCCCGGCGCCGCAGGCGCGAACGCGACAGTGCTCGACATCCGGCCGACGAATCGACCCATCACGACCGTGAGGTATCCGTACCCGGCGACGAGTGCGACGAAGATGAGCAGTTGCAGCGCGAGAACAACGGGACTCTCGATGTGCTCACCGGTCCACCGTTCGGCGACACGGTCAGTGGACAGCCGGGCGATCGATCCCCAGACGCCGCCCAGGGACATCAGCGTGGCCACCAACGCAATACCCCAGGTCGCGAAATTGTGCGCGAGTTTGGTGCCGAGCGCGATGAAGACGTATCCCAGCAGTGTCCACAGCCCGTAGAGAATCAAGGTCAGCGCAAACGAGGACGTCGTGAGAATGAGAATGATGCTCACCACGAAGACCGCGGCGTAGGAGAAGCAGACGAAGATGTCGGCCTGAGTGGCCCGCAGGTGCGCGAACCCCGGCCCCCGGATCAGATCACCGCCCATGCCCCGAAACATCAATCGTTCGACACCACGACCCGGATTCATCGCACCTACCTGAGCTGAGCCACAATCCGGCACAGCGCCGGTGGTTGCATGGTCTCAGAGAAGGCCTTGACCGTTCGTACTCCGAACGTATGGCTTTGTGTAGTACGAACATACGAATGATCGGATCGAAGTTGACTGCAGCCGAGTTGGGTCCCGGACACGGGAACAGCAAGATTCGAGTTCCATATGTTCGCATTACAGAACGCGACACCAGTTTGTGCGAGCCTGATAGCACCTCAAGGTGCGGCATGTGACTCCAGGACAGTAAGCGCTTTTTCGGATGCACGGCGCGTTTTCTGAGCCTGTAGGTCAGAATGTGCAGATGCATTGTGATGGGCCTGCTCGGTGAGCGGTCGTGGAGTTCTTCGGGTGGGTGTGGTCGATGATCACGAGTCGGTCGTCGAAGGGTTGCGCACGATCATCGAGGAAGGCGAGAACATGACCTTCGTCGGGGGTGCGGAGACGGTGGAGCAGTTGTTGCAGAAGACCGATCGCATGGACCTCGCGGTGCTCGACCTGAGGTTGGCGGATGGATCGTCGCCGCATTCGAATGTCACGCGACTGCGCACGTCTCGGATCGAGTCGCTGGTGTACACGTCGGGCGATGAGCCCTTTCTGGTACGCGAAGCCGCGGCGGCGGGAGTTCTCGGGGTCATCCGGAAATCGGCTCGCAAGGCCGAGATCCAGGAGGCGATCCGGATCGCCGGATCCGGACGGCAAGTGGCGTCGGTGGATTGGGCCGCCGCGCTGGATTCCGATCCGGGATTCGTCGATCTGTCGCCGCGTCTTCGTCAGGTGCTCGAGTTGTATGCATCCGGCGAGCCGACTGCGCGGGTGGCGAAAGAGACCGGCCTGTCGGCAGACACCGTCAGCGACTACGTCGACCGCATTCGCCGCAAGTACCGCGATGCCGGGCGACCTGCCCCGACCAAGACAGACCTGTACAAACGAGCGATTGAGGACGGATGGTTACCGCTTCCGCGTCGATTCCGTCGGTAGTCGAGACCGGCGACGATGCGCAGCCCGCCGGACATCGCATCCTTCAGCTGTTCTCGCTCTTCGTCGGCGGCGGCTACCTGTTCTATCTGGTGTTGGTCGTCGGCAACATCGGCCAGTCGCTGGATGTGATGGCCACCTGGTGGACGGTCACTGCGCTCGTCCTGATCTTCGGAACAGGGCTCGCGATGGGCGCTTTCGCTCTTCGGAGTAGCTCGGCATCGCTCCGGAGAACGGCGGCGATCACGGCGATCGGATACGTCATAGCGCTGGCGTTGTGGCCGCTGGCGTGGGATGGCGGGCTGATCGCCAGCGAGCGCGGGATGTGGTTCTCCCAGTTCAGTGGACTGCCTGCGATCGTCGCCGCGGCCGCGTGGCGTCCGCGGTGGGCGTTCGTCTATCTCGCGGCCGTCACGGTGGTTGTTCAACTGATCAATCACGAGGTGCGGGCGCCGGAGTTCAACGGCCCGGTGTTGCCGGAGATCGCCTGGTCGTTCGCCTTCTGTATGATCCCGTTCGCTGCGTCGGTGATGGGGATCCGTACCGCGGGGATCCTCGATGCCACCAGGGAATCGGCCTATGCCGCAGCAGCCCAGGCCGCGGCGACCCAGGCGCGGGCGTTGGAGCGCACACGATTCGATGCGCTCACCCACGACGGTGTGATGTCGACGTTGCTCGGCGCCTCACGGCAGGGCGCGTCCGAGCGACTGGCCCAGCAGGCCGAACGCACCATGGCCGACATGGACAACTACGACGGCCAATCGTCTGGCGAGGATGTGGCGTCGGCGAACGCGACCGTCGCGCAACTCCGTGGTGCGGTCGTCGACGCCGATCCCACCGTGACCCTGGACGTCACCCGCTCCGACGACGCGCAGTCGTATCCGGTGGAGGTGGTCCTGACGATTGCGGCGGCCGCCTCGGAAGCGGTACGCAACAGCGTCCACCACGCCGGAGCCAACGCCAGCCGGGTCGTCAGGGCTGTCCTCGACGCGGACTCGCTGCGCGTCGAGGTCCTCGATGACGGTGTCGGGTTCGAACCCCGCAGCGTGGCCCCGCAGCGCCTCGGAATCGCAGTGAGTATTCGGGGGCGTCTCGCTGTTCTCGACGGGGGAAGTGCGACCGTCGACTCCCGTCCCGGACGCGGAACCCGGATAGGCCTCTCCTGGACGCGGCCGCGATGACCACCGTCAGCCGGGCCGCGCCCCGCGACATCACCGCGATCCTGGGCATGCACACCGCGGCAGCCAAAGCTGTTGTGGCGGTGTATATCGTCGCGATCACGATCGTGGCCTTCGAGACGCGGCAGGGGATCTCCGCGTTCTGGCCGATCGCGGTTGGGCTCGTCGTGCTGGCAGCCGGCACCATCGCGCTCATCGCCGTTCCCGGCGATCCACTGCCCCTGCCCGCAACGATCTGCATGGCCTCGGCCGGTGCGATCGCCTCCGCCCTGATGCTGTGGGTGATGCCCGTGCCACTCGAGGTTCCGCTGCAGGCGTGGACCCACGGGGCAGGCACCACGATCCTGTGCTTCATGGCAGTGCGGGGACGGTGGATCAGCGCCTGCTGGGGGCTGCTCGCGATGGCGATGGTGTACGGACTGTGGGGCGCGCTGACAGACCAGGGATTCGTCTTCGGCGCGGTCATGGTCGCCATCGATGGCGGGCCGTTGGCGATGGCGATACTGCTCTCATTCACGCTGCGGCCCAGCGGTAAAGCCGTTTTCGCGCTGCGCGACGCCGCCACCGCACGCATCTCCGCGCTGTCGGCTGCTCAGGCTGCCGCAGAGGAGCGGGACGCTCGGCTGCGCCAACTCGACGACATCGCGCGTCCACTCCTGGAACGCATCGCCACCGCCGAGCAGTTCACCGCCGAGGAGTCCGAGGCCTTCGAATTGGTAGAGGCCAACTTGCGTGATCGGCTGCGGGCCCCGGCGCTGACCACACCGGATATCGATGACGCAGCCCGCGTGGCGAGAAGCCGCGGGGTCGAGGTGATCCTCATCGACGACCACGGCATGGACGCGACTCCGGAGGACGTCCAAGATGCGGTGCGCGCCCGAGTTGCCGAAACACTCAGCGCCGCACACAATGGCGACGTCTGCGCCCGAGTGCTCCCACCGGGCCGCGCCACACTGGCCTCCATCTACGTCCACGACAGCACCGGGACCCGTCGCATCACGTTCGACCACGACGGAGCCGAAGTCCGGATCTAGGTCCCGCCACCGTTCTTGCTTTCGCTAACGGTGGCCCCGGGTCAGGGGGCACCCGAATATCCGTCTATCAGTGACCGGTGATCGGCGATAGCTTCAAGGCAGATCGACAGTCAATCCGGCGGCTGTCGACGACGACGATCGGACCCCCTGTGCACACGATGAACGCCACTGTTGCCAACCCCGCGACCGTCCCCACGCTGAGCGCGAGGGAAGTCGAAGTTCTCCGTTCCTGGTTGATCTGTGACTCGAAAGAAGCCACCGCGCGGACCCTGTTCATCAGCGGGGCGACGGTCAGCACGCACATCACCCGGATTCGCGACAAATACGACGCAGTGGGCCGTCCGGCAGCCACCAAGGCGTCTCTTCTTGCCCGGGCGCTGCAGGATGGGTTGATCGGTGTCGACGAACTCTGACGGACCGGACACGTCTCACGATTGCTGTCTTTCGGAACCTCGACCATTAACTGACAGCGCCTTTGGCGTTGCTCGTTCTCGTGGGCGACATTGCCTCAGACGAGAAACCGCCGCCGATACGCCGCACGCGTCAGCCCGAAATCGTTGCGGAACGTCTCGATGAACGAGCTCGTCGTCCGGTACCCGATCCCGGCGGCAACCCCCTCGACGCTGTGCCCCTGCTTCAACAGCGTGAGGGAATGATTGAGCCGAGCCTTGCTGCGCCACTTGCCCAATGACAGTCCGGTCTCGGCGATGAAGATCCGAGCGAGGGTCCTCGGGCTGATCTGCACGGACTCCGCGAGTTCGACCAGCGTCCGCTGATCGGCCGGATTGGCGAGCAGCTCGTCGGCGATGATCGCGGCTCGACTGTCCCGCGGGACTGCGAGAGTGTCCTCCCGGACGTCCGACGTTGCGATGAGTTCGGTCAGCAGCTCGCGGGTCTTGCGCCGCTCCGCTCGCGGACGCTCGAGATCGCGCAGGTGATGGACCAGGGTGCCCATCAGCGAGCTGGCAGCGACCACGTGGGGTTCGCGGAATCGGTCGCCGGGCGGCCGGAGTCGGGTGTCGGCGAACAGGCACATCAGCTCCCCGTCGCCCAGCAGCGTGGCCTCGTGCGTCACCTGCGCGGGGATCCAGGCCATGTGCCCGTGATGCAGACTCAGATTGCGACCACCGAAGCGCACGTCGAGCCGTCCCTCGCGGGCCCACATGAGTTCGTCGGTGTCGTGGCGATGCGGCTCGAAGTGCAGCCCGCCGTCGGACACGTCGCGGGTGACGAAAAAATCTTCAACTGACTCGTTTGCCGTATCAGGTTCGACGGTCGCGGCATTCGCGGCCAAGCGATACGGATTTTCAGTCATGACCGTGTCCAATTGCCCGTTCCTATGGCTCGATTACCGCATTCTTCTGTGCCGGAAGTTAGGTTAGCCTCATGCCCTGAGCCGGGCAACAGCGCGGACTCTCGAGCGATGAGGAGTCAGAAGTGTTCAGCACCCGTAGGGGGCGCGGCCGCGCATTCGTAGCAATCGTCGTCGCTGTTCTGTTCGTGCTCACCGGATGTAGCTCGGCCGGGGATGAGGGCGCCGGTGCCTCGGAATCGCGCGACGGAACCTTCCCCGTGGTCGTCGAGCACTCGATGGGCGAGACCACGATCCCGCAGCGCCCAGAACGGATCGTCGCGCTCGGAGCCGGTACGGCAGGGGAGATCCTGTACGCGCTCGGTGTCGAACCCGTTGGGCTCGAAGTGTTTCCCGGTTTCGGTGCAGCCAACGAGGACGGCGTGCAGCCGTGGGTCGAACCCCTGCTCGACACCGAAGTCACCACGCTGCTGCCGTCCGGGGCCAAGGGGATTGAACAGGTCGCGGCGCTCGAGCCGGATCTGATCCTGCTCACCTACGGCGAGCTCGACGAGGCCACCTACAAGCAACTGAGCCAGATCGCCCCGACGGTCGCCTCCCCGCAGGGGCAGTGGGAGCTGGATTGGCGGCTCGAACTCGAAACCATCGCGAGCGCAATCGGTATGACCGATGAAGCAGTCGCGCTTGAGGCTAAGCTCACCGACGGAATAGAGCAGATCAAAGCAGACCATCCCGAACTGGATGGCGTGAACTACACCTTCGTCGAGGTGCACGACGCAGGGCTGTGGCCATACCTCACCGCCGACCCGCGTAACCAGCTGATCCAAGAGCTCGGGTTGGTGTCTTCGCCGGGAGTCGTGGCGCTGGACAAGAGCACCGACGGTGCCTTCGTCGGCGACATCTCCCTCGAACGGGCCGGCGACATCGACGCCGACATCATCATCGCCTACCCGTCCACGGGTGACGCGCAGTCGTTGTATTCGGTACCGGTCTTCAAAGATCTCAGTGCCGTGCGCCGCGGATCAGTTGCCTTCTACGGTCAGGAACAGGACATAGTCTTCCTGGCGTCGCTGCAACCGTCGCCGCTGACCATTCCGATCTCGCTGGAGCGCGTCGCGACGGATGTCTCTGCCGCAGTGACATCGGCTTCGCCGCAGTAGCCGGCTGGACCCAGCTGTCTCGCAACTCATCCGCCACGAAATAACTGACCATTTGTGGAACCCACTGCCCGCCTCCGACGTCCTAGTTGTCGGGGGGTGGCAGTGGGCACTTTAATGAGCCGTTCGGGGGTATCGGACGTAGTGCGGTTCGCAGCTGGAGTGGTCTTGGGGATGGCAGCCATTGCCGTCGTCTGGCTAGTGGTCTCGTTCGTGCCGGTGCTGTGGGCTTTCGCCCTGATGGTCGGATGCCTCTGTTGCATCGGAGCGGGAGTGTGGGGCTACCGCACCTTTGACGCCGACCGAGTGGCAGTCGGTGTCATCGTCGTCGGTATTGCCGTCGGGGCGGTATCGGTGGTTCGTTGAACGCGACCACGAGAGGGCCTACGTCTCGCAGGCCACGCCGTCACCATCGCGATCGAGTTTGCGGCTGTACCCGGGCTCGCCGGCGTAGATAGGGGCTGCGCCGGCAGCGCGGACAGCAGAACAGTTCGCGTACGAGACGACGGTGAGTCAACGACGGCCGGCGGGGTGTAGACCGGCTCGGGCGGCGGTGTGTACGCAGGCGCAGGGGGAGGTGTGTTGGCCGGACGGACCGGTGACGGCGTCGACGTGCTCGGAATCGGTGTCGCGGTCTCGGTGTCGGCTACCGCGGTTGTCTCCGGAAGCGCGGCGCCGCAGGAGCTGAGAACCCGCGCGATGGCGTCTTTCTCGGCCTGGGTGACCCACAGCTGGTACTCGGTCTTCACATCGACTTGCCGGGCGACATACGTGCAGCGGTACGACTTGCTCGGCGGCAACCAGGTCGCGGCGTCGCCGTCGCCCTTCTGCTGATTGGTCGGGCCGTCGGTGGCCTGCAGGTTGCGCGGATCGTTGGCGAAGTCGATGCGCTTGGCGGGGCTGAGCTGCTGGGCGCCTTTCTGCCAGGCGTCGGACAATGCGACGACGTGGTCGATCTGCACGGCGCTGGAGGTGTCCTGGCCGCGGAGGAAGTCGATCGACGTGCCGGTGTACGGATCGGCGAGGACACCGGTCTGCACGGCGCATCCCTGCGATCCTGCCTTGAAGATGATGCCGGTCAGGTCGCGGCGCAGGATGTCGTTGCGGGTGTCGCAGCCGTTGCGTCCACCTTCGACGGAGACGGCGTCCGTCCAGGCCTCGCCGAAGAGTGCGCGGTCGTACCCGGTCTTCGGTGCGCGCCCCTTGACCGCCAGCGCATTCAGCTTGGCCATCGCTGCGTTGGCTCCGGGGGCTGCCGTCACCTTCGCGACGGGGGTCGCGGCCGGGAGCGCCTTCTCGGCGGTTGTTGTCGCCGGTGCGGTGACCGTCATCGTGGTCGTGCTCGGGGGAGCCGGAGCGGTGTCGGCGACGGTGGCCGGCTTCTCGTCCTCGGCCACCGCGCCGATCGCTCCGACCACCACAAGGGCGGCGACCAAGCCGCCGGCGACCCACGGCCACCTGCGTTTCTTCGGGGGCTGCGGGGTCGGCGGACGGTCCCAGTTGGTGGGCATGGCAAATGGATCAGGCATGGCGGAGGGGGTGGCCTTTCGGGGTGGGAGCCGCGAGGGGGAGTCGCGGCACTCAGCCGGATATAGCTGTCCGGGCTCGGAGTGTTACCTGGACCCGCCCAACTTTTTCGGACCAACTTTGGGTGGGGAACCGTGCCGGCTTCCGAGGCGTCCAACCCTCGACGTAAGAAGAAGAAGGGGAATTGGCGTGGCATCTTTGGAAGCGGACCTCGCGGTAATGCAGCACACGGCTAACGAAATGCTTGTCTCGGCGGAGATGGCCAGGCATGACTTTGCAACACACTTCTCGGGTCTGGTCGATGCTCAATTGGGCTGGATCGGAGATTCCGGGGCACGGTTGCCTAGCAGGATCGCGACATGGGCGAACAGTGCAGGGATTCTGCGCGACCGCATCGTCTCGCACGGTGAGTTGATTTCGCGCGCGGCAAGAGAGCTTCAGCTCGCCGACGACGCTGGCGCCGAGGCACTCAACTCACTCGCCGTTCGCAAGGCGCCGAAGGTGCTCAACCTCTGATGGTCATGCTCGCCGAAATCGATCGGTGGAATCCAGCTCAGCTTGGCGATGTGTTCAGAATTTGCACCGAACAGAATCAACACTGCGTTGAACTCAGCCAGGAATTGCAGTCGCCATCGCTCTTCCAATCGTGGGGCGGCGAATCTGCACGGGCGGCCTCGAACTCTGCCGATCAGCTCCGGCGCGACCTCGACTCCCACGGGAACCAACTAGTCGCGGTCGCAGCGGCGGTGAGCACTGCACAAATCGACGTCGAGAACCTCAAGTCAAGTCTTGCTAGAGTGCGCGGCGAGATCGCCGCCACGGGTTTTGAGATTGACCCGTCGGACAAAGTCTTTCACCCGAACCCACCACCGCTCAGCAGCGTGCGAGAGCACGTGGCAATCAATGGCTACCAGCATAACTTTCAGAAGCTCGTCGAGGCGATCAAGAGAGATGCCGAACGGATTGATCGTGAGTTGGCCGCGGTCATTGATGTGGCGGACGGCGACCTCCCTGGCGGCAATCTGGCCGGAGACTTGGCGGATCGAAAAGGCAACGCAACGCGTGCTTTTGAAGAAGTCTACGGCCGCAAGCCTGTGACGCAACAAGAGTGGTCGGTAGCGTCCATGCTCGATACGCAGAGCTATGATCCGAAGAACAGAGGCGTGCCTGCTGAGGTCACGGTTATCAAGATCGAGCCAGTACCCGGTCAGGGGATTGTGCGAAGTGGACTGTTCATACCGACCGAGACGGTCTTCGCCGGACCTGAAGCGGCTCCACATCTAGGGGACAACCGCGGATTCGATGAACACTTCAATCCCGAGGACACCCGGGTGGCTTTCGTTGTCGACTACGAGAACGGGTACATCGTCGCGAGACAGAATCCATCTGTCACGGCAGACGGGCACGTCGAGACCGGGCGGCCGAAGGTGACCGCAAGCCAACTTGATGACGGGACCGTGTCACTGGACTACCAAGCCTCGGACCCCTTCGCGCCTGAAATTGCGTCGGACACATTCTGGTCCGTCAACGGCAAACTGGTCCTCTCGCCGGTCGACGGTGACATCGCTGTGGCCGGGCGAGTGACAGACTTCCCATCAATGGAGATCTATCAAGACAAACCGGATGGCTCGACTGCAACAATTCATCGTGATGATGCGGCCGACCACGTCCATTACGGTCCCGTCTTGAACTTACCGTTCCACCACTACTTCGGAGACTACGGGCAAGCGTCCGAACCGTTCTCGCCCGACTCGCCCTATTACGCCCCATCACGGGAGTGTCCGATTAACGGTGGATCCGACCTTGATGTCGGTTAGTTACCGTTCGGGGTGATGCGTCCTTCGAAGGTGATCGCAAACGCATTGAGCGCGGGCTTCCACCTCATTGCCCATCGTGCCTTACCTTTCCCTGTCGGGTCCAGAGCACGCGTGGCCAGATACAAGCATTTGAGCGCCGCCTGTTCGGTCGGGAAGTGCCCACGCGCCCGTACTGCGCGCCTGTAGCGAGCGTTGACGGACTCGATCGCGTTCGTCGAGCAGATGACGCGCCTGATCTCGACGTCGTAGTCCAGGAACGGAACGAACTCACTCCACGCGTTGTCCCACATCTTGATGATCGCTGGGTACTGCTGCCCCCATTTCTGCGTGAACTCTGCGAATCGTTCCCTGGCCGCAGACTCCGACGGAGCGGTGTAGACAGGTTTGAGATCACGCGCCATCGCATCCCAATACTTACGTGAGGCGAACCGAAAGGTGTTGCGTATCAGATGAATAATGCATGTCTGCACCACAGCGAGTTCCCAGACGGTGTTGATCGCCTCGGGTAATCCCTTGAGTCCGTCGCACACCACGATGCAGACGTCCCCCACACCACGATTCTTGATCTCGGTCAGGACCGAAAGCCAGAACTTCGCGCCCTCACCGCCCTCGCCGGCCCAGATCCCCAGGATGTCGCGTTCGCCGTTAACGGTGACCCCGATCGCGACATACATCGGCCGGTTGGTGACCTGCCCATCGCGCACTTTCACGTGCACCGCATCGATGAACATCACCGGATACACCGGATCGAGTGGCCGGTTCTGCCACTCCGTCATTTCCCCGACGACCTTGTCGGTGATGCGTGAGATCGTGTCCTTCGACACCGACGCTCCGTAGATGTCCTGAAAGTGCGCGGATATCTCGCCGGTCGTCAAACCCTTTGCAGTCAGGGACAATACGATCTCATCAATACCTGTGAGGCGGCGTTGTCTCTTCTTGACGATCTGCGGGTCGAACGAAGAGTCGATGTCTCGCGGGACCTCGATCTCCACCGGTCCGATCTCGGTGAGTACCGTCTTCGAACGGGTACCGTTCCTCGAGTTGCCGCTGCCGCGGCCGGCAGCATCATGCTTTTCGTAGCCCAGGTGCTCGGTCATTTCCGCGTCTAACGCGGTCTCTAGGACGTTTTTTGTGAGTTGATTGAGGAGGCCGTTCGGGCCCATCAACTCCACGCCCTGCTCCTTGGCCTGAGCCAGGAGCTGCTCGGCCAAC
>NZ_MJEI01000084.1 GCF_002095395.1 Williamsia sp. 1135
GGGTTCATTGTTGTTGTGACCTGCGTTGATAGTGGTGTTGTCGGGCTCGGTATTGGTGTTTTCGTCGCCAGAGTGACCAGCGGAGGGGGTCAGCGATGGCATGCAGTGGTGTGAGGACGAGGATCGTGAAGAGTTTGCGGAACTCGTTGACCGACAACCGGATCAGTCCAGGTTCTGAGGGTTGGGCCAGGCGTTCAGTGGCGGTATGCACGGCCAGGAAGGCGTGCGCAGCCATGACCAAGGTAATCCAGCGGTGCCAGGACGTCCACGTCCGCACTTGATGCTGATCCAGACCGGTCAGGCCTTTGCCGCTCTGGAACGATTCCTCGACCGTCCACCGCCGCCCGGCGACTCGGACGTACTGGTTCAGCGGCACCGGTGCCGGGCTGTAGCAGCGATAGAAGGCGAGCTCGCCGGAGCTATCGTTGCGCCGCACCAACACGTGACAGAGGCCAACATCGGGACGCTCGGTGGTCGCGATCAAGGCCCAGGAGTACCAGCGGTGTCCTTTGCTACCGGCGCCGGCAGACATCTTGTGCCAGGACCGCGGCGGTAGATTCTCAGCAAGGGCATCGACCCGGATCTTCCCGGCGGCTGTGGGGACCTGCCGATTGCATCCGACGGCCAGGACGTAGCCGATCTGTCTGTTGTGCAACGCTTTTCGTAGGTTCGGGTCTGCGCCGTACACTTCATCGCCAGCGACCCACGAGGCCGGAACGTCGGCGTCGAGGGCCGCCTCGACCAGCGTGGTTGCCAGGGCTGGTTTGGTAGCGAACTCGACCGTGTCAGGGACCCCGGCCTTGGTCCTTCGCTGCGGGTCGGTGGCCCAGGTGTGCTGCGGCAGGTACAGCGCTCGGTCGATCAGGGTGTGTCCGCGAGCGGCGGCGTAGGTCAGGTAGACCGCGACCTGACAGTTCTCCGTGCGTCCGGCGGTTCCGGTGTACTGGCGTTGTACCCCAACGGTGTTGGTGCCCTTCTTCAAGTCGCCGGTCTCATCAACGACAAGCACCGCATCAGGGTCGGCCAGGTGGTCGATGACATAGCTGCGAACGTCATCGCGGACCAGATCAGCGTCCCATTTAGCGCGGGACAGCAAGTGCTGCAGTCGGTCAGGGGTGCCATGGCCCGATAGTTCGGCGATAGTCCAGCAGTTCTTGGAACCTATATCGGCCAGCAAACCCAGCACCAGCGCACCGGCGTTGCGTCGTGCTTCGACCCGCGCGAACCGCGACGAGAACGACTCCAACAACCCATCCAGGCCCGCATGCCACCGCTCATGGTCTACCCTCAGTGCTGCGGTTGCCGCAGCTGATCTGGATGTCTTCACAAACTCGAGATCATGCCGCGGCAACCGCGCCTACCAGCGCAAACACGCCGAAACTACCTATCTACGGCTGTAGTACTAAGAAGTCATTTTTCCACTATTAGCGCGGAGGGTTCTTTCGCGCTATGCTGGCGGCCGATAGGCGGCCACTATGAATATGCTTGTTCGTGTTGGGTGCCGAATCCATCAATGAAAGTCTCGGAGCCATCACGAATGGAGCACAATGGCTAAGAAAGTTACGGTCACGCTGGTCGATGATGTCGACGACAGCAAGACGGCGGATGAGACCGTGGAGTTCGGCGTCGATGGCGTCACCTACGAGATTGATCTGTCCACCAAGAATGCGGACAAGCTACGCGATGACGTCGCCAAATGGGCTGAGCACGCCCGTCGTGTGAGCGGCCGCAAGCGCGCCAAGGGTCTCGCGACCAAGGCCTCGGTGGATCGTGAGCAGACGGCAGCTATCCGTGACTGGGCACGGCGCAGCGGCCATCAGGTGTCCTCACGTGGGCGTATAGCCGCCGGCATCGTGGATGCTTACAACGAGGCCCACTAACCCCGGCTTTTGACAACGGATGTAGTCCGAAGAAACGAGCGACCCGCGTAATCGGGTCGCTCGTTTTCTGTCTGAACGGTCGATCGATTGAATTGTAGATGGCGCGAAAGCTCAAACAATCGAAAACAAATATGACCGTCGCGATCATTTGTGCACCTGTGTTACAAGAATTGATTTCGCCTCTTTAAGAAAGTTCTCGTTTGAGGATCTTGCCCGCGGCATTGCGAGGGAACTCTTCGACGAAGACAACCGATCGGGGAATCTTGAAGTTCGCCAGTTTCTCGCGAGCATGAGAGATGACGGAACCCTCATCTATGGATGCGCCGGGCGCCGTCGTGACATATGCCCGTCCTACTTCGCCCAGCCGATCGTCGGGGATGCCGATTACTGCGACTTCGGTCACGCCATTGATTCGCGCGAGAACCTGCTCGACCTCGGCGGGATAGACGTTGAATCCACCGCAGATGTACATGTCTTTGAGTCGATCTGTGATCGTCAGGTTCCCTTTTGCATCAATTGTTCCGATATCCCCGGTGTGCAGCCAGCCGTCCGGGTCGATGGCCTCCGCGGTCGCCTGGGGATCGTCCAGGTATCCGGCCATCACCATCTTTCCGCGGGCGAGCACCTCACCGGCGTCTGAGAGCTTGAACTCCATGCCGGCGAACGCCCGGCCGCAGGTGTTCGCGACCGTCTCGTTGTCGTCATCCGGGGTGCAAGTGGAGACGAACCCACTGGTCTCGGTCAGCCCGTAGGCGGTGATCACCGTCTCGATACCCAGATCGTTCTGCATTCTCTCCACCAGGACCACCGGAACGATCGCTGCGCCGGTGACGGCGAGACGTAGTGATGACAGGTCGTGGTCGGCGCGGTCGGGGGCGTCGAGGATCGTCTGGAAGATCGTGGGCGCACCGGGGAACACGGTGGCATGTCGGGTTTCGATGAGGCGCATGGCCTCGGTGGGCGAGTACACCGCCAGCGGCACCATGGTCGTGCCCATGAGCGTGCACGGGAGGATGCCGGCTTTGTAGCCGAAGGTGTGGAAGTACGGATTGGCCATCAGGTAGGTGTCCTGCGGCCCCAGTCGGCCGTTCTGGGCCCATGCCCGCGCGCCGGCGATGGTCTGCTGGTGCTCGGCCAGGGCGCCCTTCGACTTCCCGGTGGTGCCGGAGGTGAAGAGCACGTCGGAGATGGCGGTGGGGCTCACCGCGGACGCCCGTGCCCGCGCCTCCGTGGCGTCGTGATCGATGACCGATGCCAGGAAGTCGTTCCAGTCGACGCCGACGGTGCCGCGTTGATCGTCGGCTTCGAGCCGGATCCGGACGGCCACCGACAGGTTTGTCTGGGTGTCGAGATCGCCGCCTGCGGCTTCGACGAGGCGGGCAAGACGATCGGTGCCCAGAAAGCTGCCCGCGACGACCAGGGCGGTGGCGTCGGTCCGCTGGATGATCTCGAGCGCCTCGGACGCGGTGTAGCGCGTGTTGAGGG
This sequence comes from Williamsia sp. 1135, assembly GCF_002095395.1. Lineage (GTDB taxonomy): Bacteria > Actinomycetota > Actinomycetes > Mycobacteriales > Mycobacteriaceae > Williamsia. Next base: position 3,366 of record NZ_MJEI01000084.1, read on the forward strand.
GTACGACGGTCGCGCCCGCGACATGTACGCCGAGAGCTGCGATCGGCCAATGGAAGCTGTTCGGCGACCAGATCGCGACGCGGTCCCCGGTGTTGATCCCGTGCTCGATGAGCGCTGTCGCGAACGTGTGGACTGTGTCTTGCAGCTCCGACCAGGTCAGTTCGACCGTGTCGCCCCACTGGTCGTCGATGATCGCCCGCTGGTCGGGCCACAGTCGGGCCGCGCGCTGCAGGGCCGCAGGGGTAGTGGTGACGTCTTCGACGTCGAGGACGTCTGCTGAACGATCTGGGGTCGCGGACACGAATTCCTCCCGGTGTTCACACCTGTTCGAATATGCTGCTCCCGTCGTGGTCGACGAGGGTTCTGAAGCAAAAACCTAGCACTTGCTTGGGTGGTCTGACCGAGCAAGTGCTTGGTCGGTTATGGTGGTCGACATGACGGCGATCAACCTCGCTGACCGAGGCGTGGACCTGGCGCAATGGGATGGAACAACGGCAGACTTCGCCGATTCCGTCCGAACGTGGCTGGACCAACATCTGTCGGGAGAATTCGAGAATCTCAAGTCCCGCGGCGGCCCGGGTAGCGAGCACGAGTTCTTCGCCCGCAGGCTCGAGTGGGACCGGCTGCTGGCCGAGGCGGGCTGGACGTGCCTGGGCTGGCCGACGGAGTACGGCGGCCGGGGGGCCTCGATCGAGCAGCGGATCCTGTTTCATCAGGAGTACGCGAGATCCGGTGCTCCGGCGCGGGTCAGTCATGTCGGCGAGGAGCTACTCGGCCCGACCTTGATCGCATTCGGTACCGACGAACAGAAGCGCCGCTTTCTGCCCGGCATCAGGGACGTCGAAGAACTCTGGGCGCAGGGGTATTCCGAGCCGGGGGCCGGGTCCGACCTCGCGAACATCTCGACGACCGCGCGCCTGGACGGCGACAAGTGGGTCATCAACGGCCAGAAGGTGTGGACGTCGTTGGCCCACGTGGCGCAGTGGGCCTTTGTCCTGTGCCGTACCGAACCGGGCTCGAGCCGGCACCAGGGCCTCAGCTTCCTGCTCGTACCGCTGGATCAACCGGGCGTGACCGTCCGTCCCATCCAGCAACTCACCGGGACCTCGGAGTTCAACGAGGTCTTCTTCGACGACGCCACCACGGAGGCATCGCTCGTGGTCGGCGAGCCCGGCGAAGGCTGGAAGGTGGCCATGGGGCTGCTGCAGTTCGAGCGTGGCGTCTCCACCCTCGGCCAGCAGGTCGGTTTCTCCCGCGAGTTGGATCACGTCGTCGAGATGGCCAAGGCAAACGGCACCGCGAGCGATCCCGTCATCCGGGAACGGATCGCCCGGGCCTCGCTGGAGCTGCGCGTGATGCGGGCGCATGCCCAGCGGACGTTGGCGATCGTGGACACCGGGGGTTCCGGTGGTGAGGCCTCGGTGGCGAAGTTGTTGTGGGCCAACTGGCATCGCGACCTCGGGGAGCTGGCGATGGCTGTGCAGGGTGCACCGTCGCTGATCGCACCGGACGCCACCAGCGAAGGCGTGCCGAACGACATCCGCGATCCGGAGCACCTCGAACTGGACCTGTGGCAAAGACTGTTCCTCTTCACCCGCGCCGACACCATCTATGGCGGGTCCAACGAAGTGCAACGCAACATCATCGCCGAGCGGGTGCTCGGACTACCTCGAGAGGCACGATCGTGACCGTTTCCGAACATCGGCCCAGTCCATTGGCCACCGCCCCCGACGAGATACCGGGCCACGGCTTGCTGGCCGGGCGAAAGGTGGTCGTCACCGCCGCTGCCGGAACAGGGATCGGGTTCGCCTCCGCGCGAAGGGCATTGCTCGAGGGCGCCGACGTGCTCGTCAGCGACTGGCATGAGAGGCGGCTGGGCGAGACCGCAGAGAAACTGCACGCCGAGTTCGGTGACCAGGTGGTGGCCCAGGCGGTGTGCAACGTCCAGAAGACCGCCGACGTGAACGAGCTGATCGCGAGTGCGGCAGATCAACTCGGCCGCATCGACATCCTGATCAACAATGCCGGCCTCGGCGGCGAGACCCCGGTGGTGGACATGGACGACGACGAGTGGGACCGCGTCATCGACATCACCCTCAACGGGACGTTCCGCGCGACCAGGGCCGCGTTGCGGTACTTCCGCGACGCTCCGCATGGCGGTGTCATCGTGAACAATGCCTCGGTTCTGGGCTGGCGCGCCCAGCACAGTCAATCCCATTACGCGGCAGCGAAAGCCGGAGTGATGGCGCTGACCCGCTGCGCCGCGATCGAGGCCGCGGAGTACGGGGTGCGCATCAACGCCGTCGCCCCGTCGATCGCCCGGCATCCGTTCCTCGCGAAGGTGACCAGCGAAGAGTTGCTCGCCGACCTCGCCTCCCGCGAGGCCTACGGCCGGGCAGCCGAGGTGTGGGAGATCGCCGCCACCATCGCCATGCTGGCCAGTGACTACACCACCTACCTGACCGGCGAGGTCGTCTCGATCTCCAGTCAGCGCGCCTGACCACCCAGTAGCGACTACCCAGAAGAATCTCAAGGAGCACAGCATGTCTGCACCACAGGCCTACATCGTCGAAGCATTACGGACCCCGGTGGGCAAGCGCAACGGCTCTCTCGCCGGGGTACATCCGGCCGACCTGGGGGCCCACGTCATCAAAGCCGTGGTCGAGCGCACCGGCATCGACCCCATGGTCGTCGACGACGTGATCTTCGGTTGCGTCGACACCATCGGTGCGCAGGCGGGCAACATCGCCCGCACCGCCTGGCTCACTGCGGGTCTGCCGCTGGACATCCCGGGAACCACGGTTGATCGCCAGTGCGGATCATCGCAGCAGGCAATCCATTTCGCCGCGCAGGCCGTGATGAGTGGCACCCAGGACGTCGTGATCGCCGGTGGCCTGCAGAACATGAGCGCCATCCCCATCTCGGCCGCGATGCTCGCCGGTCGGGAATACGGCTACTCCACCCCGACCGCCGAGTCCCCGGGCTGGACCGAGAGGTTCGGTGACGCAGAGATCTCGCAGTTCGTCGGTGCCGACATGATGGCCAAGAAGTGGGACATCAGTCGCCTCGACATGGAGCAGTGGGCGCTGCAGTCACATCAGCGGGCTCGCCGGGCGATCGACGAGGGCCACTTCGCCGCGGAGACCGTGCCTCTGGGGGAGTGCGTCGTCGACGAATGTCCCCGCGAGACGACACTGGAGAAGATGGCCGGCCTGAAGGTGCTGGCCGAAGGGTCGCAGTTGACCGCCGCGGTGGCATCGCAGATCTGCGACGGTGCGTCGGCGACGTTGGTGGTGTCCGAGGCAGCGCTCAAGGCCTACAACCTCACCCCGCGGGCGCGCATCCACCACATCTCGGTGCGCGGCGACGATCCGGTGATGATGTTGTCCGCACCGATCCCGGCCACCAAGTACGCGCTCGAGAAGACGGGCCTGAGCATCGACGACATCGACGTCGTTGAGATCAATGAGGCCTTCGCACCCGTGGTCCTGGCCTGGCTGAAGGAGACCGGCGCAGATCCGGCGCGGGTCAACCCGAACGGCGGCGGTATCGCACTCGGCCATCCACTGGGTGCAACCGGCGCGAAGCTGTTCGCCACCCTGCTGCACGAACTCGAGCGCACCGGCGGCCGCTACGGCCTGCAGACGATGTGTGAGGGCGGCGGCACCGCCAACGTCACGATCATCGAGCGCCTTTAGAAGTTCCTCCGGAAATGGGGCCTTTTGGCGAACAAATGCCCAGGTGGGCTTCGCCAGAAGGCCCCATGATCGGGGGCGCGGAGACGCAGGTGGCGCGGTATGTGTGAGTTGGCGCATACTGGTTTGCGACATACTTGGAAAATCGTTCCAACGTTTCGCATGCGAACCAGAAGCACTTGGAGGTCCCCGCCATGACCAAACCCGCAGACGTGGCAAAGAAACAGGTCAGCGAGAACACATCCGCCGACACCCTGTCGTTGCAGGCGTTGCTCGACCTGCAGCGAGCGGCATTCCTCCGGGACGGGATCCCTGACGCCGAGACCCGCATCGATCGCATCGTCCGGCTGCAGGCGATGCTGCTCGACAATGCCGAGGAGATCTCGGAAGCGTTGACCGCGGACTTCGGGTCCCGACCCCGTGAACTGTCGATCGCCGCCGACGTCGCCGGTTGCATGATCGACCTCAATCATCAGAAGCGGCACGTGAAGAAGTGGATGCAGACGTCCACGCCCGGCAAGGTGTTGGCCAAGGCCGGTCTGCGCCAGGAGGTCCGCCACGACCCCAAGGGCGTCGTCGGCATCATGGGTCCGTGGAACTTCCCGCTGCAGCTCACCATCGTCCCGGCGGGATCCGCACTCGCCGCCGGCAACCGCGTCTTGATGCGGCCGTCCTCCGTCACCGCCAAGACCACAGCGGTGCTCGCGAAGCTCGCACCCCGATATTTCGATCTCGAAGAACTCGCGGTGCTGACCAGTGCGCACGGTGGAGGCTCTGACTTCGCGAAGCTCGAGGTCGATCACATGTTCTTCACCGGTTCGCCAGAGGTCGGTGCGTCGGTTGCTGCCGAAGCCGGTAAGAATCTGGTGCCGGTGACGCTCGAACTCGGCGGTAAGAACCCCGTGGTCGTCGACGCCGACGCCGATATCGAGAAGGCGGCCACCCGGGTCGCTGATGCCCGTCTGGTCAATGGCGGTCAGGTCTGCCTGTGCCCCGACTACGTGTGGGTGCCGGAGGCGAAAGTCGGCGAGTTCACCGACCGGGTGCTGGCCCGCTGGCGTGCGAATCTGCCTGCCATCAAAGATAATCCGCAGTTCACCGCGACAATCAACGACAAGAACTTCGACCGCATCGTCGACCTGATCGACGACGCGGAATCGCTGGGCGCCACGAAGCACCAGGTGATCCCGGCGGGGGAGAAGCTGCCCGACGCGCAGACCCGCAAGATCGCGCCGACGCTGCTGACCGGTGTGAAGGCCGGGATGAAGATCGAAGAGGACGAGGTGTTCGGTCCGGTCCTGACCGTGTACCCGTACCGCGATCTCGACGAGGCGATCGCCCACATCACCAGTCATCCGCACCCGCTGACGATGTACTGGTACGGCGAATACAACGAGCGGTTCAGCAAGCTCGCCGACTCGACCAGGTCCGGATCCATCAACGGCAACGACTTCGCGATCAACATGTTCGGTCCGGATCTGCCGTTCGGTGGTGTCGGGCGAAGTGGCATGGGCAGCTACCACGGCAAGTACGGGTTCGAGACGTTCTCCCACGCGCGCGCTGTCGCGTTCTCGACGATGGGAATGGCGGTGTCGGAGATGATGACCGCGCCGTTCACGCCGAAGGACGTCAAGACCACCAACGTTCAGATGAAGCTCTGGAAGTTCTTCAACAACCGCGCGCGCAAGAAGCTCGGCCACAAGTTCTGAGCCCCACCCGAAACAAACCCAGTCGCTCCGGGTACACCCAGCTGTTGCAGTAGCTGGGTTTGCCTGGGACGGCTGGGTTTGTGCGTAGCCGCCGAGACAAGCAAGCGCTTGCTAGGCTGGGCGGGTGGCATCGAGACGCAGCGAGACGACATCTGTAGGGCCGTCGAGTGAGGGTACCCGGGTCTCGCGGCGCGATGAACTGCTCGCCGTCGCGAGTGGGTTGTTCGCCGAACGTGGGCTGCGCACCACCACGGTCCGCGACATCGCCGACGCCGCCGGGATTCTGTCGGGAAGTCTCTATCACCACTTCGATTCCAAAGAGACGATGGTCGACGAGATTCTCCAGGGGTTTCTGGATTCACTGTTCGAGAGCTATCGGGAGGTCGTGGCAGCCGGCCTGCCCGCCCGGGAGACGCTGACCAGTTTGGTGACCGTCTCCTTCGAGAGCATCGACCGTGATCACTCGGCCGTGGCGATCTATCAGGACGAGGCGAAGCGGCTGTCCGGGCAGGACCGGTTCGCCTACATCCGCGAACGAAACGTCGAGTTCCGCGCCCTGTGGAGCGATGTACTCACTAGCGGTGTCGCGGATGGCAGTTTTCGCCGAGATCTCGACACCGAACTCGTTTACCGATTCATGCGCGACACCGTCTGGGTCGCGGTGCGCTGGTATCGGCCGGGCGGCGAGATGACTGCCCAGCAGGTTGCCGACCAGTATCTGAGCGTCGTCCTCGACGGCATCGTTCCCCGCTGACCGTTCCCGGTGGTGGCAAGGTGTGCCCATGATGTTGTTACGGGTGGTCTCGCCTGCCGAGCACACACAATCGATCGCAGACCTGCTCACCGACGACACCGCTGTCAGTAATGTTGCAGTTCATCGGGGCGTCTCGGTGAAGCCGGCGGGCGACATCATCGAGGCAGACATCGCACGAGAAGGTGTCAACGAGATCGTCGATGTCCTCTTGCGCATGGACATCCACAAGTCCGGGACCATCCAACTCGCCGATGTCCCGACGTGGATGTCCCAGAAAGGCTTCGAGGCCGATCTCGTCACGCCCGGGGCCAGCGCGGACGCCGTGGTCTGGAGTGAGGTCACCCAGACCGCGTACGAGGACTCGGAGTTCAACTGGACCTTCGTCAGCTTCATGTTCCTGGCCACGGTGCTGGTGGCCATCGCCATCCTGTTGAACTCGACGATCCTGCTCATCGGGGCGATGGTCCTCGGGCCCGAGTTCGGCGCGGTCGCCGCGCTCGGCGTGGCACTGGTGCGCCGCCGCGGCACACTGCTGCGACGGGCCGCAGCCACGCTCGCCGGAGGCTTCGCGATCGCCATCGCGGCCACCACCGTCCTGGCGCTCATCGCGCGGGCACTGGGGTGGATCACGGTGGTCGACGTCGTCGAATCCCGTCCGGACACCGAGTTCATCTACTCCCCGGACAAATGGTCGTTCATCGTCGCAGTGCTCGCCGGGGCCGCCGGCGTACTGTCCGTGACCTCGGCGAAGCTGGGCGGGCTGTCAGGGGTGTTCATCTCCGTGACGACGATTCCCGCGGCAGGCAACGTCGCGCTCGGTCTCGCCTTCGGGCTCAGGGACACCGTCGTGGGAAGTGCTCTGCAACTGCTGCTCAATCTCGCGGGTATGGCGGTGGCGGGTTGGCTGACCCTGGCGCTGCAGCAGGCGAGTTGGGGCCGGGCATCGGCGTATCGGGCCAGATTGCTCAGAAACCGTCCGACGCGAGGACGGCCTGACCTCTAGTCATGTCGGCAGACTGCTCACAGCTTCCCGAGGCGCTCCAACCGATTCCACGCCTGCGTCATGATCGACTGGATGAGGTCGTCGCAGCTCGGGAGGTCGTCGATCATGCCGACCACCTGACCCGAGGCGAGTACGCCTGCCTCGGTGTTGCCCTCGACCAGGCCGGCGCGCAGCAGCATCGGGGTGTTTCCGGCCATGATGATCTGCTGCCACGTGCGTTCGCCGGACTTGCGCATGGTGCGGCCGTCCTTGAGCATAGTCGACCACTTCATGCCGGTCAGTTGCTTGAACTTGTTGGCGTTGTTCGTCGCAGCTGCCAGAGCTGTTGCACTGTTGCCCGATTCGAGCTTGTCGACGAGTTCGGTCCGCAGTACCCGGTGCGGCATCCCGTCGACCTTCGTGGAGACGACGGTGTCACCGAGGCCGCGCGCGATGTACTCCTTCTTGACGGCGTCGGGCACCGCGCTGTCCGACGTCAACAGGAATCGGGTCCCCATCGCGACACCTTCGGCGCCGTAGGACAGGGCGGCGACGAGCCCACGCCCGTCGAAGAAACCGCCGGCAGCTACGACCGGAATGCCCTCTGGACCAAGCGCATCGAGGACGCTCGGCAGCAGCAGGGTGGTCGCGACCGGTCCGGTGTGGCCGCCGCCCTCACCGCCCTGGACGATCACCGCGTCCGCACCCCAGGAGGCGACCTTGACCGCGTGCTTCGCTGCCCCGATCGACGGGATGACGACGATGCCGTGGTCCTTCAGCTTGGCGATCAGCTCAGGCTTGGGCGCCAGTGCGAACGATGCGACCTTGACCTTTTCGCGGATCAGCAGATCGATACGTTCGGGTGCGTCGGTGGCATCGGCACGAAGATTGACGCCGAAGGGCTTGTCCGTCAACGTTTTCGTCTTTGCGATCGCCGTCTCGAGCTCGGGATACGTCATCGTGGCCGATGCCAGGATGCCCAGGCCACCGGCGTTCGACGTCGCCGAGGTCAGCGAGGGCCCCGAGACCCAGCCCATCCCGGTCTGCACGATCGGATACTTGATCCCGACCAACTCGGTGAAACGCGTGGCGAGCGCCGGCGCGGGTTGTGGGGTGGTCACTTGGTCGCCTCCACGGGCTTGACTTCCTTCTCCCGCAGGCCTTTCGGGTCGATGACCTCGCGGATGAGCCGGAGTTCCTCGGCCGAGGGAAGGCGGGTCACCCCGGCGGTGTCGAGGCCCGCGACCTCGAAGCCGGTGTTGTCCGCGACCTCGTCCGCCTCGACGCCCGGATGCAGGCTGAGCGCGCGCATCGTGTGGTCGGGACCCCCGAAATCGAAGACGCCGAGGTTGGTCACCACCCGGTAGATGTTCAGATACTTGTAGGCGGGGTTTTCCGGATCGACCTTGTCGTAGCCGACCCCGGACACCACGTCCACCACACCGCCGAACACCCGGGAGGAGTGCTTGGCGACCCAGTAGCTCGTCGGATGGTTGATGGTGTTCCCGGGCGCTCCGCGCGACCCGAACATCTGGCGCGTCGGTTGCTGTAGTGGACCGAAGGCCGACAGGTTCTGATTACCGTAGCGATCGATCTGGTTGGCGCCCATCACCACATGGCGGCGGCCGGAGGCGACGACGTCGAAGACTTTCCGGAACGGCATGTAACCTTCGATGGCTCCGGACTTTCCGACGGCGGGGGTGTCGGCGAAGATGAGGGCCTCGCCGTCGGTGATCAGCAGGCCGGGCTCTGTGGTCAAGCGCGCCAGCCGGACTCCGATCAGGGGTGTGGTGGCCATCGGTGACGCCATGGTCTCGCCCGCGCCTGCGAAGATCTCGGCGCACGCGATGACGCAGCTCTCTGCTCGGGTCACGTCTGCGGCCTGGGGTGCGCTCATTTTCCGGACTCCTTCGCGATGGTCGCCTGTTCGGTGGCCCATGTGCTGATCTCGCTCTGGTATTGCGCTTCGTCGACGGCGAGGAAGCGGTCGGAGAAGGCCTGCCATGCCTCGGGGGTCTTGGCCGACTCCGCGTAGAACCGCTGGAATGCCTCATCCCGGCCGTAGTCGCCTGCGAACGTGAAATGGGCACCGTTCGGGGTGTGCACCACGCGGTCGACGTTGAGCCGATTGAGCAACACCCGTTGCAGCGGCACCGATTCGATCAGTTCCTCGGTGGACACCAGACGGTCGGTCTCGAGATACCGACGCTGGGCGGCCCCACAGTAGAGGTCGTCGAAGTAGGGATCGATACCGGTGTAGGCGGCGTTGCCGTGCTTGTCGGCGAGGTCGAGGTGCACGAACGCGGCATCGAGGTTGAGTGCGGGCATCGCGATGAGGGTCTGATGGCGACCGTCTTCATCGGGATACGGCGAAGTGACCGTGGACAATTCGCCGTCCCAGAAGTTGGGGACGTCGGAGCCGAGGCCGGCGCGGATCGGCAGGAACGGCAGTCGGGCTGCGGCGGCTTCGAGTCCGCACTTGACCATGCCCTCGTCCATCTCGCGGACCGTGATCGCTCCGGAGGTGCGGGCAGCGGCGAACCACGGGTCGTAGAACGGTGGCGAGTCCAGCGACACGAACCCGTAGTAGGCCTTGCTGACCTTCCCGGCAGCACAGAGCAATCCGAGGTCGGGTCCGCCGTAGGTGACCACGGTCAGGTCCGTCACGGTCGACCGGGCGAGGGCTCTCACCAGAGCCATCGGCTTGCGGCGTGAACCCCAGCCGCCGATGCCGATGGTCATGCCGCTCTCGATTTCGCCGATGACGTCGCCGAGTGTGCTCGTCTTGTCCCTTGCCCCTGTCTTGTCCCTTGCCATTGTTATTTCGACCCTCCGCCGCTGTGTGAACTCTGTTGAGGTGAACTCGTTTTGGGCTTGCCGGTCTCGACGAAGGCGTCGCGGTGCTCGTCGGCGACGCCCGCGAGGTTGAGCTCGAATGTGAAGCCCTGCTCGAAGCGGTAGCTGGACTTCACGTCCACCGGATCGATGCCGTTGAACGCTTCCTTCGCGGCCCTGATGACCCGCGCGTCCTTGGCCGCGATCTTGCGGGCGATCTCCAGCGCCGCGTTGTCGAGCTCCTCGCGTGGGACCACCTTCTGAACCGAACCGAAGTGCTCGAGCTGCTGGGCGGTGACGTTCTGCGCGGTGTAGTACAGGGCGCGCATCGTGTGCTGAGGAACGAGTCGCGAAAGGTGGGTGGCTGCGCCGAGGGCGCCGCGATCGACCTCGGGGAGACCGAAGACCGCGTCGTCGGAGGCAACGATGATGTCGGCGTTTCCGACGAGGCCGACCCCGCCCCCGACGCAGAAGCCGTTGACCGCCGCGATGACCGGGACGGCGCAGTCGTACACCCCGGAAAAGGCGACGGCGCATCCGCGGTTGGCGGCGATGAGCGCCCCGTAGCCCTCGGTCGCCTGCATCTCCTTGATGTCGACGCCGGCGTTGAAGCCCCGGCCCTCGGCCCGCAGGATCACGACGTGGGTGTCGTTGGCGCGTCCGGCCGCGAGTATCGCCTCCCCCAATTCGAACCAGGCCGCCGACGGCAAGGCGTTGACCGGCGGAAAGTCGACCGTGACCGAGACGATCCCTGGCTCGACGGTGGATGTGGTGATGGGCATCGATGCTCCTCGCGTACCGTACGTCTGTAGACCAACCAAGCAATTGCTTGGTACCTTAACACCCTTGTGGTCATGACAGATGGGGCAGTGGATGGACTTGGGATTGTCAGGGCAGGTGGTGCTCGTGACCGGAGGCGTGCGCGGAGTGGGCGCGGGTATCAGTGCGGTCCTGACGAGTCTGGGCGCAACGGTGGTGGCGTGTGCCAGACGCCCCGCCGACGAAGGATCGCCGGCGCCCTATGCCGAGTTCGTCAGCTGCGACATCCGTGACGCAGACGCCGTGACCGCCATGACCGAGCAGGTGGTGGAGCAGCACGGCCGGCTCGACGGGGTCGTGAACAATGCCGGTGGTGCGCCGTTCGCCATGGCAGCGGATGCCTCACCGCGCTTTCATTCGAAGATCGTGGAACTCAACCTGCTCGCTCCGCTGATCATCGCGCAGGCTGCCAACAAGGTCATGCAGCAACAGGACTCCGGCGGCTCGATCGTCAACGTGTCCAGCATGTCCGGACGTAGGCCGTCGCCGGGAACCGCGGGTTACGGGGCCGCCAAAGCAGGGCTCGACTCGTTGACCGGGTCGCTGGCGGTGGAGTGGGCTCCGCGGGTACGGGTCAACTCCGTGGTCGCAGGTGCGGTACGCACCGAGCTCGCGGACATGTTCTACGGCGATGACGACGGCGTCGCAGCTGTGGCGCGGACCATCCCGATGGGGCGCCTGGCGCTCCCCGAAGACGTCGGCAATGCTGTGGCATTCTTGTTGTCCCCGTTGGCTTCCTACATGACCGGATCGACGATGGAAGTTCACGGTGGCGGCGAACGCCTTGCCTTCTGGGACGTCGGATCCAACGAGATCCCCAGCTGATCGGCGGGCTCAGAACTCAATGACGACATCGACAAACCGAAGGAGCTGATTTGATGAGTGGAATCGTGGCCGGCCGAGTGGTCATCGTGACCGGGGCGGGCCGGGGCATCGGCCGTGAGCACGCACTGGCCTTCGCGGCCGAGGGCGCCAAGGTCGTTGTGAACGACATCGGGGCCGGTCTGGACGGATCGAACACCGGCGAGAGTCCCGCCGAGCAGGTGGTGGCGGAGATCAAGGCAACGGGCGGCGAGGCCGTGGTCAACGGTGATGATGTCGCCAGCTGGGCCGGCGCCGAGAACCTGGTACGGACAGCAATTGATTCCTTTGGGGCGCTGGATATTCTGGTCAACAACGCCGGATTCCTCCGCGACAAGATGCTCGTCTCGATGAGTGAAGAGGACTGGGACAACGTGATCCGGGTCCACTTGAAGGGGCACTTCGCGACCTTGCGGCACGCAGCTGCATACTGGCGAGCCGAATCGAAGGCCGGCAATCCGCGGGAGGCGCGGGTGATCAACACGTCCTCGGGTGCGGGGCTGTACGGCTCTGTGGGACAAGGTAACTACTCCGCGGCGAAGGCCGCGATCGCGGAACTGACGATTCAGGCGGCAGCCGAGATGAAGGCATATGGTGTGACGGTGAACGCCATCGCCCCGTCGGCCCGGACCCGGATGACCACGAGTTCCGGTGACGCGATGGCCGCGCAGATGGCCGCACCTGAGGACGGCTCGTTCGACGCGATGGATCCGGCAAACGTCTCGCCCCTGGTCGTCTGGCTGGGCTCGGTCGAAGCGGGTTCGGTCAGCGGACGGGTCTTCGAGGTCGAGGGCGGCACCGTGTCGGTGACCGACGGTTGGCAGCGAAGCGTCAAACGCGACAAGGGTGCTCGGTGGGACCCTGCCGAACTGGGGCCTGTGGTCAAGGAGATCCTGGCCGAAGCCCCGACCCCGATGCCGGTGTACGGAGCACGATAGAGGCAGGCACGATAGAGGGCAGGCACGATAGAAGGGCGGGCGCGATGAGCACGGATACCGATCTGATCGCTGCGGCGAAGTCGTACGTCGACGCGCTCGTCAGCCACGACCCCGCGGCGGTCCCGTTCCATCCCGACTGCACGCGCATCGAGCTGGGCGTCAAGACCGGACGCAGTGGTGATCATCTGCGGCGCAGCCTTGCGAAGGGGCCGCAGTACCGGGTGATCCACACCGTCAGCGACTTCACCCCGCGGGTGGAAGGGCCGGTGGTGCACGTGACCTTCTATGTCCACGTGCAGCCGAAGCCGCTGGGATTGGCCGCGAAGGTGACCGAGAGCTTCGAGTTCGACGATGACGGCAGAATCGTCAAGATCATCGCGAAGTTCGGCATCCCGCGGCGCCGTACCCCCTAGCCCCCAGACGCTCCACAAATGCGAAGACGCGCCACCTGTTGGTGGCGCGTCTTCGTGTAAGTGAAGCGTATGGGTGTCAGGAACCGGGCGCGCGGATGACCAGGGGGACACCGGGGAAGTAGGCGGCCAGTTCGGACCTCGAACGACGCAGGGCTGAAGTGCCGTAGCCCTTCTTGCGGTGCTCGGGGGCGATCCAGATCCGAACGTGGACCTCACCGTCGGAGAGTTCGCCGAACACGAGTCCGATCTTGTCCGACCCTTCGGTGGCTACCAGCCAGACGGCCTCTTCGGCGTGCATCCGGCTGTTGGCGGCCGAGATCTCGTCGGCGATTCCCGAAGCGGGAGAACCGCTCCCGTCGCCGGCGGCACCCACGTCGGAGGTCCGCTTCTCGAAGATGTCGGCATCGGCGTCGGTGAACTGGCGCAGCGCGAGGGTTTCGGAGGTGCTGGCCGGGCGCTCGGTCTGCGTGAACGTCAGCTGTGAGTTGAGATCCTCGAGTTCGGCAGCATTCTCGCGCCGGGCCGTGACCGTCAAGCGGTCGAAGGGCATCCCCAGGACGGCCTCGGCACCGATCGCGGGGACCGAGAGCAGGGTGGCGATGGAGTTGATGGCCGACGCGCGGTCCTCGGCCTCGACGATCGCGTCGAGGACTTCGTGGCGTCGTTCGAAGGCGGCTTCGAGGGCGGCGGTGATGTCGCGGCGCGTCGCCGCACGGTCTGGAGCAGTCATGCAGCCGAGTCTATTGCGAATGCCTCCGAGTGGTCGGCTGACCCCGGTAAAGCTCACCCAACGGTCATCGGGTGGTTCTGCGACCCGACTCGAAACATCAGCGGAGTCGTTCCGTCCCACGTTTCGGCGGCCACCGAACCGGTGGCGCCCACGGGGATGGTCACCGACCCGTTGGTGCGGGCGACGTGGTCGGCGATGGTGTCGCTGCGTTTGACATCGACGTGCAGTGACACCGGGAGACCGATGCCCGTGAGCTACCCGGCCGCGCGTCCGACCGGACTGACCTGCTGCGCGCCGCTGGCGACCCGCCAGGACTGGCCGTACCGCTGGCCTGACCGCGGGTCGTCACGATTGTTGACGAAATACCAGTCCATCTGGGTCGCAGCCTCGGTCACCGTGAGCACCGCATAACCGTGCGCATCGGTGTCGACCCAGCGCAGGTGCCGGTTCACGTTGGTCAGTGCAGCTGCCGCGACGTTGCCCACCGTGTACTCCGGTGCCCCGACGAGATCGTCGACGTTGCTGGACGTCACCGAGGGCGTCACCAACTCGGTGCCTACCGTGCCGGCCCCCGGATAGTTCGCGGGGTCGTTCGGTAGGTTGCATGCGAACGACATGTGGATGTCGCCGGTGATGAAGACCGTGTTCTGGGTGTCGTTGTCGCGCAACGCCTGATAGAGACGCTGGCGGTCGGCGGTGTAGCCGTCCCACGGGTCCGAGCTGAGCGGGATGCCGGCCCTTGGCACGCCGAGCAGGTCGGTGAGCGCGGCGGTGGTGCGGGGTTCCAGCGGCGGGATGAGGATGGGGCTGATCATCACCGGGTTGCCGACGATCTTCCACCGCGTCGGCGAGGACACGACACCGTTGGTCAGCCAAGACATCTGGGCGGCACCGGTGATGGTGGCCGCGGGATTGTCGGCGGCGTTCGAGGTCGTGCCTGGTTGTTCGGTCCGATAGGTCCGCAGGTCCAGCATCGACAATTCGAGCAGGTTGCCATACCGCAACCTGCGGTAGAGGTGCCTGCCTCCGGCGTCGGGAACCGGGCGCACGGGCATCCACTCGTAGTAGGCCTGTTCCGCGGCGGCTTTGCGGGCAGGCCAATCGCCCTCGGCGGCACTGTGGTTCTCCGCGCCGGAGGCCCAGGCGTCGTTGGCGGCCTCGTGATCGTCCCAGGTGCAGATCCACGGCACGTCTCGGTGGGCCAACTGCAGATCGGGATCGGTTTTGTACTGGGCGTGCCGGATCCGGTAGTCCGCCACGGAGACGATCTCGTGCGCTGGGTCATGGCGTCGGACCGGACCGTTCTTTCCGGTGTATTCGCCGATTCCGTACTCGTAGATGTAGTCGCCGAGATGCACGATCGCGTCGAGGTTCGGCTGCGCGGCGAGGTGCCGGTACGCGCTGAAGTATCCGGCTTCCCAATTGGCGCAGGACACCACCCCGAACCGGACCTTGGCGACCTCTGCGGCGGTGTCGGGCGCGGTCTTCGTGCGCCCTACCGGCGAGACGGTTCCCGCAGCCGGGCCGTCGACGACGTGGAAGCGGAAGTGGTAGCCGGTGTTCGGGCTCAGTCCTCCGGCGTCCACCTTGACCGTGAGGTCTCGACCGGCGTCGGTGGTCGTGGTGCCCGACGACACCACCGACCCGAAGCCCGGATCGGTCGCCACTTCCCAGCGGATCGTCGTCGCGCTGCCGCGGCCTGATCCCGGGGTTGCATCGGCTGTCGGCGTCACGCGGGTCCACAGGATGACGCGATCAGGCAGTGGGTCGCCGGACGCGATCCCGTGGCGGAACACGTCCGCCGGAGGCGCGGCCGCAGCACTCCCGGCGTACACCGTTCCGAGGACGCCGACGGTGCCGATGGCGGCTCCGCCGAGGAACGCGCGACGTGACGGCTGGGTCCAGGATGGCTGTGGGACCGGCTCAGGGCGGGAGTTTGGATTCGATGTCATTGCGCATCGAATCCTGGCATACCTGGTGGCCTCGGGTGCACCGACCGGTGACCTTTGCGAAGAATTCTTGTCGTCGCTGCGATGAACTCTCCGCTCACCGGCCGGGCCCGTCGAGACCCTCGTTCAGCGCGGTTCGCAGATGATCACCGGAATCTTGCGGTCGGTCCATTCCTGGTACTGGTTGAAATCGGCGTAGACATCGACGAGTGCGGGCCACAGTCGTTCCCGCTCGGCGTCGTCGGCTTCGCGGGCCCGCATCACCGATGTCTTCTTGCCCTCCTGGATGCTCACATCGGGATTGGCGGTGATGTTGAGATACCACGCAGGATTGGACGCCATGCCACCCTGCGAGGCCACGACCACCACGTTCGCGCCGTCCCGGAGAAAGATCAGCGGCACGGTGCGCGGCTTGCCGGACTTACGGCCGATGGTGGTCAGGAGGATCACCGGCACCGGATCCTTGAACCCCGCCCCCACGCGCCACTTGGCGCCGACCTTGCCTCCGGTGAGTTTGTAGATCTTGGTGTTCGCCCGTGACGACAGCTTGACGATCGTGCTGACGGCCTTGGAGTTGAGGGCCTTGGGTGGTTCCTGGTTGGGCACCGGGCCTCAGATCCGCTCGATGATGGTGCCGCTCGAGAGCGCGCCGCCGGCGCACATCGTGATGAGGGCGGTCGATTTGTCCGACCGCTCCAGCTCGTGCAGCGCGGTGGTGATGAGCCGGGACCCGGTGGATCCCACGGGATGCCCGATGGCGATGGCGCCGCCGTTGACGTTGACTTTGTCCATGTCGGGATTATGCACCGAGGCCCACGACAGCAGCACGGAGGCGAACGCCTCGTTGACCTCGAACAGGTCGATGTCGGAGATGCTCATCCCGGACTTCGACAGCACGCGCTCGGTGGCCTGCACCGGTCCGTCCAGGTGGTAGTACGGTTCGGCGCCGACCAGTGCCTGCGAGACGAAACGGGCACGGGGCTTGAGGCCCAGCGCTTTCGCTTTGTCCTCGTCCATGATGAGAACGGCGGCGGCGCCGTCGGAGACCTGCGAGGAGGTACCCGCCGTGTGGATGCCACCGTCGATGACCGGACGGAGTTTGCCGAGCGACTCCAGGGTGGTGTCGCGCAGTCCCTGGTCGCGGTTCACGTCGAGGATGTTGCCGGTGAGCTCGCCCTCTTTGGTGCGTTCGGGGGCCTTCAGGGAGAACACCTCGCGGTCGAAACGGCCCTCGTCCCACGCCTGCTTCGCCAGCCGCTGACTGCGCTCACCGAGCCCGTCGACGTCCGCGCGGGTGATGCCGCGACGGGTCGCGATCCGCTCGGCCGCCTCGAACTGATTGGGCATGTCGATGTCCCAGGATTCGGGCCGCCGCAGCCCGGCGTTCTCGACCATGACGTTCGCACCCAGCGGCACGGTGGTCATGGACTCGACGCCGCAGGCGATGCCGGCGTCGATGGTGCCGGTCGCGATGAGGCCGGCGATCAGATGATTGGCTTGTTGGGCCGAACCGCACTGGCAGTCGATCGTGGTCGCGCCGGTCTGCCACGGCAGTCCCGCGTGGAGCCAAGCCGTACGGGTGATGTTGTTCGACTGTGCGCCCACCTGCATGACGCAGCCGCCGATTACCTGCTCGATTTCGGACGGGTCGATCTCGGCTCTTTCGATCACGGCCTTCTGTGCAGCGCCGAGAAGTTCAGCGGGATGAAGACCCGACAGCCACCCCGCTCGCTTGCCGATCGGAGTGCGGGTGGCCTCGACTATTACCGGTTTTCCCATGTCAATCCCTTCGAGTGCGTGGATGCCTGAATTCGAAACTAGAACAAGTTGCCAACTGGACACAAGTCCTATTGCAGCAGGTAGTAGCCATTGTTCAGCATTGTGCTCTACCATCGAACTAGAACACGTTCATGTCTAGCATTTAGGTGGTTGCAATGACGCAGGCCGAGAAGGTGTGCCCGTTCGCAGAGGGTTTCGATTTCACCAGCCCTGACCTGTTGGAACAAGGGATCCCGGTGACGGAATTCGCAGAGCTGCGGAAGACGTCGCCGGTCTGGTGGAACGCTCAAGCCGAGGGTAAAGGCGGTGGCTTCAACGACGGCGGTTATTGGGTCGTCAGCAAGCACGAGGATGTGCGTGCGATCTCGAAGAACAACGAGAACTGGTCCACCAACGAAAACGGTGTGATCATGCGGTTCGACGACGCGATGACGTCTGAGCAGCTCGACATCACCAAAGCTCTGCTGATCAACCATGACCCGCCCGAGCACACCCGCCTGCGCAAGCTGATCTCGAAGCTGTTCACGCCCAAGGCGGTGCATGCGATCGAAGAGAAGCTCGAGGACGCGGCACAGAAGATCGTCAAGGATGCCGCGGCAAAGGGCAACGGCGACTTCGTCGAAGACGTCGCGATCAACCTGCCGTTGATGGCGATCGCCGATCTGCTCGGCGTCCCTGAGGACGACCGCGAGAAGCTGTACCACTGGTCGAACAACATGATGAACGCGGACGATCCGGAGTTCAACGAGGTCGATGACGAATCCGGGCTGACCCCGGCCCAGCTGTCCTCGGCCGAGATCCTCGGATACGCGTACACGATGGCCGAGGAACGCAAGAAGTGTCCGGCCGACGACATCGTCACCGCACTCGTCAACGCGGACATCGACGGACAGTCGCTCGACGAGATCGAGTTCGGCTACTTCGTGATCCTGCTGACCGTCGCCGGCAACGAGACCACCCGTAACGCCATCAGCCACGGCATGAATGCGTTCCTCGACAACCCGGACCAGTGGGAGCTCTTCAAGCGTGATCGCCCGGCCACCACCGCGGACGAGATCGTCCGGTGGGCCACCCCGGTCAACGCTTTCCAGCGCACTGCCCGTCATGACCTGGTTCTCGGTGGCCAGGAGATCAAGAAGGGCCAGCGCGTCGGAATGTTCTATGGTTCGGCGAACTTCGACGAGGACGTCTTCGAGAAGCCGTTCGAGTTCAACATCCTGCGTGACCCGAACCCGCACGTCGGCTTCGGTGGCCACGGTGCCCACTACTGTGTCGGCGCCAACTTGGCCCGCATGGAGATCAACCTGATCTTCAACGCGATCGCCGATCACATGCCCGACATCACCAAGCTGGCCGAGCCCCGCCGGCTCCGGCACGGCTGGATCAACGGAGTCAAGGAACTGTCGGTCAACTACGGCAGCTAGACACACGAGAAAGCCCCCCGTCCGAAAGGATGGGGGGCTTCTTCGTGTCTCGAAAATGGTGGGTTTTGGTGAGCATCACCTGGGGAAATGCTCGCCAAAACCCACCAAGATCGGGGCTTGGGCTAGGCCTTGCGGACGGAGTTGATCGTCTTCTCGACTTCCCAGAACGCACGCAGCGCAGCGAGTTTGCCGTCGTCGTTCGCGCGGTAGGTGAACACCCCGCGGGCTTCGGAGATGTGGCCGTGGATATGGGTGATGATCTTGCCGATGTAGGCGACCTCGTTGCCGCAGATGATCTCTTCATCGAAGGCGAATTCGATCTGCTCGGTGGTCCCGATCGACAGGTCCCAGAAATCGCTGATGCGATCGTGCCCGGTGAACCCGATGCCTTCTTCGTCGAACATCGACGGGCCTACCGGGTCCTGGACGATGCCATCCTCGGCGAAGAGATTGACCCAGGCCGCCTTGTTCCGCGACCCGACGTATTCGCGGGACAGTCGTCCGGCGACGACCGCCGGGTTGTTTGCCCGGTCGATGTTCATGTAGGCGGGTTCTGCTTTGGTCATGTCAGTCCGATCAGTGGGTGGGTTTGTCGCCGGGTCAGTGGGTGGGTTTGTCACTGCCGACGAGCCACATCGAGAAGTACTGGGAGCCACCGCCGTAGGCGTGTCCAAGCGCCTTGCGGGCATCCTTGACCTGATGATCGCCCGCCTTGCCCTGCACCTGGATGGCGGCCTCGGCGAAGCGGATCATGCCGGAGGCGCCGATCGGGTTGGACGAGAGCACACCACCGGAGGCGTTGACCGGCAGTTTGCCGCCGATCGCGGTCTCGCCGGACTCGGTGAGTTTCCAGCCATCGCCTTCCGCCGCGAATCCCAGATTTTCCAGCCACATCGGCTCGAACCAGGAGAACGGAACGTAGATCTCCGCGGTGTCGATCTCCTCGAGCGGGTTGGAGATTCCGCCGGCCTTCCAGAGGGCGGCCGCGGCGTCGCGGCCGGCCTGTGGACTGACGGTGTCGCGGTGCGAGTAGGACAGTGGTTCGGTGCGCATCGCCGACGCGTGGATCCAGGCGACCGGAATCCCTTTGGCCACAGCATCGTCGGCGGTCTGCTCGTCCGCGATGACCACGGCGCAGGCACCGTCGGACGACGGGCAGGTCTCGTCGTAGCGGATCGGATCCCACAGCATCTTCGACTCCATCACGCTCTCCATGGTGATGTCGGGCTGATGCAGATGCGCAAGAGGATTGAGGGCACCGTTCTGGCGGTCCTTCGCGGCGACGATGGCGCCGATGTGATCGGGAGCGCCGGTCCGCCGGATGTAGGAGCGGATGTGCGGCGCGAAGAATCCACCGGCTCCGGCTCCGACCGGCATGGTGAACGGAACCGGGATCGACAACGCCCACATGGCATTCGACTCCGACTGCTTCTCCCACGCGATGGCGAGCACCCGCTGGTGGACTCCTGAGGTGACCAGGGAGGCGCCGACGTTGGCGGTGGACCCGCCGACGGAGCCGGCGGTGTGCACACGGATCATCCGCTTGCCTTCGGCGCCCAGCGACTGCGCCAGTGCGAGCTCGGGCATCATCGCGCCCTCGAAGAAGTCGGGCGCTTTGCCGATGACGATGGCGTCGATGTCGTCCATCGACACCTGGGCGTCGATGAGCGCCTTGTCGATGGCCTCGCGACACAGGCCGGCCATCGAGACATCACTGCGCTTGGCAACGTATTTGGTCTGACCGGTGCCGAGCACCGCCGCGCGATAACGCCCCATCAGTTCTTTCCTTCGCGTGATTCGGGCTTGCTTCCGGCAAGGGCGACAACCATGTTCTGCTGCAGGAGCGGACCGCTCGTGGCGTGGGCCAGCGCGGTGCCGGCATCGCCGTTCAGGATCGCGGTGGCGGCGAAGCCGATGCGCTCGAGTCCGGCGGAGAACAGTGGGTTGGCGGCCAGTGCGCCGCCCGACGGGTTGATGTTCACGGAATCATCCAGACCGAGTTCGGCTTTGAGGATCAGTTCCTGGTGCGTGTACGGCGCGTGCAACTCGGCGACGTCGAACTTGCGGTTGCTCCCGAGTGCGGTGTCGCCTGCGAGTTTCGTCGACGGGGACTTCGTCAGATCGCGGGCCCCGAAGTTGGGGGTGTCGATCCGATGGTCCCAGCCGGTGATCCACGCCGGGTTGGCGACGAGCTCGCGGGCCTTGTGCTCGCTGGCCAGGATGATCGCCGCTGCACCGTCGGTGTAGCGGCAGGTGTCATGGGCGCGAAGAGGATTGGCGACGTAGTCGTTCTTCAGCAGATCCTCTGCGGAGGAACCGGAGCCGCGCGCTGCCACCGCGGCCATGTCGGCCTCGGTCCAGGCGCCGGAGTCGATACCGGCGCGGGCCTGCAGCGCTGCCAGCGACCGGGCGTCCGGCCACAGCGGAGCGACGGTGATCGGATCGGTCTGCAGGGTGAGGACCTGATCGGTGTTCGACGCCGACGGCTTGCCGAACCCGTACGCGAGCGCGAGGTCGACCTCGCCGGTGGCGATCTTCACCCAGGCCTCGTAGAGCGCCCAGGCGGCGTCCATCTCGACGTGCGACTCGTTGATCGGCGGCACGGCGCCGATCGAGTCGATCGCCGAGATGAACGAGAAGGCGCGGCCGGCAAGGTAATCGGACGATCCGGAGCACCAGAAGTCGATGTCGGTGCGGACGATGCCGAGGTCGGCGTAGAGCTTCTGGAAGCAGGGGACCAGCATCTCGACACCGTTGGTGGTGCCCCAGGTCTGATCGACGTGCGGACTGTGTGCGAAGCCGATGACTGCGATCGGCGGTATCTCGCGATGGGTGCTGGTCACAGGTGATCCTTGTACGAGTCGTAGTCGGCGTCGGGTTCGCCCGACGGACGGAAGTGGCTGATGTTGCGCAGCGTGTGGTCCCACTCCTCGCGGGGCCGCCAGACCGCCTCGACCCGCATCCCCATGTTCACGTCTGCGGCCTCGACATCGAGGATCAGGTGCAGGAACGGGATATCGGAACCATCGAGCAGAACGTAGGCCGCGACGTACGGCGGCTTGATCTGCTGACCGAGGAAGGGCACGTTGACGATGCAGAACGTGGTGATGACGCCTTTGTCGGAGATCTCCACACGTTCCGCGGTCGGATGGCCGTCCGTGGGGTCGGCGCCGCGCGGCGGGAAGTAGACGGGGGCGTCGGGACCGGTGCGGCCGCCGTAGAGCCTGCCTTCTTTGAGACCCTGCAGGTACCAGGTCTCCTCGACCGAGGCGGTGTGGTCGATCGTCAGGCCCAGGGGAGTGGTGATCATGATGCCGTCGGTATCGGACGGCTCACCCGTCCTCGGTGCTGCGGGTTCGGGATCGTCGCCGAGGGCGAAGTGCGCGATGTCGTCGATGCGGCCGGTGCGTTCGGTCTTCCAGACCGCGTGGACGCGGGCTCCGGTGCTCAGGTCATCCGGACCATCGGCCGCAACCGCGTGCAGCAGGCTGGTGCCCGCGCCATCGAGCTCGATCAGGGCCCATCCGAACGGCTTTGAGAAGGGCTGACCCTCGATCGGCTCTGCCATCCAGCTCCACGACTTGACGGTGCCCACCTCGGACACCTCGACGAAGTCGTCGATCTGGGCGCGGGTGACGGGATCGAACTCGTCGGGAGGGACGTAGACGGTGCCGTCCGCGCTGCGTCCACCGATGATCTTGCCGTCGATCAGACCCTGGGCGAAGCGCCCTAGTACTGGTCCGAGCGACCGTGTGTAATCAAAGGCGTTGTGCAGTGGCGCGGACAGGACTGGATCGTCCGGGTCCTCGATCGGTGCGACTACGGCTGCGAATCCTGCGGATATCTGGCTGACGCTCACAGAATCGAGTAGAACAGGTTCTAGATTTGTTCGCAAGGACTTGATCGATCAGGAGGTCACGGGCGCATGAAGCTGGGTTTGCAATTGGGGTATTGGGGTGCCGCGCCGATACCTGACGCACCGGCGCTCATCGCGGCCGCAGAGGCCGCCGGCTACGACGCGGTGTTCACCGCTGAGTCGTGGGGATCGGATGCCTACACCCCGCTCGCCTGGTGGGGTTCGCAGACGTCCACGATCAAACTGGGGACCGGCATCGCCCAACTGTCGGCGCGGCCCCCGACGTCGGCGGCGATGCACGCATTGACACTCGACCATCTGTCCGGCGGACGGCACATCCTCGGATTGGGGGTCTCGGGCCCGCAGGTGGTCGAAGGTTGGTATGGCGAACCCTTCGCCAAGCCGCTTGCCCGTACCCGTGAATACGTTCAGGTGATCCGCGACGTGCTCGCCCGGGAAGGGCGCGTCACCAACGCCGGGCCGCACTATCCGTTGCCCTATCCCGCCGATGCCCCTGGGTCGACCGGCTTGGGCAAGTCGCTGAAGCCGATCACGCATCCGTTGCGGGCTGACCTGCCCATCTGGCTCGGTGCCGAGGGGCCCAAGAACGTTGCGCTCAGCGCCGAGATCGCCGACGGGTGGCTCGCGATCTACTACACCCCGAGGCTGTCGGACATGTACGAGGAATGGCTCGCCGAAGGCTTCGCCCGTGCCGGTGCGCGGCGTACCCGGGACACCTTCGAAGTCGCCGCCACGGTCCAGGTGGAGATCACCGACAACGTCGCCGCCGTCATCGACGCCTACCGTCCGTCGACCGCGCTATACGTCGGCGGGATGGGCGCCAAGGAACAGAACTTCCACGCCGAGGTCTACCGCCGGATGGGCTACGCCGACGTGGTCCAGGAGATCGGCGAGAAGTTCTTGTCGGGCCGCAAGGAAGAAGCCATCGCCGCGGTGCCCGACGAGATGGTTCTCGAGACCCTCATCGTCGGCGACGAGGAGTCGGTCCGCGGTCAGATCAAACGTTGGGAACAAGCGGGCGTCAGCATGCTGATGGTCACCACCCGAGACGTCGAGCAGATCACCCGTCTGGGCGCCCTCGTCTGAGTGAACATGTTCTAAATTGGCTCGCGCCCGCCTCGGTGCCCGACGCCCGTGTTCAAACATGGGCGTCGCGCTTTTTGGTGGGCGCGCGGTCACGCAACCCGTGAGTGCGAGAGCGCATGGCGGATACGGTTCGCGACCAGAAGCGGTGTGTCGAGATCCGTGGACGACCACCGAACGATCCGCCAGCCCTGCTCGACGATTCGGTCGGCGCGATACTTTTCTCGGAGCACCGATCGGACGTCATCGTTTTTGTACTTGACCACTCCGTCGGCCTCTCCGATCACCCGGTGCTCGACCCAGGCGAAATCGACGCGGGCGAGAAATCGTCCGTGATTGTCGAGGACCTCGTATTGGAGTGTGGGCATCGGAAGTCGGGCATCGTGCATCGACACTCGGCTTCGACTCTCCAGCGCTGATTCGCTCCGCGCGTCCATCATCTCGACGGCCCGCCGTGCTTTCGGATGGCCGGGGAAGCCGGCGATCACGTCGAGTTCGGCGAGCAACTCCGCGGGCGGTGCACAGTCCGCGGTGAAGTGCCGCGTCACCCGTCACAACTGCGGATGCGGTCGACGACAGACGCGCCAGGTCGACGATCGCGCGTGCTGGGCTGCTGACCAGGACACCGTTGATCCGCATCGAGGCGGTCCGGCGTGCGTCGCGGTGAATCCGGATGCGCTTGGAGTTCCGGGACCCGGTCCCGGAGTTGGTGGTCGGTTGAACGAGGTGAACGACCCGCGGATCCACGCCCCAGAGCGGTAATCCGTAGACCGCCGCCGCGGATTGCGCGCCGAGAACATAGTTGCCACCGAGTTTGCGCAACGTTGCCTTGCTGAGTTCGCCGTGGCGCGTCTCCATCGGCTCGTTCCACAACGCCGGACTCGCGTAGATGCCAGGCGCGAGGGACCTCATCGTGGCGAGAGTGAGGTCAACGCCGCCGAATACGCAGTCGCAGTCCTGATGGCATCAGGGTGAGGCGTTCGGTGATGGCCAATTCGTAGCCGGGATCGGCGGGTTCGAAGTCGTATCGCTGGAGCAGGCGAGCAAGGAGCAAGACGGATTCGTGGAGTGCGAATTGCCTGCCGATGCAGGCCCGTTCGCCGGTGCCGAAGGGTTTGTACGAATGGGCGGGTCGCTTCTTGACTTCGGCGGCAAGGAAGCGGTCGGGGTCGAAACGTGCGGGTTCGGTCCAGACAGCGGGGTCGCGATGCAACTTCGGCAAGTGCACGATGGCCCAATCGCCCGGCGCCATCTCGTATCTCCCGGCGACTGTGGTGGGCTCGATCGGTCCGCGGGAGAAACCCGGAGCGGTGGGCCACAGGCGTAATGATTCGTCGACGATGCGTCGGAGCAGGCGGAACTTGGCCACCTGCTCGAACGCCGGTTCCGCGTCTGCATCGAGGATCGAGTCGACCTCCGCATGGGCGCGAGCAAGTAGTTCTCTGTCCTGCGCCAGATGGTGTAGGGCGAATGACAGTGCACCAGAGGTCGTCTCATGTCCGGCAACGAGAAAGGTGAGGATCTGGTAGCCGATGTTGCCGTCATCGAGCACGTCGTGCTCCCGTGCGGCGTTCTGGGTGAGCATGATCGCCAAGAGGTCGGTCTCACCGCCATCCCCACGTCGGCGACGACCGGCGACCAGCTCTTCGAGCATCGTGTCGATGTAACGCTGGTGGCGGGCGTTCGCCCGGATCATCAACGCGGACAGTGCTCTCGCACCGGGAAGTCCCGAGAGACCTCCTGTGCGCTGGCCCGTCTTGAGTGCGGCGATCATCGCAGATACGAAAGCGTGTGGGGTGTCGCGTTCGAATGACCCGAGATCCTCACCGAACGCGGCCCGGCTGATGGTCTCCAGCGTCAGCCGCGTCATATCGGGTGCGACATCGATGACATCGCCGCGCCGTTCCCAGAAGGTGAAGAGTTCGGAGATCGCGTCGAGCATCAGCGGGTGGTAGTTCTGCATCGCCGACTTGGTGAAGGCAGGCATCAGGAGATCGTGCGCCAGTCGCCAATTGGGCTCGTCGGTCGCGGCGGTGAACAGCCCGTCGCCGGCGAAGGAACGCAGCGCCGCGACCCCCGGCGTCAGCACCTTCTCGAACCGGGACTCGTCGCAGAGCTCCGCCGCGATCTCGGCGCTGCCCGCGAACACGAATCGCTGCCGGAACGCCTGGAACTGCACAATCGGCCAGACCTCTTCGGGCCAGTCGAGCATGCTCAGGACCGGGCCGCCGATCTTGATCGAGCGGACGTCGCCGAGTAGGCGGAGCCGGCCGGGTGGGTGGGGGAACTGCTGTCCCCAGTTGTTCGGGCCGACGAGGTCACGCGGCGTGGGCAGCTCGGTGGTTGCGGCCATGACGCTCCTTATTGGAGTTGGGTTCAATAGCGATTGTGTGCCGCTATTGAACCTGTGTCAAGTAATATGGGATCGGTGGCCGCCCGTACTCGTCTGTCTCCCGAGGAACGCCGCAGGCAGTTGCTGGATCTGGGCGCTCAGCTCTTCGCGGACCAGCACTATGACGACGTCCACATAGAGCAAGTTGCCGAGCTGGCGGGAGTCTCCCGGGGCCTGCTGTATCACTACTTCCCGACCAAGCGTGCGTTCTTCGCCGAGCTCGTCAGGCGTGAGACCCAGGCGATGATGGCCGACTCGACCCCAGATCCTGCGTTGGGTGTCCTCGACCAACTCCGGCACGGCATCGACGTCTACCTCGCCAACTGCCTCACCAATCGGTATGGGGCACAAGCCATTTATCAGGGAGCCGCCAGTTCGGATCCCGACGTCCTCGCCATCATCGAAGAATCGACCCGAGTGCAGGAAGAACGCATCCTGGCCGCCCTCGATCCCGGTGGGTCGCACCCGCGGCTGCTGCAGATCGCCGTGCGCAGTTGGCTCGTCATGATCCGTACCGCCTGCCATACGTGGCTGTCCGATCCCGATGACGGAGTGGACGCCGTCGATCTTCGCCAGATGGCCGAGCACGCACTGCTGGGTGCCCTGTTCGGTTTGCCCGACGCCGCCCGGCCGGCGAACTTGGCTGTGTTGATCGATGACGCCGCACGACGCGGGCCGACTGATGGCTGACCGCGCCGATCGTGGCCAGAAGCTGGGCCGGGTGGTGGCCGGGCACGCGATGAGGTCCACGACGGCCAAATTGAGCGCGCCGCTGCGCAGTGATGCCGCAAATGCTCGCAAGCGCGACGACGCCATCCTGCGCTTCGCCGACGAACTCGTCACCGTGATCGGCAGCATGAAGGGCGCGGCGCTCAAGCTCGGTCAGATGTTGTCGATGTTCGACGTGGGTTTGAGCTCGCCGGCCACTCGGGCCGAGTTCGCGGCCCGGCTGGCACCGTTGTTCGACAGCGCGCCTGCCGTCGATGACGCCGTCATGTTGTCGATCCTCGATGCCCAGTTGGGCAAGGCGGCACGCGCGCGGCTCACGGTGACCCCGATTCCCATCGCGGCGGCGTCGATCGGGCAGGTCTATCGGGCCACCCTCGACGGCAACGAGGACGGGGGCGGCCGTGAGGTCGCGATCAAGATCCAGTACCCGGACATCGGTTCTGCCGTCCGGGCCGATCTGAAGAATCTGGCGTTGGTGGTGCGGCTCGGTCGCGGCAGGCTGCCCGGCGTCGACCTCGATCCGATCGTCGCCGAGGTCAGCAGGCGAGTGCTCGCAGAGCTCGACTATCGCACCGAGTTGGCCAATCACCTTCGGATGTATGACTTCTATCGCGACCATCCGAGCTGGCGGATACCCGAGCCGATCGCCGAACTGTCCACCGATCGGGTGCTGGTCACCGAATACCTCGACGGGATGAGCTTCGCCGAGGCCATCGATCTGCCTGTCGCGGAAAGGGATCGGATCGGTGAGGCCGTGTACCGCTTCTACTGCGGCGGTGTCTATGAACTCGGTGAGTTCTGCGCTGATCCGCACCCCGGCAATGTCCTCATCCTGCCGGACGGAAAGCTGGGCTTCCTCGACTTCGGTCTGTATCCCAGGATGGACCGTGGCGATATGGCATTGCAGCGCAACGCCTTCAGGGCCCTGATGGAGGGGCGTGATGCCGACGTCTACCAGATGATCGTCGAAGCCGGTTTCATCGCGGACCCGGCTGTGATGGGTATGGAGGACGCCGTCGGCTACATGCGAAGCGTGGCGGGGTGGCACCTGGTTCCGCAGCCGGTCACCATGACCGACGAACTCGCACGGCGGGTGTTCGCGTCCGCGGTGTTGCCCGGCTCGGGACATTTCGGGCAGATCCGTCAGCAGAACCTGCTCGACACCCACGCGTTCTCGCGCCGCACGGAGATGAGCGTGTGCGCCCTGCTCGGCCGGTTGCGTGCAACCGCGCCGTGGGGGGCGATCGCGCGAGAATGGCTCTACGAACCGCGGCCTGCCACGCCGATGGGTGAGTCGATTGCCCAATGGCGCCGTAAGAATGCGGGATAAACTCCGCCCGTCGGTCGTCGGCGCCGCAAAGGCTTCGATAGTGTTGACCGCGACGAGAGGTAGAGCATGACGTTGGTTGGAAATCGCCGTGGCAAGAAGGTTGCTGCAGTGGAAAAGGTTGTCGCAGGCGTGGCGTCGAAGAACCCGACAGTGATCGCGGTGAAAACCGCCGATTCGGTGCTCCCGAGGATCATCGGTGCGGGAATTGCCGGTACCGGAGTGGCGCATTTCGTCCGCCCCCAATTGTTCGAATCGATCACCAGGCCGGCTTTTCCAGAGAACACCCGGGAATGGATATATGCGAACGGGGCGACGGAAACCGTGATCGGGCTGGCGATTGCCAACCGGTCGACCAGATTGTTCGGGCTGGTTGGTCTGGTCGGCTACGTCGGCTTCCTGGGCAGCCGGATCGCCTCGGCCTGAACGCTCCCTGATGACAGACCAACCCCCCGCGCGCCGTCCCCGCGGCCGCCCCAAGGTCGAAGGTCTGGCTGACCAACGTCGCACCCAGATCATCGAGGCCGCGTTCGAGGTCCTGACCGAACGCGGCTACCACGGGACGTCCATCGCGGAGATCGCCCAGCAGGCCGGAATCGGCCAGGGCACCGTATACCGATACGTGAGCAGCAAACGAGAGTTGCTGGATCAGGTCTTCGACTGGGCGGTCGAACGCGCGTTCGCGACCGTGGACCCCAATGCGCTGCTGGCCGCCGACCCCGACTCCGCGCAGGACATGGTCACGCAGATCGGTGTCGTGAGCGAGCGGCTCTACGCGATGATCGACAAAGAGCCTGCGATGCTGAAGTTGATCGGGGTGCAAGCCAGCGCGATCGACAAGGAATTGAAGGCGCGCGTCGTGGGGCTCGAGGCGATGATCAACTCGATGGTCTCGCAGTCGCTGACCCGGGCGATCGACAAGGGCTGGCTCGAGCTGTCCGCCGAGCAGAAGCCGATCATCGCGCGATTGCTGATGATGATGGCGATGCCGGGTCTGGTCAGATCGATCATCTCGGACGATGATGCCGACAAGCGTGCGCAATTCGTCAGCGGCGCCAGCGACATCGCGTTCCATGGGTTGATGAAGCGCGGGGCGTAGAGACTGATGGCGCAACCCGTGGTCGGCTCAGGCGCAGGTCGGTCCGACACCAGGCGGACCCGGATTCGTCGTATCCAATTGCTCGACGCTGCTCTGGAGACGTTTGTCGAGTACGGCTACGGCGAGGTCGGCGTGGCAGAGATCGTCGCCCGCATCGGCTGCAGCCACGGCACGTTCTACAACTACTTCGACAACAAGCGAGACGCCCTCGACGCGCTGCTGTCCCGGGAGCTGTCCGAACTGGTCTCGGTGGCCGAGCTGCATCGACCACGTCCGCGGTCGGAATCGGAGTTCGTGGACGCCCTCGGCACGCTGGTCCGCAGGCTCGTCGAGTACGCGAACGAACGTCCGCATGTGCTGACGTTCCTCGCGATGGAGGCTCCGGGCATCGATGAGGCCGCGCTGAAGACCATGGTCGGCAGTTACGGCCAGCTCGGGCAGCTGTGCGGTCAGTACATCCGGTACGGGATCGAGGACGGGTACCTGCGCGAGGACATCAACGTCGAGTTCGCCGGCGAGGCCGTGGTCTCGTGCCTGATGGGTGCGGTCTTGCCACTCATCCTGGACAACACGGCACTCGTCGACGTGGACTCGACCGTTCAGACGGTGGTCGGATTCCTCTGTTACGGCACCAACGCGCAATAGCGGGAACCGGTTCGGTTGGCCAACCCGCGCTACTCCCCGGTGAAGACCGGGGTCTGCTTCTCCGCGAACGCCTTCGGGCCGATCTTGGCGTCTTTGCTCATGAACACCTTGGCGCCGAGGTCACCGTCGAGTTTGAAGGCGTCTTTCTCGTGCATGCCCTCGGTGTCGCGGATCGTCTTGAGGATCGCCTGGACGGCGACGGGTCCGTTGGCCGCGATCTGGGCGGCGAGTTCGAGTGCTTTGTCCAGTGCGGTCCCGTCGGGGACGACGTGGCCGATCAAGCCGTAGTCGAGTGCTTCGGTCGCGGTGATGTGACGTCCGGTCAGCAGAATCTCTGCGGCGACGGTGTACGGGATCTGTCGGACGAGGCGGACAGCTGAGCCGCCCAGCGGATAAAGGCCCCACTTGGCCTCGGACACACCGAACTTCGCGCTCTCGCCGGCCACCCGGATGTCGGTGCCCTGCAAGATCTCGGTACCGCCCGCGATCGCCGGGCCCTCGACTGCTGCGATCAGCGGCTTGGTCAGACGACGGCCCTTGAGGAGTGCGTCGAGGATGCTCGGATCGAATCCCTTGCTCTTGAAGGAGTCGCCGGGGGCGGACTTGTTCATGTTCTTGAGATCGGCTCCGGCGCAGAAATACCCGCCGGCGCCGGTCAAGATCGCAACCCGGATGTCGCTGTCGGAGTCGACCTGATCCCACGCGGTGTTCATGATCCCCAGCATCTCGCCGGAGAGTGCATTGCGCGCTTCGGGCCGGTTCATCGTCACGATCAGCGTGTGATCGCGCTTTTCGACGAGACAATGGGGGGCGGCATCAGACATTTTTGCTCCTGATTTTGACAGCACTCGGCGACCGGTGGCGCCTGTGACGTGTATCTCGCGGGGCCTTGCCATCAAACGGTAACACGTTCTAGTTTTGACGGTATGGCTTACAACATTGCCGACCTCATCGAGCATGCCGTCGACTTGATGGGCGACCGGATCGCGCTCGAAACCGACGGCCGACACGAGACGTACACCGAACTGGACCAGCGGGCCAACGGCCTCGCACACACCCTGCGGCGCCTGGGCGTCGAGCCCGGCGAGTCGGTGGGGTTGTACAGCAGGAACAACATCGAAGCCGTCGAATCCATGGTCGCGATCTTCAAGGCGCGCGCGGTGATGGTCAACGTCAATTTCCGCTACGTCGAGAGCGAACTCGAACACATCTTCACCGACTCCGACATGAAGGTGCTCATCGTCGAGCGCCAGTACGTGGGCAAGGTCGCGAACGTGTTGCCGAAAGCACCGAAGTTGACATCGGTGATCGTGGTGGAAGACGGCAGCGACCTCGACACGGCGGCTGTCGACGGGCTGCCGTACGAGCAGGCGATCGCCGACGGTGGCGCCGAACGCGACTTCGAGCCGCGGTCGAACGACGACGTGTACATGCTCTACACCGGTGGCACGACCGGCAATCCCAAAGGCGTTGTGTGGCGGCAGGAAGACGTCTTCCGGGTCCTCGGCGGTGGCATCGACTGGTACACCGGCGACCCCGTCACCGATGAATGGCACTTCGCGAAGACCGGCGCCGACGGCGGACAGCTGGTGCGCTTCCCGATCCCGCCGTTCATCCACGGTGGCTCACAGTGGGCGGTGTTCCAGGCCCTGTTCCAGGGCGGCAAGGCCATCGTGTACCCCGAGTTCGGCGCCCACCAGACCTGGGAGATCGTCGAGCGGCACAAGGTGAACGTCATCTTCATCACCGGTGATGCGATGGGTCGCCCGATGATCGACGCGCTCGAGGAGAAGGACTACGACATCAGCTCGGTGGTCTCGGTCGCGTCGTCCGCGGCGCTGTTCTCGGCGTCGGTGAAGGATCAATTCATCGAGAAGTTCCCCAACGCGATCATCATCGATGCCATCGGCTCGTCGGAGACGGGCTTCTCCGGTATGGGTGTCATCTCCAAGGAGACCTCGCACAGCGGCGGCGGCCCCCGGGTCAAAGCCGACCTGTCGACGGTCGTTCTCCGCGAGGACGGTTCGGTCATCGAGCCCGGCAAGGGCGAGGTCGGGATCCTGGCCCGCACCGGCCACATCCCGCTGCGCTACTACAACGACCCGGTCAAGACCGACAAGACGTTCAAGACGTACAACGGCATCCGCTACTCGATTCCCGGCGATCAGGCCCGCGTCGAGGACGACGGCACCGTCACGATGCTCGGCCGCGGTTCCGTCAGCATCAACTCCGGCGGCGAGAAGATCCACCCCGAAGAGGTGGAGTCGGCGCTCAAGGCACATCCGGATGTCTTCGACACCGTCGTGGTCGGGGTTCCCGACGAACGTTACGGACAGCGCGTTGCCGCGATCGTCGCCACCCGGGACGGACTGCGTCCCACCCTCGATGAGATCAATGCCGTTGCACGGCAGGACATCGCCGGCTACAAATGTCCGCGCTCGATCTGGTTCGTCGACGAGATCAAGCGGTCACCTGCCGGTAAACCCAACTATCGCTGGGGTGTCGAGATCGCCGAATCCCGGCCCGCCGACGAGACTCTCGCAACCGCGTCACGAAAGGCCTGACCCACATGCGTACCTCACTGTCCGACGAGTTCGGAATCGAATACCCCATCTTCGGATTCACGCCGTCCGAACACGTCGCCGCGGCGATCAGCCGGGCCGGCGGGCTCGGAGTGCTGGGCTGCGTCCGCTTCAACGAGGCCGACGAGCTCGACGCCACCCTGGATTGGATGCGCGAGAACACCGACGGGAAACCGTTCGGCGTCGACATCGTGATGCCGGCGAAGATCCCGACGGAAGGGTCGCAGGTCGATCTGGACTCGATGATCCCGCCGGAGCACCGGGCTTTCGTCGAGCGCACCCTCGACGATCTCGGCGTCCCACGGCTACCCGAAGGCGACCGCGTGAACGCAGGCGTCCTCGGCTGGCTGCATTCGGTGGCCCGCTCGCACGTGGACGTCGCGATGACCCACGCGGACAAGTACGGCCAGATCAAGCTGATCGCCAACGCGCTGGGGTCACCGCCGGACGACGTGATCGCGAATGTGCATGCGCACGGGATCAAGGTTGCCGCACTGGCGGGCGCAAAGGAGCACGCTCTGCGGCACGTCGCCGCCGGAGTCGATCTGGTCATCGCCCAGGGGTACGAGGCAGGAGGGCACACCGGGGAGGTGACGTCCATGATCCTGTGGCCCGAGATCGTCGACGCGGTTGGCGATGCGGCGCACGTGCTGGCAGCTGGAGGGGTCGGCAGCGGTCGTCAGATCGCTGCCGCGCTGGCACTGGGCGCTACGGGGGTCTGGATGGGCACGTACTGGCTGACGGCCGCCGAGTACCAGCTCGGGGTGCGGGGAGTCGGGCCTTCGGTCATCCAGCAGGCCATCCTGAACGCCACGTCGCGGGACACCGTGCGCCGGCGGATCTACTCCGGCAAGCCGGCTCGCCTGCTCAAGACCAAGTGGACCGACGCCTGGGACGCGGCGGGCGCCCCTGAGCCGTTGCCGATGCCGCTGCAGAACATCTTGGTCGCCGAGGCGCACGCGCGGATCTCCGCCGCCGACGACCCCGGTGTGGTCGCGATGCCGGCCGGTCAGATCGTCGGCCGGATGGACGCCATCACCCCGACCGAGGATCTCATCAAGGACCTGGTCAGCGAATACGACGTCGCGGTGGAGCGGATGCAAAAGGCTCGCTAGCCTCGCGGTATGGCGAGTGATCTGACACGGTTTCATGACGCGCAGGCGGCGGTGTACGACGACGTCACCGCCGAACTGCGCGCGGGACGCAAGCGTTCGCACTGGATGTGGTTCGTCTTTCCGCAGCTGGATGGCCTGGCACACAGTGGGACGGCCCGCCGGTATGCGATCAAAGATCTGGACGAGGCCCGAGAGTTTTTGGCGGACGACGTGCTCGGCGCCCGGCTCCGCGAGTGTGCCGGGCTCGTGGTCGACATCGATGGGTCGTCGGTCGAGGAGATCTTCGGGTACCCGGACAACCTGAAACTGCGGTCGTCGATGACACTGTTCGCCGCTGCCGCCGTCGATGATGCCGTGTTCGTCGCGGTGCTCGACAAGTACTTCGGCGGTCAAGGCGATGGCCGGACCCTGGAACTGCTCGAGTAGGGGAACTGCTCGGCTGAGGCCGGCACTTCTGCCGACGGCTGTGATCAGATATGGTCGCAGCCGTCGGCTTTTTCCAGCGCAGGAGGTAGGACCATGTCCGAGGGCGTCGATCTGGTGCTGTCCGAGCGGGTCCCGACCGAGGCAGGTGCCACGGTGGTGGTCACCCTCAACCGGCCTGATGCCCGAAACGCGTTGACCGGCACCCTGATCGTCCAACTGCGGGAGGCGCTCGCCGCTGCCGATGCCGACGACAGCGTCGGCGCCGTGGTGTTGACCGGCGCCGACCCCGCGTTCTGTGCGGGTGTCGATCTGCGGATGCTGGGTAGTGAGGGTGGCTGGGACGACGTCAACGTCCCCGGCGTGCCCACCGGGTTTCCCTGGGTGCTGCTGAGCAAGCCGATCATCGGTGCGATCAACGGCGCGACGGTCACCGGAGGATTGGAATTGGCCCTGGCCTGCGACATCCTCATCGCCTCGGACAAGGCCCGCTTCGCCGATACCCACGCTCGCGTCGCGATGGTGCCCGCCTGGGGTCTGACCGGACGGCTACCCGCTGCCGTCGGCTGGGGATTCGCCCGCCGGATGAGCTTGAGCGGCAATTTCGTCGATGCCGAGACGGCGCTGCGCGTCGGATTGGTCACCGAAGTGGTCGGGCACGCAGAACTGCTGCCGAGCGCCTTGGCGCTGGCCGCGGACATCGGGGGCAACAACCAACGCGCAGTCGGAGCGCTGCTGACCTCGTACCGAGAAGCGACACAGCATGGTCTCGGTCCCGAATTGGACACCGAGGCAGCGCATTCCGAGGCCTGGATGGCGGCCTTCGATCCCTCGCAGGTCGCAGCCGCGCGTGAGAAGGTCATGGATCGTGGCCGCAAGCAGATGAAGTGAGGATGCGATGAGCAGGTCGGGTAGCACCGCGCGGTTGTCGGCGCGCAAGCGCAGAGGCCAGGCGATCACGGTGCGAGACAAGGTGGTTGTCATCACCGGAGGTGGGCGGGGGATCGGCCTGGCCACCGCGGAGTTGTTGCAGCAGCGGGGCGCCAGGGTGGTTCTCGGGGACATCGATGACGAGGTCGTCGCGAAGGCCGCGGCCAACCTCGGTTGTGAGGGATACCCGCTCGATGTCACGAGTGAGGAATCGTTCGGAGAGTTTCTCGACCGGGTGGAGACCGAGTTCGGCCGCATCGACGTCTTGATCAACAACGCCGGGATCATGCCCACCGGACCGTTTCTCGACTTCCCGGACTCGGTGATCGCCCGCAACTTCGAGATCGACCTGCTCGGTGTCGTCCGGGGCAGCAAACTCGTGGCCCGTCGGATGGTCGAGCGCGGAGCGGGTCAGATCGTGAACGTGTCGTCGGTGGCCGGGCTGGTGCCGCTGCCGGGGTTGAGCATCTACAGCGCGGCCAAAGCCGGTGTCATCGCGTTCTCCGAAGCGCTCGACGGCGAGTTGAGTCCTGCGGGCGTCCGGGTGCTCGCGGTGATGCCGAACTTCACCAAGACCGGCCTGATCGACGGGTTGCAGACGACGGCCATCATGCCGCCGATCGAGCCCGACGACGTTGCCCGCCAGATCGTTCAGACGATCGAGACCAATCGCGATCGGGTCGTCATCCCGCGACAGAGCATGTCGGTGCTCGGCTGGATGGTGACGCCGCGGTTCCTCAAGAACATCTACGGCAAGCGATTCGGTTTCGACACCATGTTCATGGACTTCGACCGCGAGCAACGCGCCAAATACCTCGACCGGGTCACCCGCAGCTGACCCTGGCCCCCCGATAATGGGTCCTTTTGGCGAACAAAAGCCCAGGTGGGCGCCGCCAAAACGACCCATTTCCGGAGGGCTGGAGGCGATCAGGGGGTGATGTACTCCAGGGAGCGGTCGGTGCGGACCCATGTCGGTGGTGCGTCGTCGGCTGCGAGGGTTCGTTTGAGGATCTTGAACGTGTCGGTCCGTGGCAGGTCACTGACCACTCGCACCCGGCTCGGCCATTGTTTCGGTCCGAGATCGGTCTGTGCGGAGAGGAATTCGGTCAGCTCGGCTGCGGTGAGGTCGGGCGCGACGAGGGCGGCGGCCAGTTCGTCGCCGATGTCGGCGCGGACCCCGTAGACAGCGGCCATCGCGATGCCGGGATGGCGGAGCAACACCCGCTCGATGGGCCCGGTGCCCATGTTCTCCCCGTCGACGCGGACCCAATCCCCGAGACGTCCGGCGAAATAGACGTAGCCGTCGGCGTCGACGTATCCGAGGTCGCCGCTGTGGTAGATCCCGTCGCGCATGCGCTCGGCATCGGCCTCTGGATTGCGGTAGTAGCCGGTGAAGAGGCCGCCTCCTGAGCTGTTGACGATCTCGCCGACCGCCTCGTCGGCATTGATGAGCCGTCCGTGGTCATCGAACAGTGCTGTGGCGCAGGCCCTGCCGGTGACCGGATCGCGGATCTCGTTCGGCGGCGTCAGTGGGCCGAGCGCATCCGGGGGAGTGTCAGGAGTGCGGGCGATGGCGACGCCACCTTCGGTGGAGCCGAAACCGTCGACCACCCGGACGTCGAATCGCTTTGATACGGCGACGATGTCGGCGGCCGAGGCCTCGTTGCCGTACAGGATGCGCAGGGGATTGTCGGCGTCGTCGGGTCTGTCCGGGGTAGCCAGCACGTACGAGAGAGGCTTGCCGACGTAGTTCGCATAGGTCGCCCCGAACCGGCGGATGTCGTCGAAGAACGCACTGGCAGAGAACTTCCGGCGCAGAGCCACCGACGATCCGCCTGCGACCGCGACCATCCAGCCGGCGATGATCGCGTTGGAATGGAACAGCGGCATCGACAGGTAGACGACGTCACTCGGGCCCAACCCGAAACGTGTGGACAGCATCGCCCCGCTTGCTGCGAACTTGCGGTGACTGCACTGCACGGCTTTCGGGTCGCCGCTGGTACCGGAGGTGAAGATAAGCATGAGGAGCGCATCCGGATCGGTTGCGGCGAACTCGGGACGTTGCCCGGAATGGGGCGCCAGCAACTCGGCCCACTCCGGCCGGTCGACGTTCAACACGGTCACCCCCGGCAGGTCGACCCCGGCCAGCAGATCTGCTGTGGCGTCCTCCACCAGGACGATCTGGCAGTCGGCGGTGGCGATGTCGCCGGCGAGCGCCGCGCCCCGCCTGGTCGGGTTGAGTCCGACGACCACGAGGTCACCCAGGACGGCCGCGCCGAGCAGGTAGCTGAACTCGGGGATGTTGTCGAGAAGCAGTGCCATATGACGGGGCCTGTCGAGATCGACCAGTCGACGCAGCGCGGAAGCCCGACAGGCCGATAGCCGCAGATGGTCTCGCCAGCAGACGAATTCGTCCTCGAAATGAAGTCCGGCTCCGGTGACGTCCGTCAGCGGCTCGAGTAGTTCAGCGACAGTGGTCGGGCTCTGGACCATTCCTCAGGCCGGTTCGGCGGCGAGCGCGGCTCCGATGCGCCGCAGCTGGGTCGGTGCCGAACCGAGGTTGAACTCGTTCTGCTTGGCCCGCAGGAAGTAACGGTGCACCGGATGGTCGACGTCGATGCCGACACCGCCGTGCACGTGCACGGCGGTGTGCGCGACCCGGTGGCCGGCGTCGGCCGCCCAGAACTTCGCGGTCGCCAGTTCCGTGGTCGCATCGAGGTGTTCGGAGAGCAGCCAGGCGGCCTGCAGGGTGGTGAGCTTGAGTCCCCGGACGTCGATGTAGGCGTCGGCGAGCCGTTGCGCGACCGCTTGGAACGAACCGATCGCGCGGCCGAACTGCTCGCGCTCGCGCCCGTAGTCGGCCGTGAGTTCCAGGGCCCGTTCGAGGATTCCGGTTTGTTCGGCGCACAGCGCGAGTGTCATGCGGTCCCTCAGGAACCCGACGACCTGCTCACCGTCGTCGCCCAACACGTGATCCGCGGGCACTCGGACGCCGTCGAATTCCACCAGGGCACTCGGTCCCTGGCCGGTGGACAGGGCGGGGGTGATCGTGACCCCGGCATCGGCGGCGCCGACCAGCAGAGCCAGCACACCCTGTGGGCCTTGCGCGTTGACGATGAGAGCGTCGGAGAATTCACCGAACGGCACGTTGATCTTCGCGCCCGACAGCACCCAGCCTTCGCCGTCGGCAGTCGCGGTGGTCACAGGCGCGAGCGGGTCGTCGTTGAGATCCTCGTCGAGGCCCACGGTGATCACCTTCTCGCCAGAGATGACGGGGCCGAGCCACTGTGTGGTCAGGGACTGCGCACCGAACTCCGCTATCGCCGGAGCGGCGGCGAAGGCAACCGGCCCGAACGGGACGAGTGCGAGAGCACGACCCAATTCCTCTGCGACCGCGACATTCTCGAGCACCGACAGGCCTGCGCCACCGTCGTCCTCGGTGACCTCGAGGCCGAGCAGGCCCGAGGCCGCCAACTGCGACCAGAGGGTGGGGTCGAAGGCGCCCTGTTTCGCCCCGGGGGCGTCGCCGGTCTGTTCCAACTGCACGAGGCGGTCGGTGGTGACGAGCTTTTTGACGATGTCGCGGGTGAGCCCGGCGAGATCGGTGGTCTGTTCGCTGCGATGGAAATCCATGATGTGGTCCCTTTACCTTGTCTCTCAGCGCCGGGCGGGGGGCTGGCCGAGGGCGAGCATGGCGATGATGTCGCGCTGGATCTCGTTGGTGCCGCCACCGAAGGTGAGGATCAGAGACGAGCGGTGGAAACGTTCGAGTCGGCCCCGCAGGTGGGTGCCTGCACTGCCCTGCCGCAGGGTCGCGGCGGGCCCGAGGACCTCCATCAGCAGGCGGTAGGCCTCGGTGGCGAACTCCGTGCCGAAGACCTTCGTCGCAGAGGCGTCTGCGGGCGACGGGGAACCGCCGCCGGTCGCTTCCGACGCGATGTTCCAGTTGATCAACTTCAGGAACTCGACCTTGGCGTGCACCTTGGCGAGGTTCATCTGGACCCACTCGGAGTCGATGACTCGATTGCCGCGAGCGTCCTTGGTGTTCTGCGCCCACTCGATGGTCTCGCGCAGCGCGGTCTGGATGGGCGCGGCGCTACACAGCGACACCCGCTCGTTGTTGAGCTGGTTGGTCACCAGCGGCCATCCGCCGTTCAGTTCGCCCACCAGAGAATCCGCAGGTACCCGGACGTCCTGGTAATAGGTGGCGCTGGTGTCGACCCCCGACATCGTGTGGACGGGCGTGTACGAGAAACCCTCGGCGTCGGTCGGGACGATGAGCATGGAGATGCCCTTGTGCTTCTTGGCCTCCGGGTCCGTCCGGACCGCCAGCCAGATGTAGTCGGCGTACTGGATGAGGCTGGTCCACATCTTCTGGCCGTTGATCACGAAATCGTCCCCGTCGCGGACGGCAGTTGTCCGCAAGGCCGCGAGGTCGGTGCCGGCGCCGGGTTCGGAATAACCGATGGAGAAGTGCACGTCGCCCGAAGCGATCCGAGGCAGGTACTTGGCCTTCTGCTTGTCGGTGCCGAAATGCATGATGGTCGGTGCCACCGAGTTGATCGTCAGGAAGGGCACCGGTGCGCCCGCGATGGCGGCCTCGTCGGTGAAGATCAGCTGATCCATCATCGAACGGTCCTGGCCGCCATACTGCTTCGGCCAGCCGAGAGCCAGCCAGCCGTCGCGGCCCATCTCCGCCACGACCTCGCGGTAGACGTTGCCCTCGCCGAATTCGCCACTTGTCGAAGACAGGGCCAGGCGGCGCTCTGGCGTGATCAACTGGGAGAAGTAAGACCGGAGTTCGCGCCGGAGTTCCTGCTGCTGGTCGGTGTAAGCAATTCGCATCGGGGCTCCCGCTTTCTCCGCGCGTGAGGCTGAGACCGGGGACCCGGTCGCGCAGTTCTATAACACGTTCTAACCTGTTAGTTGGTTGCTCGTCAACATGCGACACCACCTGGTACTGCGATGGAAGGAATCTGAACCGATGAAGATCAAAGCTGATTTCGATCTCTGCGAGTCGAACGGGGTGTGCGTGGGCATGGCCCCAGATGTTTTCGATCTCGACGATGACGACTACCTGGTCATTCTGGAATCCGACGTTCCAGAGGACCGCCGCGAGGAGATGCGCCAGGTTGTCGGTAGCTGCCCCAAATCGGCGCTGTCGATCGAAGACTGACCTGGCCCGACCCCGGCGCGCGGGCCCGCTGCGCGCCGGTCGGTTCGCGATCGATTTTCGCCGATAGTTGTCCTAGACCGAGAACACGTTCTACATTTGGTTCACAGCCGCCGGGATTCCGAGCCCGAACTCCCGGCGAGTACTTGATGGAGGACAGTGATGAGCCAATCAGCAAGTGGGGATCTCGGCGGGAAAGTCGCGGTCGTGACGGGTGCCGGTGCGGGACTCGGCCGGGCCGAGGCGATCGGGCTCGGCGCGCTGGGCGCGACGGTGGTCGTGAATGACCTGTCCGCTGCGCTCGACCGCAGCGACGTCCTCGACGAGATCAAGGCGGCAGGCGGTGTGGGTGTCCCGGTCGCCGGCGACATCTCGGACTCCGCGACCACGACGGAGATCATGAGGGTGGCGACCGAGGAGCTCGGTGGACTGCACGTCGTGATGAACAACGCGGGTCTCGTCCGCGACAAGATGCTGTTCAACATGGCCGACGATGACTGGGATCTCGTCATCCGGGTGCACCTGCGTGGCCACTTTCTGATGAGCCGCAACGCCGGGGCGTACTGGCGCGCGCAATCGAAGGCTGCCGGGGCTCCCATCTATGGACGGCTCATCAACACCTCGAGCGAGGCCGGCCTGTCCGGGCCGGTGGGGCAAGCCAACTACGGGGCCGCGAAGGCTGGGATCACGTCACTGACTCTCACCGCTGCGCGCGGACTGGCGGCGTACGGGGTGCGCTCGAATGCGATCTGCCCGCGCGCGCGTACGGCGATGACAGAAGGCACTTTCGGGGACGCACCCGACGGCAGCGTGGACCCGTTGTCGACCGATCACGTCGTCACACTGGTGCAGTTCCTGGCAGGGCC
Organism: Williamsia sp. 1135; assembly: GCF_002095395.1. GTDB lineage: Bacteria > Actinomycetota > Actinomycetes > Mycobacteriales > Mycobacteriaceae > Williamsia. The sequence goes on from NZ_MJEI01000084.1 coordinate 44,495, forward strand.
CGACTCCGACGGTGTCAACGGTCAGGTGTTCGTCGTCTACGGCCCGAAGGTGACCTTGATGGCGGCGCCGACGGTGGAGCAGAGCTTCGTTTCCGCGCAGGACGCGTGGGACCGGAGCGACCTCACGAAGACACTCTCCCAGTACTTCGTCGGCCGTGACCCGGAGCAGACTTTTTCCGCAGGTAAAGCCCTTTTCGCATAGGTCAACTTATGGTGCGGGGAGTGCCGTTGAATCGCAGATTATGTGAACTGGACGTGTGATAAGTTCGCGATCATCTGCTGGCTCGCAGCACCGGTTCCGTAGGTATCTCGAGCGGTGGAACATGTTTCAGTTATATGGCGTCGGGGTGGTCGTCGGAAGGCGGAACTTTCCTGCTTGCAAGTGTCGAGAATCATCGATATCAGAACTAGAACACGTTATGATCGAGCGGCTTCGCTCGAACCGGGAACGCCTCATGCTGAAGGAGAGTTGGTGAACCGCAGACTGGCAGTCCCGTTCGAAGGCGTTGGCGATTTCGTCTCGATGAGCGTCAGCGCTGCGCGGGAACTGTTCCGGCCACCTTTTCAGTGGCGCGAAACCATCGAACAGTCGTGGGCGATCGCCAGGGTGTCGATGGTGCCGACGGTCCTCGTCGCCATCCCGTTCACCGTGCTGGTCAGTTTCACCCTCAACATCCTTCTCCGCGAACTCGGCGCCCAGGATCTGTCGGGCGCCGGCGCGGCACTGGGCACCATCACCCAGATCGGGCCGATCGTCACCGTGCTGATCGTCGCGGGCGCCGGGGCGACCGCGATCTGCGCCGACCTCGGCGCCCGCACCATCCGCGAGGAGATCGACGCACTGCAGGTGCTCGGCATCGACCCGATCCACCGGCTGGTCGTACCCCGCGTGATCGCCTCGACCATGGTCGCGATCCTGCTCAACAGTCTGGTCTGCACCATCGGCATCGGCGGCGGGTTCGTCTTCTCGGTGTACTTGCAGGACGTCAACCCTGGTGCGTTCATCGCCAACCTGACCCTGCTGACCGGATTCCCCGAACTGATGATCTCGATGGTCAAGGCCGCACTGTTCGGACTGGCTGCCGGCCTGGTCGGTTGCTACCGGGGACTGCACGTCGCGGGCGGCGCCAAGGGCGTCGGCGACGCCGTCAACGAGACCGTCGTCTACTCGTTCATGGCGCTGTTCGTCGTGAACGTGGTCATGACCGCGGTCGGCCTCAAAGCGACGGCGGGGTAGAGCGATGATTCTTCCTCACACGGTCCGACTACGCTCCACACGTGTGGCGTTCAAACGGGCCAGTGGCGGTTGGAACCGCATCGGCGACCAAGCCTTCTTCTACTGGGACAGCCTCGTTGCCATTCCGCGAGCGCTCCGTGCGTACAAGAAAGAGACCCTGCGGCTGATCGCCGAGATCTCGATGGGCTCGGGTGCGCTCGCCCTCATCGGCGGCACCGTCGTCGTGGTCGGGTTCTTGACACTGTTCACCGGCGGCACCATCGCGGTCCAGGGATACAGCTCACTGTCCAACATCGGGGTCGAGGCCCTGACGGGGTTCTTCTCGGCTTTCATCAACGTGCGCATCGCGGTGCCGGTGATCGCGGGGATCGGGCTGGCGGCGACCATCGGTGCCGGCGCCACGGCGCAGCTCGGTGCGATGCGGGTCAGCGAGGAGATCGATGCCCTCGAGGCGATGTCGATCGCGTCGATCCCGTACCTGGTCAGCACCCGGATCGTGGCGGGTCTCATCGCGATCATCCCGCTCTACTCCCTCGCCTCGGTCGCCTCGTTCCTGGCAAGCCGGTTCGCGACCGTCTTCTTGTACGGCCAGTCCTCGGGCGTCTACGACCATTACTTCTCGACGTTCCTCATATCCACCGACATCCTGTGGTCATTCGTACAGGCCATCTGTATGGCCGTGGCCGTCATGATGATTCACACCTACTACGGGTTCAACGCGTCCGGCGGCCCCGTCGGGGTCGGGATCGCCGTCGGTAACGCGGTGCGGGCCTCCCTGGTCGTCGTCGTCGTGATCACGCTGCTGACATCGCTGGCGATCTATGGCGTCGACGGAAAGTTCAACCTCTCGGGGTAGGGCCATGGCACAGTCAATCGAACGTCCCAGTTGGGCCAAGAAATTGGCCGCCACCTTCATGGTGGCCTCCCTGGTCGCGGTGTGCGCGCTCGCCGCACTGCAGTTCCTCGGCAGTTTCCAGTCCACGGTGCCGGTGACGCTGACCGCGGACCGCGCCGGCCTCGTGATGAACCCCGACGCCAAGGTCCGCCTGCGAGGTGTGGTGGTCGGCCGGGTCGGCGACATCAGCGAATCGACCGACGGGGTCACCCTGAAACTGGACATGAACCCCGATCAGTTGAAGTACATCCCGGCGAATGTGCGTGCGGACATCAAGTCCAACACCGTGTTCGGCGCGAAATCGGTCAACCTGGAGATCCCCGACAACCCGTCGAAGGCCCGGCTCTCCGGTGGTTCGACGATCGAGACCGAAGACGTCGTGGTGGAACTGAACACCATCTACCAGCGGCTCGTGGACGTGCTCGCCGAGGTGCAGCCAGAGAAGCTCAACGCCACGATCGGTGTCATCGACACCGCGCTGTCCGGACGGGGTGAGCAGATCGGGCAGGGCTTCGCCGATCTGTCAGATCTGCTGCGCAAGACCAATCCGCATCTGGACGCGCTGAGCCGCGACATCGAGGCGGCCGCGGAGTTCACCAACGTCTACGCCGATGTGATGCCGGATCTGCTCAAGGTCGTCGACAACTTCACCTTCACGGGAAACACGCTGGTGGACAATGCCTCCGATCTCGACGCGCTCCTGATGAACGTCACCGGCATGGCGGACACGATCAACGGGGTGATCGCCCCGTCGAAAGCCGACATCATCTCCACGCTCGCGAACCTGAACCCGACCGCGCGCTTGCTCGGCTACCAGTCGCCGGGGCTTGCGTGCTTCATCGAATCAACGGCGGCCGCCGGCCAGAAGGCATTGCCGGTCTTCGGTATCGAGACCGGATACGTGGCCCTGAACGCAGGCCTGCTCCCGGGTAAGGAACCGTACCGGTATCCCGAGGACCTGCCGCGCGTGAACGTCGACGGGCCACCGACGTGCCAGGACGGCCTCAGCGATCCGGACTCGGCCGCCCACACCGACTTCTACGTCGGCGACAACGCTGCGTACCCGTACCAGCCGCGGACCACCCCGAAAGCCGACCCGACCAAGCTCTTCCAGGTCATGTTCGGCCCGGCGCCGCGGGGATGAGAACCAGGATGACGATCAACATGCGAACGGAGGTGTGAGATGGCAGTGTCGAGGGAGCGCGCGTTTCGCGCCACCGTCATCAAGCTGGGCACCTTCGCAGTGGTCATGGTGCTGATCTTCGTGGCCCTTGTCGTTGTGTTCAGTCAGTACCGCAGTGGGTCCACCTACGGCTACAGGGCGACGTTCACCAGTGCGTCCCAGCTGAAGTCGGGTAGCAAGGTGCGTATCGCCGGTGTCGAGGTCGGCAAGGTGGGCTCGGTCGGTCTCAACCCCGACAACGAGGCCGTGGTCGAGTTCGACGTCAGCGAGAAGTACCGGCTCCCGAAGGCTGCCCGCGCGCTCATCCGGTACGAGAACCTCACCGGCGATCGGTTCCTGGAACTGCAGGAGGGGACCGGGGATCCCACCGAACTCATCGGTGACGGCGGGTCGATCCCGATCACCCAGACCGAGCCGGCGCTCGACCTCGACAAGCTCCTCGGCGGTTTCAAGCCGCTGTTCCGCACCCTCGATCCGAAAGAGGTCAACGAGTTGTCGGCGTCTTTGGTCCAGGTGTTCCAGGGACAGGGACCTGCTTTGAACGAGTTGCTGAGCAATACAGCGACATTCACCGATTCGCTGGCCGACCGCGATCAGTTGATCGGCCAGGTGATCGACAATCTCAACACCACGCTCGGCATCATCGACGCCGACAACGCCGGGTTCGACAGCTCCCTCAATCAGCTCCAGTTGCTGATCTCGGGTCTGGACTCACAGCGTGACGTCATCGGAGAAGCGGTCACCAACACCTCCGAGGTCACCAACGATCTCAACGACGTCCTGGCCACGAACCGCGCCGATCTGAAGTCCATGATCACCGCAACCGGCCAGGTCTCGAGCGAGGTCCTCAAAGGCGAGGATTACGTCCGCGGACTGATCAGTCGACTGCCCGGCGACTTCAAGGCGCTGTCGAACCTGGGCAGTTACGGTGCTTGGCTGCAGATCTGGCTCTGCAAGGTGAACATCATCTTCACCGCCCCCGGCGGCCAGGAGATCGTGTGGAACAACATCGACACCACCGGCGTCAAGCAGAACCCGGGCGGGAGGTGTGACCCCATATGATGGCCGCTCTGTTCAAAGGACAACGCACGACAGCCGATCAGGCCGACGATGCCCGGCGCCTCAAGCGCGGTGAGCCCGATCGCGCACGCGTCGGTTTCATCGGTGTCGTGATCGCCGCCCTGGTCGTCATCGTCGCGCTGCAGATGGACAAGCTGCCGTTCCTGGCGAACGGCAGTGTCTACACGGCCTACTTCGATGATGCGGGCGGTCTGGCCAGCGGTGACATCGTGGTGGTCTCAGGGGTGAACGTCGGCACCATCCAGGGGATTTCACTGGCGAGCACCGACGACGGCACCAAAGCCAAGGTCACCTTCAACATGCAGGACAAGGTCCGGGTCGGCAGTGACAGTGAGGCCGCCATCAAGACCGAGACCGTCCTCGGCCGCCGTAACCTGACATTGATTCCGCGTGGAACCGGACAGCTGAAGCCGGGCGATGAGATCGGCAGCCAGAACACAGTGGCGCCTTATTCGCTCACCGATGCGCTCGAAGGTGCCACCGACACCCTCGAAGAGACCGACACCGATCAGCTCAACGACGCGTTGAACACACTGTCCGACACGTTCTCCGACACGCCGAAGTCTGTGCGCTCGGCGGTCGACGGCATCGCACGTCTGTCGAAGGCGATCGCTGACCGGGACGAATCGCTGGAGCAACTCCTGAGCCGGGCCAGCAGTGTCACGGATGTGATCGCCGAGCGCAGCGGCCAGATCAACACCCTGCTGCTGGATGCCAACTCCCTGCTCGGCGAATTGCAGGCCCGTCGATACGCACTCGGACAACTGATCTCGGGTACCGAGAACGTCACGGCCCAGATCAGTGGCTTCATCGCCGACAACAACGCCCAACTCAAGCCGGTCCTGGAACAGCTGAACGGTGTCCTCGCGATCTTGCAGGACAATCAGGTGACGCTGGGACAGACCCTCGATGAATTGGGGCCGTACGCAAACACTCTCGGTGAAGCGGTGGCCAGTGGTCCGTACTTCTCGTCACTGGTCGGCATCGCGACCTTCGGCGACTACACCGACGTCTTCCTGAACGTCATGCAGCAGAAATATCCTGAGGCGTATCGGGCGTTCCAGTTCGCCTTTCCGATCCCGCCGGCGATCACGACCCGCCCGGACGCGGCCAACGATCCGAACTCGACGATCGCACCCGCCCCGGCACCCCGCTATCCAGGACCGAACGGGTGATGGGGATGGGACGATTGAGCAAGCGTTTCTGGATGTCGACCGCGATCGTGGTTGCCGTGGTCGTCGCACTCGCGGTTGTGTATGTCGGCTACCAGAAGGTCAGCTACAAGACGTACAACGCGTACTTCTCCACCGTCAACGCGATGTACGAGGGAGACGCCGTCAAGGTGCTCGGTGTCACGGTCGGGACGGTCGGGAAGATCACCCCGCGCGACGGCGATGTGAAGGTGGAACTGAAGGTCGACCGCGATCAGGAGATCCCGGCCGATGCCGAGGCGGTCGTGGTCGCGCAGTCGCTGGTGTCCGGCCGGTTCGTCCAGTTGACGCCGGTGTTCGAAGGCGGTCCCGCTCTGAAGAACGGCGGCACCATCCCGATGGAGCGGACAGCGGTGCCGGTCGAATGGGATGAGGTCAAGGCCGAGCTGAGCAAGCTCACCGAGGCCGTCGGTCCCGACGGCGCCGACCCCGGCTCGGTCGCCAACCTCGTCGACGTCGCCGACGAGAACCTCAACGGCAATGGCACCGCCATACGGCAGTCACTGCAACAGCTCTCGGACGTGACGAGCACCTTGGCCAACGGTCGCGACGACCTGTTCAACTCCATCCGCAATCTGCAGACCCTCACCGAGGCGTTGTCGCAGAGCTCCGAGCAGCTGGTCCAGTTCAACGGTCGGATCGCTTCCGTCAGCCAGGTGCTGGCCGACAACACGGACAGTCTGAACGGCGCCCTCACCAATCTCGATACCGCGCTGACCGATGTGAAATCGTTCATCCAGACCAACGGCGCCACCCTCAGCGACTCCATCGCGCGCCTCGGTGACGCCACCAACGTGCTGGCACAGAAGGACGAGGAGATCCGGGGACTGCTCCACTCCGGACCAACCCAGCTGTCGAACTTCTACAACATCTACAACCCGCTCCAGGGCTCGCTCTCCGGCATCTTCGGACTCGGCATGGGCGGCAACCTGATCAACCTGTTGTGCGGTGCCATCCAGGCGAACGACCGGCCCGGTCAAGAAGCCGACGTCGAGAAGTGCGTCGACGTGCTCGCGCCGGTGCTGGCCTCCATATCGGTCAACTATCCGCCGGCGCTGATCAATCCGGTGTCCGGCATCGATGCCAGGCCCGACCAGATCCAGTACCAGAACGCCAGCGTGAAAGCCCGTGCACAGCAGAGCATTCGCGATCAGGACGCAGAGACCCGCAAGAAGTACAACAACCCGGGACTCGCGCAACTGCTGGTGCCGTTCGGGGGTGAGGGCTGATGCGCGGGATCTCACGCCACCGGGTCGCTCTGCGCAACGTCGTGGGTGCAGTGGTGGTCAGTTCAGCTCTCGTCGTCACCGGCTGTTCGTTCGACGGGCTGAACTCACTGCCGGTGCCGGGTGCCGAGGGCACGGGCGATGGTTCCTATGAGTTGATGGCCATGATCCCCAACGCCGCCAACCTCGTTCAGAACGCACCGGTCCTGATCAACGACGCGACCGTCGGCAGCGTCGGCAAGATCGAGGTCAAGAATTGGCAGGCAGAGCTGACCCTGCGACTGAACAAGGGCACACAGGTCCCGGTCGGCTCCTATGTCATGGTCGGCCTCACCAGTGTGCTCGGGTCCCTGAACCTGCAGATCGTGCAGCCCGAGAACGCGGACAAGGGCACCATGGCGCCGGGCGAGCAGATACCTGCGACGAGTTGCCCCGAGCAGGAGAACATCGCACCGCCGACCAACGAAGAGCCGATCCCGGACATCAACTCGGCGCAGCAGGTTGCCGCATGTACGTACCCGACCACCGAGCAGGTGCTCAGCTCGCTGTCGGTCGTACTCAACGGTGGTGGGCTGGCGCAGGTCGGGGACATCGTGCACGAGATGAACGCCGCTCTGGCCGGGCGGCAGGATGTGCTGCGCGACCTGGTTCCGCGACTGAACACACTGGTCAGCGAATTGAACGACCAGCGCGAGAACATCATTCGCGCCATGGAAGGGCTCGACCGACTGACCGGGCAGATCAACGCGCAGGCGCCGGTCGTCGAAAAGGCGCTGGCCGACGGACCGAAGATCCTCAAACTGCTCGTCGATCAGCGGGTGCACTTCACCGATGCGCTAGGGGCGTTGAGCCGGATGAGCCGCACCACCGATGACATCCTGAAGGCGAACTCCGAGGACATCGAGGTGCTCACCAGTAACCTCGTCCCGGTTCTCGATCAACTGCAGTCCACGGGACCGTCCCTGACGCAGTCCCTGGGCATCCTGCTGACCTTCCCGTTCGCGGAGCAGGCCATCCCGCAGGTTGTCCGCGGCGACTACCTCAACGGCGTCATCAACCTGGACCTCACGTTCGGGCGCCTGCAACGCGGCGCTCTCGCGAGCGTCGGGGTCGCCAGCCAGTTCTACGGGCCCGAAGGCATGTTCGGCAAACCCGCCGGCGCCGCCGGGCGAGGCGACAACCCGTTCACCGGGCCGCTCGCCGACGATCCGCCACCGCAAACTCCTGCGCCCGACACAGCAGCACAGCCGGCCGGGGAGGAGGGCCCATGAGGATCACGCCTTTCGTCCGCATGCAGCTGATCATCTTCTCGATCGTCACAGTGATCGCGGTGATCGCAGTCGCCGTCTTCTACATCCGGGTCCCCAGCATGGTGGGGGTCGGGGAGTACAACGTCGAGGTCGAATTGCCCAGCACCGGTGGGCTGTACCAGAACGGAAACGTCAGCTACCGCGGTGTGGACGTGGGAAAGGTGCAATCGGTGACGCTGACCGAAGAGGGAGTGGTGGCGAAGCTGTCCATCAACTCCGACACCGAGATCCCGAACAATTCGATCGCGTCCGTGCACAGCGTCTCCGCGGTCGGCGAGCAGTACCTCGAGTTTCTGCCCGACCCGGAAACCGAGTCCACCGGAAACATCAAAGACGGCGCCGTGATCGAGAACGGAACGGTGCCGGTCGAGGTGGGCACCCTGCTCGATCAGACCAACAACCTGCTCGAGCAGGTTCAGGACACCCGACTCCGGCGCGTGATGGACGAGGCGTTCAACGCATTCAACGGCACCGGCGAAGACCTGCAGCGGCTGCTCGACTCCATGGCGCTGCTCGTCGGCGACGCGAACGAGAACTCCGAGGCGATCGTCAAGTTGATCGAGCAGGCGGCTCCCTTGCTCGAGACCCAGACGGAGACCGTCGGTGACATCCGTGCATGGACGGCGAACCTCGCCCAGGTGACCGACCAGCTGCGTGCCAACGACCCACAGCTCAAGGACATCCTGCAGAAGGGACCAGGCGTCGCGAAGCAGACCCAGGAACTGTTCGCGTCGATGAATCAGACGCTGCCGCTGCTGTTCTCGAACTTGAACACAGTGTCCCGGACCTTGGCGATCTACCATCCGAACCTGCGCCAGATCGTGGTGATCTACCCCCGGCTGATCGCGGCGCTGATCACCGCGCTCAACTCGGAGGACGCCCGTAACGGTGCCAACGTGGACTTTGCGCTCGGCTTCCAGGACCCCGGTACGTGCACTGTCGGGTATCTGCCGATGACGTCCGACCGCAACGCATCAGCGCAGACCCCGCGCGATCTGCCGCCCGGCATGCTCTGCCGCGTACCGCAGGACTCGAACCTCGGTGTCCGCGGTACCCGTAACTTCCCGTGCGTCGAACTCCCGGGTCGTCGCGCCCCGACCCCCGAAGAGTGCCGCACCGGCTATGTTCCGGTCGGTGAGAACGTTCCGCTGCCACAGGGACTCCCGGGAATCGATGTGCCGCAAGGCTTCCTGACCAATGCGAATCCAGGCGCGGACGACGGCAGCCCATCGGTGTACGCCACCACCTACGACCCCGTCAGCGGCGATTACATCGGTCCCGACGGCAAAACCTATAACGCTGGAACGGGGTCTGCGACGACTTCTGGTACGAGTGGTGGGGCCGGTGCACCACGTTCCGGATCCGCCGATACCGGCGCACAACCGCAGGAAGACAACAGCCAATGGCAGAGCCTGATCACGGGGACCGTGAGGTGACTCGCCCGTCGACGCAGCGTCGCCGGGCTCGTCGCCCCGCGGGTCCTCCAGAAGACGCCCAGCGCAGCAGGTCGACCCCTGCCGGCAAGTCGAGCCCCACAGGCAAGTCGAGCCCGACAGGTAAGCCGACTCCCGCCGGTAAGCCGGTCAAGTCGGCGCCGCTGGGTCGCAAGCGCAAGTCGGCGCCGAAATCTGAGTCGGTGGCAACGCCTCCTGTGGTTCCCACCGTGGACTTGAACAAGGTGGCCGAGCCGGAGTCGGCGCCAGAGACCGAAGACACCGCAGTCGTCGCGACCGGGGTGTCGTACCGGGAACGTCGGTCCGCGGGCCGTGGGCCCAGCGACGACGGGCCGCGCAAGAGCAGGGGATCACTGCGCAGGGGCAAGACCGGGCCCGGGAAGAAGCGAGCGAGGTTTCGTGGACTCGGGGTGGTGGTAGCGGCCGTGTCCGCCATCGCGCTCATCGCCGCGATGGTCGTCGCATCTACGTTCTTCGTGTTGGGCACCGCCAAGATCGACGATCGCAACGATCTGCGGGCTGAGTATTCGGCGTTCGCACGGCAGATGGTCACCAACCTCACGACTCTGAACCCGGAGAACATCGACGCCTCGATCAAGTCGTTCCAGGACGACACCAGCGGCAAGGCGATGGAGCAGGTCGGACAGTCGGTCGAGCAGACCGTCAACATGATCAAGTCCGAGAACGTTTCGACCAGGGGTGCGGTGATCTCCGAAGCCGTCACCGCAAGTGACGCCGACACTGCGACCGTCATCATGGTCTTCAGCTGGGAGATGAACCAGCCCAACGTCACAGAGCAGCAGACCGTGTTGCAGGTCTTCCGGTGGAAACTGGAGATCACCATGATCAACGGCGAACCCAAGCTCACCAACGTTGAGTGGGTGACCTAGATGTCGCGTCGATTCTGGGTATGGACCGTGTCCTTGCTGACGGTCGCCTTACTGGTGGCCGGAGCGGTCATCACGACGATCGTCGGTCTGGACTACCGCGACACCAAACTGGCCGAGGATGCCCGCGGTGAGGCGCTCGACGCCGGGAAGCAGACCGCGGCAGTGATGTTCGGGTATCAGCCCGACAACGTCGAGCAGCATGTGGCGGACACCAAGAAGTCCTTGTCGGGTGCTGCCGAGAAGCAATACGACGAGATCATCAAGGAGTCGAACCTCGTTGCCGAAGTGCAGAAGCAACAGGTCAAATCGGAGGTGTCCATTCAGGACGCCGGCGTGGTCAACTCCACCCGCGACACAGCTCTGCTGCTGATCTTCATGAACCAATCGGTCACCAAAGGCGGCAAGGACCTGGTTTCGGTCAATGCCAGCCGGCTGCAGTACTCGATGGAGCGGTCAGGTGATCAATGGAAGGTCACCAACATCGACATCCTCACCGACGACTCGGTGAAGGCCCGCCTCGCAGAGGAAGACGACAAGCCCGGTGCGTCTACCGTCCCGGCCCCGGCACCCGCGCCGGTTCCCACTCCCTGAGCGGATACCCCCAGACGCCAGTCAGGCCCTCCGATCGAAATCGGAGGGCCTGACTGGTGTCTGTCGCCTCGTCCTGAAACAGGAGGATGTGGGATTTCCTCCGGCTTTGGCTTTTTCCTCCGGCTGCAGCGGGAGGATGTGGCTGGAGTCGGAGGATGTGGCAATTCCTCCGACTTCACAACCCAAAGAGCCTGACTGCAGTCGGAGGAGATGCGAACTAAGCGTTCGGGTCGTATCCCATCGGCAAGATGACCGACTTGTGCTCGAGGTAGGACTCGAGGCCCTCGGGTCCGTTCTCACGGCCGATCCCGGAGTTCTTGTACCCACCGAAGGGGGAGCCCGGATCGATTGCGTACCAGTTGACGCCATAGGTTCCGGTGCGGATCTGGGCCGCGATCTGCAGTCCGTGTTCGACGTCGGCGGTCCACACCGTACCTGCGAGCCCGTATTCGGAATCGTTGGCGATCGCGACCGCTTCCTCTTCGGTCTCGTAGTCGATCACCGAGATGACCGGTCCGAAGATCTCCTCCCGAGCAATGGACATGTCATTGGTGACGCCCGTGAAAATAGTTGGGCTCAAGTAGTATCCGGAATCGAGGCCTTCCGGCCGTACGCTGTCGAGGACCGCGGTGGCGCCGGCTTCTTTGCCCTGGCGGATGTAGTCCTCGACCTTGTTGCGCTGCTTCTCGGTGATCAGGGGTCCGAGCTGGGCCTCGGGATCGTCGGGCAGGCCCGGCTTGAGGAGTTTGGCCGCCTCGATCATCGCGGCGACGATCTCGTCGCGCTTGGCGCTCGGCACCAGGACGCGGGTCTGGGCGACGCACGCCTGGCCCGTGTTCATCAGGCCGGTGAACGTCAACATGCCTGCGATCTCGGCGGGATCGGCGTCGGCCAGCACGATGGCGGCAGACTTGCCGCCCAACTCCAGCGAGCAACGCTTGAGCTGCTCACCACATGCTGCACCGATCGCACGGCCGGCTGCGGTCGATCCGGTGAAGGTGATCTTGTCGACGTCGGGATGTGCGACGAGCGCCTTACCGGTGTCGGGGCCGCCGGGGATCACTGACAGAACCCCTTCTGGCAGGCCGGCTTCGGTGAACAATTCAGCGATGAGGTTCGCCGACAACGGCGTTTCGGGGGCAGGCTTGAGCACCACGGAACAGCCCGCCGACAGGGCGGGGCCCAGCTTGTTGCAGATGAGGAACAGCGGGACGTTCCAGGCCGTGATCGCGCCGACGACACCTACCGGCTCGCGGGTGATCTGAGTCTTGCCGAACAGGCCGTCGCGATACTCGTGCCACGTGTAATTGACTGCGGCCTTGGCGTATTCGCGTAGGACCCCGGTGGCCGGTAGCTGCTGCAGGGTCGCGACCGCCAGCGGGGGAGCGCCCATCTCGGACGACACCAGCTCGGCGATCTCCGCGCCGCGCTCGTCGATCAGATCGGCTACCTTCGCGACAACTGCGGCCCGGTCCTCGGGCGAGGTGTTCCGCCAGACACCGGAGTCGAAGGCGGCTCGCGCGGTCTGCACTGCGGTGTCCACGTCGGTGGCGTCGGCCAGTGGAGTGCTGCCGACGCGCTGCCCGGTTGCCGGCGAGTACACCTCGAGGACCTCGGCTGAATGTGGGGCGGTCCATTTGCCGCCGATGTAGAGCTCGGTGAAGTCATTCGAGGTCGTGGGCGCAGCGTGCGCGGTGTCCGTCATTGGTCCTCCATTGGGTTATTGCTTTCGACCCAATGTTAGAACACGTTCCAGTTTTGCGGGAGGGGTTACAGGTTAGCGCGCAACCGCGCGATTTCGGAGCGAGACTGCACGACATCCGCGCTGTCCAGACCCTTGCTCGTTGCGATATCACTGCACAAGTCCAGAGCGCCGCGCACCACGGGTTTGCGTCGACGACGCTCAGCTCGATCACCACCGGCTTTGACATAGCGACGTTGCTGTCGCCACCCGCCGGCGGCGGTCACTTCTTCGTCCGTGAGGACACCGGCCTCGACCTCGGGGCCCAGCACGTCGCGCACGAAATGAGCTTCGCGCGGGTGCGCCCAGACGAAAGCGATCCACAGCGCTGTCAACGCGAAGACCACGCCACCTAAGAGCACGACAAACGTCAGAATCCCGTCCCCGCCCGAGATCGCCACCATCGAGTCCCAGACACCGTGAATGACGATCGGAGCGACGATGAGCGCCAGGCCCCGCCAGATCCGTCGCGGTTGTGCAGGCGAGCCCAACAGGTAGATCACTCCGGCGCAGAACAACGCCGTGAACAGCGGGTGAGAGATGACGTCGGAGTAGATCCGGGTGGCGATCGACCCCGCGAGACCGTCGGTCTGGTGGGCGCCGAAACCCTGCGTCGCGCCGACAATCGAGTAAAGGAAATCCTCACTCGTCTGGAATCCGAGACCGATGAACGCGCCCAGCAACAATCCGTCCGTGGGGGTCCGCACGAGTCGCGGCGCCAGGGCGATGAGAACGAGGATCCCGGCGCCCTTGGCCGTCTCCTCCACCAGCGGCGCCGACAGCCCGGCATGCCAGTCCTGGGCCCACACTTGCCCGAAGGCCTTGGCGTACAGCGAACCGAGCGCCGTGTTGCCTGGGATGGCGATGGCGAACGTCGCAGCCGTCGCACCCCAGATGAACGCGGTGGCAACCAGCTTGATGGGTTGACGTTCGTATCGGTCGATGTGCCGGAACCACCAGCCCCAAATAAGCAGACTGACCACTGCGACTACCCCGGCAACCAGGAGTGCTCGACCGAAATACCCGGAGTAGGGACTGAACATCTGCCATCCCTTGACGACTCCGGCCGTGCAGAGCCACAGGAAGATCCAGAAGACGACGTTGCGGGGCTGAAAGAAACGGAATTTCTCGCCCCAGGCAGTCTCTTCGAGCGCCTCGGTCCGGGCATCGATCAGCGTGGCGCTCACCGGGCGTCTCCTTCGGTGGTGCCGACACTGTCGATCATGGCGTCGATCTCCTGACCACGGTTCGCCAGCTGGTCAGGCGGACCGACCACCTGCACTCGGATGCCGTCGCCGCGCGCGACGAAGGTTGTCACGGAGCCGGCAGCGCGAGGGGTGTCGAAACGGATCTGCACGCCAGAGAGGCCGCCCTCGGTGGTGACCGGCTCGCGAGACCCGGAGAGCGCAAGGACCGACTGACCGTAGGTCGCCGAATCCACGGCGTCGATCTGCGACAGCAGTTCGTCGGCGGTACCGCTGAACTTGTCGGCCTCGACAGCGAACGTGATGCCGCTCTGGGTCAGTACGACGGCCGGAAGACTGTCGGATGCACCGCGTTCGCCGACGCGGAAGCCACTGTCGATGTTCCAGTCGGGCCCCACGGCGAGGGAGACCGTCGAAGTCACCTGCATCCGGTCACCGGCAGCGGTCGGATTGTCCGACGACACAGCCGAATCGATGGCGGGGACGATGATCGCCCACACCAGCCAGACCGCGAGTATGGCGGCGGCATAGGGGAACACGCGAGTGTCCAAGCCTAGAAAGCGGTGATCCGCCGGGGGACGGGCGCGATGATGTGCAGCGGGCGCACGGCCCGACCCTTCGTTCACGAAACGATTCTGGCGTACCGTCGAAGCGGTGTCCAACGCGGAGCCGGAGCCTTCGATCGAGGCAATTGTGGCGCGCCTACGAGCCGCTGGTTGCGTCTTCGCCGAGGACGAGGCCCGGATCTTGATCGATGCAGCCGACGATGAGATCGGGCTGGAGCAACTCGTCGTGCGCCGCGTGGCGGGGGAACCGCTCGAGTACATCGTCGGCGGGACCGAGTTCGGTGGGTTGATGATCGCGGTGGCGCCGGGCGTCTTCGTCCCGCGGCAGCGGTCGCTCCTGCTGGTCGAAACAGTGATCGATGTGGCCGGGCCGACTGCCCGGATCCTCGACCTGTGCTGCGGCTCGGCAGCGCTGGCAGCGGTTGTCGCCGACCGCCTACCGGACGCAACGGTCGCAGCGGCCGACATCGATCCAATTGCAGTTGCCTGCGCGGAACTCAATCTGGCCGGCCGGGGACAGGTGTATCGCGGCGATCTGTTCAGCCCATTGCCGTCGGCACTGCGGGGCGCCCTCGACGTCGTCGTCTGCAACGCCCCGTATGTCCCCACTGCAGCCATCGCGACCATGCCTCCGGAAGCCCGAGATCACGAGCGGCGCGCCACACTGGACGGCGGCGAAGACGGATTGGACCTGCTGCGGAGGGTGGCAGTCGCTGCACCTCACTGGCTGTCACGGCCAGGCCATCTCGTGATGGAAATCGGTGACAGTCAAGTTGATTCGGCGACGACCATCTTCTCCGACGCCGGATTCACGCCGACGATCCGAACCGACCGCGAACGCGGTGCGATCGCGGTCGTCGGATCAGTGGACTAGGTGGGCTTGACGTCCAGTACGACTTCGAATTCGAGCAGGTCGGCGCCGCTGGACACCGGCTTGGCGCGTTCCCCGGCGTGTGCCTCCCGGGCGGGTCCGGCGGCCCAGGCCGCGAAGGCCTCTTCCGATTCCCATTGCGTCACCACGAAATAGCGATCGTCGCCCTTGACCGGACGCAGGAGCTGGAAACCGAGGAAACCCGGAGACCCGTCCACGGAGTGCGCGCGATGCGCGAACCGCTTCTCCAACTCAGGTCCGGAACCTTCGGGAACGGAGATCGCGTTTATCTTCACAACAGCCATGGCGTCACATTACCGCCGGAGGCCGCCACGCTGACGTCTGCCGCGAAGGTGCGATGCCGATGCTGTCCCGTCCGGATAACGTTCTACCTCGTGAGTGCGGACACAGGGTTCATCGACTACGGCGGGATGCCAGATCAGCCGCCGATCGTCCTGGTGCACGGGCTGATGGGTCGCGGACGTACGTGGCAGCGGCAGATCCCCTGGTTGCGGCGGTACGGCCGGGTCTTCACCTTCGATGCGGCCTGGCACACCGGCCGCGACGTCGCACCGCCCGCGGCGCCGGAAGAGCTGTCCACCGAGCGGTTCGTCGCCGATCTCGCCGAGGTGCTGACCTGGATCGACATGGGACCCGCGGTCCTCATCGGCCACTCGATGGGCGCATTGCATTCCTGGTGCGTGGCAGCGGAGTACCCGGAATTGGTATCGGCGCTCGTCCTCGAGGACACGGCGCCTGACTTCCGGGGTCGCACCACCGAGGGCTGGCAGCCCTGGTTCGACTCGTGGCCGCCCGAGTCCAAGTCCCTGAAGCACGCGCAGGAGATGTTCGGCGACATCGCCGGGCGCTATTTCTACGAGGCGTTCGACGACGGAGTCCTGCACGGCCGGCTCGACATATGGGCGCAAATCGCCGAAGAGTGGGGCCAACGGGACTTTTGGGACCAGTGGCACCAGATCTCGGCGCCGAGTCTGCTGATCGAGGCAGGCAACAGCGTCGTCCCACCGGGTCAGATGGCGGGGATGGCCGAATCGAAGGACAACTCGACCTACATCAAGGTTGGCGGTGCGAGCCATCTCGTGCACGACGACGCCCCGGACGAGTACCGCGGTGCCGTCGAGGCGTTCCTGTGCGGACGGCCTGCGTCTTGGCGGAGCAGGCACCTCAAACCCTGACGGCCTTGATCACCTGACTCTGATTGAACTGCCAACGTTCGATCAGTCGGAAACCGAGAGCGGCAGGCACGAAAAATGCTGGATGACGGGCGAACTGAGGTCCCGGAGGCAGGGCGATCCCGGATTCGCGGTCGGTGAGCGTCGGATCCTTTTGCGAGACTGTCCAGATCACCTCGCAGGCCGCGATCTGCTCGCGCACCCGATCAGGTGGCAGGTTCTGATCCCACATCTTGCCGGTGGCACTGCCGCGTTTGCCGAGTCCGACGTCGACCATCGCATCGAACACGTCGGGGCGACTGGCGGTCATCGCTCTGATCGGTCCCGGCTTCCAGGTGACCGTATCGTCGAGCAACAGGCAGTCGCCCGGTCGGGCCTGTGCGTCGAGCAATGCGGCGACGTCACTGAAATCCATGCCCAACTTGGCGTGCTCGGTCCGTTGGTGCAGGTAGATCGGGGCCGCCGATGCTACGACGAGGCCGATACAGACGCCGACGCCGACCACGCTGCGGGTGAGGTTGTGGATGCTCAGGGCGAGGACGATCGCCAGACCCGGGGCAGTGAACGATAGGTATTTGTCGAGATAGATCGGGTCCGACACGGCCGAATAGAGCAGGATCGCCGCGGTCGGCACCGCCATCCACGCCACGGCGAAGATCCAGAGTTGTCGGTACGGGTTCGCCGACCATCGCCGCAGCGGCTCATGGCCGACCACGACGGCCGCCGACACCAGAATCGCCGCCGCGACAACAAACAACGACGAGTTGTCGGCGTACTGCCGAGCCACCCGGATCGGGGTCGGGAAGCCGAGGTCGGATATCCAGCCGACCTGACCGGATTGGGTACTGACGAACCAGACGAACGGTGCCGATATGAGCACGGCCGGCCCTGCGGAGCAGAGGAATCGGATCCGCGTGCGCCTCTCGGTGCCCATCGCCGCAAGCATGATGGCGTGTACCGGGACCAGCAGCACGGTGTAGACGAACAGCAGGCAGCCGACGACGATGAGCACGGCGTAGCCCAGCCACCGGATGCGCGAGCCCGATCGGACGGCGCCGACGAAGGAGAGCCCGAGGCAAGCCGCGAGCAACATCGTGAAGCTGTACGAGCGGACCTCGATTGCCGCCCAGGTGACCTGGGGGATCAGACCGAAGAGCAGGCCCGCGATCAGCCCGATCCGTCGACCCGCGAATCCCGAGACCAGCACGACGAGGGCGGCGGCTGTTGCCGAGACCGCGAGCAGACCGGGGATCCGTGCCCACCCCTCGGTGGCGGGTACGAGCTCGAACCAGCGACCCATGATCGTGTAATACACGCCGTGCACGGCGTCGAGACTGTGCACTAACTCCCACAACTCGCCGACGGTCCTGGTCGAACCGGACACGGTGGCGGCCTCGTCGGACCAGAACGACGGAGTCGGGAGGCGCACCGCGGAGATGGCCAATGCGGTGGCGGCCGCGATCGCCGGGTAGGTGAAGCGAGGGGGCGGGCGCACCGGAGCAATCTATCCTGGCGGCTCAGCCCTCGCCCGCGAGCGCGAATCGGCCGTCGGCGGTGATCTCGGCGAGGCCGTCGACCAGAAGCGAATCGAGTGCCCGATCGCGCTGGCCGGTGTCCTTGGTCCACACGATGTCGAGCTGATCTCGCGGGACGGGAATGTCGCTGCCGCGCAACACATCGAGCAGGAGGCCACGGACCTGCCGGTCGGTGCCTGCGAACTTCTGTACCTTCCGGGCCGGCCCGGAATGCGCCGGCGACCCCGCTGCCACCCACCGGCAGTCGGTCAGTGGGCAGCGCTCGCACCGCGGATTTTTCGCGACACACACGAGTGCCCCGAGTTCCATCAGGGCGGCCGAGAAGCGTGGGGCGCGAGAATCATCGGGCAGCAGCAGTTGGGCGTCGACGAGATCAGCGCGGGCCGGATTGCCTGGTTCAGCGCGGCCATGGACCGCCCTGGCGATCACTCGTCGCACGTTGGTGTCGACCACTGGAACGGACTGTCCGTAGGCGAAGCAGGCGATTGCTCGCGCTGTGTAATCGCCGATTCCGGGCAGGGTCAGCAGCACGTCCACGTCCGAGGGCACCACGTCGCCATGGTCGGCGGCCAGGACCGCGGAACAGGCGTGCAGCCGCATCGCCCGCCGCGGATAACCGAGCTTGCCCCACGCGCGCACCACCTCGCCGACCGACGCAGCCGCCATGGCTGAAGGCACCGGCCACCGCTCGACCCACTGCTCCCAGATGGGCGCCACCCGCGACACCGGGGTCTGCTGCAGCATGATCTCGCTGATCAGGATGTGCCAGGCGGACACCTCGTCCCGGCGCCACGGCAGGTCCCGCTCGGCGACGTCGAACCAGCCGAGGAGCTTGCTCGGCGCGACGGGATCGGGACGAGGCACAATGTCACCCATGGCTCAGACAACTCCGGCGCAGGCGTGGAAACAGCTGCGCGAAGGCAACGAACGTTTCGTGGCAGGCAAGTCGGCTCATCCCAGCCAGGGTATCGAGGACCGCCACCGGCTCACCGGCGGCCAGCATCCCAAGGCGGTGCTGTTCGGCTGCGCCGACTCGCGCGTGGCCGCCGAGATCATCTTCGACCAGGGACTCGGCGACATGTTCGTCATCCGCACGGCCGGTCACGTCATCGACTCGGCGGTGCTGGGTTCGATCGAGTACGCGACCGAGGTGCTCGGCGTGCCGCTAATCGCGATCCTCGGCCACGACAGCTGTGGTGCGGTCCGCGCGACCCTGGACGCACTCGACGACCTCCAGATCCCCGGCGGCTTCATCCGCGACGTCGTCGAACGCGTGACCCCGAGCATCCTGGCCGGCCGCAGCGAAGGCCTCACCCGCGTCGACGAGTTCGAGGCGCGCCACGTGAAAGAGACCGGGCGGCTGATGGTCCAGCGCAGTCGTTTCATCGCAGACCGCGTCGAGAAGGGTGAGGTCGGCATCGTCGGCCTGACGTACGAGCTGTCCGAGGGCAAGGTTCGGCTGAACGGCACCCTGGGCGACGTCGGCGAAGACGCCAGCGACCCGGAGACGCCCAGCCTCAACGCCTAGTCGAGCTCCGCTGCGCTGCGTCTCACACCACCGGTTCGAGCTCCGCTGCGCTGCGTCTCACACCACCGGTTCGAGCTCCGCTGCGCTGCGTCTCACAGGCCCCGATATGCGACACGCCGGGTCTGGTGACCCGGTGTGTGGCTACCGGCCACTAGCGTCAGGGTGTGCTAGATCCTCAGGGCCCTTTGCCACCGGAAATCTACTGGCGCCGACGCGCACTGGCGGTCGGCGTCCTGGTGGTCGTGCTCGCAGTGATCATCGGCCTGATCTTCTGGGTGACCAGCGACGGCGGCGGCAAGAACACCGCGAACTCCACTGATCTCTCCGGTACCCCCAGTTACGCACTGCCATCGGCGTACAGCGATCCGTCGGCATCGGCCTCGGGTGTCCCCGGGGTCAGCGGAGGCTCCGGCGGTGGCGGCGAGGTCGCGGCCCCCGGTGAGTCCCCTGCGGCAGGCGAACCGGGTATCCCCGGCGGCACCCCTGCCGGTGAGACACCGCAGCCGGTCCCCGCGAGCGGACTGTGCCCCGACCAGAACATCTCGGTGGTGCTCTACACCGACAAGCCCGCATACACAGAAGGCGAACAGCCGATCTTCACGATCGCCGTCACCAACGCCGGGCTCTCCGAATGCACGAGGGACGTCGGCAAGGCGATGCAGAGCGTCACGGTCCTCAACCTCGCCGGCGACCGCCGCATCTGGGCTTCAGGCGACTGCGCACCTGTCGAAGGTGTGAACAATCAGCTGCTCAAACCCGGACAACAGGTCAAGGACACCATCGACTGGTCCGGCACCACCAGCACCCCGGGCTGTGAGACCGTCCGTCAACCAGTCGCTCCCGGCTCCTACCAAGCGGTGGCCAGAATCGGTGAAAAACCCAGTGCGCCGATCACTTTCAATGTGAATCGCCCCGCCGCGCAGTAACCAGAACAAAAGCACATCGTTCAGTCAAAAGCACACGTTGCAACGTGTGCTTTTGACTGAACGATGTGCTTTTGTGGTGATCTAGTCGAAGCGTTCGATGCTCAGTTCCGCGAGGCGGGAGAGGCCCTCACGGATGTGGCGGGCCCAGATGCTGCCGATGCCTTCGACGGCTTGTAGATCAGCCGCGGTGGCCGCCAGCATCGCTTGCAGCGTGCCGTAGCTGCGCACCAGGCGGTCGATGTGCGCGAACTGCAGCCGGGGGATCCGCGCGAGCAAACGGTAGCCCCGGGGGCTCATCGCGATGTCCTGGGCGTCGATCGTGTTGGGATAGCCGAAAGCCCGGGCGAGTGCGGTCAGGTCCAGCAGGTCTACGTCGGTGAGTTCTTCCACCGCTGCCAAGGCCTGCTCGACTTCTTGCGTACTGGCGGGTTCGGGACTCGCGAAGTAGTCCCTGACCACCAGCTCTCGCTGAGAGTCGTTCTCGCCCACCAGTTCCTCGAGCTGCAGACTGAGCTGACGGCCGTTGACACCGAGTTCGAGGACGTAGTGCTGGATCTCGTCGCGAACCCGCCGGACCATCTCCAGGCGCTGCACGACGGTCATGGCGTCGCGCAGCGTCACGTAGTCCTCGATCTCCGACCGTGACAGCTGTGCGCTGACCTCGTCCAGGCGGGTCTTGTACCGCTCGAGGGTTGCCACCGCGAGGTTCGCGCGGGAGAGGATAGCGTCCGAACCTTCTACGACATAACGGATTCCGGCGACGTATGCGCTGACGATCGACATCGACGCACTGACCGAGATGACGGGATAACCGGTCTGGATCGCGGTCCGCTCGGCCGATCGGTGCCGGGTTCCGGACTCCTCGGTGGGGATCGACGGATCGGGGACGAGTTGCACGTTGGCGCGTACGATTCGGCTCCCGTCGGTCGAGAGCACCACGGCGCCGTCCATCTTCGAGAGCTCGCGAAGGCGGGTCGGGGCGAACGCGACGTCGAGGTGGAAGCCGCCGGCACAGATGCGTTCGACCTCGGGATCGTGCCCGATGACGATCAAG
This sequence comes from Williamsia sp. 1135, assembly GCF_002095395.1. Lineage (GTDB taxonomy): Bacteria > Actinomycetota > Actinomycetes > Mycobacteriales > Mycobacteriaceae > Williamsia. The sequence goes on from NZ_MJEI01000084.1 coordinate 66,191, forward strand.
GCACCGGTACGGCCACGCAGGATACGTTCGAGGCCGTCTCGCAGCGGGGTGCCGGGCGCTAGCCGGGCGATCGTCGTGCGAAGCAGGTCCGAGGCCGGAACCTCAGCCATGAGGCGCCTTTCTGTCATGAAGCAGGTGGAGACTAGATTAGCTGTTTGTGAAAACCTCTTTCGTATTGCCTGACGAGCTGGTCCCTGCAACGCGCTCGCCGAAGGCCCCGGCGGCGGGTGGGGCAGTGCGGGCCCACAACCCGATGTGCTTCGGATGTGGAGAGGACGCACCGACCGGACTGCACATCAACGCCGTCGCCGGTGAAGGCGTTGACGTTACCGCTCGTATGCAGGTAGAGGCACGTTTCGAGGGCGGACCCGGGGTGATCCACGGTGGCATTCTCTCGACCGCGTTCGACGAGGCGATGGGCCTGGCGCAGTGGATGGTCGGCGCAATCGCGGTGACCGCTCACCTGGAAATCGACTTCGCCAAGCCGATTCCGATCGGCAGCGAGCTGCGCATCGAGGCCGAATGCATCGGCGAGGTCCGGCGCAAGCTGTACACCCGCGCGGTGGCCTACCTGGGTGACGAAACCGAGCCGGTCGGGGCCGCGCATGCGCTCTTCATCAAGATCAAGCCGCTGGAGCACTACAAGGACAGCTTCGCCGTCAGCGGGGCCGCAGACTTCTACGCGGACAAAATCGCCCGCAGAGAACGCAGCGGCGGAGCCTAGTAGTCCGACGCTAGAACGAGTAGGGGCTCGAGGGGCCCTTCAGGGCGACGCGCATGGCCGTCTGGAGATCAGCGACCTGCGTGATCTTGATGCCGGAGGGTAGGTCGAGTGATCCGGCCGGGACGATGGCGTGTTTGAAGCCCAGCCGCTTCGCCTCAGCCACCCGCCGGCCCACCCCCGCGACGCGGCGCACCTCACCGGCGAGACCGATCTCGCCGAGCGCGACCATCGACCCGGGCAGTGACCGCTCGGCCAGGATGGAACTGAGAGCGAGCGCGACGGCGAGGTCGGCGGCCGGTTCGCTGATCTTCATGCCGCCGACGGTCGCGACGTAGACATCCTGGTCGAACGTCGGAAGATTGGCGCGGGCGGCACAGACCGCCAAGATCATTGCCACTCTTGCCGAATCGATACCGACGACGGCGCGACGCGGGTTGGCCAAACTCGACTTCGACACCAGCGCCTGTACCTCTCCGAGTAGGGGCCGCTTGCCGTCCATCGCCACGGTGATCGCAGTGCCCGCCACGCCGATGTCGCGGTGGTGCAGGAACAATTCGGACGGATCGGTGACCTCGTGGATGCCGTCTTCGCGCTGTTCGAAACAGCCGACCTCATCGGCGGCCCCGAACCGGTTCTTGATCCCGCGCACCATCCGCAGGGTCGAGTGCTTGTCCCCTTCGAAGGACAGGACCACGTCGACGAGGTGTTCCAGAGACCTCGGCCCGGCGACGGTGCCGTCTTTGGTGACATGCCCGACGAGTACGACGGCGATACCCGAGTTCTTCGCCAGTGACGTCAGAGCGGTTGTGACAGCGCGGATCTGGGTGACGCCACCGTTGACGCCATCGACACTCTGCGCGACCATCGTCTGAACGGAGTCGACGATCATCAGCGAGGGCATGACGGCCTCGGCGTGGCCGAGGACAGCGCCGAGGTCGGATTCGGCGGCGAGATAGATCTCGTCGTGGACGGCTCCGGTGCGTTCAGCGCGCAGGCGCACCTGTCCTGCAGACTCTTCGCCGGTGACGTACAAGGCGCGCCTGCCCTGTAGCGCCCACTGTTTGACCGCCTCGAGCAACAGCGTGGACTTGCCGACACCGGGTTCGCCGGCGAGCAGTAGCACCGACCCGGGGACGATCCCTTTGCCCAGAACACGATCCAGCTCACCGATGCCGGTGGAGAAGGCCGCAGCGTTGGTGGCGTCGATCTGGGACATCGGCCGCGCAGGCGTCCCGGGAACCGTTGCGAGCGTGGGCGATTTGCCGCCACCGATCCCGGAGGCACCGGCGGCGATTGTCGCGACCTCGCCTACCGAACCCCACTCGCCGCAATCAGGGCAACGGCCAAGCCATTTCGCGACCTGATATCCACACGCGCTACACCGGTACGTTGTTTTGGTCTTGGCCACCGGGCAACTCTAGCGGCGCCGTCCGACAACCCGGAATTGGTGGCTTCTGGCGACGCCCACCTGGGGAAATACTCGCCAGAACCCACCAAGATCGGAGTGCTAGTGCGCTTCGCCCTCAGCCTCTTCGACCCCGCGCGGATGATCCTGGCGCGGGAGGATGGCGCCGGCGTCGACCGGGACGTCGATGGTGGTCTCGCCGGCCTTCTCGAAGTCGAAGACCATCGGGACGGTCAGTCCGGGGGTCAGGCTCGGCGGTGCGCCGGTCACGGTGACGGTGATGCGCTCTTCGCTGGGGTCGGTCGGCTCGTTGCTCGTGGTGAGCAGAAGCGCGGGCTCGCCGGCGCGCAGGGACTGGTTGGGTCCGATGGTCCTGCGGCCTTCGATCTCGACCTCGCCGCTGCCGTCGGCGAACGAGATGCCCTCGAGGGTGTCGGTGGTGTCGGGGCTGCCGTTGGAGATCAGGAATGCCATCTCCAGGGGGCCGCCGTCGACGAACGCCTGGGTGCTGCCGTCCTTCGGGAAGACGATGTGTACATCACGGAGTGCGAGAGGTCCGGCGTCGATTTCGTTGCCGTTGATCGCGGGGGCCTGGTCGGCCGTCTGCGCGATCTGCCCGGCGCCGCACGCGGAGGTGCCGATCAGCAGGCCTGACGCGATGGTTGCGGCGGCCACTGCCGAGACGAATCGACTGCGCCGGACGCTGCGCACCGACCGAGAACCCGTGGGTTGGGCCGAAACTTTCTGCACTGACACCGGTTTTCCTCCGAGGTAGGTCCTGATGCAACGCGCGCCCTGCGCCGGTCCGATCGCCGGGAGATCCCGGTGCGCCCGAACACACAGTGCGTGCACTACGGAGCGTAGTGGGCGTTGCCCGCGAAAGTCTGTCCGGGTCGCGAAATCGATGCATTTTCGTCTTTCGCCCGGTCTGCGACTCGTAGCTGACCTCGCCCGGTCCGGTTCCCGACCAGCGAGGCATGATGCTTCTCATGACTGAGAATGCCGCTACCGACATCGGGCCGTCATCACGCGTGACGTTGAGCAGCCACAGCTTCGCCTCCGACTTCGGTCTGGCCTCGTTCCAGCCGACCCGTGGGCGTTCGTTGATGCGCAGCGAGTTCACCGACAAGATGCGGTCGCCGGCCGGGACCGCCTCGCTCGGCTTCCTGCTGACGTTGGTCGACTACGTGACCTCGGATCCGGCATTGTCGGTCTCCGCGCCCGATTGGACCGCGACCCAGAACCTGTCCTTCCACGCAGCGGATGCTGTGCGGCAGGGGCCGGTCCTGATCGACAGCAACCTCGTCCGGGTCGGCAAGAAGGCGGTGGTGGTGTCCGCCGATGTGTACGACGGACGCGGCGTGACCGATCTCGGTGAGTTCGCGCGGACGATCGACGGCGCTGCAGCGTCAGGGGAGGGTCCGATTCTCGTCGGCCGGGCGCTGGTGACCTTCGCCCGATTGCCTCGTACCGCGGCGACCGGTGCGGACGATTACAAACCCGAGGAATGGATCGGCAAACTCCGCGAGCGCAACATCGAACCAGTGGAAGGAGACATCTACTCCCGTCTGGGAATGCGGGTCGTCGACTCGGCGGCCGGCGTCGTGGAACTGGACCTCTCTCCCTTTGTCGCCAACATGATCGGCACCATCCAGGGCGGTGCCCAGGCGCTGCTCGTCGAGGCGGCAGCGCACGCGATACGCCCGGGACTCGTCGCGACGGACATGCAGTTGCACTACCTCTCTCAGGTGCGGGTCGGACCGGCGAGGTCGTACGCCGACGTGGTCCGTGATGCGAGCGATCACTGCGTCGTGAACATCCGTTTGGTCGATGCCGGCGCCGGTGACCGTTTACTCGCGTTGACGACGGTCACCATGCGGCGTTCGGCAAGCTTGGACAAGCGTGTGGACAGGTGACCGATCTGCGGCCGACGCCTAGCCTCATCCAGCCGGTCGGCGGCCTGGTTCGAGCTATGTGCCAGCACACTTTTCAGGTGCCGTCAAGGTTTGCGAAACCGCTGGTATGCCGCTGACCTGCACCGTTGGCTGATGACCTGGAGCGCCCCGTGCTAGACTGGGCAAATCGAAAGGGGCATGGAACATTGAATTTCAAAGTTGGTGACACCGTTGTCTACCCCCATCACGGTGCCGCACTGGTCGAAGACATTGTGACCCGAACCATCAAGGGCGAGGCCGTCGAGTACCTCGTTCTTAAGGTGGCTGATGGTGACATGACAGTTCAGATTCCATCCACGAAGCTCGAGTACGTGGGTGTCCGCGACGTCGTCGGGGAAGAAGGACTGGGTAAGGTCTTCGACGTTCTCCGGGCGCCCCACACCGAGGAGCCCACGAACTGGGCGCGTCGGTTCAAGGCCAATCAGGAGAAGCTCATCTCGGGTGACATCATCAAGGTCGCCGAGATCGTGCGTGACCTGTGGCGTCGCGAGCAGGATCGGGGATTGTCCGCAGGTGAGAAGCGGATGCTGACCCGTGCTCGCCGTGTTCTGGTCGACGAGCTCTCGTTGGCACAGAACACCAACGACGAGAAAGCCTCCATCATCCTCGATGAGGTTCTCGCCGCCGCTTCCTGACCGAAGCAGCAAGGTTCTGGTGTCTACAGTCGCGCTGATCCCGGCCGCCGGCCGCGGAGAGCGGCTCGGCGCGGGACTTCCCAAAGCTTTCGTCGACCTCGCCGGTCACAGTATGTTGCATCACGCGGTGCGTGGTGTGCAGGCCAGCGGGGTCGTCGACGCGTTGGTTCTCTCTGTACCGGTCGACCTCGTCGAGCAGGTGCAGTCTCAGTTTCCCGAGGTGATTGTTGTCGCCGGTGGTGCGGAGCGCTCTGACTCCGTGCGTGCGGCCCTGGCTGCGGCGCCTCCGTCCGACGTGGTGCTCGTCCATGACGCTGCCCGCGCTCTGACCCCTCCATCTCTCTTTGCCGACGTCGTCGCCGCGGTGATGGCCGGCGCCCCCGCGGTCGTGCCCGGGTTGGCCGTCGTCGACACCATCAAGTCCGTCGATCCCGCAGGTGCGGTAACCGGCACGGTGGACCGTGGCCCTCTCCGGGCCGTGCAGACCCCGCAGGGGTTCGACTCCGCCATGCTCGGCGCCGCCTATGCCGCAGCGACTGCCGACTTCACCGATGACGCCGGTCTGGTCGAGGCACAGGGCACCCCGGTGCAGGTCATCCTCGGCGATCCCATGGCGTTCAAGATCACCACACCGTGGGACCTGCGGCTCGCGACGTGGCTGCTGCACGAACGGGCCCGTGCATGAGGGTTGGTATCGGGACCGACGTGCACCCGATCGCCGTGGGCAAACCGTGCGCGATGGCAGGGTTGCTGTTCCCTGACGACGACGGGTGCGAGGGTCACTCCGACGGCGACGTGGCTGTTCACGCCCTCTGTGACGCATTGCTCTCGGCCGCCGGGCTCGGCGACCTCGGGTCGGTGTTCGGTACCGGCAGGCCTGAATGGGACGGGGTCAGTGGCGCCAGGATGCTCACGCATGTCCGGGAGCTCTTCGAAGCAGCCGGATTCACACTGGGGAACGCCGCCGTCCAGGTCATCGGCAACCGCCCCAAGATCGGCCCCCGGCGCGCCGAGGCTCAGCACGTTCTCGGCGAGTTGCTCGGCGGACCGGTTTCGGTATCCGCCACCACCACCGACGGTCTGGGTTTGACCGGCCGCGGTGAGGGGATCGCTGCCGTGGCCACAGCCCTGTTACTCGACAAGTAAGATTGCGGATCGTGACCCTGCGCCTTTACGACTCCGCCACCCGAGACGTGCGTGAATTCACGCCGTTGCGTCCCGGCCATGTTTCGGTGTACCTGTGTGGCGCCACTGTCCAGGGGGTGCCCCACATCGGGCACGTCCGCAGCGGGATCGCGTTTGACGTCTTGCGGCGCTGGTTGGCGTACAAGGGCTTCGACGTGGCGTTCGTGCGCAATGTGACCGACATCGACGACAAGATCCTCCGCAAGGCCGCCGAAAACGAGCGTCCGTGGTGGGAGTGGGCGGCGACCCACGAACGCGAGTTCAACTGGGCCTACCACCAATTGGGCGTCTTGCCGCCGTCGGCCGAACCCCGGGCCACCGGCTTCATCACCCAGATGGTTGAGTACATGGAGCGGCTCATCGAACGCGGGCACGCCTACGCCTCCGACGGCAACGTCTATTTCGACGTATTGAGCCTGCCCGAGTACGGGTCCTTGTCCGGACACCGACTCGATGATGTCCACCAAGGAGAGAGTGTCGGCACCGGCAAGCGCGACGCCCGCGACTTCACCTTGTGGAAGAGCGCGAAACCCGACGAGCCGTCATGGCCGACCCCGTGGGGTCGCGGCCGGCCGGGCTGGCATCTCGAATGCTCGGCCATGGCGACGTCGCTGCTCGGTCCGGAGTTCGATATCCACTGTGGCGGAATGGATCTCGTGTTCCCGCACCACGAGAACGAGCTGGCGCAGAGCCATGGGGCCGGAGATCCGTTCGCGCGGTATTGGTTGCACAACGGCTGGGTCACCATGGGTGGCGAGAAGATGTCGAAGTCCTTGGGCAATGTCGTCGCCATTCCCGCCATGCTGCAACGCTTTCGGGCCGTCGAGCTGCGGTACTACCTCGGCAGTGCCCACTACCGGTCGATGCTCGAGTACTCCGAACATGCCGTCGAAGATGCCGCCCGGGCCTACCGCGGCTTGGAATCCTTTGTGCAGCGTACTGTTTCGCGAGTCGGTGCGGTTCCGGTCGGTGAGGTGCCTGCGGAGTTCGCGGCTGCGCTCGACGATGACCTCGGGGTGCCGGCTGCCCTGGCGCAGATCCACGGCACGGTCAAGACTGGCAACATCGCGCTCGAGAACGGCGATCACGCGACCGCGCTCGAATCTGCGTCGTCGGTGCGGGCGATGCTCGACATCCTCGGGGTCGACCCGCTCACGGAGCACTGGGCTGACGGTGACAGCGACACCGACATGACCGATGCGCTCGACGTGCTGGTGCGGGCCGAGCTCGATCGGCGCACCACCGCGCGTGCGGAGAAGAACTGGGCGGTCGCCGACGAAGTACGAGATCGGTTGGCCCGGGCGGGCATCGATGTCATCGACACCCCGGATGGCCCGCAGTGGTCGTTGGCCGAGAAGAAAGACAATCCAGAGGCAAGCCGATGATCGGCGGGCCACAAGGCACATTCAGCGGAAGGTGGTTGGCTGATGGCCGGCAATTCACGACGTAAGGGCGCGGTCCGTAAGGACGGCACCAAAAAAGGTCAGTCGGTGGGCTCGGGCGGTCAACGCCGCCGCGGCCTCGAAGCCAGGGGGGCAACCCCGAAAGCCGTTGACCGGACCTATCATCAGGCCCACAAGAAGGCCAAGGCCGCCGCCAGGAGCAATGCGACCTCCGGAGGCCGGACGCCGCGCGGCAAGACCCTGACCGAGCAGCCCGAGTACGTACTCGGCCGCAACCCGGTGGTCGAATGCCTGCGCGCCCAGGTACCCGCGACGGCGCTGTATGTCGTCCTCGGCGGCGATGCCGACGAGCGCGTCTCCGAGGCGGTGCAGCTCGCCGGGAACATGGGTATCTCGATTCTCGAGGTGCAGAAGCCCGAACTCGACCGGATGAGCACCAACGGCATGCACCAGGGGATCGCGCTGCAGGTGCCGCCGTACCGCTACGCCCACCCGACCGACCTGATGCAGTACGCGATCGATTCGGGGCAGCCCCCCTTGCTGGTGGCGCTCGACAACATCACCGATCCCCGCAACCTAGGCGCGGTGATCCGTTCGGTGGCTGCGTTCGGTGGACACGGAGTGGTGATCCCCGCTCGCCGCAGTGCGTCGGTGACAGCCGTCGCATGGCGGACCAGCGCAGGCGCCGCGGCCCGGCTGCAGGTGGCTCAGGCCACGAATCTGACCCGCACCCTGAAGGAGTGGGCAGAAACGGGTGTTCAGCTCGTCGGCCTGGACGCTGACGGTGATGTGACGCTCGACGACTACGACGGCTCCGGCCCGACGGTCATCGTCGTCGGCTCGGAGGGCAAGGGGCTCTCGCGCCTGGTGCGTGAGTCCTGCGACTCGATCCTGTCGATCCCGATGGCCGGCGACGTCGAGAGCCTCAACGCCTCAGTCGCAGCCGGAGTCGTCCTCGCGGAGTTCGCGAGACAGCGCCGCTCCTAGCCCACTCCTGAACCCCAAAAATGGGTCCTTCTGGCGAACAAACCGCAGGTCGGCTCGGCCAGAAGGACCCATTTCGGGTGGTGTGGATCAGGCTTTCGCCTTCTTCTTGTCGGGCACCAAAGCGTTCATCGCGACTTTGATGACGACACCGACGACGATGATGACGATGCCCAGAACCGTGCTCGTCGAATCGGTGATCAAGCCGGCTACACCGGTGATGATCACGAAGATCGGCACCCAGTCCCACAGCCGTGCCAGCGATTGCGGGACTGCATCCTCTCCGGCCTTCGCCATCTCTTTGGCAACGGCGTACTCGGGGTAGAACTCGGTGAACGAGATCGCGAAGATGGTGCCTGCCAAGCCGATGATCCAGCCTGTCCAGAAGTTGTTGTTGTCGTTCAGGACGGCGTCACCGTAGAACCCAGCCGCCGCGCCCACCCCGAATCCGAGGACCCAGGACCAGGTGATCATGTAGTTGATGTGGATGAACAATGGATTGTCCCACATCTCTTCGGGCTCAGACTCTTTCGCGTACTGCATGGTGAACGGTTGGCGAATGAGGATCGAGCCGAGGGCGAAGGACACCAGCGCGATGTTGGTCATCTCGCCGCCCCACATCTCGAGCCAGTCGACCACGCCGGCCGACGCGAACTGGGCGAGCAGCACCATCGAGGAGAAGTAGACGAGGTCGAAGACCTCGAGGAACTTGATTTTGCTACCGCGCCGATGGCTGCCGATGACGATGAGCAGAGAGAGGCCGAACGCGACTGCTGCGGCTTCCTCGAATCGCCCCGGGCCATTGATGAAACCCATCACGATCCATGGGGTCATACCAGCGAAAGGTGAATTCAGGAAGGCCGACAGACCTCGGCTGAACTTCGACTGGGGGACGACCGGCGAGACTGTGGTCTTATTCGGATCGATATTCTCTGTCACGGCTACGTGGCCTTATCTCGCGTTGATGCTGAGTTATTGGGGATGACGCTGGATCCAAAGTGATGATGCTCAGTGATCGTAACGGCAGACCGGTTTTGTTACTGCGCAAAAGCACTAAGCCGGATCGCCATTCAGGAAATTGATGATGACCGGATTGACAACGCCGGGGGTTTCGATCGGTATCAGGTGTGTACCAGGCAAGACCGCAAGTCGGGCGTTGGGCAAAACCCCGACGATTTCCGCGCTGTGCTCGAGGGTCACCTCGTCGTGATCGCCCTGCATCACCAGAGTCGGTGCGGTGATGACACTGAGATCTGAGAGCGCGATTTCGGGTTCATTCGCGATCATCGTGGTGGTCTTCTCGAATACGACAGGGAAATGGTCGTCACCTTCGGGTGCGGCCGCGGCGTAATCAGGGCGGAGGAATTGCACGATCTCGGAGTTGATGTCGTCGATGCTGTCAAGGAGTCCACCGGCGGCGCGGCCGGATGAGTTCAGGTACTGCCCGAGCACGACCATGCGATTCACCAGATCGGGTCGTTTGAGAGCAACCAGGAATGCGATGACGGCGCCGTCGCTCCAGCCGACGAGGTGAGCTGGACCGCCCACGACCTCATCGAGATAGACGATGGTCTCGTCGGCCATGGCCTCGTAGTGGAACGCGTCCATGACGTCCGCGCTGTGCCCGTGGCCGTGGCGTTCGGGTACGTACACCTTGAAGCCGGCGTCGACGATCGGTCGGTACTGGCCACCCCAGTCGGCTGCCGCGGAGAACGCGCCGTGCAGGAGAACCACCGGGGCGCCGTCGCCGTCGACCTGGTGCCAGATCTCCGTGTCCGGAACTGGATGGTTGATTTTCACGTATCCGGTGTACTCGGTGCTCATGTCGTCGATCCTTGCAGAAAACCGGACAGTCGACCTCCCAAATCAACCCATAGCGGGCGAGCGTCCGCTATCAGACCGATAGGGTCGAAAACATGGTGAGTGCAAGCACGAAGGTGACCCTGTCCGACGGTGTCGTCGAAGGAGTCCGAGACGGAGATTTCATTCGCTGGCGAGGCATCCCCTACGCTGCGCCTCCCGTCGGTGACCTGCGGTTCCGGTCTCCGGAACCGGCGATCCCGTGGAGTGGGGTGCTGGCTGCCGACAGCTTCGGCAACGCGGCTCCGCAGAACCCGAAGTACGCCGTCGTCGAGCGGGGCAAGCATCAGCCGGTCAGTGAGGACTCGCTGATCATCAACGTGGTGGCGCCCGGCCGGACGTCGGAGAAGCCGCGCGCGGTGATGGTCTTCATCCACGGCGGTGCGTACATCCTGGGCTCCACCGCGACTCCGCTCTACTACGGTCACGACCTGGTCAAGCGCGGCGACGTGATCTTCGTGTCGATGAACTACCGGCTCGGACCGCTGGGCTACGGCGACTTCAGCCAGTTCTCCACCGCGGACCGGGTCTTCGAGTCGAATCTGGGTCTGCGCGATCAGGTCAAGGCCCTCGAATGGGTACGCGACAACATCGCCGACTTCGGGGGCGATCCCGGCAACGTGACGATCTTCGGTGAGAGCGCGGGCGGCAACGCGGTCACCACGCTGATGGCGACCCCGGCGGCGGGTGGGCTCTTCCATCGCGCCATCGCCGAGAGTTCGGCCCCGATGCTCACTCTGCACAAACATTACGCAGATCGTTGGGCCCGCAAGCTCACCGAGTTGTTGTGCGCCGACATGGGTGTCGACGATGTGGTCACGGCGCTGACCACGGCCTCGCTCGCAGAGATGGGCCGTGCCGGGCACCGACTCGCGCGCTGGGTCACCAAGGACACACCCGGGCTGCTGCCGTACGGGCCGGTCGTCGACGGTGACTACCTTCCGGTGGCCCCGGTGGAGGCGTTTGCCGAGGGGACGGCGCATCAGGTCCCGATGATCATCGGGACCAACCGAAACGAGGGCACACTCTTCAAGCGGCTCCCGGATGGGATGCTGTCGACGGAGGAATCGATCTCGGCGATGTTCGCGAACACCGAACCCGATGCGCAGGAACGGATCACCGGTTCCTATGGGGAGAAGCTGACCTCGCGGAACATGGTGCAGTTCGGCGGCGACTACATCTTCTGGGTCGGTACGATTGCGGTCACCCAGGGCCACTCCGAGCATGCGCCGACGTACGCCTATCGCTACGATTTCGCGCCCCGTCTGATGAAGTGGCTGGGGCTCGGGGCCACCCACGCGTCCGAGTTGCTGGCGGTCTTCGGGGTCTACCGGGGGCGGGCCGGCCGATTGCTGACCGCGGTCGGCGACCGTCGTGACGCCTTGCGGGTCACGTCGGAGATGCAGGATCAGTGGCTCTCCTTCGCCAAAACTGGTGAACCGCTGGAAAGTTGGCCCAGGTACACTCCGAAGGTCCGGGCTACCCGGATCTTCGATCGGCATTCCTATGTGGAGGTCGACCCGTGGCGGGCACGTCGCGAGGCGTGGTCCGGGTTCGGCGATTATGCCGCCAAGATCCCCGGTGCGGCGAAGGCAACCGAGGAGATGGAGAACGTCTGATGCGGGTCTTCACGTCGGCTGAAGAAATCCTGGCCGCTGTCGGGACCGAGATCGGCAAGAGCGAGTGGCTGACCATCTCGCAAGAGCGGGTCAACCAGTTCGCCGAGGCGACCGGCGATCACCAGTGGATCCACCTCGACGTCGACCGGGCCAAGAAAGAGAGTCCGTACGGCGGGACCATCGCGCACGGCTTTCTGACCTTGTCCCTCGTTCCGTACCTCAGCGCCCAGATCTACAAGTTCGAGGGCGTCAAGATGGGCATCAACTACGGCAGCAACAAGGTCCGCTTCCCGTCGCCGGTGCTGGTGGGTTCGGCCATCCAGCTGACCAGCACCCTGTCCGAGGCGACCGACCTCGGAGACGGTGCATTGCAGAACACGTTCACCCAGACCATCGCGGTCGAGGGTGGCAGCAAGCCCGCGCTGGTCCTGGAGATGGTCACCCGGGTCATCTTTTGAGACGTGGCGTGTTCGCCGTGGGCCTGGTTCTCGCGGTGCTGACAATCGGCGGTTGCGGCGACGAGACCGCGTCCGCCGATCGTTCGACCATGAACACGACCACCACCTCCACGACCACCACGGCCACGACCACCGCGTTCACGCCGACGCCGGCGGAGCCGGTCTACGTCGCACCGTTCATCGATCGCGTCGAATGGGCGGCCACCGAGCAGGGCCCGAGCCTGCAGGTCTTCCCGACCGACGCGGGCCGGTACGTCCTGGGCGAAACCGAACTCGACCCCGCCTGGGCTGAAGTGGTGGCACTCGAACCCACCGCCGACAGTCCCGGGATGCGCGAACAGTTCGCCTGTCACTGGCGGTTCGCGAGGATCGTCGCCCCGGACAAGACGAGTTGGAACCTGGAACCGTGGCGTCCGGTGGTCACCGACCAGGAGATGATCGCGTCCCGCTGCAATCCCGGCGGCGCGGAAGAACAAATTCCCTGAACCCGGCGGGCGGGGGAGCGCGATCAGGCAGGAGTGATGGCCCGAACGACCTGGCCGACGCGCAGGACTCCCGCCGGATCGTGCTGGTCGGCGAGCGCACTGAGCCAGGCGAGGGTGTCCTCGTCGTAACAACGGGCGAGCCGCGCCGGATCGCTACCGGGTGAGAAGTTGGGCAGCTGACCCACCGACCACGGCGCGACGGAGTCCATGATGGCAGCGGCGTGGGGCGCGACATGCTCGGCGATCGGCGGCGCCAAGACACCGATCGTCGTCAGGTTGTAGGCGGCTCCGCGGTGACAGAAGGCGCCGCGCTGCTCCGCCGGCCGTGACATCGCCCCACCGAGCAGCCGCACCTCGACGACGACCTGAGGGGACTGCGAGTTCGGGCCTGCCAGGGCGACCAGGGCTTCGACGGCCTCGTCGCTGAGCTCTCCGAGCAGGGTGCTGTTCTCGTGTACGGGCATCGGGTCCACCGGGTCTGCGTGGATCGCTCCGATCGCTGCGTAGGGCATCGGGCCGACGATGTCGATCAACGGCTCGGCGATCGCACGGATGGGCGCGATCAGCGCTTCCGCCTCCGCATGGTCGGCCAGGGAGGCGTATCGGACGGCGAACGTGAGCTTGCCCGCCAACGGCGGCGGAACGGCCGGCAGCGGCGGCAGCTGCAGGAAAGCGATGGATGTGGTGGCGTGCTCGGGCAGGTCGACGCTCCACTCGCGCCATGCCCGCAACACGGCCGGCGCATCGGTTCCGTCGAAATAGATGGCCCCGCCGTAGATCTCGGAGATCGGTAGCAGGTCGATTTCGACCGACGTCACGATGCCGAGAGTGCTCTTGCCGCCGCGCAGTCCCCAGAAGAGTTCGGCGTGGTTCTCAGGGGATACCAGCAGGATCTCGCCCTGTCCGGTGACGAGCTCGAAGGAGCGGACGTGGTCGGACGAGAGCCCGACGGTGCGGACGAGGGGTCCGATGCCACCTCCGGTGAGGAAGCCGATCACCCCGACCCCGGGAGCCGAGCCGGCGAGCGCCGCCAGGCCGTGCGGGGCGGCCGCGTCGATGACCTGTTGCCAGCGCACGCCCGCACCGACTCGTGCGGTCCTGGCCTCGACATCGATGTCGAGGCCGCCGAGGCCTGCGGTGTGTACCAGGATGGTGCTGTTGTCGATCGGCAGCGCCCCGTGCCCGGTGGACTGCACCCCGACGGTCAGGCCATGGCGTCCGGCGATCCGGAGCGTCGCAGCGACGTCGGCCCCGGACTCGGCGAACACGATCGCGCAGGGATCGACCGGAACCGCGACGTTGAAGGGGATCGCTCGTTCGGATCCGGGTTCGCCCGGGCGGGTGACCAATCCGGCCACTGCTGCCTGCAGTTCCGCGGTGGGGTCTGCGTTGGTGCTGTTGGGGGTCGGGGGCGAGATGGTCATCTTCGGTGGGCCTTTCGTCAATGGTCTGCGAGCTGATGAAAGCCAGCATGCGCCGAGGCCCTTGGCAGGTTCTTGGTCCGCTCATCCAAGAATGTTTCAAGAAAGCGGGCGCTTTTCAGGCCGACGAAGCGATTCGCCGCACCTCTGTGACCAGGCCATTCATGCCCAGTGCGAAGGCGGCGCGCGCGATGTCGTCGAGTTCGCGCGTTCTCGCAGCCGACGGTGACTGCAGCGAGCATTCGAGTAGCCGACACCGCAGCGCCGAGGGGACCCCGCCGGTGTCCACCGCCAGGGTGCGAGCCTGATCGTTGAACCGGCGGGCTCGGTCGTCGTCGCCGGCACAGGCGTGCAGGCGCGCGAGCGCGAACGCCACCGGTCCGACGACCCCCACCTGACCGATGATCGCGATCCGATCGGCGAAGAGCTCCAGTTCGGTCAGGAATGCGTCGGCGTGCTCGACGAGCCCGTGGTCGGCGACGAGATGGGCCAGCAAGACAGCGTGTCCGAGTGTGGTCCAGACGTGGGCGGTACGCGCGGCGAGCCACTGCCGGATCATGGCGTCGGCGAGGTCGCGATCGACCGGGGTGCCGGTCGTGGTCGCCGCGCCGGCGGCCACCACACCTGCCAGCCCGGTGTCGCCGCCGGCGGCAATCAGCCCCCGAATCCATTGCACCAGTTCGGCTTCGTCCGCGACCGAACCGACGGTCACCAGACCCTGATCGCGGGACAGGGCCATGGTCGCGACCATGCCGCTGCCCGCCACATACAGCTCGGTCTGTTCGTGGACGCGCGCGGCGATCTCGTGGTGGCGACGGGTTTCCGTGAAATCGCCGCGCCAGAACGCGATCACCGCCTCCATCCACCGGAGTTGTGCTCGCAGCACCGGCAGGCCCAGGTCTTCGCTGCCCTCAATACCGTGCCGCAGATGTCGGGTGGCGGCGTCGACTTCGCCGAGATTCATCGTCGCCATGGTGGCGATCGAGTGGGCGATCACCGTGTCCACCCGGGACTGCCGATGACCGAGGGCAAAGAGTTGCTCGATCAGTTCCGGCACCTGGTGGCTGTGGGTCGCGACACCGGAGTAGGTGATCAACCGGGCCATCAGCACCTCTGCGGCGACGTCGGGATCTCCGAGTTCGGCGGCCAGGTCCATCGCCCGGGTGATGTATCCGGCTGCGACGTCGGGGTCTGGGTTGTAACAGTGACCGACGCTGAGGGCGCCTAGTACTACAGCCGTAGATAGGTAGTTTCGGCGTGTTTGCGCTGGTAGGCGCGGTTGCCGCGGCATGATCTCGAGTTTGTGAAGACATCCAGATCAGCTGCGGCAACCGCAGCACTGAGGGTAGACCATGAGCGGTGGCATGCGGGCCTGGATGGGTTGTTGGAGTCGTTCTCGTCGCGGTTCGCGCGGGTCGAAGCACGACGCAACGCCGGTGCGCTGGTGCTGGGTTTGCTGGCCGATATAGGTTCCAAGAACTGCTGGACTATCGCCGAACTATCGGGCCATGGCACCCCTGACCGACTGCAGCACTTGCTGTCCCGCGCTAAATGGGACGCTGATCTGGTCCGCGATGACGTTCGCAGCTATGTCATCGACCACCTGGCCGACCCTGATGCGGTGCTTGTCGTTGATGAGACCGGCGACTTGAAGAAGGGCACCAACACCGTTGGGGTACAACGCCAGTACACCGGAACCGCCGGACGCACGGAGAACTGTCAGGTCGCGGTCTACCTGACCTACGCCGCCGCTCGCGGACACACCCTGATCGACCGAGCGCTGTACCTGCCGCAGCACACCTGGGCCACCGACCCGCAGCGAAGGACCAAGGCCGGGGTCCCTGACACGGTCGAGTTCGCTACCAAACCAGCCCTGGCAACCACGCTGGTCGAGGCGGCCCTCGACGCCGACGTTCCGGCCTCGTGGGTCGCTGGCGATGAAGTGTACGGCGCAGACCCGAACCTACGAAAAGCGTTGCACAACAGACAGATCGGCTACGTCCTGGCCGTCGGATGCAATCGGCAGGTCCCCACAGCCGCCGGGAAGATCCGGGTCGATGCCCTTGCTGAGAATCTACCGCCGCGGTCCTGGCACAAGATGTCTGCCGGCGCCGGTAGCAAAGGACACCGCTGGTACTCCTGGGCCTTGATCGCGACCACCGAGCGTCCCGATGTTGGCCTCTGTCACGTGTTGGTGCGGCGCAACGATAGCTCCGGCGAGCTCGCCTTCTATCGCTGCTACAGCCCGGCACCGGTGCCGCTGAACCAGTACGTCCGAGTCGCCGGGCGGCGGTGGACGGTCGAGGAATCGTTCCAGAGCGGCAAAGGCCTGACCGGTCTGGATCAGCATCAAGTGCGGACGTGGACGTCCTGGCACCGCTGGATTACCTTGGTCATGGCTGCGCACGCCTTCCTGGCCGTGCATACCGCCACTGAACGCCTGGCCCAACCCTCAGAACCTGGACTGATCCGGTTGTCGGTCAACGAGTTCCGCAAACTCTTCACGATCCTCGTCCTCACACCACTGCATGCCATCGCTGACCCCCTCCGCTGGTCACTCTGGCGACGAAAACACCAATACCGAGCCCGACAACACCACTATCAACGCAGGTCACAACAACAATGAACCC
>NZ_MJEI01000072.1 GCF_002095395.1 Williamsia sp. 1135
TACTACAGCCGTAGATAGGTAGTTTCGGCGTGTTTGCGCTGGTAGGCGCGGTTGCCGCGGCATGATCTCGAGTTTGTGAAGACATCCAGATCAGCTGCGGCAACCGCAGCACTGAGGGTAGACCATGAGCGGTGGCATGCGGGCCTGGATGGGTTGTTGGAGTCGTTCTCGTCGCGGTTCGCGCGGGTCGAAGCACGACGCAACGCCGGTGCGCTGGTGCTGGGTTTGCTGGCCGATATAGGTTCCAAGAACTGCTGGACTATCGCCGAACTATCGGGCCATGGCACCCCTGACCGACTGCAGCACTTGCTGTCCCGCGCTAAATGGGACGCTGATCTGGTCCGCGATGACGTTCGCAGCTATGTCATCGACCACCTGGCCGACCCTGATGCGGTGCTTGTCGTTGATGAGACCGGCGACTTGAAGAAGGGCACCAACACCGTTGGGGTACAACGCCAGTACACCGGAACCGCCGGACGCACGGAGAACTGTCAGGTCGCGGTCTACCTGACCTACGCCGCCGCTCGCGGACACACCCTGATCGACCGAGCGCTGTACCTGCCGCAGCACACCTGGGCCACCGACCCGCAGCGAAGGACCAAGGCCGGGGTCCCTGACACGGTCGAGTTCGCTACCAAACCAGCCCTGGCAACCACGCTGGTCGAGGCGGCCCTCGACGCCGACGTTCCGGCCTCGTGGGTCGCTGGCGATGAAGTGTACGGCGCAGACCCGAACCTACGAAAAGCGTTGCACAACAGACAGATCGGCTACGTCCTGGCCGTCGGATGCAATCGGCAGGTCCCCACAGCCGCCGGGAAGATCCGGGTCGATGCCCTTGCTGAGAATCTACCGCCGCGGTCCTGGCACAAGATGTCTGCCGGCGCCGGTAGCAAAGGACACCGCTGGTACTCCTGGGCCTTGATCGCGACCACCGAGCGTCCCGATGTTGGCCTCTGTCACGTGTTGGTGCGGCGCAACGATAGCTCCGGCGAGCTCGCCTTCTATCGCTGCTACAGCCCGGCACCGGTGCCGCTGAACCAGTACGTCCGAGTCGCCGGGCGGCGGTGGACGGTCGAGGAATCGTTCCAGAGCGGCAAAGGCCTGACCGGTCTGGATCAGCATCAAGTGCGGACGTGGACGTCCTGGCACCGCTGGATTACCTTGGTCATGGCTGCGCACGCCTTCCTGGCCGTGCATACCGCCACTGAACGCCTGGCCCAACCCTCAGAACCTGGACTGATCCGGTTGTCGGTCAACGAGTTCCGCAAACTCTTCACGATCCTCGTCCTCACACCACTGCATGCCATCGCTGACCCCCTCCGCTGGTCACTCTGGCGACGAAAACACCAATACCGAGCCCGACAACACCACTATCAACGCAGGTCACAACAACAATGAACCCTATCTACGGCTGTAGTACTACGTGCTGCATGACCTGTTCGACATTCCGTTCGGCCGGGTCGCGGAGGTTCTCGGCGTTAGTGTGGCGGCGGCGAAAAAGCATGCCAGCAGAGCGCGTCAGCGAATCGATCCACCGCCAGCGGGTCGTGACACGGTTTCGGCCGCAGAAGACGCTGTGGTTGATGCGTTTCTGTCTGCGGCGGCGGGTGGCGATCTCGGCCGCATGCTATCTCTGATGGCCCCTGACTGTGCGCGGCATGCAGATGCAGCCCTCATCCCCGACGGCGCGCAAGCCGTCGTATCCGGAGCCGTCGCAGTGGCAGAAGAAACCCGACTCTTCGCCGAACGCATCCGTGCCAGCACAGCCATCATGGTCGATGGTCGTCACGCTTTCGCCATAGCGCCGGGGGGACACCTCATCGCAATCATCGACATCGCCACCAAGGACCGGCTCGTCACGCGGATCGACATCACTCGCCCGACCGTGCCCACAGTTCTCAGCATGCCGTCTACGACGTCTTGACCGGCAATGCCTACTTCCCGCTACGTTCGGGACTGTGAGATCTCGTAGTCGATGGGGAGTTGAATCAACTGTGAACCGGCGCAGGCAATTCGGTCTGGTGTACGTAACTGTGGCGGGTTCGTGCGGTCATATCAACCGCATCGGTCACCAGGTCAGCGCGCATGTGGTCGGCCACCGCACAGCCCAATGCCCGTTTGGAGTGCACGTCTTCGATTACGCACAGGTCCACGTCCGGGTCAAACATCGGTTGACCGGAGTGTGGTCGGGAAACCCAGGATCGTACATTCACACTGTCGGCGCGAATTGCTCTGGCAAAGCGTGTATTTCAGGACGCAGCGCGCAGCGTAAGAGCGACGTGACCTGCTACCCATGCGGCGTCGAATGGCCCGGTACGGAGCAGCCATCGATGAAAGATGGGGCCTATGAATACCTCAGTGACGGCATCGGGATCAGATACGTTCCCTTCCCGTAGTCGATCTGAGATGCCACTGAATTGCGGGCGAAAGAGTAGATCGCGATATTGCGCGGCGAGATTCTCATCTGCCTGTATCTCGGCTGTGACCGCCCGAAGTAAGGGTTCTTGGGTGGGATCGGTCAACTCTGCGATGGTCGCAGCCGCCAGCGTCTCCAAATCTGCTGCCAACTTACCGGTATTGGGTACTGCGACAACCCCAGCCGCGTTTGTGCTCCGAGACAGCAAGGCGTCAAATAGAACCGCTCCGGTAGATGGCCACGTTCGGTAGAGGGTCTGCTTGCTGACGCTCGCGCGCGCGGCTATCCCCTCCATGGTTATGGCTCCGACCCGGTTGTCGCGGGTAAGAGATAACACCGCTTCAAATACCTTGCTGCGGGTTCGGGACGTCGCCATAGCCGCACTCTACTTAGAAACGAGACGGAACGTCCATTTTCGGCTAAGGTGGCTGGCATGAGCGAACCGCAGACATGGATGATCACCGGGGCCAATCGGGGGCTGGGCCGCGCACTCACACTCGCTGCTTTGCGCGCCGGCCACTCAGTTGTCGCGACCGTGCGCAGCGCGCACTCCCTACCTGAGCACGACCGCCTCCACGTGCAGACGCTCGACGTGCGCGATCGGCGTGCGGCGCAGCAGGCAGTGGAGTTGGCCGCAGCACGCCTTGGCGGTCTGGACGTCCTGGTAAACAACGCCGGGTACGGACTAATCGGGGCAATCGAGGAGATCGGTGAAGACGAAGTACGTGCCATCCTCGACACCAACTTGTTGGGACCTCTCTGGCTGAGTCAGGCTGCTGTTCCGATCATGCGCGGTCAAGGCGGCGGGCACATCGTGCAGGTTTCCACCGTTGGTGCGGTGGGCACGATGCCAATGCTGGGGCTCTACAACTCCTCGAAGTGGGGACTGGAGGCGTTCAGTGAAGCGATGGCATCGGAAGTGAAAAGGTTCGGCATCCGCGTGACGCTCGTTGAACCCGGCGCGCTCGACACTGACTGGGCTGGCGGGAGCATGCGGTTCAGCACACCGTCAAGCGAATACGATGCGCTGCGGACCGACCTGTTCGGCACCAATGAAATCCCCTGGCCGCCGGGCGAGTCCGGCGAAGGAACAAAGCCTGAAGATGCAGCGTCAGCAATCCTTGCTCATGTCGCGGCAGAAGGTGACCAGCGCCTTCGCCTGCTCGTGGGCGACGACGCCCCCATCCAGGTCCACGAAGCGCTACAAAGGCGGCACGAGGACTACGCCCGCGACCCCCGCTACCTCGCCGGCTAGCGCACGGGTCTGATCGCACCTCTTTCGGGGATCCCGAAAACAAGCTTTGACTCGCATCGACGTCGTGGTTCTGGCACCGTCGCGGGAGCCACGCGCCAACAAGAGTCGGCCAAAGCGATCGGGGCCGACTCTCCTGGGTGGCACCTTGGTGGAGGAGGCCGCGGCGCTGAAGACTTCCGTGGTGCATATCGCTTTCGCGGACGACGCCTCCGTCGATGCGTTCGGCGTGAACCCGCTCGATCCCTCGACACGACGTGCGTCGGCGACGGCAGGTAGGGCCCAAGGTGCGCGGGAAGCTCGGGAAGTGGTCGAGTTTCTTGGCCTATCCGCGGACGCCTGAGTGTGTCAGCGCACCGGACCAATACGTGTCAGCAATGCGCGACGGCTTGACCACTTGACGTGCTCCGCTCCGGAGGTGCTCCGCCCTCAGCGCACTAGAAGCGGAGCGCTTGCTGGAGTTCGAGCCATGTTCGTTACTGCGCGTTCGCGGTGATACCTAGGCCTGCCGGTGAATCAGGTTGCTGCGGGGCGTCCGGATCGGACGGGCTGCCGAGGCCGTCGGGGGCAACTCGTGCATTTATCGCCGCCGGTTGTTTGGTAGATCAGGCAGCATGAGGTGCGTCGTATGATCGGCGTGCCGGAGGGCTGTCTGGATGTCTCAGCACTCGTGGTTGGTGGTGTGGTCGTGAATCGTGGGCGTATGAACGGTGGGCGGCATAGCGCTGCGGCGAGCGTGCAGGCGTCGGGGATTCGGTTGAGGGCTGTGCCTGCATCGAGTGCACGGTTCGCCACCGAATCGGATGCGATGGCCCACAGGGCACGCGGCGCTGCACCGGATATGGCTGCCAAGGGCGTGATGATGTCGGCGTACGCGCCGACGAGCGCGTGCGAGTAGCGTTCGGCGCCGTCGACGGTCCCCGAGGAGTGGGTTGTTGCCAGGTAACCGTTGCCGCGCAGAGTAAATCGAAGTTGGTGAAGGTGTGGTGCCGGTGCGCGTCTTGTCGTCAGTAAGGCTTCGATGGGGTGTGCGATGAAGGTTGAGCTGGCCGAGTACCACCAGAGGGTGGCGTTGATGCGCGCGTTGGCACAGTCCCACCGTCGACCGGTGTCGGTGATGCGGTCGGAGAGCCATGTTGGATCGGTCAGCAGTGTGCCGCGAAGGGGCCGACCGTCGTTTCGGTGTGGTGGGTGGTTGTCAGACATCAGCGAGGCCGTGGATGTCGAGTGTTCGTCGCCCCCGTTTGTTCGAGATGACGTGCGCATTCACTCCGAATACTGTTGCGAGCAGGTCGGGTTGCAGGACGGTGTCCGGGGTGCCGACGGCGACGAGTAGACCATCGTCGAGGACGGCCATCTGGTCGCTGTAGGTGGTCGCCATGCTCAGGTCGTGCAGGGTCACCAAGACTGCTGTTCCTTGCTCTGCCAGGTCGCGGAGGAGTTGCAGGATTGTCAGCTGATGACGCAGGTCGAGGTGGTTGGTCGGCTCGTCCAGAAGCAACACCTGTGGTTGTTGGGCCAGTGCCCGGGCGATGGAGACTCGTTGTCGCTCACCGCCGGAGAGTTCGAGAAGGTCGCGATCTGCTAGGGCGGTGAGGCCGACTTTGTTGAGGACGTCGCTGACCACGGAGCGGTCCTGGACGTTGAAGGATTCGAGCCACCGTCGGTGTGGGGTGCGGCCGAGCTGTACTGATTCGCGGACGGTCAGGCCCCCCAGCGAGGCCGGTTCTTGAACACTGGCTCCAATGGTGCGCGCCAGATCTCGCCGGTGCAGGGTGCTGATGTTGTTGTCGCCGAGTGTGATGGAACCGGCGTGGACGGCCAGGGCTCGGTAGCAGGTGCGCAGCAGCGTTGTTTTGCCGCTGCCGTTGGGCCCGACCAACGCCAGTACTTGCCCGGGTGCGACCTCGAGGTCGACGCCACGTAGAACGGTTCGTTGGCCCAGTCGTGCGTGCACCGTGTGGGCGCGAAGCCGGTTCACTGTGGTTTTCCGTATCGGTGCCACAGCATCACCAGAAACAGTGGGGCGCCGATGAGACCGGTGACCACACCGACAGGTAACTCGGTGGAGTTGAGGACTGCTCGGGCGATGATGTCGGCGACGACGAGCGCCAGGGCGCCGGACACGGCAGCGACAGGAATCAATCGGGCGGAGTTTCGGCCTACCAGGTAGCCGGCGGCATGGGGTATCAACAATCCGATGAACCCGATGGTGCCCGAGACTGCGACTGCCGCGGCGGTCAGCAGCGACACGGCGAGCAAGGTCAGGATGCGGAAACGCTGCACGTTCATGCCCAGGGCAGCGGCACCGTCATCACCGACGAGAAGCAGGTTGAGCTGGCGGCTGCACGCCACAACGCCGGTGCCCACGACGAGCAGGACCGCCGTAGGGATGGCGAGCATGGTCCAGGTCGCGTCCCCGAAACCTCCTGCAAGCCAGCGCATCACGGTCCCGATCTGATGGTCGTTGCCGATGACGAGCAGGGTGAAGGTGATCAGGGCAGAGAAGACCATCGACATCGCCACCCCCACCAGGACGATCGCGGTCACCGCCTGGGTTCGGACGCTGATCGCGATGGCCCCCGCCAAGGGGAGCAAGGCGCCAAGGAATGCCGCAGCAGGCAGCGTGAAGACGCCCAGAGCGCCGCCGCCTACCCCGAGGACGGTCACCAGCACCACCCCGAACCCCGCACCCGAGGACACTCCCAGCAGGAACGGATCCGCCAGGGGATTTCGGGTTACCGCCTGAGCGACTGCGCCGGCGATCGCCAGTGCGGCACCCACCACGGCTGCGGTCAACGCCCGGGGCAGCCGTGAGTCGATCACGATGGCGTCGCGGGCTTCGGTCCACCAGATATCGAACGAACCCGGGGCGATGCGCTGGCCGACGATGGCCCAGACGTCCCCGAAAGGGATGTTGACCGTACCCACCGATACGGCGCCGGCGACGGCCAGCGCCAACCCGCAGAGCATCGGCGCCAGGATCGTCCACAGTGGCAAACGTTCTCGGGTCTTGATCTCTGCGGTGTCGGGCGCAGGGGCGGGCGTAGCTCGTGTTTTTGCGGTGGAGGTGGTGACACTCATCGGCGTTATCGGGCAGTGGTGAACGCGGCGGGGT
Source organism: Williamsia sp. 1135 (assembly GCF_002095395.1). Lineage (GTDB taxonomy): Bacteria > Actinomycetota > Actinomycetes > Mycobacteriales > Mycobacteriaceae > Williamsia. The sequence continues at coordinate 6,787 of NZ_MJEI01000072.1, forward strand.
GTAGCCCGCGGGCGATGGCTTCCACTGACGTTGCCAGGCGGGTACTTTCGAAGAAGTCGTCGAGCGGTACGACGACTATCCGGTTGTTGCGGATTGCGGGCGTGGTGGCCATGATCGGTTGGCTCTTGAGGTAGGCGATCTTGCCGTCGGCGTTGGTGTCGCCGTAGTCGAGAACGACGATGGCCTCGGGGGCGCGTTCGCCGACCACTTCCCAGCTGGTGGTGAAGTACGGCTTGGGTCCTTCAGGGGTGATGTTCTGTGCGCGGGCGTAATCACCGATGAGGTTGCCGACACCGACGCCGCCGACGGTGAAGGGCTGGTCTTCGCCGGAGTCGTAGAAGAACGTCCGCGTGGGTTCTACGCCTGCGGCATCGAGGCGTTCGCGCACGGCATCGAGCCGCTCGGTGATCGACGTCGTCAGCTTTTCGGCGGCGTCTGGTACTCCCAAGATGTCGCCGAGTTGGGTGAAGTCGGTGCGCAGCACGCCAATGTCGGAGAAGCCGGCGGTGCAGTATTCGGCAAACAGGAAGGTCTCGATACCGTTCTCCTCGAGACGGTCTCGGCCCAGTCCGTTCTTGTCGTCGAATGCGCTGCGCATCCCGCCCACAACCAAGTCTGGATCGAGATCCCTGATCTGTTCGAACGTCGGGTATTCCGCGGCCAACGATGGAATGGCTTTGAACTGTTCTGCGACCTCGGGTAACGGATTGTCCTTCTCGCCATAACCCATGCCCACGATCCGGTCGCCCACGCCCATCTGGATCAGGGTTTCGGTGACGTGATCGTTCATCGACACGATCCGTTGGGGCGGGACGTCGAAGGTTGCCGGCCGGTCGCAGTTGGTGATGGACACCGGCTCGGCAAACCCGGCGACCGTCGTCTCGCTCGGTGCGGTGTCCTCGCCCCGAGAGCAGCTGGTCAGGGCCATGACGGCGGCCGTTGACAGTGCAACGAGCGCGAGCGTACGCAAGTGGAATGACGGGGTGCTGATCGACATCGGACCTCAAGATCTTGCTCAGGTGGTGTACGAGTCGATCCAGCACGACAGGGGTCACCCTGGGCGCGTGCGCACACGCCAGAGATCAACCAGCTGCCTCACTGGACTCCCATTCGCAAACCACGACGACATAACGGAGTCACAAGCCCCCATGCGGGCGATCGGGCTCACCGTCAGATGACGGCCTACCGTTGCGGGACAGCGCCGGACTTCGACCGGCTTCCCCCACCATGGGTGCTAGCAATGCAAACTCACTATCGCACCGACCGGTGCAAGGACGAGCGGCAGGGTAGGCCCTAACCGATCGAAAGCGCCGATCAACGATACTTTCGATGCGCCGTACACGTTGAAGACGACAGCTGGAACGAGTGGTGCTAGATGCGAGCGGGTGTGGAGTGGGTGATACCACTGTATTGGGTGCTGATGGTTGTGCCGGCATCTGCGCTGAGCAGTTGCGGGAGGTCAGCGAGAGCGCCGATCGTCGAGATTCCCCCGGCCCAGGCGAAATCGCACGCCGCTGCCACTTTCGGTCCCATCGAGCCGGCTGGAAAGTCCATCCTCTCGAGTGCGGCCGGGTGCGCTCGAGAGATCGGGCGTGGACGGCGCGTTCCGTAGCCCTCGATGACTGCGTCCACGTCGGTGGCGATGATCAGGAGATCTGCATGGAGGTCTCGGGCCAGCGCGCTGCTGCTCAGGTCTTTGTCGACGACGGCTTCGACTCCGACCAATTGGTGCGCGTCGTCGACCATGACGGGCACACCACCACCGCCGCAACAGATCACGGTGGTTCCAGAGGTCAAGAGTTGTCCGATCACTGCGGACTCGAGAATGTGCAGTGGCACCGGCGAAGCCACGACCCGACGCCACGACGGTCCGTCCGGACGTACCGTCCAATGATGTTCTGCCGCGAGCTGTCGTGCGGTATCTGCGTCGTACACGGGCCCGATGAACTTGGTGGGATGATCCAATGCGGGGCCGCCGTCGACGTGGGTGAGGGTGACCAGTGTCGCAATCGATGCCCCGATACCGAGCGTGTTCCGCAGTGCCCGTTCGAGTTCATAACCCAGAGCACCCTCGGTCTCCGCGCCGAGGATGTCGAATGGATCATCACGGCCTTGGGCTGTAGACATCAGGGCCAAATCTCCGACCTGGGGTCCGTTGCCGTGGGTGATCACTACTTCGTGGTGCGCGGTGATCGGTGCAAGCGAAGCAGCAGCAGCTTCGATGGCAGCCGTCTCGGCCGCGCGGGACAGCGGCTTCCCCCGTGGTGCGATGGCGTTGCCGCCCAACGCGATCACGATCCGCATGTCAGCGGCCCAACGCTGCGACGAGAACGGCCTTGATGGTGTGCAGTCGATTCTCGGCTTGATCGAAAACAATCGACTGAGGTGACTCGAACACCTCATCGGTCACCTCCAACGCGGTCAGGCCGCGACCGGCCATCGCTCGGGCCCCATCGTCGGTGGCGGTGTTGTGAAATGCTGGTAGACAGTGCATGAACCGCACATCGGGATTTCCCGTGGCGCGCATCATCTCTGCGTTCACTTGGAACGGGAGCAGCGCGTCGATTCGTTCGTCCCAGGATGCCTGTGGCTCGCCCATCGAGAGCCATACGTCCGTGTAGAGGAAGTCGCAGCCTGTCACAGCTCCCAGTGGGTCGTCGCTGTACTGCAGACTCGCTCCGGTGTGGGTGGCGAACTGTTCGGCAACGTGTCTCGTTGCCGTGGTGGGCCAACGCGATTTGGGGCCGATCATGCGAACGTCCATGCCGGCCATGGCGCCTGCGACCAGCAAGGAATTGGCCACATTGTTGCGGCAGTCGCCAAGATATCCGACAACGATGGGCCGATCGACCGGGCCGACATGTTCGGTCATCGTGAGTACGTCGCAGAGTGATTGGGTGGGATGCCATTGATCGGTCAAACCATTGAAGACGGGTACGCCGGAGTGGATTGCGAGATCCTCGACGGTGGACTGGGCGAACCCGCGGTACTCGATGCCGTCGTACATCCGGCCGAGTACTCGGGCGGTGTCAGCGACTGTCTCTTTGTGTCCGAGTTGAGAGGCCTGCGGGTCCAGATAAGTGACGTGCGCTCCCTGATCGTACGCGGCGACCTCGAATGCGCACCGGGTCCGGGTGGAGGTCTTCTCGAAGATCAGGGCGATGTTCCGGCCGGCGAGGTGCTGCTGTTCGAGCCCGGTGCGTTTATCCGTCTTGAGATCGCGCGCAAGGTCGAGCAGTGACATCCATTCCGGCACACTGAAGTCCGATTCCTTCAGAAATGACCTCCCGGAGAGATCGGTGGTGACTGCTGCTGCGGCGGTCATGACGACACCGCGTCGCGAACGATGGGGCAGGTCATGCACCGAGGCCCCCCTCGACCGCGTCCGAGTTCGGACCCGGCGATTCCGATGACCTCGATTCCGTTGTCGGTCAAGTAGGCGTTCGTGGTGGTGTTGCGTTCGTAGCCGACGATGACCCCAGGTGAGAGCGCAAGAAAATTGTTGCCGTCGTCCCACTGTTCGCGTGCGGCCCCACTTCTGTCGATCGGGGTGCGCAGCACCCGAACTCGTTCGAGCTAGAGTGTCTCGGCGACCACGGTGAACAGATCGTCGTTTTCCTCCACCTTGTACCCACCCGAAGACCCGGTGGCGGTGAGAGTGAATGAGCGGAGCTGTTCGGGCAGGAACGGATAGACGCAGAAAGTGTCTCGGTCGATCATCGTCATCGCGGTGTCGAGATGCATGAATGCTCGCGTCTTCGGCAACTCGACCACGATCACCTTCTCGGCAATCCCCGTCTCGAAGAGACGCTCGCTGAGGATCTCGACGCCTTGTGGGCTGCTGCGTTCCCCCATTCCGATCATCACCGCGCCATTGCCGATGACGGTGATGTCGCCGCCTTCGATGGTGGCCGGTTCGTGCGGTAAGGAGTCATTGCCGTAGAGAAAGGTGAACTCGGACCCGGTGAAGCGTGGATGGAACGTGTAGATGAGACGCGAGTTCAGCGTTTCGCGCTTGCGCGCAGTCTTCGCCATCGGATTCACGCTGACTCCGTCGTACATCCATGCCGAGTTGTCGCGCTGGAAAAGATGATTCGGTAGGGGAGCCAATACGAAGTCGTCGTCGGCGAGATATTCCCACAGCAAGCTCGAGATGCTGACCAGCGGCAGCAACTCACGTTTGGTCACGCCGCCGATCAACAGATCGGTCAACTCGCGAGCAGGGGTCGCTTCGATCAGCGCCTGCAGAGGGCCCTCCAGAGAGGGACCGAACCGATTCTCGGTGACCAGTCGCTCGGCCAGAAAATCGCGGGCGCCGATGACATCGAGAGCCTCGGCCAGCAGATCACCGTATTCGTGAACCACGGTCCCGTGCTCGCGCAACACAGTTGCGAATGCAGCGTGCTCTTCGCGGGCACGTTGTGCCCACATGATGTCGTCGAACAGCAGGCTGTCGACATTGTCGGGGGTCAGGCGGTCGAGCTCGGGTCCAGGGGAGTGCACGATGGCCTCGCGGAGAACGCCGACCTCGGAATCAACATGAAGTTTGTTCACGGTAGTGCCGTCCTGTCTCTTGTGCTGCGGGTTATTTCGCGGAATCGTCGGATGTCGAGGCGAGAGGGATGGGCGGGAGCATGTGCTTGCGTTGCAAGGCGTAGACAGGGACGCCGAGTGCGAGGGCGCCGGCGGTCATCAAGAAGGGGCCCCAGACGACGTACCAGTCGGCTCCGGTGTTGCGGGAGTAGTAGATGAACGCGCCGGAGAAGACCAGGGCAATCACTGCCACCAGCATGTCGCGGAGGGTGCGACTGCGTTGCTGCCGGTTCTGAGTGGTTCCCCGATCGCGTACGGTCCAGACGATCTGTGCCAGAGCCGAGAAGGCGTAGGGGACTGCTGCGGTGATGCCGCTCATCAAGACCAGCGTGGTGAACACGGTTGCCCCGCTGGCGCCCATGAAGCTGATGACGACAGCAACTGAGGCGAGCACTGTCGAGGAGACGATGCCGAACGCCGGCACCTTCCGCCGTGATTCGCGGGCGAAACGTTCAGGGAATAGGCCGTCGTGTGCGGCCGCCCGCGGCATTTCGGCGCAGATGAGAGTCCATCCGGTCAAGGCGCCGAGTCCGGAGATGATGACGGCGATCGCCACGAGGTTACCGGCCCACCCGCCACCGAACATATGATCGGCTGCAACTGAATACGACGCCTTGTTCGCGTCGAGCGAGAGGTCTTGCGTCGAGATCATGCCGAAGATGGCGACCATCGACAGCAGGTACACGAGCGCGCTGGCCGAGGTGCCCAGGATGGTCGCACGCGGAACATTGCGTTCCGGGTTGCGCACTTGGCCGGCGGCGACCGCCGCGGTCTCGACGCCCAGATAGCTGAACAGACAGATGGCCATCGCGCCACCGATCGCCGACCACGTGGAGTCGCCGCTGACGTTCCACGGGGTGAAGTTGGCGCTCTTGACGAAGAACAGGCCGACAGTCGCCACCAAGAGCAAGGGCAGGAACTTGAGGACGGTGGTGACGACCTGGAAGCTGCCGACATTCTTCAGGCCCGTGAGGTTGACGGCTGCGGGTACCCACAACCCGACCAGGGCGATGACGATGGACCACCCGGTCGAGCCGCCCTTGTTGATGAAATGTTCGACGTAGTAGACCCAGCCGACGGCAATTGCAGCATTACCGGCCCATGCGGTGATCCAATACGTCCAGGCGTTGCCGAAGCCGACCGCATTGCCGAACGCCGCACGCGCGTAGGCGTAGGGGCCTCCTTCAGCGGGGATGCGTCGGGTCAATGCTGCGAAGAGCAGTGCCAGCGCCAGAGCGCCCACCGTGGCCAGGCCCATGGCAACCAGGCTGATCGGACCATAACCGGATAGAGCGTAGGGGAGGCTGAAGACACCGACGCCGATGATGCTGCCAACGATGAGTGCTGTTGACGTCACCAGGCCGAGCCGAACGTTTTTGTCCACGGGGCCGCCCGGAGGAGTGCCGGCACCGGGCGCCGATTCTTTCAGAGCCATCTTGAGATCCTTTGTCCCGAAGGGCCACTGATCGGATGTCAGTGCGCTACGGGAGAATCGTCGCGAATCGTCTGCTACTCGAACAAGTGCCGACCGGACACCGAGAGAGGACCTTGGTCACCGGGTTGCGCCGTCGTCGATTTGATGGTCGATGCACGCGCGTCGCATGTGACAGAGGGCCTGTTCATTGATGACTTACGGCTGCGGTGCCCGGATCGCGGCCGTGGTGGGGTACTCCATGGAGTATGTGGCGGGGAAGCGAGCCGATGCGGACGTCGGTTACGCCAGCGCCAGAAACAGCTTCTCCAGTTCGGCTTCGGTCAACGGTGCTTGGTCACCGTCGGCACCGTTGATGCACTGCCGCATACCCGAGGCAACGATCTTGAAGCCGGCGCGGTCAAGCGCACGGGACACGGCGGCGAGTTGGGTGACCACATCCTTACAGTCCCGGCCGGCCTCGATCATGGCGATGACCCCGGCCAGCTGTCCCTGTGCTCGCCGCAAGCGATTGAGCACCGCGGTCATTGATTCTTCGTCACCGGTCACGGTAGTGGTCCCTTCACTCTTATCGCTTCTTGAAAGGGTACCCCAGGGGGTACTCGGGGTCGACGACGAAGCGCACTTGACGGCAATGCCCTATGGGGTATCGTGGGTCGGGTCAAGTACCCCCGGGGGTATATGGGACCTCTGCGAGGAGCAGTCAGCATCATGGCGACCACCACATCCACCGACAGTCACCCACGGTCCCCGTCGGGGGCTCCACCCAGCGCCCTCGGGCGATGGGGCGCAACGATGGCTGCACACTCAAGGCTGGTTTTCGGCGTCTGGTTCTTGCTGCTGATCGGGCTGGGTGCGGCGGCGCCGTCGGTGTTCTCTTCGCTGGCGGGCGCAGGCTGGCAGGCCAACGGTTCGGAGTCGGTACAGGTTCGTGAATTGGCGCAGCAGCATTTTGGTGGCAATTCGTCGGCGGCCGTTCAGGTGGTGGTCCACTCCGACGCTCTCCGTGTCCAAGATCCTCGAATGCAGCAGACGCTGGCCGAGGTCACAGCGATCTTCGCCGGCGACTCTCGATTCGGTGACGTCGTGGCGCCGCAGCCAGGTATGACGATCAGTCGCGATGGCCATACCGGCATACTCATCGCGGGTGCTGATGCCAACACCGACGACATGGTTCGCGCTGTCGATGACGTCAAAGCTGAACTGACCGGGTTGTCCGGCGACGGGATCGAGGTGTATCCAACAGGGGCGTCGGCCCTGTGGAGCGACTTCAACAAAGCCAATCACGATGCAATGATCAAGGCGGAGTTGTTCTCCTGGCCGGTGACGCTTGCCATCATGGTGTTGGCGTTTGGGTCACTCGTGGCGGCCGGTCTTCCCCTGTTGTTGACGATTGCAGGATTGGTTGCCTCGGCAGGCGGTCTGGTCCTGCTGAATCAGGTGACACCGATTTCGGTGTGGGCCATGAACTTCGCGATGATGTTCGCCCTCGCCCTGGGTATCGACTATGCACTGTTCGTCGTTTCGCGGTTCCGCGATGCAATCGAAGACCGCACCGATATGATCGCCGCGGTCGCTGAAACCATGGGCACTGCAGGCAAGGCGGTCATGTTGTCGGGCATCACCGTGTTGGTGAGCCTGTCTGCTGTCCTCATAGTGCCCGCTCCCGCGGTGCGGACCATGGCCATCGGCATCATGCTCGCGGTCGTATTCGTCTTGGCCGCCACTGTGACCTTGTTGCCGGCGGCATTGGGAGCGCTGGGACCGAAGGTGAATGCTGCATCGTTGCCGTACGCCAAGCGGCAGAGACACCATTCACCTCTGTTCGACTCCTGGGGACAGACGCTGCACAAGCATCCTTGGCCGTTCGCGCTCGGATCGATGGCGGTGCTGATCGCGCTTGCGATCCCGGTGCTCGGGCTCAAGGTGGCCATGCCGTCCATCGAGGTGGTCCCCGAGGACGCGCCGGTGCGCCAGGGTTATGAGCTGGTGCAAGAACAAATGGGTGAAGGTGCTCCGGGAATGTTGCAGATCATCGCCCCGGCCGCCGACGCTCAACAGGTAGCAGCCTCGGCCTCGGCGACCTCCGGGATCGAGATGGTCACCCCACCGGTGCCGGCATCCGACGGCGCGGGTTATGTGATGTTCCAGGGACTGCCGTCGGTGGATCCATCCGATGCGCGGCTGGCCACGATTGTGGACGAACTCCGTGCGGCAGTTCCCCAGGGAACGATCGTCGGCGGGGCGCCGGCAGAGAACCTCGATCTGCAACAGGCACTCAACTCGTATTTTCCGGTGATCGTGACGGTGATCTTGGTCCTGGGATTCGTCCTGCTGCTGGTGGCATTGCAGGCGCCGCTGATCGCACTCATCGGCACCGTTGTCAGCCTGTTGTCAACCGCCGCAGCATTCGGGGTGGCGAAGTTGATCTTCCAAGACGGCTATCTGTCAGATCTGCTCGGCTTCACACCCCAGGGATTTCTGGACGGCTGGGGCCCGGTGTTCTTCTTCGCGATGATCTTTGCGATCGCAATGGACTACACAGTCTTCCTGCTCGCCACCGCGAAAGAACACTTTGAAAGAACCGGTGATCCCGAAAGGGCACAGATCGACGGCATGGCGCACTCCGGTCGGATCATCTTCGCCGCTGCGGCGGTGATGGTGGCGGTGTTCTTCACATTCGCGCTCGCAGAACCGTTGCCGCCCAAGGAGATGGGCATCATCCTCGGCGTCGCTGTTCTGCTGGACGCTGTCTTGATCCGTCTCATGCTGCTTCCCGCGCTGCTTCGATTGACCGGCCGAGCCGCGTGGTGGTCACCGACCTGGCTACAGCGAATCCTGCCCACGGTCAGCTTCTCTCACTGATCACAGTCGCATACTGAACCGGAGGACCAGAATCGATGAACACTCATACGACCGCCCCGAACTGGACCGTGGAACGAGCCGTTCCCCTGATGGCCGGGATCGTGGTGTCGTCGAGTCTTGTGCTGGCAATCACGCTCTCGCAGTGGTGGCTGCTGTTGACGGCCTTCGTGGCCGTGAATCTGCTGTTCTACAGCGTCGTAGGGTGGTGTCCCGCCAGCAAACTCATGCACCGCCTGGGCTTGCCCTACCAGGACGAACTGCACTGACTTCCGCGCGATTTACACCCTGATGAAAGGAAGATCCGATCATGACATTGTCCATCTCCACAGTGGTGAACAGCCCGTTCAAGGACACGGTCGAAAAGACCCGGGCCGTGTTGGCTGACCAAGGGTTCGGTGTTCTCACCGAAATCAATGTCACCGAGACGTTGAAAACCAAACTCGACAAAGACATGGAGAACTATCTGATCCTTGGCGCCTGCAACCCTGTGCTGGCGCACCGGGCACTGGGCGTGCAACGCCAGATCGGGCTCCTGTTGCCCTGCAACGTGGTTGTCCGCTCCGACCCCGCTGATCCAGCATTGACCATCGTCGAAGCCATGAACCCGAACCTCATGGTGCAAGTCTCCGGCGAATCCGGGCTCGCCCCCATTGCCGACGAGGCAACGGCAAAGCTGACGGCCGCGATTACCGCGCTCACGAACTCGTAACCGGATCGAACCCAGGCGACGCCGTGACCCGGCGCCACAGAGGAGTACGACATCATGACCGCAGTTGAATTCTACTTCGACCCAGCATGTCCGTTCGCTTGGGCAGCCTCACGCTGGCTGATCGACACGGGACAACGGCGAACAACGGACATAGGTTGGCGGCAAATGAGTCTCGCTGTCCTGAACGAACGAGCTACCGACCTCACCGACCAACAGCAACACCACATGGACGTGTCCCGACAATTGGGCCGAGTCCTTGCCGCCGCGCACCATGAACACGGCGACGTTGTCATCGGACCGCTCTATACCGCACTGGGGAACCGCATCCATGATCAAGGTGAACCCGTCACCACGGCCGCAGTCGAAGCCGCCCTAGCCGACAGCGGCCTGGACCCCCACCTTGCCAACGAGATGACCAGTACGTTGTACGACAGCGCCGTGCGGGTCGCACATCAGGAAAGCCAGGACAAACTCGGCAGCACCGGGGGCAGCCCCATCACCTGCCTGAACGGACGATGCTTCTTCGGCCCCGTTCTCACCGCGATTCCCATTAAGACGCAGGGCGACAAACTGTTCGACGCCTTGGTGGCTATCGCGGACGTAGCGGAGTTCGCTCAGCTCCAACGTCCGCATAGCGGACCACCCACCTTCGACCGACCCTGACTAGGGCACAACGAGAACAGAGCAGTCAGCGTGGTGTACGAGGTTCTGGCTGACAGAACCCAGAACAGCACCCACGAATTGCCCGCGACCGCGGGACCCGACCACCACCATCTGTGCGGTTTTCGACAGTCCAACCAGACCTCTTGCCGGTGTCGAGTCGGCGCACACCCGGTGCACGGTCACGGCGGGATACTCCTTTGCCAGCGGCGCGATCAGGGCGTCGATCCATTGTTGTTTCTCGCGCTGAATCGCGTCCCAGTCGACGAACGCCGCGGCGTAGCCAAGCCCGACCGCAGCGTACATACTCCAGAAGTGGGCGATGACCAGCGGTACGTGCAGCGTGTCAGCGTAGGAGAACGCGTGGTGCGCGGCCCTGGTGGCGTAGTCGGACTCATCGACACCCACCACGATGGGCCGGGCACCGTCTGCTGCGGCGAACGGCTCCCTGCGCCACGCCACCACGGGACATCTGGCGCGGTTGATCACCCGAATTGTTTGACGGCCCAACAGCATGTCCCCTGCAGGACCACTCCAATGCGCACCCAGCACGACTGCCTGGGCGTGTTCGGACCGGTCGGCGAGCACGTCAGGAACCGGACCTTCGACCAGCAATCGGCTCACCGGTAGCGATACACGCTCTTCCCGCACCACTGCTTCAGCTTCGTCGAGTTGTGCGTTCCCGACTTGGTGCAACTCTTTATCCAAGTTTTCGGAACTCAACGCCAATGCGGTCGGAGAGAACCAAGGGAAGGGCGGAATCGCGTGGACAAGGTGCAGCGGAGCACCGCGAGCCGCGGCCAACGTCGCCCCCCATCTGCACGCGCCCAGGGCCGCCTCCGAGCCATCGACTCCGACGACCACAGGGAGCTGGTCACGATTATCATTCATCTTCGATCCTCACGTTGTATAGGAATGACTTCTGAAGCTCGAGAGAGTCGTCCGAAACCTGATGTGCGAAGTACAGACCGGCGACAACCAGGGTGACCCCGATAGCCGCTGGTACCACCAGCAGAGGGTGGACTGCGTGGATGTGGGTCATCTGTATGACGACCCATCCGAGGAGCAATGCTCCCGCCATCAGGGTGGTGCCGGCCGCCTGATCGGTGCGGAAAAGAAGATCGTAGGTTGCCCGGGCCATCGGTACGCCGACAATGATCGCCAGAAACACACCGAGAACGACTGGACTCTCCCACGGCATTCGACGTTCGATCTCTTCGCCGACGTATGTCCCACCGCTGATGACGGCCACAGCCGCGGCAAAGGCGGCCGCACTCGAACCAAGTGTCATTACGGCTGCCGCGGCCTCGGAGTGACTCCTTCGCGAACAGTCGGGGCGCGAGCATTTTGTGCTGGTGCAGGCGCGATCGACAATCATTCGCGATCCTCAGCGCCTTGCTCGGTCAACGCTCAGGTTCTTCGCCGAAACGCACGTACCGGCCGTTCACTTCGCCGGGTTGGATCTCGACAGTGTTGTACTTCGTTGTCGGCACCCAAGAACGTAGCTCGAGGGCGTCGGCGACAGCGATCTCCGCGGAGGTCCTCAGGGTACGGGCAGTGCCGTGTATGACCACGCTCCATCCGGATTCGTCGTCGACGTGGTCGACTTCGAAGACAACCCGATCGTCGATGGTCAATTCGACGAGTTTTGTGCCCTCGGCGGTGCGGAACAGCACCCGATGCGCATCGATGAGGTAGTTGATCGGGAAGATGTCGATACGGTCGCCGACTGTGACAACAAGTCGTCCGAGTTGCTCCTGCCGCAGTAGTTCCCAGCAGTCGGCCTCGGTCAGCTTCTGGACGAGGTCTGCTCCTGCTGAAGTGTCGTACGTAGACATCGCCGTCCTTCCTTTTGGCCATCGGCACGCCGGTGGATGGATTGTTGAACTAGTTGAGGTCCAGCACTATTCGCCCGCTGATATCACCAGCGGACATGTCGGTGAAGATGTCGTTGATCTCGTCCAAATGCCGCAGCTTGTACGTGGGGTGAATCAGTCCGCGAGCAAAGAAGTCGAGCGCTTCGGTCATGTCTCTGCGCGTGCCGACGATGGAACCACGCACTGTGAGCCCGAACAGCACGGTGGTGAAAATGTCGAGCGGGAACTTCTCGGGCGGTAGGCCGACCAGTGAGACGGTGCCGCCGCGCCGCAGGCTTCCTACCGCCTGCGGGAACGCGTGCGCGTTGACAGCCGTGACCAGGGCGCCGTGGACTCCTCCGCCCGTACGCTCGATGATCTCGGCGGCCGGATCCTCGACCGACGCGGCATTCACGGTCACCTCCGCGCCGTGCTGAACGGCGAGGTCGAGTTTCGCATCGTCGATGTCGATGGCGACAACGCGTCGTCCCATCGCCCGCGCATACTCCACGGCTATGTGGCCAAGTCCACCAATGCCCGAGATGAGGACCCAATCGCCGGGTTGCGTATCGGTCATCTTCAGGCCCTTGTAGACGGTGACACCGGCGCACAGAATGGGCCCGACGGCTGCGACGTCGACACCGGCGGGGATGATCGGGGCGTATCGCGAGTCGACCAGCATGTGGGTTCCGAACGAGCCATCGACCGAATAACCTCCATTGACCTGGTCAGGACACAGCGTCTCCCAGCCGGTTTGGCAGTATTCACAGTCGCCGCATGCGCTCCAGAGCCAGGCATTGCCGACGGTGTCTCCGACCTTGAGGCGGGTGACCTGATCACCGATCTCGATGACGGTTCCCACGCCCTCGTGGCCGGGTACGAAAGGGAGGGTCGGTTTGACCGGCCAATCGCCGTGGGCAGCGTGCAGATCGGTGTGGCAAACCCCCGAATAACGAACCCGTACGAGCGCTTGGAACGGGCCGGGAGAGGGTAGCGGGACGTCGCCGATGACAAGCGGTTCCGTGAAGCTTTGAACCAGCGCGGCTTTCATGGTGTTCATCGTTTGTTCGATCCTTCTGTCGGGTGCCGTGTTGTGGTGTGATCTGACCGGGAGACTGCACGTTCGCGCCTGGACTCCAACACAAGCCCCGTGATGGCCAGCGCGATGCCCGTCACGGCGAAGATCACTCGTAGGGGGTTGAAAGCCTGAATGATGATCACTTGCAGGATGATCCATCCGAAGAGCATCATTCCGGCCGCGATCAATATCGCGGGACCACGTGGGGACCGGGCACGTAACGCTGCCGCCGCCAGCGCCGTGGGAATGGCGACGATGATGACCAATGCCAATCCGGCCAGCAGGCGGCTGTCCCAGGGAAGCCGTCCTTCGATGTCGTCGCCGAAGTCGATGCCCCCGCCGGCAATCCCGACGGCACCGGCAACGGCCAGGAGCGCTGTGAGTGCCGATACTATGACGGCCACCGTGTTCAGGGTGTTACTCGATTGTCGGCGCTGGGTTGCCGAAGCTGTGGTCATGGCTACTCCTGCTGGTTGATCTTGTCGTCTCGAGTCAGTTCTCATTCAATTCGGTCGTGGGCTGGATCAGCAGGGCATTTCGACGTCGCTGCAAGGGACCTTGTGCCGTCTGGGACGGTTCGCTTCCCACATCAGCCAGGGACAACGTCGCGGTGGTCGAAGGCTCGGATTCCAGCGAACGTTGCGGCTGCGGCGACGCCGAGCATGAACACCGTTGCGGGCACAGCATCCAGGTCGGCCAGGGTCGGGGTGTGGCTGAACGGCGAGAGATTCTCGATCGCGAAGTTTGTGTCGATGAGAGGACCGAGGATTCCCGCGGTGACGACTGCGACCAGCAAAGCCCACACGATGGCTTGGGCGTGCCGGGTCAGTCCATACACCAGCACAGCGACCGCAGCCATGAGCCAGATCGCCGGCACCTGTCCCACTGACGCTGCGATGATGTGCCCGGCATGACCGGTGTCGCCGGTGTTGACGACGTCGAAGGTCGCCAGTACTGCCCCCGCGGCACCCATGAGGACAACACTGCCGCCGGCCGCGATCAACAGATGTGCGGTCACCCATCGGCGCCGCGATGGGGTTGCGGTCAGCAGTAGGTCAAGGTGGCGCGCAGATTCCTCATGGGAGATCTGCAGAATGACGTAGATTGCGAAAGCTGCTGCGAGCAAACCGATGTATCCCAGTTCTGCGGAGTACAGGCTGTCCACGACTGCGCCGGAGCCACCGAGTCGGCTGAGGTAGTCGGCCATGGCCTGGTTTCCGAGGAAGGAGTCCGCGTTCGCCGCGACGTTCCCGACCACGGCACTGAGTGCCGCGATCCCGATGGCCCATGTGAGGAAAGCTGTTCGGATCAGTCGCCAGACCAAACCTGATCGGGTCCTGATCAGTTCATCTGTCGACTCGTCCGGTCTCGACCAGGACGCGGCGCCCACATCGCGTCGCCGGGCCAGTGGGACTCCGCAGAGGGCGACCACGACCGTTGCCACCCCGAGAAGTGTCAACGGCCACCATTGTTCTTCGGCGAAGGGCCGAACCTGCTGGGCCCAGCCCACCGGGGACAGCCAACGGAGCCAGCTCAGGAAGCTGCTGCTGTCAGCCAGTGCGCGGATCAGATATGCACATCCGATGAGTACGAAGATGGCACTCCGGGCCGCCCGAACGGTCCCGAAGACTTGTGCGCACAGAACGCCGGTGCTCGCGAACAACAGGCCAACCATCGTCCAGGCGGCCCCTACGGCCAGGGCCCCGGGGGTGGGGAGGCCGACGGCGAGCAGCGAGATGCTCGCGGCCGCCCCGAATGCGACGCTGACCGCCGAAGCGCTGACATATGCGTTGATCACGAGTGCATTCCGCGCTGCACCCGCTGCGATCAACAGGTCGGTTCGTCCGGACTCCTCGCCGGCGCGGGTGTGGCGGATGGCGATGACTGCTGTGATCACCCCTACGGCGATCGTGCCCATCATGAAGGGTTTGAGGATGGCCATCTCGCCGAGCGAGACCGTCGGAGACATCCGCCCATACAGGGTGGTAACCGCGGGTGTCGCGTTCAGTGCCGACACGGCAGCTGCGCGCATCTGACCGGAACCGTACAAATCCTTGGTCGCGTCAGCCGAGACCCAGGTGATTGTCGTCAGCAACACGACCCAAGTTGCCGCCAGGACGCGGTCTTCGCGAAATGACAGCCGCAACAGGGTTGCGCACGCGTGCGCGGTCCTCATGGCGTGGCAGCCGCAGTCGTGTCCGGCGGTTGCAGATACTGGCGTAGGAAAAGATCCTCGAGGGTGATGGGTGTAACGCTCAGGTCGGTGACACCAATGGTTCCGAGCGTTGTCAGCAGATCGTTCAGGGCGTCGCGATCTACGGTGCACGTGAGGTGGTCAGCGCTCACGGTGACGTCATGCACACCCCGATGCGCTACCAGAATGTTTCCGGAGCCGACTGTTTCCGCCCGCACCTGGAGTCGCGTCAGTTCTCGGAAGTGTTGCAAGGTACCCGATTCAACACTTCGTCCACCGCGAATGATGGTGACGCTGTCGCACAACGCTTCGACCTCTGCCAACATGTGACTGGACAACAAGACCGTGACGCCGACGCGACGGCGCTCGCTGATGCACTCGCGAAAAGCGGCCTCCATGAGAGGATCCAGACCGGTCGTCGGTTCGTCGAGGATCAGGAGTTCAGCGTCTGACTCCAGTGCAGCGATGAGCGCAACCTTCTGCCGGTTTCCCTTCGAGTACGATTTGGTCTTCTTGGTCGTATCGAGTTCGAACCGGTCGATGAGTTCGGTACGGCGGGGCGTGTTCGGCCTGCCGTGCAAGGACGCCAACATCGTGAGTACCTCACCGCCGGTCAACGACGGCCAGAGGCTGACGTCTCCCGGCACGTAGGCCAACCTGGGGTTGACGATGTCGGCGTGACGCCATGGGTCGTACCCGAATACCTCCACCGAGCCGGCATCTGCCTTGGCAAGTCCGAGAAGAATCCGCAGCGTCGTGGATTTGCCGGATCCGTTGGGCCCCAGAAAACCGTGCACGGATCCGGCGGTCACGGACATGGACAGCCCGTCGAGTGCGCGGGTGGTGCCGAAGTTCTTGGCGAGGTCGGTGATGGCAACGGGGATGTCCATGCTCATGCCGATCTGTGGACTGCCAGAGCGTTGGCGATGCGTAGCGCCCAGCGGTCGATGTCCGCATGGTCGGTGGCGTTGCCGTATCGGCCACCCATCAGCCGGAAGACGATATTGCCCAGACCCGACCACTGACCTGGAGCAATCGCACCAGCGAAGGACCGATGGCCCTGGATGTCGGAGAGGTTGTGCAGCAGTGCGAAAGCGATGGGCTCAGGTATGTGGCGCCGGAGCAGTTGTGCCAGCCGCGGTGAGAGAAGCGAGCTGGTTTCTCCCACCGAGGAGACCGAGAAAGTCCACACATACTTATCGCGCAGCGCATCGTGGATCAGAAGGTTGTCGACTGCCTCCTCAGCCGCGGGGAGCCACTGGCCGTTGTGTACCGCACTCCCCAGGATCAGGCAGTCGTAGCTGTCGACGGATGCCAGTTCGTCAAACGACTCCAGGTCGACCGCGTGGCCCAGGTCCCGCAATCGTTCGGCGATCCGCTCTGCAATCGAAGCCGTGGACCGGTGTGCGCTGGCGTATCCGATGACGACGCGCATCAGCCGTTGAACCAATCCCGTGGATGGGGCGGCTGGACTGCCCTGTCGGTACTGGCCATGGCTGACCCGGCCGGTTGCAGCTTTGATGGTGAATCGACCTCAGGGGCTTGCAATGGTGCCGAGTCCGGCTCGTCGGCCCCCTGGTCCAGACGCATCGGAGGGTAGTCATCGCGCATCAGGGCGGCGTACGCGATCACCCGATAGGCCCAGCGGTTGATACCCATCACGAAGTCGAATAATCCTTGGGGATAGCGTGCCGTGAACAGCAGGCAGATCGCGACGATGGCTACGACCAAGCCGAGTACCGAGCTGAAGAACCACGGCTGCCCGGCGGCCCCCACATCGCCGTTGTCTCCGGCAATGCGAAATCCTGCGTACCACCCTCCGGCGAGGACGGCAAGGATCACGTAGTGAGGAATCGCGAGCAACCACCATTTGACGAGAACCAGACCGCGCGAGAGCGTTTCCGGATAGTCAACGGTCAAGTCGGCCGGATAGTCCGTGCGCCGGAGTGTGAAGGGTGGGTATCGGTCGGTCGCCAGCGCAGAGTAGGTGTAGAACTGCACGCGCCAAACCCAGCGAAGTACGCCAACGTTGAACTCGAAGATGCCGCGCGGATATCGGCCGGTGAAGAGAATGGCGAATCCGGCCACCACAGTGGTGATCACAAAGGCGATGCCGAGGAACATCAAAACGATGTAATGAGGAATTGCCAGCAACCACTTCACGAGCCACAGCCAACGCGAGAGGGGCTGATCGAGTCTCCCGGTGAGCGTGATCGGAGAGGCTCGTCCGATGTGGGTCGTGTCCACCGGCGGGCCACCGGGTGTGGGCCCTACGGACCTCGGCTGCAGCTGGCGGCCCAACCCGATAGCGCCAAAGACGATCAGCGGCGCACCGACGAGCAACAAGACGCCTGCGCCCACGAGCAGCACTGCCGCCAGCGGCCCGAGGAAGTCGAATCGAACTCCCGCTTGAAGAGCTACCGAGACTCCGGGACTGCCATCGGCGTTCATGACAACCGTGGTCCAGGAGCCGTCTTGCAGGTCCCAGGACAATTGTTGCCGGTCAGGTCCGGCGCTCTGAGCGGCCCAGAAGGTCTCTGATGTCGGCGCGCGGGCCGCCGTGGAACCGGGCACCTGCTCATACCGAACGCGGAAGGGATCGAAATTGAGGTCGCCGATCACGGTGTGCGCAACATCATCCAGATATTGCTCGACCTGTTCGGTGGGGCCGACGCCGACAAAGACCGCACTGCCAGGATCGGCGGGGGTGGCCCGCAAGGTGATACGCCCCAGATCGTCGACCCCGAGCAACTCGGGCCTGCTCGCGGAGTCGAAGATGTGAATGTCATCGGACAACAAGGCGGCAGACGAGGTCTGAAACTTCTCTTGTGGGAGCGTGATTTCACCGCCGTCGCGCTGAATATAGTAGCCCCACAACACAAATCCTGCAGCGGTGAGAAGCGCGAGCCCACACAACGCCGATAGGCATCCGGTGATGAGCATGACCACTCGGCTGGTACGCATGGCGATCTCCTCGGAGGTGTCTGATCAGTGACGGGTTGTGGGTTTGGTGGCGAACGCCCTACGAGGAAATCGGTGGAGAAGGGCCCGCTCGTTGTCGGGCCGATGACGGGCAATGAGGGTGGGACAGGGCAATTCGTGCATCAATCGCTGGCTGGTGGAGCCCAACAGCATGCCCGTGAATCCACCGAGCCCGCGGCTGCCCACCACAAGGAGCTCGGCATCGCGACTGAATTGGGTCAACACTTCGACCGGATCGCCATGGGCACTTTGAAAACTCACCGCAACGTCGGGGTAGTCCTGTCGCCAGCCGGCCAACTGCTCAGTCAATACCGCAGTTTCAGCGTTCTGGAGATCGATCGACCGAGAATCGCCGGCGTCGACGAACGCTGAGTGGAGCTGGTTCTCCTGCCAAGCGTGTATGGCCATCAGCGGCGCTCCTCGACGGTCCGCTTCGTCAAATGCCGCGGCCACCGCCTCGAGGCTCGCGGGTGAGCCGTCCACTCCGACGACGATGTGGTGTTGGGGTGTGGTCGCCCCACCTGCCACCGGCACCAAGACGACTGGGCAGCGTGCATGCGTGGCAAGCGCGGAGGAAATCGGATCATGGCGGAGGCCGCTGCTCGTGTGCGCACCGAACACCATCATCGCGGAGTCGGCTGATTGCGCGATGAGCTTGTCTCGCACACCTCCTTTTAGAACCTGCGATGCTATGTCGAGATCGCGAACCCCCGCCTGGTCGGCGATGATGCGCGCAACGACGCTTGCCTCGGTTACGACTCCCTGGGCGGTACGGGCTACGTCGTGGCAATACTCCGCCGGTAGACGCCATGCGCTCATGGTGGGCTCGAGGTCCTCGATGACCGTCACAATTTGCAGCGGGGCGCCACGGACAGCTGCTTCGTACGTCGCCCATTCGACGGCGGGGTAATCTTCATCGCCGGCAACGACACCGACTGTGATCGGCAGGTTCTCAGACATGGCACTCCTTCGTTTGACTCGAACTATTCCGTTCGTCATGGCCGGACCCAAGTGCCGGTGGTCCTCGGTTCGCCGGAACAAAGTCCTCGTCGAGCGGATTCGGGTCAGGGTTCGGTATTTCGAGGTCGCATGGTGGACCACCACCAGTCCTCCAGGGGACTCGGATCGGGCCATTCGATGACGTCCTCCGATGCGGTGCCGGACTGTGCCTCAGGCGGTTCGGCGTCCGGACGTATCACATTGCTCTTCACCTCAGCCGTGTCGTCACGGTGCATTGTGGTTCTCCTGTGCGAACGGGTCTCGGGGGTTTCGGAGGGCGGCAGTCGCCCACCAGTGCAGCGCCTTGCAGGCGGCGGCTCTAGAGTCCAAATGCCCTAACGGGTGATCTGTGGGGGTCTGTGGTCCAAAGTCCTTCGAATGCTGCCGATCGACCCCGCGGGGGAGAACAATGGCCACTGTGCTCGCGGTGGTGAATGGTTCAGCGTGGTGTCATGACCTACACACATCTGTTTTCGGAACTTGGCCTGGCGCAGGCTTCTGAGGTCGGTGGCAAAGGCGCGAACCTGGGTGAACTCACTAGTGCCGGCCTGCCGGTGCCGGCGGGATTCGTGCTCGGTGCCGAGGCGTTCAATCAGTCCATGGACGAGGCGGGCGTGTACTCGCATTTGCTCGTGGCTCACGAGGCCGCCCTGTCGGCGGTCGGCGACGACGTCCGCCTTGCTGAGTTGTGTGAGCAGATGGCAGAGCTGGTGACGAAAGCGGGTATGGATCCGCATGTGCACGCTGCGGTCAGCGTGGGATACCAGGAATTGGGTAAAGGCGACGACATCACGGTCGCGGCCAGGTCTTCGGCTATTGGAGAGGACGGAAGCGCAGCGTCTTTCGCCGGTATGAACGCCTCGTTCACCAACGTAGGTTCGGAGACTGAGCTCATGTGGGCAATCCGGAGATGCTGGGCGTCCCTGTTCACGCCGCGGGTCATCACGTACCGGACTACTCAGCACCTTTCTGCGCCACCGGCCATGGCTGTCGTTGTTCAGCGCATGATCGCACCGACCACATCGGGCATTGTGTTCACCGCCGATCCGAGCACCGGAGACCGCGCCCGGCTGGTGATCGAAGCAGCTCGCGGTCAGGGCGAGGTTGTTGTATCAGGCGCGGTGGAGCCTGACACCTACGTCGTCGACAAGCAGGACCTCGCAGTGCTCAAGGTACGAGTAGGCGATCAGGAGTTCGAGATCGTCGAAGGGGTCGACGGTCACGATCACCAAGTACCACTCGCAGCAGACTTGCGACGTCGGCGCGTCTTAGACGATGAGACCATTCGTGATATCTGCACTCTTGCAGTCGATGCTGAAAATTACTATGGCAGTCCGCAAGACATCGAGTGGGCCATCGATCACGACGGGACCATCTGGATAGTCCAGTCTCGTCCCATCACCACACTCGCCCGCCCGAAAACAGCCATCCATCGCACGGGAGGTGATCATCGCGAGGTATTGCTGCGCGGTCTGCCGGCGGCTCCGGGAGTCGCCAGCGGACCGGTACGCGTCCTGACGAGTCCGCACGACGGACACCTGCTCAAAGACGGGGAAGTCCTTGTGGCCCCATGACCAACCCCGACTGGCTACCGACCATCAGGCGCGCTGCGGCGCTGGTCACAGATAGCGGTGGAGTGACGTGCCATGCTGCGATCGTCGCCCGCGAGGTCGGTGTGCCCTGCGTTGTCGGCACACATTCGGGCACAAGCGATCTCCACGACGGAGAACTCGTGACGGTGAACGGGCAAACGGGGGAGGTCGTATCGGGCGTCGCGAAACCAGTCGCCTCGACGACCTCGTCTGCGCCGGCGGCGACAATCATCTCTTCACGGGGGGAAATCACCGCAACCAAGGTCTACGTCAACCTGACGTCACCCGAGAACGCAGACCGTGTTGCCGCTCAGGATGTCGATGGCGTCGGATTGCTCCGTGCCGAGTTCATGTTGACCGAAGCGCTGGACGGGCGACACCCGCGGGCGGTGATCGCCGACGGTGACCAACAGATGTTCGTCGACAACATGGCCACCGCGCTCTGCCGTATTGCCGGACCGTTCGGTTCCCGGCCAGTCGTCTACCGTGCCAACGACTTTCGTACCAACGAGTTTCGCGAACTGACCGGTGGTCAGCAATACGAACCCGTCGAGCACAACCCGATGATCGGGTACCGCGGATGCTACCGCTATCTGCGGGACCCAGATGTGTTCAAGCTGGAATTGCAGGCGCTGGCCGCTGCCCGGGAGAACCATCCCAACATCCACCTGATGATCCCGTTCGTGCGAACCAAGTGGGAACTCGAACGCTGTCTGGAACTCGTCGACGCCAGCGCATTGAAGGATCATCGAGACATGCATCGATGGGTCATGGCCGAAGTGCCATCAGTGCTTTACTGGCTACCCGAGTACGTCTCCGCGGGAATCGATGGTGTCTCCATCGGCAGCAACGATCTGACACAGCTGATCCTGGGTGTCGATCGAGACTCGGAGACGTGCGCAGAACTGTTCGACGAACGGGATCCCGCCGTCCTCGATGCCATCGACCGCATCATCGCTTCTGCCCGCAGTCTGGGCATCACGTCCTCGCTGTGCGGTCAGGCCCCTTCGACACATCCGGAGTTCGCTGACGAGCTGGTAAGAATGGGTATTTCGTCCATCTCGGTCAACCCGGACGCGATCGACGACGCACGCAGGCAGGTTGCGCGCGCCGAGAAGCGGCTGCTGCTCGCTTCAGCCCGTGCGGAACATCAGGCCGCTTCAGCGACCGCGCGTGCGTAGAGTCGGTCCACTTCGGCACGCTCGGCCGGCTGGGTGCCGGGCGTGAGCAATGTCGCTGCTCCCGCTGCCGTTCCGAACCGCACAGCTTCGATGAGGGTCCATTCCCGTGCCAGCCCGTAGGTGATGGCTGCGACCATGTTGTCGCCCGCTCCGACGCCGGTGCCGGATGGAACCGGAATTCCGTCGAAATCTGTTGCACTATCTGCAGTGACAAGCAACGCACCCCCGCGACCCAGTGAAATCACCACGATCTCGCACACTTTTGCGGCGATGAGGTCTCGCGAGGCAGCCACCTGTGATCGACGATCTGCAAGGGCGGCACCGACGTGGTCGCGGAGCTCCCGAATGCTCGGCTTGAGCAGGTGTGCGTTCGTCACATGCCGTAGAGCAGGACCCGAGGTGTCGACGATGATGCGACAATTGTGTCGTGCAGCGATGGTCGCGATGCGTGCAAAGAACGCGCCCGAACACCCGGGAGGCATACTCCCACTGACCACGAGATAGCCGTCGGTGGGCAGGTTTTGGTCGACTACCCGCAGGCACCGACGCTCTTCGGGCATGCGTAGGACGGGCCCGGGCAAGACGAACCGATACTGATTGTCCGTCCACTGCTCGGTGATGGTCATGCTCTCGCGGGTGGGTTCGGCGATCGAGACTGCGTGGACCTCGACGCCGTCATCGGCGAGCAAGGCTCGCAGGTGCGCACCCGAGTGACCTCCGGATGTGACCACTGCCGCGGCTGCCGTGCCCAGTGAGACAAGTGCTCGCGCCACGTTGACGCCACCTCCTCCCGGGTCGTAACGGGGGACACCGCATCGCATCTTCTCGGTCGGCATCAATTGGGGCACCGAGGTGTGAATGTCCAGTGCAGGATTCATGGTCAGAGTGAGGATTCCAGGCATAACGATCGTCCCCCGAGGTGTCGTCGTCGACTCAATGGTCACTGCGGCCGGGCGTATCTACGTGACGGGGACGTTCGAGTCGATACCCACTACGACCGCGGTCACCGGTCGGCGCGGAGTCGGCGGCAGCGGATCGGCGTTCATCGGTGCCCAACCGGTACGGATGATCAATTGCGGAAAGCTGTGGGTACTCGAGACATGTTGTTGAATGAGGCGGCGTGTATGGGGGAGTTCGAGTGGCTCGGTGAAAGCACACGTGGCCAGACCCATCGCGGTTGCCTCGAGAAGGATGGCGCTGGCAGCTTCTCCGGCGCGAACCTGAGATGCCCGGTCATCCCCGGGTGTGCTCACCAAGAGCAGGACGCCGGCATCGTCATCGGACTCGACGTGCGCCGTCTGTTCGAGTGATGGGGCCGCGAACGCCCGGGTCGGCATATTGCGGCTACTGTCGTCGGCGGGCGCTGGCGAAGCCGGAACATTGGCGCCTGGCACTCCGTCTTCAATGCGGTGGTTGCCACTCCACAGCGCCATTTCGTCCTGGTAGAGCGGGTCTTTCGCGTGGGCTTCGGCGGCGGTCACCGCGGCCCGGCGAAAGAAGGTCGACATCTGGGCACGGTCGAGGACGACGCCTTCTGCGGCCGCTCGCTTACCGAGCGTGGCGAGGTGGGCCTCCGGTACCGGCCACGAGCTGTACCAGCGGCGGTCGGATCGGCGTCGGGGTATTGCAGCAGCCAAAGCGACCACATGCTCTGAGGGATTGTGCGGATGTAGTGCCAGTGAAGCGATGTGGTAGGGGTCCTCGGTGATCGGAAGTCTGGTCACTTCGGCACGCCAGCCCAGGGCCTCCAGGGCTATCCGCATGTGGTGCAACATGATCCCGCAGCTGACATACAGGTCGCGGCCATCTGGATCTGTTTGCATCAGGTGTAGGTCCGGGTCTGCATACAGGTGCACCGAACCGGTGCTCACCCGTATTCGCCACGGCTGGGAGTTATGGACCGACGGCGCGCGCAGCGCGAGCTCGGCCGCCGACGTGATGGTGGCGGGATCAGGCAAATGCTGAGACATGAAGGGGCTCCAATCGTTCCTGTTCAGCGTGTTGCACCCAGGAAGATGGCGCTAGGGGGATAAGTGCCCTGACGAAGGGACTTTGTCCCGTCGTCGCCATTCCCCGAGCCATCCATGCTGGACGAAACGCATCCGGACAACCAAGGACTTGACATGGGAAGCTTCGAAGGTAGAGCGGCACTGGTCACGGGTGGGGCCCGCGGTATCGGTGAGGCAACGGTCCGTGCACTCGCGGCGGTCGGGATAAACGTGATCGTTGCCGACGTGCTCGACGAGGAGGGCGCGGCAGTGGCGGCCTCTTTGGGCGCGTCGGCGGTCTATCAGCACCTCGATGTGACCGATGTCGACAATTGGAACGCTGTCCTGGCCCAGAGCGAACGGCAGTTCGGTCCGTTGACCGCGCTGGTCAACAACGCCGGCATCCTCGAGTTCGGAGGTGTAGGTGACCTCGAACCCGCCGCATTCTGGCGGGTACTCGACGTCAATCTCGTCGGTCCATTTCTCGGAATACATTGTGCGGCAGCATCTCTACGTAGAGCTGGTGGTGGAGTCGTGGTGAACGTGTCGTCGACCGCGGGTCTGATGGGTTACCAGAATCTAGCGGGGTACGTAGCCAGCAAGTGGGGGCTGCGCGGGCTGACCAAGGCGGCCGCGCTCGACTTGAGTGAAGCCAACATCCGGGTCTGTTCAGTGCATCCAGGGCCCATCGCCACCCCCATGACGGCCGGATTGGATGCCTCCGTAGCGGCAGGCCAACCGATCGCACGTTTCGGGCAGCCGGAGGAAGTGGCAGCGATGATTCGTTTCATGATCGTCGAGGGCACTTACAGCACGGGATCAGAGTTCATCATCGACGGCGGCGCGGTCACCGGGACCGGGCCGGTAGTCGCACCATCTACCGCCGAGGTGCCGGCGGCAGCACGATGACCTCGCCCTTCGACCACGTGCCCATCGAGGTTCGCGAGACCCATTCCGGGGTGGTCATCCTGTGCGGCGATCGGGCGATCAAGGCGAAGAAGCCGATCACCACAGCGTTTCTGGACTTTGGATCGGTTGCAAAGAGAGATGCGGCATGCGTCCGGGAGATCGCACTCAACCGGCGGCTGGCTCCGGATGCCTACCTCGGACTCGGTCACCTGCGTTCACCTGATCATCCACCCGAGCCGCTAGTAGTCATGCGACGCATGCCCGAAGAGACGAAGCTGTCCCGACTCCTCGACGACGGGCGGGCAGGTTCAGCGGTGATCGAGGATCTCGCCCGCCGTGTCGCGCGTTTCCATCAGAGTGCGGTCCGCAGCGCGGCAATCGATACCGAAGGCACTCCGAATGCGTTGCGGCGCAGATGGGCTGACAATCTGGACGAGATACTCGACCTGGATGTCAGCGCGGGTGACGTCGAGTTGGTCGAACACATTCAGGCGCTCGCCATGCAGTACATCGACGGCCGCTTGATTCTGCTGACCGAAAGAATCAGCGCCGGCCGGGTGATCGACGGACACGGTGATCTCTCGACCGAAGACATCTTCTGTGTTGAAGATGGCCCCCAGATCCTCGATTGTCTTGATTTCGACGACCGCCTTCGGTTCGTCGACGGCATTGACGATGCTGCGTTCTTGGCGATGGACATCGAATACCACGGGCACCAGGGACTGGCCCGGAGATTCGTGAGGGCCTATACACACGCAGCAGGAGACGACGCGCCGTCGACGTTGGTCGACCACTACATCGCCTACCGTGCTCTGGTCAGAGCCAAGGTGGAATTGATCCGTGTCGCTCAGGGGGTTTTGTCAGCTCACGACAGCGCGCATCGCCACCTCAGACTCGCTCATGAACACCTCATGCGCGGCCGGGTTCGGCTGGGCTTGATCGGGGGACTGCCAGGGACGGGTAAGACCACCGTCGCCACCCGCCTTGCCGAAAAAGTCGACGCGGTTCTCATCTCGAGCGATGTAGTCCGAAGAGAGCTCCTCGAAGCCGGGGTCATCACCGGCGATCGCGGAGGGTACGGGGAGGGCCTCTACTCCGAACAGAACAAAGCAGTCGTCTATGGGGCTCTGCTCGAACGAGCAAACATGTATCTGCTGGTCGGCCGGTCGGTGGTCTTGGACGCTTCGTGGACCGATGAGACCGAGCGGGACTTTGCGATTGCCCTGGCGAACAAGACGTTCTCATCACCACGTGTGATGCGCTGCGCCGTCGACGAAGCGACAGCAAACGAACGGATCAGCAGTCGTCGTGGATCGGTTTCTGACGCGACGCCCGAGATCGCGCAAGCCATGGCCCGGTACGCCTGTGCGGAGGTTTGGCAGGGTTCGTCCATCATCGACACCTCGGCCACCGTCGATGAATCGGTGGAGGCAGCGGTCGCAGTGTGGTCGCGCCGGTGATCGCAGGCGGGCGCTCGTGACAGATGACGAGGTCGTCGAATGGCTGCTGCGTGAGAGTGATCCGGCCATTCGGTGGCAGGTGATGAGCGATCTCGCCTCTGGCCGGCCAGAAGATTCCGACCGCGAACGCAGCAGCATCGCACACCGGGGGTGGGGGCGGCAATTGCTCGCCGCCCAGGACGAATCAGGCATCTGGGCCGGCGCGTTGTACAGCCCGAAGTGGACGTCGACGACCTATACGCTTTTGCTACTGCAGCGGCTTGGTCTGCCTGCTGGCAACAGTCAAGCTCTGCTCGGCTGTCGACAACTGTGGACTGGCGCTCGATTCGTCGGTGGTGGCCTCACCTTCGCCAAGACTGTTCCTACGGCCGAGATCTGCATGACCGGCATGCTGGTGTCGTTGACGTCCTACTTCGGCTACGGAGATGACCGACTGGACGCGACGGTGCAATGGCTGCTCGAGCAACAACTCGACGACGGAGGCTGGAATTGTGA
This sequence comes from Williamsia sp. 1135, assembly GCF_002095395.1. Classification (GTDB taxonomy): domain Bacteria; phylum Actinomycetota; class Actinomycetes; order Mycobacteriales; family Mycobacteriaceae; genus Williamsia. Next base: position 33,780 of record NZ_MJEI01000072.1, read on the forward strand.
GTCCCTTCGGACGGGATCCCGGCACGGATCCTTCAATACCTCAATAGTCGTCCTCGAGTCCTTGCTCACCTATCAATGCACCACCGGGCAGGTTCCGGTTGACGATGCGCTACATCGGGGTCGCGAGTTCTTTCTACGCCACCGACTGTTCAAGTCCCATCGCACTGGCGACATGATCGATCCGGCGTTCACCCGGTTTCCGTTCCCGCCCCAATGGCACTTCGACGTGGTACGCGGCCTCGAGTTCTTCCGGCTCAGTGGAGCCGAACCTGATGAGCGACTCAGCGACGCGGTTGCGGTCGTCAGGGCCGCTCGAAGCAGGGACGCAACATGGCGCCATTACCGCCCCTATCCGGGCCGGTACTGGATGACGATGGAGTCGAAGGGGCCGAGCAGATGGAGCACATTGCGCTGCTTGCGGGTGCTGCAATGGTGGGATCGCTGAACCGCAGCCGACCGGACCGTCTGGGAGTCGCCGGCCCCGGACCTCCTCAGTGCCTGCTGGGCACGACCATGACCGGGCACTGCGCCGAGTGCAGAACTTTGCGGCTGGTGGAACCCAGAAGCATGCCGCTGAAACCTCCGCGACCGTGACTGCCGACGACGACCAACTGAGATGCCTGCGCATGGTCGAGCAGCGCGTGGACGGGACGGTCGCGAACGACCGCCCGGCGGACTTTGACGTCCGGGTACTTCAGACGGAGGTCGCCGATACTCTTTTCCAGGACGTCCTCGGCTTCGTCGCGTTTGGTCGCCCATCCAAACAGGTCAACACCGGCTGAGGCGTGGACCAGGGCAAAGTCCGCGCCCGACCACGCGTGCACCACTGTGAGACCGACCTCGCGAGCTGCGGCTTCGTCAAAGGCCACCTCGAGCGCCGGTCTGCTGGCCGCCGACCCGTCTGTGCCCACGACGACCGCGCGTCGACTGGCTTCATCGGTGGCGGTCCATCCCCGCACCACCGTCAGCGGCACGTGGGTGTGTGAAGCCAGCGCAGAACTCACCGACCCCAGGACGGCTCGATTGACGAGCCCGATACCACGGCTGCCGACCACCGTCATCCGGGCCGACGCGGAGAGATCCAGCAGAGCAGGGATCGGGGGGCGGGTGTCGACAATTGCGGAGATCTTCAGTCCCGAACTCGCCGAATGCCTGGCCATTGCCTCCGCTTCGGCGAGTGCCGATTCGGATCCGGATCGTAGAGCCTCGAAGTAGGCAGCGGGCAACACAGCATCAGCCGGCGGGCACGTTGAGGAGACCAGCAGCAGGTCGGAGTGGTGCAACTCAGCATCCGCAGCGGCCCACCGCACGGCATCCAACGCTGTCGATGAGCCGTCGACACCGACAACAGTGGGGGCATTTGTGGTCATCTCGGTCCTCCTGGTCGTTCGATTGACCACACCAGTCAACCTCGCGGGGTCAGCAGGCCGAACCTGGCAAAAACCATCGGAACAGGTGACCTTAGTACTCGAAATGGGTTACGAATGGCGCACGGCGCTAACGTGGTTCGCGATCCTGTAGATATTGGCTGAGCATTTTGTTACGCTCTACTGTCGGCCAGCGCAACGCTCGTGGGCACTCGGTATCGGGGAATTATGGAGTCGTCGTCAAGGGCATCCGACAGCGTGCGCGAAACGCTGTCGCAACTACGGTTGCGTGTACTGCTCGATGAAGTACAAGATCGCATCGGTCAGATCGCGCAAGCCGGTGAGCAAACCGACGGCCTGATCGAAGCGATGCTCGTGGTCACCGCAGATCTTGATCTGGAGACGACGCTGCGTTCGATCGTTGCATCAGCAGTGAAATTGGTCGATGCCCAGTATGGCGCGCTCGGGGTCCGAGGCGAAGGGCACCATCTGAGCGCTTTCATCCATCAGGGTATCGACGACGACACACGCATCAAGATCGGGCCGTTACCCACCGGGCGAGGAGTGCTGGGTCTGCTCATCGATCAGCCAAAGCTGGTGCGACTCAACGATCTCTCCCAGCATCCGGATTCGGTTGGCTTCCCGCCGAACCATCCGCCGATGACCACCTTCCTGGGCACGCCCATTCGAGTTCGAAACGAGATCTTCGGTAACCTCTATCTGACCGAGAAGAACGGTGGAAAGAACTTCACCGAGGACGACGAGGTTGTGATCCAGGCGCTGGCGTCCGCCGCCGCGGTGGCAATTGACAACGCCCGCCTGTATGCGGAGTCGCAGTCACGGCTCGCCTGGATCGAGGCGACGCGCGATATTCGGACCGAATTGCTGTCCGGAGCCGACATCGACAGCGTGCTGAATATGGTTGCTCGAAAGGCGCTGGTGCTGACCGACGCTGACGTTGTGTTCATCGCGAGACCGGAAGACCTCGAACTTCCGCACGAGCAGGTTTGCGACCTGGTGATCACCGTCGCCGAAGGGGAGGACGCAGCTGACCTGCTCGAGCGCACCGTACCGGTCAACGGGTCGACGTCGGGTGCGGCTTTTCTGCATCGGACGGCCTACCTGCGGGACAAACTGGCCTATCCGCCGACCGGCTCGTATGCACAGCATTATGGTCCGGCAATCGCTGTGCCGCTGAGCACTGCCGACAGCATCAGCGGAGTGTTGGTCGTCGTGAGAAAGGCTGGACGTCAGTCGTTCACCGAGGAGCTGCTCGGACTGGTCTCGAACTTCGCCGACCAGGGAGCCCTCGCGTTGTCCATGGCCGAGGCGATCCGGCGTAAGCGAGAACTGGAGGTCTTCGCTGACCGAGACCGGATTGCCCGGGATCTGCACGACCACGTCATCCAGCGCATCTTTGCCGCCGGCATGAGTCTGCAAGGCACCCTGCAACGCACCCAGTCGCCTGAGGTGCGTGGACGGCTCACCGAGACGATCAACAATCTGCAGGACATCGTGCAAGAAATAAGAACGACCATCTTCGATCTGCAAGCCGACGGGCAGGACTCGTCTACTCTGCGGCAGCGAATACACGAGGTGGTCGACCAACAAATCGGCGACGCATCAGTCAAAGCATATGTGCGAATGTCTGGCCCCTTGACGGTCGTGGAACCAGCCCTGGCAGAGCATGTCTTGGCGGTTGTGCGCGAATGTGTCAGCAATGTCGTTCGCCACGCACATGCGCAGACCCTGACCCTGAATGTTTCGGTAAATGACGACCTGGTGGTCGAGGTCGTTGACGACGGGGTCGGTATGTCCGGCGACATCACTCCCAGTGGCGTGGCCAACATGCGGCAGCGGGCCCGGGAACTCGGCGGCGACCTGACTCTGACGCCGGGCGATGACGGCGTCGGACTCGTGGTCCGGTGGTCAGTTCCGCTGTGATCGTCTTTTGGTGACGAAAGTCCTCGCAAGTCAGGCGCAACGCCAACATCGCTCAGCCTCAACCAGTTCTACTTTCGAAGGGACAACAACTTCGAAGGGAACGCAGATATGACTATCGAGATTCAGGCTGGGGCGGTGATAGTCGGAGTCGACGGTTCGGAAACCGCCCTCGGCGCCGTCCGGTGGGCGGCAAAGTTTGCTCAGAAGTCCGCTGCGCCAGTTCATCTGATTCATGCATTGCCCACCGATGAGTGGTACGTGGGATTGGGGAGATCGGCGCTGATCAGTGAGCGGGCGCTCCTGGATCAACTCCGCGAAGTCGGCGCAGATCACCTGAAACGGGCGCGCGAGGCGGTTGGCGAGGTGGACCCAGGGGCAGAGGTCACCTCAGCCATCTGCGACGAATCGGTGGCTGAGTACGTCCATGCGCATTCGCAGCACGCCGCGATGGTGGTGATCGGATCGCGGCGCTCGGGCCCTGTTCGCGACATGCTGCTCGGCAGCCAGGTCATCGCCGTCACCAATGCCGCACAGTGTCCTGTCGTCGCCTGGCGCGCTCACGAGAGCAAGGGCGGCGACGTCGTCGTCGGCGTCGACGGCTCAGAGCATGCGGACAAGGCGCTACTCGCTGCCTTCGAGTACGCCCACCTGATGGGTGCTCGCCTGGTGGCAGCACACTTTTGGCAGGTGTCCGCGATGGTCGGTATCGGATACAGCGGCGCGTTGATCGACTGGGAACAACTGCGCGACGACGGCACGGCCTGGCTTACCGAACATGTCGCAGTGGTGCGAGACAAGTTCCCCGACGTCGAAGTCGCGATACTGTACGGCGATGCGTCCGCTGCACGCGGTCTCGGTGAGCTCTCCGCCGCGGCGGGCCTGTTGGTGGTCGGGTCACAAGGACGCGGGGCCATGACGGGGACCATCCTCGGCTCGGTCAGCCAGAACGTCCTACACCACTCGCAGTGTCCCGTCCTCGTCGTACACTGACCGCACAACTGAAAAAGGGTGAACCGCGAAAGCGGTTCACCCTCTTTGTATTCGGTTTACTGGCTGGATTCGGTGACTACCACGGGGATGTGTTTTCCCGGCGAGGTTGCTGCTGCCAGCGGCACCGTGACGGTGAGGATGCCTTGGTCGTAGGCCGCCTTCACGTCGTCTTCGATGTACCCGGCCGGCAGTGCCATCGTTCGAACGAACGAACCGTAGGCGAACTCTGACCGGGCGTCGCTCTCGGCGCGGGTCTGACGCTCTGCCTTGATCGTGAGCATTCCGTCCCTAACGATGATCTCGACGTCCTTGGTCGGATCAATACCCGGCAGTTCGGCCCGTACCAGATACTCGTTCTCGCCGAGCTCGTCTTCGACACGAATCAGGTGAGAGTTCGCACGTAGCGCGCCGATCGCCGGGAATGCGGCGAACAGATCTGCTACGTCGGGCAGTAACGAGTGGATGGGGTTGTGGCGACTGGCCAAGATGTTGTTCATGGCACTCCTTTTCACTGGTGGATTGATCAATTACATTGAAGCGAAACCGTATTGGCGATGTCAGAGGCGCAAGTCCTTGATTGAGGAACCGATTGTCCCAGGATCAGAGCTCATCAGTCGACGGAGAGGAACTCGTCGACATCCCGCCTCGGGCTGCGCGCGGGCTTCTCATCTGCGTGCGAGCGCACACCGAGACGCACCATGATCTGTGGAACGCTAGCGTCCTCGAGCAACGCGCTGATGAGGGTGGTGCTGTCGGGCGATTCGAGGACATGTGAAAGCGTGCAGCTGCTCAGTCCCGCGATGGTGGCCTCGATGAGCAGTGTGGACAAGGATTCACCGCAGCGGAGCAGGTCTTCCCGGGTGCTGCCACGGGTGGCCAGGACGACAACGGTTGCTTCGTCGGACTCGACATCGGGCCTGCGGGGCTGACCGCCCCCGATCACAGGAAAGTCCCTGCCGACAGCGACGCGCTCACTTTCCGATGCGGTAAGCAATGCCGCGGCCGGGATTCCGTCGTGCTCGACGACTGGTCGCCGGGTCCACCAGACCAATTCGTCGTGATAGTTGATGTCATAGCGCCGCAGCGACGCGCTGAGTTGCGATGCCTTCGCGAGCGACGGCGCGCTGCTCACCGGTAATACTGTGATGTTTGTATCGTTTTGGGCGGCAGCCACTCTGGTTACATCGGACACGGCTATAGCTGGAGGTGTCAGCAGGGGGAGCCGGTCGGTGAATCTCTCGCGGATCGCAACCGCGCGGCGACGGTGCCCGTCGAGGATCGGCAGGCGGCCGGTGAACTCGACCGTGGCCAGATGATCGGGCCGATTCGGGTTGGGAAGTCGAGCGACGTCGACGCCCCATCCGTAGGCGGAGGCAGCGGCGCAATAGTGATCGAGGGCGGCACCCAGACTCAGCACCATCTGCCGCTGCTGAGGATCGGCGGCCGGCACGGACCGCGACACGTCGGCGTAAAGGCGTAGCTCATCGCCGTGAAGCCGCCACCGCCACGGCTGGGTGTTGTGCACTGACGGCGCCCGCGAGGCCAAGGCCAAGATCTCGTGCAGGTTCCGCTGATCCGGACAGGTAATGGACATGGTCGCTCCTTGGGTGAAGGCGGTGCGGGGGATCGGAGTTCATCGGGTGCTGTCGATCGCGCCGGCTTGCCACTCCGCCTCCCACGCCGCAAACCGTCGTTTGTCACCGAAGGTGCGCACCGAGAAGATCAGGAGCAGCCACACTCCGACGATGGCCAGACCGGTGGTCAGGCCCACGGCGATGGCTTGGGCGACAGCGTTGCCCACTGCTCGGGGTTTGTCGACTGGCGTGCCGTTCTGGTCGATCCAGATGGTTCTGTGCCCGCCGGGCTTGTCTGCCGACTTCGACTCGACGCTGCCGGTGACGCTGCGTCCATCGGTTGAGGTCCAGGTCGCGCTGACCGGTTCCCGAGACTCCTGCGCGGTCCCGCGGATGGTGGCGGTGACCGAGTGGCGGGACTGCTGTTCCAGCAAGACCGATTGTTTGTCGTTGGCGTAGGTGGCGCTGCCGACCATGAACGCGATGGTCAACGAGCACACAGCGAGTGCTGTGGCGAGCAGCATGATCAGAGACTCGAGGCGGTCATAGGGTCGGATGAGCCTGTTGGACGACAAGTGCATCAGTCGCCACAGATGAAGCTCCCGCGATAACAGACTCAGCATGGTGGTGGCTCCCGTCGCCTTGATGTGCGTCAACCGGTTTCACTAGAAACCGTATGACGCGGGGGCCTGACGATCGCCTGTCCTTGGTTGCCGCTATCGGGGCCTTTGGTCATCAGTGGTGGGGACCTGTGATCGCGAGATCACGAGCGATGTCATCGGTCAGTCGCGCTGGGGTGGGTTGGGACTCTTGATCTTGGAGGCGTAGACGGCCGCCTGTGTCCGCCGCTCCATGCCCAGCTTGGCGAGCAGGCGGGATACGTAGTTCTTGACGGTCTTCTCCGCCAGGTGCATCCGGGCGGCGATCTGGCGATTCGTCAGCCCCTCACCAAGCAGATCCAGCAACGTTCGTTCCTGCTCCGTGAGCCCGTCTAGCGGCCCGGGCGCGTCCTGTCGAGCCCGAAGCCGATCCATGAGGGCAGCCGCGGCACGGTTGTCGAGAAGTGACTTGCCGGCACCCACATCGTTGATGGCTTTGGTCAGATCCATGCCGGTGATGTCCTTGACGACATAACCGCTGGCGCCGGCCAGTATCGCGTCCATCATGGCCTGGTCCTCGGTGAACGATGTCAGCATCAGACATTTGAGACCATCGAGTTTTGTCAGTAGTTCCCGGCACAGTTCGATGCCATTGCCATCAGGCAACCGGACGTCCAGCACGGCGACGTCCGGGCGCAGCGCCGGGATCCGGGCGAGCGCCTGCGAGCAGGTACCTGCTTCGCCGACAACGGTGAGGTTGGGATCAGCGTCGATGAGCTCGATCAACCCACGGCGCACTATCTCGTGGTCGTCGACCAGGAACACTGAGATCATCGTGACTCCTTAGGCGTCGCCGGGTGGCGGCTGTGCACCAGTGTAGGGAGCTTTCGGTGATTTGCTGTGACGTTCGTCTGGTATCGGCAGATCATTAGCGCGCAACGATCACCGGGCAGGTCACCGTGTGGAGCAGCGCCCGGCTGGTTGATCCCAGTAGGCGTCCGGCGAACCCACCTCGACCATGTGAACCGACCACGAGCAGGCACGCGTTGTCTCCGGCATCACGCAGCGCCCCTACCGGGTCACTGTTGAGAACTTGTTGAGTGACAGCGACATCCGGGTAGCGATCTGAGTGTCCGGCCAGGCTCTCGGCGAGAACGGCCTGTTCGGCTGTGCGTGTTTCCTTCCACGACAGCCTTGGCGTTTCGGTTCTGAACACCGACTGGATCTTCGTGAAGTTCCAGGCATGTATGGCCACCAGGTTCGCGTTGCGCAGCGACGCTTCTTCGAACGCGACATCGACGGCTTGTGCACTGCATCGGGATCCGTCGACCCCGACAACCACGGTGTTGGGCATGCTCTCGCGCACCGAATCGAGCTGCTCACCGACGACGGCCACCCGGCATCCGGCATGGGTGGACACCGCTTCGGCGACCGAACCGAGCAACCCCGACACTCGGCGGGTCTCACCGTACGCGCCGACCACAAGGATTTGAGCAGTTGCGGCGAAGCGCTGCAATCCGATTCGGGCATCGCAAAGCAGCATTTTGGTGTCCACTGCAATGTCGCTGTCAGCCTTCAAAATTTCGGAGACCGCCAAGGCCGACGCCTCGGCGAGGTCCTTGTGAGCGTGCTCCTTGAGCTGTTCGTAGTACCGATCAGGCCACGGATAGTCACTGAGAGCGAGGATGTCGTCATCCACGCAGCACACGATCGTCAGGCGAGTGGCATGCAATATGGCCTCATGGGCGGCCCATCGGACTGCGTCGAGCGCGGCTGCTGACCCGTCGATTCCTACCACTACTGGTTTGTTCTCCATGGTGACTCCCGTGTCGAAGGACGAATTCGTTGATTGTTCGACCGTTTCGCGTGTGCGTGGTCGAGGTGTAGGGCACCTGGGCCCCACCGCGAGTGCCCAATGGCACTTGGTCCCCGTGCCACGACGACGCAGACTGAGAGGAGAAGCCTCACAGAACAGCGCCTCGACCTGTTGGTGCGCGAAAGGTGTTGCCATGAACAATGTTCAACGGTTGGTCGTAGGCGTCGATGGTTCCGAACACTCTCTCGACGCCGTGCGGTGGGCCGCGACGGACGCAATCGTGCGTGCGGTGCCGTTGACGATCGTGACAGCGGTCCGGGAGAAGGCGCAGAACCTCTCCGACGCAGTCAACTTACGCGTTGATACCCCGCAGGTGGTCCGGCGGCAAGCGGAACGAACTCTCGAAACAGCGTCTGGGGTCGCCCGGGACACCGTCGGAACCCACGCCCTCGCGGTCACCACAGCGGTCGTGGAGGGCGCGCCGACCGACGTCATGGTGCGCTGGGGCAGTGACACGACACTGTTGGTGGTCGGCTCGCGCGGGCTGGGCGAGTTCACGGGCGGACTGATCGGATCCGTCAGCACCGCTGTGGTCGGCCACGCGCGTTGCCCGATCGCTGTCGTGGGATCGGCGGAACGAGCCGTCTCTGCGAGCCTGCCCGTGGTCGTGGGCCTAGACGGTACCGGGAACAGCGAGCCTGCCCTGGCCCAGGCGCTCACCGAGGCTTCGGCGAGAGGCGTTGACCTGGTGGCTGTTCATGCCCAGATCGACTTCGATCCCGATCGCGCACTACCCGAAGGTCTCGCCAACGCGATGTTCCCTCCGGACGTGTTCGATGACTTGACCCTCGCCGAGAATCTGGCCGGGTGGCAGGAGCAATTCCCGGATGTGCGTATTCGCCGCCATGCGGTCCGGGACCGCCCCGTACGGAAGCTTGTCCATGAGGCGGCCAACGCTCAGCTGATCGTGATGGGAAGTCGTGGCCGCGGGGGGTTTCCTTCCATGCTGATGGGTTCGACGAGTCAAGCGGTGCTGCACACCGTCGATATTCCGGTCTTGATCGTCCCCACAGCGCGATGACGATCCTCCTCAGATAGCTGCGGGTTCTTTGAGATCTCCGCCCTGCAGATCGATTTCGAGCGTCATGGTGGTTCCGTCGAGGTGGAGGTGGTGGGAAAGCCCCACGTCGCGGAGAACTCGGATCATGAGACTGTTCTCTGCCAGCACTTCTGCCGTCATCCATCTGATTCCAGCCGATCGCGCGTGGGCGGCGAGATGCTCCAAGAGATCGGTCCCGATCCCGTGGGCCTGGACGCTGTGGTCGACGGTGATCGCGATCTCGACGTCAGGATGTGGCCTGGTCTGTGGCCGTGGTCCACGGACATAATTGGCGATACCCAGCAGTCGATCATCACGGAATGCACCCACGGCGTAGCTGCCCTCGGCACGGCGACAGGTATATTCTGCAACCGTGTTGAGGTGTTTGGGGCGTGCGCCGAAAAACCGCATGTAGGAATCGTGTTCGTTCATTCTCCGGTACAGATCTTCGACCGCGGGAACGTCGTCGTGGTCGAGGTCTCTGAAATGGATGTCGGCGGGCGGAATGTGACGACCGTGCGTTGCCTTAGCACTCATGACAATTCCTTTTCTCTGCCCACAGCGCGGGTATCCGGACTGCTTTCGCTTGGGTGTGTCTTTCGTCGCCGTATCCCGCGGTAGAGTTCGTCACCACCCCACACGATGAACGGGAGTGGTAGCAGCCATATCGCCAAGTGGGCGGGTGGGCAAACCGTCCCGAAAATGTCCTGGAGGAACGGCACCGTGACCACCAGTGCGGCGAAGACAACTTCGAATGCAATGCCCCACAACAGCAAGCGATTGGTCCCGAAACCAATGGTGCGCAGCGAAGCGCGTTGCGTCCGCGCCGCCATAGCGGTGCCGATCTGACACGACACGATTGCCAAGAAGCTCATTGTGGTGGCGAGCATCCACGTATCGTGCAGCGGTCCGCTCGACACCGAATCGCCCAGGTGCCAGCCGCCGTCGACGAGGGTTCCCAGGAAGAGTGCCAGAACGAGCGCAGCCGATACACCGCCTAGAAGACCCCATGAGCGCACCAAGATCTCGCGGCTGACGACGTTCTGGCCCCGTTTGTGCGGCGGTCGATCCATCAGTCCGGGTTCGGCCGGTTCGCGTCCCAGTGCGAGGGCGGGCAGGGTTTCAGTACCGAGGTCGATGGCCAGGATCTGCATCACGGTCAGGGGCAGAGGTATCTGGCCTCCGGAAAGTGCGTACAGCACAAAGGGAATGACCTCAGGAGTGGCATGCGCGAAGATGTAGACGATGAATTTGCGTACGTTGTCGTAGACGCGGCGGCCGGCTTCGACAGCGGTGACGATGGTCGCGAAGTTGTCGTCGGTCAGCACCATCGTGGCTGCTTCGCGTGCCACGTCGGTCCCCGATTTCCCCATCGCGACACCGATGTCCGAGCGTCGCAGAGCGGGAGCGTCGTTGACGCCGTCTCCGGTCATCGCCACAACATGGCCTTGACCACGTAAGGCGTCGGTGATGCGGAGCTTGGCTTCTGGAGAACTGCGGGCGAACACGATTTCGCCAGGTTCGGCCAACAGAAGATCGAGTTCGGCCTCGGGCATCAGCTCGAGCTCCGTCCCGGTCACCACCCGCAAGCTGCTGTCCGCGCCGATCCCGACGCTTTCGGCGATGCCGCGTGCGGTGAGGCCGTGGTCGCCGGTGACGACCATGATTCGAATGCCTGCGGAGTGGCAGGTGGCGACGGCCTCGGCGACCTCGGGTCGTGGTGGGTCCATCAGGGCAACGATCGCCAGAATGGTGAGGCCTTGCTCGGTGTTCTCGCGGCTGAGTGTCTCGACCAACGTCTCATCGATCGTGCGCTCGGCGACGGCCATCAACCGGAGTCCCTCGGCTGCCCATTCGGTCACCATGGCGGTGATCGCAGTGCGATCGACCGATGTCAGCGCGCGGTCGCCGCTGCCGTCGGCGATTGTGGTGCATCGTTGAAGGACTTCTTCCGGCGCACCTTTGATGTTGATCCGGGCCGTGCCGGGTGCTGAACGCGTCACCGTTGACATTCGGCGCAAAGCGGATTCGAAGTGGAACTCCCGAAGCCGATCGGAGGGTCCTCCGGGCTCCGGGCCGACTCCGAGTTCCTGGGACGCGCGCAGTAGCGCCAGCTCGGTTGGATCTCCGCGCTCGACGGTATTGCCGTCGTCGTCCGTGATGATGGTCGCTGAGCAGCAGTCCGCGATGACGTGTGCTGCGCGTGAGGCACACTCATTGCCACCGGTGGGAGGTTCGAGCACGCCCTGGGCCGTCCACATACGTGTAGCGGTCATCTCGTTCAGCGTCAGTGTGCCGGTCTTGTCAGTACATATCACGGTCGTCGATCCCTATGTCTCGACCGCCGAGATCTTCTTCACCAGCGCGCCGCTGCGTGCCAGGACTCGCACACCGACAGCGAGTGCAAGCGTGATGGTCGGCAGCAGACCCTCGGGCACGTTGGCGACGAGAAGACCGATCGCGAAGTTGACTGAATCGCGTAATGACAGGCCGGCGAGCAGGGTTCCGAGCGGAATGAAGGCGAGTCCCATCGTCACCGCGACGGCGGCGATGAGCCACGCTACGCGCTTGACCTGTGTTTCGAGCGGGCTCTCGTCCTGGGTGACCCGCGCAGAAAGGGCGGCGATCCGTCCGAGTTCTGTCTGCATTCCGGTGGCGAAGACGACGGCGTGTGCATGGCCGGTCACGATGGTGGTGCCACTGAAGACCAGGTCTGTTGCTTCGATGATGGGTCCGGTCCCGGCCGCCGTGCGGGTTTCGAGCCTTACGGTGGCGGATTCGCCGGTGAGCGTGGATAGATCGACTTCCAAGGAGCCGTCGAGCAGTCTGGCGTCGGCGGGGATCTTGTCACCTTCGGCGAGCAGAATCACGTCGCCGGGTACGAGCTCGGACGCCTCGACGGATATCTCCGGTGCCTGTCGGACCACTCGTGCGGTGGCGGGGATGAAGGCGGACAACGCTTCTACGGCTTGCTCGGCGTGTCGCTCCTGCACGAATGCGAAGGCTGCGTTGATGATCACCACCACCACGATTGCTATGGCAAGCGGTCGAGAGTCGCTGAACCATGCCAGTACCGCTGCCAGCCACAGCAGCAGCGCCAACGGGTGGGTGATTTGGCGAAGCAGTTGTCGAGCCCAGTGATTGCGATGGCGCCGAGTCAGTTCGTTCCGGCCATAGATCAGCGCCCGTCTCACGACTTCGCGATCGGACAGACCCATGGGGCCGGTGTCCAGGTCACGCAGCAGACCCGGGATTGCTTCTTGTGGGTCTACGGGCGCAGATGTGTCACCGGCGGTGGGCAAGAGAGCGCCCCTGTTCCGGAGTCTTGCGGCAATCCCGTTGGCTCGCGGGGACTTGCACAGCAAGCCTCGAACTGAGGACGGAATGTCCTGGAGCATCGACGACAAGCCCTGATGGTGCCGGGGGGATCGCATCGCCGAAGACTTCGTGGGTGAGCTTGCTCAGAAGTCGCCGATCACGCGCCAGTTCCATCTTGCCTGCCGGCGTTGCCCGGTAGATGTTCTGCATCGTGCCGTCGATCACCCGCTGGTCTTGCGTCAAGAGGGTTTCGGCCACAAGATCGTCCAGGATCTGGCGCAGATTACCGGGCCCGACACGGTAATCGCGACGGAACAGCTCTCGGCTCATCTGCTGCTCGGAGATCACATCGCTGACGGCCCGGTCCAGAATGTGGAAGCGGATCGCGACCCGGTCAAGAAGTCGCATTGGGGAGTCCCTTCTTGGGTGGGACCAATACCGCAGCCCCGGCGAACCGCCCGTCCTTGAGGTCCCGAAGGGCGGTGAGCGCTTGCTCCAACGGATATTCAGTGGTTTCTACGTGGAGTCGGTGATCTTGGGCGAAGCGCAGGAACTGGCGGGCGTCTGCGCGGGTGTTGGACTCGACACTGTGGATCTGTTTCTCGTGGAACAGGTGTCGTTGATAGTTCAGGGGCGGGGTGTCGGTCATGTGGATGCCCGCCAGTGAGAGGGTCCCGCCACGGTCGAGCGCTTCCAGCGCGGTAGGGACGATGTCGCCGATCGGGGCGAAGACAATCGCTGAGTCGAGAGGCTCGGGAGGTTGGTCGTACGTGTCTCGAGCTGATGCGACACCGAGTTCGAGAGCCAGGTCCCGCGCTCGTTGATCACGCGTCATCACGTGCACAGTTGCTCCTTGGTGCATCGCGACCTGCGCCACCAGATGAGCACTACCGCCGAATCCGTAGATGCCCAGACGGCCGCGAGGTGGGAGCTCTGCTCGCTTCAGTGCGCGGTAGCCGATTATCCCGGCGCACAGCAGCGGAGCGAGCTGCGTCGCGGAATAACCGGTCGGCAGTTCCAGGGCGTACGCGGCCTCGGCGACAACGTAGTCGGCGTACCCGCCGTCGTGGTCCCAGCCGGTGTACCGGGAACGCAAGCAAAGGTTTTCGGCTCCGGTGCGGCAGGAGCTGCAAGTGCCGCAGGTGGATCGAAGCCAGGGGACGCCGACCAGATCGCCGACGCGGAAGGCAGTGGAGGTTCCCTCGGCGATGTACAGCACACGTCCTACGACTTCATGGCCGGGAACCACCGATGGTCGGTGGACCGGCAGGTCGCCCTCGGCGACGTGTAGATCGGTACGGCACACCCCGCAGGCCTCGACCGCGAGGAGCATCTCGCCGCGCTGTGGCACCGGCCTTTTTTCGGTCACCAGCTCGATTGGATCGCCCAAGATCGGTCCTGGTGCTGATACTCGCCATGCTCGCATGCCAAAACCTCGGCGGAACTCACCAGTCGTTTCGGACAATGGACATTTCGGCCAATGATCCGCAGATCTCGTCGGCCCATTCACCGATCTCGGATGAGGAGCGATGGTCACCGTCAGTCGCGTGGACGGCGGACGCAACCAGACGCTCACCCCAACTCAGCTCGGCTCGGTCGAGTTTGCCGCCGAACGTGTGATGATCCTGCGCCCACGCGGCACTGGCGATTTTGACCTCAGGTGTGGCCTTGCCACCGTCTGTCTTGCCGTTGTCGTCCACAGGACCGCTGGAGAACAACCAGACCGGGATCGATTCCAGGCGTTCGGTTTCACGATCGACGAGACTCCGAGCACTCTTGAGCCAGCGCCCCATGTACACCGCGCTTCCCAGAATCAGTGCGTCGACGTCGGCGAGGCTCTCGATCTGGTCGGCGTCGAGAACTTCGACCTCGGCGTCAACTTCCCGCACGAGTAGACCAGCCGACAGCGCAGTGCCGAGTTGTTCGCCGATCTCCCGGGTCGACCCGTGCCTGCTGGCCGTTGCCACAAGTACCTTGATCACTGCACTGCTCCATTCGGCGACGTGAACTGTGTCCTCAGTGAACTGCCCGCATCGGCACACGAGGAGAGGACATAGGCCTCTACGCCGACTTCTTTCGTCCCTAGGGCGGCGAATCGGCGGAGCGGAGACTTTCCGGTGGGCATCGAGGAGGAAAAGACGTGCGTGCGGATGACGTGCACAAGCTGCGGCCAGGAATGAACGTGGGGATTTCCGTGGAAACGGCACTCCTCGTGGTCACGGCCGCCGCGTTGACAGCGGGCGGTATCGCGTGGCTTTCGTCGTCAACCGACATCGCCGACGCGCTCTGGATCGCCGGAACCCTCGTGGCTTTGCTACCTGCGGTGTGGTGGGTAGTGGAAGGTCTGCGTCACGGACGGGTCGGCGTCGATGTGATTGCGGTGCTCTCCCTGGTCGGAACCATCGTCGTCGGGGAATTCCTCGCCGGAATACTGATCGCCGTCATGCTTGCCACCGGCCGAGTGCTCGACGCAACGGCGTCGCGACGAGCGTCTCGCGACCTGAGCGCTCTCCTCGCGCACGCCCCACGTACTGCCCGGCGCCGGGTAGGTACGACGCTCGAAGTGGTGGACCTCGACGAAGTCAAGGTCGGGGACGTCATCTCGGTAGGGTGCGGTGAGACCGTGCCGGTCGACGGCCGGATGAACTCCTCCGTTGCAGTTCTCGACGAGTCCATGCTCACCGGAGAATCTATTGCGGTCACCGTGACGTCGGGCGATGACCTACGTTCGGGTGTCGTCAATGCAGGCAACGCATTCGAGATGACAGCGCTGCGAACAGCCGCGGACAGCACCTACGCCGGTATTGTCCGTTTAGCCGACGATGCGTCGTCCGAACGGGCGCCGGTCGTCCGATTGGCTGATCGGCTTGCTGCCTGGTTCCTGCCGCTGACACTGGTGGTCGCGTCCGTGGCGTGGGTCGTCGACGGCTCCCTGACGCGAGCGGTCGCGGTTCTGGTGGTTGCGACGCCGTGTCCGTTGCTGTTGGCCGCGCCCATCGCGATCGTATCGGGCCTGTCGCGATCGTTACGCTTCGGTGTGGTTGTCAGAGATGGCGCGGCACTGGAGAATTTGGGTCACGCCACGACGCTCGTCCTTGACAAGACCGGGACACTGACGACGGGTCGACCAAGCGGCCTTTCCATCGATGTGGCGCCCGGCCAGGACCCCGCGAACATCCTCCGTTTGGCGGCCTCCGCCGATCAGGTCTCGGCGCACGTTCTGGCGGAGGCCATAGTCCGGGAAGCGAAGGCACGGGGTATGACCCTTTCGCTGCCGACCGACGTCGTCGAACAGGCCGGCACGGGGGTGACCGCCACAGTGGATGGCTGCCGGGTTTGGGTGGGTTCGCGTGTTCTGCCCGAGGACGGACCGACGTGGGCGCAGGCCGCGCTGCGCAAGTCCGAACTGGACGGGTCCGTGATTGCCTGGATCGAAGTCGAGGGAATCCTGACTGCGGCCATAACACTGATCGATGAGGTTCGTCGCGACGCGTCGTCGACATTGAGACGACTGCGCGGTGCCGGACTGTCTCGGATCATCATGCTGACAGGAGACCGCGCTCGGCCCGCGCAGGAGATCGGAGCTGTTCTGGGACTCGATCAGGTGTATGCCCAGCAGACCCCCGCCGACAAGGTCGCGCGGGTGCGCGCCGAGCGACGCCAGGCAGTCACCATCATGGTGGGCGACGGAGTCAACGACGCGCCGGCACTAGCCACTGCCACCGTGGGTGTGGCGATGGGCGCGAGAGGCTCGGCGGCCAGTTCGCAGGCCGCCGACGTCGTCTTGACCACAGACCGCATCGACAGGCTTGCGGACGCCATGGAAACCGCGCGTCGCTCTCGACGGATAGCTGTGCAAAGCGCCGGAGTGGGAATGGGTTTGTCGCTGGTAGCCATGGTTGTCGCGGCATTCGGCTTGCTGGCCCCCGCGCCCGGAGCTCTGCTTCAAGAAGCGATCGACGTGATCGTGATTCTGAACGCGCTTCGGGCGCTCAGTGGCGGGAGAAATCGATCCCAGCGGATCAGCAGTCAGACCGATGAACTTCTCCACCGGTTCTCGAAAGAGCACGACGAGATGAGGGGCCGGCTGTCGCTGCTCACCACTGCGGCGCAAGAGCTGTCCAATGGGGAGGTACGGTCGGCGTATCCTGCGCTGCAAGCGGCGGATTCCTTTGTGTCGCAGGTAGTACTCCCGCACGAGCACGCTGAGGACGAGGATCTGTATCCCGCATTGGCGAGGCCACTGGGAAGCTCGGAGGCGACGGCGACGATGAGCCGAATGCACGCTGAAATCGACCGTTTGGGCCGTCGACTCCACACTCATCGCCTACGTGCCGATGAGCACGGCGAGATCAGTCCGGACCAACGCAGTGACCTGATCGCCACTTTGTACGGGCTCCACGAACTGTTGCGGCTGCACTTCATACAGGAAGAAGAAAATTACTTCACCATGGCAGACGAAGCCTGATCGGCGTCCCGCTCGGCAGGAAACCGACCCGCCTATCTCGAGGTTTCACAGCGTGGTTCATTCTTCTAGATGTCGCTCCAGCACACCCGCCGGCGAGGGTTTACATCAACGGTTCAGAACGCCATGGTCGTGCGTGATGTCGGCCACGTCGGCGACACTCGCGCGCAGGAGCTGATCGGCCAAGTCACTGAGCGATCGGCTGGCGGCAAGCTCATCGCCGATCTCGGGCACGTCGGCATCGTGCGGATTCCGTCGGGCGAAGCCGATACCGACGAGATCGGTGTCATCGCGGGCGTGCAGGAGTGCGCGAGCCACGGTTTTGGTGCCGCTGTCGGCCCCAGAATCGACGTAGATCTCTACATTCCACCGATGCTCTTCCATGATGTCCTCCTTGTGATCTGGCTGTGGTCCGTCGTTTTCAGGCACTGAGCGTGTAGTCGTCACGGGCAGGCGGATGCGCAGAAGCCGACCGCTGACACGCACCGGCGACACACCAGGCGAGCAGTTCGTCGAACATCGATGTGCTGGCCGAACGCAATGCAACATCGACTTGTTTGAGATCGGATGTATCGGCCGGTGCGAGGCCTCGGCGGGCGAGTGTCGCGGTGAGTTCAGCGTTGGCCAGGGGGTCGAAACGAGTCCACAACCACGTGGCGGCGACGCGTAATGAGCCGCTGATGTCCGGGAGCGGTCTGTCGTGGAGGGCGAGGTCGAGCATCGGCACAGCCTGGACGGCCATGTCGAGATGACTTGGCACGCCAGCTGAGACTACGCGGCTGGATTTGCTCATAACGAGCAGTGTCGGCCTCGAGCGTTGACAGGAAAAGGGTCAAAGGGCCCACTTCCGGCTGATTGGGTAATCGCATACGAGCACCACTGTTCTCATCAGACGACCGATGGATACATCGGAGTGACATTTGGCCCTCACGGTTGCCGGGCATCAGCGCGAAGGTGACTGTGGAGCCCGCGATGACATGGTCGGCTGGGCGTGAGTGAAAGGGGAGCCACATGATCGGCTGGATCGTGATCGGTATAGTTGTCGTCGTTGTCGCCCTGCTGCTGCTCGCCCTGTCGATCCGGGTCGTCGTGCAGTACGAGCGCGGTGTCTTGCTGAGGTTCGGCCGGGTGATTGGCGTCCGCGAGCCTGGGTTGAGGTTCTTGATCCCGATCGTCGATCGCATGGCGCGGGTGTCGATGCGGGTGGTGACGATGCCCATCCAATCGCAGGGCATCATCACTCGGGACAACGTCAGCGTCGACATCTCGGCGGTGGCTTACTTCCGCGTGGTGGATGCGGTGAAGTCGGTGGTCACCATCGAGAATGTGCGCGCCGCGATCGATCAAATCGCGCAGACCACGTTGCGCAAGGTGGTCGGACAGCACTCACTCGATCAGGCGCTCGCCGACACAGACACCATCAACTCAGACATCCGTCGCATCCTCGACATGACGACGCTGGAGTGGGGAGTGGAAGTCACCTTGGTAGAGCTCAAAGACATCCAGCTGCCTGAGAGCATGAAGCGCGCGATGGCCAGACAAGCCGAGGCCGAGCGTGAGAAGCGTGCGAAGATTATCGCCGCAGAAGGCGAGTCGATGGCCGCTGCGTCTCTGGGTGAAGCTGCGGACACGATGAGCGCTCATCCGATCGCCCTCCAGTTGCGCAACTTGCAGACTCTCGTCGAGATCTGTGTCGAGAAGAACACCACTGTCGTGTTCCCCGCGCAGTTGATGAGCGCGATCACTGACATCGAGAACTTCTTCGTTCGCGAGAACAGCGTTGCCAAGCGAGTTGGTGACTCTGAAGCGGCTGTGCAGCAGACCGATAGAGTCGCACCGATCGACGGTGCCGTCAGAGGCGGTCTCGACTGGCCACTGCCTGCTGTCCCGATAGCCACACCGGCTACGACGCGGTAGGGAGCAGGCGAATGCTCGGTCACGAAACAGCTGATCAAGCCGCACTTCTCGCGGTCCTCTGTCTGTTCACCGTCTGTGTGCTCACGGGAGCGTCGATCTGGGCAGCAGTCTTCCTCGGTGGCCTCGCAGGTCTACAGGTGATCGCCGTCGTCGGAGAGATGACCACTGTGTGGCGGAAATGAGACCACGGCATCCGGCTTGCGCCCCAGGGAACGGCGCGCGGTCCATTGATCGCCAGCGCGGGATCGTTGCAGCCCGCGAACTGTGCGGCTCGATCTACAACACGTCGCGGTTGCTGGCCCACCGCAGGATTCGTCAACCGACGACCAACTTGGAGCGGCGGATCGATTTCGCTGACGGATCGTCGGCGCGGGTCTACCGCGAGACTGTTGTCGATGCCGTCTCGCTCGCCGAACCGGTGACGTTGGCTGTCGGGTTTCGGCTCCGTGGCGTCGGCCAGAACGAGATTGCCCACGCCGTATTCCGGCGTGAAAGCCTTTTCAATACGCCATTGTTCGTCGGATTCCCGGGATTCGTGTCCAAACTTTGGCTCGCCCACGACGGCAACGGCCTCTATCGAGGCCTCTACGACTGGGACGGAGTGGACAGAGCCGAGAGCTACGTGCGCGCGCTGTGGTGGCCGTTGGCACTGGTCAGTGAACGTGAGTCCATCACCTACCAGGTGATACCGGGAATCACCCGCGACACCGCATCCACCCAGCCGGAGTTGTTCAGAGACGAAGGGCAGTGGTGGCGACCCCGGGGTTAGCTCTCAGCCGCTGGGTGGGAGTTGTCACTGCGGGTGAAGCAGTGGGTTTCATGTTCCCGGTGGCCGCCCTGGCCGCCAGTTCATGGTTCATCGACGATCCTTGGCTCCGGTGGCTCCTGGTAATCGTGGCTGGGGGACTAGAGGGCGCTTCGCTGGGATTTGCTCAATCAATGGTATTGCGCAGCAGTCCCTTGCGGGTTCCGGTCCGCGGTTGGACTCTGGCGACAGGAGTCGCTGCCTCGTCGGCGTGGTCCATCGGCATGCTGCCGTCGACGCTGAACGACAGCGGTCACGCAGTCGACTTCGGCCGCCCGCTGGTCTGGGCCGGCACCATCCTCGGGGCCCTGATTCTGTTGTTGTCCATTCCGGTTGCGCAATGGATCGTCTTGCGCCGGGTACTGCGGCGTGCGTGGCGGTGGATACCTGTCAACGTCGCGGCGTGGACGGTAGGACTGACGTTTACACTGCTGCCGGGACCGTTTGTCGACGAGCAGACGGCGGCGGGGGTCATGGTGGTTGCGTTCGTGGTTGGCGGAATATGCATGGCGGCAACCGTTGCCACGTGTACTGGTCTGTGGTTACGCCGTGAACTCGGACAGGAGCTCAGAATCGAGTCGAAGAAGCGGGTAAGCCTGCGTGAATCAGGTTTGAATGCCTGAGGACTTGTTCGCGTCCATGGGCTACGCAGAACTGACCCGGTTTTTGGCCGCGCATTCTGGCCTACCCGGGCCCCGGGCCAACCTGTCGCTGATGAAAGAAGCGGCAGCTTCACTCCCTGATGAAACTCTTGCCCGACTGGCCACAGAGAACGACGAATATCTGCGTTGTTGTGGCGTGCGTGGACTGGGCGAACGGATCAACAGGTCCCCCACAAAAGCGCGCGCGTTGCTGATATCTCAGCTCACCGCCGAGACGCACCACGATTCGTGGCGAGTGCGAGAAGCGGCCGCTATGGCGGGCCAACGTATCGGTGATGCCGATCCGCCACAGCTGCGTGAACTGGTCAGGAGTTGGCTCTCGGATCCACGCGACCCGTTACAGCTCAGGGCAGCGATCGCAACCATCTGTGAGCCGCGGCTTCTGGCCGACAAGACCACGGCGGCAATGGCTCTCGATGCCTGCGATGTGGCGGGAGTCGCACTGGTGGCAAATGACCAGGACACGAGACGATCTCACCCGTGGAGGGTCTTGCGGCAAGCACTGGGTTACTGCTGGAGTGTTGCAATTGCGGCCGAGCCGGAGAACGGATTGCAGCGGTTTGCCGAGCTGGAAGCGAACCCTGACAAAGACCTGGCTTGGATTGTGCGCCAGAACCGGACCAAGAGACGGTTCAGAGCGCTTCGGGACTCGGAGTGATCACGCGGTGGCCGGTCGAGGCGTTGCGACGACCGGTTCGAGCGACCCTGCCGGCGAACTGTGCTCGACCAGCGCGATGAACGCTGACGAACTCCTTAGGTCGGTGCAGCGTGACCACCAGCGCAGGCAGCTTGCACACATCATTGAACGCCTGCGTGTGCGTCACCCAGCGATGGGTATTGCCGATATCGACGAGATCGTGCAGGCTATCTACTGCCGATTCGCTCAAGCCAGGGTTCGTGACTATGTGCCACTCTTGGTTGAGCGTGCCGCACAAGAACACATCGTGAAAGCCAAACACGACTTTACTTCCGCCGCCGTTCCCTGCGGTGCTGTGACCACTGAGTTGCTGGTATCCGAACCGGGGGAGTCGGCGGAAACCGAGAGTGGTCCGCTGCAATTGGCCGAGCCCTGGATCAGATGACACCCCGTCAGAATCTGACGGGGCGTCATCTCGACCGCTTCGACCGACTGTGAGTTGGCGAGGCATCCGGCCTGGCTTTCCAGGTGGCCTAGCTGCTCATGGCTGCGCTCTTCAGCTGTTCGAACTCAGCTCTGTCGATAACGCCCTCGTCGAGAAGCCCCTTGGCGGTGGAGATCTGGTCGGCGGCAGACGTGCCCGCCGCTCGCCTGATGTACGAATCGGTCTGCTGCTTCGCTGCCTCATGAGCAGCCACCGACCGTTGAACCATGCCGCTACCTCGGGCGATGAGGTAGACGAACAGCGCAATGTAAGGAATGAATACCAGGAACAGGATCCAAGCGGCCTTGACCCAACCCGACGAGGACTCGTCGCGGAACAGGTCGACGATGACGTGGAAGAGGATCATCAGGTATGCGACAAACGCAAAGATGACTATCGTGTACCACAAGAAATCCCAAAATGAATCCCACATCGCGGGCCTCCGGTTCCTGGTTATCGGGTAGATGTATGGACAGTGCGTCAGCAATGTGAGCACATTCGCTGAACAGCAACATAAGTGCAGCACCAGTCCGATGTTCGCCCTAGGGCACAAAGTCACACTGCTGGAAACTGGACGGGTTTGCCCTTGCTGTCGTGAATGCTTACTCCTTCGTGGGACTTGCTGACTGTCGCGAATCCCGCTCTGGGACCTTGATTACCTTGGTCACTCGTTCTGGTGATCTTCGACTGGTCCACGCGTCCCCTGGCGGCGGTTCACTGGAGGTTCGCACACGCGATGAGGCCCGGATGCCAGCTCTGATGCCGACTGGGTTGGCGTCGCAGGCGGTAGTGCGTCGTGGTGGGTCGCAGGAACAAGTAGATGAAGGACATCGAAAATGAACGAACTGACAGTGGCGGTGGGTGCGTCCAGTTTCATGATCGAGCCGGGGATCCGGGGTCGTTCGTCGGCAATTGTCCAGTCTTCGAGAGTGTTCGGTGCGCAGGCTGTCACGGACGGGCAGCAATGAGTTCGTCCATCGAGGTCCGGAAACTCAGCAAGAGCTACGGCAGCAAGCTGGTCATCGACGACCTGTCGTTCGACGTCGAAGCTGGAGTCGTGACGGGATTCCTCGGCCCGAATGGCTCAGGCAAGTCGACGACGATGCGGTTGATCGTCGGGCTTGATCACCCAGATCGAGGCAATGCCCGCGTGCAGGGAGTGGCCTACGCCGATCTGCGTCAGCCGCTTCGAACAGTGGGTACTCTCCTGGACGCGGAGGCTGTCCATCCAGGAAGGTCGGCCTTCAACCATCTGCTCTATCTCGCTCAAACACAAATGATTCCGCGCGTCCGCGTGGAGCAGGTGCTCGAGCTGGTCGGACTCACTGCCGCCAAGAGTGAACGCACCGGGTCGTATTCGCTCGGCATGCGCAAACGACTGGGCATCGGGGCGGCACTGCTCGGCGATCCTCCCGTCCTCATTCTGGACGAACCGGTCAACGGTCTGGATCCGGACGGCATCTTGTGGATACGCACTCTGATGAAGCACTTGGCGAGCGAGGGTCGCACAGTGTTCGTGTCCAGTCATCTCATGAGCGAAATGGCAATGACCGCTGATCATCTCATTGTGATCGACAACGGTTCACTCATAGCCGATTGCACCACCAAAGAGCTGATTGCCAGTGGTGGGCAGGCGTCGGTGCTGGTGCGGTCATCCGATTCGAGAGCACTTGCTGGGTACATCACGGCGGCGGGTGGCAATACCGATTTCGGAGAACACGACGTCCTGACTGTGCGCGGTTTGTCTGCGCGCCGGGTCGGTGAACTGGCGGACCAGTTCGACATCGTGCTCTACGAACTGACCCCGATGGCGGCTTCGCTCGAGGAGGCATTCATGACGCTCACACATCCCTCGTCGATGCCACCGGAGTCGGCGCCCACGTCTTTAGGCCCCGACAAGGTGTTGTCATGAGTAACTCCCAACCCGTTGCAGCACCGAAAGCGCTTGTGCTGCGAAGTCCTGGCCCACAGGCCATCGGACTGCTGCGATCGGAGTGGACGAAACTTGTTTCGTTGCGATCGGCTATTTGGTCGCTGACCTCGTTGGTAGTCGTGACTGTCGGCTTCACCGCGTTGTTCACATGGTTTACCGTGGCCAACTGGGGCAGGGTCGACTCGGCGGCGCAGCTGCAGATCATGGCCGACCCCGCTCGCCAGATATTGGGCGCGGGATTCCAATTCGGTCAGTTGGCGGTCTGTGTTCTGGGTGTCTTGATGGTGACCAGTGAATACGCCAGCGGAACGATCCGGGCGAGCCTGTTGGCGGTACCGGCACGGGTACCGGTACTGGCCAACAAATGTGCAGTGTTTGCGGCGGTCGTGTTTGTCGTGGGCGAAGTCACGGCGTTCCTGGCATTTTTCGTGGGAGCGGCCGTGATCCGTCCGCGCGCATCAGTGTCGCTGGCTGACCCGGGTGTGGTGCGTGCGGTGTTGGGTACGGGTTTGTATCTCGCGTTGCTCGGGGTCATGGCCATCGCGATCGGCGTGCTCGTCCGTCACACCGCGGGAGCCATCACCGGGATCATAGGTTTCGTTCTCGTTCTGGGACCGTTGGCTCAGTTGCTCCCCGGCACGATCGGGCAGCACATCCACGCGTATCTACCCTCGGAGGCGGGAATACTGATTGCCTCTCCCCAGCAGGCGCCCACTGATCTACTCTCGCCCTGGCAAGGTTTCGGTGTCGCGTGCTTCTGGACGGCGTTGTTGATCGCCTTGGCCGGGTACACGCTGAAACGGCGCGACGCGTAGGTGGCGACCTCAGTTCGTTCAGGGGCACAACAGATACTGAGGCGTGTCTGTGCTGAGGACTCGAAATGCTAAAGGGCAACAATTCAGAACGTGAAGGGAATCATCATGCGTGCAGATCAGGTAGTCCCTCAGTCAATTGATCGGGGTCTCGCCAGGGTGACGGCGGGCCGATGAGGTCGCCGTCAGCTTTGCAGTCGGGCTCTGGGCATCTGAAGACGTACCAGCGTTTGCGCGACGTGGTGACGTCACTCGAAGGTGCCGGCCTATAGTCCTAGCACTCATCACCCGGCCACTTCGTCGCAGACGGACGAGGTGGGGCGCAACCTCAGCTGAACTCGACGCCATCTATCCCGGGGACGACATTGTGCCGCAACCGAACTGGGAGTACACCCACGCGATCGACATCGACGCACCGAGGGAGCGCGTATGGCCGTGGCTGACTCAGATCGGACAGGGACGTGGCGGTTTCTACAGCTACGAAGGTTTGGAGAATCTCGTCGGCTGTCAGATGCGAAACACCACCGACATCCATCCCGAGCTCGGATCGCTCGAGGTGGGCGATGAAGTCAAGCTGCACCCGAAGGCGCCCGGGTTGCGTGTAGCAGTGGCCGACCCGAACAGTTCTCTGGTGCTGTTCGGTAGTGCTGAAGGGTCATCGGATCTGTCTCTGTGGGCCTTTCACCTCATCGACGTCGGCAACGGGCGAAGCCGGCTGATCGAACGCGGACGGTACGCAAACGGTCGCGGATTGGTCAGTCGCCTCAGTTTTGCTCCGACGTTCCTGGAGCCGATATCGTTTTGTGATGAGTCGAAAGATGTTACTCACGGTTGCCGATTTGGCAGGTTCAGGGAAACCCGCGCAACGAAAGTGACCGCGAATGGCCTGCCGTAGTATGCTGGCGGATCGGTCGGCAGACCCTGGATCCAGAGGCACTGGCAGGCCGTGCCTTCGTTACGCGGGCGGACGCCGAGGCTCATCATGACGAACTCAATGCGGCGAGGCGCACCGGGCAAGCGACTGCTCTAGCCGAGGAGAGGAAGGCCTGCGGGTCTGCGCGTCGACCACTACGGACGAACCTGCTGGGCAGTAAGCGTGTGAAGGTTGCCGAGCGGATCCTGGTGGCCTTGATCGACGGACTACAGATGCAATGGATGTACGACCCCGCTGCGGACATGGCCGACCACGTTGCCCACCTGTGGTCGTTGATCGCGCCGGCGTCGGATTGCTGTGCATCCTCTAACCGATAATGCGCGGCAGCCTGGAATGACGGACGGTGGCGAGAGGGATGAGCCGTTCGGACCTCAAGGAGGTCGGTGAGCTGCTCGACGACGGTGACAGCGGTCTGATCCTCATTGCTGCGAGGGACCCTGAGTCGCGGGTCGAGAAGGCCCTTGGGAGGGCAGCCAAGATCACAACGGAACAGCTCGAGGCGGATGCAGAGCAGGTCAGCAAAGAGATTAACGAGGCGTACGAGGCATTGAGAGTTCGCACTTTGCGGGCGACCTCTAGGCAGGGGCTGTGCCAACGAATTCTTTACCTCGCAGTTTTGTGCCCCCGGTCAGACTCGAACTGACACTGGACGGGTTTTGAACTTGCCGTCGTGGATGTTTGCTGATCGCTGTCGTTGTTGGGTGTTTGTGAATCATGCAGCGCGGTAGAGTTATTGGCGCTCCTGCGCTAAATCTAATTAGCGCGGGATGCCTGCCGATCACCTGCGGCGACGTGGATTGCGTCTATCCAACTACTTCAGACGTTACTGGTGCTCCCTGGCGGAGCCGTCCCCGTATTTATGAGTGCACGAACCCGGTAACGGATGGTTGACGGAGCGTTTCGAGATCTGGTCGGAGTCGGCTGACACCTCGCGAGCGACCGGCAACTGCGGATAGTGCTCTCATGGCAGGAGATGGCCCGGAGAGCTGGTCAGCTTCTTCGGGCACCGGTGCGGGCGGTCAGGTAGGCCATTGGTCGGGGGAAAGTGCGTGCGAGGGGTGCCATCATCGCCCACCGCCACGGGAGGTAGATGAGGTTCCCCCCAAACCGTAGAGGCATCGATAATGAGGAGCACGATGTCTGAGAAGCGGAAGAAGTACGACCGGGAGTTCCGTGATGGGGCGGTCCGGATCGTCGAGGAGACGGGTAAACCGATCGCCCAGGTCGCGCGCGATCTGGGGGTCAACGAGGGCACCCTGGGCAACTGGGTCAACCGTGCGCGCGCCGAGCGCGGCGGCGAGGATGAGGCGAGCGGCGATAGTGCTGCCGAGCTCAAGCGGTTGCGTGCCGAGGTGGCCGAGTTGCGGATGGAGCGCGATGTTTTAAAACGATCGGTGGTCCTGTGGGTGAAGGAGGCGACGAAGTGATGCTGGCCCGCTTCATCGCAGAGCAGAGGACCACCTATCGAGTGCCACATACGGTCACGTGCGCGCTGCTTGGCGTGAGTATGGCGTGGTTCTACAAGTGGTTCAAGCGTTCTCAAAAGCCGGGTGCAGCAACAGGATTGCATACCGCGCGTGACTATCGGCGCGACACGGTAGACCGCGCAGTCAAGGTCAAGTTCATGACATTGCGGGGCTTGCATGGTTCCCCGCGGCTGCACGTGGACCTGCGTGAGGACGGGTGGACAGTGAGCGAGAAGACGGTCGCGGATTCGATGCGCCGGCAGGGTTTGGTGGCACGCCGGATCCGTCGCCGAAACGGGCTGACCCGGCAGGACAAGACGGCACCGAAGTTCCCGGATCTGGTGCGCCGGAACTTCACCGCGACGCGTCCGAACGAGAAGTGGGTCGGCGATATCACCGAGATCCCGACTGCGGCCGGGAAGTTGTATCTGGCGACCGTGATCGACCTCTACAGCCGCCGATTGCTGGGTGCGGCCACCAGCGTGCATCCAGACGCACCGCTCGCGTGTGCAGCAATCGAGATGGCGGTGGCCACCCGAGGCGGTAAGCAGGCCATAAGGCGTGACGAGGAGTCCGAACGGGTCATCTTCCACAGTGACCGCGGGTCGACGTACACCTCCAACAAGTTCACCAAGCTGTGCCGTCGGATGGGACTCCGTCAGTCGATGGGCCGCGTCGGGTCATGCTTCGACAATGCCGCTGCCGAAGCGTTCTTCTCTTCCCTGGAGTGGGAGGTACTGTCACGCAACGATTTCGAGACTCTTGCCGGAGCCAAGGCCGGTGTGCTTGACTGGTGTTACGGCTTCTACAACCACGTCCGCCGGCACTCCACGATTGGGATGGTCAGCCCCATCGACTACGAGAACGCTGCAGTCGCGGAGCCCGAAGCCGCATAGAGGAGTCCTCCACGATTTGGGGG
>NZ_MJEI01000030.1 GCF_002095395.1 Williamsia sp. 1135
TACTACAGCCGTAGATAGGTAGTTTCGGCGTGTTTGCGCTGGTAGGCGCGGTTGCCGCGGCATGATCTCGAGTTTGTGAAGACATCCAGATCAGCTGCGGCAACCGCAGCACTGAGGGTAGACCATGAGCGGTGGCATGCGGGCCTGGATGGGTTGTTGGAGTCGTTCTCGTCGCGGTTCGCGCGGGTCGAAGCACGACGCAACGCCGGTGCGCTGGTGCTGGGTTTGCTGGCCGATATAGGTTCCAAGAACTGCTGGACTATCGCCGAACTATCGGGCCATGGCACCCCTGACCGACTGCAGCACTTGCTGTCCCGCGCTAAATGGGACGCTGATCTGGTCCGCGATGACGTTCGCAGCTATGTCATCGACCACCTGGCCGACCCTGATGCGGTGCTTGTCGTTGATGAGACCGGCGACTTGAAGAAGGGCACCAACACCGTTGGGGTACAACGCCAGTACACCGGAACCGCCGGACGCACGGAGAACTGTCAGGTCGCGGTCTACCTGACCTACGCCGCCGCTCGCGGACACACCCTGATCGACCGAGCGCTGTACCTGCCGCAGCACACCTGGGCCACCGACCCGCAGCGAAGGACCAAGGCCGGGGTCCCTGACACGGTCGAGTTCGCTACCAAACCAGCCCTGGCAACCACGCTGGTCGAGGCGGCCCTCGACGCCGACGTTCCGGCCTCGTGGGTCGCTGGCGATGAAGTGTACGGCGCAGACCCGAACCTACGAAAAGCGTTGCACAACAGACAGATCGGCTACGTCCTGGCCGTCGGATGCAATCGGCAGGTCCCCACAGCCGCCGGGAAGATCCGGGTCGATGCCCTTGCTGAGAATCTACCGCCGCGGTCCTGGCACAAGATGTCTGCCGGCGCCGGTAGCAAAGGACACCGCTGGTACTCCTGGGCCTTGATCGCGACCACCGAGCGTCCCGATGTTGGCCTCTGTCACGTGTTGGTGCGGCGCAACGATAGCTCCGGCGAGCTCGCCTTCTATCGCTGCTACAGCCCGGCACCGGTGCCGCTGAACCAGTACGTCCGAGTCGCCGGGCGGCGGTGGACGGTCGAGGAATCGTTCCAGAGCGGCAAAGGCCTGACCGGTCTGGATCAGCATCAAGTGCGGACGTGGACGTCCTGGCACCGCTGGATTACCTTGGTCATGGCTGCGCACGCCTTCCTGGCCGTGCATACCGCCACTGAACGCCTGGCCCAACCCTCAGAACCTGG
The DNA here is from genome assembly GCF_002095395.1 of Williamsia sp. 1135. Classification (GTDB taxonomy): domain Bacteria; phylum Actinomycetota; class Actinomycetes; order Mycobacteriales; family Mycobacteriaceae; genus Williamsia. The sequence continues at coordinate 1,236 of NZ_MJEI01000030.1, forward strand.
ACTGATCCGGTTGTCGGTCAACGAGTTCCGCAAACTCTTCACGATCCTCGTCCTCACACCACTGCATGCCATCGCTGACCCCCTCCGCTGGTCACTCTGGCGACGAAAACACCAATACCGAGCCCGACAACACCACTATCAACGCAGGTCACAACAACAATGAACCCTATCTACGGCTGTAGTACTAGCCCGGCGGACACTCCTCGACTTTCGCTACTATCAGTAGCACTTCGTGCCAACGAAGATCGCCAGGCGCCCGAGAGCAGTCTCGGGGGGATGGGAGTGTGGGTGCGGTGATGGCGGCCAGGCGCGGCACAGGGCCTCAGCCCACAGACGTGATCGATGACAAAGACCCCCGTTTGGTTCGGTCACGAAATCGGTTGGTTGATGCGGCATCTGCCCTGTTGAGTACCGGCGGGGTTGATGCAGTCACGGTCGGGGCGGTCTCCCGGATGTCGCGGGTGGCTCGAACGACGTTTTACCGGCATTTCGACGGCACCACCGATTTGTTGGCTGCGGCGTTCGAACGACTGTTGCCCCACGCCGACGTCCCTGACGCGCACGGACCAATCCGCGACAGTTTGGTGCGGTTGGTCCGTGGTCAGGCCGCGTTGATCGAGCAGGCGCCACTGCAATTGACCACCTTGGCGTGGCTGGCGATGGTGCCCGAGGAGCCCGGCGAGCCCGGCGAGCAGCAGAACACCCTCGCGCCGCTGCGCGCTCGTGTCATCGCGCAGTACCGCGAACCGTTCGATCAGGTGTTGCAGAGCGCCGCCGCCCAGGAGGAACTCGACGAGTTCGATCCCGGCGTGGCCATCACCCAGCTCGTGGGCCCGCTGGTCTTCGCGCGGCTGTCCGGCCTTCGCTCGATGAGTGGCGCGGACTGCGAACAGCTTGTCGACGACTTTCTCGCCGCCCACCGCCGCTGATCCAATAGTCCCGCGTCGCCGAACAATCCATTTCTTTCGCTACATGTTGTAGCGTAGTGATACCGATTGATTCATTTGTCGAAGGGTGTGCGATGCCAACGCAGCGATGGATACGTGAGCAGTGGTGAAGCTTCGGCGATCGACCGGTCGCGGCGAGTACAGCCGGTCGCTGGGCCAGGTGGGACGCTTCGTCTTGTCGCACAAAGCGCTCGTAGCGGGCGTCTGGGTGGCTGTTGCCGTGGTGTTGGCTGTGCTGTTTCCCCAGTTGGAGACGGTTGTGCGCCAGCAGTCGGTGGACCCGATTCCCAAGGGAGTGCCGTCCTTTCAGGCGCTCGATCGCATGGGCGAGGCGTTCGACGAAAAGGGCGCGAAGACCACGGTGTTCGTGGCAATGGAAGATCCGGCCGGTCTCACCGAGCCCGCCCGCCAACGCTATGACGACCTCGTGGTCCGGCTCCGCGCCGACCGCGACGATGTACAGGCCGTACGCGACCTGCTCGCCGACCCGATCACCGCACGACAAGCGCTCAGCGAAGACGGCAAAGCCTGGTACCTGCCCGTCGGGGTCAGCGGCAGCCTCGGCGGGCCGACGGCGGCCCATGCTGTGGAATCGATCCGCGAGACCGCAGCAGAGGTCTTTGCCGGCACTGACACCACGGTCCACGTGACCGGACCAACAGCGACCTTCAGCGATCAAATCGTCACCGCCGAGAAGGATCTGGTGGTCATCACCATCGCCACCGTCGCGCTGATCGCCATGATCTTGCTGATCGTCTATCGGTCAGTGTTCACGGCGTTGCTGCCGCTTCTGGTGATCGGTATCAGTCTGGCCGTGGGCCGCGGAGTCCTTTCTGCATTAGGCGAACTGGGCATGCCGGTCTCGCAATTCACCGTCGCGTTCATGACCGTCATCTTGCTCGGCGCCGGTGTGGACTATTCGGTTTTTCTGATCAGCAGATACCACGAAAGGCTGCGCCAAGGCGCCGCCGCGTCCGACGCTCTCGTCGATGCCACCGCCACCATCGGACGGGTGATCCTTGCGTCGGCGAGCACTGTTGCCTTGGCGTTCTTGGCCATGGTGTTCGGGCAGCTCAGCGTCTTCGCCACCCTCGGCCCCGCCTGTGCAGTGGCGATCATCATCGGATTCCTCGCCACCGTCACGTTGTTGCCGCCAGTGCTGCTGTGGGCTGCGCGATGGGGGTGGGGTGCCCCGCGCAAAGACCTCACGCGGCGCTACTGGAACCGCATCGCGGTCCTCGTCGTACGCCGACCGGCGCCGTTGCTGGCCGTGAGCCTCGTCGGATTGACGATCCTGAGCGTCATCGCCCTGGGCATTCAGATCACCTACGACGACCGCGACGGGCAACCCACAACCACCGACAGCAACGAAGGCTATGCACTGCTCAATCGGCACTTCCCGCAAGACATCACCATCGCCGAGTTCGTCGTCGTCGACTCGCCCACCGACCTGAGAACAACCAACGGACTCGCCGACCTCGATCAAATGGCAGCTCGGATCGCGCAGATCCCCGGCGTCACCCGCGTGGTCGGTGTCACCCGACCGACCGGGGCAAAACTCGAGCAAGCCGAACTGTCCTGGCAGAACGGACAGATCGGCGATCGTGTGGCCGGTTCGGTACGCGAGGGCCAAGCCCGCAAAGGCGACCTTGAACAATTGCGTTCTGGTGCAGACCAACTCGCCGACGGCCTCGAACAACTCGATACCCAGATCCGCACCAATCTCACCCCACTGGCCGGCATCCTCAACCAAGTCACCACCATCGGGACCGACATAGGCAAATACCAACCACTCCTACAAACACTGACCGCCGCCGCACCCCAACTCGACCAAGCCGCACAGAACGCCCCACAACTAGCTGCACTAGCCGAACAGTCATCGACCGCCATAGCCACGATCAGCTCAGTGCTGCCACTACTGGACAACTCGCCGCTGTGCACTCAACTACCCCAATGCACCACCCTGCGCCAACAAGCCCGCGATCTCGCCGCACTCCGCGATAACGGGTTCTTCACCCAGATCACAACCCTGTCGGCCCAACTCGCGCAGATGGACACCCCCATCACAGCAGTGACCAACCAACTCAGCGCCACCGTCGCCACCCTCGAGACCACCCTGGGAACCATCGAGGCCCAAGACCTGCCAACCAAACTCGCACAACTGCAGACCGGAGTCTCTCAACTCGCCGCCGGCTCCCGAACACTCGCCGAAGGCGTATCGGCACTCGTCGACAGCAACCTGCAACAACTCGCCGGCATGGCCACCCTCGCCGCCCAACTACAAACCAGCGCCCGCGAAACCAAAGGCTCGGACTCGGCCACCGGCTTCTACCTACCCCAAGACGCCTTCGCTGACCAACAATTCGCCGACGTCGCACGTCAATTCATCTCCCCAGACGGGCACACCGTGCGCTACGCCATACAGACAAGCTACGACCCCTACAGCGCCGACGCCATGCGCCTTGCCAACACCATCACCACCGTCGCCAACGACGCAAAACCCAACACCACCCTCACCGACGCCACCGTCTCCGTCGCCGGCTTCCCCGCCATCAACGCCGACCTGCAACGACTACTCACCAACGACTTCCGACTCCTGGCCCTGGCCACCCTCACCATCGTCGGCATCATCCTGATCATCCTGCTGCGCTCACTGGTCGCACCCATCTACCTCCTGGGCACCGTCGTACTCAACTACACCGCTGCACTGGGCATCGGTGTCCTGATCTTCCAGCACCTACTGCACACCGACATCGCCTGGCCCGTACCACTATTAGCCTTCATCGTCCTCGTAGCCGTCGGCGCCGACTACAACATGCTGCTGGTCTCACGACTGCGCGAAGAGTCACAACACAACATCCGAGTCGGCGTCCTCCGCACCGTCACCAACACCGGCTCCGTCATCACCTCAGCGGGCCTCATCTTCGCCGCCAGCATGTTCGGCCTCATCGCCGGCTCCATCGGCATCATGACCCAGGTCGGACTCATCATCGGCGTAGGCCTTCTCATCGACACCTTCATCGTCCGCACCATCGTGGTACCAGCCATCGCCACACTCCTCGGCAACGCAAGCTGGTGGCCCCAAAAACCAACAACCCCTCCCACCCAACGCCGCCACCGGCCCCACCCCGCAAAGCAAACATAAAGCCGCAATCGACCCAACAGATCCACCACTTGCCGGGACCGGCCAAGAACTTCGAACACTCTCTGAGGTTCCCCCCAAACCGTAGAGGCATCGATAATGAGGAGCACGATGTCTGAGAAGCGGAAGAAGTACGACCGGGAGTTCCGTGATGGGGCGGTCCGGATCGTCGAGGAGACGGGTAAACCGATCGCCCAGGTCGCGCGCGATCTGGGGGTCAACGAGGGCACCCTGGGCAACTGGGTCAACCGTGCGCGCGCCGAGCGCGGCGGCGAGGATGAGGCGAGCGGCGATAGTGCTGCCGAGCTCAAGCGGTTGCGTGCCGAGGTGGCCGAGTTGCGGATGGAGCGCGATGTTTTAAAACGATCGGTGGTCCTGTGGGTGAAGGAGGCGACGAAGTGATGCTGGCCCGCTTCATCGCAGAGCAGAGGACCACCTATCGAGTGCCACATACGGTCACGTGCGCGCTGCTTGGCGTGAGTATGGCGTGGTTCTACAAGTGGTTCAAGCGTTCTCAAAAGCCGGGTGCAGCAACAGGATTGCATACCGCGCGTGACTATCGGCGCGACACGGTAGACCGCGCAGTCAAGGTCAAGTTCATGACATTGCGGGGCTTGCATGGTTCCCCGCGGCTGCACGTGGACCTGCGTGAGGACGGGTGGACAGTGAGCGAGAAGACGGTCGCGGATTCGATGCGCCGGCAGGGTTTGGTGGCACGCCGGATCCGTCGCCGAAACGGGCTGACCCGGCAGGACAAGACGGCACCGAAGTTCCCGGATCTGGTGCGCCGGAACTTCACCGCGACGCGTCCGAACGAGAAGTGGGTCGGCGATATCACCGAGATCCCGACTGCGGCCGGGAAGTTGTATCTGGCGACCGTGATCGACCTCTACAGCCGCCGATTGCTGGGTGCGGCCACCAGCGTGCATCCAGACGCACCGCTCGCGTGTGCAGCAATCGAGATGGCGGTGGCCACCCGAGGCGGTAAGCAGGCCATAAGGCGTGACGAGGAGTCCGAACGGGTCATCTTCCACAGTGACCGCGGGTCGACGTACACCTCCAACAAGTTCACCAAGCTGTGCCGTCGGATGGGACTCCGTCAGTCGATGGGCCGCGTCGGGTCATGCTTCGACAATGCCGCTGCCGAAGCGTTCTTCTCTTCCCTGGAGTGGGAGGTACTGTCACGCAACGATTTCGAGACTCTTGCCGGAGCCAAGGCCGGTGTGCTTGACTGGTGTTACGGCTTCTACAACCACGTCCGCCGGCACTCCACGATTGGGATGGTCAGCCCCATCGACTACGAGAACGCTGCAGTCGCGGAGCCCGAAGCCGCATAGAGGAGTCCTCCACGATTTGGGGG
>NZ_MJEI01000023.1 GCF_002095395.1 Williamsia sp. 1135
TACTACAGCCGTAGATAGGTAGTTTCGGCGTGTTTGCGCTGGTAGGCGCGGTTGCCGCGGCATGATCTCGAGTTTGTGAAGACATCCAGATCAGCTGCGGCAACCGCAGCACTGAGGGTAGACCATGAGCGGTGGCATGCGGGCCTGGATGGGTTGTTGGAGTCGTTCTCGTCGCGGTTCGCGCGGGTCGAAGCACGACGCAACGCCGGTGCGCTGGTGCTGGGTTTGCTGGCCGATATAGGTTCCAAGAACTGCTGGACTATCGCCGAACTATCGGGCCATGGCACCCCTGACCGACTGCAGCACTTGCTGTCCCGCGCTAAATGGGACGCTGATCTGGTCCGCGATGACGTTCGCAGCTATGTCATCGACCACCTGGCCGACCCTGATGCGGTGCTTGTCGTTGATGAGACCGGCGACTTGAAGAAGGGCACCAACACCGTTGGGGTACAACGCCAGTACACCGGAACCGCCGGACGCACGGAGAACTGTCAGGTCGCGGTCTACCTGACCTACGCCGCCGCTCGCGGACACACCCTGATCGACCGAGCGCTGTACCTGCCGCAGCACACCTGGGCCACCGACCCGCAGCGAAGGACCAAGGCCGGGGTCCCTGACACGGTCGAGTTCGCTACCAAACCAGCCCTGGCAACCACGCTGGTCGAGGCGGCCCTCGACGCCGACGTTCCGGCCTCGTGGGTCGCTGGCGATGAAGTGTACGGCGCAGACCCGAACCTACGAAAAGCGTTGCACAACAGACAGATCGGCTACGTCCTGGCCGTCGGATGCAATCGGCAGGTCCCCACAGCCGCCGGGAAGATCCGGGTCGATGCCCTTGCTGAGAATCTACCGCCGCGGTCCTGGCACAAGATGTCTGCCGGCGCCGGTAGCAAAGGACACCGCTGGTACTCCTGGGCCTTGATCGCGACCACCGAGCGTCCCGATGTTGGCCTCTGTCACGTGTTGGTGCGGCGCAACGATAGCTCCGGCGAGCTCGCCTTCTATCGCTGCTACAGCCCGGCACCGGTGCCGCTGAACCAGTACGTCCGAGTCGCCGGGCGGCGGTGGACGGTCGAGGAATCGTTCCAGAGCGGCAAAGGCCTGACCGGTCTGGATCAGCATCAAGTGCGGACGTGGACGTCCTGGCACCGCTGGATTACCTTGGTCATGGCTGCGCACGCCTTCCTGGCCGTGCATACCGCCACTGAACGCCTGGCCCAACCCTCAGAACCTGGACTGATCCGGTTGTCGGTCAACGAGTTCCGCAAACTCTTCACGATCCTCGTCCTCACACCACTGCATGCCATCGCTGACCCCCTCCGCTGGTCACTCTGGCGACGAAAACACCAATACCGAGCCCGACAACACCACTATCAACGCAGGTCACAACAACAATGAACCCGATCTACGGCTGTAGTACTAATACACCCCCGGCTTTGAGCATATTCCGCCTGTTGAAATCTTCCATTTCGATCTCCCCGTCCAACCACGCCAACTGAAGCAATGAAACGATGTGCGTTTCTTCGTCTCATTGCTACCATACCTGTGGTGACTGTCACAAGTGCCTAAGAATTGATGAACCGGTCATAGTAAGGAATTGGAGCGCCCGTGGAGAATGCCTTGTCCGCTCGACTCGGATCGGCGAGCACACAGTCTCTGCTTCAGCGCGCCTACAGCGACGCCCGAGCTCGCGACGAGGGCTTCGATCGGACGAAGATGTGACTACTCGACGCAGCGTATGAGCAGTTCTGCCGCATGGGAATTCAGCGTTCTTCGATGGAGGATGTCGCCCGCCGTGCAGATCTGTCGCGCGTCACGGTCTACCGCCGATTCGCCACCAAAGATGCTCTGGTGGAACAGGTCATCCTGCGGGAGTTCCGGCGATACTTCGATCAATTTCTCATTGACATCAGGCACGCCCAAACGGCCGCGGACCGCGTGGTGGTGGGGTTTGTCAGTTCGCTCCGAGCCTTTCGAGAGAACCCCCTGATCGGTGGACTCATGGCCGCCGAACCCACGCTTCTCGCGGGGTCGATGATCGCTGACGACGGCCGAATGCTCGGCGCCGTCAGTCAATTCGTCGCAGGCCAGCTCCGCCGTGAACAAGAGGCTGGGAAGGTACCCGAAGACCTCGACACGGACCTGGTCGCCGATGTCATGGTACGTATCTCCGCGTCATTTCTGACCGCCCGCAGTCGGGTCGTAGATGTCGACGACGCCGAGCAGCTCACGATGGTGGCCAGGCAATTCTTGGTCCCTATGTTGCGGTTGGCCGAGGAATGATCACCGCGGTTTGGTGACATCGCCGGCAACGCGCTGGCGTTGGGCTGCCTCCGCGGAAGACTTCCCGCGCCCTGTTCTTGCGGTCAAATTGGTTGGGCAGACGACGGCACCACGCGCCGATGTTCGGCCGTACGTGCAGCGGTTCGGCGAGAGTCTCGTATGTTTGCTGCTATGCCTTCTATAGACGCGTCGGGTCGATCGATCCATTATCTCGATGAGGGAAGCGGTCCCGCGGTCCTCTTCGCACACGGATTCTTCATGGACGCAACAATGTTCGCGCCGCAAACGAAAGCGTTTCGGGACACCCACAGGGTGATCAGCTGGGACCTGCGAGGGCACGGTGAGTCGCCCGCGGATCTCGCTCCGTTCACATACTGGGATCAGGCGGCGGACGGGTTCGCCCTGATGGATGCGCTCGGTATCGAGTCGGCAACCGTCGTCGGGATGTCGCAGGGCGGGTACGTCGCGCTGCGGATGGCGCTGGCCGAACCATCGCGAGTGGACCGTCTCGGTCTCATCGACACTCAAGCGGTGGCCGCTTCGGCCGAAGAGAAGGCCGGATATGGGGCGCTGTTCGAGCAGTGGCTTGCTGACGGTCCGACCGACGAGCTGGCGCTGCCCTTGGCACGGCAGATCGTGGGTGAGCCCGGGCTCGTTGAGGAGTGGGTCGGGCGGTGGCGGCGACGCGACCCGGAGCTGATCCGGTATGCCGCTGACTGCATCCTGAACCGCGACGACATCACCGCTCGACTCGGGGACATCACGTGCCCCGCCGCCATCATCCACGGGTCGGCAGACCAGGCAATCCCGGTGTCCGAGGCCGAGCGCTTGCACGCTGACATCTCTGGCAAATCGACATTGACCATCATCGATGGAGCCCCGCATGCCGCGAGCCTGACGCATCCTGTCGAAGCGAATGCCGCTATTGCGGAGCTGCTTTCCCGGTGATGCCGAGGTACAGCTGGAGATGAAGTCGGGTGGGGTCGGGCCATACCTGAGCGGTCAACGTCAGGTCGACGTCATGGTCTAGGTCTCTGACCAGCATCTGCGACGACTGGCGCCCCTCGAAGACCTCCTGGTCGCTCCAGAACGCGCGGAACTGTGTGCTCACGGAACACTTCGTCAGCACCTCGTCGTACTCCCCGGGATGCAGGACCATGAGGTGGCGCAGCCAGCCGATCGTCAGCCGTGCTTCGGCTTCCCATTCGAGCATGATGCGACGGGAGTCGGGCACGAGAAAGAACCAGCAGAGGACGTTTCCCACCGTCTCGAGCCCGCGGTAGATCCGGTAGTAGTCGGTATTGGCGTGCATAACATTCCATTTCGAGTCGAGTATCGCCGCCAGGTGCGGTGAGAGCATGTCGACGTAGTCGATGTCGTCTTGGGTGATCTCGCCGGGCGGAGTCTTGGGCGTTGCCGGTGAGAGCCCGGCAAGTCTGTAGAGGTGGCGAGCATCTGTCGGGTTCAGTTGCAGTGCCTGGGACAGCTGATCCAACACGTCTTTCGAGGGACGTTTCTGTTGCCCTTGTTCGATATGCGAGACGTAGGTGTTGCTGTAGCCGGTGATATGCGCGAGGTCGGACTGTGTGAGAGAACGCGCCCGCCGGCGTTGGGCGACAAAGGTTCCCAGTTGCGGGAGGTCTGGTTTCTCGTGACCCTGAGGTTCCCCCCAAACCGTAGAGGCATCGATAATGAGGAGCACGATGTCTGAGAAGCGGAAGAAGTACGACCGGGAGTTCCGTGATGGGGCGGTCCGGATCGTCGAGGAGACGGGTAAACCGATCGCCCAGGTCGCGCGCGATCTGGGGGTCAACGAGGGCACCCTGGGCAACTGGGTCAACCGTGCGCGCGCCGAGCGCGGCGGCGAGGATGAGGCGAGCGGCGATAGTGCTGCCGAGCTCAAGCGGTTGCGTGCCGAGGTGGCCGAGTTGCGGATGGAGCGCGATGTTTTAAAACGATCGGTGGTCCTGTGGGTGAAGGAGGCGACGAAGTGATGCTGGCCCGCTTCATCGCAGAGCAGAGGACCACCTATCGAGTGCCACATACGGTCACGTGCGCGCTGCTTGGCGTGAGTATGGCGTGGTTCTACAAGTGGTTCAAGCGTTCTCAAAAGCCGGGTGCAGCAACAGGATTGCATACCGCGCGTGACTATCGGCGCGACACGGTAGACCGCGCAGTCAAGGTCAAGTTCATGACATTGCGGGGCTTGCATGGTTCCCCGCGGCTGCACGTGGACCTGCGTGAGGACGGGTGGACAGTGAGCGAGAAGACGGTCGCGGATTCGATGCGCCGGCAGGGTTTGGTGGCACGCCGGATCCGTCGCCGAAACGGGCTGACCCGGCAGGACAAGACGGCACCGAAGTTCCCGGATCTGGTGCGCCGGAACTTCACCGCGACGCGTCCGAACGAGAAGTGGGTCGGCGATATCACCGAGATCCCGACTGCGGCCGGGAAGTTGTATCTGGCGACCGTGATCGACCTCTACAGCCGCCGATTGCTGGGTGCGGCCACCAGCGTGCATCCAGACGCACCGCTCGCGTGTGCAGCAATCGAGATGGCGGTGGCCACCCGAGGCGGTAAGCAGGCCATAAGGCGTGACGAGGAGTCCGAACGGGTCATCTTCCACAGTGACCGCGGGTCGACGTACACCTCCAACAAGTTCACCAAGCTGTGCCGTCGGATGGGACTCCGTCAGTCGATGGGCCGCGTCGGGTCATGCTTCGACAATGCCGCTGCCGAAGCGTTCTTCTCTTCCCTGGAGTGGGAGGTACTGTCACGCAACGATTTCGAGACTCTTGCCGGAGCCAAGGCCGGTGTGCTTGACTGGTGTTACGGCTTCTACAACCACGTCCGCCGGCACTCCACGATTGGGATGGTCAGCCCCATCGACTACGAGAACGCTGCAGTCGCGGAGCCCGAAGCCGCATAGAGGAGTCCTCCACGATTTGGGGG
>NZ_MJEI01000031.1 GCF_002095395.1 Williamsia sp. 1135
CCACAAACCGGCTAGACAAGCCGACGCCGAACCGGCCAACTATGTACAAATTGCAACAGCCCGTATCGCCCTCCGACACCACTGACGGGGATGTTTTGTGTCCGCGGGATCATGGGTTTCTAAACATGTGACGCACGACACGCCGTGACACGCCGGAATTCACGTTGGTGCACACGTGCGACCTGGGACTTTCATGAATGTCATTCGCAACGTGTTGTGTTGTTCCCGAATGTCAGACACTAGGTGTAGTGTTTGGAACACTGAACGGCCGCAAGGGGTTGAACCTGAGGAACAGCACCGACAAGCCGACAGAATCAAGATTTGAAACACATTTGAGCTGGCCAATCAACCGGCCATCGGCACGTCAAGAGGGAGTTCTGGGGATATGACAACTTCGGCCACCGCAACCATCACCGTCTACACCAAGCCTGCGTGCGTGCAGTGCAACGCCACGTACAAGGCCCTCGACAAGAACGGTCTCGCCTACGAGATCGTGGACATCACCGAAGACTCCGACGCCCGCGATTACGTCATGGCACTTGGTTACCTGCAGGCTCCCGTTGTCGTGACTGCTGACAGCCACTGGTCGGGATTCCGTCCTGATCGCATCAAGGCGCTCGTCGCAGCAGCTGCCTGATCCACCCTGCTCAGCTCTACCCGTCGGCAATATCGTGGAGGTCGGGACATTGGGGAAGATTCCCGGACACTCCACACCCGTAGAGTTCTCCGAGGCGCCGCTGATCATCTACTTCTCCAGCGTCTCGGAGAACACGCACCGATTCGTCGAGAAGCTCGGTCTGCGAGCCCGGCGAATCCCGCTGATCGACCATGACGGCAGCTTCACCGTCGATGAGCCCTATGTGCTGATCTGCCCCACGTACGGCGGCGGCAAGGCCTCGGGCGAGGCCGGCGGCTTCGTTCCGAAGCAGGTCATCAAGTTTCTGAACAACCCACACAACCGTTCCTTGATCACCGCTGTCATAGCAGCAGGGAATACTAACTTCGGTGAAGAGTTCTGTTTCGCCGGAGACATCATCTCGCGTAAATGCCAGGTGCCCTATCTGTATCGGTTCGAGCTGATGGGTGACACCGAAGACGTCGAGCGGGTCCGCGCCGGACTCCACCAATTCGCCCAAAGATCATCTGCCCCAGACCAAACAGCCCCAGACCACGCCCAGGAGTCGTCACAGTGTCGCCAACCGCAGCCCCAGTAACCGATCCGCGAGTAGACGCTTCGGCCAGCAAGTCCGGTACCCACGCCGACCCGTCGGGGCGCGATCCGGGTGAGATGGACTACCACTCGCTCAACGCGATGCTGAACCTGTACGACGCCGACGGCAAGATCCAGTTCGAGAAGGATCGCGAGGCGGCCAATCAGTACTTCCTGCAGCACGTCAACCAGAACACCGTCTTCTTTCACAACCTCGAAGAGAAGCTCAAGTACCTGGTCGAGGAAAACTACTACGAGCCCGAGGTATTGGCGAAGTACGACCGTGAGTTCGTCAAGGGACTCTTCGATCACGCCTACAGCAAGAAGTTCCGCTTCCCGACCTTCCTGGGCGCGTTCAAGTACTACACCTCGTACACGCTGAAGACGTTCGACGGCAAGCGCTACCTCGAGCGGTTCGAGGATCGGGTGTCGATGGTGGCCCTGACCCTCGCCGACGGCGACACCGCACTGGCTCGCAACCTGGTCGACGAGATCATCGAAGGCCGCTTCCAGCCGGCCACCCCCACGTTCCTGAACTCTGGCAAGAAGCAGCGCGGGGAGCCCGTGTCGTGCTTCCTGCTGCGCATCGAAGACAACATGGAATCGATCGGTCGCTCGATCAACTCGGCGTTGCAGCTGTCCAAGCGTGGCGGCGGGGTTGCGCTGCTGCTGAGCAACATTCGCGAGCACGGCGCGCCGATCAAGAAGATCGAGAACCAGAGCTCGGGTGTCATCCCGATCATGAAGCTCCTCGAGGACTCGTTCAGCTACGCCAATCAGCTCGGAGCCCGTCAGGGTGCCGGCGCGGTGTACCTGCACGCGCACCACCCCGACATCTACCGCTTCCTCGACACCAAGCGCGAGAACGCCGACGAGAAGATCCGGATCAAGACCCTGTCGCTGGGTGTCGTCATCCCCGACATCACCTTTGAACTCGCCAAGCGCAACGACGACATGTACCTGTTCAGCCCGTACGACGTCGAGCGCATCTACGGGGTGCCGTTCGCCGACATCAGCGTCTCCGAGAAGTACCACGAGATGGTCGAGGACCGCCGGATCCGCAAGACCAAGATCAAGGCGCGCGAGTTCTTCCAGACCCTGGCAGAGCTGCAGTTCGAATCGGGCTACCCGTACATCATGTTCGAGGACACGGTGAACAACGCCAACCCGATCGACGGCAAGATCACCCACTCCAACCTGTGCTCGGAGATCCTGCAGGTCTCGACCGCCTCGACGTTCAACGACGACCTCTCCTACTCCCGTGTGGGCAAGGACATCTCGTGCAACCTGGGGTCGCTCAACATCGCCAAGACGATGGACTCCCCGGACATCGCCCACACCATCGAGACCGCCATCCGCGGATTGACCGCGGTGTCGGATCAGACCGCGATCACCTCGGTGCCGTCGATCCAGGAGGGCAACGACTCCTCGCACGCCATCGGCCTCGGCCAGATGAACCTGCACGGATACCTCGCTCGTGAGCGGATCTACTACGGGTCCGAAGAGGGCATCGACTTCACGAACATCTACTTCTACACGGTGCTGTTCTATGCCTTGCGGGCCTCGAACCGGATCGCCAAGGAACGCGGCAAGGCGTTCGGTGGTTTCGAGCGGTCCAAGTACGCCACCGGTGAGTTCTTCGACAAGTACCTCGAGAAGACCTGGGAACCGGAGACCGACAAGGTCCGGGACCTGTTCGGGCAGGCCGGCATCGCGATTCCGACGCAGGACGAATGGCGCGACCTCAAGGCGAGCGTTCAGGAACACGGCATCTACAACCAGAACCTGCAGGCGGTGCCGCCGACCGGTTCGATCAGCTACATCAACCACTCGACGAGCTCAATCCACCCGGTGGCAGCCAAGATCGAGATCCGCAAAGAAGGCAAGATCGGCCGCGTCTACTACCCGGCCCCCTTCATGGACAACGACAACCTGGGCTACTACCAGGACGCGTACGAGATCGGCTACGAAAAGATCATCGACACGTACGCAGCCGCCACCCAGCACGTCGACCAGGGCCTGAGCCTGACGCTGTTCTTCAAGGACACCGCGACCACCCGCGACGTGAACAAGGCCCAGATCTACGCATGGCGCAAGGGCATCAAGACGCTCTACTACATCCGCTTGCGTCAGATGGCGCTCGAGGGGACAGAAGTGGAGAACTGCGTCTCATGCATGCTGTAAATACTTGCGATACAACACCTTCGAACATCAGGGGAGCACGATGACGTCCACCCAGAGCCACAGCCCGGCCGACGGAGCGCCGATCAAGCTGGTCAGCCGGGTCTCGGCGATCAACTGGAACCGCGTCCCCGACGAGAAAGACGCGGAGGTGTGGGATCGCCTGACCGGCAACTTCTGGTTGCCGGAAAAGGTGCCGGTGTCCAACGACATCCCGTCGTGGGGCACGCTCACCGAGGTCGAGAAGCAGCTCACCATGCGGGTTTTCACCGGCCTGACGCTGCTCGACACCATCCAGGGCACCGTCGGCGCTGTCAGCCTCATCCCGGATGCGAGCACCCCGCACGAAGAGGCGGTGCTGACCAACATCGCGTTCATGGAGTCGGTGCACGCCAAGAGCTACAGCTCGATCTTCTCGACGCTGTGCTCCACCAAGGACATCGACGAGGCGTTCCGGTGGTCCGAGGAGAACGAGCAGCTGCAGACCAAGGCGCGCATCGTCATGGACTATTACCGGGGCGACGACCCGCTCAAGCGGAAGATTGCCTCGACGCTGCTCGAGTCGTTCCTCTTCTACAGCGGTTTCTATCTGCCGATGTACTGGTCGTCGCGCGCCAAGCTCACCAACACCGCCGACCTGATCCGGTTGATCATCCGTGACGAGGCCGTCCACGGGTACTACATCGGCTACAAGTACCAGCGCGCGTTGGAAACCCAGTCGGCCGAGCGTCGTCAAGAACTGAAGGACTACACCTTCGAGCTGTTGTTCGAGCTCTATGACAACGAGACCGACTACACCGAGGCGCTCTACGACGACGTCGGCCTCAGTGAAGACGTCAAGAAGTTCTTGCGCTACAACGCCAACAAGGCGCTGATGAACCTCGGCTACGAGGCGATGTTCCCGCGCGACGAGACGGACGTGAACCCGGCAATCCTGTCGGCGCTCTCACCGAACGCCGACGAGAACCACGATTTCTTCTCGGGATCGGGCAGCTCCTACGTCATCGGCAAGGCCATCAACACCGAAGACGAGGACTGGGACTTCTGACCGACCCAGAAATTCGCGCCACCTCCAGCGAAACGCGCCAGTTGCAACTGGCGCGTTTCGCAGTAGGTGGCGCGAATTCTGTTGGGGAGTGGCGGACTACTTCTTGCTCCGGCCAATCTGCTCCGCTTTCGTAGATCTGCTCCGCTTCCAGCGCACTGGAAGTGGAGCAGATCTGCTTGTCTCGCGAAAAGCGCAACGCTCCACCGGCCGCTATGGCCAGTGGAGCGTTTCTGTGCAGAGCCCCCGCCCCGATTTCAGGCAGAAACCTCTTCGAGCTTTCCGGTGGCCACATCGAAGATGAAGCCGCGCAACGACGTGGTCTTGGTGACGAACGGGGAGTTCTCGATGCGGGCGAGTGACTGTTTGACGTCCTCGTGAAGGTCGGGGAACGATTCGGCCGACCACGGTGGCTTGACCCCGAGCTCGTCCTGGATGCCGCGCTTGAACTCGTCGTCGGTGAACGTCAGCATTCCGCAGTCGGTGTGGTGGATCAGGATGATCTCGGTGGTGCCGAGCAAACGCTGACTGATGGCGAGCGAGCGGATCTCGTCGTCGGTGACGACGCCACCTGCGTTGCGGATGACGTGCGCTTCACCGTCCTTGAGTCCGAGAATGCGGTAGACGTCGAGGCGGGCGTCCATGCACGCGACGACTGCCAGATGGCGGCTCGGCGGAAGGGGTAGGGGACCGGAGAACTCCGCCGCGTAAGCGCGGTTGTTTTCCAGGTATTCGTCGGTGACAGTCATGCACTCATGCTGATGGGCGCATCAGAGGGGGCACAGGGTTGGCCTCAGGGTGATTCCAATCCCATCCGCTGTCCCGATCACGGCGAATGGTTGACCTGCGGATCAGTTCAGGGAGTCCCGGACATTCCCCAGGACGACGTTCGCAGCCGACAGGCCGCCCGCGCTGTACCAGACGTCATCGGCAACGATCAGCACCCGACGCCAGCTCGGAGCGCCCATGTCCAGCCAGCGATCGCTCTCCATGACGGACGTGCCGTACTTCTCGCCGGCCGTGCCCTGGAAACTGACGTAGACGACGTCTCCGTCTGCGATCTCGAAGTTCTTGTCGTCGATGATCGTGGGCTCGGGTTCCCGCTGCCCCGGCGGCCGCTGGACTCCGATGTCGGTGAGGACCTGCGCTGCAAAAGCGTCGGTGCCCTCCACGATCTCGGAATCCTTGGCGAAGCGCACCAGAGACGCCTGCGAATACCTGGCGCCGATACGGTCGCCGACCGCCTTGGAACCGTCGAGGTAGGCCTGGAGCCGTTCTTTGCCCGCGCCCGTCCGGCCCACCGCCGCAGCGACGGCCGAAAAGCGTTTCTCCCAATCCTGTGCGGGATCGATCGAGACGACCTCGACGGATCCCATGGCGCCGTCGAGGGGGGAGCCGCCGGTGCTGAGCACCAGGTCCGGCTTAGCCGCTGTTGCCATGGCCACATTCGGCCGGCTCTTCTCGCCGATGGTCGGGAGGTCGTGCACCGCATCGCCCATGAACGTCGGCAACGAGCCCCCGATCGTGGTGCTGGCCACCACCCGGGTTTGCAGACCCAAGGCGCACAGCGCATCCAGCAGATTCGGGTCGGCGACCACAATCCGTTGGGGATCGGGAGCATCGGCGTCGGCGGGAGCTGTCGGCTGACACGTCAGGTTGGTGTCTCGCGTCGGATCGACCAGGTCGACCGACGCGATCCGGGTGGTCGTCGTGGTGATCGTGCCCTCGCCACCGGGAACCTCGGAGTCGATACACCCACTCACGGCTACGCTGACCAGCGCGGCAAGGACCACAGCCGCCCAGCCGCGCGGGCGGCGGATCACATCGCTCACTGGAGGACTCTTTCGGTTCTGCGGGCAGCCGGACTCGGGTTGAATTCTCGAACAAACTAGCACTCGCGATCGTGCCGATCGCCCAGGCTCCGAGGTGCCCAGGTCGTTGCTCAAAACAAATACGACACTTCGTAGGACCCACTCAAACGGCGCTCTCGCGACGGGATACGATCGTCCACAGCGCACATTCATCGCCGTGCCCTCATGTCGTGGGCGGGAGAACATCTCGCCCGGCGGCGTTCCGGAGTGGCCACGCAGGTAGGAGGATCAGTGACCGCGGTAGACCAGCCCACTACTCAGGTGGCTCCGGTACGGCCTTACCCCGAGCGCACGGGGGCCAAGGGGTCGTTCATCTACAAGGTGTTGACGACCACCGACCACAAGATGCTCGGCATCATGTATTTGGTTGCCTGCTTTGCGTTCTTCCTCATCGGTGGCCTGATGGCCCTGCTGATGCGGTCTGAGTTGACTGTTCCGGGTCTGCAGTTCCTGTCGACCGAGCAGTACAACCAGCTGTTCACCATGCACGGCACCGTGATGCTGCTGATGTACGCGACGCCGATCGTGATCGGTTTCGCGAATGTGGTGCTGCCGCTTCAGATCGGTGCGCCGGACGTGGCGTTCCCGCGGTTGAATGCCTTCAGCTTCTGGCTGTTCGTGTTCGGTTCGACGGTGGCGGTCGCCGGATTCATCACCCCCGGTGGCGCGGCTGACTTCGGCTGGACTGCCTACACCCCACTGACCGATGCGGTGCACTCTCCGGGTGCCGGCGCCGACATGTGGATCCTCGGCCTGGCCGTTTCCGGTCTGGGCACCATCCTCGGTGCGGTCAACATGATCACCACCGTGGTCTGCCTGCGTGCTCCCGGTATGACGATGTTCCGGATGCCGATTTTCACCTGGAACATCCTGGTCACCAGCGTGCTGATCCTGCTGGCGTTCCCGTTGCTGACCGCGGCGTTGATGGGCTTGGAGGTCGACCGACAATTCGGCGCGCAGTTGTATGACCCGGCCAATGGTGGGGTGATCTTGTGGCAGCACCTGTTCTGGTTCTTCGGTCACCCCGAGGTCTACATCATCGCCCTGCCG
>NZ_MJEI01000067.1 GCF_002095395.1 Williamsia sp. 1135
GGCGAAGCGATTCGATCGCCGCGAAGAACGCGACGACGGTGCGGAGTTGGCAAGCTACAACGCCATGCTCGCGGCAATGTCCGCATCAACGTCTGCCGGGGGCAGTGGCACCACCCCTACCACCGGCGACACAGCATCTGCACCCACTGAACCCGAGCCCACTGAACCCCAGCTCAGTCGGCCTGACCCTCGCCCTGAGACCTAACACCTTCACGGGCAGCCTGCGTGCAGAGCCAGCTGCCGCCCCGGCCCTGCAGAGTCCATTCCACCGACCTATGCGGCGCGTCGGTAACCACCGAAGGCCACAACGAGTGCGCCCAGCACCGCAAGAGTGCACGCGATCTCCCACCCAGCGCCAAGTCGGGTGGCCAGGGTCGTGGTGGTGTGCAGCGGCACATCAGCAACAAGAACGTCTGGGGTGAACAGATCCGTCTGCTGTGTCACGGTGCCCTCGGGGGTGACGATCGCACTGACGCCACTGGTGGCTGCGATGACCACGGCCCGGTTGTGTTCGACCGCTCGCACCTGCGACATCGCGAGTTGCTGATAGGTCATGTCGGTGCGCCCGAAGGTGGCGTTGTTGGTCGGCACTGCGATCAGTTGTGCACCAGCGCGCACTGATTCGGTGATCAAATCGTCAAAGGCGACTTCGTAGCACGTGGCCACTGCCAACCGGATGCCGCCGAGGTCGACGACGCCGTTGCCCGTCCCCGCGACGAAATTCCCCGCCTGCCCTGCATAGGAGGACAGTCTGCTCATCAGTCCGGGCAGCGGCAGGTACTCCCCGAACGGAACCAACTGACGTTTGTCGTGTTCTTGGCCCGGACCGGTGGTCGGATCCCACACCACCGAGGTGTTGCGGGATCGGCCATCATCGCGAGCTACGACGGCCCCCACCAGGATGGGTACGCCTATGGCTCGGGCCGCGCGGTCGATGGCGGCGGCGGCGTCGGGGTTGGTAAAGGGATCAATATCAGACGAGTTCTCCGGCCACACCACCACAGTGGGCTGCCCGACCCGACCCGCTCGGACATCGGCGGCGAGTTCGAGGGTGCGTTGCACGTGGTTGTCGAGTACGGCGCGGCGCTGGGCGTTGAACTCCAGCCCCATCCGCGGCACGTTTCCCTGTACGACGGCCACTGTCACCGTCTGCTCCCCCGGGTCCACTGTCTGCGACGGGGTCCAGACCAGTAGTCCGACCACGGCGGCCGCACACCCCGGGACCGCCACCGCCCGGATATCTCGGGTCCATACCGCCATCGCGGTGGCCGCCGCAGCGGCGCCAAGCAGGACCGTCACGAACGACAATCCGGGGGCGCCGGCGAGCGCCGCGAGCGGCAGCAGGGGCCCATCAGCCTGCCCGAAGGCGATTCGGCCCCAGGGGAATCCGCCGAACGGGACGCGCGAGCGTGCAGCTTCGACCGCCACCCATGCGCACGCGAGCCATATCGGCGCGCCGGGCACCCTGCCGATGATGGCAGCCACCGCGCCAAACGCTGCGAACGCGAGCGCTTCGATCGTCGCCAACGCCAACCAGGGCACCGCCCCGACGTACTCCCCAACCCACGGCAGCAGCGGGAGAAAGAACCCGAGCCCCGCCAAATATCCATACCCCGCCGCGGCCTTCAAAGATTGCTCGCGCAGCGTCAGAATCAACAGCGCCACCGCCAACGGAGCCACCCACCACAGCTGTCGCGGCGGAAAGCTCACGTACAACAATGCTCCCGAGCTCGCCGCGGCGACCGCCCGCAGAGCCGCGGCTACTCCTCGAGCTGCCGCCGCATTGTCGAGCCACCATTGTCGAAATGGCAAAGCGCCGTCATCGGCAGCTGCCGATAGTGGTAGCTGTTCGGACCCGGGTTCGTGGGAGGTCATCTACGCCGGGGGCCGCTGCGCTGTGTCCAGGGCATGGGGTGTCGAGGTGGCCAGGAGCGCATCGACCATCTCGGTGAAGTTCTCACCCCATCCAGCCTGATCGGTGCGCGCCAGGCCGGCCATCTCTACGGTGCACCGCGCGGCGCCGGCTGTCGGCATCGGGGTGATTCGTGCCCAGATCCGTCGGCGTTTGATCAGGAGGGAGACCAGCAGACCGCCGAGCATGGTAATCGAGGAGACAAGCACCCACTTTTGGGCGGGGTCGTGCGACACCTGCAGCGATACCCACCGCTGGTAGCCGTCGAACCGGATCGATGTGCCGTCGGCCAGGCGGGTGTCTTGGCCGGTGAGCAGGTTGACGCGTTCGATTTTGAGGAGCCGACCCTGGTTGATCATGTCCACGTTCAGGCTGTAGACGTTCTGCGGCCGGCCGGTGTCTAGCCCGGTATCGCCCTGGTACACATCGATGGCCACGGCCGGGTTGTCCGGGATGGGCCACGCCGAGGTCATCAGACCGCCGTCGAATACCGCAGTGGGAGCAAACAGTCCCTCCACCGCAATCTGTTTGGTTCGCCGTTCGTCGTCGTCGGGGTACAGGCCAGCCGGGGTGTCGAAGCGGGCGGCTCCACTCGACATCATGGTTTGCAGTTCGTCAGGCTGGAACGGGACGGTCTGGGTGCGGGTACGCCCGTCGGGGAAGGTGACAGTGAATGTGGGGGCGAAGCCGTGGCCGAGGAGATAGACGCGATCACCGGCGACCCGCAGTGGATCGTTGACCTTGAGGGCTCGCTGGTTCCACTCGCCATCTCGAATGTCGTTGCCGCTTTGATATTTCAGGGTGGCGGTGTACATGTCGGGTTGCCCGGTCTCAAGGTAGCTGGCGTCGAACGCCTCGACCTGGATGCAGAACTCGTTGAGGTTGGTGCCGTCGACGAGATTGCCGGCCCGGAAGGAGTCGTAGACCGCGGTGGAGGTGTTGCACAGCCCTTCTTGCCCGTCGGCGACGAGGATCCGGGTGCCCTCGTAGCCGAGCATCTTGCCCGCGGCGATTGCCACCAGCAGGGCCAGCAACGAGAAGTGGAAGACGAGGTTGCCGAACTCGCGCAGATACCCTTTTTCCGCCGATACCTCCGTCGTGGTGACCGAGCCACCGCCTGGACCGGGTGTGTCGATGGTGCGTACCGTTGTGCGCCACCCTCGCAGTCCTTGTCCGATGGTGTCCGCAATCTGCTCGGGCGTGCCGTTGGTGTCTCGCACCTCGTGCCGGGGTAGGCGGGCGAGGTTGCGCGGTGCGGCGACCGGGCGGGCCCGGAGGGATTTGGCGTGGTCGGCGATCCGCGGGGTTAAACACCCCACCAGCGAGATGAACAGCAGGGCGTAGATCGAGGTGAACCAAACACTGGAGAAGACCTCGAACATCTGAAGGTTGTCGAGAACCTCACCGACGGTGCCGTTGTCAGCGATGTATTGGCTGGTCTTTGTGGCGTTGAGGTCCCGCTGGGGCAGCAGGGCTCCGGGCACGGCAGCGATGGCCAGAAGGAACAGCAACGCCAACGCGATACGCATCGAGGTCAACGACCGCCACAGATTGCGGGCGGGCCACAGCACACGCCGCTGCAGGTGCCGGCCCCAGTGGGGCTCGGTCAGCCCCGCTGCAGACGTGCTCACAGGGTCAGTCCGAGATGGGTGTCGACTGCTTGAATCAACTCGTCGGTGGAGGTGAAGACCTGGGGTAGGACAGCTGCCACCGAACCGTCCGCGCGCAGCAGGACCGTGGACGGATAGACGCGCGGGACACCCAGCGCTGCGGCCATCGCGGCATCGGGGTCGATCACGGTCGGTAGATCGACACCGATCTCGATGAGCAGGTTCAGCGACAGGAAAGGATTCTGTGCACCCTCGCTGCCCTGCACGGTAAGGATCTTGACACGATCACCTGCGCGGCGTTCGAAGTCAGCGAAGATCGGCAGTTCCTTGCGGCACGGCGCGCACCAGTAGGCCCAGAAGTTGATCACCCACATCGCACCGGCAGTCGCGGTCCCGAGATCAACATCGCCGCCGCCGGCCAGACACGGCACCCGCACACCCGCCAACTCCGAATCCGGGCCGGGCGCCGCGGTGCCCGCCGGACACGGCTGCAGGGCGGCTTGCTGCCGCGCAGCAGCGAGTTCGTCGGCAGGGACCGTGGCCTGCTCGCCGGGAAACGCCGCCGCGGAACCGGTGGTGGCCGGGGCCGGGGCGGTACCCGGGTCCGCAGACTCGCGCGGCCAAATCGCTGCAATGAGCGCGATCACCACGATCAGTGCTGCGATGGTCCACCGCGTGGACGCCGAGATCGCAAGGCGCCCCCTTCCAGGGGCGGGCAAGGTCTTCATCAGTGGACATCGGATCGGGAGAGGGGCGAGGCGGCGGGCCGGCGCTCCTGCCACACCGCCCCGATGATCATCACCACCACACCCACCGACAAGAACACGTCGGCGACATTGAACGTCGGCCACCATCCGGTATGGAAGTAGTCGGTGACGCGGCCATCGAGCGCTCGGTCGATGACATTGGCGCAGGCGCCGCCGGCCATCAACGCCAGACCTGCGGTCATGATGGTCGGGACCCTGCCGGCGCTGCGCCACCCGTAGATCACCAGGGTCAGCGACAACGCCGCGGTAACAATGACCAGGATCCAGACGGGTTGTCCCGCAGCAACACTGAACCCAACGCCGGTGTTGTAGGCGAGAACGAGCTGCAGCATCCCCAGGTCATACTGGCGGTCCTGCAACATCTGCCGAAACACCGGCTCAAGAGCAAGGGCAATCACGGTAGCTCCGCCGACGCCGACAAGAAACCCGCGGCGAAGCACGGTGCGCTGAGGCATCTGTTGCTTACGGGTTCGGGTCGGTGGAGGACTCGTGCGTACCCACCGTGAGCGGTTCGCGGCGGGCCTCTTCTGTCTTCTTGCTGTTGTGACCCTTCCCAACATGGGCTTCCTCCCGCATCCGATTGACCATGTGCGGGTAATGCAGCTCGAACGCCGGGCGCTCGGACCGGATCTTGGGAAGTTCGGTGAAATTGTGTCGCGGCGGTGGGCAACTGGTCGCCCATTCCAGCGAGTTACCAAAGCCCCACGGGTCATCGACGGTCACGACTTCGCCGTAGCGGTAGCTGCGGAAGACGTTCCACAAGAACGGCAGCGTGGAGGCGCCCAGGATGAAGGAGCCACCCGTCGAGATCATGTTCAACGTCGTGAACCCATCGGAGGCCAAGTAGTCGGCGTAGCGCCGCGGCATGCCCTCGTTGCCCAGCCAGTGCTGCACCAGGAAGGTGGCGTGGAATCCGACGAAGGTGAGCCAGAAGTGGATCTTGCCGAGTTTCTCGTCGAGCATCCGGCCGGTGATTTTGGGGAACCAGAAGTAGATACCGGCGTAGGTGGCGAAGACGATGGTCCCGAAGAGCACGTAGTGGAAGTGCGCCACCACGAAGTAGCTGTCCGAGAGCTGGAAGTCCAGGGGCGGGCTGGCCAGCAGGACACCGGTCAGACCGCCGAAAAGGAACGTAACGATGAAGCCGATCGAGAACAACATCGGTGTCTCGAAGGTCAGATGGCCCTTCCACATCGTGCCGATCCAGTTGAAGAACTTCACCCCGGTCGGGACCGCGATCAAAAAGGTCATGAACGAGAAGAACGGCAGCAGTACCGCCCCCGTGGCGTACATGTGGTGGGCCCACACCGCTACCGACAGAGCGGCGATGGCAAGGGTGGCGTAGATCAATCCGGTGTAGCCGAAGATGGGTTTGCGGGCGAAGACCGGGAAGATTTCCGAGACGATGCCGAAGAACGGCAGTGCGATGATGTAGACCTCGGGGTGCCCGAAGAACCAGAACAGGTGCTGCCACAAGATAGCGCCGCCATTGGCCGGGTCAAAGATGTTGCCGCCGAACTGGCGGTCGAACTCCAGCGCCATCAGCGCGGCGGTCAGCAGCGGGAATGCGAGCAGGATCAGCACGCTGGTCACCAGGATGTTCCAGGTGAAGATCGGCATCCGGAACATCGTCATACCTGGTGCACGCAGGCAGACCACGGTGGTGATCATGTTGACCGCACCCAAGATGGTCCCCAAACCCGAGACGGCCAGGCCCAAGATCCACATATCTGCACCAGCCCCCGGCGAATGAATCGCATCGGTGAGCGGGGTGTAGGCGGTCCAGCCGAAGTCGGCGGCGCCGCCGGGGGTTATGAAGCCGGCGAGCGCGACGCTCGAGCCGAACACGAACAGCCAGAAGCTCAACGCGTTAAGACGGGGAAACGCCACATCAGGGGCCCCGATCTGCAGCGGGAGAACGACGTTGGCGAAGCCGATGACAATCGGTGTGGCGTACATCAGCAGCATCACGGTGCCGTGCATGGTGAACATCTGGTTGTACTGCTCGGTGGACAGGAACTGAAGCCCCGGTGCGGCGAGTTCGCTGCGGATCAGCAAGGCCATCAGGCCACCGATGAGGAAGAACGCGAAACACACCACCAGGTACATGACGCCCAGGGTTTTGTGATCGGTCGTGGTGATCATCTTGTAGATGAACGACCCCTTGGGCCCTGTCCGGGCCGGAAAGGGCCGGACCGGTTCCACTTTCGCCGGTTTATCCAACAGACTCATATATCCACCCAACTCATCCGGCAACCGAACCCTACATCTAACTACTATCCATCATAGTAGTTAGATCCACTAGTCCGACCAAGGGGACGGCCGCAGGCCGGGAGTCAACCACGCAGCTACTATCTGAAATAGTAGCTTGTCCATGGGTGCGGCTTCGTTCATACTTGCATACATGCGCATATCACTATGTGTACAAGTTGAGGAGAGATGACCATGGGGCACGGCCACAATCACACTCACGCCGCACTGGCCCCTGGCGAGGCCGCCAGCGCGTCGGGTCGACATGTCCGGCGTCTGGCGATGGCGTTGGGCCTGGGGCTGATCACGCTGGTAACCCAGATCATCGTCGGGTTCGCGACGTCATCGTTGGCGCTGCTGTCCGATTCGGCCCACGTCTTCACCGATGTGCTCGGCGTGTTCATGGCCTTGGCCGCAGTGTTGTTGGCCAAGCGCGGCACCTCACGGACCGATCAGACCTTCGGTCTCTATCGCGCCGAAGTCTTTGCCGCACTATTCAATGCAGCGCTACTGTTCGTGGCCGCCGGCTGGATTCTCTATGAGGCGGCCCAGCGCTTGTCTGATCCCCCCGAGGTGCCTGGCCTTCCTGTGGTGCTGGTGGCCTTGGTCGGCCTGGCGATGAACATCATCGCTTTTCTGTTGTTGCAGTCCGGAGCGAAAGAGAGCATCAATATTCGAGGCGCGTACCTCGAGGTGATGGCCGACATGATCGGTTCGGTCGGTGTGCTGCTCAGCGGTCTGGTGACGCTCCTATTCGGGTGGCGGTATGCCGACCCC
Source organism: Williamsia sp. 1135 (assembly GCF_002095395.1). Taxonomy (GTDB): domain Bacteria; phylum Actinomycetota; class Actinomycetes; order Mycobacteriales; family Mycobacteriaceae; genus Williamsia. The sequence goes on from NZ_MJEI01000067.1 coordinate 7,317, forward strand.
CTGATCGGTGTCGGTATAGGCTTGTTCGTGTTGCCGCGCGCCTACACCCTGGCGCGTGGAGCGTTGCGGATCCTGTTCCAGCACGCGCCGTCGGGTGTCGACGTCGATCAAGTGCGCGCGGACCTGGTCCACCTGGACGGCGTTGTGCAGGTGCATGATCTGCACGTGTGGACCTTGACCTCGGGGATGGAGGTGGCCTCGGCCCACATCGTGGCGAAGCCGGCCGCCGACCACTCCGCGGTCCTGCTCGCGGCGCAACAGATGCTCGCCGGCAAGCACCACCTCGAGCACGCGACCGTGCAGGTCGAGCCGGTATCGGGCTCGGGTTGTCACGAACTTACCTGGTGACCTGCCCTGCCGATGTCGGCTCGCTATCGGGGCGCTGAACCGCGGCGCTCGTTGCGGTGGGCGTCCACGGCGGCGATGCCCTCGTTCACTCGCGCCCGCAGCGGTCGTAGGAAGGTTGCCGACGCCGCCAGGGCGACAACGAGTCCGCCCGCCATGGCCAGGAGGATCGGTAGATCGAGTGTCAGAGCCCGGGCACCGAAGTAGAGCGCGATGACTGTCACAACGACCGTGGCCATCCGGGCGCCGTTGAGAATCAGCACGTCGCGGATCAGTCGACGCGTGACGGATTCACTCATAAGGCAAAGACTCGTCCTGACGATAGTTGCACTGGTGTCACAGATCGCGGACCGGCAGGCCCAGGGTGGCCAGCATCAGGATAAAGAGCGCCCAGCCGACGCCTTGCCATAGAGGCCACAGGCCGCCGCGCTGCCACGCGCGATAGGTGTGGACGAACGCGCCGAGCCCACCGAGCATGAAGACGGCCGGTGCGCAGAACCCCCAAAATCGGGAGTCGGTTTGCCGGTAGGCCACCAGAAATCCGATACCTACCAGGACAAATACTCCCAGGTAGATCGCTCCCGCGCGGACCGCCCGCGGGTTGCTCCAGTCTTTGTCGGTGTCGCTGTTGTCAATGGTCATGGTGGCCCTATCGGTTGAACGGAAAGTCGGGGTGCGCACTGGGGGTGTCCACGTGACGTCGTCATCTCGTGCCCGGCGGACCGTTAGGGTTCGGCGGCGATGCGCTCGACCCTCTGGCGCAGCTCGTCGGCGGTGATCGCGCGCAGGTAGACAGCCGCGGCGCGGTGGCGCCGGTCGAGGACCACCGTGGTGGGTACCACTGAGGTTGGTGTGGTCAGGGTGGCCAGCGTGCGCCCGTCGTAGTCGTAGATCGACGGGTAGGTCACGGCGCGGTCGGCGACAAAATCCCGTCCGGACTCCTTACGGTCGCGGAAGTCGATGCCCAAGAACGCTACCCCCAAGTCTTTGGTCTGCTCATACACTTGTTCCAAGGCTGGGGCCTCTCCGCGGCATGGCCCGCACCAGGACCCCCACACATTGATGACCACCACTTGGCCGGCGAAGTCGGACAGCCTGATCGTGCTGTTGTCGTCGAGCAGATCTGGGCCCATGAGTTCACCGACCTGACCGCGCGAGTCCGGTGGATCATAGAAAATGACGGTTTGGCCGCCAGGTGAGACGAACTCGAACGAATCACCCTGTTGCACTGCATCATCACCGGTGCCACAGGCCGTCATCACCCAGGCAAGTATCGCCACTGCTACAGCAATGAACCTGCCCGGCCTGTTCTCTTCCCGCCGCCAGCTCATCATCGGCGAGAACCGAGAGTGCGGAGAAAGTTGTTGTAGGCCTCGAGATCCTCGGCGTCTTTCACCTCGTCGTAGTCGTTGGGTGAGGTCACCGATTTCTCTTCGTCGCGTCGCCATCGAGAGGCGAAGATCAACACGATCAGCAGCGCCACCGGTTCCCCGTAGGACCAGGCCAGAGCGCCGGCGACCGCTTGATCATCGACGGGGTTGATCCCCCACTGCGGCGGCGGGTCCGCGAAGCTGGCGACCAGCACGGTCGGAGCCATCATGAACACGACTCCGAAGAACACGTGCAGCGGCATCTCGAGGAAAATGTCGAGGAGCCGGCCCAAATTGGACTGGCGCATCGGTAGGGGCCCAATCGAGAGAATCGGGATGATGAACAGCAATCCGCTGACCAGGAAAAACACTTCCATCCCGGTGTGTCCCAGCCAACTGTCGTTGAGTGTGTCGAAGATCGATGAGAAGTACAGCCCGTAGAAGCTGAACAAGAACACCGGGATCGCAAACCCTGGGTGCAGCGCGATTCTGCTGACCCGCGAGCGCGCCATCCGCAGCGTCGCCCGGCGCATCCGGCGGCCTCTGCCCTCGTCGGGAACGGCCGCGAACAGCAGCAGCCCCGGGGAACCCATCACCAGCAGCGGCGGTACCAGCGTCGAAAGGGTCATGTGCTGAAACATGAAAGCGCTGAACAACCCCACGCCGTATCCCTCGATGGCCAATCCGGTCACGGCCGACAAGATCAGGCAGCCAGAGAGAAAGCTCAGCGACCGGTACCACGGCCACGGTCGGCCGAGATGACGAAGCCGCGCCAACCCGAGACAGTAGATGGCGGCGAGGACGAGGCCGAGGGTGGCGAGCAGCGGGATCGGGGGCAGATCCCACCGCATCATGCCCATGATGGTCGGCGGAGCGTCAGGAACCTCGAGCACCACAGCACCGTCCTCACCCGACTCTGTTGTCCCCTCGCCCGGCACCCCAGCGGTACCGGGCAGGGACAAAACACACGTAAACTACTAGGCATCTTAGTAGTACGGCGACAGGAGTGAGCGAAGTGCCAGTTCAGACCCCTCAAATGCCAGCCGAGCAGGCACGTCCGTGAGCCGCAATCTTAAGGTCTCACTCGCAGTGGTGTTCGTGTTCTGTCTTACGCTGACCGTGGTGTTCGTGGTCTCACGAGCCGGCGGTACCGGTAAGGCAGAACAGTCTGCAGCGCCCGTCCGGGCCGATTCGCAACGGCTGTCGGCACCCAGCGACTCCAAGGCGACGTTCGTGGAGTTCTTGGATTTCGAATGCGAAGCGTGCGGGGCGATGTATCCCACCGTCGAGCGACTGCGCCAGACCTACGGCGACCAGGTCACGTTTGTGGTCCGCTACTTCCCGCTGCCGGGTCATTTCAACGGCGACCGCGCAGCGCGGGCAGCTGCGGCGGCAGCGCAACAAGGTCGGTTCGAGGCAATGTACAAGAAGCTGTTCGAAACCCAGCAGCAGTGGGGCGAGCAGCAGGAGCCACTCGATGAGCTGTTCTCCAGCTACGCACAAGAACTCGGCCTGAACATGGAGCAATACGCGGTGGACTACAACTCCAAAGCCACCCGAGAACTCATCGACCGCGATATCGCCGACGGTAAAGCTCGCGGGGTGAGCGCCACACCCACGCTCTATATCAATCACACCGCCGTCGAACCCGGCAGCTACGAGGAGCTGAGCTCAGCGCTCACCTCCGCGATGGCGAAGTGACGAGCTCAACAGCCCCACTGACACCTCAGCAGTCAGTACTGTTCCCGCAGTTGCTTTCCTGGGTCCTTGGTGTGTGCGGGGCCGTAGGTTTGGTCTCGGCATTCACCCTGACGGTCGAAAAGTTCGAACTGGCAACCAATCCCGGCTATACACCAACCTGCAGCATTAACCCGATCGTCAACTGCGGCTCGGTGATGGACACCCCGCAAGCCTCTGTGTTCGGGTTTCCCAACTCACTGCTCGGTATCGCTGGCTTCGCCGCTCTGACCACTGTCGCAGCTTTGGTGGGACGCCGCCCAGCCCGATGGGTGATGATCGGTCTGCAGGTGGGCATGACCGCAGCTTTGGTCTTCGTGCATTGGCTGATCGTGCAGAGCCTGTACCGCATCGAGGCGCTGTGCCCATACTGCATGGCTGTGTGGGTGGTTGTTGTGGTGGCCTTTTGGTACGTGAGTCTGCGCACCGCCGACAGTTACTGCCCTCCTGGCCTGCTGCGTCGTGCACTCGATACCATCCTGGCGGTTCATTCTCTAGGACCCGTGCTGTGGGTGCTAGCGGTGATCGCTCTAATTACCGAGCGGTTCTGGTGGTATTGGTCAACGTTGGTGTGATTGCGGCGTCGTCCGCATCCAGGCACTCTCCCGCTTCCCCTGGCGGACAGGAACTGCCTCAGATGGGCAAGGTCATGTTGGTGACGAACATGTCCCGTACCCATACAACGAAGTAGTCCCAGATACCGGTGATCAGCGCAATTCCCACGATGATCATCAGGACTCCACCCACAAGCTGGATGCGGCGCGAGTTGCGGCGCAACAGTCCGACCGCTCGCACCGCCCACACTGAACCGAAGCCCAACACCACAAAGGGGAGCCCTAGGCCCAGGCAGTACGCCACGATGAGCACCACGCCACGGGCGGCGGTGGTATCTGCGGTGCCGCTGGCCGTGGCGATGATGGACGCCAGTGTCGGACCCAGACACGGTGTCCATCCCAGCGCGAAGACCGCGCCCAACAGCGGCGCACCCACCAGACCCGAGACTTTGCGTGGGTGAAATCTGACCTCGCGTTGCATCGCGGGGAAGGCGCCCAAAAACACTAGGCCCATCACGATGGTCACCACCCCACCGATGCGCTGCAAGAGTTCCCGGTTGATCGTCAGTGCTGAGGTCACCCCGAAGACAGTCGCCGTCGCCAGCACGAACACCACTGTGAAACCCAGAACGAACAGCAGTGCGGCACCGCCCACGCGCCACTGCGCCCGGCGCTGGCTGTGAACCGAGACACCGGCGGCCGAGGACGGTGTGGGCTGCGATATGGCCGCGGCCCCGGTGAGACCGGCCAGGTAGGACAGGTAGCCCGGTACCAGTGGGATCACACACGGCGAGGCGAAGGACACCAGTCCCGCCACCGCACACGCGCCTATTGCCAGCAGCACTGGCCCACCAGAGACCATTGAGGAGAACTGCTCCCCCACCGATGCAGCCATCACGCTGTGTCTCCACACTCCTGTTGGTTCATTGTCGACACCCCCATCGTGGGTGTGTGGCATGACCGGACATCTACCAGATGCAACTACTATGCACGATAGTAGTTGCTATCACTGTAGTGAGGCTTCGTCCGTGCAGTTGTACGGCGGCGCGGGCCAGAGAGCGAGGACATCCCGTGGCACGACCGGTCATCGGGGTCGCAGTACGCGACAGGCAGCCGCCGGGATCGGCAGCACAGAAGGTCGCGCATCGTCTCGATCTCGATGGTCTGCGCGGGGTCGCGATCATGCTGGTCGCGTGTTTTCACATCTGGTTCGGGCGGGTTTCGGGCGGCGTTGATGTTTTTCTGGTTCTGTCCGGCTACTTTTTTGTCGGCTCACTGCTGCGAGAGGTCACCGCGGCCCAGTCGCCGGTGGTGAGGTGGTGGCCTGCGGTGTCCCCCCCTCCCCCGATTGGTGCGGCTGGGGCGGCGCCTCCTGCCGACATTGGCACTCGTACTGATCGCTGTCGTCGGCGCCACAATACTGCTGCTTCCCCAGACCCGGTGGCTGTCGACCGGACGCGAAGTGGTGGCAAGTACGCTGTACTACCAAAATTGGTACTTGGCGTTCAATTCTCGCGATTACACCGCTGCCAGTTCGGTGAACAGTCCGCTGCAACATGTCTGGTCGATGGCGGTACAGGGTCAATTCTTCGTGATCACCCTATTCGCAGCGCTGGGTATCGGGGTGCTGCTCAAGTGCGGGGGCCGCATCCTCACGCCGGTACTGGCGCGCCCCGTAGTGGTGCAGGTGGTCGCTGCCGCCGCCATCCTGGCGGTGGCGGCGATGTCGTTCTACTGGGCAACGATGCGGATGTCGGTCAACCAGTCCTTCAACTACTACGACACCATTGCACGCGTTTGGGAACCGTTGACCGGAGGCCTGCTGGCGGTGGTGGCGCCGACCATCGCAAGCTTCTGGGTCCGTAGCCTGCTGGCGATCACGGGTCTGGGGCTGATCCTCACCAGCGGTTGGTGGATTGACGGCTTGACCAGTTATCCGGGTCCGTGGGCCTTGGTACCGGTGGCGGCCACGGTGGCGCTGATCGTCGCGGGGAGCCCGCCGGCATCGGTCTCGACCACACCACCGCTGGTCAATCGGCTCCTCGCCACCGGCGTTCCCGTCTGGTTGGGCGCGATAGCTTACGCGTTGTACCTCTGGCACTGGCCAGTCCTGATCTTCTACTTGTCTTGGCGAAAGATCAACGCGGTCAGCGTCGTCGACGGGCTCATCGTGTTGGGCACATCCATTGCGTTGGCATGGTTGACCTGCCGCGTCGTCGAAGTACCCCTGCGGGCGAGGCCGTCGGCACCTCGATCTGCCCTCGCCCGCCCCGAGACCGGGCCGCAGGAGCGGTCTGGCCACACGGCCGCTGCCCAGACGCGGGTCACCGTCGGCCTGCTCGTGGTTGGCGTCCTGCTCAGCGGCGTCGGGATCAAGGTCTGGGAACGCCACGTCGCCGCCATCCGGGTCGATACCACCAACCTGGATCCGCGCATCTATCCCGGCGCTCGCGCGCTGCTGACGGGTGCACCTGTGGCCACGGTGGACCCGGTACCCTCACCGCTCGAGGTGGTCAAAGACCTGCCCGTCACATCGTTTGAGGGGTATATCAGCGGCTTCGACGATTCCACCGTCCGCGTCGGCACGTACGGTGATCGCACGGCCACCCACACCATCGCCCTGGCCGGCGGTTCGCACGCCGAGTTCTGGATCACCGCGCTCGATGCACTCGGAAAGCAGAACAATTTCAAGGTCAAGACCTATCTCAAGATGGGTTGCCCGCTGTCCACCGATCCGATGCCCACCCAGCGCGGAGTCCCCTACCCTGGCTGCGCTGACTGGGTGCGGGAAGCGATGAATCAGATCCTCGCCGACCGTCCCGATGCGGTGTTCACCAACACAACCCGTCCCCGAGATGACGCGCCCGGCGACTGGGTTCCTCCCACCTATCTGCCCATTTTCGCTCAGTTCGCCTCAGCTGGAATACCGGTGCTGGGTATGCGCGATACGGTGTGGCCCCATAACGCGGCCGGCCTTATCGACACCCCGTCGTGCTTGGCCGACGGCGGCAACGCCGAAACCTGCGGAACGCCTCGACAGTCAGCGCTCTCTCCCACCAACCCCACCCTCGATATCATGGGCACAGACTCCACCATTGCCCCGTTGGACCTGTCGGAAGGGTTCTGCGACGAGGACCTGTGTCCGGCAGTCATCGGCAATATCGTGGTCTACCACGATGTTCATCACCTCAGCGCCACCTTTGTCCGCAGCCTCGCACCTGAGTTGTGGCGGCAGATGACTACGGCGCTGCCGTGGTTGGCGCAGTAATTGCCTACCACTTTTTATTTTCTCGTGACGTAGTGCTTCCCGGGGCACCGGGCGAGTCTCACTAAAGCACTTCAGAGCGCGCTACCTTCTAGCCAGACATCCCAGGGGACGCTCCAGTCACCGTTCTGCCATTGGGCAAGGGGCTCACCACCGGTGTTGCGGACTTCCACGATGTCTCCGGGCACAGAGAAGTCGTAGAACCAGCGGGCGTTGTCCGGATTGAGGTTCAGGCACCCGGCGGACATGTTGGTGTTTCCTTGTTGGGCGATGGTGTCGGTGAGTTCGTGCAAGTAGATGCCGTCGTTGCTGATCCGGGTCGCGTAGTTGATGCTCTGGCGGTAGCCCAGACGCGAATTGACCGGTAGTCCGTAGGTGGAGGAGTCCATGATGACGGGGTTGGCCTTGTCGAGCACGGTGTAGATGCCCCGCTGAGTCCAGAAGTGGATGGTCCGCCCGTTGACGGTTTCGGTGCCCCCGCGTCCCATGGACGTCGGCATCGTACGGACCATCTCCCCATTGTTGAACACGGTCACCTGTTTGGTGGTGTCGTCGGCAATGGAGACATGCGAGTCGCCGATGACAAACGATCGGGCAAGGTCTTCTTGCCCATAAAGCCCATTGCCCAGGTCGACCCCGTAGATGTCGGCGCGCACAGCCACCGCGGTGCCCGGCGGGTAGTACTCCTGGGGCCGGTAGTGCACATTCTGGTCATCGACCCAGCTCCACTGCCCCTGCACCGGCGGCTCGGTCTGCACCGACAGACACCGCTGCGCGGCGGCCCGGTCCGGGATGGGTTCGTCGAACTTGATGACCGCGACCACTCCCACGCCGTAGGTCGCGCCCTCGGCGAGCGTTCCCCCGCCGGTGGACACCAACGACGCGGTGGTGAGGTTGTCGGGCTTGACGGTGCCGAACGAACTGATGACCTCGTTGCTGCGGCCGGTGTCGTCACGACTGGTCACCGCCAGTTGGTAGGTCCTGTCATAGCCCAGCGGGGTCTCGGGTTTCCACGTCACCGCGTCAGGGGTCATGATGCCGGGAATGACCCGGCCTTGATCGTTGGTCATGACCACCTCCGACAACGTCCCCCCGGCAACGGTGACCAAAACCGCGCCCAGCGGATCAAACCCTTGGGTGCCCGGGGCCGGAGTGAAGGTGACCGCTCCCCCCGGTACCCCCGCGACAGCGGGCGACGAGCTCGCCGACGAGGTGGACAGGGGCGAGTTGTTTGTTGAGCAGGCCGCCAGGAAAGCGGCAGCTGCCGCACCTCCACCTAGTGCCAACAATCCCCGCCGATTGATCTGGACATCAGCCATACGATGGCGCTCTGGCACTGGTTACGCTCCTCAACCACGCACTACAACTAAGACTCCTAGTAGTTTACGGACAAGCGCATGGCGCCCGCCGCGTCGAACCCCGGCGAGGGACCCAACTCTTCCCGCCAGGGGCGGCGCTCCCCGCCCACCCCCGGTGCCCATCCCAAATGACCGCACCCCTGCCTGGTCCGTCTCCCCGCTGCGACACAGCCCAACCTTGGCCTGCCCCGAGAAGTGAAAAACTAACCAACATAGTAGTAACCTGTTCGAGTCCTGCCCGATATCACTTTGTTGCATGGCCCGACTTGAACTGAAGGACCTTCACTTGGCACGGCACCGCAGACCCGACCCCGCCCCACATAACGCCCGCGACACGTCGCTGCGCGGACCGCTCGGCACCGCACCACCTCTCCCGCACCTCGCCGGCGGCCAGTCATTACCGGCCCGGCCACGTCCGGGCCGCCACCGGCCCGCGGTACTCGAGCCCCGCCCGCTGGTCTCCGCGCCGCCGCAGTCCTCGCGGCGACCGAGCGAGCCGCACCCTGCCCAGGCTCGCCGGCCGCACACCCGCACACCCGCACCGGGTACGGGCGCCACCCCTGTCAGGCACCGTCCCCAGCCGCCGGCCCCATCGCGCGGCGGTTGCAGCGTGCAGTCGGTGGCGACCGCGCCGTGGGAGCGGGCGGTGTGCGCCCAGACCGACCGCAGCCCAGATGGGGTGTCGAGCTACTGCGAGCAACTCGACCAGCGGCACGAGCGCGGCAGCAGCGCAGTCACGCGGTCGGCCGGTATCAGCGGATCGCTGGTGGCTGCGGTGGTCTTGCTCGCAGCGGGCGGTACCGCAGCCACCGCGCTCACCCATGAGCCTGAACCGGTGGCCGAACCCGTCGCACGCACCGTGACCGCGGCCGGACCGACCGCGAGTTCGCAGCCCGGCGCCGTGCGACCGGTCAGTACCCAGCAGAGCTCCGCCGTCGAGGTGGCCCCGGCGGCGCCGCCCGCGCCGCTCGATGCGTTGACCACTGCCATCGAGGACCTCGTGGCCCAACGAGGCCGCCCCGCCCCGCCTGAACCCACCCCGCCGCCCCGGTTGGCCTCGGCAGCACCGACGTACGGCACCGTCACCTCCAGCTACGGCTCCCGTTGGGGTACAACGCACTACGGTCTCGATATCGCCAACGTCATTGGTACTCCGGTGGTTTCGACCAGTGACGGGGAGATCATCGAGTCTGGCCCTGCGGACGGGTTCGGGCTGTGGATCCGGGTGCTGCAGGACGACGGCACGATCGGGGTGTACGGACATATCAACGAGACCCTGGTCAGTGCGGGTCAGCGGGTGCAGGCCGGTGAGCAGATCGCCACCGTCGGTAACCGCGGCTACTCCACCGGCCCCCATCTACATTACGAGGTCTGGCAAAGCGACGGCCTCAAACTCGACCCCGCGCAGTGGCTTCGCAATCGAGGGGTCGACCTCGGATGAGGCGCCGGTGGACGATCACCCAGCCAGTAGAGACAATAGAACGATGAAGCAGCTGGGCACGCTCGAAGCCGACGTCATGGAGCTCGTGTGGGACGCCGCTCCCGAACAGTTGTCGGTCCACGACATCCTCGCGGCGATGGCTGACCGGCAGTTGGCGTACACCACTATTTTGACCGTGGTGACCAATCTGCACAGCAAGGGCTTTCTGACCAGAACCAAAGTGAGCCGCGCCTACCATTACACCGCCACGAACACCCGAGAGCAGGTCACCTCCCAGGCGCTGCGCGACATCCTCGACTCCAGCGACGACCCCACCGCAGTCCTGATGCATTTTGCGCGCACTGCCACTCCGGAGGAAACCGATGCACTCCGCAGAAACCTTCCCCGCAAGGCCCGCAGGTGACGCTCGCGGCCACGTTGGCCCTGGCTGCGGTCCTGATCGGGGTCGTCATGCCCCGGGTGCTGGCCATGCAGCCACTCGCAGTTCCCCCGCGCCTGATGATGGTCGGGTGGCTAGCGAGCATCGCGACCTTCTTTTTCCTTGCGTTATCGGCGGGCGTGGTGGTGGCCTGGCCCGATCACGCTCCGGCCGAAAGTCTGACCGACATATGGATTCGGTGTCTGAGTTCGGCGCAGCACACCATGGCGCCCTGGGTGTCGGAGATCGCGGTCGGCGGGGTCGCTGTTGTAGCGGTCTTCTTCTTGGGTCGTTTCACCGCAGTAGGACGCCGGCAGCGCCGCTCGCGGACCAAGATTCGCGGCTACCACGACGATGTCCTGACCGTTCTCGCACGAACTAGGCAGGATCCGGGCAGCCGCTACCGAGAGCTATGGCTCGATCATCCGTTGCCGTTTGCCTATAGCGTCGCCGGCAGCCCCGGCCTGGTGGTCGCCACCGAAGGCCTCTACACGTGCCTCACTCCCACCGAGGCAGCAGCAGTCCTCGAACATGAGCGAGCTCATCTGCACGGGCGCCACCACCGCATCGTGGCGCTGAGCGCCCTGCTGGCGCGAACGCTGCCGATCGTCCCGCTGCTGGCCCGCGCACCTGGCGCACTGGCGATGCTCGTCGAACTCGACGCCGACCGCGCAGCGGCCCGCACCACCAGCCGCGCGGCAGTCCGCTCGGCGTTGTGCCGGGTCCTCCAACAGCAGGCCACCAACCCGACCATGCACGGCGTGGGTTATCACGCCGCCGCACACGACATCCAGACAACCAACGACCGGCGCCTGCACGTCCTCGCCGCAGAGACCTCCCCGAGCCCGCGGCCTCTGACCTACGCAGCGGCGGCAGTGCTGCCGATAGCAGGCGCGGCCCTAGCGGCCACCATCTCTATGGCCGCTGCCTCGGCCGCCTACTGCGCACTCATCGCCTAGCGGCATCTGATCCGGCAACCCCGAGATGCGAAGCTGCGCATGGTCTCAGCGCCGGCCCGAGCCAACGAAGATCGCACCAATCATGACCAAACCCACCATGACACCGCCGCCGAGGACCAGCAGCATCCCGTCATCCCCCAGTGCGCGGCCATACGATTGCTCGGCCGCCGGCCGAGCATCAGAAGTCGGCACGGTCACGACACCGTCAGGAAGATCTAGGGCTCCGTCGGGCCCGCTTGTCTCGCCTGTGCTTGCGCGCACCACGAAGTTGATTTCCCCGACCAGCCGATGACCGTCGGCGGAGGTCACGCTGTAGCTGATCACGTACCACCCCGGTGGGGCCGCACCCACCACCGACGCCCTCACCGATGGCCCAGACACCACCGCCGGGGCCAGTCGCAGTGCGCCCTGGCCACTGGCCAAACTCACCGAGACCACGGTGTCGGACACCTGATGACTAAAGTCCAATTCGATCACCCGGGGCGCTTCCGGCAGCTCTGAGCCCGAGGCGGGCATTGATGACACCAGGAAGGTGTGCGCCGCCGCAGGGCCCGCACCCACCACCAGCCAGCCGGCCGCACCGACCACCCACAACAAGGCCGCGCCTGCCCGCACCACGGCCATTCTCACCCGGGGTGCGATAGCCGTCATCGCCTAAAACTACTAGACGTCATAGTTTTTGCTGCCAAATGGCGAACGTTTCAAACGCCCCTGCCCGCTTGGTCACCCACCGGATAGGCCGAACACTCCGTACATCAATTACCGTCGTCGGTTCCTGGCCGGTCTGTCGGATCCTCATCAGAGTGGCGGCGTGAACTAAAGAGCAACAGACCACCAATCGTGGCCAACCCCAGCACGACAGCGATGATTACCACCACCACGATCCAATTCGACTCCAACGAGCCATCAGGGTCATCGCCCCGATGGGCGTCCTGGGCGGGCCTGTCGGTAGCCGAGGCGCTGCCCGGGATCGCCGGCGCTACCCCCTCTGCACTGGTGGCGGTCACACCTGCGGCGACGGTAAAGGTGAACTCTCCGGTGATGGGGTGCCCGTCCGCAGAAACCACGCGGTATCCCACGGTGAAACCACCTGCAGCGAGACCGGCGGGCAGACGGGCAGTTACGACGGGCCCTGCCACAGAGGGTGCTGAGACCTCGACCTGAGCGTCGGTGCCGTCGCGCACCGCGATGGTCGCGAAACTCTCGGAAATGTCCTGATTAAAAACCAACTCGATCGAGGTGGGCGGCTGCTCAAGGACACTGTCGGCGGCCGGATTCGACGAGACCAGTGAACTATGTGCCGCCGCCGGCCCGGCACCCAGACTCAGACCCAGTGCCACGAACGCGAGGCCAACAATCATTTTGCACACACGTGCCGCCGAGGAAACCATCCCGCCAAACTACTATAAATGATAGTAGTTAGTTCTACGGACCTGGCCTGGTGCACTCCGCGTGCAGCCCGACATCGCTAACCCAAACCGCGCGCCCGCGCGGCGGCCGCACGCCCGGCTACCGCTCGGCAGTGGACATGCCGTCAACGAGATCATCCGGTACCGGCATGACGGTGGTCAGGCCTACTGCGGTTCGTCCGGTGTTGCCTTCCGGGCAACGCCCGCTCAGCGACCCCGGTGCGGCGACAACCATACGTACCAACTACCCGAATGCCTCTCGCCGATCGCGTTGGCGTAGAGCCACTCTCAGCATGGCGACGTGATTGCGGGTGTGCAGCCACGGATAAGGCTGGGACACTGGGACACAATGTGTGCTCGTTCCAGATGGCCCCATTGCTCTGCCGCGGTCACAGCCGACCGAGCGGCCCGCATCTCGGCGGCGTACAGCACCTGAGCGGCCGTGCGGTTCGCGGCCATCGCACTCACTCTTTCGTCGGCTCCGGAGTGCAGCACTCGCACTCCTCGGACACCTCGACGAGGCCGGTCGGTCGAGGGCAGCACGTATCGCCTCGCCATGCGTTGATGCCTTCACGGACAGCGATAGCGGCAATGACCAGCGCCGCGATCGGGTCGGCCCAGGACCACCCCAGCGTGCTGTTGAGAATGAGACCGACCAGCAGGACCGCCGACAGGTACGTGCACAGCAGAGTTTGTTTCGAGTCGGCCACCGCGGACAGCGATCCCAACTCGCGGCCGGCCGCGCGCTGGGCCAGCGAGAGTATGGGCATGATCGCCAAACTCACAGCAGCCAAAGCGATTCCCACTGTTGTGTGCCTGGCCTCGCCCGCGCCGAATAGGCCGCGCACCGCATCAATGGTCACGTAAGTGGCCAGGGCGAAGAATGAGAACGAGATGATCCGCAACGCGACCTTTTCGCGGGCCTCGGGGTCGCGGCCGGCGAACTGCCATGCCACCGCCGCCGCCGACGACACCTCGATGACCGAATCAAGACCGAACCCCACGAGCGCGGTCGATGACACTCTGGCGCCCTCGCTGAGGGCGATCACAGCCTCGATGACGTTGTAGATGATCGTTGCCGCAACGAAATAGCGGATACGACGTGCAAGCACCTGCCGCCGCCCAGGTGAAGGGCGTATGGCCTCAGTGGACGGCAATCCCAGATCAGCAGACATCAGCAGCACCCCTGCGTCGGCGCGTCAGGGCAACATGACGGGTCCACGGCCAACACGACCCCGAGCAGGTCGTCGAGAGCCTTCCCGATTCTTGGATCGGCAAGTTCATACCGGCTGCGGCGCCCTTCTGGGGTAGAGACCACCAGACCGCACCCCCGCAGACACGCCAGGTGGTTGGACAGCGTCTGCCGAGACACTCCGATCGCATCGGCCAACTCCGCTGGATAACAGGGCTTTTCCCGCAAGCTGAGCATGATCTGCGTACGCGTCGTATCCGACAACGCATACCCAAAGCGGGCTAGAGCGTCATGAGCAATCACTGTTGCTGTGTTCACACCCCGGATTATACAGATATCGGTGTATTCAGAAAAGGGTGAACCAGAAGTTTCGCCGCTGAACCACACACAGGACCGCCAAGGGACCAGGCTAGGCGAACGACCGCCGCAGATCGCCCACCCACTATCTTCGGCGCAGTTCGCCTATTGCCGCTGTGGGTGGTGGCGGATAGCTGCAATAGGGTTGCCCCCAAGCTCGGGGGGTGCTTCCCGCGCACCGAAGACGACTCGAGTACCACCAGGCGCCCGCAACGACCTTACAGCCGGCGAGCACGTGCGCTTGGCTACTTAGAGTTGAGCTTGACCTTCAAGTCGTGTTGAAGGTTTACCGTGAGGTCATGGGTACATATCGCATCTCGCAACTGGCGCAGCGGTCTGGCGTTCGGGCCTCGACGCTGCGGTTTTACGAGGAGTCGGGGTTGCTGACTGCGCAGCGGACACCTGCCGGTTACCGGGTGTATGACGAGGCGGCGGTCGAGCGCTTGGAGTTCATCTCTTCGGCCAAGCTGATGGGTTTGGCTCTCGACGAGATACGGGATTTGCTGCAGGCGTGGCAGTCTGGGACGTGTTCGTCGGTGCGGTCGGAGTTGTTGCCGCTGATTGATCAGCAGATCACTGAGACCGATCACCGACTGGCCGAGCTGTCTGCGTTCGCCGCGCGGTTGCGCAGTGTCCGGTCCGGTCTGTCGGGACCTGCCCCTGCGGGCAGCAGCGGACCGGACTGCGGCTGCATGATCACCGACAGCCAGGTTCCGGTGCAGATGCCTGCTGGGATCGCTGACCTCGGGGTCGTCGACGCGGCGACTCCCGTCGGCGGCGCTGACGCCGATTCCCCTGCTATTGCGTGTTCCTTGGGCCGGGAGGAGTTGGGCGAGCGCACCATGCAGTGGCAGCAGATACTTACCCGCGCCCGCCACCGGACCGAACTCGAGGACACCGAGAGCGGTGTGGGTGTGCAGCTGACTTTCGACAATGACGCAGTCTTGGTGAGCCAGCTTGCGTATCTGATTGTGGCAGAACAGCAATGCTGTTCGTTCTACACGTTCACCATGACCGTCGCGGGCGGCGAGGTGGTGGTGGTGCAGGTCCGGGCACCGCGAGAGGCCGCACCGCTGCTGGGCGAATTGTTCGGACAACCGGCATGAGCACCCAGGGCAGGTCCCGGCGCGGCCCCGGCACCGCGCTGGCTGCGCTGGTGGGAGCATGCGCGGTGTGCTGCGCCGGTCCACTACTGGCGGTTCTAAGTGGAATCGGAGCGGCAGGCCTCCTGGGCTCGCTGTGGATACCTGCTCTGCTCATCGTCGTCGCACTCGCGGCGGTCGGCATCCTGGTCGCTCTGCGACGACGGCGACGGGCCAGCTGCACTGTTCCCAACTCCCACCCCGTTGACCTGGACCTCCCGACCCTGAGGCGGGATCTGCGACCTCACTGACCGTGATCGCGGCCACCGCGGCTTGACCTTCGAGTCGACTCGAACGTTTACCCTTCGGGCATGCCAGATCTACGGATATCCGAGCTCGCCGCCAGCAGCGGGGTCCCTGCGACCACCCTGCGGTACTACGAGACCGAGGGCATTCTGCCGGCCGAACGCTCCGCGAACGGTTATCGCGTCTACACCGAGCGGGCGCAGGAACGCCTGGCGTTCATCACCGCAGCCAAGGCTCTGCAGATGTCGCTACCGGAGATCAAGCTGCTCCTGCGGGTGTGGGAGACCGATACGTGCCGTGCCGTCAAATCCGAACTGCGACCGGCGATTGCGCAGCAAATCGCAAACGCCGAAGCATCCATCGCCCGGCTCACCTCGCTGCACCAGGCGCTGACTTCGGCGCTGGCCCGTCTCGACGACACCCCCGACAAAGACTCCGCGTGCAGCCCCGAGTGCGCCTGGCTGACCACACCCGCCGAGAACGCAGCATCATGACTGGCCTGACGTCATCACCGGCGGTGGCCTGGCTCGAAAAGTTCCAGATACCGCTGTACCTGGCCGCCCTGGCGGCCGGCGCCCTGATCGGGATCGCGGCACCGAACTCTGCGACCACGTTCGAGCACGCCATCAACCCTGTCTTGATCGTGTTGCTCTACGCGACCTTTCTGGCGGTCCCGTTTCAGAAGATCAGGGCCTCGCTGCGCGACGGCCGGTTCCTGGTCAGTGTGGTGGTGTTGAACTTCGTCGTCGTGCCCGTCGTCGTCTTTGCACTCACCCGCTTCATTGCTGACGATCAGGCCCTGCTGGTCGGGGTCCTGCTTGTGCTGCTGGCGCCGTGCATTGATTACGTCATTGTCTTCAGTGGCTTGGCGGGGGCGGCATCGGAGCGGCTGCTGGCGAGTGCGCCGCTGATCATGCTCCTGCAGATGGCATTGTTGCCGGTGTACCTGTGGCTGTTCGTGGGGTCGGACCTGGTCGAGATCGTTGATATCGGCCCGTTCGTCGAGGCGTTCGTCTTGCTGATCGTCGTCCCGCTCTGTCTTGCCGCCATCACCCAGGCCATCGCCCGGCGCCACCACGCCGGGATCGTCGTCATGGATGCCATGGCCGCCGCGATGGTGCCGGTCATGATGCTCACCCTGGCTGTCGTGGTTGCCTCGCAGATCGAGGCGGTACGCACGCAATGGTCGTCGCTGATCGCCGTGGTACCGATCTTCGTCGGGTTCCTGATCATCATGGCCATCGTCGGCTTGGCAGTCGGCCGAGCAGCACACCTTGATGTGCCCGCCACCCGGGCGTTGATCTTTTCCGGCGCCACCCGCAACTCCCTGGTCGTGCTCCCGCTCGCCCTCGCCCTACCGCAGACGCTGGCCCTGGCAGCCGTCGTGGTGGTCACCCAAACCCTGGTCGAACTCGTCGGCATGATCATCTACGTTCGACTGATCCCACGCATCACACCGTCATCGAGACCGGTCTCACGAACGTAGCCGCCGACGGTGCGGCCGAAACTCGACCGCACGCGACAGCACCTGCGTGAACAGCGCGCAGATCGCGCTCCAACGTGAACGTCTAGATCGCAGGGCCTTGCCGTGGTTGAGGTCGATCGCACTGGCTCGTGCTCCTGTCCCGTCAGCTGAGTCGGCAGACTTGCCAGGTGTCGAGCGACTCCCATATAGTGGACTCAATCGTTCGGCCCGCCCTAGAACTTCGGTTCTGGGAGTGGGCCGGATTTATATTCATTGAGTGACTGCCACTCCCCTGCCGCCCAAGCCTTTTCTCGCCATCTCCGATCAGGTCGCACGCCTTCGGGGCCGGGGCATGGTGTGTGAGGACGCAGAGACCATGCAGTGGCTCACCGCCGCGGGCTATTACCAGCTCAGTGGTTACTGGTATCCCTTCCGGGAGGCCAATCCATCTGATCGCCAGCGGCCGTTGGACACCTTCAGCACTGGCACGTCGTTCGCTGAGGTGGCCAGGTTGTACGAGTTCGATCGGCACCTCAAAAGCAAGGTGCACAGCGGCGTCGAGCGCATAGAAGTTGCGATGCGCAGCCAGCTAGGTCACCTCCTCGGCGAGATCGACCCGATGGCGCATGAGAATCCGGCCAACTTCCGCCCTGGTTTCGACATTCCGGATGGCTCAAAACCGCTCGTGGTCGAATCGCCAGGAGTCGAGGGCGCGACGCATTCGTCGATCATCACTTCACCAAATACGGTGGACACCTACCCATCTGGGTACTGACTGACATCTTGGACTTCGCCGACCTATCCAAGCTCTTCGCCGGAATGCGCAGCGCAGACCAGCAGGAACTGAGTACCTGGTTCGGGATTACTCCCCCACCGCCCGATCCGCGCGCCTCTGCGGCGTCCCAGCGCCAGCAGCGACGCAAATGGCGCCAACATCCGGCCCTGGAGAGTTGGTTGCTCCAACTCAGCGTTGTCCGCAACATTTGCGCTCACCACAGCCGACTATGGAATCGGCAACTTCCTCCAGCCACCACCGCCGCCCTGCGGGCCGTACCAGGATTCGATGGGCTTCCGAAGGATCAGTCGGAGAGGGTCTTCGGGACGCTGTGCATGATCGGGGTCCTTCTGCGCACCACGTCGCCCGGAAGTGCCTGGACACACCAGGTCAAAGAACTCGTCACCACCAGCTTCGACCAGCTCAGTAGCCGCACGACCGCAGAGATGGGCTTTCCGCGGGGATGGGAAACGCTACCCCTCTGGACCTGAACACCCCATGACACTCCTTGTCCCACGCGATCGTATCCCAGTTCAGAGCATTCACGGCAGTGGTTTTGGGCATAAAAGAGCCCCGCACGTCGAATCAGATTCGACCGCGGGGCACACATGCAGGCCCGCGCTGTGGCGGCGCGATAAGTCAGGCGCAGCGCGCTATGGCGACATCAGTTTCTCCATGGGTATTGCGTGGAGTCGGACGTTATTTCCGGCGCCAGGCCCGCAGCACCGCAGAGAGGGCTTTGAGAAGACCCTCGACCCTGCGAGCCGGTGACTCGCGGTCGATGAGGACCACGATGTAGACCAGCGGAAGTACGCCCACCACCACGATGGTGATAGCGATGATGAATCCCAGTGCACAGAACGCGGATACGTCACCGAACATGGGTCACCCCTTTCTGAGGTGCGCCGCGCACGCCGCACAGACCGATCCCCGTAGGGGACGGTGACCGGCAGATGCATAAGTGCGCGACAGTGACAGCCCAACTGGCAGAGAACCAGCGGGCACAAAAAAACCGGCCATCGGGCCGGTTGTGCGCATACCTCTAGCGCGGTTTGAGTGTGACACGAATTTCTGTGGATAACTCGCTAGCGGAGGGTCTCGGCGTGTTGACTCCCAGAGTTCACTTGCCAGCCTGATTCGATAGCTGTCAAAATAGCGGTATGTCTGATTCTTCGTCGTCGGTGCTGTTCGTCTGTGTTCACAATGCCGGGCGCTCGCAGATGGCCGCTGGGTTTCTCACGGCCCTGTCCGGCGGTGCCGTAGAGGTCCGCTCGGCCGGGTCGATGCCCGCCGATCAAATTAATTCGGTCGCCGTGGAGGCGATGGCTGAGGTGGGTATCGATATCGGGCCTGAGCAGCCCAAAGTGTTGACCCCCGATGCGGTGGAGGCATCGGATGTGGTGATCACGATGGGGTGTGGCGATGTGTGCCCAGTCTTTCCTGGTGTCCGATATGGGGACTGGCAGCTCGACGATCCTGCGGGGCAGGGCCTGGACTCGGTGCGTCCGATTCGCGAGGAAATCCGTACCCGGGTTCTGGCGTTGCTCGACCAGCTGGGGGTGCAGCCGGTGCAGGTTGTGCCGTCACGGTAGATCCGGGGGCGGGCTAATCTTGTCTCATGGCATCGGCGACCGGCAGCGAATCGACACCTTCCGTCGATTCTGCTGCGGCGGGTACCGTCCATTTCCCGGTCCGTGCGGCGCTGAGCCGGGCCCAGGCCGAGGACACCGCAACGGTGTTGCGGGTGGTCTCGGATCCGACCAGGCTGCAGATTCTGAGTCTCATTCACACGAGCGCCGATCAGCGGGCCCGGGTCACCGAACTGACCTTGGCTCTGGGGTTGCGGCAGCCGACGGTCTCGCACCACCTCAAGGTGATGACCGAGGCAGGTGTGGTCGCGCGCGAGCCGATCGGGCGAGAGGTCTGGTACCACATCGTGCCTACCCGCCTGGACGCGATCGCCGATCTGCTGCGCTGATCGGGCCGCACGCGTCGACGTTCGCTGAACGGCAGTAGATGGTGGGCTATGACGATCGTCGGCGCGCGCAGATCGCGGCCATGGCTGACCCCGACCGGCTTGAGTTGCTGGCGTTGATTTTGAGTTCGGACACCGAGGTGACCGCGGCCGGCCTCGCCGGTCCCGGCGGCGATAGTGATCGTTTCGCGGCACAGTTGGCGGTGATGGCGCGGGTCGGTCTGTTGATTGTCGATGGCGTGCGCTATCGGCCGTCTGCAGATGCGTTGGCGCGCTTCGGTGGATCGGCGGTCGGTCATACGGCCGCGTCGGCCGCGGGGGTTGATCCGGGTGATCATGGTCGGTTGTTGCGGCGGATCGCTGAGGACCTGGCGCGGGAGTATGCCGACCATTTTGCGCCGGAGACGATTTCGGAGTTCGTGATGGATAGCTACCAGTTGCTGGCGTCGCGGGCAACGGTGCGTGTGCATTTGCCGGCGCTCACGGCCCGGTTCGCTGCCGAGCGGCTCACTGCCCTGGTGCAGGCAGCAGATGCTGATCATGATTTTCGGCGTGATGTGTTGTTCGTGTGTGTGCGCAACGCAGGTCGCTCGCAGATCGCGGCCGCGTTGATGCGGTCGGTCGCCGGGGATCGGTTGCGGGTGCGTACGGCGGGTTCGTTGCCGGCGGCGCGGGTGGATCCGGTGGTGCGTTCGGAGTTGGTGCGCCGGGGTGTGGCGGGGTTGACCGAGTTTCCCCGGCCGCTGACCAGCGAGGTGGTGCGTGCATCGGGGGTGGTGGTGACGATGGGTTGTGGGGACGCCTGTCCGGTGGTCCCGGGTCGCCGGTACGTCGATTGGCAGGTCGCCGACCCGGTAGGGCGTCCGGCCGGTGAGGTTCGCCGCATCGTGGAGGACATCTCCACCCGTGTGCAGGGTTTGGTCCGCGAACTCGACGTCTGCTGACCGCTGCGGGGTCAGCCGGTGATCGGTGCGCGCAGGGTGCTCGACACCAGCTGGTAGCCGACGCCGCGCACGGTGCTGATGGCGTGCCCGATGCCGTGGGCGTCGAGTTTGCGGCGGAGGCGTTTGACGGCGGCCATGATGGTGCCGTCTGGGTCCGCAGAGTCCGGCCAGAATCGTTGGGCGAACCGTTCTCGGGTGATGACTGTGTCTGGGTGCGAGGCGAACTCGAGCAGCAGCTCGAACTCCAACGCGCTGAGCCCGAGTCGGTGATTGTCTATCGAGGCGCTGTAGCTGGCCCTGTCCAGGACCAAGCCTGCGACGGTGATGACCGGTGGCGGCGGGGCTGGGGTGGCGCTTTGTTTGAGTGCTGCGACAAAGCTGGCTGGGTCATACGGCAACGCGAGCAGGGGGCGGGCACCGGCCAGGACCGCGGGGCCGATGTCGGTGATCTGGCAGGGGCTGTAGGCCAACAGCACTGTCACATTGAGCTTTCCGTGCACGATTTCCACGAACCGGCGCATCGCTTCGGCGCCGATCGAGGCGTTGACGACTACCACGGCAATGCCTTCGAATCCGAGGATCGCGGCGGCGTGGACCGGGTCCTGGCACAGCCGTACGTGCACGCCGAGCGAGCGCAGCCGGTCGGCGAGCGCGGCCGCGGGTTGTTCGTCGGGATCAAGGAGCACGACCGACCCGGGCC
The DNA here is from genome assembly GCF_002095395.1 of Williamsia sp. 1135. Taxonomy (GTDB): domain Bacteria; phylum Actinomycetota; class Actinomycetes; order Mycobacteriales; family Mycobacteriaceae; genus Williamsia. The sequence goes on from NZ_MJEI01000067.1 coordinate 28,969, forward strand.
CGGCATTCGCGCGTACCCAGGCCGGTACGAGGCGGCGGCCCGGGCGCGCATCGGCGGTCATCGTCATGGCGGTTTAGCCGAACCGGCCGGTGATGTAGTCCTCGGTGCGCCGGTCAGCGGGATTTTCGAAGATCTTTTTGGTGAGGTCGAATTCGACGAGTTCCCCGGTGCGGTCGCCGGTGGTGTCGTCGACGGTGGCGGTGAAAAAGGCGGTACGGTCCGCGACGCGGGCGGCCTGCTGCATGTTATGGGTGACGATGATGATCGTGTATTGATCACGCAGTTCGGTCATCAGCCCTTCGATGCGCATGGTGGCGATGGGATCGAGTGAGGCACACGGTTCGTCCATCAAGATGACGTCCGGTTGCACGGCGATGGTGCGGGCGATGCACAGGCGTTGTTGTTGTCCGCCGGACAGGCCGTAGGCGGACTGTTTGAGTTTGTCTTTGACTTCATCCCACAGGGCGGCGCGGGTCAGTGCCTGCTCGACGAGCTCGTCCATGGAGTCGACGTTCATGCCGGTCACGCGGGGGCCGTAGGCGATGTTGTCGTAGATGGATTTGGGGAACGGGTTGGGCTTTTGGAAGACCATCCCGATCCGTCGGCGTACCTCGATCGGGTCGACACCTTTGCCGTACATGTCTTGTCCGCGGTAGCGGACCTGCCCTTCCACGCGGGCCCCGTCGACCAGGTCGTTCATCCGGTTCAGCGAGCGCAAAATGGTCGACTTGCCGCACCCTGACGGGCCGATGAGGGCGGTGATTTCGTTGTGCGCGAACGGCATCGACACCCCGCGTACGGCCTGAAAACCGCCGTAGTAGACGTGCACGTCGGTGCATTCGAGGACCTGGAAGGGGTTGGTGGGCAGCCGCCGGTTCAGGAAGTTCGCGGGGCGGGTGGAGATCGGCGTGGCCGTGTCAGCGTCGGCGGCGGTCTCGGTTGCCGTGGTGATGTCGGTGGATCCGGGGGTGGCGCTGTTCATGGTGGAAGGCTTTCTGTTGGTGCTCACCAGCGACGCTGGTAGCGGTTGCGGATGACGATCGCCAGCGCATTCATCACGAGCAGGATCGCCACAAGCAAGATGGAGGTGGCGGCGGCGAGCTCGTGGAAACCGGCCTGGGGGGCGTTGGTCCATCCGTAGATCTGGATCGGCATGGTGGTGAAGCCGCTCATCAGGCCGTTGGGGTCGAAGGAAATGAACACCAGGGCTCCCAGCAGGAGCAGCGGGGCGGCCTCCCCCAGCGCTCGCGAGAGCGCCAAGATGGTGCCAGTGGCGATGCCGGGGATCGAGGAGGGCAGGGTGATCCGCCACGCGGTTTGCAGTTCGGTTGATCCCAAAGCCAGTGAGCCGTGCCGCAGTTCCCGCGGCACCGACCGCAGGGCTTCGCGGGTGGAGATGATGATGACCGGCAAGATCAGCAACGCCAGCGCCAGCGCGCCGCCGATGACGATGTTTTTGTTGCCGACACCGATCAGCGCCAGGGTGCCTATCGCGAGCATGCCGTAGATGATCGAGGGGATCGCGGACAGGTTCTGGATGTTGACTTCGATGAACTTGTTGAACCAGTGCCGTTTGTCGGCGAACTCCTCGAGGTGGACCGCCGCGGCGATACCCAGCGGGATCGCCAGGATCGCGGTGGTGCCGATGACCCAGAGCGATCCGAGGATCGCCGGACGCGCCCCGGCTTCATCTGGCCGCGAGGACGGGTACTCGGTGAGAAGCCCGGTGTCGAGGCGGCCGGCGCCTTCGACGAAAGTGGTCACGATCAACGCCACCAAGGTAGCGAAGGCGATGAACAGACTGAGCCACAACAACATCAGGAAGATCAGGGCGGCGGGACTGCGTTCTTTGCTGCGTGATCCGGTGGGGATCGGGGTGTGCTCGCGCGCAGGCTGGGGGCGGGCGGGGGTGGTGATGGCCATGTCAGTACTCCTGGCGGAAGCGGCGGACGAGTTGGATGCTGACGGCGTTGACAACCAGGGTCATCACGAACAGCAGCAGGCCCACCGCGAAGAGGGTGTTGTATTCCAGTGACCCCACGCGGGCATCACCCAACGCCATGCGGGCGATGAAGCCGGTCATGGTGGCGCCCTCCATGGTGGGGTCGGTGACCATCTGGGGACGGGCGCCGGCGGCGATCGCCACGATCATGGTTTCGCCGATGGCCCGCGAGATTCCCAGGACGATGGCCGCGACGATCCCGGACAAGGCGGCCGGGAACACCACCCGCAGGGAGGTTTGCATCCGGTTGGCGCCCAACGCGGACGATCCTTGCCGAAGTGCCTGCGGCACAGCGGTCATGGCGTCCTCGGACAACGAGGCGACGGTCGGGATGATCATCACACCCATCACCAGGCCAGCGGCCAGGATCGAGAACGTCCCCACCTCCAGGTTCAACCAACCTTTGAGGATGGTCGGCGCGACGAACGAGAGCGCGAAGAACCCGAACACGACCGTCGGGATTCCAGCCAATAGCTCCAGGATCGGTTTGAGGATCTTACGGGCCCGCGGGCGGGCGTACTCGGCGAGATAGATCGCCACCCCCAACCCACACGGCACCGCGACCGCCAGCGCGATCCCCGTGGTCCACAGCGTCGCGGTGACCAGCGGCAGGACACCGAAGGAGGGATTGGCGAACTGCGGCGCCCACCGGGTCCCGGTCAAAAACTCCCAGACCGAGACGTCTTGAAAGAAGCTCAGCGCCGGGATCAGCAATGAGATGACGATCCCGACGGTGATCGCGATGGACAACCAGGCACACAGCCGCAACACACCGTGAATCACTTGCTCGCCGCGGCGATTGGAGCTGCGCTGGATCGAGGGCTCGATATCTGGGGAGCCTTGCGGCAGGACAGTAGTGGTGCTCATGGCCGTGCCGCTCAGCCGACGAGGCTGGCGAGTTCTTTCTGCGCGGTCTGCTGCTGCTCGTCGGTCAGGTCAATGAACAGGGCGTCTTCGGCAACCTTTTCTTCATTGGCGACGTAGAAGTCGACGAAGGCCCGCACGCCGGGCTTGTCGGTGTAGCTGGCGTTGTTGACGTAGATGAACAGCGGCCGGCCCAGCGGAGCGTAGGTACCGTCCTGCACGGTTTCTTTGCTGGGGGTGATGCAGCCGCTGCCGTTGTCGACGCCCACCAGTTTGACCGCGTCCGCGTTCTCTTCGGCGTAGCTCAGACCGAAAAAGCCCAGTGCGCCAGTCGATCCGCTGACACCCTGCACGGTCAGGTTGTCATCTTCGGAGGGGGTGTAGTCGGTGCGGATCGCGCCCTCTTCCCCGTTGATGGCCTCGGTGAAGTAGTCGAAGGTTCCCGAGTCGGTACCCGCGCCGAACAGGTCGAGCTTCTCGTTCGGGAAGGACGGATCGACCTGGTTCCAGCTCGTAACCTTGCCTTCCGATCCCGGTCCCCAAATGGTGGCCAGCTGGGCTGTGGTCAGGCAATCGATCCAGTCGTTGCCGGGATTGACCACCACCGACAGTCCGTCGTTGGCGATCACGATCTCGGTGTACTTGATGCCTTTGGCCTCGCAGGCAGCCTTCTCTTCGTTGCTGATCGAACGGGAGGCGTCAGAGATATCGGTCTCACCGGCGCAGAAACGTTTGAACCCGCCGCCGGTTCCCGAGGTGGCGACCGTGACATTGACCCCGGCCTCCTCATCGCGAAACATTGTGGCCGCAGCAGAACTGAGCGGTTCGACCGTCGAGGAACCGTCCACGCTGACCTCGCCGCTGATCCCATCGCCCGAGCCACCCGAATCCTGGCCACCGCACGCCGCACTGCCAAGGACTACACCCGACACCGCGACCGCTACCAGTACGCGCCTGGGAAGTGTAAACACGTGATTGTTCCTTCTCTGTTGATGAGCATCCGCCGGGCGGACTCGCGCCCCGCACCAGACGTATAGAACGCGGTCTATATGCATTCAGGGTGAACGGGGCCGGGCGCCCACATGACAAATAGATCGCCATCTATGCAACTGGTTGGGGTGACCACTGTCGTTAGCCAGGAGTTCACTTGACCGCAGAATCGATCACCGTCAATATAGACGTATGTCGAAACAACAGGTGGAGCCTGACGCTCCGTGCTGCTCCCCTCTAGTGCGCGAGCCGCTGACCGAGGACTGGGCCGGCGATCTGGCCCGGATGTTCAAAGCTCTCGGCGACCCGGTACGTCTGCGGTTGCTGAGTTTGGTGGCCAGCCACGAAGGTGGTGAGGCGTGCGTCTGCGATATTTCCGAGTCGTTCGATCTGTCTCAGCCGACCATCTCCCACCACCTGAAGGTGTTGCGGTCGGCGGGCCTGCTGGACTGCCAGCGCCGCGGCACCTGGGTGTACTACTGGGTGATTCCCGCGGCCCTGCAACAGCTCTCCGCTGTCCTGGGTGAGCCTGCCGTTGCTTTGCAGGCCCCCTCGGACGAGGTGTCGGCATGAGTACCACCACGGACCAGCCGGCCGTTGTCGGCAAACTCTCCACCCTGGACCGCTACCTGCCGGTGTGGATCGGCGTGGCCATGGTCGCCGGCCTGCTGCTGGGCCGGATGATTCCGGGCCTGGACGATGTGGTGAGCGCAGTCGAGATCGATGGCATCTCGCTGCCGATCGCGATCGGGTTGCTGATCATGATGTACCCGGTCCTGGCGAAGGTTCGCTACGACCGCCTCGACACCGTCACCGGCGATCGCAAACTCTTGCTCGGGTCGCTGGCACTGAACTGGGTCCTCGGGCCGGCACTGATGTTCGCCCTGGCCTGGGTCATGCTGCCCGACCTGCCGGAGTATCGGACCGGACTGATCATTGTCGGACTGGCCCGCTGCATCGCCATGGTCATCATCTGGAACGACCTGGCCTGCGGTGATCGTGAAGCTGCAGCCGTGCTGGTGGCGATCAACTCGGTCTTCCAGGTCGTCATGTTCGCCGTGCTCGGCTGGTTCTACCTCTCGGTCCTGCCGGGCTGGCTCGGCCTGGAACAGACCACCATCGACGCCTCCCCATGGCAGATCGCCAAGTCCGTGCTGATCTTCCTGGGCATCCCACTGTTGGCTGGGTTCTTGACCCGCCGCTACGGCGAAAAAGCCAAGGGCCGCACCTGGTACGAGGAGAAGTTCCTGCCCCGCATCGGCCCGTGGGCGCTGTACGGGTTGCTGTTCACCATCGTCATCCTGTTCGCACTGCAAGGTGACCAGATCACCTCCAAACCCTGGGACGTGGTGCGCATCGCGCTGCCGCTGCTGGTGTACTTCGCCGTCATGTGGGGCGGCGGCTACGCCCTCGGAGCGGTGATGGGGTTGGGGTACGAGCGCACCACCACCCTCGCGTTCACCGCGGCGGGCAACAACTTCGAACTCGCGATCGCCGTCGCGATCGCTACCTACGGCGTCACCTCCGGGCAAGCCCTCGCCGGTGTGGTCGGCCCGCTCATCGAGGTCCCGGTCCTGGTCGGGTTGGTGTACGTCTCTCTGGCTCTGCGTAAGCGTTTCACCCCGGCACCCTCTGCCATCTCGTCTGTGACCAAGGAGTCTTAGATGTCCGAGCACCGCGCCCAACCCGAACTGCTGATGCCCCAAGCGTTGCTGTCCCGGACCGCCGAGGCCCTAGCCGACAAGTACGAAGGTGTGTTCTCCCCGCAGACGGTGGAACGCTACGTCTTCGAGTCCTACACGGCGCTGCGCCGGACCGCGACGATCTACAACCACCTTCCGTCGCTGGCGGGCCGGTTCGCCACCGACCGCCTGTCCGCGTTGGCCCAATCCACCGGCGCCGCACCCAAAGACGTGCCCGAAGTGCTGTTCATCTGCGTGCACAACGCCGGCCGCTCGCAGATGGCCGCCGCCCTGCTCGATCACTACGCCAAGGGCCGCGTGCATGTGCGGTCGGCGGGCTCGGCACCGGTGGGCGCCATCAGCCCGGTCGTGGTCGAAGCGATGGCGGAGATCGGTCTGGACCTGGGCACCGAGTATCCCAAGCCGCTCACCGATGATGTCGTCGCCGCGGCCGATGTGGTCGTGTCCATGGGATGCGGTGATGCGTGCGCGATCTACCCGGGCAGGCGCTACCTGGACTGGACCCTCGACGATCCCCACGGACAATCCCTCGAGGTGGTCCGCGCCATCCGCGATGACCTCGACACCCGGGTCCAAGAGTTGTTGCGACAGTTGACTGCTGTTCCCGCCTGAACCCGCTCCCACCCCTTCTGCATTTCTCCCTGACGAAAGGTTCTCGACCCATGACCACCACTCCCAGCGTGCTGTTCGTGTGCGTGCACAACGCCGGCCGCTCACAGATGGCTGCCGGATTCTTGTCCCATCTGGCCGGCGACGCGATCGAGGTCCGCTCCGCCGGCAGCGCCCCCGCCGACAGCATCAACCCCGCAGCGGTGCAAGCGATGGCCGAAGAGGGCATCGACATCACCGCCCAGACCCCGAAGATCCTCACCACCGACGCGGTGCAGGCCTCCGATGTGGTGATCACCATGGGCTGCGGCGACACCTGCCCGATCTTCCCCGGCAAGAGCTACCGGGACTGGGTCCTCGACGACCCCGCCGGTCAAGGGGTCGAGGCGGTCCGGCCCATCCGCGACGAGATCAAGACCCGCGTCGAGGCGCTCATCGCCGAGCTCACCTCCCAGCCCACCACCCGCTGATCAACGAACTCTCAACCTGATGACTGTTCAACCAGGAGAACAATGACACCGACCGTGCACGATCTGATCATTGTGGGCTCGGGCCCTGCCGGGTACACCGCCGGGATCTACGCCGCCCGCGCCGAACTGGCACCGCTGCTGTTCGAAGGCACCCAGTTCGGTGGGGCGCTGATGACTACCACCGAGGTGGAGAACTTCCCCGGCTTCCGCGCCGGGATCATGGGCCCGGAGTTGATGGAGGAGATGCGGGAGCAGGCAACACGTTTCGGCACCGACATCCGCACCGAGGACGTCGACCAGCTCGAGCTGCGCGGGCCGATCAAGACCGCCCACGCCGGCGGAGTTGCCTACCAGGCTCATGCGGTGATCCTGGCGATGGGCGCCGCGGCCCGCTACCTGAACATTCCCGGCGAACAAGAACTCCTGGGCCGTGGGGTCAGTGCGTGCGCGACCTGTGATGGGTTCTTCTTCCGGGACCAGGACATCGTGGTCGTCGGCGGCGGCGACTCGGCGATGGAAGAAGCCACCTTCCTGACCCGCTTTGCCCGCAGCGTCACCCTGGTCCACCGCCGCACCGAGTTCCGGGCATCGCGGATCATGCTCGAACGCGCCAAAGCCAACCCCAAGATCGCGTTCCTCACCAACGCCGAACCCATCGAGGTCCTCGGTGAGGGCAGTGTCACCGGGTTGGTTGTCCGCGACACGATCACCGGCGAGCACACCACCCTGGCCGCGACAGGCATGTTCGTGGCCATCGGGCACGACCCGCGCAGCGCCCTGGTCGCCGGCCAGATCGATCTCGACGACGCCGGCTACGTGCAGGTGCAATCCCCCACCACCGCCACCTCCATCGACGGGGTGTTCGCCGCCGGAGACCTGGTCGATCACACCTACCGGCAAGCGATCACCGCAGCCGGGACCGGATGCGCCGCAGCGATCGACGCCGAACGCTGGCTCGCCGACCGCGCAGACACCACCACCAACTCCGTACCCCCGGTCGCCGCCACCGTCTCCTGACCCCCATCTAGAAAGCGTGACATCGATGAGTATCGAGATTTTTGAACCAGCACTGTGCTGCGCCACCGGCGTGTGCGGCGACGACGTCGATCAAGCCCTGATCACCTTCTCCGCCGACATCGACTGGCTTCGCAGCCAGGGCGCCGACATCACCCGATTCAATCTGGCCAGCGAGCCGATGGCCTTCGCTGAGCGCGAACCAGTCACAGCGTTCCTACAGCTGACCGGATCGCAAGGCCTGCCACTGGCATTGGTCAACGGAGTGACGGCCATGACCGGCACCTACCCGACGCGAAGCCAGCTCGCCACCTGGGCCGGCCTGCCCGCCCCTGAGGCCGCTGCGCCCACCGCCGGGTTGCTGACGCTCACCGACACCAGCAGCTGCTGCAGTACCAACAGCGACGCCGAGTCCGGTTGCTGCTGACCGTGTCGCATCTCCAGTTCCTCAACGAAGCGCCCCGGTTTCTGTTCTTCACCGGCAAAGGTGGGGTCGGGAAAACCTCCCTCGCCTGCGCATCAGCCATCACCCTGGCAGGTGCGGGTAAAAGGGTGCTGCTGGTCAGTACGGATCCGGCGTCGAACGTGGGTCAGGTGTTCGGGCTGACCATCGGCAACACCATCACCGACATCCCCGCAGTACCAGGACTGTCAGCGTTGGAGATTGATCCCGAGCAGGCCGCGGCCGCCTACCGCGAACGCATCATCGCACCGGTCCGAGGTTTGCTCCCCGAGGCTGAGCTGGCCACCATCACCGAACAGCTGTCGGGGTCGTGCACCACCGAGATCGCCTCGTTCAACGAGTTCACCACCCTGCTCACCGACGACGGTGCTGCCCTGGCCGGGTTCGATCACGTGCTGTTCGATACCGCACCGACCGGGCACACCATCCGCCTGCTCCAGTTGCCCGGGTCGTGGACCGAGTTCCTCGACGACGGCAAAGGCGACCCCTCTTGCCTCGGACCGCTGTCCGGGCTGGAGAAGCAGCGCAGCATGTACGCCGGCGCGGTTGCTGCGTTGGCCGACCCCGCCCGCACCCGGCTCGTCCTGGTGGCCCGCGCTCAGCGCTCCACCCTGGCCGAAATCGCCCGCACCCACGCCGAACTGGCCGCTATCGGACTGACCACCCAACACGTGGTCATCAACGGCGTCCTGCCACGCCCGGACGTCGATGACCCTCTGGCTCAAGCGATCTTCGACCGCGAGCAACGGGCCATCGCCCATCTCCCCCGTGAGCTGCAGGCGTTGCCGGTCGACTACATCGAACTCAAACCCACCAACATCGTCGGACTGGGCGCCCTCACGGATTTGCTGCGCCCTGCCAGCAGTGATCAGCAGCTCGAGCCAGCGCCAGCCGCCGACGTCGACGCCGCACCGCTGTCAGCGCTGATCGACGAGCTTGAGCCTCAGGGCCACGGGCTGATCATGTGTATGGGCAAAGGTGGGGTCGGCAAGACCACCGTTGCCGCGGCGATCGCGGTGGCCTTGGCCAGCCGCGGCCACCAGGTGCATCTGACGACCACCGACCCCGCTGCCCACCTCGCCGAGACCCTGACCGGACATCTGGACAATCTGACGGTCTCGCGCATCGACCCTGCCGAGGCGACCGAGCAGTACCGCCGGCGGGTGCTGGCCACCAAAGGTGCGCACCTCGACGAACAGGGCCGAGCCACACTGGCCGAAGATTTGCGCTCACCGTGCACTGAGGAAGTGGCTGTGTTCCAGGCCTTTTCCCGGGTCATCAACCAATCACGGCGGACCTTCGTTGTTGTCGATACCGCACCCACCGGGCACACCCTGTTGCTGCTCGACGCGACTGGTTCGTATCACCGTGAGATCGCCCGGCAGATGGGCGAGCAGACTTCGTTCACCACCCCCATGATGCGGCTGCAAAACCCGGACGAGACGAAAGTACTGCTGGTGACGCTGGCTGAGACCACCCCGCGCCTCGAGGCCGAGGGCCTGCAGCAGGATCTGCAGCGGGCCGGCATTACCCCGTGGGCGTGGGTCATCAACAATTCGCTCGCTGCCGCACACCCCACGTCCCCGCTACTGGCCCGGCGGGCGGCCGCCGAACTCGACGAGATCGCGGCGATCACCACCACCCATGACCGTGTTGCGGTCATCCCGATGCTGCCCGCCGAGCCTGTCGGCATCAGCGCACTGGAGAACCTAGCGGCATCGACACCTCACGTCCCTACACCAATCCACCTCTGACCCCCGAGACCCTCAACACCGAAAAGGATTGCCTGTCACCATGAGTTCGACTCCTCGTGTTCTATTTGTCTGCGTCAAGAACGGCGGCAAATCGCAAATGGCGGCCGGCCTGATGACCAAGGTCGCCGGCGACTCGATCGACGTACAGTCTGCGGGCACCGCTCCCGGCTCGACCATCAACGCACTGTCTGCCCAATCGCTCCTCGAGGTCGGCGTCGACATCTCCGCCAACACACCCCGGGCTATTGATCCTGACCTGCTGGCGCAGATGGACGTGGTGGTCACCCTCGGCCGTGAAGCCCAGCCGCCGGTCGTCGACGGGCCCCGCTACGAGAACTGGGACACCGACGAGCCCTCCGAACGCGGCATCGACGGCATCGAGCGGATGCGCCTGGTCCGCGACGACATCGCCGGACGGGTCACTGACCTGCACACCCGCCTCACCACCTAAACCGCCAGGACACATACCTGTGGCGGGCACCCCCACAGGTGCCCGCCACAGTTGCTCTCGTACCAGTGCCCCTAGCGGGCAGCAGCGTCGACCGGCGCGGACTCTGTGGTCCCGCAGCACGCAGATCCCGATTCCTCGGCCGGAGAATGGTTGGTTTCCAACAACTTCGGGGTGGTGCCGAACGTATCGGAATCAGCGAGCACGGTGTAGACCTCCCACTTTTCCCCGGCCGGGCCGGTCACCCACACCTTGTCCTGGGTGGCGAAGCAACACGTCGCGTTGATCTCTTCTTCGGTGAACAGGCCCTCGCCGCTGAGCCGGGCGATCTCCGAATGCACGGTGTCGCTGGACTCCACTTCCACCCCGAGATGGTTGATGGTGCCGCCCTGGCCCGGGTTCTCCAGCAACACCAGCTTCAGGGGCGGCTCGGCCACGGCAAAGTTCGCATAACCCGGCTTGCGTTTGGCCGGAGCAACATTGAACAACTTCGAATAGAACTCGACCGCCTGATCAAGATCGTCGACATTGAGCGCCAACTGCATACGGGACATAACTACCTCCACCTGTGAGACATACATCGAACTACCGTCACCACCCAGAGTGCCGACCTCTTCGACATATGTCAATACCGTGCGTAAGATCGGATCCATGCCCAAGACGTTGCCGGTGATCGACATGACCGCACCCATATGCTGCGCACCCGTCTCGGCCTCCCCGATGGATGACGACGCGGCCCTACAGGTGGCGCTGCGGCTGAAGGCATTGGCGGATCCGGTTCGGATCAAACTGATGTCCATCCTGCTCACCGACGACGCGGGCGAAGTCTGCACCTGCGACCTCGCGGCCGCCGTCGGGCTCTCTGAACCGACCGTCAGCCACCATCTCGGGCAGCTCAAGAAAGCCGGGATGGTCCACCCCGAACGTCGCGGCATGAACGTCTTCTACCGTGCCCACACCGACGCGCTGCAAGCGCTGCGGCAGGTCTTGGACCCAACCTGCTGCCGCTAGCCACCGCAGTGTCGCGAGGAGTCGTTTACCAACTTGTTGGACAGGACCCGCGACGGCTGCACGCCAGTATCTGCTCGTCAAAAGCTCGCCTCCTGGCCTCGAACTGACTGACGTCACCAGCACCATGTCGAGGGCAAGGTAGTCGGGTTACCGAGTGCCGCGGCAGCACCTTGCCTTTTGGTTCATAGTCCGTGCGGATGGATGACAGCTGGTTTCTCTTGGGGTGTCGCGTGCACCACGGCCCAGCAGGTGCGGCAGGTCCAGGACCGGCACGGCGGCCGGCGAAGGCTGTCCCAGCCCACCAGCACCCTGTTGGGGCCGAGCTGGTGCCCGTTCGGACACCGAGAGGGCGGATGGCGGTCGTCGAACACGCTGGACTCCTCACATGAGCCTTCAACTCCTCCGCAGCAGCGATGCTACGGCCAGACACCGCCAGGGCCAGACCAACGACTGTGGCGGTGTTGTCGGGCGGGCATGTGAGACTTGAGGTATGCCATACCCACCTGAACCCGACGAGGGTCAACCTGGACTCGTGCTGCTCTCGACAGGGGCGTACGGCTACCGCTACATCGGCAGTGATGACGTCATCATCATGAAGATGCCTCCCGCACCTGTCGATGAAAAGGCTGAGACCTGACGGTGGGCGGCTCCGACGTGCGGGTCGATGTGCACCAGCTCGCCGGCGACGGGCAGTGGTCCTGGACCTCTCGCCCCGGCGATGGCCGGGCAGCGGCCGAGCACTCCCCCGTCAGCTACGGTTCGGCGCTCGCCGCCATCACTGCCGCCCAGGGCCACTTCGGTCCGGGCGGAGTGACCATCATCGTCTGATCGACCCTGCCCCGGAAGCTCGTTTGGGGTTCACCGCGGCGGGCACACTGAACCCATGCCGCCTGCCCCCTCCCCCATGCTCGCCACCCTGGGAGAACCTCCACAAGGAGGATCTCAGGGGTTGGCGGTGGAATTTAAGTGGGACGGAGTTCGCTGCATCGCCGAAAACCGCTCGGAGACAACGCGTTTGTTCAGTCGGAACTCAAACAACTTTAGCAGCAGCTACCCCGAGTTGGTGGCGGCCATTCCGGACATCCTCGATGGGCGCTCGGCGGTCCTCGACGGTGAGATCGTGGCCCTGGACCCCAAGGGCAGACCCTCGTTTAGCCGCCTACAGCGGCGCATGCACGTACAGAAGCCGACAGGCCAGCTTGTGGCGGCCACGCCGGCGCAGTTTTATGTGTTCGACATTTTGGAGCTGGACGGGCAGGACACCACTCGTCTGCCCTATCTCGAGCGCCGCGAGATCCTCGACGAGCTGGCACTGTCGGGCAAGTCCGTACAGACTCCACCGTTCTGGACGAACGTCGACATCCAGGCCATGCTCGACACCGCGAAAGAACATGGCCTAGAAGGCATTGTGACCAAAAGAGTCACCTCGACCTACCAGCCCGGCCGGCGCTCCCCCGCCTGGAGAGTTAACTGCACCAGGAGAGCCGTAACGGGCTAGGGTTCGACCTAATCCTGGGGGCAACATGGACGCAGAAGCGTCGAATGAACGGTATGCACTCATGGATGGTGTCGTGGAGCTGCCTCGGATCGGTTCGGTCATCTCGGATAGCTCGACTGTGGTGCCGTACGGGGTCGCTGATGCTGACGGAGCTCGAGTCGATGCGATTGACGTGTGGGTTCGAGACCTGGTGATGTGCGATCGCAGCACGAGAACGGTTCGCGCCTACTGCTATTCACTCCTTACGTGGTTTCGCGTTCTCTGGTTTCTGGGTGTCAGCTGGAATCATGCGACCGAGTCCGATGTGGCCGCGATGGTCGGCTGGCTGCGCAGTGCCAGCAATCCTCAACGTCGCCGGTCGCCCGCGTCGACGAACGTGGCTGGGGCAGTCAATCTCAAGACTGGCAAGCCTGAACTCGCGCTGGGATACAGCCCGTCGACGATCAACGTTGCACTTGCTGCGACCTACCAGTTCTACGCCTTCCATGGGCATTCCGGGCAGGGTCCCGTTCTCAACCCGGTGCCGCAGTCCCCACAACGACGACGAGCGTTGGCCCACCGCAGCCCGATCGAATCTCGTCAACGCCACCGTCGGGCGCGGTTGCGGCAGAAGACGGCCGACACCTTACCTCGATCGATACCCGATTCATTGTGGTCCGAGCTGTTCGAGGTTCTACGCGGTCCTCGCGACCGTGCATTGCTGCTGTGTTTCGTCAGCAGCGGCGCCCGGGCCTCAGAGCTGCTAGGCGCGACAAACGGTGATGTGGACTGGGACCATCAACGGATATGGGTGATATCCAAGGGCACCCGGATGCGGCGCCCGGTTCCTGTGTCGCCCGAAGCGCTCCTGTGGCTGGCTGGGTATGTTCACACAGCGACCAACCCCGATGTTGCTGCCCCGCTGTGGCGGACGCTGAGGAAACCTGAACGTGCACTGAGCTATTCGGCTGCACGACGCGTCTTCCAACGCGTGAACGTAGTCCTAGGAACGAACTGGACTCTGCATGACTTGCGGCATACCGCGGCGGTCCGGATGGCAACCGACGGAACGCTCACCCTTCCTGAGGTGCAAACGGTCCTCGGCCATGCTGATCTGCGCACCACCAGCCGCTACACCGTCCCCCGGATGGAAGAGATGGTCGAGACCATGGCTGCGTTCTACGCTCGACCAACCCCCGCGCTGCATCTTCACGCGGACTACGACGCTGCCGACTTCTCGGTGGTGTTCGGTGACTAGATCACGAGGCACGACCACCTCGCGGACGCGTCGCCGCCCTCTGCCGGATTTGACAGAGTGCCTTCGGCATCCACCTGCACCGACGACAACCACGCCGGCCCCCGCGATGCCAAACCTGCCTGCCCCATTCGGGGATCTGTCTGCCGCAGGAGCGGCTGAACTGACAGAAGCGGCGACGCACGCCTGGCCGCAGGCGAAGTCCACGAGACAGAAGCGGTCCTTGTCTATCCGCATGTTCACCAACTATTTGGCGACCTTGCCTGGTGAGACGTGGCAGGAGCGGTGGGTGATGAGCGGGCTCGACTCCGGCGATCGCACCATCACCGATATCACCCACGGAGCTATGAAGAGCGGCTCACATGTCGACGGCATGAAGAGCCTATCCGCGTTGCGGGTGATCTCTCCCAGTGTGGTCGCGCTGCGTTTATTCGACGATGGCCCAGTACGGCGCATCGTTCGGGCCGGCGCAGAAAGATCCACTACTCGACGCCTTCTACGTGGAGTTGGGCAGCATCGATGCGCGAGTGATGCAGCGGAACAAGGCTCGCAACGAACTGTGTTTCGCATTGACCAGCCAGCAAATTGGTCTGGTCGACCTCACGCCCGAAGCCCTGATGTTCTACGCGCGAGCTCACATGGACGCCTGCGGTGACAGGGCCTACGCGGAGCGTCCTGGTGTGCATCTCGCGTGGCAGGCCCTGGTCAGGATGGGCCATTTCGGGCCCGGGACGCCAAGCACTCTGGCGCTGGCGCGCGCCCGCCGGCCCCGATCTGTCGAGCAGCTCGTCGACCAATACCACCTCAGCAATCAGGGTGTACGCACCCTGCTGATCGACTATCTCCGGCACCGCAGCAGCGAAGGGATGGATCACAACACCCTCCAAGCCCTGTCCCGGACATTGGCATCAACCTTCTGGAAGACCGTCGAACGAGTATCCCCGGGCCAGCAGGATCTGCACTTGAGCCCCGCCACGTACGCATTGTGGCTTGAGGACGTCTCGGTTGTTCGAACACCGGCAGGTACCCACCCGCGGACCGATCTTCACAACATCCTGATGACGGTGCGCGCACTCTACCTCGACCTGCAAAGCTGGTCGGCGATCGAACCGGAACGATGGGCGCAGTGGGTCGCTCCCTGCCCGCTCCCCGCGTCCGCGACATCCGGGTACAGCCAGGAACGGCGCCGGCAAAGTGAGCGCATCGCCAACCGCACCCGCGAGCGTCAGCCGATGCTGCCTGCGATGACCGCGCACGTCGAGCGGGAACGGCAGGCCACGCTCGAGTTCCTCACTCGGGCGAGCGCCGCGGCGATTGACGAAACCTTCGAGCACGTCGGCGCGCGGTTCACTCGAGTGGCCACCGACCGTGAACACAAAGACTTTGACCGCTCGGGCGCCGCCCGGGTTCGCGTCCGTAGCCATCGCACCGGCGACATCCTCAATCTCCAGATGGCTGAGGACCGCGCCTTCTGGGACTGGGCGCTGCTCGGAGTGCTGCGCCTGGCAGGAGTTCGGCAAGAAGAGCTCCTCGAACTCACCCAACTGAGCGTTCGCCAATACACCCGGCCCGGCGGCGAAGTAGTCGCACTCCTGGTGATTGCACCATCCAAAGGCGATCGCGAACGAGTTATCCCCATGTCGGCGGAGCTCTTTCACATCGTCGCCGCCATCATCGGCCGGCACACCTCCAGCGGCCGCACAATCCCGGCGCTGCAACGATGGGACCCGTACGAATCGACAGTCGGACCAGCCCTGCCGTATCTATTTCAGAACTCGCAGGGACCGGTGGCGCGGTGCAACAGCGTCGGATGGCTCAACGATGCGCTCGCGCGCATCTGCCTAGACGTCGCTGCCGAGCACCCCCAATTCGAGGGACTGCGCTTTACCCCCCACGATCTACGGCGACTGTTCGCCACCGAACTCGTCAACAACGGCCTTCCCATCCACATCGGAGCCGCCCTGCTCGGTCACACCAATCTGCAAACAACCCGCGGCTACGTCGCAGTGTTCAACGAGGACGTGGTCCGTCACTACCAGCAGTACCTCGAACGCCGCCGGGCACAACGTAACTCCGAGGAATACCGCCCCGTCACGCCCGAGGAATGGGGCGAGTTCGAAGAACATTTCGACAAACGTAAAGTCGAACTCGGGACCTGCGGGCGGCCCTACGGCACGCCCTGTGCACATGAACATGCATGCATCCGATGCCCGATGCTGCACGTCAGCCCGGACATGCTCGACCGACTCAACGAACTCGAAACAGACCTGCATGCCCGCCGAGACATTGCCCAGACAAAGGGATGGATCGGCGAGGTCGAGGGCATCGCCCTTACCCTGTCGTTCTTGGCCCGCAAGCGCACCGATCTTGAGCGTCTCTCAGCTACGAAAACAACTGCTTTGGGGCTTCCTGGCGTCGGCGCCCCCGCTTAGCAGTTCCGCGCGGCAACTGTGCGGCTAGCTGCGGCCAGGACCGGACGTGAGGCATGCCTAGTCCGGTGCCCCGTTTTCCGTCGCTGCGCCGATGCGTTACCGCGAACGGTCTCAGGAACTGAACGTCGGCGGTCCGCTGTGTGGTCGTTGCAGTTGTGCGAAGGCGCTTGTTGCCGACAGCGTCTGCAGGGCGTCGAACAGCTGGTCCCCGTCGTGGTCATCGGGAATGGCGGTAAGTACTGGCCCGAAGAAGCACTGGCCGTCGATGCACATGATGGGGCTACCACCGGAGTCGCCGAGGCTGTCTTGGCTTTGCTGGTGTGCCACGCGCACTGCACTGTCGTAGGTGGAGTCGTCGAGGCTGTCGGCGAGCTGGGGATCGAGGCCGCTCTCGGTGAGCGCTTGGGCCACCATCGCTGTGGTGACGTCGGCGCCCTGCTGGTGCACCCGCTGGCCCAGGGCGGTGTAGAGCGGTCCAAGTGCGCTGTCGCCGGCCCGGTCATGGGCGGCGGCCAGGACACGGCCCAGTTGCTGAGAGACTTCGACGTGGTGCCGCTGCCGTTCAGGAACATCTGTGCCCTCGTTGAGCACCGCGAGACTCATCTGCCGCCAATCGATCTCGATGTCGCGGCGCTGCGCGGTGTTGACAAGCCACCGAGACGCGGCCCAGGCGAACGGGCATGCTGGGTCGAAATAGAACGTCACTGCGCTCATCTTTACTCCTTCAAGTGCGGACTGTTGGGTTCAAGCGGATGCTGCGGCTTCCAGCGCAGCGATAGCGGCGGTGAGTTTGGCTGATGCATCGGTGGCCACGGGTTCGAGTTCAGCTTCCCCGGACACCTCAACCATCAGGTCGGGATTCATGGCTTCGACGATCGAGTTCGATGGATTGGCAGGGTCGGTGCGGACCACGACGTTGCACGGCAGAAGTAGTCCGATCTGCCGATTGACCCCCAGTGCGCGGTGCGCCAAAGGTGGGTTACAGGCACCCAGGATCAGGTAATTTTCCATGTCCACGTCGATTTTTGATTTCAGGGTGTCTTTGACGTTGATCTCGGTGAGGATCCCGAAACCCTGCTCGGACAATGCGGCACGGGTACGTGCGACCGCCTCGTCGAACGGGACGGTTAGAACGGTGGAGATGGACAGTGACATAACAGCTTTCCTTCCGGGTGGGGTTTCGTGTTCGGATCTAGTGGAGTTCGGCGCGGCGCGGTAGTCCGAGGCGGTGCATGAGCAGGCTGGCCGGGGCACCAGCCGACGGCGGCGAAGAGCAGCAGGTTCAGTGCTACGAAGGCGGTCAGCAGCAGCCACCAGGTCGAGACGCTGGTGGCCAGGGCCAGGCTCGCGAGAATCATCAATCCTGCCAGGAGTGGCACTGCTCGTTCGACGGTCCACGTGGGTGCGGTTGTTCGTCTGTTCATCGGGTCGTAGGCCTTTCTGGTGGTGTATTCAGTGGGAGAACGAGATCGCGGGCAGGATCTTGCGGAGCCAGGTCGGTGACCACCATGCGGCCCGGCCGGTGAGGCGGAGTAGGGCGGGCAGCAGCATCAGCCTGATGAGTACCGCATCGAGCAGTACAGCCACACCGAGGATGATGCCCATCTCTTTGGGTGGCAACGGGTCTGCCAGTGCGAAGGTGAAGAACACTGCGACCATCACCGCCGCGGCGGCGAAGATGATTCGTCCCGAGTGAGCCATGCCGTCGATCTGTGCAGTGTCGGCATCGCCGGTGCGCTCGTAGTGTTCTTTTGCAGTGGCGAGCAGAAAGACGGTGTAGTCCATGGCGATGGCAAAGATCATCGCGAAGAAGAACACCGGCCCCCAGCCGTCAAGGAAGCCCTGCGGGGTGAACCCGAGCAGCCCGGACAGGTGGCCGTCCTGGAAGATGAGCTTGGCGACACCGAACGCAGCCGCAGTCGACAGGAGGCTGACGACTGTGCCGATCAATGCGATCAGTGGGGCCTGCAGTGAGACCAGGAGCAGGACGAACCCGAGAACCAAGATGATACCGACGATCAGCGGGAAGTAGTCGCCCAGAGCCTGTTGCAGATCGAGGTTCTCGGCCGGGGCGCCGCCGACCAGCGCATTCCCGGGAAGTGCGCTACGCAGGTCATCGACGATGGCGCCGAGTTGGGCATCGGAGGGATCAACTGCGGGCAGTGCTTGCATCATCACGTAGTCGGTGCCGTCGAGCGCCGGCTGCGGCGGGGTGACCATGCTGATTGCGGGTGTCTGTGCAGCTGCGGTGGCAGCCTGCTGTGCCTGGGCCGAGGGTGCGACGATCTGGAGCATGCCGGGGGCGCCCTCGCCCATCTGCTGCTGGACCAATTCGTATCCCTGGCGCACGGGTGCCTCCTCGGGGACCACCGAGATCGAGGGCATGGCGACCTTGAGGCCGATGACCGGGATGGCCAGCGCGATCAGCACGGCCAGCGATCCGAGCGCGAACGGCCATGGGTGGTTGTGCAGAATCTTGCCCCAGCGTTCGAACAGCGGCGAACGGTGTTGCTGGCGTTTGGCGTACGGGAGCGCCGCGGCGTTCACCTTCGGACCCAGTGCACCCAGGGTGGCCGGGAGCAACGTCAACGTGGCCGCGAGGACAAACGTCACCGCCAGCATGATGCCCACGGCCATCGTCCGCACCGCAGGAGCGGGCACCAGCAACACCGCCGACAGGCTCACCAGCACGGTCAGACCCGAGAGCACCACGGCTTTACCGGCGGTGTCCATAGTTTCGGCGACCGCGTGGGTCTTGTTGGTGTGGTTGTTGAGGGCATCCCGGAATCGGGAGACGATGAACAGGGCGTAGTCGATTCCCAGTGCGAGGGCGAACATCATTGCAAAGTTCATGGCCCACACCGAGATCGGCGTGACCTGATTGAGAAGTACCAGACCGCCGGCTGACGCGATGAGGCCGGCGATCGTCAGCAGCAGCGGCAAACCCGCTGCCACGAGCGAACCGAACGCCAACACCATGATCGCCAGAGTCACTGGCCACGAGAACAGCTCGGCCTTGATCATCGCGTCGTGATTGGCCTTGTTGAAGTCGCTCCACAGGGCAGAGGCGCCCGTGGGATACACCTCGACACCATCGCGCGACAGTTCGGTGAGCTCCCCCTTGACCTCGTCGACGGCCCGGACCATGTCATCGGTGTTCGCGTTCGCACCGGCGATCAGGATGCCGGTGTGCTGATCGCGGCTGATCGTCATCCCCGGCTGTGGAGGCACGACATCGCCGAACCGAGAATCATCTACGAAAACAGCCGTCGCATTCGCGATGGTTTCCTGCATCGTCGGACTGTCGATGGTGTCGCGGTCGGAGTGGATGACGACCTGCACCGCAGCCGATGAGTTGCCGCCGAAGTGCTGCTGCGCCAGCTCTCGCACCTGCACCGACTCCGACCCGTTGGCCTGCCAGCC
>NZ_MJEI01000059.1 GCF_002095395.1 Williamsia sp. 1135
CACCCCAAACGGTAACTAACCGACACCAAGGTCGGATCCACCGTTAATCGGACACTCCCGTGCCACCGACATTCGGTACATGAATGATTCGCTGGAGCTGAGCTTTGGTGCAACGATTTTGAGCGAGCGTCTGAGAAAAGCCGCCGAGGACACCGCTCTGGAGCCGGGCAAGAGATTGGGGTCCTTGACGACCCGCCGCCTCGGGCGGGGTGCTGAATCAGAGATCAGTGCGGGTCACTGTCAGCGCGCGTTGCGCGGAGCGTGCAGCGAGAAAGTCGTCGACGAGTTGCTGTCGTTCAGCCGGGCCGATCGGCGGGAGTGCAGTGAGTCGGGTGAAGACGATGGGTCCGACGAGTTGGGTCAGGGCGAGATTGGTGTCGAAGCGACCGAGCTCTTGCTGGGCTTCGGGGCTGCCCAGGATCCGGTCGAACGGTTCGCGGTATTGGTTGACCACCCGTGCGCGAAGGGAACTGACCGGGTTGCGGTCTTCTTCGGGATGCGATGTCGCCTCGGCCGTGCCGGGTTGGGCGGACCCGAGGGCGAGCCACCCGAGCATCGTCAGTTGGGCGGGGGCTTCCTCGATGAGCTTGGCCTGACGGTCCAGCAGTTCGATCAACTGTTCACGGATCGTTCCGGACGCCGGCGGCGCGGTGACCGGGGGTAGCAGACGCTCGAACGCCGCGGCCAGGAGCTGGGTGCTGTCGGTGAAGTGCCGATAGAGGGTAGTCCGCGCGACCTTGGACGCCTTGGTGACCGCGTCGATCGTGACGGCCTCGATACCGCCGGTCGAGAGCAGGGACGTCGCCGCGTCGAGCAGTCGTGCGCGTGAGCGTGCCTTCCGGGGATCCACGAGCCGGTCCTCGTCGTCGTCGGTGTTCTGGTTGATCATCTCTTCGCCCATCTCGTAATTGTGCCCCCGGATCAGCCGCAGGCACTATCCCCGCACCCGCATTGTGCTACTCATAGTAGTGTAACGCTACCAACTGTAGCGTTAAGTGGAGGTGGCTGTATGACCGCCGATGATCGAGTACTGCTGTCGCGGGCGCAGAAGTGGACGTTGGTGGTCTCGTGCCTGTCGGTGGCCCTGGTGGTCGCCTCAATGGCGGCCCTGTACACCGCGCTTCCGAACATTGCGGTAGCCACCGGGGCGACGCAAACCCAGCTCACCTGGGTGGTCGACGGGTACACGCTGGTGCTGGCGTGTCTGGTGTTGCCCGCCGGGGCCCTGGGTGACCGCTACGGCCGACGGGCGGTGCTGATCGTGGGGTTGGCGCTGTTTTCGCTGGCCTCGGCGGTGCCACTGTTGGTATCGACACCGTGGTGGTTGATCGCGGCGCGGGCAGCGGCCGGGGTGGGTGCGGCGTTCATGATGCCGTCCACGCTGTCGATCCTGACTGCGGGATTCCCCGAGCAGCAGCGGGGGCGTGCGGTCGGGATCTGGGCGGGGGTCGCCGGGTCCGGGGGTCTGCTGGGGATTCTCGGGTCGGGGCTGCTGCTCAACTACTGGTCGTGGCAGTCGATCTTCGTCGGCCTGACCGCGGTGGGGGTGTTTCTGCTGTTGTGTGCCTTCTCCATTCCCGAATCCCGCCAGGAAAATCCGCCGCTGATGGATGTGATCGGATCGGTCGCGGTGGTGTTCGCGGTCGGACTAGTGGTGCTCGCCATCATCGAAGCCCCAGTACGCGGCTGGTCGGATCCCGTGGTGGTCGCCGGGTTCGGGCTGGGGGTGGTGGCCACAGTGGTGTTCGTGGTGTGGGAGTTGCGGGCGGATCATCCGCTGCTCGATGTGCGGTTCTTCGCCCGTCGGGGCTTCGGGAGCGGATCGTTCTCCATCACCATCCAGTTCCTGGTGACGTTCGGTGTCTTCCTGGTCCTCGTCCAATACCTGCAGTTGATCTTTGGATACAGCCCGTTGGGTTCAGCGCTGGCCTTGGCGCCGATGATGGTGCCGTTGGTGCTCTTGTCGGCGGTCGCACCGTGGATGACGACCCGGCTGGGGTTGCGGTTGATGACAGTGACCGGTCTGCTCGCCATCGCCGCGGGGTTCTACTTCATCAGCCGGCTGGATTTGGACACCACCTACCTCGACGTGATGTGGCCGACGCTGATCATGAGCTCGGGTCTGGGCCTGACCGCGGCGCCGGCGACGGCGGCTATCGTCGCGGACACCGCGGTCGAAAAGCACGGGGTCGCCGCGGCGGTCAACGACGCCACCCGCGAGATCGGCGCGGCGATCGGCATCGCGGTCGCCGGCAGTGTCCTGGCCGCCGGGTACAGCCACAACATCGCCCCCGCGGTCGCGCGGCTCCCACCGGAGGCGCGGGGCCCGGTCGCCGACTCACTCGCCGGTGCCCTCGAGGTCGCCGACCGGGCGGGACCGGCCGGCCAGCAACTCGCCGACTTCGCCAAGTCCGCGTTCCTGCACGGCGTCGAGCAGTCCGCGATCGTCCTCGCACTCATCGCGGCGGCGGGTGCCGCGATCCTGCTGCTCTGGGCGCCCGGCCGCGCTTCCCCGGACGCAGGCGCATCGAGGAGCCCGGCTGAACCGGCCCAGCGCAGGTCGATCCCGCGCCCGCCGCTAGCCAGCACCGTCGAGAAGGAACGCCCGTGACCCAGCTACCGCTGCCGCCGCACTCGCCGACCTGCATGGGGTGCGGGCCAGACAATCCCGCCGGCCTGCAACTGGTGGTGTTCCGCTCCGGCGACGAGGTCTACACCGATGTGACGTTCGGCGAACGCCACATCGGTGCGCCCGGCCTCGCGCACGGCGGGGCAGTGGCCGCCGCCTGCGACGACCTGTTCGGCTTCGGCCTCTGGATCGCCCGCACCCCGGCAGTGACCCGGAGCCTCACCGTCGACTACCTCGCCCCCGTCCCGCTGCACCGGCCCCTGCGCATCAGCGCCCACGTCCGGGAGATTGACGGCCGCAAACTGCACCTTAAGGCGACCGCCACCGCCGATGACGGCACCGCCTTGTTCACCGCCCACGCGGTGTTCATCGCCGTGTCGATCGAGCACTTCGCCCAACATGGCGCCCCCGGCGCCGTCCAGGACCTACTCGACCGCCTCACCTCCGCGCTCGACCACGACGGGCCGGACAGACCGTCACCGCACCCGCCGGACCGCTGACACGACCGAAAGAAGATGCATCGGCAATGCGGCACACCAGTGCCCGTCCACACCCCGGGCGGCCACACCCACCAGAAGCCCACAATGCGGCCCGGCCAGTTCCGGTGCTGTTACGCACGAGGTGGGGTCTACCACTGCTGACCGTGGGCTCGAGCGTGGGCGGGGCCGTCGTCGTCGCGCTGCTGATCGTTCTGGGCGGCGCACCGCACCGATTCGGTGCCCAGCTCGGAACGCTTCTGCAGATCCTGGCGATCTACGTGGTCGTGGCTCTGCTCGCCGCAGTTCGCGGCGTCCTCGCCCTGCGTCGACGCAGCCTCGGGTGGCTGGACACCTCCTCTGCGCCGACACCCGACCACGCCCGCCACACCCTGCGATTGCCCACCGAGCCCACCGTCCTCATCGGATCTCTGTGGGCCGGGGGCATCCTCGCGATGTCCGGCTCGGCCTTCGCGCTCCTGCCCGTCTGGGAGGCCCTCGGCGGAACCCTACTCATGACATTGGGCGGACTTGCCACCGTCGGATACAACTACCTCTTCGTCGAACTTGCACTCCGTCCAGTGATGGCCACGATCCTGGCAGTCGACACCGCACACGCGCCACCACGAACGTCAGTCATCTCCCGGCTGATCCTGACCTGGGCGCTGACCTCCGCGCTGCCATTGGCCGCGGCCATCGCGCTCCTGCACTATCCAGATGCGGCACCGCCCGACCGCATCCGCGCCGCGACCTACCTCGCCGCCCTCGGACTCGTATCCGGAGCTCTCGCGGAAACACTGCTGGCCCGCGCCGTCGCACAACCGATCCACCAGATGCGCGGTGCACTCCGCCGCATCGGGCAGGGCCGGCTCGACGTGCGCGTGCCCGTCGACGACAGCAGCGAAATCGGGGTACTGCAATCCACCGTGAACGACATGGTCCGCGGACTCCAGGAGCAGGACCGACTGCGCGACCTGTTCGGACGGCACGTCGGAAGAGACGTCGCGCAACGCGCACTCGACCGAGGAGCCGACCTGACCGGCGAAATCCGGGAGATAACAGCACTGTTCGTCGACGTAACCAACTCGACGGCACTCGCCCACCAGATCTCACCGCAAGAATTCGTCGACAAACTCAACCGCCTCCTCGCAGAAGTGATCGCGGCGACCGAGAGCCACCACGGGGTCTGGTCAACAAATTCGAGGGAGACGCCGCACTCTGCATCTTCGGGGCGCCCGTCGCCCGAGCCGATGCCGCTGACTCCGCACTCCACGCCGCACGACAGATCCGCGACCGCATCCTGGGTCACGGGGAACTCGACATCGGGATCGGACTCGCCACCGGCCCCGTCTTCGCCGGAAACCTCGGCACCGACCAGCGCCTGGAATACACCGTCATAGGCGACGCGGTCAACGAGGCATCACGCCTCACCGAACTCGCCAAACACACGCCGGGACGGATCCTCGCCAGCGACGCCGTCATCAGAGCCGCCAGCGAACCCGAACGCCAATACTGGACACCACACGGCGACTGCTCCCTCAAAGGACGAACCCTGCCGACACAAACCTGGGTGCCTAATTGCTTCGTAACTCAGCGTCCTGTTGAGCTACCCACATCGGCTGGCCAATCGCCAAAAAGCTGACGCCTGAGGCCTGCGGGCCGGTCGTGGAGTCCCACCGACCGACAGCTGCGGAAGGCGGGGGTGCCGTGCCTCCTGGACTGGTCGGTGGGATTCGGCAGTGCGATCGCTGCTTCGTTGGCTACCGCACCCGGATAGCCGCCGACGGGCGAAACCTCTTCCCAGCGCCGACCGCGGGCTCGTCGTTAGTGACGAACGACGGCCAGCACCCGTTTCGGGAACGACGGTTCAGGTGCGGTGGCCGCAGCTGCAACCATGTCGGCGACGGAGGTGAACTTGTCGCGCGGGCGGTGATCGCCGCCGCGCTCGATCTCGGCCTCGTCGATGGCCTTCCATCCGGCCGCGCTCACCACATCCGGTCTGCGGCTGCGCACCAGCTTCTGCAAAGCGGCGGGCTTGATGCGCGGGCCGTGCAACAAACCGGCGTTGTAGTCGTCGACAAGGCTCTGCACCGTCTCCCGTGCGCATGACTTGTTGGTGCCGATGAAGCCAGTGGGCCCGCGCTTGATCCAGCCGGCCACATAGGTGCCGTGCACGGGCTGTCCCTTCTGCGGATCGATGACCCGACCGCCGTCGTTGGGTACCACGGCGGCGGCGTCGTCGAAGGGCAGATCGCGGATCGCTTTGCCGCGGTAGCCGATCGACGTCAGTACCAGGCCGGCGTCGAGGTGGCAGGTTCGGTCTGTGCCGGTGATGTTGAAGACGATGCCGCTGACACGGTCGCTGCCGAGGATGCGCTCGGGTGTCAGCCGGTAGGCCAGCCGGATCTGCGGGCCCGTCGCGGGCACTGACGCGTCTCCGAGCTTGCTCAGTACCTCCAGTTTGTTTCGGATCAGCGGGTCCTCCGCCGTGGCGAGGTCGGCCTGCACGAGAGCATGGTCGGTCGCATCGAGAACCACGTCGCACGCTGACGTCAGCCCGATCAATTCCGGCAGGGTGAAAGCGGACTGCGCCGGCCCGCGGCGGGCTGCGATCACCACTTCGGTGATCTTCGACTGCCGCAGTGCGGCCAGCGCGTGATCGGCGATGTCCGTGCGCGCCAATGCGTCCGGATCGGTCGTCAAAATGCGGGCCACGTCGAGCGCGACGTTGCCGTTGCCGACCAGCACCACTTGTTCATGTTCCAGCTCGACAGGGAGATCGGTGTATTCGGGATGTCCGTTAATCCACGCGACCATTTCGGTGGCCGTGCCGGTGCCGGGCAGTCCCATGCCGTCGACGTCCAGTCTGCGATCGTGCGGCGCTCCGACGGCGTATAACACCGCGTGATGGTGGGCCAGCAGTTCGGCGTGGGACACATCCAATCCCACCTCGACGTTGAGGTAAAAGGTGAACCCGGACGAGCGGCTCACTTCGTCGAAAAGCCGGGTCACCCGCTTGGTGTTCTGATGGTCGGGTGCGACGCCGGCCCGCACCAGCCCATAGGGCGTCGGGAGCCGTTCGAAGACGTTGACCCGTACGCCTGACTGGGTCAACAGTTCGTCGGCGGCATACATCGCCGCCGGGCCAGAGCCAACAATCGCCACCGTCAACGGATCCGACTCGCGTGCATCGACTTTAGGGGCGGCGATGACCGGCGCCAGCTTAGACGTCGGCGGCACCTTTTCGCCTGCGGGCCGATCCGGGTAGAACGCCGCGTTGAGCGCGACAAACGGCAACTGTTCAGGCTGCAGCTTTGCCTGCGGCGCTATCGCGTTGACCGGGCAGGCTGAGACACATGCGCCGCAATCGACACACGAGACCGGATCGATGTACAACATCTCAGCGGTGGCGAAACCGGGTTCGTCCGGCGACGGATGAATACAGTTCACCGGGCAGGCGTAGACACAGGACCCGTCGCTACAACAGGACTGGGTGATCACATGGGGCATGTACGCCGCTCCTACGCTACGGCGGACACGTGCTGGCGCTGCGGCTCGCTACGGTAGCGACTCGGCTTGCCGTCGATCTTGCAGATCCGCCAAACGATCTTGGCGAGCGGATTGATCAGACCCGTGTCGTGGCACAGCATCCGGACGTCACCGAACATGTCACGTAGCGTTTGCCGCGACTCCGGCGAATTGAAGAAGACCTCCTTGCGCACCGAGCGCGGAATATCGAATTGCTTCCAGAACTCCCGCGGCGGAACCATGATGGCCGAACACAGCACACGCATCATCACCGGCACAAACATCGACAGCAAGAACCGCTTCCCTCGTGACAAATGCGGCACCCGCTTACGCAGGTACTCATGCGCGAACGAGATGTGCCGCGCCTCTTCGGCCACGTGGATCGCCATCACCCGCTCCATGATCGGGTGCAGCTGTTTACCCTCGCGCAGAACGTTCTTTTGCGTGTGATCGATGGGTTCTTCACCGGCGAGAATGCCGAACCAGAACGGGATCGGCAGCGGCCCGGCCATCAACGGGACGACCGGTTGGGACCACCTCAGCAATCTTGGCATCCCGGGCACGTCGACGCCGATACGGTTCACCATCTCCTGGAACATCATGGTGTGGTTGCACTCTTCGGTGGCCTCGTGCAGGCAGTAGCGGTACTCGGGCGACCCGTTGGGCGTCCAGAACGCGTAGTCCATCAGGCCACGGATCAGGACCAACTCGAAGTGCAGGCCGACCTTGGCAACGTTGGCCTGACGCCACATACCGATCTCGATCTGGCGCTCGACCGATTGCGCTTGATACCACGGGTGACGTCCGAGCGGATCGGTCCCGGGAAGGACCCATCGCTCGTCATTGGGTGTCACCGCGAACTCGGGTGCATCCCAATCGATATCGACATAAGGGTTGAAATGCCGTCGCACTGACCCCTCAGACAGTGTGTTGAGCATGTCGGTGTACACAGTGTCGTCGAGTACATCCATGTTGCGACGCCAACGACTAACCATGCGCGTCCTAGCCATCAGAAGCCTCCGAGAAGTGTATATTTTTGGGCTTGTGTTCATACATATAGTACCGCAGGTACCACATAACAGCGATATCCTCTCACGTGATGTGTCAAACCACCCATGCGCGGACCGTGTGACACGAAACCCGGCGCCTTTGCTGCATCCCGGCACACGAAGCGGAGCGCTGTCGCGCGCCCAGGTCCCCGGCGGCAGTGATCATCCTGTCGCCGCTGGGCACCGCGGGAGAGGCCAGCGCCGGTTATCGTGCGGCCGGTGATGAAGGCACGGTGGCCGCGACTGTTCATCCATCAGTGGACCGCGCACCCGGTTCACCGCCTAGGTCGGTGGTCCAGAAGATGATGTCGCCCTGAGCGTGAAAATAACGCGTCGCACCGCGTCGATTGCGCACTTATGAGTGCACCACGAGGCAGACGGAATTCAGATCGCGTTGCTCGGGTACGAGCACGGTCGTCGCGGCGGCCTCGGGTCCACCGTTTAGGTTGCAGTCGGTAAGAGAAGCTGCGTTGCAGCGATCCGTCGGGCTATTAGACCAAGAACCATTTTGACGTCGTGGGGACCGGAGCACCGTTGCCCGGTTGCGCTTGCTGGTAGCCGGGTAGAGGATGTTAAAACCGGTCCGGGGAGGGGGAAGCACCGGGTGGTGCTCGCGATGTGTCTGTTGTCGTGCGGAGCCCGACCGATCTGTGCAGAGCGACTCGACTCAACGGCACTCACGTCGGACATAATTAGATTTCTTTGCCTCTGTCTTCGACGGGCCTGTCGTCGGTTGTCGCGATGGCCTCGGGTAAATCGTTCGGCACGGCCAGCCGGGCCGGCTCCTTCCGGCCGCGTAGTCGCGTTCGTCCCCCAACTCGCAACATTCCCGTTCATGAGGGTCGCTGCCGTGCACGGCGACTTCTGACGCCAGTACCCGTTGCGGCCCAACGACGAGCACCACGACGATTTCTCGGAGAATGGTTCTCTTGGCCGTAATCGCGACAACCTCACTGCTCTTCCATATGGCACGGGAAACCACACCCGAGAGGTTGGAGCCGGACAGGTCTGGTATGTTCTCACGACTAGTGTTCGTGGTCTACCCCAATGGACGAGACCAGGAACACATCCGCTCGATGCTGTGGCGGTACTTCGCCCTGCATCTCTGCTCACCGAGAGCCTGGCCAATCGAGGACCACTCCCCGGCCCGTGGACCACTCCTCCGGTCCCGACACTGTTCTCCCCAGACCCGTGTCGTTAGCCAGGCGGGACGCCCCACTCCGATCAGAAGTCGGATCTGGACCCGGTCAGTGCAACACCACGGCACTTGGCCCCGAATGTGGGATGGTGAGCATAGAAGCAGGCACGATCTCCTGCCCGAACGCGTACCCCAGGATGCGGCAGTTCTCGTCGGTGGCCGGGACCCGTTCGACCGTCACACCTTCCTGCGCTGCACGACGGATCGACTTTCGCGCTCGCTTCTTGAAGCGAGCCTGCACGTCGAGTTCGGAGCCGCGCAGATCCACGATGACCGAGCTGTCGTCCAACCACGTCGGCACCCGCGTAAAACCCTGGGCACGAAGGAGTTTGGCGTCGTCTGCATTCGCCTTCAGTTGGGAACGCACCCGAACCGCGGTGATCCCGTTCTCTGCCCCGAACGCAGCCACTGCGCGGCCGGACCGGATCAGATCGTGAACGTCGAGGACAGGCGGTCCGAAAAGCACCCAGAGCGCTCCCACAAGCGGCACGTCCACCTGGAACGCCGTCACTGCGTAACCGCCCACGATGAGATAGACGGGCCTGGCACCCTGTAAGGCCATGCCGTCGATGTTGGCGCGACCGCGATAGACG
The DNA here is from genome assembly GCF_002095395.1 of Williamsia sp. 1135. Classification (GTDB taxonomy): domain Bacteria; phylum Actinomycetota; class Actinomycetes; order Mycobacteriales; family Mycobacteriaceae; genus Williamsia. The sequence continues at coordinate 9,474 of NZ_MJEI01000059.1, forward strand.
GTGCCCTCGTCTGGGCTCAGCAGGATCAGTTCGTCCCACCGCGCGATTTCGTCCTCGCCCGCGAATCGTACGTGCGTTGCTTCAGCCGCAGGCTGATGACGTGCATCCCCACGTTGTCCGAATCGCCGACCTGAGCGGACAGTTCTGCCCACCGCCTTTACTGCGCTCATCTGGCAGAGCTCCCGGCTAACGCGGCGCCGTAGCGCTGCTCGATTTTGTCGGCCTTCGGCGGGTGAACGTTCACCCTGGAGAGGTCGCCGTTGTAGTGGCCGAGCACGCGGGGATCCATCACCTTGCGCCACAGCGGCGGGATGAACGCCAGAACCACCATCATGGCGTAGCCCGCAGGAAATTGAGGGGCCTCGCTGCAACTACGAAGGGCCTGGTACCGCCGTCCGGCGCGCGCGTGGTGATCGGAGTGCCGTTGCAGGTTGAGCAAGACGACGTTGCTGACGAGGTGGTCACCATTCCAACTGTGCTCAGGACGCACCTTTCCCAATCTTCCGTCCGGAGTGGGCATTCGCAGCAAACCGTAGTGCTCGATGTAGTTCACCGCTTCGAGTACAAGCATGCCGATGACCGCCTGCAGCGCGAAATATGGCAGCATCGCCCACCCGAAGGCAGCGACGATGACGACGGCAATCGCGACACTCACCGACCAGGACTGCAGAATTGTGTTGCGCCAGTGCCAGAATCGGTGGCCCTGACGATGTAGACGAGCGGTTTCGAGCTCGATACCCGAGACAAGTCCTCCATAGAACGCGCGGGGATAGAACGCGAACAAGGACTCGCCGAATCGCGCGCTCGCCGGATCTGCAGGGGTTGCGACCTTCACGTGGTGGCCGACGTTGTGTTCGACGTAGAAGTGCCCGTACACCGACTGCGCCAACGCGATCTTGGCCAGGCCCTGTTCCAATTTCTCGCGCTTGTGGCCCAATTCGTGAGCGGCGTTGATACCGATCGCGGCACTCATGCCCAGAGTGATCGAAAGACCTACCCGCTCACCCCTGGTCATGTCCGCGAAGGCAAGGCACCAGAAGCCGAAGAACAGGCCCGCGTACTGGAGCGGGACGAAGATGTAGGTGCACCACCGGTAGTACCGGTCCGCCGACAACGTCCGCACCGCATCATCCGGCGGTCCGGCGCGGTCGGGCCCTCGGATCAGGTCGAGGAGAGGGACGACCACGAGGAGCAGGTAACCACCGAAACCCCAGAGCAACCCCGACACACTGTTCGCCAGCAGGCACGCGATGAACGGCCCGGCAGGCACGAGTAGACACAGCGGCCACAGGTGACGTTTGGGGTCCTTCCAAGTGCTAGTATCCGACATACCCCGGTCCTCGACTTCAGCTCTGAGCTGGGTGTGGTGCATCAGCACAGCCACCTCGCCCGCAATCTTCACGCGTCTTCACACTCACGGATCCCTTCCGTGGCACTGCATACCCCAAAACCCGGTTGTTCGACGTCAGGACTGGTTCGCCCGCAATGGCCGCTTTCAGTCCGTCTCGCCGTTCACCAAATGCAATTCCCCACTAATCGTCTGATGCGCAATTTAAACACAGAAACTTCGTTACGGTAGCGTCAGATTAACGGTGGATCCGGCCTTGATGTCGGTAGTTTCGGTTGGGGCGATGCACCGTTAATCTGACACTTCCGAGGTTTGCAACCCTGCGTTAACGGGCAGCCCCGGTAATCCCGAAAATCAGTGCCTTCAGCACGCGTAACCGTTGTGGACTACGTCAAAGACGCCCATCATTGGGCTCAGGGGTACAAAGATTCGATACTCTCTCAGAGTGCGCGAGGCAGGGCGTGAAAACCCAGGGTTAGCGTCGTGGAATCACGAAACTGCGCGGCCGAGCGAGTGAACCCCGAGGCGTTCAACTCTCTGTTCAAGGCCGAGTGTGTCCGCCAAACCGGTCATGCGCCCGAAAGGTGAATGGTCCGGGGTCGGTGACGCTTGAGATGGCTGTGTCCGAATACACCGAGTGGCTGAACCATTGCCGCCTACACGGCGAGATCGGACACGTCCGCCCGTCGAATACGAGACCGCCGACTGGTCGAACCCGAAGATAACCGACTACCGTGAAATCCGGTTCCAGCAGAAGCCGGAAACCAACTAATCGAGCCTTCACAACTCGGGCGATTCACGACTCTGGAAGGCATCATGCATGGCCGCACAGTCGCTTTGATTCGGCGAGGCGCACTGAAACGAAGGCCTGAATCGCACTTGGCTGGGTTAGCCCACCGGGTGGTAGCTGGGTGTTTTAGATCACTGTCACGGTAGCGGGCACGCCGGGTCTGGATCGGTCACAATTCTGACTGGAGCTTAGATATTACGATCGCGACGAACGGCGACTGCGCTCACATCGTTGACGACTTCCTTGCCGCCCACACACCTACGGACCGGCGCCCACTCTAACCCGACCCGACCGCAAGGCAAGAACCGACCGATCAATCGCGCCGCCACTGATAGTTCGGCGAATGGCTAGCTGCAAACGCGGGGTCAGTTCACTTCGAGGCGGGACGCGAAACCGGGATGGCTGAACGGCAGAGCAGGCGAGAAGGCGACGCCTAGGGTTGCGGCTGCGCCGTTGATGATTCCCCATGTCGTCTCCGATAGGTGTGCGGCGAAATAGCTGTCGTCGACCCCTTGCTCACGACCGCTGTCGATCCACCACTGAGTCGCAGATAGCCCAGAACCCAGGATGGACGCCACTGCCAAGGGAATGATCGAGGCATCTGCGTGAATACGTTGCAGACTTTCAGTGAACCGATCGGCGACGACCTCCATCACCGACATCAATTGGTCAGCAACTCCGCCATTTCCCGATCCGGAATACTGAAACAAGTGATTCGCCATAAGGAAGCTGACGACCACGGGATGTTGCCCAACCAGCGCGACGTAGGACTGGACCGACGAGCGAATCATATCGTCAACAGACGCATGCTCTTGCTCAGCAAGGATTGTGACTTGCGCCGACTCCCACATCAACGCACCGAGCTTCGCCGCCACCGCCCCGTTTAGACCCGCTTTGTCTCCGAAGTAGCGGTACAGCTTCGGTTTGGACACGCCTGCTTCCGCAGCAATGTCGTCCATGCTCACGCCTACGCCATGGAGGTCGATGGCCCGTATGGCCGCATCGACCAACTCCGCTCGTCTTGCGATGCGATGGTCATCCCACCGGGTGCTGCGGGCATCACGCACCCGACGCTGTACCTGAGATGGCGCGGAGGAAACGCGGCGGACGACTGACATTGTGGAAACTATCCTACCGGAAGCCCCGAAGCCATCGGCGACCATGTGCGTGAGTCCACAGGCATCGACAGTTCGCTGTCAACGTTCTACCGTGGCTGCGTCCAATCGCGCCACCGCTTCGTTGAAATCGTTCGGTGCCTCCATGTTAATCATGTGACCGATCTGCGGCAACGCCACGAGATCATGCAACCGACCGCGCTGCTTCAGCCGTTCGGCGAGATCAGTGGAATGAATCTCAGGTGTCAACTTGTCGGCAGAACCCACGATCACCGTCGTCGGCACCGCAAGTGAGTCGACTCCTTTGCTGACGTCGATGGAGGCCAGGACCTTCCCCCACATTCCCCGGACCGCAGGTGGGCAACGCAATACTATGCCGGAACACTCCGCTACAACGTCGGCCGACGCGTGCGGACCCATCGTCCCGTATTTTACCAACCGTCGGTTGAAACGAGTGTCGAGCATCTCCGGTCCCGCGATGGCGAGCCCAGCCGCGAAGCCCCGCTCGAGTGTGGCGCGGAATCGACGTGGCGACCTTATTAACGTTGATCTGCTGACCAATTGGGAGGGGCCTGTGCTCGCTAGCACGGCACCGCGTGATGAGGGACGCACAGAGTGCGGATGCTCGGCAGCCCAACCCATGATGGACATTCCGCCCATACTGTGACCGATCACCAAGGCCTTACGACTCGAGGTCACGACCGCGCGCAAGACAGCCTCAAGGTCGTCGCCGAGCAGCGACGACGAGAACTGGGAGTGCCCCCGGTCGCTCCAGCCATGTCCGCGTTGGTCATACACCACCACACGGTGAGTGTGGGCGAAGTGTTCGATCTGGGGTCGCCAGAACCGGCTCTGGCAAGCCCACCCGTGGCTAAACACCATTAGTGGCGCATCATCACCCAGCCCGTACTCCTCGACGAACAACCTCGTGCCGTCCCTCGAGAGAACCTCCCGCGATCGCGCCGGCAATAGGCCAGCTCCCGGATAGTCAAAGGTCATCGAAACTCACCGTCACAGCGTCGGTGAGCGGAAGTGCCTGGCACGCGAGTCGCTCACCGTCCTCAATGTCGTCGTTGACGAGGATGTTGTTCTGCGCCATCTCGACATCGCCCTCGATGAGCTTGCAGACACACGCGCTGCACGCGCCCTCTCGACATGAGTACGGGGCGTTGTGCCCTCGTGAGAGAAGCACATCGAGCAGCGGTGTGTTACGTGGCCATTCCGTGGTGATGCACTCTCCGTTGAGGTAAACCGTGGCTGTAGCTACACCTTCGTCGTCGCTGAGTCGACGTAGTGTGGCGGTGTCAAACGGGTCACCCGCCAGTGACTGGAACACCTCCCGATGTACATCCGAATGGTCCACTCCACACGCGGCGGCAGACCTTTCCACCAGATCCATGAATGGGGAAGGGCCGCACGTGAAGATCGACGACCCCTTGTGATCACGAATAATCTTCTCGACAGCCACGGATGTGGGGAGCCCGTTCTCGGACTCAAGCCAGTAGACCAGGGTGAACCGCTCGGCGAATTCAGATCTGATCTGCTGAAGCTGGCGCTCGTACATGACCGAATCGGCGTCACGGTTCGCGTAGAACAGCACGACTTCTCCACTCCCCGACACCAGTGCTGACTTCACCAGCGACAGGACCGGCGTGATGCCACTTCCGCCGGCGAAGAAGAGCATGTCAACGTCGAGGCTCTTAGCGGTGAACTTTCCCGATGGCGTGAGTACGGTCACCTCCATACCGACGGAGACGTTGTCACACAACCAGTTCGACGCATATCCCCCAGCGGTGCGCTTCACCCCGATCTCAAGGCGAAAGTCGTCGACATGGGGCGAACTGCTCAGCGAATAGCATCGTGCGACGTGGCCCGTCTGGTCCGACGGGATTTTCAGCGTAATGAACTGACCGGGTAGATGCTTGAAATCGTCTACGATCTCGTCAGGCACTTCGAAGGCGATGCTGACGGAGTCCTTGGTCTCCTGCACGACCTCCGACACGGTGAGCGTCCGCGATCGCGCGGTCGTGCCCGGCCGATTTTCCTGCTCGACGCTCATTTAATGATTCCCCGCTTTCGGGCCAATGCGTAGCCCGCACGTGAAACAGGCGCAGAGATGTCCTGGTAGCGCGGACCGACAACGCGTGCAACAAAGTCGAAGCCCCGCGCGTCTGCGCCGATCAGCACTCGAGGCTTCTTCTTGTCCATTCCCTTGAGGATGGTGGACGCCGCTTTCTCCGGAGTGGTCCGGGCAATGTTGTTGAACATTGTGGCAATGGTGGCGGTATCTGCCCCCATATCGGATACACCCCGAGCGTTATTGACGATATTAGTTTTGACGCCGCCGGGGTGAACGCATGTCACTGTGACCGGATGCCGACTGATCTTCATCTCTTGGCGAAGCGCTTCGGTGAAGCCACGCACACCGAACTTGGCGGCATTATAGGCACTCTGACTCGGGATACCGACCAGACCGAAGACGCTGGAAGTGTTGACCAGATGACCATCACCGGAGGCGATTAGATAGGGCAGGAAGGCCTTCGTCCCGTTGACGACACCACCGAAGTTGATACCCATCAGCCAGTCAAAGTCCTCCCAGGACATGTCAACAACGTCGGCGCCGAGGGCGACGCCGGCATTGTTGAACACCATGTTGACGGCCCCAAAAGATGACTGGACGCTCTCGGCGTAATCCTGGAAGGCAGCACGATCTGCCACGTCCAACACGGCGGTCTCGACTTTCGCCCGATGCGCGGTACGGCACATAGCCGCCGTTTCCGTGAGATGTACCTCGTCGACGTCGGACAAGGAAAGGCTGGCCCCGCGTGCAGCCAGTTGGAGGGCGAGGGACCGGCCGATCCCTGAAGCGGCTCCCGTGACGACTGCGACCTGGTTCGCATAATTGTCTGCTGTCGAACTACTCACTGTTAAATACTCACTTCTCGATGACCTACGGCTGGGTTGTTAGGCGATCTCGTACTCGGTGGGCTTGAAGTCCTTCGTCGCTCGCCAGTACTGCCAGGTGAATCCGGGCCACACCGTACGGTTGACACCCTGCGAGTCCAGATACCAGCTCGTACATCCGCCGTTGGTCCATACGCCCTTGGCGAGCTTGTGCTGGATGTCCTTGTTGAAGTGTTCTTGAACCTCGGGCCGCACATCAACGCGCTGCGCTCCGCGACTGTCGACGGCGTCAATGGCCTTCATGATGTACTTGATTTGCTGCTCGATCATGAATACAACAGAGTTGTGCCCCAGACCAGTGTTAGGTCCGAGTAGGAAGAACAAGTTCGGGAATCCCTCGGTGGTGATGCCGAGGTGGGTGTTGATGCCCGTCTCGTGCCAGTGCGACGGCAGATCCTCGCCCCGGGCGCCTTTGAGCGCGAGTTGATCGAACCCGTCCGTGACATGAAACCCTGTGGCGTAGATGATCACATCTACAGAGTGCGACACGCCGTCAGCGGTGACGATAGAGTCCGCGGTGACCTTTTCGATCCGATCGCTGATCACTGTCGTGTTGGGCGCGGCGAGTGCGGGATAGTAGTCGTTCGATCCCAGGATGCGTTTACATCCGATGCGGTAGGACGGCATCAACTTGCGGCGTAGTCCGGGGTCAGTGATGGAACGCTCGATGTTCCATTTCGCCACCTTTTCGATTGGTCGCATAAGGTTGGAGTGGCCGTTGAGCCCGAAGGCCAGGCTCTCTGCGCCCCAGTAGACCGACCACCGCGCGAGACGGCGAGTAACAGGGATCTTGCTGAGCAAGGTCCGAAGCGCAGTCGGCACTGCGAAGTTTTTGCGTGGAAGCACCCACGCCGGGGTTCGCTGGAAGACCGTGAGTGCGCTGGCCTCCTTCTGCACGAACGGCACGAACTGAATCGCGCTGGCACCGGTGCCAATGACGGCCACCCGCTTGCCCTGGAGATCCACCGTGTGATCCCACTTTGCCGAATGGAATGCCTGACCGGTGAAATCGTCGATTCCAGGGATGCTCGGATAGTTCGGGATGTGCAGAGCGCCGACACCGGACACGACATACTGTGCGATGTACTCTCGGCCCGACTCGGTACGCAGGTGCCACCGAGATTCGGACTCGCTCCAATATCCGGATACTAACTTCTGCCCGAAGTGAATCTTCTGAGTGACACCACGCTTGTTGGAAATCTCTTTCAGGTACTGCTCGATTTCGGGCTGCGAGGACCACACCTTCGACCAGCTGCCGCGGCTCTCGAACGAGTAAGAATACATCAGTGACGGTACGTCGCATGCACATCCTGGGTAGGTGTTGTCGCGCCACGTCCCGCCGACGGAGTCAGCCTTTTCCAGCACGATGAAATCGCTGTACCCACTTCGGCGAAGCTGCACGGCCATACCGAGGCCGGAGAAACCACTGCCGATGATAAGCACTTTAGTAGTGATGGGTTCGGTCGTTCCCGGGTCTGTCGCCGTGGCGGCGCGCGTTGCGCGCTTGGTGTTGGAGGACGGCATTGAAGTGAGATTCTCCTGATCGAAGTACAGCAAATGGACCTGCACGACGCGGGGCGTGGCAGGTGTGAATGTCATTCGCCCGGTCCCTAGCGCAGAGATCCGAACGTTGAGTCGAGACGGCTCGCGGCCGCGCAGACGTGGGCGGGTGTCAGCGCAGGTCGTCGGGGAGGCTGCGCGTTGCGCGCCACATCGCCATTGTGAACTTGCCCTCCATCATCCCGGCTTCGTGGAAGAACCGGATCATAGGCTCGGACATGAACTGCAAGTTGACGCGATAGTTCGGGCTCGTCTGCTGAGTCCACAGGCCGCGCAGACGGCTGATTCCGTTCGCGGGATAGACCTTTGGATTGATGAGCAACGGGTACGCGAAGTTCGCAATGGCCGCCAGCGTGCCTCGATGCCAAGCGCGTGAGATGCGTCCGCGACGCTGCATGCCCTCTACCATTTCTAGGCGCGCGAACGTGATGTGGCGGGCCTCTTCGAGAACGTGGATCTTCATGAGCTGGCGCAGCTGCGGCTGCATCTTCGGGTCATTCATCGCTTCACGCTGGGCGCGGTCAAGTATCTCTTCGATGAGCAGAGTCGCACCGGATACAGACGGGCCGAGAGGCACGAAGTGCAGGATCTTCGCAAAACTCAAGAACCCCTTCGGTAATTTGTACGGTGCCAACCCCGTCTTGTTGATCAGCCTCGCAAACATTGTCGAGTGGCGAGCCTCGTCGCCAATCTCGTTGAGGGCGTAGAGCGCCCTTTGATCTGTCAGGGCGCCTTTGGCAGACGTTCGGAGCAGCGCTGAGCTGAGCAGATTCTCTGCGTAGATACCGAAGCTGAGAATGCTGACAATTTCATGGCGGCCGAGTTCCACCTTCTGCTCATCGCTCATTTTCTCCCACAGCTTGGTGCCGTAGAGCGAGACACGATGCTCGGGCAGGAAATACTTCCCCTCCTCCCAGGGCGAGTCCCAATCGATGTCGATCTCCGCGTCGTAGAACTTTTCGGCCGCCGCCCGCAGGAGTCGGCCGGCAGACCTTTGCATGTCGACGGGCTTGCGGGCACTAACGCGCGCAACCCCTTCCGTCGAAACGTCGGGCTTGATCTCAACTTTTTGAACGGTCATGTGACACCTCCGTTGTGTTCCGGGCCGAGCTGAGTCTCGTCTTTATACCCGATACCCCGGGTACCCGATACTGCTAGTATCGGGCCCAGTGAGTTCTTTTGTCAACGTTTGATGTGAAGAAAGTGAGCTTTACGTGTCTGACGACCACGATCTCGACTACTCCGGCGAGGGCACCTTGGTGTGCCGTGGCAAGGAGATTGCTGTCGGGGTGAAAATCAAAGGCTATTTCCAGCCCCTCAACGGCTTGTACACCTGGTACGGCAGGATCGACAAAAATGATGCGCTCGACACCCTCCTCGCGGGCAGGCGCACGGTTGCTGTCTTCGTGACACCAGAGGGACGCGCCGAGTGCCTCGTGGGCGATCCTGATTTCTGGGACCGATATCGCATTACGGGCACGAGCAGGCCGCCATACCACATCCCCACCACGCTCGAGGAAGTGGAGTCGATAGTAGAGAGTCAATATTACAGCTGACCGACCCGCGTAGCCGCCTGGGGGCGTTCCCCCACATCCGATGAGTCCGAGAGGAATTCGTACGTGGTCAGGTCGTCGATCATTCACAACCGTCCATCGAGGCGTTCTGCCGGAACCAGTGAATACAGCGCTCATCTGGAAAAGGTCGCCTGGTTCACGCTGCGGCGCAAGGGATTCGTGGCGTCGGTCTGGGTCGTGGTTGCGATCGGCCTAGCGGTGCTATTTCCGCAGCTGGAGTCCGTGATCCGACAACAGTCGGTGGACCCGATACCCGCGGGCGTGCCGTCATTTCAGACGCTCGACCGGATGGGTGAGGCGTTCAATGAGAAGGGGGCCAAGACCACCGTCTTCGTCGCCATGGAGAACGACAGGGGTTTCTCGGACACCACACGCGCCAGGTATGACGAATTGGTGACCGCGCTGCGTGCGGACACGGAACACGTCATCGCAGTCCGCAATCTGCTCGGCGACCCGCTTACGGAGAGTCAGGCGCTGAGCAAAGACAGGAAGGCGTGGTATCTGCCTGTCGGTGTCACCGGGACGTTGGGCGGACCGGACGCTGCCGACGCCGTGGAAGCGGTTCGCGACACCGCGGACGAGATCTTTGATGGTACCGACACAACGGTTCGAGTGACCGGTCCACCTGCCACATTCACCGACCAGCTCGCGGTCGGTGAGTCCGATCTGGTCCTGATCACGATCGCCACGGTGCTGTTGATCGCCGGAATCCTGCTGGTCGTCTACCGATCGGTCTTCACCGCTCTCATGCCGCTGCTGGTGGTCGGCATGAGCCTGGGAGTGGGCCGCGGGGTGCTCTCCGGTTTGGGCGAATTGGGCATGCCCGTGTCTCAGTTCACCTCGATGTTCATGACGGTAATTATCTTCGGCGCCGGAGTCGACTATTCCGTGTTCCTTATAAGCCGCTATCACGAGGGCATCCGGGCCGGCAATACCCCTGACGTGGCCATTGCGAACGCCACAGCAACGATTGGTCGCGTGGTGCTCGCGTCCGCAGCGACAGTTGCCTTTGCTTTCTTAGCGATGGCGTTCGCCAAGCTCAGCGTGTTCAACACGCTCGGCCCGGCGTGCGCGATCTCTATCGCCTTTGGCTTCTTGGCAACCGTCACTTTGCTGCCCCCCGTGTTGTCGTTCGCGGCAAAGCGTGGTGCGGGTCTACCTCGTCGCGACCTCACCAGGCGGTACTGGCATCGGGTGGGAACGGGGGTGATCCGGCGGCCGGTCCCGCTGCTCGCGGTGAGTCTGGTGGCACTGATCGCTCTCGGCCTTATCGCGACCACTATGACAATCACCTATGACGATCGGGAAGGTCAGCCGTCGGATACCGGAAGCAACGAGGGATACGCGCTGCTGAACCGGCATTTTCCCAAAGACGCCATCATTTCCGAGTTCCTTCTGGTGGAGTCGAACAATGACATGCGCACCGGTCAGGGACTGGCCGATCTTGAACAGATGGCGTCGCGCGTAGCGCAGACGCCCGGTGTCACCCGCGTCATCGGGGTGACTCGCCCGACGGGCGAGAAGCTTGAGCAGGCTGAATTGTCATGGCAGAACGACCAGATCGGTAGTGGTATCACCGAACAGACCGGTGACGCACAGTCACGGAAGGGCGACCTGGAGCTACTGAGGATCGGGTCCTCACAACTCGCCGACGGTCTTGCTCTGCTGAACGAGCAAATCACCACCAACCTCGCGCCGCTGTCGGGGGTGCTCGAGCAGGCCTCGTCGGCCGGCGAGCAGCTCAGCCAGTATCGTCCGCTCATCGATCAGCTGGCTGCTGCGGCGCCCGCACTCAATGAGTTCTCCCAACAAGCTCCTGAACTGTCTCGAGTGGCACGACAGGCACAGTCGGCTGCCGACTCCGTCGCACCGGCGTTGAGTGCACTCGATGCTCCCTGGTGCGTTCAGATTCCGCAGTGTTCGGCTTTGCAGGCGCAGACCTCGGACATCCGCGCATTGGCCGACAACCAGTCCCTCGGTCATGTCGCGGACTTCGCTACCCAGCTCGGTGGGGTCGAGGGCCCGGGAACGGCGGACCTCGCGCAGTTGCAGAGCTCATTGGACGTCCTCGACTCCGCGCTGCAGACGATCAACGGCCAGGACCTCGGCAGTCGGTTGTCACAGCTCCAGACGGGTGTCAGAGCGCTCGCCGACGGGGCCCGGCAGCTGGCCGGCGGTGTGAGCGCATTGGTGGACAGCAACCTGCAACTGCTGGCGGGCCTGTCTCAGGTGGCCGCCCAGCTACGCGCGCCCGCCCGGGACATCGGCAACTCTGACTCGGCAACGGGGTTTTACCTACCCGCCGACGCGTTCAAGGATCAACAGTTCAGTCAAGTGGCGCGTCAGTTCATCTCGCCGGATGGAAAGACCGTTCGCTTTGTAGTGCAGACCGCCTACGATCCGTATACCGCGGATGCTATGACGTTGGCGAACAGTCTGTCGAAGGTGGCCGAGGACGCCATGCCGAACACCACGCTGCAGGGTGGGCGCGCATCTGTCGCCGGGTTCCCGGCGATCAACGCCGACGTCCAACGACTTCTGGCGTACGATTTCAAGTTACTCGGATTCGGAACGCTCCTGATAGTCGGCTTGATCCTAATGCTTTTGCTCAGGGCGATCGTCGCACCGATCTATCTACTGGCCACCGTTGTTCTCAACTACGCAGCCGCCCTAGGTATCGGTGTTCTTGTCCTGCAACACATTTTCGGCAATGAAATTGCGTGGCCGGTCCCGCTGGTGTCCTTTATCGTTCTGGTTGCAGTGGGGGCCGACTACAACATGCTGTTGGTTTCCCGGCTCAGAGAGGAGTCGACGGCCAATATCCGGCTCGGAGTTCTACGCACCGTCGCATACACCGGCTCGGTCATCACCTCGGCCGGTTTGATTTTCGCGGCGAGCATGTTCGGACTCATGCTGGGATCGATTGACGTGATGGTGCAGATCGGTTTCATCATCGGTATCGGGTTACTCCTGGACACCTTTCTTGTTCGCACTATTGTCGTTCCTGCGTTGGCGGCATTGCTCGGTGAGGCGAGCTGGTGGCCAGGGCGGGTGCACCGCGCGGTCGTGAGCCGGGATTCCAGCGAGGTAGGACCCTATGCCCGAGGACATTTGACGACGTCTAATCTCTGATGGCGGGGTGAAATTACATCAGGTGCGCGAGGGTTGACCGGAATTCTCGGTTCCTGCCATGAAACGGACCCACGATCAATTGCCCATTCTCGCTAACGCTTTCGCTACACCCGGTGCCGTGGTGCTCGGTCGCAGTGTGAGTCATCGCTGCGGACGCCTGGCCTGAGTACTTCTATGAGCACCGGCCGGGCCGAGGCGGTGAACACCAGACGGCGGCGGTTCAGTGAACCGCCGCCGTCAGCGAGAAATGTGTTCAGTTCGGCACGACGACGAGATTCCCGTCGGCATGTTGGGAACGCAGAGCTCTTTTGTCGAACTTGCCCACGCTGGTGCGGGGCACCTGGTCCACGAACGCCCAGTTCTTGGGAATCCACCAACGAGGGATCTCGTCGGGGCAATTCTCGAGGAACCACTGGCCGAGTTGATCGGCGGTAACGTCGCTGCCGTGCGTCCGGACGACCACGGCTAGGGCCGTCTCCTGCCATCGATCGTGGGGGATAGCGATCACGGCAGCCTCGGCCACCTGAGGATGGCCCATTATGGTGTTCTCGAGCTCCACCGATGAGACCCACTCGCCACCGGACTTGATGACGTCCTTCGTTCGATCGGTGAGCGTCAGATAACCGTCTTGGCTGATGTGGCCAACGTCGCCGGTTCGCAGCCAGCCGTCACGGAACTTGTCGCTGTCTTCGTCCATATTGTAATAGCTACCGGTGATCCACGGCCCCCTCACTTCCAGTTCCCCCACGGACCTGTCGTCACGTGGAACCGGCATACCTGCCTCGTCGGTGAGACGCATCTCGACGCCACAGATGGCACGGCCCTGACGCTTGCGATACGACATATCGGATTCCGGTGCGACACCGGCCGGTGGTCGACTCACCGCGGCGAGTGGCGAGGTTTCCGTCATCCCCCACGCTTGGATAATCGGGACGCCGAACCTGTCCGCGAATCCCTCGATCAACGACTGCGGCACCGCCGCACCGCCGCAGGCGACCAGACTGATCGACGACAGATCCACGTCGGGATGCGATGTCCCAAACTGCAATAGATCGTTCCAGATGGTCGGAACGGCACCCGCTTTCGTGGGCCGATGTGTCTGAATCATGTCCGCCAGAGGAGCTGCTTGCAGGAATCGGTCGGGCAGAAGTAAGTCGGCACCCGCCATAAGGGCCGCATAGGGTAGGCCCCAGGCACTGGCGTGGAACATCGGCACCACGGGCAGGACTCGGTCACCTTCCTCCACGGCGAGCGCATTGCCGGTACAGGCTGCCATCGAGTGAAGGAACACCGAACGGTGGCTGTAGACAACGCCTTTGGGGTCTCCCGTGGTTCCGCTGGTGTAGCACATAGCCGCCGCCGATTTCTCATCGGGTTCTGCCCACGGAAAGGCCGGGGACTCCGCAGCGAGCGCGTCCTCATAACGAATTATTTCGACGCCGTTGCCCTCCAGCGCCGACACCTCCCCACCGCCGGCGACGAACACGACACGTACGGTCGGCAGGCCCGGCAGCAGCGGCGCCAGCAACGGCACTAGCGAACTATCCGTGATGATGACCCGGTCCTCGGCGTGGTTCGCGATGAACGACAGTTGGGACGCAGACAACCGTAGATTCAGGGTGTGCAGGACGGCACCCATGGCGGGAACCGCAGCGTACGCCTCGAGGTGCTCCTGATTGTTCCACAGCAAAGTGGCGACCCGGTCATCGTCGCCCACACCGGCACGACGCAGAGCATTGGCCAGCTGCCCGCAGCGTTCCTCAAGGGGCCCGTAAGTCGTGGTTCGAGCCGGTTCGGCGCCGCCGTAGGTGATCACCTGCCTGCCGGCGTGATTCGTCGCGACGTGGCGAAGGATCGACGACACCGTCAAAGGTACGTCCTGCATCGTGCTCTTCATGAAGAGAAATACTCCTTCTGCGGCACAGCCGCGTTATTCAGCTGGGCCGTAGTCCTGGATCTGCCAGCTCCCAGCCGTTTTCGACACAATTACCTTTAACAACGTCGGCAGTTCACTTGGTTGTGGGTTTTGCACGTTCTGCGTCTTCTGGCTCGCGAAGACCATCACCGTGTACTCGCCGTCGGTGTCACCGGTGACGCTGGTGGCCAGAACGCGTCCCGACGCTTGCACCTGGGCTTGCTGCATGATTTGCGTCAGCGTCGGTCGAACCTCGTCGTAGCGCTTGATAAGCGCCTCACCTGCGTTCTCCTTGACCGCTGCAAAAAAGGCGTCGGTGTTTTCGTAGCTGTAGGTCAGGGACTTGGTCGTGTAATCCGAGGCGGCCTCCGCCGCCGCGGCCCGTTGCGCGGCGTCGTTTTCCAATGTCGACTTCGCGTCGTCGGCCTCGAGGTAGAGGTAGGCGAACACGCCAACCAGCACAGCGAGCACCACGATCACGGCCGAAACGGCCACGGCAGCACGTGATTGCGGCAATGCTGACCAGCGACGCCCACTCGGCGAGGGGGGGGCGACGTCGCTGTCGTCAACCCCCGCCGTGGCTACAGAAGCAGTTAGGGCGTTTTCGTCCACCAGCAGATCGCCATCCGTCGTCGCTGCTGCCGCGCCGTCCTCGACCTCAGTGGGCTCAGTAGGCGGTTTGGTCTGCTCGTCATTTGTCATCTAGGACCTTCTTGTGTACTTGCGGTGATAGTCGCTTGTGGACAAGTCGTCATCGTGGTGCCGGCGACATGGTGATGGGGACCTCGGCGCGACCTGGTCGCGACGTCGGGAAGGTTCGGGCGAGGAGGTCGCCGATCGACCCGAAGTCGACGTAGGTGTCCGCAACCTTCTCGGTCGCCGGTTTCACCGCACGGGTGATCGTCAGCAGATCAGGCTGCAGGATTTGGATGTAGCCGCTGAGCTTTTCCACAAGCTTCAACACGGGAGGCCACTTGTCGTACGAGGTGGTCGTGAACTCGATGAACGCCCGCTGAATTCGCGCCAGCCCGTTCACGGCGTCAGGGGTACGCACAGCTGCCGCACTGAGGACGTCCCCGACGTTGGACATGAGGCCGAGCAGGAACTCGGCGTTGTCCGCAGTCACCCGGACGGAGCCATCCTTGCCGACGAAATCGACTAGGCGGTACATCATGTCGCCGATCATGTCGAGGTCTCCCTGCTGTCCGGCGACGGCCTCGGCGACGGTCTTGTTGATGGACTCGATCGATGCCGGGTCGAGCCCATCTGCCACTGCAGCCATCTTCGGCAACACCTGGGGCACCGATTGCGACACGTGCACCGCCTCAGCGGGCACCACGTCTCCGTTGCGGAAGTACCCGCTGGTGGCCGTGCCCGCGGGCACGAAGTTGATGTACTGTTCCCCCGCAAGTGACAGATTCTGGATAGACATCACACTGTCCTGGGGGATCTTGTTATCGGAATCGATCGCCATCTCGACCTTAAGTGCCGAATCCACGACGTTGATGGAGGCCACCCTTCCGACAGGTATCCCCCGCACCATCACCGGCGACGTATCCAGCAGACCGCCCGAGCTGTCGATGAAGGCGGTTAACGAGTACTCGGAGCGGGTGGGGTTCACGCGTGCCACGCCGACGACAAGGTAGCCAAGCCCTACAACGAACACGACGGCCAAAGCCACCATAGATATGAGCGTGCTGCTGCGGTTCACGGCATCATTCCGATCGATTTCAACACGGTAATAAACGATTCGGCGTCCCGCCGCGCCAGGTTCCGGCCATCGATGGAGATGTCCGAAAGGTTGATATCGGGCGACCCCACGAATGGAATCAGTTTGTCGCGGATGACGCGCGTTGCCTGCTCCGTGAAGGACTTTGAGTAAATGTCGGAGTTGGCGATCGACGCAATCACCGGGGCGATCGCAGCCACCGACTCCTTGATGCGTGAGTACTCCGGATCCACGATCCTGCCCGCGGCCACAGCGAAATCACGCAAGTTGGCGATGAGTAACGCGACGTCGATCAGGGAGTAGCCGAGGCCATAAAAGTTGCGTCCACCCTTAGTCAGCATCCGGTCGATTCCCGATGGATCAGCCAAGATCACCTTCAGAGTCCGATCAGCCGACCTCAACACTACGTCGAGCTTGTCAGTGTTCGAGGAGACCTCCGAAACGGTCTCCAGCGTTGTCCGATACAGGGCGTCGAATTCCTGCGGGTCCTTGGGGAACGTGGTGTTCAATGTCGAGATGGCGGTGTGGATCTTGTCGAGCTCACCGCCGCCGAGGACATTCGCCATTCCGCGCATGACGTCCTCGACATTTGCTGCCGGCTCGGTCCGTGCCAGCGGGATCACCGAACCCGACCGCAGCAAGGCACCCGTCGACGGCTCGGCTGGGGGAAGGATGGCAACGTAGATCTCACCGAGGAGAGTGTCTTGACGCAGTTCGGCTCGCGATTCGCCCGGCAGCTGAGTCTTGTGATCGATGCGAGCTTCGACGACCGCATGCCCGTTCTCGTACGTGACATCTTCGACGGTTCCGACGCTGATCCCCTCCGACAGGACTTTAGCGAGGGCTGGCAGGTTGAGTGCGCTGGTGAACTCCATCTGGATGTCGTAGCCGTTGCCGTCGGAGGTCCCTACGGTCGGCGGATTGTCGGCGTTGATCCCACATGACGTCACGAACACCATCGCTGCCATCAGTGCGACTATCGTGGGTCCGAGGCGTGCCCGGTTGACCGAGATCATCAGGCCCCTCCACCCATCATCCCGGCGATCGTCCTTGATGCATCGCCGGGCCTGCAGACGCCGTTTGCCACTGGCGCAGCGCAGCTACTGACGAGGCTTCGCAAAGGCAGCGACACTGCGAACGCCTGCACGATCGACTTGGCATCGGGGTGTTTGACGATGAGGTCTGCCGTGCGGGCTGCTACTGCTGCCATCATGTCCGGCTGCTCTCCCATGCCGGCGATGAGCGGAACGGCAGCATCACCGATCGCGAATACCGGGGGACCGAAATCTGTTGCGAGCCGCGAGAGGATCGGTACGAACGTCCCCGCGTACTCGACTGCCGCACCGAACGTCTGGCCGAACGCGACGATGACATTGATGGCACCGACGAAGTTGTCGAAGAGGGCGGTCAGCTCTTTGTCGTTCTCAGTTGCCACCCCCGTCAGTGTTGCGAGGTTCCCGACGATCCTGCGAATCTGTCCATCCCGCTTGGCCGGGTCGTTGATGAGCGTGGCAGAGTCCTTGATGATCCCGGCCACGTCGCCCTGTGTCCCTTCCAGATTGCGGGAGACGAGCTTGAGGGACTGCAGGACGGCGTCGGTGTTTCTACCGTTGTCCTTGACCAGGTCCTCGGACAAGTTGCTGATCGAGTCGAGCGTCTGACTGACGCCTAGCGGGGTTCTCGTCTTACTCAACGGAATGCACTGATTCGTCTCGTATCGGGCTCCACCGGAGTACGGCTTGGTGAACTCTATCTGACGTTCGGTCACGATGGATGTCGACACCATGGTCGCGCCGACGTCGGCGGACAGCGGCACGCTCTTGTCGACCCGCATCTCGACCCTTACACCGGACTGACCTTTATTCTGTTGCACCCCAACGACGCTGCCCACCTTCTTGCCGAGCATGGCGACTGCGTTGCCTTCGAAGAGGCCCGATGCATCGGTGAACTCTGCGCACAAGGCACGCGTGTCGTCGGACGCTGTCCGCCCTATCCCGATACCAGCGATGACCACAACCACCACGGCGACCAAGAGCAGCAGCCTTCGGACCCAGGTGGTCAACATTTGTCGTCACCACTCGGAATGCACACACGAACCTCTGGTTCTGTGGTGGCCGGCGCACCCACCGGCGCTGCCTGGAGGAGTACGCCGAGGCGCTGAGTGATCTGATCGACCTGTGTTAGGGCATTGGAGTAGCCCGGCAGCTCTGTCGCCACCTTGTCCAGGAGCGTCTTGAACTGTTGCACGGACGGTTCGATCCCATCGCGGTACGCCACGAGCGGCCTCGTCAGAAGTTTGAACAGACGCCTGAGGTAGTCGAACCCGTCGCGGACGTTCTGGATATCAGGTCCCAGAGTGCTGGCCAGGAAGCTGAGTTGACGGAGAAAGTCGACCAGCACCTGCTTTTGGTCGGCGAAAGCTTCGACGTATTCATCGGACAGAGCGACCGTTTTGTCGAGCTGACCGTACTGTCGCTCTAGGAGGTCCATCAGACTGCTGGTGTTCCTCAGTGCGTCGGGAATGTTTGTGTTGCCGTCGGAGAACGCATTCTGCAGCAGCGTCGCGGTTTGACGGAGATCGACGCCGTTCACATCACGAAACACCGGCGTCGTCGTCTCCAGCGTGTTCGAGATGTCGTAAGTACTCGATGTCTGAACAAGGGGGATTGCCCCCGAGAGCGCGGTCGGTCCTGACCCTGGGTCCAGATCGAGAACTCGCCCGCCGATCGGCGTGATCAGGCGAACCGCTGCGGTAGCGTCCGAACGGACCGATACCGAGTCGTCGAGTCGAAATTTGACTGTGATGAACGTTCCTGTGAGGTCCACCGACGACACCTTCCCTTGTCTTATCCCCGCTATACGCACCTGATTACCCGACTCCAGCCCGCCGGTGTTGACCAGCTGGGCCGAGTACACCTTTTGGCCGGGCGGTGCGATATACACGGCCCCTGCGATCACCAGACCGACCACCACGGTCACCACCACAACACCGGCGACGATGAGGTCGCGCCTGCGTTCAGACTGGTGATGCGATCGATTTCGATTAAACAACCTCACTTACACACCACCAATCGTTGCCCCATAAGCGCGATCCTCGCTGTATCCGGCAGAGGCAGAGGACCTTTCGAACATCGCGCCTCGCTCGGCGTGGAGTTCGTCGCAGCGGCCAGCGAGTCCATAAGGGGCTTGAGCAGTACCGCGCCGTTGAGTAGACCCTCCAACTCCCCGGGTTCTCGCGTCAGACGCTGATAAATCGTCGCGAAACTCTGGTCGTACGTTGACTCAAGTTGCTCGCCGGTGATGACCGTCTTCGACATGGACCGGTTGACCTCGCGTAGCGACTCTCGCAGCCGGTCACTCACGCGGCTGAAGGCGTCGACGATCGATCCCAGCTTGTCGACAAGTTCGACCATCTCCGCCGAGCGGCCTTCGAGCTGGTCGGAGACCTGGCCAAGGCTCGTCACAATATTCGTGATGATCTCAGACCGCTGGTTCCCGTAGGCAGTGATGTTGGCGACCTGCTTCAAAACAGGCGCTATGCCCCTTCCATCACCTTGAGCAACGCGCAACAAATTGGACTGCAGTTCATTGATCTCGTCGGCATTAAGCGTGTCGAACACCGGCTTGAACCCGTTGAACAAGGTGGACACATCAAATGAGGGAACGGTCTTGTCGAGCGCCACCTGTGTGAGTGCCCCCTGTGTCTTTCCCTGTGCCGCACCGATCAATTCGACATATCGCTGACCGAGAAGATTCTGATACCGCACGGCGGCGGTGGTGTTCGATGTGATCGTGACGTCGTCGTTCAGTTGGAAATGAACGACCGCCGTGGGCCCTTTCAGGTCGATCGCCGTCACATAACCGACCTTGACTCCCGCCAACCGCACACCGTCGCGAGGCTTGAGCCCGGATGCATCGGAGAAGACCGCAGATCGTTCAGAACTCGGTCCGTCCGAGCTGGGTTCGAGGATGGCGATGATCACGTAGGTGAGAACGCCGATGACCGCGGCGAACGCAACGATCTTGATGATGGTGGGAGTTAACGACTTCATCTACCTCGGTCCTCCTGCTGCAAGCGCGCTCTGCAGCGCAGGTGACGTCTGCACTACCAGGGCGACCTGAAGCTGTACTCGCTCGCCGACCTGCGGCGTGGCTTTGTCGATGCTGTCCAAGATTTGCGGGATGGTGTACACGGTTCGCACCAGCCCCGATGCCGACCTGGCGACCGGCCTCGCCAGATCGAGACCCACGTCCAGTAGTGAACTCAACGCCGGATAGTTTTTGCTCAACAGTCCCCCGAGTCCGCCGAACAAGACCGCGCCGGTGTCGTTGAGGTTGCCCTTTGTCTGTTTGATGGCTTCGTCAGTGGCGAAGAAATCAGCGACGTCGACGTTTATCAGAATGCCCGGAACGAACGGCGTCATGAAATCGGCTACACCCTGGGACAGGTCTGCTGCGATCGCCAAATCCTGGCCCACTGGCCGCTGTTGAACGTCCCGAGTGATCTGTGCAATCTGGAACATGAGCTTGCCGGCGTCGGCAAACGTTTGGGAATCATCGACAACAAACTTGACCACGGAATTGAACGCCGGCTGATCGAGAGCATTGACCAGCTTGGAAAGCTTACGAATCAGTGTCGAAACCGACGTTTGTTCGGACTGCTGCTTGTTGACATAGACACTGCCGCCATCACCGATTAACTCTCCCCGTCCGGGGTCAACAATCTCCAGTGCCGTTGGCCCCAGCGCGCTGGCAGACGTGTAATTCACCGCCAGGCCCTGACGCAACCGGATGTCGTCGTTAGCTCCGGTGAGCTCAATTCTCACAGATGTGCTTTGGTCGCGCACCGACACCGAGGACACCTTGCCCACCGTAAAGCCTCGGTACTTCACCTCCGATCCGCCCTTCAGCCCGTCACCAATCGCGTCGGTGGTTATCGTCACTGTCTTGCTGTCTACAAATTTTCCGGTTGCGTTTCCCACCAGAAAATAGGCGGCAACCACCACGACGACGAGGACACCGATCCCACGCAGGGTCAAATTTGTTATTGATGGCGCGCGCCCTGACGGATCTTTATAAACAGCCACTTCAACCCCTACCCCGAAATCCTGACGCCCGAATCGAAGCCCCACATCAGCAGGGTCAAGATCATATCCTCCACAACAATGATGATGAGACTGCTACGGATCGCTCGACCAGACGCGCGGCCGACGCCCTCTGCTCCACCGGTGGCGTAGAAACCCTGGTAGCTGTGGACGATGACGACCGATACTACGAAAATGAGGACCTTGATGACCGAGAACACCAGATCCTGCGGTTTGAGGAACGCATTGAAATAGAAATCGTAGGTGCCACCTGACTGGCCGTGTAGAAGGATGACGACCAGCTTGGCTGCGGCGAAACTGAGTATCAGCGTCACGATGTAGAGCGGGATGATGGTGGTGATCGCTGCAACCACGCGCGTGCTGACGACATATGGAATCGGCCGCACCGCCATCGATTCGAGTGCGTCTATCTCTTCGGCGATGCGCATCGAACCGATCTCCGCAGTGAGGCGACAGCCGGCCTGGGCTGCGAAGCCGATCGCGGCGATAATCGGTGCCAACTCCCGAGTGTTGGCGTACGACGAGATAAACCCGGTAAGAGATCCCATCCCCACCAGGTCCAGCGAGGCGTAACCCTGGATGCCGATGGATGCCCCGACAGCCATTCCGAGAATGACAAGCACGACTGCGGTACCCCCGCCGACCAGAATAGCGCCTCGCCCCCAGGCAAACTCCTGTATGTACAAGAGCGTCTGTCGTCGATAGGTGGTCGCGACGTGGCGGATTCCGGCGACGGTGTCAATGGTGAACGTGGTGATGTGCCCGAGTTGTGCGGGGACTTCGGCGAGGGGCGTCACAGAACGAGCGATCGGACGAGTGACAGAAGTGAAACGGGTGGAAGGTACTGCGGTCACGTATTCTCCGTCATCCGATGGTCTGCGGGACGAACATGATCGTTAGCTGGGTGATGAATACGTTGATGACGAAGCACGCCACCACCCCCAGAACTACGGTGGCGTTGACAGATTGGGCCACACCCTTCGGGCCGCCTTTTGTGGACAGACCCCGGTGACATGCGATTGCCACAACAACGAGACCGAATACCAACGACTTGACCAGTGCCACAAGGATGTCCGCCGATGAGGCGAACGAGGCGAACGAGGCGACGTAACTTCCGGGCGTGATGCCTTGGACGTTGACGCTCAGGATGTAGCCGGCCACGAGGCCGGTAAACACGATGAGCATGCACAACATTGGAGCGACGATGAGAACCGCGACGAACCGCGGTGCGACGACTCGACGGGTCGGATTGAGTCCGAGAGTTTCCATAGCATCGATTTCTTCACGGACGGTACGCGCGCCAAGGTCAGAGGCGATGGCCGACCCTGCCGCACCACCGAGCAGGAGCGCTGTGACGATCGGTGCCCCCTGCTGAATGATCCCGAGTCCACCAGCGGCTCCGGCGATCGACGTGGCCCCGACCTGCTGGGTCAGACTTCCGACCTGCACCGAGACGATGACGCCGAACGGAATTGCCACCAGGATCGCCGGCAACGTCGTGACGGTGATGACGAACCAGGTCTGTGTGACAACCTCCCGAAAAGGAAACCGTCCGGTGACAATGTCGCGCACGGCCCACCGCAGTGCCTGGCCGGCGAGGGCAATCGTATTTCCGAAGGTCGCAAGACTGTCTGTCGCACGACCAGCAAGTTCCGTAGCGATACTGATTTCTCCTTCACCTTGCTGAACAGCCCACCGCGATGGGTGTTCGCACAGTACCAGGTACTTGCAGTACTCCATTCGCGGTTTGGATATTTCTGCCCGAACTAACCAGCCGCACGACGGAACACCGGCCCCGTTGACCCTCGATGACGCACCGACCCGTCCCTATATGCGGCAGTGGCTCCGCGGGGCTCGCTGGTCGCTGGTCTGCACCGAGTTCATTACTTCGGTTGAGCAAAACCGGGCTGACCTAGATGCGGAATCTTGTTCCGGTGGAGCGAGATTCGCTAGTGAAGCCAGCGACAAACGATCGCCCCGACAGACTGCGTTTGCACCCCAGCGGACGGCGGGGCACTGGTGCTGCGGGGGCCTCGTGATCTACGGTTCCACCCATGGTGACAGTAGCCGTGAAGTACGTGCCAGCCCGAGTCGCGCATACTGCTTTACAACGACCACGCACGCCGGTCGAGCTCGTCAACACACTTCGCACCAGATCGCCGGCTAGACGGCTACAAAACTTGACCGTCCTCGTCACTGGCTCGTCGTCGGGCATCGGCGCTGCGGCAGCTGAAGAGTTCGCCCGTCGTGGAGCCCACGTCCTGATGGTGGCGCGTCGCGCCCACAGCCTCGACGAACTCGTCACGCGTATCCGGGCCGCGGGCGGCTATGCCGACACCTGTCCGGCGGATCTCTCCGATACCGACGACACAGCTCGCTTGATCCAGCACGTGCTCGATGTATACGGCTGCCCGGACATCATCGTGAACAACGCCGGGCGGTCGATTCGCCGCGAGGTCCTCGACTCGACTGACCGGCTACACGATTATCAGCGCACCATGGCGGTCAACTACTTCGGTCCCGTGCAACTGACGTTAGGGTTCCTACCTGCCATGAAGGAGCGTGGCAGCGGTCACTTCATCAACGTCTCCACCTGGGGTATCCCGATGGGCGCCATGCCCAAGTTCTCGGCATACGCGGGATCGAAGGCCGCGATTACCGCTTTCGGACGCAGCATAGCGTCGGAGTTGCGCGGCACAGGGGTCTCTGTGACCACAGTCTTCTTCCCGCTCGTGCGGACACCGATGATCGAGCCCACCGACGAATACCACCACACTCCCGCCCTCACCGCGGTTGAAGCTGCAGGCTGGCTTGTGCACGCGGCTGTCTACCGCGATCTGGAGGTCATGCCGCGAGTGGCACGGTTTCTCCGACAAGTGGGCGCGGCATCATCGAGAATCGCGGACGGGCTTGTAGAACGCAATGCGCCCTAACGTGTGTGCCCCAGATAGTGGCCCGGCGAGGTGACTAACTTGCCCGGGGACCGGTGTGCGCGCACACGGGATAGCTGACTCGTCGGTGCGATCGACCCAGAGGCGCTGGATAGCGACGTTCCTTTCCCGGCCACGGTCCCGGCACTACACAGTCCACCGTTGCATTTCGATCGCTAAGGATGCGGCGATTCGATTGGGGCACTTGCCTTAAGACAAGGTCGCCGGATTACGGCGATGTCTGCGCACCCTGTCATCTGCGATTACGCCGACGTTGTCAACACACTCGACGAGGGGTCCTCGCAAGTTGCGCTCCGCTGATACAGGGTTCAAGGGATCGCCCTTAGGAGCTAAACGTTGGTGGTCCGCTGTGTGGTCGTTGCAGTTGTGCGAAGGCGCTTGTTGCCGACAGCGTCTGTAGGGCGTCGAACAGCTGGTCCCCGTCGTGGTCGCCGGGAATGGCTGTGAGTACTGGCCCGAAGAAGCACTGGCCGTTGATGCACACGATGGGGCTACCACCAGAGTCGCCGAGACTGTCTTGACTTTGCTGGTGTGCCACACGCACTGCACTGTCGTAGGTCGAGTCGTCGAGGCAGTCGGCGAGCTGGGGATCGAGACCACTCTCGGCGAGCGCGCCGGCGACCATCGTCGCGGTGACGTCGGCGCTCTGTTGGTGCACCCGCTGGCCCAGGGCGGTGTAGAGCGGTCCGAGTGCGCTGTCGCCGGCCCGGTCATGGGCGGCGGCTAGGACACGGCCCAGTTGCTGGGAGACTTCGATGTGGTGCCGTTGCTGTTCAGGAACATCTGTGCCCTCGTTGAGCACCGCGAGACTCATCTGCCGCCAATCGATCTCGATGTCGCGGCGCTGCGCGGTGTTGACAAGCCACCGAGACGCGGCCCAGGCGAACGGGCATGCTGGGTCGAAATAGAACGTCACTGCGCTCATCTTTACTCCTTCAAGTGCGGACTGTTGGGTTCAAGCGGATGCTGCGGCTTCCAGCGCAGCGATAGCGGCGGTGAGTTTGGCTGATGCATCGGTGGCCACGGGTTCGAGTTCAGCTTCCCCGGACACCTCAACCATCAGGTCGGGATTCATGGCTTCGACGATCGAGTTCGATGGATTGGCAGGGTCGGTGCGGACCACGACGTTGCACGGCAGAAGTAGTCCGATCTGCCGATTGACCCCCAGTGCGCGGTGCGCCAAAGGTGGGTTACAGGCACCCAGGATCAGGTAATTTTCCATGTCCACGTCGATTTTTGATTTCAGGGTGTCTTTGACGTTGATCTCGGTGAGGATCCCGAAACCCTGCTCGGACAATGCGGCACGGGTACGTGCGACCGCCTCGTCGAACGGGACGGTTAGAACGGTGGAGATGGACAGTGACATAACAGCTTTCCTTCCGGGTGGGGTTTCGTGTTCGGATCTAGTGGAGTTCGGCGCGGCGCGGTAGTCCGAGGCGGTGCATGAGCAGGCTGGCCGGGGCACCAGCCGACGGCGGCGAAGAGCAGCAGGTTCAGTGCTACGAAGGCGGTCAGCAGCAGCCACCAGGTCGAGACGCTGGTGGCCAGGGCCAGGCTCGCGAGAATCATCAATCCTGCCAGGAGTGGCACTGCTCGTTCGACGGTCCACGTGGGTGCGGTTGTTCGTCTGTTCATCGGGTCGTAGGCCTTTCTGGTGGTGTATTCAGTGGGAGAACGAGATCGCGGGCAGGATCTTGCGGAGCCAGGTCGGTGACCACCATGCGGCCCGGCCGGTGAGGCGGAGTAGGGCGGGCAGCAGCATCAGCCTGATGAGTACCGCATCGAGCAGTACAGCCACACCGAGGATGATGCCCATCTCTTTGGGTGGCAACGGGTCTGCCAGTGCGAAGGTGAAGAACACTGCGACCATCACCGCCGCGGCGGCGAAGATGATTCGTCCCGAGTGAGCCATGCCGTCGATCTGTGCAGTGTCGGCATCGCCGGTGCGCTCGTAGTGTTCTTTTGCAGTGGCGAGCAGAAAGACGGTGTAGTCCATGGCGATGGCAAAGATCATCGCGAAGAAGAACACCGGCCCCCAGCCGTCAAGGAAGCCCTGCGGGGTGAACCCGAGCAGCCCGGACAGGTGGCCGTCCTGGAAGATGAGCTTGGCGACACCGAACGCAGCCGCAGTCGACAGGAGGCTGACGACTGTGCCGATCAATGCGATCAGTGGGGCCTGCAGTGAGACCAGGAGCAGGACGAACCCGAGAACCAAGATGATACCGACGATCAGCGGGAAGTAGTCGCCCAGAGCCTGTTGCAGATCGAGGTTCTCGGCCGGGGCGCCGCCGACCAGCGCATTCCCGGGAAGTGCGCTACGCAGGTCATCGACGATGGCGCCGAGTTGGGCATCGGAGGGATCAACTGCGGGCAGTGCTTGCATCATCACGTAGTCGGTGCCGTCGAGCGCCGGCTGCGGCGGGGTGACCATGCTGATTGCGGGTGTCTGTGCAGCTGCGGTGGCAGCCTGCTGTGCCTGGGCCGAGGGTGCGACGATCTGGAGCATGCCGGGGGCGCCCTCGCCCATCTGCTGCTGGACCAATTCGTATCCCTGGCGCACGGGTGCCTCCTCGGGGACCACCGAGATCGAGGGCATGGCGACCTTGAGGCCGATGACCGGGATGGCCAGCGCGATCAGCACGGCCAGCGATCCGAGCGCGAACGGCCATGGGTGGTTGTGCAGAATCTTGCCCCAGCGTTCGAACAGCGGCGAACGGTGTTGCTGGCGTTTGGCGTACGGGAGCGCCGCGGCGTTCACCTTCGGACCCAGTGCACCCAGGGTGGCCGGGAGCAACGTCAACGTGGCCGCGAGGACAAACGTCACCGCCAGCATGATGCCCACGGCCATCGTCCGCACCGCAGGAGCGGGCACCAGCAACACCGCCGACAGGCTCACCAGCACGGTCAGACCCGAGAGCACCACGGCTTTACCGGCGGTGTCCATAGTTTCGGCGACCGCGTGGGTCTTGTTGGTGTGGTTGTTGAGGGCATCCCGGAATCGGGAGACGATGAACAGGGCGTAGTCGATTCCCAGTGCGAGGGCGAACATCATTGCAAAGTTCATGGCCCACACCGAGATCGGCGTGACCTGATTGAGAAGTACCAGACCGCCGGCTGACGCGATGAGGCCGGCGATCGTCAGCAGCAGCGGCAAACCCGCTGCCACGAGCGAACCGAACGCCAACACCATGATCGCCAGAGTCACTGGCCACGAGAACAGCTCGGCCTTGATCATCGCGTCGTGATTGGCCTTGTTGAAGTCGCTCCACAGGGCAGAGGCGCCCGTGGGATACACCTCGACACCATCGCGCGACAGTTCGGTGAGCTCCCCCTTGACCTCGTCGACGGCCCGGACCATGTCATCGGTGTTCGCGTTCGCACCGGCGATCAGGATGCCGGTGTGCTGATCGCGGCTGATCGTCATCCCCGGCTGTGGAGGCACGACATCGCCGAACCGAGAATCATCTACGAAAACAGCCGTCGCATTCGCGATGGTTTCCTGCATCGTCGGACTGTCGATGGTGTCGCGGTCGGAGTGGATGACGACCTGCACCGCAGCCGATGAGTTGCCGCCGAAGTGCTGCTGCGCCAGCTCTCGCACCTGCACCGACTCCGACCCGTTGGCCTGCCAGCC
>NZ_MJEI01000045.1 GCF_002095395.1 Williamsia sp. 1135
GGCGGCTTTACTGCGCAGCACCGGAACGGTGAAGCCGAGGAGAACTCCGGCGACCGTCGCGTGTACGCCGGACTCGTGCACGAACACCCACGTCAACGTGGCCAGTGGAATCAACAGCCACCACGAGCGAATCCGGCGTTGCACGCAGAACGCGAACAACGCCAGTGGCAGGGCTGCCACCGCGAGCGCGGTCAGGTTGATGTCCTCGGTGTAGAACACGGCGATCACGGTGATCGCCAGCAGATCATCGACCACTGCCAGCGTGAGCAGGAACGTGCGCAGGGCAGCAGGCAGGTGGGTGGAGATGACAGCCAAGACCGCTACGGCGAAGGCGATATCGGTGGCCGTGGGGATTGCCCAGCCTTTCATGGCGCCGTCGCCGACGTGGGCGGTGAACGCAACGAAGATCACCGCCGGCACGATCATGCCGCCGACCGCAGCGGCGATCGGCAACGCTGCCCGGGCGGGGTCGCGCAGATCACCGGCGACGAACTCCCGTTTGAGTTCGAGGCCGACGACGAAGAAGAAGATCGCCAACAGGCCATCGGCAGCCCACGTCTCGAGCGAAAGATCCAGGTGCACGCCCAGGGCGTCGGTACCGACCTTCAACTCGCCGAGACTCGTGTATGCCTCCGACCAGGGGGAGTTGGCCCACACCAGGGCAATCACGGTCGCCACCAGCAGCAACGCGCCACCAACTGTTTCTTTGCGCAGGATGCTCGATACACGGGACGTCTCAGCCCAGGAGCCACGCGCGAAGAGCGCGCTACGGCGTGAGCGAGTGTTGTTGTCAGACATGGGGAATTACCTCACGTGGGTTTTCTGGGTTCTGCGGCGAGCGCGGTGTTGTGGTGCGCTCGAGGCGTCGTACATCCAGATGGCGGAAGAGCAGGACGAAGAACACGTTGGCCATCAGCAGCGACCAGCCCCAGGTGACCTTGGAGTATTCGAGGATGCGACCGAAGGCCTCCCAGCGCTGGGAGGCGAAGGTGTCAAACGACAGGCAGCCGTAGACGCCGAGCCACGCCGGCCACGCCTTCATCACCGACCCCGGGAGCAGCACGGTCATCAACAGGGGAAACAGCAGCATCGAGTAGTAGCCCTGTCCCAGCGATAACACCAGAAACGAGGTACCCAGCAGCACGCCGGAAGTGGTGGTCAGCCAGAGCAGTTCATTGCTGGTCCGGTAGTGCCGATAGAGGAACCACACTCCGAATGCGGCCATGCCAACGAAAGTGATCCGGAGCAGCAGGACAAGCCAGTGATCGACACCGAAGTAGACGCCATACCCCGACAACGAGCTGTTGTAGTAATCGCGGACCTCGAGTAGGTACGGCACGGTCCTGCGCACGAAGGCGTCGGGATCGACAGCCACGGGCCACGCGGCCGCGGTAAGTACTGCCGGGACTGCGAACGCGCCCGCGAAGACCTTCCACTGCCGGTTCAACAACGGCAGCAACAACAGCACCCCGAGCACGGGTTTGACCGCGAGCGTCAGCCCGAGCGGTACGCCGGCCCACCAATCTTTTCGTCGCAGCATCAACGTCATGAACACCAATTGACCCAGCAGGACAAAGGAATTGAAGTTCACGAAAATCAGTGTGTTGGCAACGCTTTCAGTCATGAACATCGCCAGCAGAGTGCCGGGCATGACAGGTGATGACAATGAGTAGCCGAACATGCGGACCAGCAACACCGCGCACCCGACCAATGCGAGCGCCGACGCGGCGATGAACAACCAGCGGGCCCGTTCAGGATCCAGATATCCCAGAGGGGCCATCACCAGCGAACCCGAGGGTGGGTAGAGATAGTGCGGATCAACGTTGGCGTAGTTTTCGATGTACACCGACTCACGTCGGAGAAAGGCCAGCGCCGCCCGGTACACCGGCGCGAAGTCATCGGTCCGGCTGCCGTTGACACCCAGGATCACCGATCTCTGCGGTACCAGAACCACCGCGATCGGCCACAGCACCAGCGCGACCACCCGGGCCCGGTCGAACCGAGGAAAAAGCACTCGATCGACACTGCTCGCAGAGACAGTCCGCCCACCGGGATTGTTTGTGGCCGACACGTCAGGCACGGTCGTACCGCCTCCACGCCAAAAATGGAACGGTGCAACGAGATTGAATATCCGGTGGGGTCACGCGGGTCCCTTATCCTCGGTCAGCAGCACATGACACGCATTCACCGCCGCCAGGACGGAAGCGAACGCGTGGCCGACCAGACTTCCCGGCACACCACGCATAACCTTACCGATCTCATCGGCGAGTTCCCAATCCACCAGGCTCAGAGAGCCCCAGGAAGCCGTGCTGTCGCGTTATTCGGGCGATGCGTAACGCGCGAGCTGAGTGGTGAGCTCACGGGCGTAGGCAAGTTGTTTGGTGAGCTTGGCGCATGCCTGTTCAGCCCGTGTGTGGTAGTCCGCCAGGTAGATCGCGGCCGTGGCCTGTTGCGCGTGTGTCGAAGTCGGCGCCGCAATGGTTTCGAGGGCCTGAAGCAATTCGCGCATCTCCTCGAGAGTGAAGCCGAGGGGCTTCATTCGGCGGATGGCCAACAAGCGGTCAACGTCGCTGATCGTGTACAGGCGAAATCCCCCGGCGGAGCGTGCCGATGGAGTGACAAGTCCGACCTCGTCGTAGTGGCGGATCGTTTTCACCGACAACTCTGTCCGTGCAGCGACCTCGCCGATCTGCAGGCGGTCGGCGTCGGTGTTGTCGGTGCTCACGGGGTGCCCTTTCGGCGATGCGGCTAATGCGAGCCGGTGAGTTGTCCGCTCAGCTGCTGGTGTCGCTGTGCGCTGTTGTCGTTCATACCAGTGATCGTCACCGTCTTGCCTTTGGCAGCGTATTTTGTGGTGATCGCGTCGAGTGAGGCCACAGTCGAGGCATCCCAGATGTGCGAGCGGCTCATGTCGATGACGATGTTGTCCGGGTCGCCGACATAGTCGAACTGGTAAACCAGATCGTTGCTGGAAGCGAAGAACAACTCACCCTCCACTGCATATACCCGAGTGTGCTCGTCCGGGTGGGCGATGTCGGTGACGGTGGTCAGGTGCGCGACCCGGCGCGCGAAGAGCACCATGGCAGCGACGACTCCCACCGCGACCCCGTAGGCCAGGTTGTGGGTGAGAACGGTGACCAGGACGGTCAGGGCCATGACCGTGGTCTCGCTCTTGGGCATATGTCGCAAGGTGCGCGGGGTGATGCTGTGCCAGTCCATGGTGCCCACCGCCACCATGATCATGACCGCCACCAGAGCGGCCATGGGGATCTTCGCGACGATGTCGCCCAGTCCCACAACAAGAATGAGTAGGAACACTCCGGAGAGGAGCGTGGAGATGCGGGTGCGTGCGCCGGAGACCTTCACGTTGATCATGGTCTGCCCGATCATCGCGCAGCCACCGAGGCCACCGAAGAAGCCGGTGACGACGTTGGCCACACCTTGCCCGGTGGCCTCGCGGGTTTTGTTGGAGTGGGTATCGGTGATGTCGTCCACGAACTTGGCGGTCATCAGCGATTCCAGGAGTCCGACGATCGCCATGGTGAAGGCGTACGGGGCGATGATCGTCAGGGTGTCGAGGGTCATCGGGACGTCGGGGATCAAGAATGCGGGCAGGCTCGAGGGCAGATCGCCCTCATCGCCGACATTGGGCACGCTGAACCCGAATGTCAGTGTGGCGGCCGTCGATAGTACGATAGCCACCAGCGGGGCTGGGACGATCGTGGAGAGTTTCGGAAGCAGCACCATGATGACGATGCCGATCGCCACCAGCGGGTACACCAGCCACGGCACGTCGATCAGGTGGGTGAGCTGAGAGATGAAGATCAGGATGGCCAGCGCATTGACGAAACCGACCATGACGCTGCGGGGGATGAACCGCATCAGCCGCGCGACCCCAAGGCCGCCCAAGACCACCTGGAAGATACCGGCGAGGATCACCGCGGCGATCAGGTAGTCCAGGCCGTGGCTCTCGACCAGTGGGGCGACGACCAGAGCGACGGCGCCGGTGGCAGCGGAGATCATGGCGCGGCGTCCGCCCACGATGGCGATCGTGACGGCCATGGTGAAGGACGCGAAGAGGCCGACCCGTGGGTCCACCCCTGCGATGATCGAAAACGAGATGGCTTCGGGGATCAGCGCCAAGGCCACCACGAGGCCGGCGAGGATCTCGGTTCGCAGCCGGCGTGGAGAGCGCAGCGCGGTAAGCACTGAGTGCTCATCGGCCGACGACTTCGATAGCAATGAGGGCAGGGGCACCTGCAAGCTCCGTTCTCGACATCACGACATGGTTCAGCCGTGATGACACTTGATCTCCGATACACGCGCCGTTGCGTGAAAAGTATTGTCCGAGTGTCTGATCTGTCACCGACGCGTGGGTTCGTAGGCGGTGGATGAAACTCGATTTGATCAACTCTACCCTTACCGGAGAGTAGAGTTGCAAATTGGATCCCGCCTCCGCGTGCCCGCATACACGCCATGCGCATCTCGGCATTTAACCCCTAAGTACGCGACGGATGGGCAATCTTCGTTTTGATACGCTTGTATCAAAACAAATGGGGGTAGCGATGGGCAGTCGGCGGTGGGCGCCGTTGTGGGTGGCCTCGAGTGCGCAGTTGATGCTGGTTCTCGATGTGTCGGTTATTAACGTGGCGCTGCCAAAGATCGAAGATGATCTCGGCATGGGCGCCGAATCGGTGCAGTGGGTCGCCAGCGCGTATGTCCTCGCGTTCGCCAGCGCATTGCTGGTCGGCGGGCGGTTTGCGGACGTCTTCGGCCTGCGACGAGTTTTGTTAGGTGGTCTGCTGATATTTGTCGCGGCGAGTGTGGTCGGAGGACTGGCCCACACGGGCGCGGCCGTGATCGCCGCCCGCGGCGTCCAAGGGATCGGCGCCGCCATCGCCTCCCGCGACCTTCACCGTGCTCACCCGGCACTATCCGGAAGGGCCGCTGCGAACAAAGGCAGTCGCAGTGTGGACCGCAATCAGCCTGGTCGGTGCAGGTGTGGGCAACATCCTGAGCGGACTGCTCACTGAATACGTCTCGTGGCGTGCGGTGTTGTTGATCAACGTGCCTCTCGGCGCGCTCGTGGCCGGCGCAGCGCTGTGGGTGATCACAGACCGGCACCGCCACCCTGGGAGCGGCATCGACGCGGCGGGTGCGTTCCTTGCCACCACGGGACTATGCGCAATTGCTTTGTCGGTCAGTCGGATCGAACATGCGTCGGCGTGGTCGACTGTCAGCTCCGCCGTCATTGGGGTCGCCGCCCTGATCACATTGTCAATCCAGCAGCGCAGCAGCAGGTTCCCAATCGTGCCGCCGGCGTTGCTGACCAACCGACCAGTGGTGATCGGGAACGTCCTGATGCTTGTGACCGGTGCCTGTTTTCAGCTTCCAGTGTGGCTGTTCCTGACCTATCTGATGCAGCGCAATCTTGGGTACTCCCCGCTGCAGGCGGGGTTGGCGTTCATCCCGCTCACACTGGTGACAATGGTGATAGGAGTGGTTCTGGCGCCGCGGGTAATGCGGCGCTACTCTCCCGGCGTAGTGATCGCGGCGGGGGCGCTCATCGCGGCGGCCGGGCTGTGCTGGCAGGCATGGGCGCCGCAGACCTCCTATGTGGCAGCGTTGTTCGGGCCCGCGATCGTGATAGGCGGAGGCGCAGGACTGTTGAACACCCCCGTGGG
This sequence comes from Williamsia sp. 1135, assembly GCF_002095395.1. Classification (GTDB taxonomy): domain Bacteria; phylum Actinomycetota; class Actinomycetes; order Mycobacteriales; family Mycobacteriaceae; genus Williamsia. The sequence goes on from NZ_MJEI01000045.1 coordinate 5,685, forward strand.
CACAGTGGTGACTAGCGGCGTCCGCCAGAGCGATGCCGGCGCCGCATCTGGCCTGATGAACACCAGCAAGCAGTTCGGTGGAGCTCTGGGCGTCACCACCCTGACTCCACTGACTGACGGGTTGCGCGTCTACACCACAGCGTTCCTCGCGATGGCTGCAATGATGGCTGCCGTAGCACTCATAGCACTGGCATGGGCGCGCGCTCCGCATTCCGCCCTCACCGCATCACAGTCAGGAGGTTCTCCGCATGCCCATGAAGGTCGATCACGAGCAACGTCGGAGGCAGATCATTGCCGGTCTGCTCACCGTGGCCGCGAACGACGGGCTGCACCAGGTCACGATGCGCTCGGCGGCTCAGGCTGCCGGCGTATCACTTCGGCTGGTGCAGTACTACTTCGGGTCCAAAGCACAGCTCCTGCACGCTGCGCTGGTGTACTTGGAACAACAGAGCACCGAGCGCTGGAATGAACGGATGAACACCCTGCCCCCCGACGCCGGATGCAGAGCGCGCCTCGAAGCCTACTTCGACGAAGCACTACCCACCGACGACGCCAGCCGCGCCTTTCACATCGTCTTCAGTGCCTACACAGCCTTGGCCATGACCGACCCCAGCCTTGCCCGCCAACCCTTCGTCGACGGACCCCGCCGGATACAACAACACATCGCAGCCATACTGACCCGCGCGCTCCAGGACGGACAACTCCCGCCGACGGTTGACCCGGATACCGAAGCCGCACGGATGGTTGCCTTCGAACACGGCCTCGGGGCAGGCATCCTCATAGGTCAACACACCAGTGACGACGCAGCCAGTTTGGTCCGATACCACCTCGATCGCATATTCGACAATCGATAGTCCACCCACGCGTCGTTTTTCGTCCGTTCCACGATCAGTCGAGTCCGCTCGAGCAGCGCAGATACATGCCACAGGCCTTCTCTTGATCACCTCAGGTGCTATCGGTGTCGCGCTCGCCAACATTCCTGTCTCAGACAATCGCCCTAGCGCCGGTTGCAATCCGACTCAGCGGCCACCCTCTTGGGATGCAAGAACTGTTCATTTGACCACTGATTCGGTAACCGTCAATATAGACAAATGTCGAATCAACATGCGGAGCCTGACGCTCCGTGCTGCACGCCCCTGGTGCGCGAGCCACTGACCGAGGACTGGGCCGGCGATCTGGCCCGCATGTTCAAAGCTCTCGGGGACCCGGTGCGTTTGCGGTTGCTGAGCTTGGTGGCCAGCCACGAAGGCGGCGAGGCCTGCGTCTGCGACATCTCCGACTCCTTCGACCTGTCTCAGCCCACCATCTCCCACCACCTCAAAGTGCTACGGTCGGCGGGCCTGCTGGACTGCCAGCGCCGCGGGACGTGGGTCTACTACTGGGTGATTCCCGCTGCCCTGCAACAACTCTCCGCTGTCCTCGGAGAACCCGCCATCGCTTTGCGGGCCCCTTCGGACGAGGTGTCGCCATGAGCACCGCCACCGGCCAGCCGGCCGTTGTCGGCAAACTCTCCACACTGGACCGCTACCTGCCGGTGTGGATCGGTGTGGCCATGGTCGCCGGACTGCTGCTGGGCCGGGTGATTCCGGGCCTGGACGACGTGGTGAGCGCGGTCGAGATCGACGGCATCTCGTTGCCGATCGCGATCGGTTTGCTAATCATGATGTACCCGGTCCTTGCGAAGGTTCGCTATGACCGCCTCGACACTGTCACCGGAGACCGCAAACTACTGCTCGGGTCGCTGGCACTGAACTGGGTTCTCGGGCCGGCCCTGATGTTCGCCCTGGCCTGGATCATGCTGCCCGACCTGCCGGAGTATCGGACCGGACTGATCATTGTCGGCCTGGCCCGGTGCATCGCGATGGTCATCATCTGGAACGACCTGGCCTGCGGTGACCGTGAAGCCGCAGCCGTGCTGGTGGCGATCAACTCGGTCTTCCAAGTCGTCATGTTCGCCGTCCTGGGCTGGTTCTACCTCTCGGTTCTGCCGGGCTGGCTCGGCCTGGAACAGACCACCATCGACGCCTCTCCCTGGCAGATCGCCAAGTCCGTCCTGATCTTCCTGGGCATCCCGCTGTTGGCCGGGTTCTTGACCCGCCGCTACGGCGAAAAAGCCAAGGGCCGCAGTTGGTATGAGGAAAATTTCTTGCCCCGTATCGGCCCGTGGGCGCTGTACGGATTGCTGTTCACCATCGTCATCCTGTTCGCACTGCAAGGCGATCAGATCACCTCCAAACCCTGGGACGTGGTGCGCATCGCTCTGCCGCTGCTGGTGTACTTCGCGATCATGTGGGGCGGCGGCTACGCCCTCGGCGCGGTGATGGGTCTCGGGTACGAGCGCACCACCACCCTCGCGTTCACTGCCGCGGGCAACAACTTCGAACTCGCGATCGCCGTCGCGATCGCCACCTACGGCGTCACCTCCGGGCAAGCCCTCGCCGGTGTCGTGGGGCCTTTGATCGAAGTCCCTGTTCTGGTCGGGTTGGTGTACGTCTCTCTAGACCTGCGTAAACGTTTCACCCCCCATTCCCCGACTGGATCCGAGGCACGATGACCAAGACACCACAAGTACTGTTCGTCTGCGTCAGTAACCGCGGCAAATCGGTGATGGCACAGGGATTGTCGAACAAGGTCGCCGAATCGGCGATCACCGCATCATCAGCCGGCACCGACGCCGCCATCGGCAAACATGTCAACGACATCTCGGCAGAGGTGCTCGCCGAAATCGGCGTGGACATCAGCGACCATAACCCCCGTCAGCTCACCGACGACCTGATGCGCGCCGCCGACATCACCGTCGTACTCGGCACCTCTGCGAAAGTAGTTGCACCTGACGGCGTCATCGTCGAGGTTTGGAAGACCGATGAACCGTCGCAGCGGGGTATCGACGGCATCGAGCGCATGCGCCTGATACGCGACGACATCGCCGCCCGAATCAACGACTTGACCACGCGGCTGACCACACCCTGAGTAGTCGGCGGGCCCCAGGACGCCAGGACCCACCGACACCGGCAGGTACTTCAGCAGCAGGCCGACGAGGTCGTGCCCGGTGCAGTCTGAACTGCTTCCGTGCCGCCCGCGGACCCACAACACACCGAGGACTCGGTACCGTTGTCTCTCAACAAGTCAGGGCTCGCGCCAAACGTGTCGGAATCAGCGAGCACGGTATAGACCTCCCATTTCTCCCCAGCCGGTCCGGTCACCCACACTTTGTCCTGGGTGGCAAAACAACACGTCGCGTTGATCTCTTCCTCGCTGAACAGACCCTCGTCGCTGAGCCGGGCGATCTCCGAATGCACATTCTCGCTGGACTGCACTTCCACCCCGAGGTGGTTGACCGTGCCGCCGCGGCCTGGGTTCTCCAGCAGCACCAGTTTCAGTGGCGGCTCGGCGACGGCAAAGTTCGCGTAGCCCGGCTTGCGTTTGGCCGGAGCCACATTGAACAACTTCGAATAGAACTCGATCGCCTGATCAAGATCGTCGACGTTGAGCGCCAATTGCATACGGGACATGACTACCTCCACCTGTGAGACATACATCGAACTACCGTCGCCACTCAGAGTGCCGACCTCTTCGACATATGTCAATACCGTCGGTAGTATCCATGTCATGCCCAAGACGTTGCCGGTGATCGATATGACCGCACCCATCTGCTGTGCACCGGTGTCGGCCTCCCCGATGGATGATGATGCGGCCCTACAGGTGGCACTGCGGCTCAAGGCACTGGCCGATCCGGTTCGGATCAAGCTGATGTCGATCTTGCTCACCGACGACGCGGGCGAGGTCTGCACCTGCGATCTCGCCACTGCTGTCGGACTGTCCGAGCCCACCGTCAGTCATCACCTCGGGCAGCTCAAGAAGGCGGGCATGGTTCGACCGGAACGTCGCGGAATGAACGTCTTCTATAGCGCCCACAACGACGCGCTGCAGGCGTTGCGACAAGTTCTGGACCCGGCCTGCTGCCGTTAGCCACGTCGCAATCTTGCCGCGCACATCCGTGCCGGTCGGCCTGACGCCGTCAACGCTCGGCGGGCAGCGGTTCCTCGACTTCACCGCGGCCGAGAAGGGTTGCGGTGAGCGGCAGGATGAGCACGGTGATTGCTCCGGCGGCGACCAGTATCGACGCGTTCGACGGTGTCATCGGTCCGGCGTCGACCGCGACGGTGGTCACCGCGACTATCAACGGCAGACCCGTGGTGGAGTAGAGCGCGATCTGCGTGCGCTGACGGACAGTGAATGCCCTGGCGCCGTCGACCTTTTCGAAACGCGTGGAAATGAAGACAGGCAGTCCGCGGACCAGCAAAAGCATCACGATTGCCAGTACGAGCAGGAGCGGTCTGTTCAGCACGCTTTCGACATCGATGTTCATACCGGAGGTGACGAAGAAGACCGGGATGAGCAGACCGAACGCCAGCCCGGCCAACTTCGTCTCTAAACCCTCATGACCATGAGGAAGTGTCCGGCGCAGGATGAATCCCGCGGCGAACGCACCGATGATGATGTCGATCTGAAATGTTGCTGCCAGAGTCACCAAGCCGACGAGCAGTAACACCGTCAGCCGCACCTGGGTCTGGGACGTCGTGTCTGCGCCACGTCGAATGGTTCCGGCCAGACGAGAGTCGGGTTTGCCGATGCGTCCCGGCAGCATCGCGACGACGACCGCAGCGAGCCCGAACACAACTAGTACGAGCAGCGAACCCGCGGGGTCTCTCACTCCCAGCAGTATCGCCATCGCCAGCACCGGGCACAGTTCACCCACCGCGCCATGATTGAGAATGGTCTTGCCCAGACGAGTCTCGATCAAGCCCCGCTCGGCGAGAATCGGCAACAGCGTCCCGATCGCCGTGGACGTCAGAGCGATGGCTGTCGCCACCTCGGCTCTGATCGTCATCACTTGGGCCAGCCCAAAATTGGCACCGAAAGCAATTGCCAGGCAACATATCCAGGTGATGAACGCTCGGCGACCACCGCTGCCGACGAGTTCACGCTGATCCAGCTCGTAACCGGCGAGCAAGAAGAGCAGACCTAGTCCGAGTTCTTGCAACATGTCGATACCCGGCGAGAACTCTGCGATTCCGAATCCGAACGGACCGATGACTATGCCCGCGACGAGAAGAACAACAACTTCGGGAACCAGCCGTTTCGGCACCGTGGATGCCAGGATCGGCGCGAAGGCTGCCGCAAGCACGATCCAGAACAGCGATTGCGCGACATCAACATTCATCGGTGTACCCACACGGTGCGCGTAAGTGTGACCGGACAATTGGTGACCCCACGCAACGACCGCGAGGAATGACAGCGAGTTCGCACGAGAATCGTCATCGGCATATCTTTCTGCGGAGGCTCATTCGGGTGTGGTCACACACCGATGGTGCGCGAAGTCTAGCTCTGGAGCAGGCCGGGGGTAACGGTTCACAGCTGAGCCGGCAACAAGTCATCCAGGATGGATGAGGCCCGGGCGCATTCAGGTTTCTAGTCTTTAACAGGACGCAACCGACGACGGCGAGGGGCCGATGGCAGCACTGTTCGGAGCGCATCCGCACCCAGGTGTTCCCCGGTGAAAGTCACCGGACGGCGCGGTGAGGCGTGGCGCGAGTCGGTGGGCGGCGTGATGTGGGTGCTGCCCGTCACCGCCATGGCACTCGCTTTGCTGGCGGGGGCAGGGCTCTCACAGGTCGATGTTCCGGAGTCGTCGCGTTATGACTGGATCGTATTTCAGGGAACAAGCGATGACGCCCGAGCACTGCTGATCGGCATCTCGGCCACCATCATCACGGTCATCGCGCTCATCCTCGGTTTGACCGTGGTGGCCCTTCAGCTCTCATCGACTCAGTACTCTCCGCGCATTGTCCGGAACTTTCTGCGAGACAGACCCAATCAGATTGTGCTCAGTGTTTTCGTCGCCACCTTCACCTATTCCGCTGCCGGGCTGTACACGGTCGGGGTCTCGGAGGGAGGTCGAACTGACGCGTTTCCGAGAGCTGCGGTGTCCGGTGCGATCGGCCTTCTCTTTCTGAGCCTCATCGCTCTGGTCTACGAGGTCCATCACATTTCGCACTCGATGCAGATCGACGAGATCATGCGACGGATCAGCCGTAACACCGCCACCATCATCAACTCCGAGCTCCCCGTCGGGCAGATCGACAACGTGGCGTCGGCCGTGCCCCCATGGGCTGCCACGATCACCGCTCGGCATTCGGGATACATGCAGACCATCCACCCGGATGCGGCCGGAAGTCTCGGCCACACCGCCACGCATATCCAGTTCCTGGCCGCTGTGGGAACACATGTGGTCCGCGGTTCGCCGCTGGCCCGAGTGTGGCGCGACACCGACCGTGAGTACTCGATCGGCACCAGCGCGGGTGTCGTCAGCGGATGCGTCCGGATCGGGAACGAACGAACACTGCAGCAAGACGTCGCGTTCGGCATCAGGCAACTGGTCGACATCGCCGCCAAGGCACTGTCGCCCGCGATCAATGACCCCTATACCGCCGTACAGGTGATAGACCAACTCGCCACGGTCCTGGCAAATCTCGCCACCCGTAGTTTGGGCCCTGTGGTCGCCCGTCTCGGCGCCGACGGATCCGTCACGGTGCCGGCACGAGACTTCGAGGAGTATCTCGACTTGGCATGCGGACAGATACGGCGTTACGGCGCCCACGAACCAGCTGTCGCAGTTGCTTTGGTACGGGCGCTCACCGCGGTCGCGCATTGTCTTGATGGTGAGGCGACAGGCCGACGTACAGCAGTCGACCGCCAGTTGACTCTGATCGTCGAGGACGCCCGACGCAGGACAGCCCAACCCGATGATCTGACGCTCGTCGAGCGGGAGGCCGCTCACCTCAGGTCGCTGCTGCCGTAGCCGGTTCCGGTTGATCACCGACCACAAGCTGTCGGCTCCGGTCGAAAACTGAGCATGTGATCCGGTCGAAAAGTGAGCACTCGTCTAGAGGATTGAGGAGTGATCACGGTGGAGGATTGGGCGTTGATTCGTCGGTTGTATGGCTCGGAGGGGATGTCGAAGGCCCAGATTGCGCGGCAGTTGGGGTTGTCGCGGAACACGGTGGCCAAGGCGGTGACGTCGTCGGGGCCGCCGCAGTATGAGCGGGCTCGTCCGGCAGGGTCGGCGTGGTCGATTGCTGAGCCGTCGGTGCGGGCGTTGTTATCGAGGTATCCGTCGATGCCGGCGACGGTGATCGCCGAGCGGATCGGGTGGTCTGGGGGCCGGTCGTGGTTCGCTGAGAACGTGGCCCGGGTCCGCCCGGAGTACGCGCCGGCTGATCCGGCGGACCGGTTGGTGCATCTGCCCGGCGAACAGATCCAGTGCGATCTGATGTTTCCGGGGGCTTTGGTTCCTGATCATGGCGGGGTGTTGCGGTCGTTTCCGGTGTTGGTGATGGTCGCGACGTATTCGCGGTTCATCGCCGCGGTGATGCTTCCCTCGCGAGTCACCGGTGACCTGTTGGCTGGGATGTGGGTGTTGCTCTCGGAGTCGTTCGGTGCAGTCCCGCGAACCATGTTGTGGGACAACGAGGCAGGTATCGGTCGGCGCGGGAAACTCGTCACCGGTGTGCCAGGTTTCTGCGGGACGTTGGCCACGAAACTGATCCAGGCCCCACCGTATGACCCGGAAACCAAGGGTGTCGTCGAACGCGCCAACGGATATCTACGGTCCTCATGCCTACCGGGACGTGCCTTCGATTCACCGACTGATTTCAATACTCAACTCGGCGAATGGCTTTCGATAGCCAACACCCGGACTCATCGGGTCACACGGGCCCGGCCTGTTGATGGGCTCGTTGTTGATCGGGCGGCGATGGCGCCGCTGCCACCGGTGGGTCCGACGGTCGGTTCAACAGTCACGACCCGGTTGGGCCGGGACTATTACGTGAGTGTCGGAGGGTCGGCGTATTCGGTGCACCCTGACGGGATCGGTCGGTTGATCACCGTCACCTCGAGCCTGGAGCGGGTGCGGGTGCGGGTGTTCTGTGATCACCGTCTGCTCGCTGATCACGACCGGACCTGGGGCGCAGGCGCTCTGGTGACCGACCCGACACATGTTGAGGCCGCGAAACAGCAACGTAGGCAGTATAACTCGACCCATCGAGACGCGAAGCCTGTGGTTGGTGACGTGGTGGAAGTTGCTGATCTCGGCGCCTACGACACCGTGTTCGGGACCGGGGAGGTCGCGTGATGGCCACCCGATCCGCGGCCACACCGCCCCCGAGCGAGGCCGACAAACTCATCGCCCATCACGCCCGCGCATTGAAAGCGCCGCGGATCGCGGACGAATATCGACGGCTCGCCGAGCACGGACGTAGCGCCGACTGGACGCTCGAGGACTACCTCGCCGCGGTGCTCGCCGTCGAGACCAACGCCCGTGCCGAGTCCGGTGCCCGGCTTCGGATCAAGGGTGCCGGCTTTCCTGCGATCAAAACGGTCACCGATTTCGACTTCACCGCCCAACCCGGCATCGACCGCGCCCAGATCGCACGGCTCGAAGGCGGTGGTTGGCTTGCCGAGGCCCGCAACGTGGTGCTCCTCGGGCCGCCGGGGACCGGTAAAACGCACCTCGCCACCGCGCTCGGTATTGCCGCCGCCCACGCTGGTCATCGGGTGGCGTTCGCCTCGGCCACGGGTTGGATCACTCGACTGGCGCAGGCACATCAGTTGGGACGCTTGGATTCTGAGTTGAAGAAGATATCCCGTATCGGGTTGATCGTGATCGACGAGGTCGGCTACATCCCGTTCGATACCGACGCCGCGAACCTGTTCTTCCAACTCGTCTCCAGCCGGTATGAGAAGTCGTCGATCATCTTGACGTCGAACCTCCCTTCGCCCGCTGGGGCGACGTGTTCGGCGAAGCGACCATCGCCTCAGCAATGATCGACCGCATCGTCCACCACGCTGACGTCCTCGCGCTCAAAGGCACCAGCTACCGCATCAAACACACCGCGATCGAGTCATTGCCTTCCGTCACCGCCGACCGTGAGGCAGAATCGACCACGTAAACCTGCTCACTTTTCGACCGGACTAACAGCTCACTTCTGGACCGGAGCCGACACGTGCACCCGCCAGTCTCAGATGATGGCAAAGATGTCGTCTATCAAACGCAGCATGGACGACGATCCCGCCTACGCGGCCGCCATGACCATGCCAAAGCTGGTCGCATACGTCCACGCCCACCCACACATCGATATCGACGTCGTCGGTGCGGGCGAAGACTGTCGGCTGGTCTTCGACCCTTCGCCAGCACGTCGTTTTCAGATCCTGAAATTGCTCGATGATGATTTCCTGCGATCGGTACTTACCGAGCGGGAATATGAAGCGGGCTCAAAGGTGCAGACGATCCAAAACTGACACAGCTGCGGATCGCACCAAGTATCCGCGCCGACCGGTGTTGAGCCGCCCAGATCATTGGTCAGCCGCGCAATCGCAGCTAATGCGAGTGTCGCGTTTAGCGCGCGACACGGCAGAAGCAATTCATCGACGGTAGCCCGCTTATCGAACGCCTCACTTTGTACAACGTCCGAGGGAAACAGCTGGCTTTCCCGTGACCACGAACGCTGAGGATCGTCACAGCTGACCGCGGTGGTCGACGATTTGTTGCAGCGCGCGGAGCGCCGCGTCGGTGCAGTCGATTGGCGGCCCGGCCGGCCGCAGTCCCGAACCACTGTCGTTGACGTCAAACCATTGGGCCAACATTGCCACAAAGTCGACGGCGATGATCTGCACCACGATGCCCTCGTAACCGTCGCCGACTTCGATGTGGCCGGCAAGGCGATCGGCGACGTAGGGCTGGCTGGCCTGCCCAGTACCGGGGGTGCGGGAGCGCTGCAGCCGGGGCCGCAGCAGGTTTCCGGCGCGAGTCACTCGCCCGGCCTTCGTTGAGGCATATCGAGTCTTGACCTCGTACGCGATGAGTTCGCCGTCGACGACTGCGAGGAGGTCCAGGTCCTGGCGGGTCCCGTCGCGAGGCAGCCTGGCATCCCCCATCGCGACGAGGGTGGCGTCGAGGTTCTCGGTGAGTAGCACGGCGGCGGTTTCCTCCCCCAGCCCTCCGATTTGGGCGTTGGTGGCACCGGGCAGCACAATGCTCATCTCACGCCGGGCCTCGGTGGAATCGAATCGGTTCCTGAACCTGTGCACCGCGACGTCGCTGGCGGTGGCCACTCCCAGGTCGATGAAGCCTGGGACGTCGGTGTCGTCGATGTAGTGGGTCCGGGCGAACATCAGCGTGTCAGGGGCACCGGCCACGGCGGCGCGTTCCAGCGCACGGTAGCCGCGACCGTCGCGTGACCAGCCACGGTTAAGTGCACGGTCCTGGACGAACAAGTTCGGCCCGTACTGTCCGCCGCCGGTGTATGGAATGAGATGACCACGATCCACTGGCCGCCCAGCGAATAGGTCGGGCAGTGGGTAGCCCCGCTGGTAAGCCACGTCGCGGACCTCATGAGGCCGTTCTGGGCGCCCCACCGCCAGCAGAGTCCGGTCGGCGTGCGAGGTGCCGGCCAATGCAAACAGAAACGTGACCGGGCCGTCGTCGAATTCGACCACCGATCCCGGACTGGCGCCGCGGCAATGCTCCTCCGCCACCGACTGCATCAGCCGGTCGATCAGCACCTGGTGTTCGATCAAACCGATGCCGCACCGGGCCGTTGCGATCAGATCCGCGTACTGACCGTCCGGTATGTCGTTGAGTTGCCACGTCATGCTCTTGTCCCCGTGAATCGAGAGCGCGCAAACGTTCGTTGAACGCTCGATCCGCCCCCACACCGGATACGCCACCTAGTACTACAGCCGTAGATAGGGTTCATTGTTGTTGTGACCTGCGTTGATAGTGGTGTTGTCGGGCTCGGTATTGGTGTTTTCGTCGCCAGAGTGACCAGCGGAGGGGGTCAGCGATGGCATGCAGTGGTGTGAGGACGAGGATCGTGAAGAGTTTGCGGAACTCGTTGACCGACAACCGGATCAGTCCAGGTTCTGAGGGTTGGGCCAGGCGTTCAGTGGCGGTATGCACGGCCAGGAAGGCGTGCGCAGCCATGACCAAGGTAATCCAGCGGTGCCAGGACGTCCACGTCCGCACTTGATGCTGATCCAGACCGGTCAGGCCTTTGCCGCTCTGGAACGATTCCTCGACCGTCCACCGCCGCCCGGCGACTCGGACGTACTGGTTCAGCGGCACCGGTGCCGGGCTGTAGCAGCGATAGAAGGCGAGCTCGCCGGAGCTATCGTTGCGCCGCACCAACACGTGACAGAGGCCAACATCGGGACGCTCGGTGGTCGCGATCAAGGCCCAGGAGTACCAGCGGTGTCCTTTGCTACCGGCGCCGGCAGACATCTTGTGCCAGGACCGCGGCGGTAGATTCTCAGCAAGGGCATCGACCCGGATCTTCCCGGCGGCTGTGGGGACCTGCCGATTGCATCCGACGGCCAGGACGTAGCCGATCTGTCTGTTGTGCAACGCTTTTCGTAGGTTCGGGTCTGCGCCGTACACTTCATCGCCAGCGACCCACGAGGCCGGAACGTCGGCGTCGAGGGCCGCCTCGACCAGCGTGGTTGCCAGGGCTGGTTTGGTAGCGAACTCGACCGTGTCAGGGACCCCGGCCTTGGTCCTTCGCTGCGGGTCGGTGGCCCAGGTGTGCTGCGGCAGGTACAGCGCTCGGTCGATCAGGGTGTGTCCGCGAGCGGCGGCGTAGGTCAGGTAGACCGCGACCTGACAGTTCTCCGTGCGTCCGGCGGTTCCGGTGTACTGGCGTTGTACCCCAACGGTGTTGGTGCCCTTCTTCAAGTCGCCGGTCTCATCAACGACAAGCACCGCATCAGGGTCGGCCAGGTGGTCGATGACATAGCTGCGAACGTCATCGCGGACCAGATCAGCGTCCCATTTAGCGCGGGACAGCAAGTGCTGCAGTCGGTCAGGGGTGCCATGGCCCGATAGTTCGGCGATAGTCCAGCAGTTCTTGGAACCTATATCGGCCAGCAAACCCAGCACCAGCGCACCGGCGTTGCGTCGTGCTTCGACCCGCGCGAACCGCGACGAGAACGACTCCAACAACCCATCCAGGCCCGCATGCCACCGCTCATGGTCTACCCTCAGTGCTGCGGTTGCCGCAGCTGATCTGGATGTCTTCACAAACTCGAGATCATGCCGCGGCAACCGCGCCTACCAGCGCAAACACGCCGAAACTACCTATCTACGGCTGTAGTA
>NZ_MJEI01000062.1 GCF_002095395.1 Williamsia sp. 1135
CGGCAGCCCATCGCCACAGACCCACACCCAGAACTTCATTTCGAAACAACCCGTATTCCCCTCGGTGACGTCGTACGGGGCCGAATGTGGTGGCATCTGAACCGCAACCGGCCACCTGTGCGTCAGATGTTCATGGATGTCGGGGTGTACAGCCGGGCCGAGCTTCGGGAGCGTGGCCTGGACGGGTGGCAACTGCGCAAGCAGTTGGCAGGCGGATTACTGGTCAGCGTGCGCAATGGGTGGTATGCGTTACCGACTGCGGATTCTCTTGTCGTGGAGGCAGTTCAGCTCGGTGGAGCACTGAGCTGCGTATCCGCGTTGCACAAGCATGGGCTCTGGGTCCCGGTCGGCTACGAGCGCGTACACGTGCGGACCACCAGACACGGCAAGCAACATCGGGTCCGCTCGTGCCAGGGTCCGGGCCGTCCTGTTCCGGTGAGCACCGCCCTCGACCCGATCCCGGTCGCCCTCGGGTGCGCGTTCCGCTGCATGTCGGCCGAGGATTGGATCGCGGTGTGCGACTCGGTCTTGAACACTCTCGGGCTGTCGGTCCCGGCGCTGCAGGCCGAGATGGGCAGGGTCTCGCAGAAGATGTTGGACCTGATGGGCAAGTGCGACCCCAACTCCCAGTCTGGGACCGAATCGCTTGCGCGGCTGCGATTGCGGGCAGCAGGTTTCACGGTTCATGTTCAACCATCGATCCACAGGGTCGGTTACGTAGATCTGCGCATCGGCCGTCTCTTGATCGAGTGCGACAGCATCAGTCACCACACGAGTCTGGAGAACTACCGCAACGACCGCCGCAGAGATCGCAACGCACTGGTGGGCAGGTGGTTGACCATGCGGCTCACCTACGACGACGTCGTCTACGGCTGGGATGAGGTGATGGCGGACATCCGAGCCATCACGACCCCGGATCGCCACCGAATTCGGTCCGAGTAGGGCTGGCCGGGGGAAGATAGCCCTCGGCGGCGCCACACGGGACCGAATGTGGTGGTACTACGCGGGCGGTTCCGGCTCGGTGGGCGGGTCGACCGTCGGGCTGGGCGGCGGATTCTGCGGCTGCGAGGAAGGCCGGGACGGTGGTGTGTAGTCCGGCAGGTCCGGCGCCGGCGGACGTTCGGAGTCGCCGGACGGCATCCGCGGCTTGGGGGCAGGACGACGGGTGGTGGTGGTTTCTACAACCATGGTCTCCACGGCGGCCGTGGTCTCGGGTACTTCGAGGGTGGTCGAGGTGACTGAGGTGGTCGAGGACGGCGCTCGGCTCGGTGATGTGGGCTTTGGCGGCACACTGGACGTCTTCGTCGTGGTCGGCGAGACACTCGTCGAGAAGGGTGCGACAACATCAGCCTTGCGCGGGCTCTCGGAACCGCCGTTCTTGATCAGATACGCCCCACCGCCGATCAGTGCAGCGGATACAGCAAGCGCGGCCACACCGGCGGCCACCATGCTCTTCTTCTTCCCTGGGCCCGCTGCGGCCACGAGCACAGCCTTGTTCGGCTTGGTGAGGGCCGCAGCGCCGTGGGCTACGGCATACTCGCCGTGTTCGATGGGCTGGACGCCGAGGCCGGTGGCCGCACCCAGCGTGCTCGCGAGGTCGGGGATCTCTGCACCGGCGCCCGCCGGGGTGATCATCTCGACGTCGCGGCCACGGCCCGGAAGCTTCGTCATCGCATCTGACACCGCCCGGGCACCCGCCATCTCCTGCACCGGTGGGGTTCCGGGCGGCAGGGAGGCGGTGTCGACGACGGACTCCGTCACCGGGTCTACGAGCACCATCGGCTGCACTGCTGCCGTGTGGCCGGCGCTGTCGACATTGACCACCAGGATCTTGCCCATTCCGGCGAACTGGCGAGCAGCGATCACGGCCAGTGCGGTGGACACCGCAGTAATACTGGCTGCGAGGAGCCAAGGAGGAACGGCGTACTCGTCCTCGTCGTCCTCGGCGGACGATGCGGCCTTTCGTCGTGCTTCGCTGAGCATGATCTGGGTTGCGGGATCTGCGCACGCGATTCCCACCGAGGTGATCGTCTCTGGGGCTGATCGGATCAGGCGGTCGATGGTGGCGATCAGATCGGACTGCGGCGAGATGGGGATGCGGTTCTGGGCCAGCAACTCGCCACTGGCGCCTTTGATGAGCACCGACAGGATCTCTCCGGCATCGATGGAGATTCCCAGGACGACGTCGTTCCGCATGATTTCCTTCGTTTCAGGTTCCGATCGTGAATGTTAACGCCCGGAAGACCCGAAAATCGACGTCGCAGACGAACGATCGACACCGCGGGAGATAAAAGCTCCCTGTGAATCTTGGTCAACCGTGTCCAAAACGACGATCTGTTGGCACTATGGTCTGGTGCTTGCCGTTGTGATAACCATCGCGGTGGTGGTGTGGATCGCCATCTCCGTGGTTGTCGCAGTGCTGGTGGGCCGCGCGATACGGCTGCGCGACATCAGGGACGCACGGCCAGAGTCGCCGGACGGCGACGACATGAGATCCAAGGCTTCCTGAGGGGCCTAAAGTCCGGGCTGACCCTGCTCTTTTGCTGCAACATGCTGCATACTGTCTCGAAAGGTGATCGTGAAACTCACTTTCGATGGTCTAGGGATACCAGGGGTCGGGAATGCTGTCTGAATCCGAGATCGCAGCCAATAATCGGCGGTTGGTTGGTCATGCGTCGGAGCGATCGGAGCTCGCGGCAGTGGTGGACACGCTGTCGCCTGGAGTGCTGATCCTGTCGCCCCACGGTGACATCGAGGTCGCCAATGACACAGCGCGCGAGCTGCTCGGGATACTCGAGGGCCGCGGTGGTGCCCGGGTGGACATCGCCCGCCGTCAGTCGATGTATCTATCAAATGGCGAGGAAATCACCTTCGAACAGTTGCCCCACAACACCATCGTCACGGACCGGCAAGCGGTTCGGGATCTGGAAATCCAGATCGATCGACCTGACGGCGAACGAATGTGGTTGTGTTGCAGCGTGTCCTTACTGGACAATTCCGATCCGGAGTCGTCTGTGGTGGTGGCCCTCTCTGACATCACCGAGCTGCACATCCTGCGTGAGCGCGTGCACAAGAGCGACAACTATGACGCTGTCACCGGACTCCCAAACCTGACCTTCGTCCTCCGGCAGATCAGTGACCTGCTCACCGACACGCGCAGAGACGACGCCGACGTCTCGACGGTCGTAATGGTCATCAACTTCGACAAACTCAAAGAGCTGAACGTCTCCCTGGGACACCTGCGCGGTGACCGGGCGCTGGCGATGACCGCCGAACGACTGCGATCGGCACTGCCTGCACGGCATCTGGTGGGCCGGGTCGTCGGAGCGGAGTTCGTCGCCGTCCTGACCGGCCTCGACGAAGACGGGATCGAAGACATCTCCGATCTCATTCACCTTCTGCTCACCGATCCCACCGACATCGACGGCAACGATCTGCGCATGCGGGCCAGTGTGGGACTCGTCCGGCTCCGGGCCAGCGACACCCGCAGCGCCGAGGACATCATCAGCGATGCCGATACCGCTATGTATCACGCAAAAATGAAGGGTGGCGGGCACACCGTCGACTTCGATCGCCTTCGGCTCACCGGCGTCTGAGCCAGTTGTTAGCCACGTGCCGCTAGTGATTTGCGATAATTAATTTGCACACCCGTCAAGCCAGTGAAATGCGTCATAGCAGCGTCGATGTAGTAGATCGTCGTCAGGCCGCACCACACCACTCTTGGGGGCCTGTCGTGTCTTCGTCACGGGCAAGGCGTCTACTCACACTCGCAAATGATCGTTGCGATCATGGTGTCCCGGTTAACTTTAGTTAGTCACCCGGAAAGTCGATGTTGCGGGCTGTTGGGCAGCCGTACAGGATCGGTAGCAGACGATACACACGCAGTCGGCCATGACTACCAAAGGGACTCGCAAGAGATGAAAACTTTTGCGCGACAAAACACACCGGATCCTAAAGCCTCCACGCACGGACCCGGCGGTCGAGACGCCGGCCTCGATCACGCGTCCGTCATCAGTTCACTGCTCGAAGCGGTCGTCGTGGTCTCGGCTCGCCGGGGCATCCGCGTCGCCAATCCCGCGGCACTCGAGCTTCTCGAATTGGACGCACGTCACCTCGACCTAGGCGGCGGTCTGGCCGGCGTCCTGAGCTTCACCGACGCGGAGGGGTCGCCCCTGACTCCGGGCTCGTACCCGGATCGGATGGTTATCCGGACCGGGCGGCCCGTCAGCGGAATGATCGTCGGCTACGTGCTGCCCAGCGGGCGCCGATTGCATCTGAAGTGCAACGCGGTGCTCGTCGACGGAAGCGATGACGACGATCCGACCATCGCGGTGTCGATCAGGGACATCACCGAAAAGCAGGCGTCCTGGCGACGATTGGCCTACGCCGCCCAGCACGACCTCATGACCGGACTGCTCAATCGCACTGCGGCACTCACCCGGCTGCAGGCGGCACTGACCGAGCACCCGCACGACGACGGGCAACCGCGATCTCTCGCCGTCATGTTCATCGACCTCGACCATATGAAACGGGTCAACGACACGCTGGGCCACGCCGACGGAGACAGGGCGCTGATCGCGGTGGCCCGACGCCTGCACTCGCTGATTCCGCCACCCGGTTTCGTCGGCCGACTCGGAGGCGATGAGTTCATCGCCGTGATTGACAGCAATGATCGGGACGAGGTGGAGTGGATCTCGCGCGCGATCCACCAGAGTCTCGCTGAGCCAGTGGATATCCGCGGACAGGGTTTCGTGATCAGCGCGAGCGTCGGATTGGTCTGGGTTCCGCGCCGAGGCGATCGACCGGCTGCCGACATCGTCCATGACGCCGACGAAGCGATGTACGCGGCGAAGATGGCCGGAGGCGGTCGCACCGTCGACTTCGACACCCTCGGCCGCGGTGGCATCACATCGATTGGCGCGTGAGTCTGTGCAGAAGCACGACTTTTCAGGATCCTGATCCGCGGAAGACCGCCCGTATCGTCAGAATGATGATCTTGATGTCCAGCCAGACGGACCAGTTCTCGATGTAGAAGTTGTCGTAGATCGCACGGTCGTCGATGCTGGTGTCGCCGCGAAGACCGTGAATCGCCGCCCAGCCGGTCAGGCCGACGTTCACGCGGTGGCGATCGCGGTACGACGGAATCGATTCGGTGAACTGATCGACGAAGTGCGGTCGTTCTGGCCGCGGCCCGACCAGAGACATCTCTCCACGGACCACATTCCACAATTGGGGCAGTTCGTCGATCGACGTCCGGCGAATGAAGTTGCCGACCCTGTTGACCCGCACCGCACGATCGGGATTCCAGGAGGTGTCGGATTCATCCTCTGTTACCGGCCGCATCGAGCGGAACTTGAAGAGGGTGAACTCGGTCCCGCTTCTGCCGACACGGATCTGGCGGAAGATGATCGGCGCGTCACGGTCGGACAGGAAGACCGCGAGTGCTGTTGTGGCAAGAACGGGGGACAACAGGGTCAGGGCGCTCAGGGCCACGACAAAGTCGAAGAGCCGCTTGCAATGCCAATACCAGGTGCGATAGATATCGCGCCGAACGCGCAACAGTGGAATTGTGTGAATCCGGTCCATGTCGGCGCTCAGGTGCATGAACTCGAACAAGCGGGGAACGATGAAAATCTCGCAATCGAGGCGCTCGAATTCGCGGAGCGGGGAGACCAGCTCCGAATCCGGAGCGTTTCGGAAAGCGATGATGACCGTTTCGATGGAGTGTTCGAGCACCACATCTCGCAGGCGTGCGTCGGGGACCACGGGGATCTGAAAGCGCTCGGTGTCGAACAACGGATCCCGGTCGATCACCACGATCGGCTCGAGCCCGAGTTCGGGATGTTCGGCAATGCTCTGGGTGAGCTTCGCGGCAACCTTCCCGCCGCCGACGATGGCGGTACGGTTGCGCCGCTCCGGCGAACGGGTTCGCCGCCGCCGTTTCACAAAGTAGTAGATGACGCGGATCGCGAAGAGAACCGCGAGCACTCCCACGGAGACGACCAGGACGCGACTGAGCCGGATGTCCATCGCGGCCGCAAGGGATATCAGCGACACCGCAGCAAGGCAGGTGACGGCGAGCCGCGGGAGATCGTTCAGCGCCGAGAGAGTGATCTGGGCGCGATAACCACCGGACAACTCCACGAGGAGGACGACGGTCAGTGCAACCAAGAGAGCCGTCCACGGGGGGTCGAAAAAAGACAGCGCGACGGTCAGTGCGATCAGATCGGTCAGGAGGAGCGTGGTGTCGACCCGGCGCCGCTGTCTCAGATTGTATTTCGCGGCGACACGGCCGACGACGCCCAGCCTTCTCACGGCTACGCGGGAACGTTCAGGGCGGTTCAGCATTCTCGGTTCTCTGGAGGATCTCTGGGCGGCGGGTGACGATCGGACTGTGTGGTTCGGAGCGCTGCGGATGCGGGCTGTCGCCGCGCTGTCATTCTCATTCGGAAGTCAAGACAACGTGAATGCTCTGTCGTACAGCGCGAAGACCGCCTCGCGAGAATACTCCGCATCGAAATGGTTTCGCGCGGCGTCGGATATGGCGGCGTTGTACGCGGGGGACGTGAGGTCGAGCAGGTGCGTCATGAATTCGCTCGTCGAGTCGGCCACCAGAACGCCGTGCTGCGGGCCGGAGGAAATACCGTCGGCACCAATGGGCGTGGAGACCACCGGGATTCCGCGGCCGAGCGCCTCGATGACCTTGAGTTTGATCCCAGATCCGAAACGTAAGGGATTGATCATCGCTGCGGCACGGGTCAGAACTGCGGACAGGTCCGGGGCGAATCCCTCCAGGAATACGCTGCCGGGGTGCTGCGCAACCGCCGCGACCAAACCGGGCAGCGGGTCCCGACCGAATATTCTGAGGATGGCATCGGGGCGCTCGGCGAGCAGTTTCGGCCAGGTCAGGTCGATGAACGAGCGTAAACCGTCGTCGTTGTGCGGCAGGGAGAGCAGGCCGAGGAACACGAACTCGGGTGCACCCTGATAGTCCCGGTCCGTTCGGGTCGGCGTGCTGATCAGAGGCGGGATCGACTGCGTCTGATCCTCGCCGACACGGGCCCGGCGACGCAGCAGGTCCGCCTCGTGCGAGTTGACGAGCAGGCTTCTGCGAAAGCGCCGGGCAACCCGGTCTTCGCTGCGCTCGACGAGGCGGCGTTCGGCGCGCAGCAGGGCTCGTTGCCCCCTTTTGTTCTCGGCGATGGGCCGCAGAGCCCGCGGGACGTGTTCAGCGAAGTTGCCGAGGGGTTGGATGTCGACGTCGGAGTACTTTTCGGCTGCCCGCAGCATTGCGGCATACCGCTCGGAGAAGAGGTCGTCGAGATAGCAGATCTGCTTGTCGAGGCCGATGTCGGAGGCGTATTGCGCCGTGCGGACGGTGTCGAAGATTTCCAGGTTCAGATCCAGCTGCTGGAGAACACGGGTGATTTCTTCGCCGGTCTCTTTCGACCGCAACAACGACTCCTGCAGGCTTGCGCGCCCAGTTCCTGCGCCACGCACGACATTCGCCAGGGCCGCGCGGGCACGCGGTTTCGGAATCGCACGGAGCGGGACCGGGAAGTCGGCAGTAGCGTCGCCGCCGATCAGGAGGTAGTGCACGTTTTCCGGGCCGAGTCGCTCGCTGAAGTATTCGATCAAACCCGCGAGGACAACCTTCTTGCCGGCATCGATCGGATACGGACGGACAGCACTGATCAACCCGACTGTTTCCGCCATTTATCCTCCATCGTCGCAGCACCGACGCGCTCAGACTCTATCGCGAACACAACAGGTAATGCAGGACTCGTTGAATCCGTCACTATTGTGGTTTCCGGCCAGATCTTACGACTAGTGTTGGCTTGTTCTATCGCCGGGGGATGGAACGTAATTGTCCGGAATGCGCATTCGGCGTCGGGAATGAAGAAAGTGAAGCTTCACATGCACGCCCTTCGTCGCCGGCCCGTCGTCGAGCCTGACTGGCCCGACTCCGACCCCGTCACGATTCCTGAATTCCCCGCTTTTCCAGGGTCATTGTGGGCGGCGCAGACCGACGTTCTGGAGCGAATCGACATCTCGTCGCCTCGGTGGGATTCACCCACCGATGTTTTTGATCGTATCGATGAATCCACGCCGGCGACGGGCAAGCAAGCGGCCTGGAATTACCTCGTTTTCGCGCTCAGTAAGAGTTCCACTCTGATCATGACGATCATTTTGGCACGTCTATTGAATCCCGAAGAGTTCGGTCTATTCGCTTTCGCGCTGCTCGTGGTCAATCTCTTCGATTTCGTCAAAGATCTCGGCGTGGGTGCCTCGCTCGTCCAGAGTCGGCGTAGTTGGGCCCGCATCGCGCCGACCGGGTTGACGCTGTCGGTCGTGTTCGGTGTCTTGATCGGTGGTGCGCTCGCGGCCACCGCGGGGCTCACCTCGCGTCTCGTCGGGCATCCGGATCTGGAACCGTTGATCCAGGTGCTTGCCATCGGCCTGACCATTTCGGCACTCAGTGTGGTGCCGATGGCGTCGCTGCGACGCAAGATCGATTTCAAGGGCCGGATATTTCCAGAGTTCGTCGGCGCCCTCCTGAAGACCGTCCTCACCGTCGGGCTGGCGGTGGGCGGGCTGGGGGTGTGGAGCCTGATCTGGGGGCAGCTCCTCGGCGTGACGGTGACCATGTTGCTCTACTGGAGGGTCGCCGGGGCGTCGCTGAAGTTCGGTTACGACGGCGAGACGGCACGTGCTCTGCTCAAGTTCGGCCTACCGGTCACCGCCGTGACGCTGCTGGCATTCGGGATCTACAACATCGACTACCTCGCCGTCGGAACGCGGCTCGGTGACGCTGAGCTGGGTCTGTACACCCTCGCTTATCGGGTACCGGAGCTGCTTGTCCTGAGTCTCTGCGGCGTCATCAGCGAGGTCCTGTTCAGCTCGCTCTCCCGTTTGCAACACGATCTGCCCTCCCTCGGGAAGCACTACCTGCAGACGCTCGGTGTGGTGGTCGCGCTCACCGCACCGATCGGCATCGGACTCGCAGTCGGGGCCGATGCTCTGATCGCGACGATGTACGGCCCCAGTTACGCGGCGGCGGGACCCATGCTCGCGGTGCTCGCTCTGTACGCGGTGATCTACTCCGCCTCTTTTCATTCTGGCGATGTCTACAAGGCCATCGGCAGGCCGAGCGTCCTGACGGCAATCAACGCTGGCAAGTTCGCGGCACTCATCGTCCCGATCTGGTGGGCGGCAGGCCACAGCGCGGTCATGGTGGCGGTGGTGTTGCTCGGCGTCGAGCTCGTGCACTTCGCGGTGCGAATGCGGGTCGTCCACCGCGTCCTGACGCTGTCCTGGGCGGAGCTGCTGGTCACCATCGCGCGCCCGCTCTCGGCCGCAGTGGTGATGGGTGCAGTACTGCTCGGTGTGAACCACCTCTGCCGGGACCTCCCGGCCCCTGCGCTTCTCGCCGTGCTGGCGATGGCAGGGCTTGCTGTCTACATCGTCGTGGTCCGCTTCACCGCCCCGGAGATGTTCGCAATGGTGTCGGGGCCGGTTCTTCGAAAGCTCGGCCGTGAGCCCGCCCCGATCCCCGCAGACCCGAGCCCCGCAGACCTGAGCCCGGCAGACCTGAAGCCTGTGGCCCCGGAACCCCTGGCGCCGGTGGCTATGTCCCCCATGCCCGTGTCCCCGATGCCGGCGTCTTCGGCCGCAGCCACCGTCGGTGGCTCTGGTGGCCGGCACCATGCGGGACCCGGTCGCCGCCTCGTGGTCCCGGCGGGCACGACCGGTGGCGGCGGCCGGCATCGGGCCGTGCCCGTTTCGCAGCCGCAACCATTTTTGATGTCTAATTCACGAGAACCGCGGCCATCGGCCATGTCGGATTCTCGAGGTCGGCACCGCCACGTGTCGCAAACCGGAGGAAATAAATGATGAAAACCCTGCGCGGCTCTGCCCGAAAGGTCGTGGCGCTCGGCGCTCTTGTCGGCCTGCTTCTCGGGATCATTGCCGCCCTTGTTTTCTCGGCCGCGCAGTCGCCGAGCTACGAGGCGAAAGCCGTCGTGGTGATGATGCCGGCGCCGGGTGTCCCGGTGGCGGAGACGTCCTACTACTGGGAAATCCTCAGCCGCGGGCAGGTCACGCGCACGGCCGCCATCGTGCTGGCCGACCACAACTGGCTGGACGATGCAGCGCAGGCAGCCGGGGTTCCCGAGAGTGATCTCACCCTGACCACCGGCGCCGTCGCCGACACCACACTGATCGAACTGACGATGAGCGCTGGTTCAGCCGACGCAGCGGAGAAGTCGCTGACGAAACTGATCGAGGTTGCGTCTCCCGACGCTGCGAAGATCTCCGGGCCGTTTGTGCTGAAGGTGATCTCGTCGCCGGAGGGTAGCGCCGAGAAATCGGGGATCTCGAGTTCACAACTGGTTCCCGCGGCAGCGATCGCCGGACTGGTGCTGGGGGCCGGGATCGCGTTGCTCCTCACCCGCATCGGTGGCGCTGGCACGACAGCGCCACAGCCATCCGCCGAGCCTGTGGTGGAACCGAAGCCGGAACCAAAGCCGGAGCCAGAACCGGCACCAAACCCGGAACCAGCACCGAACCCAGAGTCGGACGGTCGGGATGACGTGTCGCAGAGAACGTCCGAGTAGAAAACTGCGATGACAACTAAGATCAGAACGGCCGAGGAACGCAGCGCCAGGGCCGGGCCGGCTCTCGCGGCCAACGACCTCGCCTGGTTCCTGATCGGAACCGGACTGGCGCTGATCGCTGCGATCACACAACTCGGTCCCCGGATCTCGCTGCTGCTGATCGTGCCCGTGGGTGTGGCGCTCGGTGTGTACGCGATGCGCCGTCCGCTGGTCACGCTTCTGCTGCTCGTCGTCGCGGAGACCGTGAACCTGGCGGGTGTTGTCGCCCTACATGTGTCGTTGCCGGTGTTTCCGGCGTCGTTGGCGCTCGGGCTGTTGACGATCGCCCTCGCCCTGCGAGATCCCGGTATGCGGGCACGACTGAATCGCTGGACGGTCGTCTTCGCCGGCCTGATCTGCGTGTACCTGGCGACGCAGGCCGTCGCGATCATGGGCAGCGTGGAATTGCAGGAGTCCATCTGGACGATCAGGCGGATCCTGCTCGACTGCGTGTTCTTGATGATCGTATTCGTGCTGGCTCAGTTCACCGCGCGGCCGTGGACGGTTGCGGTCGCCGTCGTCGTTCCCCTTGCGGTGTTGTCACTGCTGGCTGTGGTGAACGAGCTCGTCTTTGCCGGGGGTTCATCGTTTTTCGGCTTCTCGACGGTCACGGAGGCTTCGGGCGAACTGACCACCACGCTCCGATACGGTGGCCCACTTCCTGATTCGAACTTCTGGGGCCGGAATCTCGTCATGGGGCTACCGCTGGCGTGTGCTCTGATCCACCGGTCTGTCCGCTCGCGAGACACCCGTGCGGCCACGCTGTGGGGCGCGTCTGTGCTCGCGCTCCTCGCGGGCATCTATCTCACCCAGTCGCGGGGCACCTTCGTCGCGGCAGCGGCGGGCCTCATCGTCTGGATTGTGTTGAGCGGCCCGACCGTCCGGAAGTGGAGTCTGCTCGCGTTTCCGCTGATGGGATTGATGTTCTTCGTCCCCGGCATCGGTAACCGGCTCACTGCGCTCTACGACGACGTCTTCGGGGAGAACGTCGACTACGGAATCGATCCGTCGATCCTCGGCCGCAAAGCAGCCCAAGAGATCGCGTGGGCGATGTTCGACGATCGGCCGATCTATGGCTTCGGACCCGGCACCTACTACACGCAGGTCCCGGAATACGCGGGGACCGTCCAGACCGCGGTGGTCCACCCCACCGACGCCCCCCATAATCTCTATGCCCAGCTCGCTGCGGAATCGGGCATCGTCGGGCTGACCGGGTGGCTGGTGATGGTCATCGGGATCGTCGGTCTCCTCGCCCTGCGGCTGTATTCGAATCCCTCGGTGCGCGACCGTGTTCTGATGGCTGCTGCAGTGGCGGCCGTTGCCGCTTGGTCGGTGGCGAGCATCTTCCTGCACCTCGCCTATTTCCGGTCGTTCGCGCTGATCCTCGCGCTTGCCGGGGCGATGGGCGCGGCCGGGGGACCGTTCACGGCCGAGGCCACGCGAGGATTCGCTCGTGGCGTCGCCGTGACGATCACCGCGGCGGTCGCCGGTGTGCTGGCCGCGGGAGCCGTACTGTGGTCCACGACAACCACCGAGACCACGGCGACCCAGGAGCTCATGTTGCTTCCGCCGGGAACTTCAACGGACGACGGGTATGGCTATGCGCTCGACATCCGTTCGCGCTCACCTGTTCTGCCGACTTATGCGGCGATCATGAGATCGGCCGAGCAGTCGGCGACGGTCACCGCCGACCCTGTTCGCGGGGTGGTGACGATCAGTCGAACGGACCCGGACGCCGCCACCGCGCGCGAGGGACTGCGAGCCGATGTGGACCTCGCGCTCGAACGGATCCGAGAGGTCGACGCCGACAGCGACTACTCGATCGTCGACGTCGGTCTGCAGATGACCAGCGAACCAACCCATTCCGGGCCGGCCACAGCAGTCGCGGTGCTGATCGGCGCGGCAGTTGCAGTCGGCGTCGGGCTGACGATTCGCAGATTCGCGGGCGAGTCTGCCGGCGTCCGCCGGCGCACAAGGGCGGGGACCGCACCATGACCAGACCCATCGTCCTGGTCGAGTTCTCACCGTCAGGCGGTCTCTTCCAATTCGCGGTGCAGCTGGGCGAGGCTCTCGCCCGCCGGGGTGAGCGCGTCATCCTTCTCACCGGTCCGAGCCCCGAGTTCACCTCGAGCCAGCCCGGCTTCACCATCAAGTCGTCGCTGCCGACGTGGCATCCCGCCGACACCGAGGTGCTCTCGAAGCCGCTGCGACTCGCAAGGCGCGGCTTGCGGGCCGGGCAGCTGATGGTGGCCTGGCTCGTCCTCGCAGTGGTGTTGCTACGCATCCGCCCCCGCGCGGTGCTCTGGTCGCATTGGCGATTCACCTTTGAACCCATGTTCGTGGTGCTCATCACCCACCTGGTCCGTAAGTCGACTTTTGGAATCGTTGCGCACGAACCGCTTCCGCGATCAGACGCCCGCGACACGAGCACGCCCAAGTCGGGCCGGCTGGTGGACGCCGCCTTCGCTGCGGCCTGGCGGCGCATGGACGTGGCCTTCGTGCTCGGACCTCGTACCCGGGACGTGGTGCTCGAGCACTTCGAACCCGGCGGCGACGTGGTCGTCATCCCACACGGGGACGAAGGTCTGCTGGTGACCGGCGATGACGCTGTGCCCGTGTCCGACACGGGTCCGGTGGCGCTCTTCTTCGGGACGTGGACGACGTACAAGGGCATCGACGTCCTGCTCGACGCGTTCGCTCTGGTGCGCAGGCAATTGCCCGCCGCCGAACTCGTACTCGCCGGGGCGGTCGGTGCCGACATCGATCATGCAACTCTGTTGCGCCGGGCCGCGGAGATCGGGAATGTCGACGCCAGAGCGGGTTACGTCGCAAAAGCCGATGTCGCCGGCATCGTGCAATCGGCACGGGTGGTGGTGACGCCGTACATCCGGGCGAGTCAGAGCGGCGTCGCCCACCTCGCATTCACGTTCGGGAGGCCGGTCATCGCCTCTGCGGTGGGGGACCTGCCGGACGTCGTCAGAGATGGGCAAACAGGCCTGTTGGTGCCTGCGGGCGATGCCGCCGCATTGGCCGCGGCGATGGTCACCCTGCTCACCGATCCTGACCTCGCGGAGCGCCTGGGGTGCACCGGACGATCATTTTTGACCGAATCGTGGTCTGTGGCGGCCGATCGGATCGTATTGTCACTGGAGGGGGTGTCATGACCAACCCGGAGGCAGACATGGGCAAACACACAGTTCAGAAGACCTGGTGGTTCGGGCTCCATCCCAAATGGCACATCGCGGTGATACTCACGGTGGTCGCGGCAGTGGCCATCGCCACGGGAGCCTTCATCTTCCGAAGTCAAACCACCTCCGCCGGAGCAACTTTCGCCAACCCCTTTGCAAGCAACAGCCCCTTCAACACAACCATCGCCAGCAACGCCCAGATCGATCCGGCGAGCCAGGCAATGATTGCGCGTGCCACGAGGGACGGCCAGGTGTACGCGTCGACCGTCGAGTTCGGTATCCCGATCTACGGTGCAGACCGACGGACACCGCGCTATACGGTGAACTGCACGATCACATACTGGGGTCCATGTCCGTTCGCGGGCAAGCAGGTTCCCATCCCGAACGGCGCCAGACCGCACAGCGGCAGCGATGGCGCGATGGTCGTCGTCGATCAGGGCGACAACAAGATCTACGAGTTCTGGCAGGCCCGGAACTCCGGCGGAAGGTGGACAGCATCCTTCGGGGCCGTCAACCCGCTGAACGGATCGGGCTGGGGTGGCGCGAGCACCGGCTCGGGTGCATCGCGGCTCGGTGGTGTCGTCCGGATCGCAGAGATCGAACGAGGCTCGATCCAGCACGCGCTTGTCGTGCAGAGCGATAACATCTGTGCTCGAATATTCCGCAGCCCGGCGGTGAAGACGGACGGCAATTCCACGCGTCCTGACTGCCTGCCCGAAGGTGCGCGGCTCCGCCTGGACCCGACGCTCAACCTCAACACGCTCAAACTGACTCCGGGCGAACGCACAATCGCCCGGGCGTTGCAACAGTACGGCGCCTACGTCATCGACATAGGTGGATCGCCGCTCAGCATGAGTTTCGAACTCGACACCCGGGCCCCGGCAGGATCGATCGGCCAGGTCTACGAAAGGGCAGGATTCAGGTGGGACTACGACGGGATGTCGGCGATTCCGTGGAAACGGTTACAAGTCATCAGATGACACGACCGCTCCGGGTACTGCTGTTGATCGATGCCTTCCGGATGGGCGGCGCCGAGACGCTACTGGCGCCGCTCGCCGTGGCCTTCCGGGACAGCAATGTCGAGATGGAGTTCGTCAGCGTGCTCGACGCCTCGGCGGACGCCGCGAAGACGAACGAGATCCTGACCGAGGCCGGGGTGGTCACCCGGGCGCTGGGCATCAAACGGTTGCTCGACCCCACCGCGATTCCCAAGGTGGTGCGGGAGATCCGTCGCGCGGACTTCGACGTCGTGCACGCCCATCTGGAGATGGCGACGACGCTCGCCGTTCCCGCTGCCGCCATCGCCGGCCGTTCCGCGGTCTGCACGTTTCACCACGTCGCGCGCCCACTGACGGGCCGCGAGGGCGCACGTGAGCGTCTCGCCGTCGCCGCTGCCGGCCACGCCTACCGCGCGCTGTTCGTCTCGCAGGCCTCTCGCGACTCGTTCCAGGAGATCTATCGGCCCAAGGGTCTGCCGAGCAATTGGGACGTGATGCACAACGGGATCGACATCGGCAACTTCGTACCGGGGCCGGCAGATGCAGAGGTCCGCGCGGAATTGGGCGGTACAGAGGGACCTTTGGTGGTCCTTCCCGCCGCATTCCGGGATTTCAAGGGTATTCCCAGCGCGATCCGCGCCTGGCCGCTCGTCCTTGAGCGCTTCCCGGACGCAGTCCTCTCGCTCGTCGGCGGGGGATCCGCCGAAGCCGAGTTGCGGGCGGAGGTCGCCGCGGCCGGGGTCGGTCAGAACGTGGTGTTCGCCGGGGTTCGGTCGGACATGCCGAAGGTCTACCGCGCGGCCGACGTCGTGCTGCTGCCGTCGATACACGGCGAGAACCTGCCGACCGTGCTGATCGAGGCCGCCGCGTCGGGCCGGGTCGTGGCAGCGTCTCGCACCGGGGGTATCTCCGACATCGTCGTACACGGTGAGACCGGCATGCTGTTCGAACCGAACAATCCACGGGCCCTGGCCGATACGGTCATCGAGTTGCTCGCCGACCCGGGGCGTTGCCGAACGCTCGGAGAGGCGGCGGTCATCCGGGCGCGCTCCGAGTTCTCGGCGTCGTCCTGGGCGGAGCGGTTGTACGCCCTGTACGCCGAGGCCGCAGGCAAGAAGCGGTGAGCGCGGGCCCGGTGCAGATCGTGTACCTGGTATCACGATTTCCGCGTACCTCAGAGACTTTCATCGTTCGTGAGGTGGATGCGCTGTCGCGCCTGGGTCGCTTCGACATCTCCCTGCGGTCGCTCTTTCCCTCTCCGGACGCCGCCGTGCACGAGGTGTCCAGGCGGTGGACGGACCGGGTCCGGCGCCCCTCGGGTGTCGATGCCCTGCTCGCGTTCGGTTGGGCGCTCGGCCGCCATCCGCTGGCGCTGATGACCGTCCTGGCACTGGTCGTCGCCGGTCACCTCCGATCTCCGCGGCTGCTTCCGCGAGCCCTGGTGACGGTCGTGCTCGCCTGCGCGCATGCGAGAGATATCGGGCGGACGACTCCGAACGCCCACATCCACGCGCACTACGCCACGTATCCGGCTCTCGCAGCCTGGGTCTGCCACCGATTGATCGGCGTCACCTACAGCTTCACCGCCCATGCGCATGATCTGTATGTCGATCAGTCCATGCTCTCTCGCAAGATGGCCGAGGCGACGTTCGTGGTGACCATCTCGGAGTACAACCGGCGGTTGCTGAATCTGCGAACCGACGCAGAATCCGCTGTGCACGTGGTGCATTGCGGAATCGAGACCTCCAATTACCCGTTCCGTCCCCGGGAGCCGGCCGCGGCGGGGCCCGTGAGGGTTCTCTGCGTGGCATCTCTGCAGGAATACAAGGGGCACGAGATCCTGCTGCGGGCGCTGGCAGCCGGTGGAACGGGTGTCGATCGCATCGAACTCGACCTGATCGGCGACGGACCGCTCCGTGAGTCCCTCACCGAACTCGCCCGCGACCTCGGTCTCGGGGAACGGGTTCGATTCCTCGGTGCTCGCACCGAAGTCTTTGTCGCCGAGAAGCTCGCGTCCACCGATGTGTTCGTGCTGCCGAGCGTCGTGGCCGCGGACGGCCAGATGGAAGGGCTCCCGGTCGCGCTGATGGAAGCGTTGGCATCAGGGGTGCCCACCGTGTCGACGTCGTTGTCCGGCATCCCGGAGATCATCGTGGACGAGGTGACCGGGGCGCTTGCCCGGCCCGGCGATGTCGACGATCTGCGGCGGGCGCTCGAAGCCACCATCGCCAGGGGCGGCGAGGCGACCCGCTTGGCGGATGCAGGCAGAGAACTGGTTCAGCGTGAGTTCGAGTTGGCTGTCACCCTCGGTGAGCTGGCGGCGCTGTTCGACCACTACCTCGGGACCGATCAGGTTCGTCGACCGAAACGATGATCACCGCCATCGCGTGACAATCGGTGTGTGACAACGACAATTGCCCGAACTGCCAGCCCAGCGCCCGGGCTCGCGCAGCGACAGAACCTGCCAGATTCACGAACGGCACACCACGGCGCAAGACCACCTCGATCTCGCGCGGGGGTGTTGCCATCTCGGGGTCGGCGAATGTCTTGACCACTGCTTCCATCGCCGCGAACCGTGCAGCCATACGTTCGATACTGCCTGCGCAGTCCTGGAGTTCGTTCTCGGTGAAGACACGTTGCAGAAAGCGTGAACCGAACGCCGACACGGAGTCACGGATGTCGGAAATGGCCACCACATCGCAACCGATGCGGGTGCCGGGCGGCGGTGTGAGCGACAGGTGCGCGTCGGCGGGGATCATCACGACTCACGTTCTCGGTCGTCCACCACAACCCGGATGGGCAGGTGATGGTCGATCGAAGCCACTGTGCCCGACGGCTGCTCGCGGGCACCATCGTGTGGCACCAGCCGGACGACGTACGCCGACCCTCCGGCGAGATGGAAGAAGTTGTCGGACGGTCGCCAGCCCGCCAGAGTGATCTCCACATAGCGCAGGCACACCGATGTCTGCAGCGTCAGATACCAATCGCCCGCGACCTGATGCGCGGCGGCGGTGAGGTCGGTACGGGCCTGCTCCGGCCTCGGCGTCACGACCAGGACGTCGCGCGCCACGACGTCGCCGTCCATGCGGAGGGAGACCTCGACGGCATCGGCGACCGCGGTCCCGAAGCCGTAGGCGTGGGACAGATCGGTGAATCGACCTGTCAGATCAGCGTCGTGGAACGTGACCGACGAGTGCGGCTCGACGACCACGGCAGTGTCGGCGTCGGCGACGCGGTGTCCCGATGAGTTGGTCGCGATCAACGCGAGCGTGCCCGCCAAGGGAGTCGGGCCGTCGTTGTAGACGTCGATGCGGACACCCGACAGGCCCTGGGACGTCGCGGTCACAGCGATGGGGGCCCACACCCTGGACAGCGCATCGAGTGGGGCCTTCGGATCGCCGTCCACGTCGAGTAGACCCCACCCGGGTCCCGGGCGTAGATCCCGGGCCGAGAGCACCAACGCCCCGTCGCAGCGTGAATCCTCCCGACGCCACCAGGAGTAGCAGGCGATCATCGCCTCGGCGATCGCCGCACGACCGAGCTGCAGATAGCGGTCAGGGTCGAGCCTGCGAACCAGAAAAGGATTGACCGCGAAGACTTCCGACACGTAATGGTCGCGAACGTCCTCGAAATCCCAGGACGATCCGCGGTCTCTGGGGACCCCGGTCTTCCAGTCGGGCGCATGCCCGGCCACCTGCGCGCCGGAGAAGTGGCGGTCGACGGCGGCCGGCGATGGCGGGATCGCAAACGCCAGGCACTCCGCGGCGAACCGGACGCCCGCATGTCGCACGTCAAGTAACGGACGAAGGTATCCGCCGACCCCGAACCAATGACTGACACCGGAATCCGGCCTGATCGCCAGATCATCGGATCCGGCGGGAGCCGAGGGGCTGGCAGGAACGTAGGGTACGTCCGCCTCGTCGGCCACCACCGTCGGCAAGACGGTGTGCAACAGTTCGATCCACCGTTGCGCCGGGTCCAGACCGAGCATCTCGGGTTGTTGGATCGTCTCGTTCCCGCCGCTGACCACAGCAAGTGCAGGGTTTCCCGACACCGTTCGCAGCACGTCCTGCAGCTCCCTGACGAGGAGGTCGCAGACCTCCTCCGGGGGATCGAATGTCGCCTGCATCACGTCCTGCCACACCAGGATTCCGTGTTCGGCGCACAGCGCCCACAAGTCGGGACCGGCGTAGGTGGTGCCCCCAGGGATCCGGATCATGTTCGCGCCCGCGGCAGCGAGGTGTCCTAGTTGCCTGCGCAGAGCATCGGTCACGGGGGAGGCTGCGTCCTGCACCGGGTCCATCCAGACAGCACCGCGGGCGAAGATCGCCACGTCGTTGACACGGATGCCGAAGCCACCGTCGGAGGTGGTGGCCGTGACGGTGCGAAAGCCGAAGGTGCGTTGATCAACTGCAGCCTCGTCCACCAGGGTGGTCACCGTGTACAGCGATTGCTCGCCGTAGCCGCGTGGCCACCACAGGTGTGGGTCGGGCACCGTCACCGCGACGCGGTAGCGCCCGGTCGCATCGGCGTGAACCGACGCCCGGGTGACCTCCCGACCTCGGTACGAGATGGCCACGCTGACCGGAGTGTCGGGGGGTAACACGCCGGCGATGTCGACCCGCCCGCTCGCTGCCGCGGGGCGTACGACCATCTCCCGGGGTGCCGACTCGGGTACGAAACGCACTGGGCGCCAGAACCCGACCGGGGCTGGTGGTCCCTGGTAGATGGGTGCCCGCCCGATCAGGGAGGTGCGCACCCATCGCATGCCCTGCGCCGCGATGAGCGATGAGCGCCAGCGGCCGCGGGGTCGACGTTTCGCGAGAGCTCGGTCGAGCGAAGGGAGGTGGACCGACAGCTGATGCCGGCCGGCGGGCACGTGGACCAGCACCGGCAGGAACATCGACTCCACCGCGGCGACGGGTTGACCGTCGATGAACACGGTGGCGGGTGCGGTCACGCCGTCGAACGCGATGGTCCTGGGGGTGGACGACGAGAGAGAGGTCTGAAACCACCAGTCCCGCGCGTCGATCGCCTCGTCCGAGCCCCGTATCGCCCCGACGGTGGTGGCCTCGCCGATCTGTGCCGCGTCGTCCCACCGTGCGCCGAGTTCGCCGGGCGTCGTCGCGGCGCCGGGCTCGGTGCCGACGAGCCGCCAGCCGGCGACAGTCGTCATATCGCGACGGACTCGGCCACGATGTCGACCCCACGCGTCCAGGCCCGGCCCATCGCCATGAGCAGGTCGTCGACCTCGACAGTCCGGCCGCGGGCGGCTCGAGCCATCTTGAATTGAACGGCTTTCGCGCCTCGGGCGACGTCGAGGAAACACGGCGCTGCGTTCGCCGCCCCCGGTGCCAGATCGGCGCCGAGATGGGAACTGAGGTCGGCGGCGAGCTCGGCGGTCGCGCCACATTGCCGAAGCGTCGCAAACGCCCACAGATGGAAGGTCTCCATTCCGGCGGCCGGCAGCCAGCCGACCGCGGAGCGGACGTCGCCCGCGAGCCGATCGATCGGATTGCCCGGAGCGCGCCGTGAGAGGTGTTCTCGGACAATCGGTAACAATGCATCGGGCTCTTGCCGATCGGGAAACCAGCGGATCTGCTCGACGTAGGGCAACAGCCCAGGCCGCGGACTGTCGCCCAGGCCGAAGATGCCCGCGAAGTCGTCACCGGCCAGTGAGTGGGTCCCGGAGTTGTGGATATAGGTGAGCTGCCGCTGCTCTCGGTCGAACCGGACCGGCACGATGGTCGTCTTGACGTGGTTGCGGTGATAATCGGTGCCCGCGGTGTCCGGGAGCCACCAGCTGTCGACCTCGACGGTGTGCAGCAACTGCCGCCCCGGACCGCTTTCGACTGTGTCCACCAACGACATCCAGACGTTCTCCTCGGTGACCTCCAGGCCGTACAGACGGCGGAGATCCTCCTGGGTCACCTTCAGAAAGGTCCACTGGCCGCCGTCGTGGTCGGCGGAGAGGGCGCAGGCGAACGCCGGAACCGGGTCGCGGCCGAGGGCGTGGAGCAACTCGGCCCAGAGGTCGATGTAGCAGTTGGTCTCCGGCCAGATGCGGTCTCCGTCATGGACCGGATGTGGGCCGGGACCGTCGGCCGAGATGATCAGAGGTGCGGCGCCGGTGTTCACGCAACACCGTCCAGGAGTTTGTTCACCACCGTTGCAAGACTCTGGACGGACGAGAAAGTGGCCTTCTTCAAGTCCTCGTCGGGGAACTCGACATCGAACTCGTCTTCGAGGGCAAGCATCACATTGACACTGGCGTGCGAGGTCAATCCCAATTCGTACAAATCGGCCTCGGAGGTGACCGATTGTGGGTCGACTGACAACCGGCCATGGTTCGCAAGAACTTCGCGAATACGCTCTTCCACTGCAGTCCCTCTCGTGAATCGTCCGCACGAGACAGGACCTGCACTCCGCAAAACGATTGAGTCGACGATGTTGATAGTGCTTCTTACCCCCGAGTCTCGTAGATTACAGTATCTCCGGGGGGATTTGACCTGTCGCAGTTTTGGCGGGTACCAAGGCGATTACGTGCGCCGACAATGGGACAGGACCACATCGTGACCGAATCCATTCGTGCCGGTTCGACCGGTGCCGAGCTCGACTACGAGAAAGTCGTCATTGTTGCGGCCGCAGCCGCGCACGAAGTTGATCGTGACGCTCGTTTTCCGCATGAAGCCGTTGCGGCCATGCGGGACAACGGCCTTCTCTCCTGCTCCCTGCCGACCGCACTGGGCGGACGATCGACGAGTATCTCGGATCTGGCGACCATGGCCCGCGCTCTCGGCGCCGGCTGTAGTTCGGCGGCAATGGTATTTGCCATGCACCACACGCAAGCGCTGTCGTTGCGATGGCACGGAGCGCACGGCGACATCGCAGAACTGACCCGGTCGATCGCCGCCGAGGAGGCGTTGCTGGCGTCCGCGACCACCGAGATCTCCACCGGCGGGGATGTCCGGTCATCCGGTTGTGCCGTGATACCGGACGGGGCCGAGGTGGTGCTTGAGAAGAACGCACCGGTCATCTCCTACGGCGAGTACGCGGACTACATCTGTGCCACCGCGCGGCGCGGTCCGGACAGCCCGCCCAGCGACCAGGTGCTCATCGTCTGTCCGCGGTCTGACATCGAGCTCGAAAAGACCGGCACCTGGGACGTGCTCGGGTTCCGTGGGACGTGCAGCCCCGGGTTCATGTTGCGGGCCAGGACGGTGCCGTCGAATGTGCTGCCTGTCGACTACGGGACCATCTCGTCGCACACCATGCTCCCGTCCTCGCACACCCTGTGGGCATCTGTCTGGCTCGGGATCGCGGACGCAGCGGTCGCGAAGGCCAGGGTTCAGGTACGCGCTGCGGCAAGACGGAACGGCGGGGGAGCCACGGACCGTACCGCCGCGTTTGCGGACCTGCTCGTCATCCATCAACGCTTCGAGGCGTCCGTTGCCCAAGAGATCCGCCGGTACGAAGACTTTCTCGCGTCCGGGGAGCTGGAGACCACCGTCGGATTCGCCATCGCGATGAACAACCTGAAACTCAATGCCTCGCAGGCAGTCGTAGACGTCGTGTCCGCTGCGCTCGCCATGACCGGTATCAACGCATACCGGGAGGATCATGTCGCGTCGATGGGACGACTGCTCCGCGACGCCTTTGGGCCGCAGCTCATGGTTTCGAACGAACGTATCCGCGCCAACAATGCTCAATTGGTACTTGCCTACAGGGGACGATGATGACAGCGATCGACCAATCCGAACAGCACACCGCGCTGGAGAACGCGCGTCGCGAATTTCGTGACCAACTCATCGACGCGGATCTGCTCGTCCCCTCGGGAATCGCGGGGCTTTACGGGCGCGGCGCGGTGTTCGAGGACCTCATCGACGGCATCGACCGGGTGGTGCAACGGGCCGGTTCGGCGGCACACGGCACGGGCATTCGGCGGCTGCGTTTTCCGCCGGTGTTCCCGCGGGATTCATTCGAGAAGACCGATTACATCGCGTCGTTTCCGAATCTGACCGGGGCCATCTCGACATTCGAAGGCGACAACAAGAAGCACCGTGCACTGCTCGGTGATCGCGACGCCGGCCTGGACTGGGATCACCACCTCACCCCGGCGGGCACGATGCTCGTGTCGGCCGCGTGCCATCCCAGCTACTCCGCTCTGACGGGCACGCTGGCGCAGGGCGGCACAACGATGGACATCTACGGATACTGCTTCCGGCATGAACCGGCGATCGATCCGGCGCGGATGCAGGCCTTCCGTATGCACGAGTTCGTGCGAGTCGGGACGCCCGAACAAGCCCAGCAGCACCGGGATTCGTGGGTGCCGCGTGGTCTGCAGGTCCTCGAAGACCTGGGGCTCTCGGCCGAACCGGTCGCGGCGAACGATCCGTTTTTCGGTCGGGTCGGAAAAATGCTGGCTGCCAACCAACTCGAGGAGAGTCTCAAAACCGAACTCGTCGTCCGTTTGTACGACGACCTCGACGAGGGGACCGCGGTCGTCTCGTGCAACTGTCACCGTGACCATTTCGGGGTCACCTTCGACATCCGGACAGACGACGGCGAACCGGCACACAGTGCCTGTGTGGGTTTCGGAATGGAACGCATCGCGCTGGCCATGCTCCGTACCCATGGTCTCGATGTCGCCCGATGGCCCGCGCGGGTCGTCGCAGTGCTCGAAGGATAAAGCGTGAGCGACCTGCCGGAAACAACGTCATTGCCAACCTATTTCGGGCCCAAAGCAGCTCCCTTGTTCGGGGTCGTGCACCTACCCGCGGACGCACAGGTGCGTGGGGGTGTGGTGATGTGCCCGCCGCTGGGTAAAGAGCAGGCCGACACCACCAGGGGCATGAAGTACCTCGGCGAAGTGTTGGCACGCAGCGGTTTCCTCGTTCTCCGCTTCGACTATGCCTGCACCGGCGAGTCGTCCGGCTCGCAAGAATCGCCGGACGCAGCGCAACGCTGGCTCGACAGCATCGACAGTGCGGTGAGTTACGTGCGCGAGCACACCGACAGCGTGTCCCTCGTCGGGCTTCGAGCAGGGGCGCTGCTCGGCGGCCAGAACCAGGACCTCCTGCAGACCCTCGACGCCCTGGTCCTGTGGGACCCAGTGGCCAAGGGGCGCCACTACGTCCGCGGACAGATGGCGCTGCACAATATGTCGATCGGGATGGTCGATGCCGATGATCCCCGGGTGCATCTGGTGGGCACCTCGCTGGCCCAGAGCGCAGCCGACGCCTTGGCTCGCATGCACCTGACCGCGCAGACCCTCGTCGAGGGACCAAAGGCGTTGCTGTGCGGGATACGCGACACCGACGTGAGTGGACGATTCGCGACCGAGCTGGAAGCTGCGGGTGCCGAGGTGTTCCCCATCGGTGATCCAACGCCTTTCGTGGCCTCGCACACCGTGTACTTCGAGTTCCCTGTCGCCGTGATCGAGCGAATCGCGCAGTGGCTCGATACCACCGTCGGGGCCCAAACCCGCAGTGCGGTCGTCGCGCCCTCGAACCACGCTGTACTCCCGGACAGTCCGGCGGGTCCCGCCATCAGAAAGAGCATTCACACCCTCGACGACGGGACGATCGTGTGGATCACCGAGCCCGACAGTGAGCGGCCTGCGAGCGCGCCGTTACTCGTGGCCCATTCGACCGCCAACGACATCCGCACCGGGCCGGCACGGCTGTGGGCTGATCTCGCGGAGCTGGTCGCGCGCCGAGGTGGCCGGGCCGTTCGCTATGACCGATACGGGGTCGGGGAGACGTCACCGGTAGATCCGGTCGACGACTTCTCGCCCCTGCACACAACCGAATCGATCGGCCAGGCGCGAGCGGTCACCGAGTTTGCGACGGTGGGTGTGCCGTCACGGGTCGTTCACGCCGGCGTGTGCTCAGGGTCATGGCTGGCTGCGCACCTCGGAACCCGGGGAGCCCAGTCCCGGGTCGTGATGATCAATCCGTTGATGTGGCGACTACGCACAACAACATTCGACACCACGAAAGCGTCTGCGATCGGTGCCGGCCCCTCGGTGTCCGAGGTGGTCGAGTCCACGGGGCCCGACAACAGGCTGACAGCACTGCAGATGAAGTTGCGCGAGAGGTTCGGACCTCTCCTGCGAGCCCACATGCCGTACCCGGTCGTGAACCTGCTGGGGGCCGCCGGCGTGGTGCAGGCCCCGAAAATATTGCTTGCTGCGCTCGCAAAGCGCGGGGTAACACCTGATCTGCTCTTCTCGCCCTGGGATTACGAGAGATTCACCCTCAACCGTGGCCCTCGGGCGATAGAGGCACTCGGACGTCGTGGCCGACGCCCGAACGTGCGGGTGAGTGCCTCTGGCGATCATCCGGCCATGCACTGGCTCATCCGCGAGTCCGTGGTCGAGGTGTGCCTGGACGCACTCGGTCTCACAACGGAAGGTCTGAACACGCTGGAAGAGGCCTAAGACATCGTCGGCGGCTAGGACGCGTCGATCGTGATCTCGTCGGCCGGCGCGGGTTTCCCGAACAGGTAACCCTGCCCGTGGGTGAACCCGAGCTCTCGCAGATGCGCGATCTGGCCCGGGTCTTCGACACCCTCGGCAACGGTCGCCATCCCGAGTGAGCTGGAGAGAGCACAGACGGCCTTGACGATGCTGTGCATGGTGTTGTCGTCGGCGCCCACCTTCGCGATCAGGGAACGGTCGATCTTCACCACCTGCACCGGCTGCTCGACCATGTACCGCAGCGCCGCGAACCCGGTGCCGAGGTCGTCGACGCAGACGGTGCACCCCAGTGCGTCGAGCTCGATGAGGGTCGCCGATGCGGGCGAACCGACCTCGATGAGGTCTCGTTCGGTGACCTCGACCCACAGTGCGTCGGCGGGCACACCCGTGGACTCCAAGATTGCGGCAACGAGTTCGGGCAGCGTCCGGTCTTGTAACTGCCGGGCAGAGAAATTGACCGAGACGAACAGGCCGGGGGTCGTGGATGCGGCCCGCCAGATCGCGAGCTGCTCCAGCGCCGCCTGCACTCCCCAGCGGCCGATCGGGACGATGAGCGACGTGGCCTCGGCAGCGTCGAGGAAGTCGTGGGGTTTGCGGACCTCGTCGGCCACCTGCCACCGCAGCAGCGACTCGTAACCGACGGTCTTCATCGTGGTGATGTCGATGATCGGTTGGTAATAGAGCGCGAAGTCGGTACCGACCGCGTTCGACAATTCGGTGGTCCTCGACACCTCGGTCTGCAATCGGGCGATCGAGTCAGGGGTCGCGTGCGCCACCGTGTCGCCGTCGACGATCGCGTAGTGGACCGCGGAGATCGCTGCCTGGACGAGGTCCGCCACGTCGGTGGCGGTGGTGACCACCGAAGAGATGGCCAGACCCTGGCAGGCCGGGACGAAGTACCCGCCGCCGTCGATTTTGAGTTGTCGCGTCAGACACTCGGAGATCAAGCGTTCCACCGTTTCCGGTGCGATGTCCCTGACGTCGAAACCCACGGTGAGAAGGTCGTTGTAGGGTCCCACCGACACCGTGCAGGCGCGCCCGAGCATCTCGACCAGCGCACTGTGGGCCGCAGGCCTCATCTTCTCTGACGGATCCCAGCCGACCGCGCCTGCGAGGAGACCGGTCGGGTCGAGGCACACCACCGAGACGCCAAGGAAGTCGAAGTCGAGGTGAGCGGTGCAAGCGCGGATCTCCGTGATTCCGTCGCGGGCGGACCCGGGCGACGATGGGGGGAGCGCCATGCCCAACCTTCCTGCCCACCTGCGGAGCCGACACCGGGTCGGGCTCCCATTACACGAGCTGGGTCGCCTTGAGAATACCTCCAACATACGAATGCGCTCTCTGCGCATGGTCGTGATCCCACCGGCTGTCTACACTGCATGGAGCCGTGCGACCCGTGCTGGGTGCACCATCGAGTTTCGTGAAGCCGCCGCGGGATACGATCGTGCAAACCCATCTTCGGCATCGACAAATGTGCGGTGGGTTCGGGCTTCTCTCCACGGGAATGGACAGGCTGCGACAGTGAGTTCAAGGTATTTCGGACGCTTCGACGCGCGTTCGACTGCCGTACTCATCAGCACCTTCGGCGCAATCGGGTTGCCGGTCTTCGCTTTGATCGCGCCGTCGCTCATCGTCGCCGGAGGATTCAAGTATCTCACGGTGATCTGGCTGTTCTCGGCCATAACATTCGCGATCACACTTTATGTGGGGCGGTTGACCGATCGGCAATTCGCGATACTCGGTTTCGGCGGAATGGTCGGAGTCGCCTGGGCCGCCTATCTCGTGACAGATCCGGCCGTATCGCGAGC
Source organism: Williamsia sp. 1135 (assembly GCF_002095395.1). Taxonomy (GTDB): domain Bacteria; phylum Actinomycetota; class Actinomycetes; order Mycobacteriales; family Mycobacteriaceae; genus Williamsia. The sequence continues at coordinate 27,130 of NZ_MJEI01000062.1, forward strand.
AATTGTCGCTCTGCTGGCGGCCATTCCCGCGATCGCGGCGATGGCCTCTTCGCTTCGGGTGACCATCTCGTTCGCGGTGTTCGCCATGGGCCTCGCCGTGTTCCTGTCGACTCTCAATGCCACGTCGTGGGTCGCTGCGATGGTTGCCGGTGGTGCCTCGGTGACCACCGTCCTGGTACCGGTTTTCATGGTTGGTGCACTACGCCGATCGCTCGACTTCGCGCTGTCGCGCGTGGCGAAACTGGGTGACACCGATCCGCTCACTGGAATCCTCAACCGGCGTGGATTCCTCAACAGCAGCAGTCGTCTCCTGGAATGGATCGTCGCGCACGGAAAGTGCGTGGGCTTCATGATGATCGACATAGACGATTTCAAGAACGTCAATGATGCCCTCGGCCATGCAGCCGGGGACGCGGTGTTGGTGGACGCTGTCGCGAAGATCGAGAGCGCGGCGCCGCCCTATGCTCTCCTCAGCCGATTCGGCGGCGAAGAGTTCGTCGTGATGTACGCCTCCGACAATCGAGAAGAATTCTTCCAGCTAGCCGAAAACATTCGTTTGGCCGTCGCGGAGCAATGTCCTGTCACGATCAGTGTCGGCGCCGTGCAAGCGCCGTTGGGAAAAGCCTCCGACGGAACACCGAATATCGACAAGGTCATCGATTCCCTCACCCGAATGGCCGACCAGAGCGTCTACTACGCGAAGAACGGTGGCCGCAACAGAGTGGTGTCCATGGTGGCCCCGGCGATCCAATGGACCCCAGGGCCACCATCTGAGCCGACCGTCAGGATCGTGGACACGACCCGCAACGTCGGCGTGTTGGCACTGATGCGTCGGTTCAACGACAGAGATCAGGCGGCTCCCGCGCGCGACGGCGAGAACAGACTCTGACGGTTTGTGGTCAGCGGCGCAGAGGTGGCCACCATCTGTGCGTACACCGCCGGGTCGGCGTCGGCGGCCAGAGTTTCCCGGTCCCACCACATCAGGCTGGTGCGGTAGCGGTTATCGGGGTACGGCGAGGCGGGGATGTCCTCGGCCACGCGACCGCCGGCCGATTCCCAGCGGCGCAGTACGTGATCGGCGGCCGTCGCCATGATGTACCGCGTGCCCATCAGTGTGAAGGTGGGAATTGCCAGACGTGCGAGCATGCCGGCGACGGTCGGTGCGGCGGGACCGTCGGCGGCCCAGGCGGTCTTCATCTCGACGATGCCCTCATCCAACCGTGACCGGATCGCCTCGGTGACAAGTTCCAGGCCGGGCTGTCCCGCCCACTCCAGCAGTGCGTGTGACTGATGCGGGTCGACGTACGGACCCTGCGCCCGGACGCCGCCGATGACGGCGCCGTCCTCGTCCACTGCCGCGTAGAACAACGACGTGCACTCGCCACGCACGACGGTGTCGTATTCGAGGGCCATGGAGACGCCGTGCGACGCATACGACGCGCGGGCGCCGTCGAGGTAATCGAGCCACAGGCTCGGGTCGGACGAGGGTGTCGCGACGACCAGCGACGTCGAACCCTTGACAGTCAGGACCTGCGTCTGGATTTCACGCGCGGGGATGTCGGTGCGCGAGAAACGGTGGGCATTCACATAGTCTGTAGTCACTGAGGCTCCTGGTTTTGAGGGGTTTGCATTGCTACATCATCAATTCATTTAAAACAATTGTTGATGGGTGATGGCTTGCGGCGCTACTTAGTTCGGCGTAGGAAACGGGTTCACCGCGAGGTTCATCTGGTCAATTGTCGCTCGCGGGGCATCTACATGTCATCGCCGCCGTGGGCGGCGTCATAACATTGAAAATTATGAGATATCGCTAAGCCCTGATTTTCTTTTATTAGATCTCGCGTATTCGCTTGCTGCGAACCTTGATTGGCGAACTTTCTCACGCTTCGCATTTCAGTTTCCCCCATTTCTGAAGAGACGACTGCATCGGTATAACGTCTCACTACAGCTGGCCACTTGGCCAGGAAACGACGCAGAAGACGGATGAGGAGGCGGTGCCGTGCCCGCGCCAGCGCAGGATCACACGCCGGCAGGAGGGGCGGCCGTCGAGATTCTCGATCCGCGATCCTCGAACGACCAGCCCAGGCTGGATGAACTCCGAGCCGATGGCGCGGTCGACTTCATCGATCTGACCGCCGAGTTGACCGAGGCGGCAGGGAAGCTGATGCCGCCTCCGGACGGCTGGCCGGAAGCCGACGGCAGCCGCTGGGTGTTCTACCCGTGGCGCGGCAAAGCGGTGCATCTACTCGGCCAGGCCGCATACCGAAGGTTGCGGCTCGATCGGAACCGAAACAAGCTGTCAGCCGGCGAGCAAGATCACGCAGCCACCCTCCGGATCGGTGTCGTCGGTCTGAGTGTCGGTCACGCGGTCGCACACACCCTCGCCCTGGAAGGTCTCTGCGGGCAGTTGCGACTCACCGATTTCGATGAGATCGAACTGACCAACTTGAACCGGGTGCCGGGGTCGGTGTTCGACATCGGGGTGAACAAGGCCGTGGTCGCGGCCCGACGGATCGCCGAACTCGACCCCTACCTCGATGTGCAGGTGCATCAGGGCGGCGCCGAGGCAGCGACGATCGATGCGTTTCTCGACGGGCTCGATGTGGTGATCGAAGAGTGCGACTCCTTCGACGCCAAGGTGCTGGTGCGGGATCGGGCGAGGGCGCTGGGGATTCCGGTGATCATGGAAACCAGCGACGGCGGCGTGCTCGACGTCGAACGTTTCGACCTCGAACCCGACCGGCCGCTGTTCCACGGCCTGCTCGGCGATTTCGACGCCGAGGCCCTCGCCGGACTCACCACCGAGCAGAAGGCGCCGTTCGCGTTGAAGATCCTCGATGGGGCACGGCTGACTGCTCGCATGGCGGCGTCGGCGCTCGAGATGGGCCGAACCCTGTCTGCCTGGCCGCAGCTCGGCGGCGACGTGGCTCTCGGTGGTGCGACGGTCGCTGCGGCGGTGCGCCGGATCGTCCGGGGCGAGGACCTCCCCTCCGGCCGGGTGCGCGTGGATCTCGATTCGATTCTCGAAGGCCTGGAGTCGCCGGTTGTCGACGAGATTGTGCCCGAACGTGTTCCGGCGGATGTCCACACCATCATCGACGGTCTCGCCGCCCGTGATGCGGTGCTGTTCGCGGGATTGCGTGCGCCGTCCGCCGGTAATACACAACCGTGGCGATTCTCGTCCGACGACGACGGAGTGACCGTACGGCTGGACGCGTCGCCGACGTCGAGCGCCGATGTCGAACGCCGGGCGTCAGCCGTGAGTCTTGGTGCAGTGCTACACAACCTGACTGCCGCAGCCGCAGCCGTCGGGGTGTACGGCAAGGCAGGCATCGTCGGGAACGGCGACGACGTCCAGGTGCGGGTCGACTTCGGCGACATCGCCGAAACCGGTGCGAGCGTTCATCCCATCCTCGACCGTCGCACCAACAGAGCGTTCGGGGATGGCAGCGAAATCGATGCGGGTGTGGTCGCGGCGTTGTCGTCCGGCGGATCTGTCGGCACGGGTGTCCGGTTGATCACCGAGCGCCGTGCCCTCGCCGGATTTGCAGCCGTCGCCGGGGCCGCCGAACGACTCCGGTACCTGACCCCCGCGCTGCACGCCGAGATGATGGCCGAGATCATCGATCCATCAGATGTGCACTCCGACACCGGTATCGATGTCGACGACCTGGCGTTGCTGCCGCAACAAGCACCCCTGATGGTGCTGCTGCGCAGGCCCGACGTGATGGCTCACCTGAACGCGTGGGGGGCCGGATCGGTACTGGGCGCAGATGCCCAGGGTCGCATCATGACGTCGTCGGCGCTGGCGGTGGTGACCCAGGAAGGGCGCAGCACCGCGGACTACGTGCGCGGTGGCCAGACGATGCAGGAGCTGTGGATCCGTGCCGAGATGATGGGCCTCGCAGTGCATCCGATGAACCCGGTTTTCCTCTACGCCGACGGCCGTTCGGAGCTGGCGCAGATCGCGCCGGATCGGGTGGACGAATTGGAGGCACTGGCAGCGCAATTCGCTGATGTGTTGAGTGTCGCCGACGGCGAGGTGGTCACCACGGTGCTGCGGTTGTTCCGCACGGACGCGACACCACCGGCGAGCCGGCGTCGGTCCTTGGCGAACCTGTTGGCCTGACGCCGTCGAATCTGCTCCGCTTCTGGGGATCTGCTCCGGTTTCAGGGTGCTGGAAGTGGAGCGTGTTTCTGGAAGTGGAGCGGATTAGGCGGGTCGGGGGGTGAGGATGCCGGCGTTACCGAGGGCTTCGCGCAACATGATGCGGAAACGCTGCGGATGCATGAGGTCGTCCCAGCACCAGCGGATGACGATGACGCCGAGCCGAGCGAGTTTTTGCTCGCGCTTCTTCTCACGTTCATACGCGTCGGCAATGGTCTCGCCAGGTTTCAGGTAGCGGATGTACTTGGCGTATCCGTCGAACTCACCGACAACCACGCCATCCCAGTCAAAGTCGGTGCGTGCAACGAAGGCGCCTTTCGCGTCGAAAAACTCATGTTGTAATCGGGGTCTCGGGATGTCGCCGAAGGTGTGCATCAACGCGCGCGAGAGTGATTCACCGATGCTCTCCGCGTCGCCGTCGGCAATCGCGAACGCTCGAATTGCGTTGGCGACGCCCGCCCGACCGCGGCTGCGATCAAGGACCGACTCCACTTCAGCGCGCGTCGCGCCCATCCGGAGCACGCCGTCGAAGGCGCAGACCCCTTGCAGGAAGTTGCCCTGGCGGGCCAGGTCGACGGCTGTCCTGGCCAGCGAGGTGACCAGCAATCCTTCTATCTCGACGACCTCTTCCGGGTGCCAGGGTGCCGCGTGGAGAACGTTCGCCCTACCCTTTTTTCGTCCACCCGTCTTTCGATTCGCGGTGAAGTGAACCCGCGTTGTGCTGCCGCTCAGCAGCGGCAGGCCGTGGAGGACCGCGGCTGAATGATGACTGACGGCTTTCGACCCGTCGCCGGCGTTCGCAGCGCCGAGCACCGTACGCCGATACTGAAGCTGTTCACGTTCGTGTTCAGCCAGGTCGTCGAGGTCGCAGCTGAAGGTGTAGAAGCCGCGGTAGAGCCGGGTCAGCTGTCCGGTCTTGACCCGGACCCGCAGTGCTTCGTCGTCGAGCCCGACCGACGCGGCATCGCGCCGCCGGATGAGCCGTTGGTCATCAGAAGTGTTGTCCCCATATCTCGATCTTGGTACTCCGAGGCGGTTGTCCCCCTGCCGATCAAGGAGAAATCCCTCGCCTGGGGATAAGTGGCAAGCCCGTGGACAACTCGATCGCGCATTCGCGGTGGCTCGGCGACGACGACGCGGCGGCGGGTGTCGAAGTGGTGAGCGCATGTAATTGCTAAAACTTAGTACCTCAAATCGGGATCGTCTACAGCAAATTACGAGTATCGTCCCTCGCACCAGTTCTCCGGTCTCGGGGCCCGTTGCATTGGGCCAGGCAAAGCTGCCAGCGAAAAGGGTGGACCATGGGTGCAGCGAAATATGTCTCGCGAGTTCGAGGACTGGCGCTCGCCGCCGGACTGAGCGTGGCGGTAATGACGGGGCAGGGCGTTGCCTCTGCTGACCCGCTCACCGGTGAGTCGCCACCCGAGACTTCGAGTCAGATTGACGCCGCCCAGCCACCTGGTGATCTGAGTGCGATTTCGGGCGACCCTTCGACTATGGAGTCCGTGGAAGTCGAACCGGAGCAGCCGACCAGTCCGGTAGCTGACACCGGGGGACAAACTGAGGTTGAAGTGCCCTCCGCACCTGATCGGGAGGAACCGCCCGCCGTGAGCACTGTTGTGCCGGAGGCCGAGGCGCCGTCGGCGGGAGTCTCCGATCCAAACGCAACAGGAGCCCGGCCTGACGTTATTCCTGACGACGACGGTCCCGATGAGGCGTCGCCTTCGGCACCGACCACGATCGCACCGCTCAATCGGCTAGGCGAGGAGGGCCCGCTCGGCGCCCCTGAGGCACCTGCACCGAATTCTGTAGGTCAACCGTCGGCGGCGCCCTCCCGGCCAACTGCGCTGAGCCTGTTCGCCTCACCTTCAGATGAAGTCGTGCAGACCGCCCCGTTCTTCACCGCTCCTGCCGCGCTGAGTCAGCCATCGTTTTCAGCTGCGCGACCTGCTCAGGTGACACTTGGATTGTTGTTCTGGGTAGGTCTGGCTCCGCTCATCGGTGGCGGTGGTGCCCCACCGATGGCCCCGCCGACTCTCTGGACACTGCTGTGGTTTGCCCGCCGTCAACACCAGTATCACTGGCACAACCACGCGCCGACCGCCGAGCCAACCACTGCCCCTCAGGGCGAGGGCGGCGAGATCGTCGGCGATCTCAACGCAACCGACCGTGAGGGCGACCCGATCACGTATCGGGTTGTTCGCGCGCCGTCGCATGGGGCGGTTTCTGTCAATTCTGATGGCACATTTCAGTACACGCCCGACGCGGAGTGGGCCCATGAGAGCGGGGGCAACGACGCGTTCACAGTGGAGGTGAGCGACAAGACAGGCCGTCATCATCATCACTTCCTCTGGGGACAACGGGGCCACGGAACGAGAGTGGTCGTACCCGTCGGCGTCGCACAGGTGAACGAAGCCCCCGTGCTGAATGTGACTGTGGATGAACCCGATCCTGTAACGGGCATCCGTACGTACACGGTTACTGCCAGCGACCCCGATGATGATGACCTCGAGTTCAACGTTTCTGCGCCTGCCCACGGAACGCTTATTGCCGCCGGCGCCGGAGCCTATACCTACACGCCTGACATCCAATACTTCAATGGTCAAGGAGGTGCTGGCTCTGACGAGTTCGTCGTCACGATCAACGATGGACACGGTGGAACTGACTCTGAGACCATCACTGTTCCAGTAGTCGTCGGTCCGATGAACATGCCGCCGGTGATCTCGGTGGTCCAGCAGGGTGAACCGGACTCGACGGGTTCGATAACGTACAGCGTGAATGTCTCCGACCCCGAAGAAGATTCGACGACTCTCGAGGTCACGGGAGGTCCTACGCACGGAGAGTTAATTCGAAATCTAGACGGTACTTACACGTACACGCCGTCCCCCGATCATGCCCATGACGTGGCGGGTGGCGCGAACGGCGCGGACCAATTCACATTCACGGCTACAGACGGAATCGCTACGGTCACGAGCACGGTCAACGTAACCGTTGCGCCGCAAAACACTGCCCCGACCGTAGATGTGTCCTCGGGAACACCCACTGGTGCCAACGGTTCAATTGTCTACACCGTCACCGGGCATGACGAAGACGGTGATCCGCTGACTGTGACCTTCACCGAGCCCGCACACGGAACTGTCGTGCGGAATGCAGACGGCACTCTTACCTACACCCCTGATGGCGACTACGCTCACGCGGTTCTCAATGGCGGTCCCAACACAGACTCGTTCACAGTCACGGTCGACGATGGACATGGTGGAATCGTGTCGGCCGTGCCTGTCGAGGTAACGGTGATCGGCGCAAATGCCTTGCCATCACTCAAAGTCACACCTCTCGGTTCGCCGGATGCCAACGGAGTGCAGGTGTTCAGCGTGACCGTCACCGATTCTGACGTCGGCGACGTACACGAGTTTGAAATAGTTCAACCTGAGAATGGAACGGTTGTCGCAAACAGCAATGGGACATACACCTTCACCCCAGATCCAGACTTCTACCACCTTGCCGCTCAACAGGGCGGAGCGACAGAGACTTTCTGGATCAAGGTTACCGACGGTCATGGAGGGGAGTCGGAACAAACGGTCAATGTAGACGTCGCGCACATAAACGCAGCGCCCACCATCTCCTACCTCCCGACTGTCCCGGGTGCCTATACGGGCGTGGTGACGGCGGAAGATCCAGACGGTGACACGCCGATCTACCTGACAGTTGACGCCGAGCCCGAAAATGGTGATGTCGTGCTCAATGCCGATGGGACATATACGTACACGCCCGACAGCGCCTACGCGCATTCCCTCGCAGTATCAGGATCTTCGGGAACTGACAGGTTCACAGTCTACGCGGTGGACGTGTTCGGGGCGAGATCCGAACCTCTGGAAATCATGGTCAACGTCCTGCCGACGAACGAAGTTCCAACGCTTGAAATCTCGCTGTCGACGGATGATGCGGGCTCCGAGGGGGTGTTGCTGTTCGACATAGTCTTCGATGACGTGGACGACGAGGTCTATCCGACGTTCAGTGATCCCGCCAAGGGAAGCTTGATTGTCGACCCTCTGGAGGGTGGACGAGGCAACTTTCGGTATGTCCCGGACTACGACGAGTACCACGAAGGGCCTGGCACAGACACCTTTACGGTGACGATCGACGACGGCCACGGTGGGATTGTCATCCGAACGATCGCAGTTGAGATTCCTCAGCTGAACAGGGCGCCGGAAGACGTGCATGTCGGTGGTTACTACCCATACACGGGCACTGTCGTTGCAGTCGACGAAGACGAAACCGACACGATCACTTATGAACTGGCCTCAGGCCCCGCCAACGGCACGGTAGAGATCGACCCGAACGGCAACTACCGTTACGTCCCGTTCGAGGACTACGCGCACGGCGCATCTGTAGATGCAGAAGATCACTTCACGGTGCGCGCCGACGATGGGCACGGCGGACAGGTCGAGATCTCGGTGACGATTCAGGTCATCGGAACCAACACCCCTCCCACGCTCACTGTCGAAGGACCGACTGTGACTGACGCCCACGGCGGGCTTGTTCTCTACACCGCAGCGGGCCAAGATCCCGATGCCCACGACCAGGATTCACTCACCTACGAAGTGGTCGCAGGGCCACAGCATGGAACCGTCGAATTCGGTGGCAACAATGAGTTCTTATACATTCCAGATCTGTCCTACTACGCAAACCAGCCGGCAGGAAGCACCGATACGTTCACGGTCGGCGTGACCGACCGACATGGAGCAACTGCATCAGAAGTGGTGACCGTGGTGGTCGCCTGGGAAAATGACGTCCCGGTGCTGACATCTCAAGTCCAGGTCGACGAAGGCGATCCGGTCACGGGCGTTGTGACTGGTGGTTTCACTGCCACGGACTCTGTGGATAGGCTCGAGGTAACCGTGTCCGACCCGCCGAGCAAGGGCAGCGTCGATGTCCACATCGTCGAGGAGACAATCAGTTTCACGTACGAACCGTCTCCTGAAGCGCGACATGCTGCGGCCGCGGTGGGGGCCACCGATGCGGACAAAGCGGATACGTTCACGATCCTCGTTGATGACGGGTACGGCGGACGAACACCAGTCGTCATCACCGTCGCGGTCCTGCCTTCGACTTAGTGGTCTGAGCCGTTAGTTCGTCGGGGGGTCATGCCGCCTCGCTGCTTTGATCGATCAGTTTGAGTTGGCGGTGGAGGTCCCGGCGGGTGTATTTCCAGGCGAAGGGTTCGGCGGTGCGGTTGTAGCGTTCGGCGAAGGTGTGCAACCGGTTCTCGACTGAGGTGAGGTCGGGAAAGTCATTGGGCGTGAGGACTTTGCGTTGGACGATGGAAAAGTAGATCTCGACTTGGTTGAGCCATGATGCGTGCACCGGGGTGTGCACCATGACCGCGTTCGGGTATCGGGCGGTGAGGCGGTCGATCGATGCTTGTCCGCGGTGCGAGGAGCCGTTGTCGACGACCCAAAACACCCGGTCGGCGGACGCGTACGGTTCGCTCGTCATGACCTGATCGACGAGGGCGGTGAACTCGGTGATGCCGGTGCTTTGCTCGCAGCGGCCGAAGACCCGTGCGGTGTGGACGTCGTAGGCAGCGAGGTAGGTGAGCGCGCCGCGGCGGCGGTAGTCGTGGCTGACGCGCATCGGGCGACCTGGTGCGGCGGCGGTGGTGCGGTGGCAGCGGTCGCGGGCTTGGATCGACGGCTTTTCATCGGCCGAGATCACAAACTCGTTGCTGCCCAACGGTTTGCCTGCGTAGCGGCGTGCGTACAGGTCGAGAACGACAGATGCTCTCATCTCGAAGTTCGGGTCGCGGGCGGCGATCCAGGAGCGATGCTGCCACGGTTTGAGCGCATCCTCGTCCAGCCACCGGCGCACCGTCGACACCGAGACGGTCATGCCGTCGCGTGCGAGTTGGGCGGCGAGTTCCGGGGTGGACCACCGTGCGATCGGAATATCGTGATCGGCCGGGATCTGACACGCCCACGCTTTCACTGCAGCGATGTCAGCGGGGGTGTAGATCGGTGGCCGGCCCGACCGTGGTGCGTCGGCGAGGGCATCGATACCGTGATGGTGGAACCGGCTGCGCCACTTACGGACCGTGTCGGGATGAACGTCGAGTTCGATGGCGATACTTGCGTTGGTGCAGCCGTCCGCGGCGAGCAGCACGATCAGAGACCGCAGCACTGTCTTCTGCGGTGTCGACCCACACCTCACCCATGTTTCGAGAACCTGACGGTCGCTGGTGGACAGGACGATCACGCAGGCCGAGGGTCGAGCGGTTTTGTCACTCATGCCTCAAAAGGACACCTGAGTCACACCTGTCTCGGGCCGCGGCACGCCGATGATCCGCGAAATGTTGGGTGGACCACACGGATCGGGCACGATCGGATGCGTGCCGACACCACCGGAATCGACGAAAAGCTCACTGCGCCTCAAGCTCAGCGGCCACGCCCGAACGAGGTGGCCGCAACTCGCGCGAGTCAACGTCCGATTTCGTGGCGCGTTCGCCTACGTCGACGGTGTACTACCGGACGAGTCGGTCCTGGTGTTGATGCGGCTGCGATACAACGGCTCCGCTAGCAGATGGGGCTTCGCGATCCACCTCGCGTCCAAGGGCAAGTACGAAGATTCGCTGCTGCCTACAGGCGACTTCACCGGCAGCCCTGAAGACGCACTCGACACCGCATGCGGGCTCTACCTCGGCGACCCGACAGCCTGGCAAATACCCCCGACGAACTAACGGCTCAGACCACT
>NZ_MJEI01000106.1 GCF_002095395.1 Williamsia sp. 1135
GGTACGGGCCCTGCCTATCTATCCTGGTGTCATCGCGGAACTAGACCGCGTGGTGGATGACACCTCGGATGTTCTTGCCGTCGCGAAGATCCTGGTATCCCTCGTTGACTTCCTCGAGACTGTAGGTCTTCGTGATCAGCTCATCGAGCTTCAACTGCCCGGCGTCGTACATCCGGAGCAGTTTGACGATGTCGTACTGCGGGTTCATCGAGCCGAAAAGGCTGCCCTTGATCGTCTTCTGATTCAACGTGAGATCGGTGCCCGAGACCTGCACGGTCAGCTTGGTCGGATCGGCGAGGCCGGTGATGACGACTGTGCCGCCCTTGCCGATGACAGCGGTTGCGGCTGAGACGACTTCCTGATCGACCGTACCGACGAGGATCAGGGCAGCGTCTGCACCCTGGCCCCAGGTCAGTTCGTTGACCTTCTCGGCAGCACTGGCCGCGTCGGCGAAGGCATGTGTCGCACCGAACTTGAGTGCGGTCTCCCGCTTGAGAGCCACCGGATCGACCACGACGACGTACTTGCAACCGGCACCGACAGCGCCCTGGACGGCGTTGATGCCCAGGCCACCGATGCCGTAGATGACCGCCGTGTCACCGTTGCGCAGGTTGCCCGCGTTCACCGCCGTGCCCCAGCCGGACGGTACGCCGCAGCCGACGAGTACCGCGGTCTCCAGTGGCAACCAGTCGTCGACCTTGACCACGGAGTGCTGTGAGATGGTGGCGCGCTCGGCGAAGGTTCCGAGCATGCACATGGCACCGAAATCTTTACCGTCGCCATGGAATCGGAAGGAACCATCGGGCATGGAGCCCTCGAGGATTGTTGCGCCCATGTCGCAGAGGTTCTGGCGGCCGGTCGAGCAGTAACGGCAGGTGCCACAGTTCGGAATGAAGCTACAGACCACATGGTCCCCGGGCTTGACCTTGGTGACGCCGGGGCCCACTTCTTCGATGATGCCCGAGCCCTCGTGTCCGCCCACGATGGGGTAGCGAGGAGGAAGATCGCCATCGGTCAAGTGCAGGTCGGAATGACACAGACCGGCTGCGGTGTACTTGATGAGGACCTCCCCCGCGCCGGGCCCGTCGAGTTCGAGTTCCATGATCTCGAACGGTCTGCCTGCTTCGAGGAGTACTGCTGCCTTGGTCTTCATTGTGATTTCCCTCTCGTGATGCGATTGTCAGAGTGCGATGTTGACGGACTTGGTTTCCGTGTACAGATCGATCGCGGAGCTGCCGAGCTCGCGTCCCCAACCGGACTGCTTGTAGCCGCCGAACGGCATGGCGGTGTCGAAGCCGTTGTATTGGTTGACCCAAACCGAGCCGGCCTTGATCCTTCGGGCGGTCTTGTGCGCCTTGGACAGGTCCTTGGTCCAGATCCCTGCCGCCAGGCCGTAGATCGAGTTGTTCGCAGCAGAGACGACGTCGTCGCCGTCGAACGGCATGGCCGCCACGACCGGTCCGAAGATCTCTTCCTCGACGATCGAGAAGCTCGGTTCGACGTCGACGAACACGGTCGGCTCGATGAAGTAACCCTCGGTGCCCCAACGTTTTCCACCGGTCAGTGCGCGGGCGCCGTCGGCGAGGCCCTGGGCCAGGTAACCGCTCACCTTGTCGAACTGCTCCTGGGAGATCAGCGGTCCGAGCTCGGTGGTGGGATCGAGTCCCGGGCCGATCTTCGCCTTGGATGCGGCCTCGGCCACCGCCGCGGTGAAGTCGTCGAAGATGGGCCGTTCGACGAACAGCCGGGTGCCGGCGACGCAGCACTGACCGTGGTTGAACATCCACGCGGCCACCGAGCCGGCGACGGCCTGCTCGAAGTCGGCGTCGGCGAAGACGATGTTGGGGCTCTTGCCGCCGAGTTCGAGGGAGACCTTCTTCAGGTTCCCCTGCGCCGCCGCGACGATCTTCTTGCCCACCTCGGTCGAACCCGTGAACGCGATCTTGTCGACGTCGGGATGCGCGGACAGGGCGGCGCCGGCGTCGCCGAAACCCGTGACGATGTTGACCACGCCGGGAGGGAAGCCGGCTTCCTCGAAGACCTCACCGAGGAGTAGCGCGGTGAGCGGGGTCTGCTCGGCCGGCTTGAGGATGACGGTGTTGCCGGCGGCCAGTGCGGGGGCCAGCTTGAACGAGGCCATCAGCAAAGGGAAGTTCCACGGCACGATGAGTCCGCAGACACCCACGGGGTCGCGCAGGGTGTAGGCGTGAAACTCGCCGCCGGGGACGAACGGCATCGACACGTTGACGGTGGAACCGAAGATCTTGGTCGCGAGTCCGGCGTTGTAGCGGAAAATATCGGCCGACCACTGGGTGTCGACGGCTGCGGCGATACCCGCGGACTTGCCGTTGTCGAGGGCTTCGAGCTGGCCGAACTCCTCGGCGCGCTCAGACAGGATGTCGCCGACGCGCCACAGCAGACGCTCACGCTCATTTGGCTTCATCCGGGCCCAGTGGCCGTCGTCGAAGGCCTTGCGAGCGGCGCGGACAGCGCGGTCGACATCGGAGGCGTCGCCGTGCGCGACGTCGGTGATCGGTGCCGTGGTGGCGGGGTCATAGGTGGTGAAGGTCTTGCCGGACGCGGCGTCGACCCACTCGCCACCGATCAGCATCTTGCGGTCGGTCGAAACGAAGTCCCTGACCCGGGAGGTCAATTGGGGTTCGGCAATGGCGGTCATTCACATCTCCTCGTTGAGCATGCACAGTCATTTATGTGACTGGCGTCATAATGCCAACGAAGTGTGATGCGTAACTGTCCGGAATTTGTACACCGCCCCGGACACTCCCGGACATCCGGAAATGGTGGGTTCTGGTGCGCGTGACCTGGGGAAACGGTCGCCAGAACCCACCAAGACCGGATCAGTGGTCGATGCCGAGGGCCCGGATTCGGGTGTACAGCGTGCTGCGGCTGATGCCGAGCATCTTCGCTGCGTGCACCTTGTTACCTGCGCAGGCACTCATTGCGTCCACGATGGCCGCGCGTTCGGCTCGGTCGCGCCCGGACAACCGGTGCGCGCGTGCCGTCGTCTGGTACTGACTCGGCAGATCGGCGACGGTGATCGTCGTGTCGCCGCGTCGGCCCGCCTCGTCGGCGGCCGTTCGCAGCACCATCGTGAGCTCGGTGAGATTGCCGGGCCAGTCACAGGCCAGCAAGGCCTCTCCGGCGGCGGCGCCGAGCCGGGCGTGCGGCGCGACCCGGCTGAGCACCTGGCCCGCGAGTGCCGGGATCTCGGTACTGCGCCTGCGGAGGGGAGCGAGGTCTATTCGTTTGGGGCACAGGGAGATCAGAGCGGCCACCGGACTGCTCAGTTCGGCGATGGGGGGAGCGGTCAGGACGACGGTCCCGGCGCCCGCCAGAATTGCGGCCCGCAGCGCGTTGAGGCCGACCGGGTCGAGTAGATGCACGTTCTCGACCACGACAGCGTCGTCGGCGCCCAACGCCGTCGCGAGGTCGCCGGCGCGGCCGCTGCCGAGAAGACCGGCGGCGTCGATGACCCGGGCCGATCGGTCGCCTACGAGTTCCGATGCCGCGCTGGTGCGTCCGGTACCCGGTTCCCCCGTGACGGCGGCGTGGGTCCAGCCCGTTCGCGGTGCAACGGGTACGACCGGGTCGGAGGACGGCTGTTTGCGGGGGACCACGACCCGTGAGAACTCGCTCGGCCGGATCCGGAACAGTGCACCGCCGGCGCTGCCGGGAACCTGGTTGGCGATCAAGTCCACCGCGTTGCCCGACGACAGCGTCATCTTCGTGCTGCGTTCGCGCGCGCCGAGGTCGGCGGCGACGGCCCGGAGCGTACCGAAGTCGGCGGAAGCCAGGATGTCGGCGGCCAGCGCGTTGGTGAGCAGCAGGTCGTCGCCGATCGCCACCACGGCAACATCGCGCCTCGGAGCCACCCGCTGAAAGGCTTCGACCACCGCGAGCTGACGCGCCCGTGAATTGTCGAGCAGTCGTTGCTCGATGTCGCCGGCGATCCGGTCGACGAAGGGTGCGAACAACGGATTGACGGTCTGCTCGAGGTTGCTCATGCAGATGATGCCCTCGAGGCGCCGCGACACCGGATGCAGAATCGGTCGGCCGTAGCAGCTGATCGCCTTGAACTGATCGAGAAAGTGCTCGGACGCGTTGATCGTGATGCCACCGCGGATCTCCAGCGGAGTGCCGAGCGCGGTGGTGCCCATCGCGTCCTCGGCGAACCCGACTCCGCTGACGGCGCCGACGGACTCCATCACGCGCTCGACGCGGACGCCACCGAAGGTCCGGGACACGAGCCGTGCATCGGAGTCCACGAGAAGGATCGCGGTGTCGGAATCGGCGAGCTGATGTGCGACCTCATCGAGCACCGGGCTCGCCGCCCGGAGCAGCGGATGGTCGCGGGCGGAGATCGACACCGGCCGAACATCCGGCGAATCCTCCGGATGCAGTCCGCTCATCTGCGACCGTCGCCATGATTGAGCGATGACGGGACGGTCTACCGGGGAGTTGGATCCTGTGGTCATGATCACGTTCGATGGTACTCCCGCCAGCGCACGTTTCCGCCGAGAGTTGACGTTCTACACCGACGCATGTCTGATCTGCCCTAGTCCGAGGAGACGCCGATGAGACCCCTAGACGTCGTGTGGACCGCCGGCTTGGCGCGACTACCGGGAATCGCCACCGCGCGGGCGTATCGGCGGGAATGGCTGCGCCCGGACATCACCGCCGGTCTCGTCCTGACCGCCCTGCTCATCCCCGCCGGGATGGGGTATGCGGAGGCGGCCGGGTTGCCCGCATACGCGGGTCTCTACGCCACCATCGTCCCGTTGCTGGCCTATGCAATCGTGGGACCGTCGAAAATCCTTGTCCTCGGACCTGATTCATCGCTGGCGCCGCTGATCGCCGCGGCCGTCCTACCCCTGGCGGTGACCGACGATCCCGAGGATGCACTGGCGTTGGCCGGCGTTCTCGGTGTGCTGGTCGGCCTCATCCTGCTACTCGGTGGGTTTCTGCGACTCGGGTTCGTCACCGACCTCCTGTCGAAGCCCATCCGGCTCGGCTACCTCAACGCGATCGCCCTGATCGTCGTCGTGGGCCAGCTACCCAAGTTGCTCGGCTTCTCGGTCGACGCTGACAACCTGATCGGCGAGGTCTGGGAGACGCTGAAGGCCATCGCGGGCGGCGACATCGATCCCATCGCCGCCGGCGTCGGGTTCGGCTCACTGGCCATCATCATCGCGTTCCGCATCTGGATACCGAAGGTCCCCGGCGTGCTCGTGGCGGTAATCGTGGCGATCATCGTGTCGGCCGCCTTCGGGCTGGTCGACGACATCGGGATGGTCGGCGCGCTGCCGGAGGGAATGCCGTTGCCCTCCTTCGGCGGCGTCGACTGGGGCGACGTGGCCGAGCTCATCGGGCCCGCCGCCGGCATCGCGTTGATCGCGTTCGCCGACACCGGTGTGCTGTCCCGAACCTTCGCCGCGCGCCACGGGCAAGACGTGAACGGCAGTACCGAGATGAAGGCGATCGGCGTCGCCAACATCGCCGGGGGGATGTTCAGCGGATTCCCCATCTCCGCGAGCGGATCGCGGACCCCGGTGGCCGAACAGAGCGGAGCCAAGACCCAACTGGCCGGTGTGGTCGGAGCCCTCGCGGTCCTGGTGTTCATCCTGGTTGCGCCCGGCGTCACCAAGTACCTCCCCGACGCGACGCTGGGCGCCGTGGTGATCGTGGCGGCGATGGCCCTGGTCGATGTCTCCGGGATGGTCCGCATGTGGCGGATGAGCAGGATCGAGTTCGGTCTCGCGGCCGCAGCATTCTTGGGCGTCGCCCTGGTCGGGGTCCTACAGGGCATCCTGGTGGCGATCGGCCTCTCGTTCGTCGCAGTAGTCGCTCGCGCGTGGCAGCCGTACCGCACCGAACTGGTCGAGACGACCGATCAACAGGGCTTCCACGACGTCGAACGGCACCCCGAGGGTCGGCGCATCCCGGGATTGGTGTTGGTGCGTTTTGATGCTCCGCTGTTCTTCGCGAACGGCGACATCTTCGACAACTACGTGCGCTCGGTGGTGGCGGCCGCAGAGGAGCCCGTCCAGTGGGTTGTCGTCGCCGCCGAACCGCTCACCGGACTGGACACGACGGCGGTGGACGAAGTGGTCGACCTCGACACCTATCTCGAGAGCAAGGGCATCACGTTGGTGTTCGCGGAGATGAAGGGCCCGATCAAGGACCGGCTCGTCCGGTTCGGGGTCGGGGTCGGGGACCGGTTCGATGCCTCGCAATTCTACCCGACCATCGACGCCGCGGTCGAGGCCTTCCGGACTCGCTCGGACGACTGAGCGCCGACGGAATGGAACTGCGCTCGCAGTGGTTGTAAACGCCGTATCAGGCCTCTGCCTGCACGTTGGTCGCAGACCGCCACCGAAAGCCTCGCGACACCATCGCCGAACAGCGGGATTCGCGCGGTCAGCTGTGGTATCGAGCGATTTTGACCTGGGCATCGCTGGTCGGTACAGTTGACCGCTGGTGCTCGGCCTCCGCTTTCGTCTAGATACGGCCGGGTCCCATCTGCGTGCCTTCAACTACCGCGCTGGGCAATTTCGACACGCCCGACTGTGGGGTAGGGAAGGCCACATCTGACCAGGGCTTTTGTTCTGGTGGGGCGTACTGCGGAGGTTCCGATCTGATCGGGAACTTGCCCGGAGCAGAAACCGCAGCAGAGTACGAAGAACGCCAACCAAAGGAAGAACTCTCAGTGCCAACTATCAACCAGCTGGTCCGCAAGGGCCGTCACGACAAGCCTGCCAAGCAGAAGACGGCAGCGCTGAAGGGCAGCCCGCAGCGACGCGGCGTCTGCACTCGCGTCTACACCACCACTCCGAAGAAGCCGAACTCCGCGCTCCGGAAGGTGGCACGTGTTCGTCTCACCAGCTCGGTCGAGGTGACCGCTTACATCCCCGGTGAAGGCCACAACCTGCAGGAGCACTCGATGGTGCTCGTTCGCGGTGGTCGTGTGAAGGACCTCCCGGGTGTGCGTTACAAGGTCATCCGCGGCTCGCTCGACACCCAGGGTGTCAAGGCCCGCAAGCAAGGCCGCAGCAAGTACGGCGCGAAGAAGGAGAAGGGCTGATGCCACGTAAAGGACCCGCGCCGAAGCGCCCACTGATCAACGACCCCGTCTACGGCAGCCCGCTGGTCACCCAGCTGGTGAACAAGATCCTGCTGGACGGCAAGAAGTCGACCGCCGAGCGCATCGTCTACAAGGCGCTCGAGCAGGCTCGCGAGAAGACCGGCACCGATCCGGTCGTCACCCTCAAGCGTGCGCTGGACAACGTCCGCCCCGCACTCGAGGTCAAGAGCCGCCGCGTCGGTGGTGCCACCTACCAGGTGCCCATCGAGGTCAAGCCGGGCCGCGCCAACACGTTGGCACTGCGTTGGCTGGTCACCTTCTCCCGGCAGCGTCGTGAGAAGACCATGGTCGAGCGTCTCGCCAACGAGCTCCTCGACGCCAGCAATGGTTTGGGCGCAGCAGTCAAGCGTCGCGAGGACACCCACAAGATGGCCGAGGCCAACCGGGCATTCGCGCACTACCGCTGGTGACCTTCCGAAGCTTGCTTCGGTGGGCGCAGTAGTCGCGCTCGCAGTCAAGACAGTGTTCAGTCAGAAAACTTCCCGAAGGGAATCAAGTGGCACAGGAAGTGCTCAGCGACCTCAACAAGGTTCGCAACATCGGCATCATGGCCCACATCGATGCCGGCAAGACCACCACCACCGAGCGAATCCTCTTCTACACCGGCGTCAACTACAAGATCGGTGAGACGCACGACGGCGCGTCGACCACCGACTGGATGGAGCAGGAGAAGGAGCGGGGTATCACCATCACCTCCGCTGCGGTGACCTGTTTCTGGAACAAGAACCAGATCAACATCATCGACACCCCCGGGCACGTCGACTTCACCGTCGAGGTGGAGCGAAGCCTGCGTGTGCTCGACGGTGCTGTCGCGGTGTTCGACGGTAAAGAGGGCGTGGAGCCGCAGTCCGAGCAGGTCTGGCGGCAGGCCGAGAAGTACGAAGTTCCCCGTATCTGCTTCGTCAACAAGATGGACAAGCTGGGCGCCGACTTCTACTTCACGGTGCGCACCATCGAAGAGCGTCTCGGTGCCAAGCCGCTGGTTCTCCAGCTGCCGATCGGTGCCGAGGACGACTTCGACGGTGTCGTCGATCTCATCGAGATGAAGGCCATCACCTGGCGCGGCGTCGTGCCGACCGGTGCCGAGCCGACCATCGAGGAGATCCCGGCCGATCTGCTGGAGAAGGCCAAGGAGTACCGCGAGAAGATGATGGAGACGGTCGTAGAGACCGACGAAGCTCTTCTCGAAAAGTACTTCGGCGGCGAAGAAGTCACCATCCCCGAGGTCAAGGCGGCGATCCGCAAGTTGACGGTCACCCGTCAGCTGTACCCGGTGCTGTGTGGTTCGGCGTTCAAGAACAAGGGCGTCCAGCCCATGCTCGACGCGGTCATCGACTACCTGCCGTCCCCGCTCGACGTTCCCTCTGTGGAAGGTCACGCGGTCGGCAACGAAGAAGAGATCCTGTCGCGCAAGCCCTCGTCCGAGGAGCCGTTCGCGGCGCTGGCGTTCAAGATCGCCTCGCATCCGTTCTTCGGCAAGCTGACATTCGTGCGTGTCTACTCCGGACACATCACGGCAGGCACCGGCGTGCTCAATGCCACCAAGGGCAAGAAAGAGCGCATCGGCAAGCTGTTCCAGATGCACGCCAACAAGGAAATGCCGGTCGAGGATGCCACGGCGGGCCACATCTACGCGATGATCGGCCTCAAGGACACCACCACCGGTGACACCTTGTGCGACTCGAATGCGCCGATCGTCCTGGAATCGATGAGCTTCCCGGACCCGGTCATCAACGTCTCGATCGAGCCGAAGACCAAGTCGGACCAGGAAAAGCTGGGTGTCGCCATCCAGAAACTGGCCGAAGAGGACCCCACGTTCTCTGTCAAGCTGGACGACGAGACCGGCCAGACCGTCATCGGCGGTATGGGCGAGCTCCACCTCGACATCCTGGTCGACCGCATGAAGCGGGAGTTCAAGGTCGAGGCCAATGTCGGTAAGCCGCAGGTTGCCTACCGAGAGACCATCCGCAAGACGGTTGAGAAGCACGACTACGTCCACAAGAAGCAAACGGGCGGAAGCGGGCAGTTCGCCAAGGTCATCGTCAAGCTCGAACCGCTGGTCGACGCCGAAGACGGCGCCACCTACGAGTTCGTGAACGCCGTGACCGGTGGCCGCGTTCCTCGCGAGTACATCCCATCCGTGGATGCCGGCGCGCAGGACGCAATGCAGTACGGCGTGCTCGCCGGGTACCCGCTCGTCAACTTGAAGTTCACTCTGCTGGACGGCGCCTACCATGACGTCGACTCCTCTGAGATGGCGTTCAAGATCGCCGGATCGGCCGCCATGAAAGAGGCGGCCCGGATGGCGGGCCCAGTGATCCTGGAACCGTTGATGGCCGTCGAGGTCACCACGCCAGAGGATTACATGGGCGACGTGATCGGCGACCTGAACTCACGCCGTGGTCAAATCCAGGCCATGGAAGAGCGCAGTGGCGCACGTGTCGTCAAGGCACTGGTTCCTCTGTCGGAGATGTTCGGCTACATCGGTGACCTGCGGTCACGGACCCAGGGCCGAGCGAACTACTCCATGGTGTTCGACTCGTACGCCGAAGTTCCGGCGAACGTGTCGAAGGAGATCATTGCCAAAGCAACGGGTGAGTGAATACTCTTCCCCTCGCCTCGGCGATAGCGCCGCCACCGGCGCAAAGCAGATAAGAAACACCTGCTGCGACACGAACTGAATATTCAAGCAGTGGGATTACACCCAGTGACCAGGAAAACCCCGGTCACTACAACAAGTCCAGGAGGACAATCAAGTGGCGAAGGCGAAGTTCGAGCGGACCAAGCCGCACGTGAACATCGGCACCATCGGTCACGTCGACCACGGCAAGACCACGCTGACGGCGGCCATCACCAAGGTGTTGCACGACAAGTTCCCGGATCTCAACGCGAGCTTTGCGTTCGATCAAATCGACAAGGCTCCGGAAGAGAAGGCTCGTGGTATCACGATCAACATCTCGCATGTTGAGTACCAGACGGAGAAGCGTCACTACGCCCACGTCGATGCTCCTGGTCACGCGGACTACATCAAGAACATGATCACCGGTGCAGCCCAGATGGACGGCGCGATCCTCGTGGTTGCCGCCACCGACGGCCCGATGCCCCAGACGCGTGAGCACGTGCTGCTCGCTCGCCAGGTCGGCGTGCCGTACATCCTGGTCGCGCTGAACAAGGCCGACATGGTCGACGATGACGAGATCATCGAGCTGGTCGAGATGGAGGTGCGCGAGCTTCTCGCTGCACAGGAGTTCGACGAGGATGCCCCCGTCATCAAGGTCTCCGCTCTGAAGGCCCTCGAGGGTGACCCCGAGTGGGTCAAGACCGTCGAAGAGCTCATGGACGCTGTCGACGAGAGCATCCCGGAGCCGGTTCGTGAGACCGAGAAGCCGTTCCTGATGCCCGTGGAGGACGTGTTCACGATCACCGGTCGTGGCACCGTTGTCACCGGTCGTGTGGAGCGTGGCGAGGTCAAGGTGAACGAGGAAGTCGACATCGTCGGCATCCGCGAGAAGAGCACCAAGACCACCGTCACCGGTATCGAGATGTTCCACAAGCTTCTCGACTCGGCACAGGCAGGCGACAACGCCGGTCTGCTGCTGCGTGGTCTGAAGCGCGAAGATGTCGAGCGTGGACAGGTTGTCATCAAGCCGGGCACCACCACCCCGCACACCGAGTTCGAAGGACAGGCCTACATCCTGTCCAAGGACGAAGGCGGACGGCACACCCCGTTCTTCAACAACTACCGTCCCCAGTTCTACTTCCGTACGACTGACGTGACGGGCGTTGTGACCCTGCCCGAGGGCACCGAAATGGTCATGCCCGGTGACAACACCGAGATGTCCGTCAAGCTGATCCAGCCGGTCGCCATGGACGAGGGCCTGCGCTTCGCGATCCGTGAAGGTGGCCGCACCGTCGGTGCCGGTCGCGTCACGAAGATCAACAAGTAGTAGCAGCTACACCCGAAAACGCCCGATCCCGCAAGGGGTCGGGCGTTTTTGCTGTGTCCGGGAGCGGATTCACCCTGAGATCGTCCACCTCACGGGGGGCGAAGGGCATATAACCCTTGGTGACCCCTCAGACGGACGATCTCAGGGACCTTCGGACTCGTTACGTGTAATAAAGGAGGCTGTCGACCTGCCCGGTGCCGCCCGGCAGGGCCTTGACCTCGCTGTTGATGAGGTAGAAGCCCCCTTGGGGTGCCGGAACGATCGCCAACATCTGTTCTCCCATGTTCTTTGGCGCCACATTGTCGAGCATCAGCCGGAAAGGATTGTCGTTGAGGTTCTGCCTGTGCAAGACGCGGTAGGTTCTGCCGAGAATGGTCACGTGCGGCGCCGCGCCCCAGTCCGCCTGCTTGAGTTTGATCTCGTTTTTCTTCAACGCGCTCTCCAGGTTCTTCATCACGCCTGCCTGCGCGCGGCTCAGGTGGATGTGGAGTTGGTCTTGCTGCCGGGCGGCCTTTGAATTGATCCCTATGGCCGGCACGGTTCCTACCGGGCGTGGCGCAGCATTGGCCTCATCGAAGGCGATCTTGCAGAAATTGAGCGTGGTGCCCTGCCAGATGTGGGAACACTCGATCCCCGACAGTCGCTGGGTGGGTACCAGAAGCCGATTGTTGGGTCCCGATCCACCCGGGGTGCCACCCTGCCGGATGGCGTAAGCCTGCTTGGTTGAACCTGACAGCGGGGTCGGGGGTGGAATGACCTTCGGCACCGGCTGTGGTTGTTGAGGGATCATCGAGACGCTGGTTCGCACCACCTTGGTATTGGTGCCGGGGAAGGCGGGAGTCACGTTCTTCACCCGCTCCCACAAAAAGAGCCGGTCGGTGACGCCAGGTGGGGTGACGTCGTTGAAGCCTCCGCAGTCGGCGCCGGATCCGAGTGGCCCGCACAGTTCCGGCCCGACCGACCCGGTCCCGGGTAGATCGCACAGACTCGGCGCTGCGTGGGCGGGCCCTGATGACGCGAGCGCCCCGGCAGCGAGTCCGGCAACAGTGGTCGCCGTGATCGACAGCATCCGCCGACGATTGATCCTGGGTGGGTTGATGTCGGTCATTGCGGTTGCCTCCACAAGTGGTCTCGCGTTGTGATCGAGTATGCGCCGAGTCGACTTGTCGGGTGAGTCGTTGGAGGGAAATCCTGCCGGTCGAATGACTTCGCACCCAACATGCTCGACCGGGTACACCGCGGTGCGCGATACTGTCTGCACACGTGGAGAACAGGGGCGGGTGATGGGCCTTTTCGGGCACGGCAGCAGCGACACGGAGCCGACTTTCATGCGGACGTTCGTGCCGATTCTCGCGTTCTCGCTGCTGTGCGGGATCGTCGGACCGATCTTCCTCGTCGCGTATTTCGTGATCGGCGATCCGATGGTGGGCTGGATGTTCTACACCGGGCTCGCGATCACCATCCTTGATGTCGTCATCGCGTTCTTCATCGCACAGTTCACCTACCGGGGTAAGCGCCGGCGGTTCGAACTCGAGCAGACCGGGCGGCTCGGGGTCGCCGACGTGCTGTCGGTGGAGCAGACCAACGTGCAGGTCAACAACCAGCCGATGATGAAGCTGAAGCTCCGCATCCACGGCGACGGCATCGCACCGTTCGAGGCCGACAAACGGCTTGTCGTCCCCTTGATGCATCTGGCAGCACTCAACGCGCGACGGCTGGCGGTGCTCGTCGACCCGTACTCGGGCCAGTTCGAGATCGATTGGCAACGAACATCTTTGCTGGCGGGGTCGGCCCCGGCGCGGTTCACCGACACCGATACCGGCAGGGAGTTCGACTTGTCCGGGCAATCGGATGCCCTCATGGAGATCATGAGCGTGT
This sequence comes from Williamsia sp. 1135, assembly GCF_002095395.1. Taxonomy (GTDB): domain Bacteria; phylum Actinomycetota; class Actinomycetes; order Mycobacteriales; family Mycobacteriaceae; genus Williamsia. The sequence continues at coordinate 12,988 of NZ_MJEI01000106.1, forward strand.
TCAAGAACAACAACATCCCCTTCGGTGGCACCGTCGATCTTCGCTCCAATCCGGTGGCGCGCCAGCAGGTCATGGACATCGTGCGCCGCGTCGGAGGTCAACCCGCGGGTCGTCCGGACCTGCGGAAGGTCGACTACGCCGCACCTCCTGCGCCGCCACGAAGCCCGAGCCAGCGGCTGGCCGAACTCGAGGCGATGCGCGGCGCCGGAAACATCAGCGACGCCGAGTACCAGGCGGTGCGAACCCGGATTCTCGGCGAGCTCTGAACCCGGAATTCGCGCCAGATACGTGCGTACGCGCCGGTTGCAACCGGCGCGTACGCAGGCAAGTGGCGCGAATTCGTTTTGCTGCTGAGGGCAGAACTGCTCACGGCAGCAACGGCTTTCGTGATCACCATCCGCCACGCAGGATAGGTGCATGACGGATGACAAAACGCCCAGCCCCATCGACGACGAACTGGTCATCAGACTTTTTCATCAACGCGTGATCGTGCTCGGCGACCAGCTGGATCAGCAACTCGGCAACCGACTCTGTAGCCAACTACTGCTGCTCTCGGCCGAAGACTCCCACAAAGACATCAGCTTCTGGATCAATTCGCCCGGCGGGTCGGTTCCGGCGATGCTGGCCATCATGGACGTCATGCGTGCCATCCCCAACGACGTGAGCACGCTTGCCCTCGGTATCGCCGCGAGTGCCGGGCAGTTCCTGCTATCGGCGGGTACTCCCGGTAAGCGGTACGCCTTGACCCACTCGCGAATCCTCATGCACCAGGGCTCATCCGGCATCGGCGGCACCGCTGTCGACGTCGAGTTGCAGGCAGACGATCTGCGGCACACCCGCGACACCGTGCTCGCTCTGATCGTGGCGAACACGGGTCGTCCGGCCGAGCAGATCTGGACGGACTCACTCCGGGACCGTTGGTACACCGCAGAACAAGCCGCGGACTACGGGTTCATAGACAGGGTCATTGATGGCGTCGAGGACATCTATCCGGCGTATTCACGCCCCGCGGCGTTGGGAGGCCGGCGATGAGCGGCTACACGATTCCGTACGTGGTCGAGAAGACCGCGGGCGGTGAACGGTCGATGGATGTGTACAGCCGGCTGCTGTCCGAGCGGATCGTGTACCTGGGTACCGAGATCGACGACGGGGTGGCCAACGTCCTGATCGCCCAGATGCTGCATCTGGAGTCGGACAGTGCGGATCTGCCGATCAACCTCTACATCAATTCTGCGGGTGGATCACCCGAGGCGATGCTGGCCGTGTACGACACCATGCAGTACATCCGCTCCGAGGTCGCCACGACCTGCGTCGGGCAGGCCGGTGGACCCGCAGCAGTGCTGCTCGCAGGAGGCGCCCCCGGACAACGCGGGATCTTGGGTCACGGGCGGGTGGTGCTGCACCAGCCGTCCATCCAGGGACAGGGCTCCATTCCCGACCTCATCATCCACGCGGACGAGGTGGTGCGGGTGCGTTCGGAATTGGAGGAACTGCTGGCCAGGCACACCGGGAAGGATCTGCACACGCTGCGCCACGACACCGATCGCGACCTGATCCTGCCCGCCGCGGCAGTGGTCGAGTACGGGCTGGCCGACGAGGTGCTCTTGACCAGGCCTCGGCGGTGACGGTCAGGACACCATCCGAAGGTTCGCGCGCCCGGTCACCGGACTCGTGGCGGTCGGGCGGGCTCCGCGGCGGATGCCGCCGACAGCGACGACGGGCCGCGACTGCGCGTGTTCGAGCAACATCGCGACGCCCCTGGTCACGTCGAGCAACGTGAGGCCGAGAGCGCCGGTGACCGCGGACAAGATCTCGGACGAGGGCTCTTTGCGCCCGCGTTCGATCTCAGAGAGGTACTGCGGCGACACCCCGGCCTCCGCTGCGATGTCGGTGAGGATTCGTCCCTGGGCGGTGCGCTCGGCGCGTAAGTACGACCCGAGCACGCTGCGCCACAGCTCGTCTTGCCGGAAGGGAGTGAACGTGCGGTCCCCGCGGCCGGGGAGAGTCCTCGAGGTGTCGCCCATGATCCGAACGTAGTTCGAAAACCCGCCCGGTGGTGCGGGTATCTGCTCTGGGCAGAATTCCGAGAATCTTTGCGAGCGGTCACTCTCTATGTTACCTTCGCCGTGAGTGATGGAGGTCACATATGAGTCTGCAGCTGGAGACAACGGGATCGGTGGGCGACGACGGCAGTCGATTCGACATGGTCGTCCGTGGGGGAACCTGGTTCGACGGGACGGGGGCACCCGGCCTGCGCCGCGACCTAGGGATCCGCGGTGGCAGGGTCATCGAGGTCTCCAACGCACCGCTGCCGGTCGGACCCGACACCAAGGTCATCGAGGCCGGCGGTCAGTGGGTCATGCCCGGGTTCATCGATGTCCATACCCACTACGACGCCGAGGTGCTCGTCGCCCCCGGACTCGGCGAGTCGATCCGGCACGGCGTCACCACCGCGATCATCGGGAACTGCTCGCTGTCGACGGTCTATACGACTCCGGTCGATGCTGCCGACCTGTTCAGTCGGGTCGAGGCGCTGCCGCGTGACCACGTGATCAAGGCCCTCGAGCAGGGCAAGGACTGGACGGACCCCGCGTCGTACATCGAGTCGCTCGAGTCGCTGGCGCTGGGACCGAACATCGCGGCCTTCCTCGGTCATTCGGACATCCGCGCATCGGTGATGGGGCTGGGACTAGCCACGGATCGTGCGCACAAGCCGAGCCGCTCGGAGATGGCCGCGATCAGCACGGCGGTCGAGGACGCGCTCGACGCCGGGTTCCTCGGGGTCTCGTCGATGACCAATCCCTGGGACAAGCTCGACGGCGACCGCTACCGGTCCCGGTGCCTACCGTCGGTGTATGCGCACTGGAGTGAACGCCGCAAGATCAACCGGATTCTGCGGCGACGCGATCGGGTCTTGCAGACGATCCCGAACCTGAACACCAAGTACGACATCCTCTTCTTCCTCGCGGGCAGTACGGGGCTCGGCCGCAAACCGCTGCGCACCTCGGTGCTCGCGGCCGCCGACGCCAAATCGGATCGTTGGGTGCGCCGGATCTTCGGTCCGATCGCGACTCTCGCGAACGACATCGGTCGCGGTGCGCTGCGATGGCAGCATCTGCCGGTCCCGTTCGAGGTCTACAGCGATGGCATCGATCTCGTGGTGTTCGAGGAATTCGGTTCCGGCCGTGCCGCTCTGCACCTGCGGGAGGAGATGGGGCGCAACGATCTGCTGTCCGATCCGGAGTATCGCCGCTGGTTCCGCGAAGACTTCGAGAAGAAGTTAAGTTCGCGCATCTGGCATCGCGACTTCGACGACGCCGAGATCAGCGACTGCCCCGACGCCTCGATGATCGGCAAGACGATCGAGCAGGTGGCTCGCGAGCGCGGGATCCACAGCACGGACATGTTCCTCGACCTCGTGGTCGAATACGGCACTGCCTTCCGCTGGCACACGGTCATCACCAATGACCGACCCGAGATCGCCGATTGGCTGATCAAACAGAAGGGCGTCACGATCGGTTTCTCCGATGCCGGTGCGCACCTGCGCAACATGGCTTTCTACAACTACGGGATCAAGCTGCTGCAGCGGGTGAAAGAGGCCGAACACGGGGCTCGGACGCCGTTCCTCACGATCGAAGAAGCAATTCACAAACTCACCGGCGAACTCGGTGAGTTCTACGGCCTGGACGCTGGATTCTTGCGGATCGGTGATCGTGCGGACTTCGTCGTCGTCGACCCGGCCGGCCTCACCGACCAGACGAAGGAATACGCTGAAGAATCGATGCCCGAATTCGGAGGAATCAAGCGGATGGTGAATCGCAACGACGATGCGGTGACCGCCACAGTCGTCGCCGGCGAATACCTTTATGGCCGCGGCGATTTCGCTCCCGGATTCGGAACCACACTGCGCAGCGGTCAGTTCCTGCGCGCGGGCCAGCCGCGCGGCACGGTGAAGAATCAGCCCGAACAGCTCAGGCACACGGTGGTTGGATGACCCCTGCCACGGACACCACCGGGGATGGCCGACGGACCCAGCAGCAGCGCCGGGACGCGACCAAGGCCCGGCTGGTCGATGCCTGCGTGAGCTCGCTGTGCGAGATCGGCTACCAGCGCAGCACGATCAGTGAGATCTGTGGTCGAAGTGGGGTCTCGCAAGGCGGGCTGTTCAGGCATTTCCCGACTCGACTGGACCTGGTGATCGCGGCCGCCGACGAAGTGCGGCGCAGGCAATTCGAGGCGTTCTCCCAAAGCCTCGCCATGCTGGGGACCGATACCCTGTCCGACTGTCTGTTGCTGGTCCGGGCCGCCTGCCGGGCCCCGGTGAACGGCGCCTGGTACGAGCTGCTGGTGGCGGCCCGTACCGACGCAGGCCTGCGCGAACGCCTTGCTCCCATGCTGGCCGAATATCACACGCAGATCGCCGACTTCGCCAGGACGATACCTGCGGTACAGGGACTGCCCCCGGGTCAGATCGAGGTGGTTGCTCTGACGGTGGTTCACCTTTTCGACGGTGAATCCGTTGCCGCAGCGGTCAATCCGCAGCCCGCACTCGACGATGCGCGCCTCGAACTCGTCCTCGGCTGGCTCGCCGGGCTCTCGGGATAGGTCGACGCCGATGCCCGCAGGGCCGTCGTACTCCGATCTCGCGTCCTCGGCTGCTGTCGTCGCGTTGCCGATGCGAATGCGTTTTCGGGGGATCACGGTTCGCGAGGTGATGATCTTCCGCGGTCCCGCGGGCTGGGGTGAGTTCGGGGCGTTCCAGGAATATGACGACGTCGAGGCGTCGGCGTGGCTGGCAGCAGGTATCGAAGCGGCCTACGAGGGTCCGCCGCCGGCCGTGCGCGCGGCGGTCCCCGTCAACGCCACGATCCCCCCGATTCCCGCAGATCAGGTCGCGGACGTGGTTGCCCGATTCCCTGGTGCGCATACCGCAAAGGTCAAGGTGGCGCAGGAGGGCCAGACCCTCGCCGACGATGTGGCCAGGGTCGAGGCCGTACGCGAGCACATCACCAACGTCCGCGTGGACGCCAACGGAAAATGGACTGTGCAGCAAGCGATCACAGCTCTGCGTGCACTCGGTGAGCTGGAATACGCGGAGCAACCCTGCGCGACGATCGAGGAACTTGCCCAGGTGCGCAGGGCCACGACGACACCGATAGCCGCAGATGAGAGCATCCGCCGGGTAGCGGATCCGCTACGGGTGATCGCTGCGGGTGCCGCTGATGTCGCCGTCCTCAAGGTCGCCCCGCTCGGGGGGATGCGGCGCGTTCTCCAGCTCGCATCGGACATCCCGATACCCGTCGTCATCTCCAGCGCCCTCGACTCGGCGGTCGGGATCTCCGCGGGGGTGGCCGCGGCGGCGGCGCTGCCGGATCTCGAGTTGGCGTGTGGGCTCGGCACCGGAGGGTTGTTCACCACCGACGTTGCCGAGCCGTTTGTCCCGGACGGCGGATTGCTGACGCCCCGAACGGTCGACGTCGACGTGGCGGCCCTCCCGCGGGCTGATGCAGCACGAACCCGCTGGTGGTTGGACCGTTTACGACGCTGCCACGCACTTCTGAACGGATAGCCGGACAACCGGTAGTGGCCTTCGTCACCGACAGAAGATACAATTTTCGCAAAACGTTCCAACAGGGGACGTTCAGCCACAGCGGAGGTTTGGTATATGTCGGTCATCCTGGCGCAGGCACCATCTGACAGCGGTCTGAAATCGGTCCACGGGTCGAAGACCAACGGCGCGATCCAGATCCTGAGGATGCGCCGCGATCCGTTCGCCTTCGCCGACGCTCAGCAGTCCGAGTTCGGGCGGGTCTCGTTCATCAATGCGTTCGGGCAGAAGTTGGTGACCTGCCGTGGTCCGCAGGCGGCCGATCAGATCCTGATGAACAAGGACAAGGCGTTCGCGAACGGCCCTGCCTGGAGTTTCTTCATCGGCCCGTTTTTCAACCGTGGCGTGATGCTCCTCGACTTCGAAGAGCACCGGCACCATCGCCTGATCCTGCAGCAGGCATTCACCCAGCCCGTCCTCAAGGGTTACATGCAGGAGATGCAGCCCATGATCACCGAGCGCGTCAAGCAGTTCCCGGTGGGTGAGGTGAAGCTCTTCAGTCAGTTCAAGGCCCTCACGCTCGACGTCGCCCTCGAGGTCTTCATGGGTCTGGAGTTGCCGCAGGCCGAGGCCGATCGGATCAACAAGGCCTTCATCGACACCGTGCGGGCGGGGGTCGCGCTGGTGCGGCGTCCGGTGCCGGGTGGTCGGTGGCGGAAGGGTCTGCGCTCGCGCAAGGTACTCGAAGAGTTCTTCATGAGTCACATTGCCGAGAAGCGGGCGGGGGAGTCGCCTGACCTGTTCTCGGTGCTGTGCCACGCCGAGAGCGAAGAAGGTCACCGGTTCACCGACGAAGACGTGGTCAATCACATGATCTTCGTGCTGATGGCTGCGCACGACACCTCCACGATGACGCTGACACAGATGGCTTATCGCATGGCCAAGTCGCCCGAGTGGCAGGAGCGCGCCCGCGCCCAGTCACTGGAACTCGGTCCCGAACTCGCGTACGAAGATCTGGCCAAGATGACCGACCTCGACATCATCATGAAGGAGTCGCTGCGCATGTGCGCGCCGGTGCCGGGGCAGCCGCGCATGGCGATCAAGGACACCGAGGTCCTCGGGCACTATGTGCCCAAGGGCTCGATCGTCACGGTGCCGAGCCTGACCAATCACTACGACGCCGAGTACTGGTCGAATCCCTACGTATTCGACCCCGAGCGTTTCACTGCCGAGCGTCGCGAGGACAAGTCGCACCGGATGGCGTGGTCGCCGTTCGGTGGTGGGGTGCACAAGTGCATCGGGCTGTATTTTGGCCAGATGGAGATTCGGACGATCATGCATCAGCTGCTACGTGGATTCGAGTGGTCGGTTCCGGCGGACTACACGATGCCGATGGATTTCAGTGCGCTGCCGGTGCCCAAGGACAACCTCCCAGTGACGGTGCGGCGCGTCTGATGCCGCAGTCACCGACTCGCCCCGCACGCAAGGTCCGCAACACCGCCTCACCGCGTGAGCAAGAAGGCGCGATCCTGCAGGCGGCGCGAAAAGAGTTCGAGGAGAACGGCATCCGGCGTACCGGGGTCGACGACGTCGCCAAGCGGGCGGGCGTGAGCAGGAGCACCCTGTACCGGCGGTTCCCGAACAAGGAAGCACTCCTGCTCGGCGTGGCCGAGCGGATCTACCTCGACGGCATGGTCGTCCTCGAGGAGGCCACCGTCGGGCACGGGCCGCAGGAGGCCGTGGTCGAGGCCTTCCTCGCAGGCGCAGAACTGGTCAACGAAGACCCGCTCATCCGCAGGATGATGGTCGACGAACGGGACGCGCTCAAGGGCATCACGAACTCGGTCACCGGTCTGTTCATCGAGATCGTCACCGGGCGGATCATGCAGACCCTGCGCGGCGCAGGGGCCCAGATGCCAGATGAAGACCTGCATGCGGTGACCGAAATCCTTGTTCGGCTGGTCATCTCGTACCTGGACACCCCGTCGATCGACGAGGCGCGGTCCGAGCCGGAGTCGGTACGCGACTTCGCTCAGCGCTACCTTGCGCCGATGGTGTGGTGAGAGGACCGGTGGCGAAGGTCCACCATCTGAAGGCGGAACTGCTGGCGGTTCGAGAGCTGGGGCGGGCGGGCGCATTACCCGGCGTCAAGCTGCTGCCCCAGGTTGCGAGGTTGCGCCGCCGGGCCGGTGAGGCCTCCGGGCCCGCCGTGTACGCCGCGATGTATGGCGAGCGGGTCGCGATCGTCGACCCCCACGGTGAGGTCACCTACAACGGTCTCGCGGAGCAGTGCCACGGGGTCATCAACGGACTACGCGAGGTATTGGCGCCCGAGGGTCAGCCGACGGTCGGGGTGATGTGCCGCAACAGCCGGTATGCCGTGATCGGCCTGCTGTCCGCAATCGGTCTCGGCGCCCGAGTGGTGCTATTGAACACCGACCTCGGGGCCAAGCAGATGGCTGAGGTGGTATCCCGCGAACGGGTGGATGTGATCCTGCACGACGCGGAGTTCGCCGTAGTCCTCGAACTCGTCGATGCGGGCGTGCGCCGGTATGTGGCGTGGACGGATGAAGCGACCGAGTCCGCGACGGTGGATGGGCTGGTGGCGGGCAATTCCACAGCACTGCCGCAGGCCCCGACGTCGAGGTCCTCGCTGGTGATCCTCACCAGCGGCAGCACGGGAGCGCCGAAGGGCGCGCCCCGCGACGGCGGCCCGGCGATGTCGCTGCCTGCGGGGTTCGTGTCGAAGATCCCGATCCGTGGGTCGGACACCGTGCTCATGTGTGCGCCCGCTTTCCACGGCTGGGGGCTGCTGGCCACCATGGTGTGTCTGCTGACGGGCGCCACCGTCGTCATGGACCGACGATTCAAGGCGGAGGCCTCACTCGATCTGTTGGTCGAGAATCGCTGCACCGCGGTGATGATGGTGCCCACGATGCTGCGGCGTCTGATGGATCTAAACGATCATGATCTCGACCGGGTCGATCGGAAGCGACTGCGCATGATCGCCTCCGGTGGGGCGAAGCTCGACGAGTCAGTGGTGCGCTCGGTACAAGCCCGATTCGGCGCGGTACTCCACAACCTCTACGGCGCCACCGAGGCGTCCTACATCACTATCGCGACCCCGGAGGATCTGGCCGCGGCACCGACCACCGCCGGTCGTCCACCGCTGGGAGTCACCGTGGCGATCATCGGCGACGGCGTTCCGGTGCCCAACGGACAGACCGGTCAGATCTTCGTCCGGTCGGGTAGCCAGATCAGCACGTACACCAATGGCACCAGTAAAGAGACGCTCGGCGGCATGCTCTCGACCGGGGACACCGGTCACTTCGATTCGCCGGACGGCTGTTCGTGGAGGGTCGCAGCGACGGCATGATCGTCTCCGGCGCGGAGAACGTCTTCCCTGAAGAGGTCGAGCTGGCGCTCGGGCGGCACGCCGACCTCGTCGACGCCGCAGTCATCGCGGTCGCCGATCCCGATTTCGGACAACGCCTGCGCGCCTTCGTCGTGACCCGTGACGGCGCCGCGGTCACCGAGACGGAAATCAAGCACTACGTCGGCACCGAGCTGTCCCGCTCGCGCGTCCCGCGCGAGGTGATCGTGGTCCCCGAGCTACCGCGCGGAGCCCAGGGGAAGGTCACGAAGTCGACCCTCGACGCTCTGGCCGCCGAACACATGTCGCGCTGAGCGCTCACCAGTCTTCGAGCCGCGTGTACCCGTCCTGGACGGCCCTGGCGAACAAACTCGATTTGGTTTTGGCGGGCCTGCCACAGGCGGCATATTTGGCGCGTATTCGCGTCACGTGCGTGCTCACCGTTGCGGCTGAGATATAAAGTCGTGCGGCGGCTGCATCTTTTGAATCGGCGTCGAACCACGCCAGTAACACTTCGATTTCGCGAGATGACAACTGCGGCTTTTCATTCGTTTCGCGAACGAGTCTAAGTGGTGCGGGCCGCGATGCCTTTTCATCTGAATAGACGATTGAATCGCTTGCCTCTGTATGCATCTAGATGCTCCCCTTCGCCCATCGACCCAGGCGTGTAGTAGTCCGAAGCGGACCTGGCTATCATTTCGAACATCAGGAAACGATCGCCACCTGAAGTGGCGTCTCGGGGCAAGTCGATACGGAATCCGTACAGCGATGTGGCTGTTCGTCGAGGAAGGTCGCCAGACGGGGTTGGTATCGCATGTATCCGGAAACTGTGCAGACACGTGAGGATTTGGGCAAGGCACTCACCGAACTCCGTGAGAATGCCGGTCTCACCGTAAGGGAATTGGTCGAACAATCCGACGCACTGCTCGGAACGGTGAGCGGATGGCTGGCCGGTAATCACGCGCCGACCGCCGCCAGTAAAGAAATGTTTTTCGCAGTGCTCAAGGCATGCGGTGTTTCCGGTTCCGACACCGATATCTGGTGGGCCGCAGTGCGACGGGCACGGCGAAAAGTATCGACCCGGTCGCAGATCGCCCCGACGCCTTATCGCGGATTCGAGTCATTTCAGACCGATGACAAAGAGTGGTTTTTCGGCCGAAAAGATGTGACCGATCGACTCGTCGACGCGGTCGTGTCGGCGTCGTCGAGCGAGGACCCACGCCGGCGCATGGTGATGGTGGTGGGACCGTCGGGCGCAGGCAAGTCGTCGGTGGTTCGTGCGGGTCTGCTCCCCATGGTGGGGAGCGCGTCGCTGGCGGGTTGGCGGTCGACCCTGATGGTCCCCGGGACAGATCCTGTCGCGGCTCTCGCCTCCGCCGTTGCAGACGGGACCGGCGATGGAGACGGGCCGCTGCTCATCGTCGTCGATCAACTCGAAGAACTCTGGACGTTGGCCCCCGCGGTGGCCCGGGAGAACTTTCTGGAGGCCGTCACGGAGTTGGTCGCCGACGCTGGTGGTCCCGGGGCAGTGGTCGTCGGGGTGCTGCGCGCCGACTACTACGCGCGGGTCTCGGCTGTGCCGTTCCTGGTCGATGTACTGCAGCATTCGCAGGTGGTGGTCGCGGCGATGGGCGTCGACCAGCTCCGTGAGGTGATCACCGGGCCGGCCCGCCGGGCAGGTCTGGACATCGACGACGATCTGGTCGAGTTGTTGCTCGCCGACGTCGCCCCTGCAGCCGGATACTCCGGTGCCACCGCCCTGCCGATGCTCTCGCACGCATTGCTGGCGACCTGGTCGCACTCGGACCGCCGGCAACTCACGGTCGCCGACTACCTGGCGACAGGCCGGATCAGCGGAGCCGTCGAGCGAACGGCCGAAGCGGTCTACTCCGATCTCGACGATGCCGAGCGGGACCTTGCCAGGCGGCAGTTGCTCGCCATGGTCAACGTCGACGACGACTGGGTCAGTCGACGGAAGGCGCCGCTGGAAGCACTCGGTATCACGATCGCCGACCCGGCGTCGGGCGGAGAGTCGCCGGCGGGGTTGAGTCCGCAGACCGCCCGGGCCGTCGAGGTGCTCGAACGGTTCGCGGCGGCGCGGCTGGTCAGTGTCGACGCCGACTACGCAGAGGTGACCCACGAGGCCCTGCTGACCGCCTGGCCCAGACTCCAGCAATGGATCGATGGTGATCGTGCCCGGTTGTTGATGCACAAACGCTTCCGGCAGGCGTGGACCCTGTGGGAATCGGGTGACCGTGCCGACGAACTTCTGATCCGCGGCGCGTGGCTCGGCATGGTCAACGACTTCATCCCGGGCGAGCGCGGTGAACCGCAACTGACGACCGCGGAGTCCGCATTCCTGCGCGCGAGCAATGAACAGCAGGACAGGCTCGAGGCGGGTGAGCGTCGCCGGGTGCGGCAACTGCGGCGGATCGCGTTCGGTGTCGCTGTGGTGACTCTGGTGGCTGCGCTCGCGGCGACGTTCGCGGTGATCGCACGCGGGGACGCGGTCGACGAGCGGAATCGGGCTGAACAACTCCAGAGACAGGCCCTGAGCCGGCAACTCGCGGTGCAATCGGGCGAGCTCACCGAGCGCGATCCGGCTCTCGCAAGGCAGTTGGCGATGATCGCCTATCGCACGTCACCGACCTTGGAGGCGCGGTCCAACCTGATCGACAACAGCGCGATCGCCACCCCCGCCAGGTTCCTGGGCCCGGTGGGTCCGGTCAAGGTCGCTTACAGTCCGGGGCGTCGGTTGCTGGCCATGGCAGATGCCGGCAATCGCGTCACCCTGTACACCACCGCGCCCGGGGCGACCGGCCCCGAAGTGCTGGGCGGACTTGCGCACCGGCTCGGCGATTTCGGCGGTCACGACTCGAACGAGGCACTACGTGCTCTGTCGTTCAGCGCTGATTCGAACACACTCGTGCTCGGGGGGCGGGCCGCGGTGGAGGTATGGGACATCCGCGAACCGTTGACACCGATCCGGGCAGCGGTGCTGCCGACCGGGCAGCCGGTGAACGGGGTGGCGCTCAGTCCCGACGGCACCACACTGGTCGCCGCCGTGGAGCAGGTCGGGGTGCTGGTGTGGCAGCGCGAACAGGAGCGATGGACGGCGAGGGCGCTGCCACCGAATGTTGCAGGTACCGGTCAGGCTGTCGCCTTCTCGCGTGACGGTTCGGTACTCGCCACGAGTAGCGTGGCACGACGCGTCGATCTGTGGACGGTCTCGGGATCGGGCCTGGTTCCCCTGCCACCCATCGAGCTGACCCAATGGGCAGACAATCAGCAAGCCCCGAGTCTGGTGTTCGCGCCGAACGGGCAACTCGCGATGGGGCTGAAAAGTCACCAGGTGCAGTTCTATGCGCTGACCGCCGACGGCGGCTCGTCCCTGGTACGGACCATCGAGGGATTCGGGAACTACGTCAACGGCATCAGCATCAGCGACGACGGCAGCCGACTCGCAGCAGCGGGGTCTGACAACACCGTGCGCGAGTTCGATCTGAGCGCATCGGATCTCGACGGGGCTCGCATCTGGCATGGGCCGTCGACGTTCACGTCCGTCGTCTACGTCGGCGGTGAGGTCGTCGCCACGGCCGACGACGGGGTGGTCACCGCGTGGCGCACGACGTATCCCGTGATCCGGTTGGGTCCGGAGACCATCTTCCAGATCCCGGCGGGCTCCCGGAGCCCCGACATCCTCGCCGGCAGTGGGCCGTCGGGGGAGGTCACGCGGTTGCGCGTCTCGGATGGTCCGAACCTGGTCAGGGTCGGGCCCGACCTTGCGCCGCCGCCTGACACGTCGTTCTCCGGGGCCATCGGTGTCTCGGCGACAGGTCGGCTGGCCGCCCTGGGATCTGCTGACGGCACGATCTACTTCGGGGACTACTCCGATCCCGGCGAACCGAAACTCCTCGGCCCGGGAGTGCGTGCCCTGCAGACGTTGAACGAGACCGTCGACATCAACGAGGACACCGCAATCGCGGTGACCGGCGGGCTCGAGTCGAACCGGTTGCCGGTGATCGACACGTCCGACCTGTCGGCCCCGAGGGTTGTCTCGAACATCGAGGTGGGCGAGGGCGTGACCTGGGCGTCGCTCGGCCCGGACGGGAAATCGGTCGCCTTCGCGACCCCGGGCGGATCGGTATCGCTCTACGACCTCACGGACCCGACGCGGCCGCGGCAGCTGATGACGATCAAGGCCTTCGACACCGCCGCCCTCTCGGTCCGCTTCCGGCCCGACGGCGACGCGCTGTTGGTGACCTCGTCGACCAAGGAACTCGCCACCATCGACATCACCCGCCGCGGCAGTCCCGAGATCACCGCCCGACTGTCGGGTCCGGTCGGCCAGATCTACAGCGGCGCCTACTCATCCGATGGAAAGACCATCGTGGTCGGGGGCGGCGCCGGTGAGATCTGGACGTGGGATGTCTCCGATGAACGCCGTCCCGACCTACTGGTGGTGCTCAGGGCGTTCGGCGGGAAGGTGTTCGACGTTCGGTTCGCCGACGACGACCACACTGTCTTGGCCGCCGGGGACGGCGGTGCGGTGATGTCGTGGACAGTGGACACCGAGCTGATGCTGTCCAGGGCCTGCGGGGATGCCGGGGCGCAGATCACCGAAGCCGAATGGCGGCAGTACCTTCCGGCGAGCCCCTACGAACCGCCCTGTGCCGGCTGATCCTACGGGGATTGATCGGGGGGTGACTGACCCGGCGGCGCGCCGTGGCCCGGGATGGTCGCGGCGCCGCCGAGAGGGTCGGATGTGACGTTCAGCAGCGAGTGCTTACGTCCGTAGACCAGGTAGTACACGAGTACCACCGACACCCACAGCAAGAAGAACACGTAGGTGTACCAGTGCAATCCGTACAGGATGTAGATACATGCCGCGATCGCGAGGACGGGGGTGACCGGGTAGAACGGCACCTTGAACGGCCGGTACAGGTCGGGTTCGCGGCGACGCAGGAGGATGACACCAAGGCTGACGACGCTGAACGCTGTCAGGGTGCCGATGGACACCATGTCGATCAGGTAGTCCAGCGGAACGAATCCCGCGAGCAAGGCAACGATGACCGCGACCACGACGGTGTTGTTCACCGGCGTCAGGGTGCGGGGATTGACCCGGGTGAAGAACTTAGGGAGCATGCCGTCGCGGCCCATCGCGAACAGGATGCGCGTCTGTCCGTAAAGGGTCACCAGGGTGACCGAGAAGATCGAGATGACCGCGCCCAGCGAGAGCACCAGGGATGGCCAGGTCTGGCCGGTCACCTCTTCGAGGATCGCGGCGAGTCCCGCTTCCTGACCCTTGAAATCTGCGGCGGTCTGGGCTCCCACGGCCGCCAGCGCCACCAGGACATAGACGAGGACGACAGTGACCAGGGCCGCGATCAGCGCGCGGGGCATCGTCCGCTGGGGATCCTTGACCTCCTCGCCGGCTGTCGACACCGCATCGAGGCCGATGAACGAGAAGAAGATGACTCCGGCGGCCACGGTCACACCGTCCGCCCCGTGGAGGAAGAATGGGCTGAGGTTGTCGGCGTTGAAACCCGCGAACGCGATTCCGATGAACATGGCGAGGACGGCGAGCTTGATCGCGACCATCACGAAGTTGGCCTTCGCTGATTCGCTGGCGCCGCGGATCAGCAGTAGCGCGCACAGTCCGACCAGGATGATGGCGGGCAGATTCACCCACCCGGAGTTGTCATCCCAGGGTGCTGCGCTCAGGGCCTGCGGAATCTGCGGTGCGTGCAGATAGCCGAGCAGTGCGTTGAGATACTCGCTCCAGCCGACCGCGACGGCCGCCGTCGACACCCCGTATTCCAGGAGCAGACAGCCGGCGACCGCCATCGCGACGATCTCACCGAGGGTGGCGTATGCGTAGGAATACGTCGAGCCCGAGACCGGTACCGACGACGCCATCTCGGCGTAGCAGATCGCTGCCAGTCCGGCGGCGATGCCCGCGACGATGAACGCCACGACCACCGACGGGCCCGCGTCCGGTACGGCCACGCTCATCACGAAGAAGATGCCCGTGCCGATGGTGGCGCCGATACCGAAGCAGGCCAGCTGTGTGGTGGTGATCGTGCGCTCGAGGCCGGTGTCGGCCTCGGCTTCGTCGCCGGTGGGGATCGGCTTTCGCCGAAACAGGGTTCTCGTGTTCAGTGCGCCGGGCTGCTGCGCCGGGTCTTTGCTCAAATCCATGTGGACACCTCAGCCTGGGAAGATTATTGCCGGAACAGTTGCGGAGGCAACGATTTTCGCTGCCCTGGAGCCCAAGAACACCCTCTTGATCGCGTCTCGTGGGGTGGTGCCGATCGCCAGCACCTCGCCGTCGGACCACTCGATGGCGTCGAATGCTGCGTCCCAGTCGTTGCCGGTGCTGATCTTCGTCGGAACGCTGTCATCGATGATTTTGTCCGACACCAACTTCTGCATCGATGCGGTCATCTGTTCCTTCCACGCCTCCAGCACGCTGCGTTCGACATCGAAACCGACCTCGGGTGGGAACATGTCCGCGGGTGTGACGCCGAATGTGGCCACCCGCAACGGCACACTCATTCGGGCGGCGAGCGCCTGGGCGGACGTGACCACGTCTTCGCTGTGGTCGTCGCCGGAATACGCGCAGGTGACACCGGTGATCCGGGCGCACCTGTACCTCTTGGGTGCCAGCGCCAGCGGGATGGAACTCGAGTGCATCAGCCGACTGGTCGTCACGCCCAAGGACATCCGGCCGTCATCGGACCCGTGGGTGGTACCCAGGACGAGGATCTCCCCGTCGTGCTCGGTGAGTACCTTCTGGATCGACTTGGACACCGAGCGTTCGCTGACCCGGAGGTAGGTCACCTCGGTGTGCGGAGCACGCAGGGCCAGATGTGCACGGGCCGCGGCTTCGGCGTCGTCGCCATAACGCCGGGCATAGGCACTGAACTCGGCGTCCACCCGCGCCAGAGAAGGCGTCGTCCACGGTTTCGGTGTCGCGATGACCATGACCAGATTGGTGGACAGTGCGATCGCCAGACTTGCCCCGAGTTCGACCGCTTCATCACCACCGCGGCCGGGTTGATACCCGACGATGACGCTCATGGTCGCGCGGTATCTGCCGGGCGCGACACCGGATTCGCAGGCCGGGAAGCGGCCGGCGTCGTGTGAGTGGCCATCGACGACCTCCGAATCAGTGTGGTGGAAAACCATGTAACCACCGCCGGAGCGATCCGGCGCGGTTAGCGGCAAATCGTTTCTTTACACACCGATTTCTCACCCGTGGCAGCTACGAACAGAACGGGGACTGCCTACGGGCGGGGAAGGCGGGCCGAACCGGACGGTATGGGCGGGTCCGTTGTTTCGGGAACGTGTTCTACTAGGCTGTACCGGTGCTGAACGTCCGCGCACTGCGCCCCGCCGGATCGGCGGAGGAACGCGCCCTGATCGCCGCGGACAAGGCTGCCCGTGCCCACCTGCGGGCCGCCGAGCGCGACTTGGCCGGACTGGAAACCGAACTCGGTGAACGCGAACCGGACACCCGCCCGCGGTGGCTCGCGATGTTGGTGGTGGCAGTCCTGATCGCAGCAGTCGTCGCGGTGATCGGCGGTTTCCGATACTCGCAGGCCGACGCCGGATTCACCGATGCGCAGTACATGCGGGCCGCCGCAGAACGGGTCGAGGTCTTGCTGACGCCCGACGCCGGCGACGGCGGCAAGCGCGCCAGGCAGATCCGCGCGGGCGCCACCGGCAGGTTCGGTGACGAGTTCGCCCAATCCACCGATGCGTTCACGGCATTCGTCCAGAAGATCGGCACGGTCTCGACAGGGACCGTCGACGGGGTCGGGATCTCGTCGAGGTCAGGTGAGCGCGCGACGCTGCTCGTCACCGCGGCGATCGAGGTGAGGACCGGTCTCGATGCGGACCGGACGCAGGCTCCCGCGGTGCAGCGCTTTCGGATACAGGTCGACATGGTGCCCGACGAGGGCGCCCTGAAGATCGCGGCGCTGGAGTTCTATCCGTGACCGCGCGAAGGATGTGGTCCTGGTACGCGGTGAACCTGGTGGTGGTCGTCGCCTGCATCATCGCTCTGGTGACGGCCTGGCAACTACATCGAGGCGACGAGAAACTGGCGACCAATCGATCCGAGGTACTCGAACTGGCGGGACCTGCTGTGGCCCAGCTGTTCTCGGTCGAGTCTGGCGAGGCCGAACAGCAGCGGCAGCGGGTATTGGCTGTGGTGACCGACGAGTTCGCCCGCGAATACGGGCAGATCCTCGACGCGACGACCGCGCCGACGCAACCGCTCACCGTGACCTGGAGACCGGTACACACGGGGATCTCCGCGGTCGCGGCGGACCATGTCGACGCGGTGGTCTCGGCAGCGGTGACGGAGGAGCGTCCGGGGGCCGAACCTGTTGACTACACCAAGGTTCTGGACGTCCGATTCGAACGGTCCGGCGGCGACTGGAAGATCGCCAGGGCGGATGAGGTGCTGTGAGCGCGCCCGAGAATGATCCGACTGGAGCGTCGTCGCGGCGGCTGCTGGTCGCGCGAGAACGGGTCGCGGACGCACGCGCCGAGGCCGAGCGCGCGAGCGCGGCGGCCGAACAGGCCTGGGCGGCCCGCGCCGCCGGGCGGCGGCGTGCGGTGAAGGTGATGACAAGCGGTTGTGCGGTGGTGTGCGTGGCCGCCCTCGTCGCCGCGCTCGTCCTCATCGTGGTCCATCGCGGCGCTGTGTCGGACCGCGCCCGCGATGCGGATGTGCTGGCGGACACGCGTTCCGCGGTGACAACCCTGCTCACCATCGATCCGGAGCGAGCCGAGGAGTTCGTGGACGGCGCGTTGGAGGTCACCACCGGCCCGCAACGCGAACGCCTCGAGAACGCCCGAAGCGAGTTGGTGGATGTCATCAGCGGGCTGCGGGTGCCGAGCACCGGGCAGGTGCTGTCCGCAGGCATCGTCGGCGATGCCACCGACGATTCGGCCGACGTCCTCGTGGTCGCCGAGGGCACCAATCCGACCGTGCTGGGGGCCGACCCGGCGCAGAGCCGGGTCGCGTTGCTGGTCACGATGAAGGAGATCGACGGCCGCTGGAAGATGGATCGGACGCAGCTGCAATGAGCGCCACAAGGCAGAACCTGACCAGACCCGCTGTGGCAGGACCGATCCTGACGGTCGTGTTGGTGGTCCTGATCGCCATCGCGGTGGTGGGTTTCGTGGGGCCGGCCACCCCCGGCCAGGCGGATGAGGATGCGCGCCGGCAGGTGCAGCTGGCCACCGCTGACGCGGTCGGCTCCCTGATGACCTTCGGCCCGGATTCACTGACCGCGCAGCAGCGGACGGTCGGGACCAAACTCACCGGGCGGCTTCTTCTCGAGTTCCGCAGCCAGGGGCCTGGGGTGGTGTTGCCGACCGCGGTGGAATCGAAGGTCGTGATGACGGGTCGGGTGCTGGCCACGGCGGTGAACCGGATGAACGAGGATGCCGCGCGGGTGCTGGTTTTCGTGAACCAGAGCATTGTGTTACCTGCTGCACGTGCGGAGCCGGAGGTGGTGGCTGTCACGCGTTGGGCGGACATGCGTAAGGTCAACGGAAATTGGCTGCTTGCCGGGTTGCAACAGGTCGGGCCCGGATAGCACGAGGATCCGTGGAGATGTGAGGTGGCGATGAGTGCCGCAATAGTGATTGTCGGGGCCGGTCTCGGTGGCGCGCGACTGGTGGCCGATCTCCGGAACGAAGGCTATGAGGGCGAGCTGATCCTCATCGGCAAGGAGACCCGGATCCCTTACGACCGACCGCCACTGTCCAAGGCGGTGTTGACCGGGGACAAAGACGACGTCGACCTGCAACCGCAAGAGTTCTACACCGAGAAGAATGTCGATCTGCGGACCGGAACGCGCGTCACCGCAATCGATCCGGATGCACACACCGTGACCGTCGAGCCGGTCGAGGGTGGGACAGCGGAGACCGTCTCGTACAGCACCCTGATTCTCGCGACGGGTCTCGATCCCCGCAGCCTCCCGTTCGCGGCGGGCAAATCCGGCGTGCACACCCTGCGCACCTACGACGATGCGATGGCGCTGCGGTCGGAGATCGAGGGCGCGACCACCGCGGTGGTCATCGGAGCCGGGTTCATCGGCTGCGAGGTCGCTGCAAGCCTGAGCACGAAAGGCCTCAAGGTCACCGTCGTCGAGCCGGCACTCGCGCCGCTGGCGATCGCACTCGGTGAACAGGTCGGCACCATGGTCGGTCGGATCCATGCGGATCGCGGTGTCGAGATCCGCACCGGCGTCGGCGTCACCGGCATCACCGGCGATGACACCGTGTCAGGCGTGACGCTCGCGGACGGGACGGAGTTGCCCGCCGACATCGTGGTACTCGGAATCGGTTCGACCCCGGTGGTCGACTACCTGGAGGGGTCTGGCATCGCGCTGGCCGATCGTGAGTTCGGCGGCGGCATCGCCTGCGACGAGGTGGGCCGCACCAGTGCGCCGGATGTCTACGCCATCGGAGACGTCGCCAACTGGCGCGACGAGCACGGCGTGCCGTCGCGGGTCGAGCATTGGAACAATGTCATCGAGCAGGCCGCAAAGGTCGCCTACGCGATCCTCGGGGTCGACGAATCGAATGCCCGCCCGTTCGTGCCGTACTTCTGGAGCGACCAGTTCGAGGTCAAGGTTCAGGCCCTGGGGCATCCCTCGGCCGGCGACGACGTACACGTGATCTCCGACGACGGAACCAAGTTCGTGGTCTATTACAGTCGCGGCGGCGTCTTCACCGCCGTGGTGGGCGCAGGTAAGGCCGGCGCCGTCATGAAGATGCGGGCCAAACTGCTCGAGAAGACCCCGATCTCGGAACTGATCGGCTGATGCCCGCCGCCGGGCCGGCGCCGACCGCGGCGGCGGTCAAGGCGGCCCTGGCAGGTCTTGCCGATCCTGCCCGTGCGGAGAGCTCGGCCCGGTTCTTCAAGACCGGGCCCGGCGAGTACGGCGACGGAGACCGGTTCATCGGTGTGAGAGTTCCGGCGCAACGCCAGGTGGCCAGAGCTTTCCGCGGTCTCGACGAGGCAGGTGTCCGCGACCTGCTCTCCAGTGAGATCCATGAGCACCGGCTGACCGGCCTGCTGCTGCTCCGATCGGGTTTCGAACGGGCGCATTCGGAGTCGGACCGGCGAGAATGGGTGCGATGCTATCTCGACGCGGTCTTCGAAGGTCGCGTCGACAATTGGGATCTGGTGGACTCGTCGGCGCCCTACATCCTCGGTGAATCGCTTGTGGGAGCCGATCATTCGTTCTTGTTCGAGTTGGTCGCAGAGGTCGATCTGTGGCGGCGCCGGGTCGCGATTCTCGCGACGCACGCCTTCATCAAACGCGGCGACGGCACGACCCTGCTCGAGTTGGCGCCTCTGGTCCTCGATGATCGTCGTGATCTGATCCAGAAGGCGGTGGGCTGGATGCTGCGCGAAACCGGTAAGCGGGTGGACCGTGCTGTCCTACTGCACTTCCTGGAGCAGTACGCAGCCGAGATGGGACGGACCGCGTTGAGCTATGCCACGGAACACCTCGGCGGAGAGCAACGCGCGCACTTTCGTGAGATGCGCTGACGCGGTTCAGAACTCGATCTTCAGCGTGTTCGACGTCGGCCGGGCCTGGCACCCGAGGATGTAGCCATCGGCGATGTCGTCCTCGTCGAGCGCGCCGACGTTCTCCATTTCCACCGTGCCCTCGGTGACGGTGCACGCGCACGATCCGCACTCACCTTCACGGCACGAATACGGGACGTCGAGTCCGGCTGACAACATGATGTCGACCAGGGTTTGGCTTCGGGGCCAAGACATCTCGTGGACCTCCCCGTCGAGCTCGACCTCCACCGTCGCGGCGTCTGCGATCTCGTCCTCGGTGAGCTCGGCAGGTGCGGTGTCCTCGAAAGGGTCGCCGGACAGCGAGCTGAAGACCTCGGCGTGCACCTGATGATGTGACATCTCGATGGCGGCAAGAGCTTTGTGCACCGCGTCCATGAACGGTCCCGGACCGCACATGTAGGCGTTGTATGCCTTGAACGGGCGCAGCAGGGTGGCGAGCGATTCCACCGACGGCATGCCCTGCACGGACTGTAGCCAGTGCACCACGGTCAGACGTTCGTGGAACCGCTGCTGCAGATCGCGCAGTTCGGCTGCAAAGATCACGTCGTTCTCGCTGCGATTGGCGTAGACCAGCAGCACCCGGCCGCTGCCCTGAGACAGTGCAGACTTGAGGATCGACATCACGGGGGTGATGCCACTGCCTGCGCCGAGCAGCAGGATCGGCGCGTTCAGGTCCGCGGGGGTGAACACACCCGACGGTGGCAGGACCTCGATCTGGTCACCGACTTTGATGTTGTCGCAGATCCAGTTGGAGCCGTACCCGTCGATTGTCCGCTTGACGGTCACCTTGGGCTTCTCGTCACCGAAGGGGGACGAGGCGAGCGAGTAGCAGCGGGCCACGGACCCGGTCTGGTCGCTGGGGACCCGCAGGGTCAGGAATTGACCGGGTTTGTAGCGGAAACGCTCGGCGTTGTCCTCCGGCACATCGAAGACCAGCGATTTCGCGTCGCCGGTCTCGTCGATCACGTCGGCCACGGTCAACACAACGCTCCGGGTGCTGTGCGGGGACACGGTCACCGGCGTACCTCCTAGTCGTGGAGAACTATGCGCGAAAACAGGAACACGTTCTAGTTTAGATTACCAGTGCCTCCACCCGGCCCCGACCTTCCGTTGGTGGCAGGTGTGAGAACGTCTTCCAGCCCGAGGGTCAGTATCCGGCTGCCCCGGGTCAGGAGTTCGTCGAGGTCCGCGTCCGGATCGTCGAGCCACTGTTCGTAGGCGGCCAGGGCGGTGGCCAGCAGTGTCCACGCCACGGTCTGGGGGATGAGGCCGGACGGGTCGCTGCCGGTTCGCGTCGCGACGAACTCGGCGACCACGTTGCGCCACCCGGTGTACATGAGCATCGAATGTGCTTGCAGTGCCGGAACACCGAGCAGCAGGCGCATCCGTCGTCGATGGTGTTCGCGATGCTCGGCGGGCACCTCGTTGAAGGCGAGCAGTGCGGTTTGCAGGGCGTCGGCCACCGGCATGTCCGGCGGCAGTTCGGTGAGCAGGCGACGCATGTCCTGGAGGTGTTCGTCGAAGTCACCCCAGGCGATCGCGTTCTTCGACGGGTAGTAGCGGAACAACGTCCGGCGGGCGATTCCGGCGGCGGCCGCGACATCGTCCACGCTCGTCTCGTCGAAACCGGACTCGGTGAAGAGATCGATCGCGGCTTCGGTGATCTTCGACTTGGTCGTGCTGGGTCGCCTGCCGATCTGGGCGGTCATGGCACCCGCAATCTGCTGGTCAACGGACGGTCCCTCCATGCCCCGGGCATCGGCTTGAGTCGCGGGTGCAACAGAGGCCATGGTAGTTGCTCACCGATCCACGAAGTCGAGTACTGCGGTAGTGAATGCGTCGTTGTCGTCACCTGCGGCCGTGTGGCCCGCGCCGGCGAGTTCGACGACTTCGACCGTCGGGACGAGTTCGACGAAGTCGCGGACGGCTTGTTCGCTGACAACGTCCGAGAGTCGGCCCCTGATCAGCTGGATCGGAATGGTCAGGGACTGTGCCTGCCGTTCCAAGAGGTCGGTGCGAATCGTGGACTCGTCGATCGGAGGCGTGAGGAACGCAGGATCCCAATGCCAGTACCAGCGCCCGTCGTCGCGCCTGCGGAGGTTCCTTTTGAGCCCTTCCGAGGACCCCGTGGCCCGGCGGTGCGGTAAGTACTCGGCGATCGCGGCGGCGGCCTGGTCGAGGTCGTCGAACCCGTCGACATTGCCGGCCATGAAGTCCCGAATTCGCTGACTGCCGGACTTTTCGAAGCGTGGGACCACATCGACCAACACCAGTTTGTCGACCGAGCCGGTGGGAGCCAGTGCGGAGATGCCGATCCCCGCCATACCGCCCATGCTGGCGCCGACGATCGTCACCGGATCATGTCGTCCGGTCAGCTCGGGGATCTGCTCGAGCACCCCCAGCCCATCCCTGTTCTGGGCCTGCAGGCTGTAGTCGGCATCCGCGTCCCAGTCGCTGTCACCATGGCCTCGGCTGTCGAGTGCGATCACATCCGAACCGCGCTGCGCGAGCACCTGGCCGGTGTTCTTCCAGGAATGGCGGGTCTGGCCGCCGCCGTGCAAGAGGAGAATCGTTGATCCGGGGGAGTCGTCGCCGCGGACGGGCTTCCAGTGATCGGCCGCCAGCGACAGGCCTCCGGAGCCGCGCAGTCGCACCTCTGTCGGTTGTGGTGCCTCAGCTGAATCCACGTCGCGCTCCTTTCGATGTTCCTCTGTCGACCATCTCACTGCCGTCGGCGGGCACGTCTTCCAGGTTCTGTGGTTGCGGGGTCGGGGCGTCGCGCCGGGTGGCCGTACCTGTCCATTTGGGTGGTTTTCGACGATTTCCAATAAATTTCTGTCCAGCGCTGGCATTTGTGCACTGAGTGCCATTATGGTGAGGGTCACAGTCACGAATACATCTGGAGGCAATCACATGACCGCTCAGAATCCGGCTTCGCAGTCCGACAGCATCACCTCGACCGAGTCCGAACTGGTCTCGGAATCGTTGGTCGAAGAGGTGTCGATCGACGGCATGTGCGGCGTCTACTGACATGAGTGTTGCCACGACTGATCTCGTGTTCGACGCTGATCGGGCGTGGGTGCTGAACTCTTCGGTCGCGTTGCGGCCGGAACCGTTCGGTGCGCTGCTGTACCACTTCGGCACTCGTAAGCTGTCGTTTCTCAAGAACCTGACAGTGGTCGAAGTGGTGCAGTCGCTGCCCGAGCACGCCAGTGCCACCGACGCCTTGGCCGCTGCCGGTATCGCCGACAACGACCGCCCGCTCTACCTGAATGCGCTTGCCGCACTGGCTGCTTCGGGCATGATCGTCCAACCCTCTTGAGTTTGCGCACCCTCGCGAACTCCACCCCCTTGAGGACTCTGCCATGACTTCAATTCTCGAGCGCCCCGCTGCGCCCCGCCAGCCCGTCGGCCGTTTGGTCGACCAATTCGAAAAGGGTCTCGACGCCCCGATCTGTCTGACCTGGGAGCTCACGTACGCCTGCAACCTCTCGTGCGTGCACTGCCTGTCGTCGTCGGGTAAGCGCGATCCCCGTGAACTCGACACCGCCCAGTGCAAGGCCATCATCGATGAGCTGCAGCGCATGCAGGTCTTCTACGTCAACATCGGTGGCGGCGAGCCGACCGTCCGCCCGGACTTCTGGGAACTGGTCGACTACGCCACTGATCACCAAGTGGGCGTGAAGTTCTCGACCAACGGACTGAAGATCGACAAGAAGGTCGCCCAGCGTCTGGCCGCGTCCGACTACGTCGACGTGCAGATCTCCCTCGACGGTGCGACCGCCGAGGTCAACGACGCCGTGCGCGGGCCGGGTTCTTTCGACATGGCCATCAAGGCGCTCGAGAACCTGCACGAGGCCGGTTTCGCCGATGCCAAGATCAGCGTGGTCGTCACCCGCCAGAACGTCACTCAGCTCGACGAGTTCAAGGCGCTGGCGGACCGTTTCGGTGCGACCCTTCGTATCACCCGGCTGCGGCCGTCCGGTCGCGGCGCCGATGTGTGGGACGACCTGCATCCGTTGCCCGAGCAGCAGCGTGGCCTCTACAACTGGCTCGTCGAACACGGCGAAGGGGTGCTGACCGGCGACTCGTTCTTTCACCTGTCGGCATTCGCCGAACCTGGTCAGGGTGCTCTGCCCGGTCTGAACCTCTGTGGTGCCGGGCGCGTGGTCTGCCTGATCGATCCGATCGGCGACGTCTACGCCTGCCCGTTCGCGATCCACGAGAACTTCCTGGCCGGAAACATCCTGGAAGACGGTGGATTCAAGACGATCTGGCAAGAATCGGATCTGTTCCTGGAACTGCGTGAGCCGCAGAACGCGGGCGCGTGCACCAAGTGTGCGCACTTCGACGCCTGCCGCGGTGGTTGCATGGCTGCGAAGTTCTTCACCGGACTTCCGCTCGCCGGCCCCGACCCGGAGTGCGTCCAGGGTTACGGAGAAACCCTGCTCGAGCAGGACCGCAGCGTTCCCTCGGCGAACAAGGATCACTCCCGTGGTGTGCCGCTGACCCTGATGACCCGGCCACCGTCGCGTGACTGCGACGAGAACCCCCTCGCCGGTTTCGCACCGGAACTGACCCCCTCCAAGTAACGAAGAACCCCGGCAGAGTTGCCGGGTGAGCAAAGGAATATCGCGATGGCGAACCCCTGGTTCGAGACAGTTCTAGAAGCCCAGCGACGGGCGAAAAAACGCCTTCCCAGATCGGTGTACTCGTCGCTGATCGCAGGTAGCGAGAAGGGCATCACGACGGCTGACAACGTCGAGGCCTTCTCCGAACTGGGGTTCGCCCCGCATGTCGTCGGCGCCAGCGCCGAGCGGGAACTCTCGACATCAATCATGGGACAAGAGATCTCGCTTCCGGTGATGATCTCGCCGACCGGCGTCCAGGCCGTCGACAAAGAGGGCGAAGTCGCTGTGGCCCGCGCCGCTGCGGCCCGCGGCACCGCAATGGGACTGTCGAGTTTCGCCAGCAAGCCCATCGAAGAGGTCACCGCGGTCAACGACAAGATCTTCTTCCAGGCCTACTGGCTCAACTCGCGCGAGGACATCCTCAAGCGCGCCGAGCGGGCTCGCGAAGCCGGCGCCAAAGGTCTCATCGTCACGACCGACTGGTCGTTCTCGATGGGCCGCGACTGGGGCAGCCCCGAGATCCCCGAGAAGGTCGACTTCAAGGCGCTGCTCAAGCTCGCCCCCGAAATCGCCGTCAAACCGCGCTACGCCTGGGACTGGTTCAACAAGGGCAAGCCGATCATCCCGGACCTGACCGCCCCCAACGTCGTCGACAAGGGCCAGACCGGCCCCACGTTTTTCGGTGCGTACGGACAGTGGATGCAGACCGCACCCCCGTCCTGGGAAGACCTCGCCTGGCTGCGTGAGCAGTGGGGCGGACCGTTCATGGTCAAGGGCATCACCCGGCTTGACGACGCCAAGCGGGCAGTTGACATCGGCGCCACCGCCATCTCGGTCTCCAACCACGGCGGCAACAATCTCGACGGCACCCCGGCCACCATCCGCATGCTCGGCCCCATCGCCGACGCTGTCGGCGGCGACATCCAGGTGCTGCTCGACGGTGGCATCCGCCGCGGCAGCGACGTCGTCAAAGCCCTCGCGCTCGGCGCCGACGCAGTCATGATCGGTCGCGCCTACCTCTGGGGCCTGGCCGCCAACGGCCAGACCGGCGTCGAGAACGTCCTCGACATCCTTCGCGGCGGCATCGACTCCGCTCTGATGGGCCTGGGCCGCAAGAGCATCCACGAACTCACCCGCGACGACATCATCGTCCCGGAGGGGTTCGAGAAGCGGTTCGGCGAGACCACCGCGTAGATCACCACCGCAAACCCAACCGTTTCGGTCAAACCCACCGGTTCAGAACCCCTGGGTTTGACCGGAGCGGGTGGGTTTGTTTCTCGGGACCAAACCTGGCCAGACGCCACTAGAACACGTTACAGTTCTGTCATGGGAGATTTTGACGGCAAGGTCGTCTACATCACGGGTATCGCCCGCGGGCAGGGTCGCAGCCACGCGATCCGGTTTGCCGAAGAGGGCGCCTCGGTCATCGGGCTCGACGTGTGCAAAGAGGTCACGGCCATCGGGTACCCGGCGGCCACCGCCGAGGATTTCGAGGAAACGGTCCGGCTCGTGAAAGAGGCCGGTGGCAATATTCTTGCGCGCCAGATCGATACCCGCGACCTCGCCGCCCAGCAGCAACTGGTTGCCGACGGTGTCGCGCAGTTCGGGCGCCTCGACTACGTGATCGCGAACGCCGGTGTACTCACGTGGGGCGCTGTTCACGAGCTGTCGGAAAGCCAGTTCATGGACGTCATCGACGTCAACGTGAACGGCAGCTGGAAGACCCTGAAGGCCACCATCCCGGCGATGATCGAGGCCGGAAACGGCGGCTCGATCGTCATCATCTCCTCGGTGGCCGGGATCAAGTCGATGCCCATGCAGGCCGCGTACTCGGCATCGAAGCATGCACTGGTGGGGCTGTCGCACACCGCCGCAAAAGAATTGGGCCAGCACCGGATTCGTGTCAACACGATTCATCCTTACGGCGTGGACACCCCGATGTGCATCGAAGACACCGACGCGTTCGCGGTTTTCGAGATGCCGGAGTACCAGCCACACTTCCTGCCGATCCTGCCCGGAATGGCGAAGTCGCGGGACATCAGTGATGCCGTGATGTACCTGTGCTCGAAGAGTGCGCGTTTCATCACCGCGTCGTCCATCGAGGTCGACATGGGCGCCACCAAAATCTGACGGACGCAAATGCACACGTTCCAGTCATAAGCACACGTTGCAACGTGTGCTCATGACTGAACGGTGTGCATCTGTGGGATCAGTCGAGCCAGAGCGTGGCGGGATCGGCGGCCGCCCGCGCGGGTGCCGCCGGGACGTCGGGTACCGATCGCGAAAAGCGTGGTGCCACAGCCGGTTGCGTGACCCCGTCGACCTCGATGAGTGTCTGTCGCGCCACGAGGTGCTTGTTCTGTGTCGCCTCGTCCCAGTCGAGCACGGGTGAGGCGCAGGCGTCGGTGCCGTCGAAGATCGCGGCCCATTCGTCGCGGGTCTTGGACTTGAAGACCTCGGCGAACCGCACCTTCATGGCCGGCCACTGCGGCATGTCGAGCTGATGCGGCAAAGTCTCGTCGTCGGTCAGACCCATGCCTTCCAGCAGGAGTGTGTAGAACTGCGGTTCGATGGCGCCCACGGCGAAGTACTTGCCATCAGAGGTCTCGTACACCTCGTAGAACGGTGCGCCCGTGTCGAGCAGGTTGGCGCCGCGGGTGTCGCCCCAGAAGCCCGTTCCGCGCCAGGCCCACATCATCTGGCCGAGGACCGAGACGCCGTCGACCATCGCGGCGTCCACGGTCTGACCCTTGCCCGACTTCTCCCGCTCCAGAAGAGCGGCGAGGATTCCCTGCACGAGGAACATCGATCCGCCGCCGAAGTCACCGAACAGGTTCAGCGGCGGTGTCGGCCGTTCCTCGGCGCGCCCCACCGCGTGCAGCAGACCGGTCAGCGAGATGTAGTTGATGTCGTGGCCGGCGACCTGCGAGAGCGGGCCGTCCTGGCCCCAGCCGGTCATCCGGCCGTAGACGATCCGCGGGTTGACCGCAGCGACATCGTCCGGACCGAACCCCAGGCGCTCGGTGACACCGGGCCGAAAACCCTCGATGACGACATCGGCCTTGGCGATCAAGTTCATGATCGCTTCTTTGTCCACCGGGTCTTTCAGGTTGGCCTCGACCACCGTCCGGTTGCGCAACAGTTGGTCTGCCACCTGGCCTTCCTGCGGGAGCTTGCCGGGTCGCTCGATGCGCACCACCTCGGCTCCCAGGTCGCCCAGCATCATCGCTGCGTGCGGCCCGGGTCCGATGCCTGCGAACTCGATCACTCGCGTTCCGCTCAGCGGTCCGTTCTTTGCCATGTATCGCCCCTCATCGTCGAGTGGTTGACCGCACACGCAATGGACGGGCGCGGTGACTTCACAACCAATACGGTCGGTTCACAAGTAAACCAGGGACCGAGCGCTTGTTCGGGTCGAGCTCCGCCTTCGGCGTCGTCTCGGTGTTCGGGTCGGGCTCCGGATCCGGGTTGGGAAGGCAAACCCCTTCTGGCCACGGGGCATACGGACTACCATTGACCGAATGACGTCGTCGGGCAGGCTCGGTGTGCAGAGCTGGACCGAGTTGGACGGGCGTTCGACTACTGTCGTCGTTCCATTGGGTTCCATTGAGCAACATGGTCCCCATCTGCCACTCGATACCGACGTCCGTATCGCCACCGCTGTCGCGGAGGGCGCGGCCGGCCTCGAGGCAGGTGAGAGTACGGGAGAAGGTCAGGTCCGCGACCTGTTCGTCGCCCCCGCCTTGAACTATGGCGCCGCCGGCGAACACGAGGGCTTTCCCGGCACAATTTCCATCGGTCGCGAGGTGCTACAGGCGGTGCTGGTGGAGTACGGTCGCAGTGCGTGCCGATGGGCACATCGGCTGGTGTTTGTGAACGGGCACGGCGGCAACGGATCGGTGTTGGCGGCCGCAGTCAAGCAGTTGCGCGGCGAAGGACGAGACGTCGCCTGGTATGGATGCAATTCGCCGGGTGGCGACGCCCATGCGGGTTTCACCGAAACGTCGCTGTTGCTTCACATCTCACCGGCGGTGGTCAAGACGGCGGAGTTGGTGCGCGGCAACGTGGCTCCGGTGTCGGAGCTGATGGCGTCGATGCGTGCAGGGGGAGTGGCAGCAGTGAGTGACAATGGCGTTCTCGGTGATCCGACGCAGGCGTCGGAAGCCGATGGAAGGCGGATGTTGAGCGAGATGGTGGCGGGTCTGTCGGAGGCGTTGGATGCCTGGCAGCCCGATGCGATGGGAATGCTGCGGTGATCTCTGATCAGGACAGCCGCCAGGACGAGACGACGGCGGCGGAGTCGCCGGAGGTCGTCGATCCGAAGGCCTCATTTCCTCCCCACGGATTCCAGGTTCAGATCGACTCGCACTGCACCGTCTCCGACGACCGACGTCACATCGTCGGCGGATCACCGCTTCGACTGCTGAATCTCTCGCAGATCGCCGGGGGCCTGCTCGACGCCGACGGCAGACTGGCCGTACACAACCGGCTCACGTCACAGTTGGCTCGTAAATTGCTCGACGCCGGTGTCGGGCATCCGCGCCCCATGTTCGGGCCCGCCGAATCCGACGTCACGGTGGTTGTTCCGGTGCGCGACAACCAGTCCGGGATCGACCGTCTGATCGCCGGTCTGGGCGGCCACAAAGTGGTGATCGTCGACGACGGCTCCGTGATCCCCGTGCGGGCACCCGGCGCCACCGTGTTGCGCACCGAGCGGAGCAAAGGACCGGCCGCCGCGCGGAACCGGGGAGCGGCCGGGGTCACGACGGAGTTCTTGGCCTTCCTGGATTCAGATGTCGTGCCCGAACACGACTGGCTGACCAAACTCCTCGGACACTTCTCCGACCCCAAGGTCGCGCTCGTCGCCCCGCGGATCGTCGCGTTGGACGCCGGCGGGGGTGCGACGTCCCGGTATGAAGCATTGTGTTCCTCGCTGGACATGGGACGCCGCGAGGGTCCCATCGCGCCGCGTTCGCGGATCCCGTACGTCCCCAGCGCGGCCATGGTCATGCGGCGCAACTGCTTCGAGGGTTTCGACGAGACGATGGAAGTCGCCGAGGACGTCGACCTCTGCTGGCGCCTGCACGAGCTCGGGTGGTCGCTGCGGTACGACCCGATCGCCACGGTCGCCCACGATCATCGAAGCCAGCTCTCGAAAAGTCTCGATCGCAAGCGGTACTACGGCACGGGCGCCGCACTCCTGTCCGGTCGGCATCCGGGACTGGGCGCTCCTCTCGCGTTGACGGTCCCCATGGCAGCCGCCATGGCCGCGTTGATCACCGGAACCGCCTGGGGTGTGCTGGCCGCGTTGGTCGTCTTCGGGGTCATCGGTGGCAAATTGCACAAACGGGTGTCGCCGATGCCGGACGCGGCGCGGATGGCCGCCAAGCTGACGGCGCAGTCGGTCGGGTTCGGGTTGCTGCAATCGGCGTCGGCCCTGTGCCGGCACTATTGGCCACTGTCCTTCTTACTTGCGCTGGTGTCCAAGCGATTTCGTACCCTGCTGGTGGCGGTCGCCGTCGGCGAGGCCGCGTACGAGTGGGTCCGGCTGGAGTTGGTGAATCCGGAACCCGGTGCCCGCGTAGGGTGGTGGCGTTTCATGGTGCTGAAGCGACTTGATGACCTCGCCTACGGCACCGGCCTTTGGCAGGGGGCGCTGGCAGGGCGCAGCGCTGACGCGCTCTACCCCCGGATCAGCAATACGGTGACCACTGAGTCGCGGCCACCGGCCACGCATACCGGCGTCGGATGATCGCCTCCGGCGCGGATGTCATCATCGTCGGTGCCGGTAGCAGTGGATGTGTTGTTGCCGAGCGTCTCTCGCGCGATCCCAGGCGTTCGGTCCTGGTGTTGGAAGCCGGTGGAGGACCACCGGATCGGCAGTCACTGCGGCTGAGCCATCTGCCCATCGGCGCCGGTTCCGGCCGCGCGGTCCACTACCCGAGCGCGCAGGGTTTCGACCTTCCGCGGGGCCGGGGAGTCGGCGGATCCTCGGCAGTCAACGGTGGATATTTCGTGCGCTGGCACCAACGGGACTTCGACGGTTGGTCCACCGAACACTGGTCGGCGTCCGACATCGCCGCGACCTACGATCGCCTAGACGGTGGCGAAGCGGGTGGCGGAATCATGAATGCCTCGGCATTCGCCGATGACGAACTCGAACCCACTGCTGTTGCCTTCGAAAAGCATTGGAATGATGAAGGTTTCGGACGGAGTCCAACGCCGTGGCCGGCCGAGGGCGTTGTCAGGGTCCGGTCGAATCGTGATGGCTGGTATCGCCGATCGGCGGCCGACATACTCCAGCCGATTCTCATCCAGCGCCCGAACCTCCAGGTGATGACGGGTTCCGAGGCCGTCGGTGTCCGCACGCGTGGCGGGCGGGCCGTCGGCGTGGCTGTAGGGGAGCGGGTGTTGACCGCGGATGAGGTCATCCTCTGCGCGGGGACGCTCGGCACAGCTGAACTGCTCGCCCGGTCCGACTTGTTGGACCTCGACCAAAGTCGCATCTGGGAGCATCGAGAGCGACTGGTGCGATTTGCGCCGGCCGCCGTGCGCCACGAGCCGGCGCGCGCCCTGCTGCAGACGGTTCTGCAGACCGCCGACGGTATTGAATTACGTTGCTACAACGATGACTTTGCCAGTTTCATCGATGGGCTCACTCCATCCTCCCAGGCCTTCGGTGTTGCGTTGATGCATCCCGAGCGATCGGGTTCCCTGCTATGGGACCCGATCTCTCGGCTGCGGGTAGACCTCGGCGAAATTTCGCCGAGCGACGCCGACAAACTCGGGGCGTGGGCGGCGCGGATGGTCGCGATGCTGCAAGGCCCACGGTTCGAGCAGCTGGTCGAGCCCGGCACAGTGGCGGTGGAATCGGTTGTACGAACGTCCCAGCACGCCTGGGGAACGATGCCGATGGGTGCGGCGACAGACTGGCTTGGAGCGGCCCGCGCAGTACCGGGCTTACGCATCGTCGATGCGTCGATTCTGCCGTCAGCGGGGTCGAGTGGTCCGCATGCGACCGTCATGATGGTGGCGTCACGTATTGCGGATCGGATTGCGTGACGGTCCGACCATTGGTCGCGCGGGTAGTTTGGTGCCATGACTTCTGTTGCTGATCCCGCTGTCCGTCGGTTCCTGGAAGAGGGGACCCGTACCGGTCATCTCGGCTACACGGCGTCAGACGGCCGGCCGCTCGTGGCCCCGGTCTGGTTTGTGGTCGACGGTGACCGGGTCGCCTTCAACACCGGAGCCGACACTGCGAAAGGGAAGGCCATTGCCCGCGATGGTCGTGTGGTTCTGTGCGTCGACTTGCAAGAGCCACCATTTGCCTTCGTCCAGATCCAGGGTGTGGCGGAGGTGAGCGAAGACCTGGCCGAAGTTCATCGGATTGCGACGGCGTGTGGTGGCCGGTACATGGGTGCTGATCGCGCGAAGGAGTTCGGTGACCGCAATGGCGTCGAAGGCGAACTGGTGATCTGGATCAATGCGACGAAAGTGATTGCGTCGTTGGATGCGACGGCGTGAGCGGTCAGCTCACAGGCACCAGGGCGTAGCGTGACACTTCCCATGGACCTACACCGGTCGAGGTGCGGAGTTCGGAAGTAACGTCCTTATTAGCTGAGGTAATGTCTTGGCGATGGTCGCACCGCGAATATCGGTCATTGTCCCAGCGTTCAACGAGAACGAAACGATTCGCGATTGTCTGCAAAGTTTGCTCGATCAAATCGATGATCTCAAAGAAGTGATCGCAGTTGATAACAACTCGACTGACGGAACGGACGAGATTATCGAGGAGTTCGTTTCCCGCAGCCCGAAATTCACGCTCCTCCGAGTTACTCGCCAGGGTCTTGTCCCGGCCCGTAATGCCGGATTTGCCGCGGCGCGCGGCGATATTCTTGCCCGCATCGATGCAGACACCCGGGTATGCGCCGGTTGGGCGGATGCGGTCGCCGACTTCTTTGACAAGCATGGCGCCGCCATCGCCGGGGCAACGGGACTGTGCTCCCTCTACGACGCGCCTTTTCAAGAAGGCTATCGGCGAAAGCACCGCGAAGTCACCGCGACTCTCCGCGACAATGCCGGAGGGCCGACTGATTACGGCCGGTTGTTCGGTTCGAACATGGCTGTGACGGCGACCGCCTGGGACAAAATCCGTGATCGGACGTCGGACAGGGACGATGTCTTCGAAGATCTCGACATAGCTCTTTGCCTGCGGGAGGCCGGCTTTCGCACGGCTCTGATGCCTGGCGCGGACGCGCAGATCTCCGGACGGAGATACCTGGTGGGTCCGGTTGCACACCTCCGGTATCTGATCTGTGATCAGCGCACTTATCAGGTGCACGGCATGCAGAAGGAACGCCTGTCAGCGATCTTGAAAATGTTTGTCGTCGACATTCCTTTTTACGCTTCGATGTTCTTGCCTTTCCGGCTCTACGACCTGGAGCAGGGAAAGTTTTCTCTGTCAGCGTTTAACAGGGTCAGGCGATTGAAGGTGCGGGCACACAGCTGAAACCGTAGGGACACGCGTACGCTCGCCGTTGTGCAATCGAAGGCCGAAATCGGCAAGTTCACTCTCGATGTTCTCAGTCGGCTGATAGCCCCGGGGGCGCATGTGGCGTTGGTCGACTATCCACATTATTTCAATGCCGGTGACGCCTTGATCTATCGCGGAACGCTGAGCTATCTACGAGAACTGCGCGCGCATGTCGATTATGTCTGTTCGCCGTACAACTACGACTCGGCGTTGCTGCGGCGGCAGGTGCCGGAGGGGCCGATCCTCTTGCAGGGTGGGGGTAACTTCGGCGACCGATGGCCGCTGCATCAGCTGTTTCGGGAGCAGGTTCTGACCGACTTCCCGGACCGGATGGTGGTCCAGATGCCGCAGAGTATCGACTTCTCCGATCCGGTTTCGCTGGAGAGGGCCCGGTCGAGCTACGAGAAGCACGGCAACGTGACGTTGCTCGCCAGGGACCGAGGGGGTTTCGATCGGATGGAGCGCGATTTTCCCGCGTGTCGGATCGAGTTCTGTCCCGACGTCGCGTTCGGTGTCGTCGATCTGTTACCGGTCGGCAAAGCCACCCTCGACATCGCCATGGTCGTGCGCCAAGACGTCGAGGCGGCGTCCGACCCGGCCGACTTCGACGCGGCTGATCTGGCGATCGAACGGGCAGACTGGCATCTCGGAGTCGCTGGAAATCTCGGTTGGTGGTCGCGGTCGATCGCCGAGGCCGCGTTGTTCCGAGGGTCGGCGGTCAAGGACCGCATTTATCCCTCGGTTCGGCGATCGATGGATGCCCGGGCAGAGCTGAACATCTCGGCGGCCGTTCGGCGTTTGTCTCGCGGCCGGGTGGTCGTGACCGATCGACTGCATGCGGCTGTTCTGTCGGTGTTGCTGGACAAGCCGGTGGTGATGGTCGACAACGTCACCGGAAAGGTGTCGGCGATTCATCGCGACTACCTGGGTGCGCTGCCGGACGTCCACATCGCAGCTGGTTTCGCTGAGGCGGGACCGATTGCCCTGGAACTGGCTTCGAAGAGTCACTGACGACCGGCCCCACTTGTCACCGACGCATGCGTCTAGTTCCGCGAAGCAGCTGCCCGTCGGTAGCCCCGCAAAGCGGGGTAGGCGAACACGAGAATGATGCCCACCGCCCAGATGACGGTCTTGGTCAGGCTCTCGGCCACCGGCCCGCCGGTAGCCAAGGCCCGCATCGTTTCGATGGCGCAGGTCATGGGCTGATTGCGAACCAGGGGCTGGATGATCTCTGGATAGGCACTGATCGGTGAGAACCCCGAGTTGAAGAACATGAGCAAGCTCGTGAACAGCGACATGATCGGCACGAGAGGAAGATTCGAGCCCGACACCGCGAGAGTCAAGACGATCGTCGAGTACGCAGCGCCGTAGAGCAGCGCGACGGCGAACACCCCTATGGCGGGAAGGAGCCCCTGATTGAATCTCCAGCCGATCAACATGCCGACGGTCGTCAGCACGAGTGTGCTCACCAGGATGCGAATCAATTCGACGTTGACCCGAGACGAAATGTCTGCCGCGCGGTGAACCGGCATCACATAGAGTCGCGTGAGCAGTCCGGTACGGCGTTCACTGATGAGGCGGGTTCCGACGGCCAGCGAACCGAACATGGCGCCGACCAGCACCACAAGAGGAACTGTTCCGTACGCACTGTTCTGTCCTGTCGCCTGTCCGACGGCGTCACCGAGCACCACCTTGAACATGAGCATGCTCAGCAGCGGGAACAACAGACTCTGGGCAAGCGTCAGTCGATCTCGGACCACGACACGGAATT
This sequence comes from Williamsia sp. 1135, assembly GCF_002095395.1. Lineage (GTDB taxonomy): Bacteria > Actinomycetota > Actinomycetes > Mycobacteriales > Mycobacteriaceae > Williamsia. Next base: position 48,467 of record NZ_MJEI01000106.1, read on the forward strand.
GTCGACCGGTCAGCAATCCGGTGTGCGCCAGATAAGCACGGAACCCGAGTTCGCGGGGCGAGGCCGACGCGGAGAAGGTTGTCGCGACGGCGGCACGGTCTCCTGTGAGCTCAACCGGATCGGGTAGAGGCGCTGCCTGCACGGTTTCGGTATTACGCAGCTGCACTTCTCGAACGTCGATCTTGACGGTCGGCGCCTGCTGGAGCTCGATCGGAAAGTCCCCGCCCGCGCGAACGCGGCGGGAGGTGATCTGTGTCAGTCGGCCGGTCCGGGACTGCTCGCCCGAGTCATCCGGGTCGTCCGACTCGGCCTTCGGCGAATCGAGCGCGATCTGCTCTGTTGCCCAATCGGCGGCCAGCGCGCCGGGTGACAGCATCGCCCAAGGGCCGACTACCGCGCGCATCGACCCGGACTCGGAGTAAGCCGCCGGTCTGCGTATTGGTCGCGTAGCCAGATCGGATGCATCGTCGACGTCGTCCCGACGGGCACGTCTGGGACCGGGTGAGACCGCCTCGGTGCGCCACCAGTGATCCTGTCGTGCACCGCCATCTCCCCGATGCCGAGGAGCTCTCGTTTCGTTCGGCGAATCGTCGGAAGCCGTGTTCCTGTTGCTCGAGGTCATCGGCGGCTACTCCGGATCGTCACAAACAGGCCACCGAGGACCGCGACCAGGGCAACACCTCCGGCCCAACAGAGCGGTGGGATGAGCAGACCCCACGTCACCGTGCCTCCGTCGAAGCCGCGCATCAGATCTGTGAATTGTGAAATCGGTTGGTTTCGCGCGAATGGCTGAATCCATTCGGGAAACCTCTCCTCGGGTATGAACCCTGTCGAGAGCATCCCGAGGATCAATTGTGGAAGTGCCAGTGCCTGACTCGTGGCCTCTGGATTTCGCGAAATCGTCCCGATGATGTCAGCACCGAAAGCCAAGATCATGCCGACGACGAAAGCGACGGTGAAGAACCCGATCAGGTTCAGGACGCCCGAGTCAGGTCGCCAACCGATGACAAGTCCCGAAATCACGGCCCAAACCAACGATATGACGAGCAGCACCATGTTCGCGCCGAGTCGTGCCATCAAGGGCACCATCGCGTTCACAGGCATGCTGCGCAGCCGATTGGTCAATCCCAGGCTCCCGTCGTTCGCCGCGCGCATCGCGGCGGACGTGGCGACGAATCCAACCGACTGGAGGCAGATGACCGGCATGAGGAATTGCGCGTAGTCCATGCCCGGGTAGTTGTTCATGATCGCCCGGAGCGGAATGTAGAAACAGATCGTCAGGAACACCGGGGCGGTGATCGACAAGAAGAACTCGCCCTGCCGGCCCATCCCTCTGAGTGATCGGTTCGTCAGGGCCAGCCATTGCTGTACCGGGTGGACCGAAGGACGATCGGCGTCGGACGCGACGACCCTGGCGGGGTTCGCAGTCGTCATGAGCCACCAGGAGCAGTGGTGGCGCTGTCGGTCAGTTTGAGGAACACGTCGTCGAGCGAGGGACGTCGTAGACCGACATCAGTGAGTTCGATGCCTGCCGCGTCTGTCCTCTTGACGATCTCGACCAGGGTCTGTGTGGCGTTGACCGCGGGCAAGGTCAGAGATGTCCGAGACATGTCGATCCGGATCGCGCCCTCTGGGACGAGGTCGGCAAGCAGTGTCTTGATCTTCGCGAGGTCGTCGGGGTAGCTGGGGATGACTTCGCAGAAGTTGCCGCTGACCTTTTCTTTCAGCTCGTTGGCGGTTCCCTCGGCGATGACCCGACCTTTGTCGATGACAACGATCCGATCGCTGAGCAGATCTGCTTCTTCCAGGTATTGGGTCGTGAGGAGGGTGGTTATGCCCTGATCGCGAAGTGACGTGACGATGTTCCACACGTCTTGTCGGCTGCGCGGATCGAGTCCGGTGGTCGGCTCGTCCAAGAAGACGACCTCTGGGCGAACGACCAGGCCGCATGCAATGTCGATTCGTCGACGCATGCCACCCGAGAACTTGCCGACCCGTCGGGACGCGGCATCCACCAGGTTGAATGCCTCGAGCAATTCGTCGGCACGATGCGTGGCGTCGTTCTTTCGCAGGCCCATCAGGCGACCGAAGAGGACGAGATTCTCGCGGCCCGTCAACGACTCGTCCAAGGCGGCGAACTGACCGGTGAGCATGATCGATTTACGTACTGCTGCACGATCTTTGACGACGTCATAGCCGGCGATCTCGGCGCTGCCGCCGTCCGGGGTGAGCAGTGTGGCCAGCATGTTGACGGTGGTGGTTTTGCCCGCGCCGTTCGGCCCCAGCAGTCCCAGCACGGTACCGGTGGGTACCTCGAAACTGACTCCGTCGACTGCCGTGAACTCGCCGAAGCGCTTGACCAGGTTGTCTGCGACAACACTGTTCCTTCGCTCGACCGCGGGCACATCAGCGTCCCCGACCCGGAACTCGGTGATGGGATAGGAATGGGCCGCCGTCCGCTGGTCAGAGTGGTCGTGACTGTTGCTCGATCGCGTAACTCGGCCCCGCCTCGCTTGCATGTCCGTCCCGTCATCGTCATGGTCGCATGGCGGCGCGCGCCCCTGATCGACCATAACGAACCTAGCGCAGAAATCCGGGCGTAACACTACGGCGTTCCGCGTCGATATCGTCTGTGTGAATGAAATGTCGGCCAATTGGTATTCAAAGGTCTAGCAATGGCTATAATTCGGTGACCTGGACGGGGCTATTGCAGGTAACCGAACGAATACGTGTTTCGTAGGTCGCATTCGGCGCACGTGGCGAGATGGGAGGGCGTTGTGGTTCTGCAGCTCCGACGTAATGGTAGGGGGCCATCGGCTCCGACTGGTGGCCGTAACACGCGTGACCGCGGCGGTCGCACACTGACGCAGATGGTGATGACTGCAGCTGAGGCTGCGCGTGATCGGCCGGCGGTCGTCGGTCCGGACTACGCAGTGAGCTTCGGCGAGCTCAAAGCGCGGGCGCAAGGCGCCGCCGTAGCGATGTCGAGTGAATCGGGTGTGGATGACTCCGCTCTCACGGTCGCCCTCATGACCGCTGTTCCCGGCCTAGCGGTTGCGGGCCCCAAGGGTCTGGCGGATACGCTGAGCGGGATACGGATTCAAGCAATGATGGTTCTCGCCGAGTTCGAACTGGTCTGAATCGGGCCCCGTGCTTCGTGCCGCTGCTGCGGTGCGCCGGGTTGCCTCGACCAGGGGGTTCGCGGTGGGACATTTATGGAGGGACCACCATGAGCAACCCATTTGACGACGAAGACGGCCGGTTCTTTGTGCTGGTCAACGATGAGAATCAGCACTCGCTGTGGCCGACGTTCGCCGACATCCCGTCAGGTTGGAACAAGGTCTTCGGTGAAGCTTCCCGAAGTGAATGCCTCGATTACGTCAACGAACACTGGACCGACCTGCGTCCGCAGAGCTTGATCGACGCAATGGAAGCCGACTCGGCTCAGTAGGCGGCAAACTCGCGGCGCGACTTCCTTCGCAATACTCGCTCGATCAGCTATCCTGATCGTGACAGTCGCGAGTGTCCGTGATGGTCACGTGGGTGTCTTTGTCGAATCGGGTGCGAAGACTCCATCGATCTCGAGGTCTCCGCAGGTGAGGGACCAGTCACCGCTAGCTGTGGTACACATCACACCCCGATCGTGTAACAGCTTGGAAAACCGCTCTTCCCTTATCCTTCGCGTACTGTGACTATTACTACGCGAAGCTAGATACAAGTCGTGGTAGACGCACAGGGTTGGTGAGCATATGGCTATTTCAACGATTCGTCCTCAGTCGAGGGTCGATGAGTCTGTTGCGCAGGTTGTCGGACTGCCTGAGGCGGTCTTGCAGATCACTCGTGTGACACCTGACCGCGTGGTTGTCAGGTACCGCTCGCGGGTCCTCAACTACCGCGACCTCACCGCCGCCATCAATTTGATGATGCCTGTGACGCGTAGTCAGCAGATGGACGATCGGGCCGCTGTGGTCGCAGCCATTTTCGCCGGCATCCCCGCTCTGGGTTCCGAGCCAAACGCTGCGGCTGTAACCGGCGTCGTGGACGGCGCGTTGGCGCAGATTGCCACGGACCTCGCCGATCTGAATTCGGCTACAGCGCCGCCGCGCGAGCGCGTCACGGCAAACCGCACGAGCGAAATGGATCTGCGCGTCATCGCCAGCCGCCTCACCGGCAAGTAGAGCGGTTCGGAGGTAGTCGGCCCCGGCAAGTGCGGGTGCATCACGTCGGTGACTGATCCCGACCGGTGTGGCACCGCTAGGCGAGATCGCGGCGCTGGAAATGCCAGGTCGACATCCGCTTGACGTTCTGGGTTTCCCTAGCCATCTGCACGTGCATTTGCTGTTCTCTGAATGCCGACGTAACGTTGGATCTTCGTTCAGTAGACACAATTTGTGATCTTTAAACCAATGAATCCGGCCTTTGATGCTGTCCGGTTCGATTTCGGCTGAGGTCTAGAATTAGGCTTCAGATATGCAGCGGCCCGTTATCTATCCATGTAACGCGTGTGACAGCCTTGTCGATATGTCACAGAACGACATGCCTTATCGCGTGTCTGAACTCTGATGTTCGAACGCGTGGTTACTGTTGGAGGACGCCCGGGTAGGGCGTTGACGACGCTGAGGACCGGGTGTCACGAAGATCGGTTGCGTAGCCACGGTCGTTCGAAGCCGAGGCGAGCATTCGTTCGAGATTGGAGCGAGAGATTTTGAGTGCTGGCCGTTCAGACGTACCAGCAGGTGTAACCGACGATGCGTTCGAGTTGTCGGCAGCGCAACGCGGCATATGGTTCGCGCAGCAAAGCTTGGGCCAAGTGGCCATCAACATCGCTCAGTACGTAGAACTCAACGGTCAGATCGATCTGGAGACGCTGACCGAGGCATCGCGGTTGGCAGGTCAGGAACTCGGCTCCGGATATTTGCGTCTCGTCGAGACGGACGCCCTTCCGTTTCAGTACGTAGACCCCGGGATCGACGACACAATCGAACTGCTGGACGTGTCGGGCGAGACCGATCCAGTTGCCGCGGCAAATGCCTGGATGCGTGAGGAATACCGCAGGCCTGTTGATCTCTTGAACGATCGGTTGTCCGTGAGCGCCTTGCTCCGGATCGGTGAAGACCATTATTTCTGGTATCTGCGGACCCACCACATAGCTTTCGATGGCTTCGGAGCGATGGCGCTGGTCACGAGGATCGCGGAAGTCTACTCGGCCATGATCGCCGGGGAGTCGATCCCGCCTGCTCGAGGCGCCTTGTTGCCCGAAGTGGTCTCAGAGGAGCGAAAGTATCGTTCGTCGGACCGGTTCGGAAAGGACCGCGAGTACTGGGCCGAGCGCACGGCGGATCTGCCGGCGCCGCTGTCCCTCGCTCATCATCGAGCGGCGCCCGGTGAGTTTTCGAGGGTCGCCTCGGCCACGCTGGCCGACGAGACGGCCGCGCTTCTCGACGAAGCTTCGAAAGCCGCTTCCGGTAGCTCCGCGCCGGCAGTGATAGCCGCATTCGCGGCGTACCTGGCGCGAATCAGCGATGTCGAAGAAGTGGTGCTGAGCCTCCCGGTCTCCGCTCGCAACACGTCCAAATTGCGGCGAGCGGGTGGCATGGTGTCCAACGTCGTGCCCTTGCGTTTGACGGTGTCGTCTGAGACGACCGTCGAGGACCTGGTGCGGGATGTTCAGACCGAGCTGACCGGCGCGCTACGCAGGCAGCTGTACCGGCACGAGGACATGCGGCGCGACGTCGGTCAAGGGACCGCGCAGAGGGGTTTGTTCGGGCCCTCTGTGAACCTCATGATGTTTCAACCGCTTGTGGACCTCGGCGACGTCGTCGGCCATCTGCACGTTCTCACGACCGGGCCGGTCGAGGACCTCTCGATCAATCTTTATCCTGGTGTGCGCGGTTCCAACCTGAGAATCGACTTCGAGGCCAACCCGAGCACGTACACCGATGACGAACTCCTGAGTCATCACAACCGGTTCACCGATTACCTGGGCCAGATATTGCGTGCAGAACCGGGGACCCGCGTGGGTGCCCTCAGTCTCGGTACCCCGGCCGAGATCGGCGCGACCATGGTCCACTGGAATGCCACCGACAGCCTGGTGAACGACGAGTCCGTCCTCGACATGTGGTCGGCGCGGGTTCGAGAAACCCCCCAGGCGGTCGCTTTCGTCGACGGACAGACGACCTTGACGTTCGCGGAGTTCGATGACCTCACGGATCGGTGCGCTGGACTCCTTCAGGCAAATGGTGTACTCCCCGGCGACCGGGTCGCCGTGGCGATGTCGAGGTCGCTGGACATGTGCACGTGGATCTTCGGGATCCTCAAGTGCGGCAGTGCGTACGTGCCCCTCGACCCCGAGCATCCTACTTCGCGGGTCATCGATGTCCTCGAGACCGCGGCGGCCTCGACCGTCATCGCACCACTGCGGGACTGGGAAAGGCTCGGCGAGGGCCACAACGACGTCCGATACATCGATCCCGAGACCGCAGACCTGACCAGTGGCCCCGGATCTTCCAAGCCGGCGAATGTGACGATTCGTGCGAGCTCTCTCGCGTATGTTTTGTTCACCTCGGGGTCGACGGGGACTCCGAAGGGTGTGGCGATCAGTCATCGGTCCCTGGTGAACCAGATCTCTTGGCTGATCTCCGAGTTCGGTTTGACGACAACCGATTCGGTTCTCCTGAAGACTCCTGTCACATTCGATGCCTCGGTCTGGGAACTGTTTGCACCCGGCGCGGCGGGTGCGCGCCTCGTTGTTTCTGGTCCGGACGCGCACAGGGACCCTGAGCTGTTGGCCCAACTCATCGATCGCCACTCCGTGACCATTGCCCAGTTCGTGCCGTCGGTGCTGAGTCTGGTCACCGAGGTGGCCTCCCGAGACGCGATGAAGACGCTGCGGACAGTGTTTGTCGGTGGAGAGGCGCTGTCCGGTGCGCTGGTTCAGCAATTCCGGATGATTTCTGAGGCCGACGTCGTAAACCTGTACGGGCCCACCGAAGCAACGATCAATGCGACGTCTCACGTGGTAGAGAGGGGTCGCGATCAGGTCGCGGAATTGGTGCCCATCGGGCAGCCGGTGTGGAACACGCGCGCATGGGTCCTCGACAGGCAATTGCGGCCCGCGGTCGTAGGTGCGACAGGCGAGCTGTATCTGTCGGGTAGCCAACTTGCGCAAGGATATGCGCGAGCCGCGGAACTCACCGCCTCACGCTACGTGGCGTGTCCGTTCGGTGGCGAGGGTGACCGAATGTACCGCACCGGGGATCTGGTGCGGTGGAATGCGACCGGACGCCTGGAATATGTTGGACGCGCGGACTTTCAGGTCAAGATCCGTGGTCTGAGAATCGAACTCGGGGACATCGAAGCAGCCATTCTCGCCGATGACTGCGTTCGTCAGGCCGTCGTCGTCGTTCACGACGGCATCCATGGCCAGCGACTGGTGGGATACGTGGTCGCCGCCGACACCGGCGAAGACACACATTTCGACACCGCGAAACTGATGGATACCGTGAGGGAACGGGTCCCCGAGTACATGATCCCGGATGCAATCGTGCCGCTCGCGCACATGCCGCTGGGACCGAACGGCAAAGTCGATCGCGGAGCTCTTCCCGAACCTGACTTCTCCGCGCAGCGGGTGGCGTTCCGTGCGCCCATCAGTGGCAAGGAGCGCGCGCTCGCGACCTTGGTCTCGGAATTGTTGGGTGTACCCGAGGTCGGCATGGACAATTCGTTCTTCGGGCTCGGCGGGGACAGCATCATGTCGATCCAGCTCGTGTCCCGTGCGCGCGCACTGGGTCTCCACTTCACGTCGCGAGAGGTGTTCGAGCACAGGACGATCGGCGAGCTCGCTGACGCTGCCCGCGAAGAAGAATCGGCCGTGGTCTCCGAGCTTCCGGGGGGCGGTGTGGGCGAGGTCGCGCTCACCCCCATCGTCCGATGGCTGAGCGAACACCGGGAGGCCGTGTCGGCGTTCTCGCAGTCGGTGGTCGTCCCGGCACCGGAACCATTCGATGCCGGGGTTTTGGAGCGGACCTTCGACGCGGTGGTGCGGCACCACGACATCCTGAGATCCCGTCTCATCTCCGGCGCCGATGGCGCCGTGCGCCATGTGGTGGATCCGGTCGACGAGCACGTGGCGATCGCGATCGAGGAGCTGTCGGTATCGGTCGAGCCTGGTTCCAGTGCTTTCGACGACGCCATGTCGGTCGAGGCGCAGCGGATCACGGAATCCCTCGACCCGGCGACCGGTCGGATCCTGGCGGTGGCGATTGTCGGTGGTCCGTGGCAGGACGAGTTCGGCCGTCGTTTGCTGATCGTCCTCCATCATCTGGTCGTCGACGGTGTTTCGTGGCGAATTCTGTTGCCGGATCTGGCGATCGCCTGGGGGCAGGTTGCTGCGGGTGAGGCAGTTGAGCTGGCGCCGGTCGGCACCTCGATGCGGCGATGGGCGCACGGACTGACCGAATTGGCAAAGGACCCTGCGCTGGCCGGGGAACTGGACCACTGGCGATCGGTGGCGGATCTCGTCGACAACCCGACGCTGCGGGTCGACCCCGAGCGCGACCGGGTCGAGTCACTCCGGCATCGCGAGGTGACCTTGTCTTCCAAGCTCACCGAGACCCTTCTGACGCGGGTGCCAGAAGCGTTCCACGGTGGTGTCAACGACGGTTTGATGGCGGCGCTGGCCCTCGCGACCACGCATTGGCTGCGAGGCCGCGGCGAGGCCGCGGAGTCCGTGGTGGTGGCGCTGGAAGGCCATGGCCGCGAAGAGGAACTACTTCCGGGCGCAGATCTCTCCCGCACGGTCGGCTGGTTCACCGCGCTCTATCCGGTCGCACTCAATACCGCCGGGATCGACGTCGACGAGGCGCTCGCAGGCGGTCGAGCGGCCGGCGACCTGGTCAAAGCGGTCAAGGAACAACTCGCTGCGATTCCTCGTCGTGGGGTCGGCTACGGGTTGTTGCGGTATCTCGGTGACGGAGCCGAGGACCTCTCAGGTCGGCCTGCACCCGCGATCACATTCAACTATCTGGGGCGTTTGTCGGCCACAGATTTGTCCGGCCCCTGGATTCCAGACGGAGAGGGTGCGCTCCGCGGTTCTCGAGGCCGGTCGGTCCCGGTACGGACAGCGCTCGACATCAATGCGATGGTCACCGAATCGGCGACCGGGCCGCAACTGTCGACCACGATCGATTACCCGGCTGCACTGATCGACGACGAATCGGTTGACGCGCTGGTCGAACTGTGGCAGCGCGCACTGGAATCGATTGCGCTGCATTCGGCATCGCCTGACGCCGGCGGTCTGTCGCCCAGCGACCTCGATCTCGTCGATCTGTCGCAAGAACAGATAGGCGAGTTGGAGGACCGTTTCGGCGAGGTCGTCGACGTCTGGCCTCTGACACCGCTACAGAACGGTCTGCTCTTTCATGCCGAGCTCGCCGCCGGCGGCCTCGATGTGTATGCCGCTCAGATGATTCTCGATCTGCAGGGTGTTGATCCTGACCGGATGCGCCGCAGTGCAGATGAACTCGTCCGTCGGCACCCAAACCTTCGCAGCGCCTTCGTCGTCAATTCGGATGGCACCGCGTTGGCAGTCATCGATGGCCGCGCCTCGGCGCCCTGGATCGCCCACGACGTATCCGATCTCGATCAGCACGCGCAAGGACTGCGGATCGACGAGCTAACCCATGGCGAGCGGATCACACCGTTCGCCATGGATCGCCCGCCGTTGCTGCGTTTCACGATGATCAAACGTGGTCCCGGTGCGTACCGCTTCGTGGTCACCAATCACCACATCCTCCTCGACGGCTGGTCGATGCCGATCTTTGTCGGCGATCTGCTCGCGATCTATCGATCAGGTGGCGGTGGGGAGGTGCTCTCTGCTCCCAGGTCCTATCGCAATTACCTGTCCTGGTTGCAATCGCAGCCCGGCGGGCGCTCGCTCGAACTGTGGTCGAAGGCCCTCGAAGGTTTCACCGAACCCACTGTGCTCTTCCCCGTCACCGGGACGAAACTCACGGGCGAAGTGCCACAAGAGGTTTCGGTTGCGGTCGACGATGATGTCTTCGAACGGCTGACCCGGTACGTCCGCGAAACCGGGATCACCCTCAACACCGTTCTACAGTCCGCCTGGGGAATCGTGCTCTCGCGCCTGACAGGTCGCGACGATGTTGTGTTCGGAACCGCGGTGTCCGGTCGACCGCCGCAGGTCGCCGGGATCGAGTCGATGCTGGGGCTGTTCATCAACACACTTCCGGTTCGTGTCCGGATCGACCGCAGCGGCGATGTCGCCGGTTTGATGAAACGGCTTGCGCAAGAACAGGCCGAGTTGCTCGATCATCACGCTGTCGGGCTGGCCGAGATCTTTGCCGCGGCGGACGTCGAATCACTCTTCGACACCATGATGGTCTACGAGTCCTACCCTCTGGACCGGGACGCGCTCAGCGCTGCTGCGGACATCGATGGGATGCGGGTCGACGGTGCCGATGTCTTGGACGCCACCCACTACCCGCTGACACTCATCGCCATGACCGATCCGCACCTGCGGCTGTCGGCGAAGTATTTGGCGGGCGCCGTTGACCGCGAGCAGGCCGAGTCGATCTTGAACATGATGGTGCGGGTACTGCGGCAGCTCGCGGCAGGCCCGTTGGTCCGCGTCGGTGACATAGAGATCCTCACCGACGACGAGCGACTCGAACTGCTCGGACAGAGTGGGGCCGTTGCCACATCGCCGACCACACTGCCAGAGCTGCTCGCAGATGCGGCGGCGATGGGCGCCGGGCGCAACGCAGTCGAGTCGCCGTCAGGATCGATCACCTACCAGGAGCTCGACGCGCGATCGAACGCCCTTGCCCGGCTGCTCATCTCGAGAGGTATTGGTACTGAGAAGGTTGTCGCCCTCGGGATGGGGCGGTCCATTGATTTCATGGTCGGCCTATGGGCGGTTGCGAAGACCGGTGCCGGTTACCTTCCCGTGGACATGCGCTACCCGCCCGAACGTATCGAGCACATGCTCGTCGATTCGGCGGCGGTGTACGGCCTGTCGACTTCGTCGTGGCGTGAGGCACGTCCAGGAAGCATCGAGTGGCTTGAACTCGACGTCGCCGACACGGCCGACATCTTGGCCGGATACTCCACTGCGAGCGTCGCCGAAAGCGAACGTCGTTCGCCGATTCGGCTCGCCAACACCGCCTACATGATCTACACCTCCGGCACGACGGGTGTGCCGAAGGGTGTCGCGGTGACGCATGGCGGCCTGTCGAACCTCATGCACGACCAGTCCGACCGTTTCGTCCTGACGTCACGGTCGAGGACGCTGCACTTCGCCTCTCCGAGCTTCGACGCCTCTGTGTTGGAAGTGTTGCTGGCGCTCGCGCATGGGTCGACGATGGTCATCGCACCGACGGAACTGTACGGCGGTGAGGAACTCCACGATTTCCTCGCCGAGTACGCGGTCACTCATGGATTCATCACGCCTGCGGCACTGGCCTCTGTGGATCCGGCGAATCTGGACGACTTCGAAACCGTCGTGGTCGGCGGGGAGGCGTGCCCGCCGGAACTCGTCGAGCGCTGGGCTCCGGGTCGTCGGATGTTCAACGGTTATGGGCCGACGGAGACAACTTGTTTCGCTGACATCGCTGGACCGATGTCCGTCGGTGCAGACATCACGATCGGCTCGCCGGTTCGTGGCCTGACGTCGCTGATCCTGGACGGACGCCTCCAGCCGGTACCGGTCGGTGTGGACGGTGAGCTGTACCTGAGCGGCCCCGCGATGGCTAGGGGGTACCACGAGCGGGCGTCGCTGACTGCAGATCGGTTCGTCTCGAACCCGCACGGAGCCTCCGGTGAGCGCATGTATCGAACGGGTGACGTCGCGCGGTGGGTCCGCGGGGCCCACGGGCTTGAAGTCAAGTACCTGGGCCGCAGTGACTTCCAGGTAAAGGTCCGTGGCTTCCGTATCGAGCTGGGGGAGATCGACGCGACGCTGGCCGCGCACCCCGACATCGACTTCGCTTCGACGGCGGGCATGACGCTGCCTTCCGGTGTGACGGCGCTGGTGTCCCACGTCCTGGCGACAGCTCCACTGGACGCCAGGACGGTTCGGGACTTCGTCGGCAGTCGACTGCCTACGCACATGGTGCCCAGCGCGGTCGTCTTTCTCGATGAGATACCCCTGACCCGTTCGGGCAAGCTGGATCGGGCGGCTCTGCCGGCGCCGGACCTCACCGCGTTGCCTGTTGGTGGTGCGGAGCCATCCACGGCGACCGAAGTGGCCGTCGCCGAGGTTTTGGCGGAGATTCTCGGGCTACCTGCGGTTGGCGCGGACGTCTCGTTCTTCGACGTGGGCGGTAACTCCCTCCTCGCGACGAAAGCGGCAGCCCGGATCAGCGCGCGAATAGGCCGCCGCGTGGCGGTCCGCGAGATCTTCGACAATCCAACCGTCGAAACCCTGTCTGCTGCAGTTGATTCAGCAGTCGCATCTGAGTCTGTGCCTGACCTAGTTGCAGGTCTTGCGGGGGATCGGCCTCCGCTGTCCCTGGCCCAGCAGACCATGTGGTTGCTCAACCGACTCGACCCGGACTCCGCCGCGTACAACATTCCACTGGTGGTGCGACTCCGGGGGCAGATCGATAGGACGGCACTTCGCGCGGCGTTGCTCGACGTGGTCGAGCGGCATGAACCGCTCCGTACGATCTTCCCCGACACCGGGGGTGACCCCGTGCAGCATGTACTGCCCATGTCGGAGGTCGTCCTCGAACCGTCGATCGAGTCGGCGACCGAGACCGATCTCGACTCGAGAATCTCCGGTGTTGCACGACGTGGATTCGATCTGCGCTCGGATCTCCCGTTGCGCGCGAACATCTTCGAGATCGCCGACGATGACCACGTAGTCGTGGTGGTTGTCCACCACATCAGTGCAGACGGCGCATCATTGAGCCCGTTGGCGCGGGACTTCGTGTTCGCGTACTCATCTCGGGCAGCCGGCCGGCCTCCTGAGTTCGCGCCCCTGGCTGTGAGTTATCCGGACTTCGCAGTTTGGCAGCGCCGGTATCTCGGCGACGCCGACGACGCGGATTCGGAAGCCGGACGGCAAATCGGGTACTGGAGGAACGAGCTCGGCGGCGCACCTGAACTGCTGGAACTCCCGTCGGATCGACCACGTCCACCGCAGCGATCCACCCAGGGTGCGACAGTGCCGCTCGAGATCGACGAAGAGCTCTATGGCGATTTGGTCGTTCTCGCCCGCGAGCACGGCGTAACCGTCTTCATGCTGCTCCATGCGGCGTTGGCGGTCCTGCTGTCACGCGTCAGCGGAAATTCCGATATCGCCGTCGGCACACCGGTTGTCGGCAGGCGGGACGAAAAGCTCGCCGATCTCGTCGGGGTCTTTGTCAACACGGTGGTGCTGCGAACCGAGATCGATCCGGCATCCGCGGTCGCGGAACTCCTCGGCGTCATACGCAGGGTTGACTCGTCCGCGTTCGACAACGCGGACGTGCCGTTCGAGCAGCTCGTGCGCGCCCTGGGTCGTCGACGGTCCAACGCGTATTCACCGATTTTCCAGGTGTTGCTCTCGATGCAGAACAACGAGCGTGTCGATATCGACGTAGCCGGAGTGCGGGCGCAGATCAACAACCTGAGCTCTACGCGGGCAGCGCAGTTCGATCTCTCGTTCAACCTGTTCGAGTTGTACAACCCGACCACGTTCGCCCCGGAGCGCTTGGGCGGTGAATTGAGTTATGCAACAGATCTTTTCGATGAGCATTCCATGACCGAGCTTGCTGACAGATTTGTGGCAACGGTCCGTTCCTTGGTCTCCGCGGCCGCCGGAGTCGTCGGTGACATCGATATCCGGACCGCTTCCGAGAAAGGGCTCGGAGTTCCGTCGGTCGTCGAGCTGCTGGCCACCGACAACATCCTCGAGTTGATCTCCGCGGCAGCGTCCGTCGATCCGGATGCCATCGCCGTGCGCCATGGCGATGTCTCGGTTTCCTACCGTGACCTGCACGGGCACCTGACGTTGGTCGGAGCACCTCTTGCCGCGCGTGGGCTCAGTGATGATGCGGTGCTGTCGGTCTCGCTGGCGGGGCTCATCCCGGCGACGGCCACGCTGCCGCCGAACGGGCCGGGAGGAATCGGCTCGGTCATCGATGAATTGGTGGCGACGACGACGGGGATCGTCGCCAATGGCGGCGGTATCGAACAGTCGCTGCGCGCGGCCGTGTCACGTTCTGGCGCGGACACGCTGGCCTCGCTCTTCACAGAACAGGCAGCGAGAACTCCGGACGCAGTCGCAATTCGGTTCGGCGACGAGAACCTCGACTATGACGAGTTCGCTCAGCGGGCCGGACGCCTCGCGCGGCATCTGATCGAGGAGGGTGTCGGACCCGAATCGCTTGTCGGACTTGCGGTGCCGCGATCGCTCGAATTGTTGATCGGTATGTACGCGATCACCCTCGCAGGCGGCGCGTACGTTCCCATCGATCTCGAACACCCGGCCGAACGGATCGCCCACACGCTGCGCACCGCCGATCCGGTGTGTGTTCTCGTACTGGCCGATGCGGAGCCGCTGCCAGGCTTCTCAGGTGCGACCATCGAACTCGACAGGGTAGACCTATCTCGGTACCCGGGCGGCGCGGTCTCCGACACCGAGCGCTCGGCACCGCTTCGTCCGCACAACACCGCGTACGTGATTTTCACCTCGGGCTCCACCGGCAAGCCGAAAGGCGTTGCCATCAGCCATGGTTCGATCGTGAACCGTTTGCTGTGGATGCAGGGGGAGTACGGCCTGACCGCGGACGATGTCGTGTTGCAGAAGACGCCGGCGACATTCGACGTATCTGTCTGGGAGTTCTACTGGCCGCTGCAGGTGGGCGCGCAACTCACCATCGCGGCGCCAGGTGGTCACCGGGATCCTGGCTACCTGCAGTCGCTGATCGAGCGGCACGGGGTGACCACATTGCACTTCGTCCCGTCGATGCTACTGATCTTCGTTGCGGCAGCAGACCCTTCGGCGCTGATGTCACTGCGCCTGGTCTTCGCCAGTGGTGAAGCTCTTCCGGGTGCTACGGCTGCGGCCTTCCGCCGGATATCGGCTGCGCCACTGCACAATCTGTACGGCCCCACCGAAGCAGCCGTCGACGTCTCCTACCACGAGTGGACCGAAGCGGACGGCGCGTCGGTCCCGCTGGGGGTAGCGGTCAGCAACACCGAGTTGATCGTGCTCGACGATCGCTTGCGCCCGGTGCCCGCCGGAGTGGCCGGGGAGTTGTATCTCTCCGGCGTCCAGTTGGCGCGCGGGTATGTCAACCGCCCCGATCTGAGCAGCGACCGGTTCGTCGCGCTTCCGAACGGACTGTCGACCACTTCGGGCGCCGGCACCCGGATGTACCGCACGGGCGATCTCGTCCGTCGCAGGGCGAGCGGAGAGCTCGAATATCTGGGGCGCACAGACTTTCAGGTCAAGCTCCACGGACTCCGCATCGAACTGGGTGAGATCGAGTCGGTGTTGCTCGGCGCCGACGGCGTGACCGGCGCGGTGGTCCTGGTCGTGGACGACAACATCGGCCAGCGGTTGGTGGGGTATGTGACCGGGCAAGGCGACGTCGACGTCGACCTGCTCCTGGATCAGTGCCGGACGCGGTTACCGGAGTACATGGTTCCGACAGCGCTACTCCAGCTTTCCGAGTTTCCGACCAACGCCAACGGAAAGCTCGACAGGGGTGCGCTTCCCGTCATCGAGGTGGTGACGAGGACCGACGAGTTCGTTCCGCCCACGAATCCGCTCGAGGAGGTCGTCGCGAATCTCTTCGCCGACACCCTCGGTGTCGCCCGTGTCAGTGTCACCGCCTCGTTCTTCGAGCAGGGAGGCAACTCTCTCGGTGCTGCCCGTCTTGCGACCAGGGTCTCGGAGACGCTGGGAACCACGATCGGGATCCGCGACCTGTTCGAGAAGCAATCGGCACGGGCACTCGCGCACCTGATAGATGACCGCAGGTCCGCAGGTGACACCGGCGGAGCGGTGGTTGCGGCGCGCTTCGTCAAGCCTGATGTGCCACGTCCGCAACATGTTCCGCTGTCGCTCGCCCAACAACGTCTGTGGTTCATCAACAGGTACGATCCGGAGACCGGTGCGTACAACATCCCGATGACGCTGCTGTTCACGGGTGATCTAGATGTCGAGGCTCTCGGCGCTGCGCTGGTCGACCTGGTCGAAAGACAGCAGGCAATCAGGACCATCTACCCGCAGGGTCCGGACGGACCCCACCAGGTTGTCGTCCCGATCATGGAGGCGCTTCCCCCGTTCCGGCTCGACTCCATTCCGCAGGAACAGGTGTGGAATCGGTTGCGGGCCTTTGCAAAGCCTGGCTTCGACGTCACCACCACGGTGCCATTTCGGTCAGCACTCTGGCACCTCGAGCCCGCCGACCCTGTCGCAGGTGTCCCCGACGAACACCTGCTGGTCATCGTCATACACCACATCGCCTCGGATGGTCTCTCGATGCAGCCCTTGGCGGCGGACCTGCTCACCGCCTACCGCGCCCGCCGTGGGGGGCAAGCGCCGGACTGGGCGTCACTGGAGGTCCAGTACGCAGACTTCGCGCTCTGGCAGCAGCAGAACTTCGGACTGGAGGCCGCGAGTGGCCTCGCTGCCACACAACTCGATTTCTGGCGCACAACACTTGCGGGACTCCCAGAGGTCATCGCGCTGCCGACCGACCGCCCGCGCTCGAATGTGCGCACCGGTCAAGGTGCCAGCCACTACTTCTCGGTGCCCGCCGAAGTGCACCGAGACCTGGTTGCGCTCGCCGGCGCCAGCGGAGTGTCCAGCTTCATGGTCGTCCACGCTGCCCTCGCCTTACTTTTCGCGCGGTCGGGCGCTGAACGTGACGTTGCATTGGGAACACCGATCGGAGGACGCGGCGCGCCCGAACTCGACGCGCTGGTCGGTATGTTCGTCAACACCCTCGTGTTGCGCACGGAGGTCCCTTCACAGGGCACCGTCGCCGAGTTCCTTGCCGCCGTGAGGGCGGCCGATCTCGATGCATTCACCAACAGCGACGTGCCATTCGAGCAGATCGTGGATGCCCTGACGCCGCAGCGGTCCATGGCGCACACGCCGCTCATCCAGGTCGTTTTCGGCCTGAACAACGGATCCCGCCCCACGCTCGATCTCGACGACCTGATCGTCACCCCGGGCGCGGTAGACACCGAGTTCAGCAAATTCGACCTCGCCTTCGAGTTCACTGAGCAATGGGACGCAGAGGGACGGCCGGCAGGTCTGGCCGGGTTCCTCGGATACGCGACCGACATCTTCGACCCGTCGACCGCCACCGCGTTGGCAGATCGTCTGAACATGGTGCTCGCGGGTGTTGTGACCGGTGGGAACACTCTTCTTGACGAGATCTCACTGCTCGACGACGCGTCGAAGGCCGCCCTCGTCCCGGTCACAGGCACAGAGCCGGTCGAGCCGTCGACTCTCATCGAACTCCTCGACTCCGCGGTCGTGGCCGGCGGTGACGGTGTGGCAATGATCTGCGGCGCCCAGAGCATGACCTATCGGGAACTGGATGAACGCTCGAATCAGCTTGCGCGCGAGCTCATCGCGAGGGGGTTGGGGCCAGAGGACGTCGTTGCGCTGGGCATCACACGCAGTATCGAGTCGGTCTTGGCGGTCTGGGCTGTGGCCAGGTCCGGGGCGGCGTTCGTACCGGTGGATCCCAACTATCCGGCCGATCGCGTGGAGCACATGCTCACCGATTCCGGCGCCGCAATCGGTCTGACCAGACGCGTCGATGCCCTACGGCTGCCGAGAACAGTGGAATGGCTGGACATCGACGATCCGGTTCTTCACCGGCACTCCGGGACATCGATCTCCGCCGACGAGCGCCGCGCGCCGGTCCGGGTGTCGAACTGCGCGTACATCATCTACACCTCCGGCACGACCGGGAAGCCCAAGGGCGTAGAGGTCAGTCACGGGGGCCTTGCCGCGTTCAACGCTGAGCAGGTGTCTCGCTACAGAACCGACAGAGACTCGCGGACACTGCATTTCGCTTCTCCCAGCTTTGATGCGTCGGTGCTCGAGCTGCTGCTGGCGGTCGGTGCCGGTGCCACGATGATCATTGTGCCGTCCGGGATCTACGGCGGCGACGAGCTGTACGACCTGCTTGCCCAACACGAGGTCTCCCATGCGTTCATCACGCCGTCGGCATTGGCGTCGATCGATCCGCGCGGTCTGCCGCACTTCGCCGATGTGATCGCCGGCGGCGAGGCCGTTCCGGGTGATCTCGTCGAGCGGTGGGCACCGGGGCGGCGCCTATATAACGGGTACGGACCCACCGAGACCACGATCATGACCAACATCAGCGACCCGATGTCGCCGGGCACACCGGTCACCATCGGCGGTCCGATTGCCGGCGTGAGTGCGCTCGTGCTCGACGTCGCCCTGCGTCCGGTCCCGGTAGGTGTTCCCGGAGAGCTGTACATCAGCGGACCCGGGGTCTCTCGGGCGTATCGCGGTCGCGCCGACCTCACGTCGAATCGCTTCGTCGCCAACCCGTATACACATGCCGGTGCCCGTATGTACCGCACCGGTGACGTGGTGCGGTGGGTCGCTGTCCCGAAGGACGGCGGGTCGACCGCCTTCGAGATCTCCTACATGGGACGCTCGGATCAACAGGTCAAGGTGCGCGGATTCCGAATCGAGCTCGGCGAGATCGACGCCGTCCTGGCCGGTCATCCCGCGGTCGATTTCGCCGTCACCATCGGTGTGGACGGGCCAACCGGCGACACGGCGCTGGCCGCCTATGTGAAGCCGACACCCGGCAGCACGGTCGACGCCCGGGATCTCACCGACTACGCCAACGGTTTCCTGCCCAAGTTCATGGTGCCCACGTCGATCGTGCTGTTGTCCGAGGTGCCGCTGACACCGGTTGGCAAGCTCGACAAACGCGCACTGCCCGAACCGGACTTCCGGGGAAACGGAACCGAACATCGTGAGCCGTCGACACCGATGGAGCACGCGATCGCTTCAGCCTTCGCAGAGGTGCTCGGCGTGGACGCGGTGGGCGCGGACGACTCCTTCTTCGACCTCGGTGGCAATTCGCTTGCGGCAACACGTGCGATCGCCCGGATCAACGAGATCCTGGGTGTGCGGCTCGGCGTACGGATTCTGTTCGAGGCCCCTGTCGTCGCCGCCCTCGCCGAAGCCATCGGCGCGTCACCGGACCTAGATGGCATGCCTATCCGACCGCTGACCCCCCAAGTCCGTCCGGAGCGGATCCCACTGTCGTTGGCGCAGCAACGCATGTGGTTCGTCAACCGCCTCAACCCCGATGCGGCGGACTACAACATCCCGCTCGGTCTACGACTGCGAGGAACGCTCGACGAAGCCGCCCTTCGCACGGCTCTGATGGATGTCATCGCGCGTCAGGAGATCCTGCGAACGGTCTATCCCGATTCCGTGCAGGGGCCGTACCAGCGGATCCTGCCGGCGGGTGAGGTCACCCCGCAGCTGATCGGCAGAGTCGTCGACAGTGAAGACGAACTGATCGCTGCATGTGTCGAGGTGGCCACCGAGGGCTTCGACGTCACTACGGCGCCGCCGCTGCGGGCACTCCTGATCGAGCTGGCACCAGATGACCATGTCGTCTTGCTCGTGATCCACCACATCGCCGCAGACGGATCTTCGCTGGTTCCGCTCGCGACCGATCTGATGACGTCGTACTCGGCGCGCATCGCCGGCGGCTCACCCGTCTTCCGGCCGTTGAGCGTGCAGTACGCGGATTACGCCATCTGGCAGCGCGGCGTGATGGGTTCCGAGGACGACCCGGAGTCGCTCGTGTCTCGCCAGATCGCTTTCTGGCGTGAGCATCTTGCCGGACTGCCGGAGCTGTTGGACATCCCCACGGACCGACCTCGCACAGACAAGCGTTCGGTCTCCGGTGGTGAGGTGACGTTCACGATCCCGGCGGAACTGCAGGAGAAGCTGCACGCACTCGCCAGGGACAACGACACGACGATGTTCATGGTCGTCCACGCGGCCTACTCGGTCCTGTTGTCGCGGTTGAGCGGATCGTCCGACGTCGCCGTCGGCGCCCCCACGGCCGGCCGCAACGCCTCCGCTGTCGAGGGGCTGGTCGGGATGTTTGTCAACACCCTGGTGCTCCGTACTCGCGTCGACCTGTCGGATACGTTCCTGAGGACTCTGTCGGAGACCAAGGCTTCGGACCTGGCAGCGTTCAACAACGCCGACCTGCCGTTCGAGCAGGTGGTCGAAGCGCTCGCGCCGGGACGCTCCCGCAAGTACGCCCCGCTGGTGCAGGCGATTCTGACGATGCAGAACATCGACATCCCGACCGTCAGGCTCCCGGGCCTCGAGGTCAGCGGACTCGATTCGCCGCTGCGATACGTGAAGTCGGATCTAGGGCTGACCGTCTCGGAGTCGTTCGGGGCGGACGGTCGTGGGCGCGGCGTCGACGCCATCCTCGACTACGCGGTAGACATCTTCGATGAGGAGACAGTCGTCTCCATGTCGCAGCGGTACCTCGCGATCCTGGATGCGATCACGCAAGACCCGAACGTCACCGTCGGTGACATCGACATCCTCAGCGATGCCGAACGGGCATCACGGGGTCGCGCGATCTCTTCACCGGAAGTGGAAGGTTTCGGCTCGGTACTTCAGGAGCTGAAAGGCAAGTCGCTCTCCGAACTACTGGAGACGGCGGCAAGGATAAGCCCGGCCGGCATTGCACTGTCGCACAACGGGACCGATGTGTCCTACGGTGCGCTGCACGCGAAGTCCAAAGAATTGGTCGTGACACTCGCCGCGGTCGGCGTCGGGCCGGAGGCAGCCGTGACCGTCGCGCTGTCGACGCTGCTGCCGGGCCTGCTCGAAGGGGAGTCGGCCGAGGGGTTCGCCGAACAGTTCGCCGGCATGCTCGCATCGGTGATTGCCGAATCGGGCGAGGGTTCGGCCCGTGATGCGACCCTGATGGGCTTGTTCGACGAACAGGTGGGCCGCACTCCGGGTAACCGGGCGCTCATCGACGGTGACCTCGTCTTGACCTACTCCGAGCTCGACGAGCGTGCCAACCGGCTTGCCCGGCTACTGATCTCCCGCGGTGTCGGCCCAGAGCAGCTGGTTGCGGTCGCTCTCGACCGGACCGCAGATCTGGTCGTCGCACTGATCGCAGTCCTCAAGACCGGTGCCGGGTACCTGCCGATCGACACCAGCCACCCGGTCGACCGGCTGCAGTTCATCTTCGACGATGCCGCACCGGTCGCGTTGATCGTGTCGGAGGGTCTCCGCGGCACACTGCCCGCTCAACTACCAGACAGCGTCGTGCTCGACGATGCAGTGACGAAGGACTCGCTCCGGGCCCTTGACGGCACCCCGTTCTCGGAGGCGGAGCGCCCCGGGGTCCTCGCGTCCAATGTTGCCTACGTCATCTACACCTCCGGCTCCACGGGGCGGCCCAAGGGTGTGGTGATCGCTCATGAGACGGTCGTCGCCTTGTTCCGGAACACTCAGGCGGAGTTCGGTTTCGACGAGAACGACGTGTGGACGATGTTTCATTCGTACGCCTTCGATTTCTCTGTGTGGGAGCTGTGGGGCCCGCTGCTCTACGGTGGCGCGCTGGTCATGGTCGACTACGTGATGTCCCGTTCGCCGCAAGAGTTCCGGGAACTGCTCGTGCGCGAACGTGTGACGGTTCTCAACCAGACCCCTTCGGCTTTCTACCAGTTCGCCGAGATCGACCGGATCGCGGATCCGTCCGCTGGTGAACTGTCGCTGCGTTATGTGATCTTCGGTGGCGAGGCGCTCGACCTCGGACAGCTCGACCGGTGGTTCGCCCGACACCCCGACACCGCTCCGGTACTGGTGAACATGTACGGCATCACCGAGACGACCGTGCACGTGACGAAGATCCGACTCGACCGTGAGTTCGCTGCCCGCGCAACGTCGTCGGTGGTGGGTGACGCGATTCCGGGTCTGCGCGTGCACGTACTCGACAGCCGTCTGCATCCTGTCTCCAGTGGAGTGGCCGGTGACCTCTACGTGTCGGGCGCACAACTGGGACGCGGCTATCTCGCCCGCCCCGATCTGACCGCCGCGCGGTTCGTCGCAGACCCGTTCGGTCTGCCGGGTGAGCGCCTCTACCGGTCCGGCGACATTGCACGATGGAACTCGCGTGGCGAACTCGAATACCTGGGTCGCAGTGACTCCCAGGTGCAGTTGCGCGGCTTCCGCGTGGAACTGGGAGAAGTCGAGGCCGCGCTCCTACGTATAGACGGCGTCGCCTCCGCGGTGGCGCTGGTGGACAAGCCGGGCGAGCGTGACCTGGCCACGGGCGATCGACTGATCGCGTACGTGGTGCCGGAGATCGGTGCCCACCTCGAAGTCGGAGACATCCGCTCCGCGGCAGCCGGATTCCTGACCAGCTATATGGTTCCCGACGTGGTGGTCCTGTTGGAGGCCCTTCCGCTGACCGTCAACGGAAAGCTCGACCGGACCGCGCTACCACTCCCGGAATCGTTTGGGGGAGGGGCCGAGCACATCGAGCCCAGGACCGCCGCAGAGCAGGCCGTCGCCGAGGTGTTCGGTGACATCGCCGCGGCGACGCGGGTGGGCGCCACCGATTCCTTCTTCGACATCGGCGGTACATCACTCGGTGCGACCAGGGTGGCTGCCCGGGTGTCCGCAGCACTCGGGATCGACATCAGCGTGCGCGATGTGTTCGATCACCCGAGTGTCGCCGAACTGGCCGAGCTCGCGTCGTCGCGAACCGGTGGCTCCGGGCTGTCGCGGCCCGCGCTCACACCGCGAATACGCCCGGAACGAATCCCGTTGTCGCTCGCACAGACCCGCATGTGGTTCATCAACCAGTTCGACACCGCATCGCCGGCGTACAACCTGCCGCTGCCACTTCGGCTGTCAGGTGAACTCGACACGACGGCGCTGCGGCAGGCGATCGCCGATGTCGCGGAACGTCATGAGTCGCTTCGGACGACGTTCCCGGACACCGCTGACGGGCCTTATCAGTTGATCCACCCGGTCGCCGATGTCGTGGCTGCCGTCTACCGAGAGGTGACGGTACGCCGCGAGCCGGAGGCAGTCGCAGATGAACTACGGAAGCACGCGCTGGCGGGATTCGACGTCACGACCGGGTTCCCGCTGCGCATCGTGCTGGTACGCATCAGCGACAGCGAACACATCCTGATGCTCGTTGCCCACCACATCTCTGCGGACGGTGCCTCGATGGCTCCGCTGTTCGGTGACCTGGTCACGGCCTACGAAGCGCGGCGGACAGGCATCGCCCCCCAGTACCAACCCCTGGTCGTCCAGTACGCCGATTACTCGATGTGGCAGCGTGAATTGCTCGGCGACGAGGGTGATCCGGAGTCGGTGGCAGCATCCGAGGTGGCGTTCTGGCGGTCACGTCTCGACGGTCTTCCGGAATCTGTCGAGCTACCCTCGGACCGGCAGCGTCCCGGAACGCAGTCGCTTCGAGGAGAGGGCTTCGGCTTCACCGTGAGCGCTGCGATCCGCGAATCGCTCCAGGAGGTTGCGCGTTCGCATGATGTCAGCATGTTCATGTTGGTGCACGCGGGTCTGGCCGTCCTGCTCGAAAGGCTGAGCGGAGCAACCGATATCGCGATCGGCACCCCGGTGGCGGGGCGTGGCGAGCAGGCGCTCGATCCGCTGGTCGGCATGTTCGTGAACACGGTTGTCCTACGGGCCGAGGTCGACCCGGGAGTCCGGTTCGTCGACTTGCTCGCGCAGATTCGCGAAACCGATATCGATGCGATGGCACATGCGGACATCCCGTTCGAGCGACTCGTCGAGGTACTCGATGTGCCTCGGTCGACGGCTCATCATCCGTTGTTCCAGGTGGCGCTGTCATTCGATAACAACGAGATGCCCGAATTGTCCTTGCCGGGTTTGCGGGTGTCGCCGGTAGTCGCAGACTTCGAGGTCGCCAAGTTCGATCTGCAACTCTCGATCGGCGACAACGATGCGCCGGGCGCTCCGTTGAGTGCACTACTCACCTACGCGACCGACCTGTTCGACGAGTCGTCCGTCAGTGAGTTCGCCGATCGATTCGTGCGAATTCTCGAGGCCGTCGCCGACGACCCAGCAGTCCTGCTGAGCGACATCGACATGCTGTCGGCCGGCGAGTTCGTGCAGCTCACCGAGGTCAGCGGCGCGCCCGGGCTCGACCCGGAGAGCCTGCCGGCACTACTGACCCGTGGTGTGGTCGCCAACCCCGACGGGATCGCGGTCTCGTTCCGCGGCGAGACCCTGACATACGCGGCGCTCGACCGGCTGACCAACCGGATGGCTCGTCGACTGATCGCCCTCGGCGCCGGACCGGAAACGGTTGTCGCTCTGGGTATCCGTCGTTCGAAGGCGTCGATCATCGGAACCTGGGCGATCGCGAAGACCGGCGCCGCCTACCTGCCGATCAATGTGGACTACCCCCGTGAACGCATCGTGGAGATGCTCGAGGACTCCAGTTCGATCTTCGGTGTGACGGTGTCGGCAGACAGCGCGGAACTGCCCGCCGACGGCCACTGGCACGACCTCCACGATCTCGATGCCGCGTCCTCCGAGGAAGAGGACACTCCGGTGTCGGATGCCGACCGACGTGCTCCGGTGCATCCCGAATCGTCGGCCTACTTCATCTACACCTCTGGTTCGACAGGAAAGCCAAAGGCGGTGGTGGTGACCCACCGCGGTCTGGCCAACCTCGCGAGGGATGTGCGCGAGCACTACGACGTCAGTACGGACTCGCGCTTCCTGCATGTGGCATCGCCGAGCTTCGATACCTCTGTCGGCGAGTTGTTGGCTGCGTTCAGTGCCGGCGCCACGCTCGTCGTCTCCCCGCAGGATGTCTTCGGCGGTGATGAGTTGGCCGAGTTGATCGCCGAAGAGCAGATCACCAACGTCGTCATGACGCCGACCGCGTTGATGACCGTAGATCCCACTGGACTCGAATCGGTGCATTCGGTCGTCGTGGGTGGCGACGTCTGCCCGCCCGAACTCACAGAACGTTGGACTGGTGCGCTCCGAAATGCGTACGGCCCCACCGAGACAACGGTCATCGTCACGATCACGCCGCCTCTCGATGCCGGCGCGCGCGTCACGATCGGTTCGCCGCTTCGAGGCGTCACCACACGCATCCTCGACTCGCGGTTGCGGGTGGTCCCGCGCGGCGTTGTGGGCGAACTCTACGTGGCCGGACCAGGTGTCGCCCGTGGCTATCACGACCGTCCCGGCACGACGGCAGAGCGTTTCATCCCCGATCCTTATGGAGCGGCGGGATCGCGGCTCTACCGCACCGGTGACCTGGTCCGGTACAGCGTCGACACCGACATCGCCCCGAACTCGCTCGAGTACATCGGGCGTAGCGACTTCCAGGTGAAGGTCCGTGGCTTCCGCGTCGAACTCGGCGAGATCGACAGGCTCCTCGACAAACATTCAGCCGTCGACTTCGCCGTGACGACCGGCGCCCCCGGTCCGGGCGGTGACACGGTGCTCGTCTCGTACATCCTGGCCAAGCCCGGTACTACGATCGACGAAGATGAACTCAAACGCTCTGTGGGAGAGCATCTTCCGCAGCACATGATTCCGTCCGTGGTCATGGTGATCGACTCGATACCACTCACGCCGATCGGCAAACTCGACCGCCGCGCCTTGCCGGCGCCGGTGTTCGAGGTAGGGGACCGGGTCTTCCGAGCCCCGAGCAGCCAATTGGAGTCGACGCTGGCTGATGTCTTCGCAGATGTACTGGGTGTCGAAGAGGTGAGTGTCGACGAAAGCTTCTTCGATCTCGGCGGTAACTCGCTCAGCGCCACCAAGGTCGTCGGGCGGGCGGGTGCCGCGCTCGGCAGCAAGATCGGTGTCCGAGAGCTGTTCGCAGCGCCGACCGTCGCCGAACTCGCCGCCCGACTCACTGCGGCCACCGGTGTCCGTGCCGCCCGCCCACCGCTGGTCGCCCGACCGCGACCCGTGCAGATTCCGTTGTCGCTTGCGCAGACCCGGATGTGGTTCCTGAACCGCTTCGATCCGGAGTCCGTGGCCTATAACATCCCCGCCGCCGTCACACTCGCGGGTGAACTCGACATCGCGGCACTCGAATCGGCGATCGCCGATGTGGTGAACCGGCACGAGTCGCTACGCACCATCTATCCCGATTCGCTTGCTGGACCGCACCAGGTGATACTGCCCGCCGAGGATGCCCTTCCGACAGTCGAGAGGTACCTGGCAACGGCAGAGGACATCCCGGAGGTACTTGGGAGATTCGTCGCACAGGGCTTCGACGTGACGGTCACGCCACCGGTGCGGATTGCGCTGGTCGAGATCGATGCGGTGACACGTGTCCTGGCGATGGTCGTGCACCATGTTGCCGCAGACGGCCAGTCGATGGTGCCCTTCGTGGGAGATCTCGCCACCGCGTACGCCGCGCGGGCGCTCGGCTCAGCGCCCGAGTGGGCGCCCCTGACGGTGCAATACGCCGATTACTCGATATGGCAGCGGGAGCTGCTCGGCGACGAGGCCGACCCCACCAGTGTTCTGGCGACCCAGGTCGACTTCTGGAAGCGGAATCTTGCAGGAATTCCAGATCAGCTCGAGCTACCCGCCGACCGACCACGCCCGCCGACGCAGTCACTTCGAGGCCGGCAGTTCGACTTCGTGATTCCCGCCGACGTCCACCAGGGTCTGGCGAAGTTGGCGCGGTCCCGCGGGGCCAGTTCGTTCATGGCCTTCCACGGCGCATTCGCGTTGCTGCTGTCGCGGCTGAGCGGTGACCGGGACATAACAGTCGGTACGCCCGTCAGCGGTCGGGTGGAAAGCGAAGTCGAAGGCGTCATCGGCATGTTCGTCAACACGCTCGCGTTGCGCGCCGATGTCGATCCCGGACGCGGTTTCGGCTCGCTGCTCGACGACCTCCGCGACCGGGATGCAGAAGCGTTCTCGAACGCTGACGTGCCGTTCGAGCGGTTGGTCGAGGTGCTCAATCCTGTTCGCTCGACCGCGCGACACCCGATCTTCCAGGTGGGTCTGTCGTTCCAGAACATCGACCGCGCGAGCCTGGAATTGCCCGGACTCACGATCGCGCCGGTCGATCTTCCCGAGGGAGTCGCCCAGTTCGATCTCCACCTGATCCTGTCCGACAACTATGACGACGCCGGCGAGCCCGCCGGACTGGACGCGGTCTTCACCTACGCCGACGACCTCTTCGACGCCGCGACGGTTGCCGCTTTCGCAGACCGATTCCTCACTCTCATGCGAGAGATCGTCGCGGCTCCGCTCCACGCCGTCGGCGATCTGCCGGTGCTCGACGCTCGGACCACACGTGAACTGGTCCGCGGACGAAATCACACCGGGGTCGTACTGGCACCCGGCACACTGGCGGATCATCTGTCGATGTCGTTGCGGGAGAACGCTGACGACATCGCATTGGAAACCGACGACGGCATGCAGCTGACGTATGGTCAGCTCGGCGCGCGGGTCAACTCTCTGGCAAGGACCCTGATCGGACGCGGCGTAGGACCAGAGACGGTAGTCGGTCTCGCCATGCCGCGGTCGGTAGACCTCGTGGTCGGGATGTACGCGGTGACCGTTGCTGGTGGCACGTACCTTCCGATCGACCCGGACCACCCGCGTGAGCGAAGCGCCTTCATCGTCGACAGCGCCGCTCCGGTACTGGTGCTGATCACCGGTGAGCGCCCGGCAGGACTGCCGGAACACTCTGCGATCCTGGACGTCTCGACGCTCGACCTGGGTGGGATCGACTCCGGGCCGGTCACCGATCGAGAACGTCGTGGACCGCTGCGGCCGGAGAACACCGCGTACATCATCTACACCTCGGGTTCGACTGGACGACCCAAGGGTGTGGCGGTCTCGCACGGCGCGATCATCAACCAACTCAACTGGATTGCAGCGGAGTTCCGTCTGGGCATCGACGACGCCCTGCTCCTGCGCACACAGGCGACGTTCGACCTGTCGGTGTGGGAGTTCTGGTGGGCAGCCGTGTCCGGTGCGCGCCTTGTGCTCGCAGCGCCCCAGGGTCATCGAGATCCGGTGTACTTGGCGCGACTGATCGAACGCCACAACGTCACTGCGGTCACGTTCGTGCCGTCCCTGTTGGGTGCCTTCCTGCAGGATGCCGAGGCGGAACAACTGTCCTCGCTTCGGCATGTCCTCTGCATCGGTGAGGCGTTGACACCTGAGGTGGTCAGCAGATTCCGGCAGCTCACGATTGATGCACCGGCGGTCCTTCACAACCTCTACGGCCCTACGGAAGCGGCCGTCAGCGTCACTCACCAAACGGTTCCCGCGAAGGTCGGTGCCGCTGTGCCGATCGGTCGTCCGGAGTGGAACAACCAGGTCTACGTCCTCGACGGCAGGCTCCACCCGGTTCCCGACGGGGTGACGGGTGAGTTGTACCTCGGCGGTGCCCAATTGGCACGCGGTTACCTGGGTCGACCGGACCTGTCATCGGAGCGGTTTGTGGCGAACCCGTTTGCCGGGCAATCGACACGGATGTATCGCACGGGTGACCTGGTGCGCTGGAGTGTGTCCGAACCCAGCGCGCATCCGACCCTGGTCTATGTCGGTCGGAGCGACTTCCAGGTGAAAGTCCGCGGGTTCAGGATCGAACTGGGTGAGATCGAGCGGGTTCTGAGCTCCTCGGCGCAGGTCGAGTCGGCGGTCGTCGCTGTACACAACGATCAGCATGTGGGAGATCAACTGGTCGCGTATCTCGTTGCGGCCGAAGGTGTCACGGTCGACATGCGTGCGCTGCTGGCCGAGGCGGCGACTGAACTTCCCGCATATATGGTTCCGACACTGATCGTGCCGATCGACGAGCTGCCGCTGAACATCAACGGAAAGTTGGATCGTAAACAGTTGCCCGAGCCGGTGTTTGCCGGATCCGACAATTATCAGCCTCCCGGAACGCCAGTCGAAGAAATCGTCGCGGGTATTTTCGCCGACACCGTCGGCGTGACCAGGGTGGGGATCCACGACAGCTTCTTCACACTGGGTGGGAACTCGCTTTCGGCGACAAGGGTTGTCGCGCAGATCAACTCCGCGATGGGCTCGGACCTGGCCGTTCGGGATCTCTTCATCGAGCCGACAGTGGCCGGTCTGGCCCTGCTCGCCGAACAGGCCGACGGCCGGAACCGGCGGCCCGCTCTGGTCGCCGGGCAACGCCCTGATCGGTTGCCACTGTCGCCGGCGCAGACTCGCATGTGGTTCATCAACCAATTCGATCCGGCGTCGCCGGCGTACAACATCCCGGCGATCATTGCGATGTCCGGTGAGCTCGACGTCGCAGCCCTGCGGGACGCGGTCACCGACGTCATCGGCAGGCACGAGATCTTGCGGACCCGGTATCCCGATGACGGTGACGGTCCGCGACAATTGATCTCCGAAGCGGAGGAACTCCCGGACGGCGTATTGTCCCTCGCGACGCTCGATGTCGATGACGACGCCCACCTGTATCGCCTGCTCTCCGAGATGGTCGGTACCGGGTTCGATGTCACCGCCGAGATACCCGTGCGCATCGCGCTGGTACGGCGATCGCCGGGCGAACACGTGCTCGTCATGGTGATCCACCACATCAGCGCCGACGGCTCGTCGGTCTCTCCGCTTGCGCGCGACATCATGGTCGCGTACACCGCACGAACTTCCGGTGGTGAACCGAACTGGTCACCGTTGCCGTTGCAGTATGCGGACTACGCCTTGTGGCAGCGCGAGGTCCTCGGGGACGAACAAGACCCCGAGTCACTTGCTGCGCGTCAAATCGACTTCTGGACCGAACAACTCGATGGTTTGCCCGATGTGATCGACCTGCCTCTGGACCGTCCACGTCCTCCGGTGCAGACGACAGCGGGCGCGTCGTATGAGTTCGCGATCGATGCCGACCTGCGCACCGAACTGCAGCGGGTCGCCGGGAACAACCGGGCGACGATGTTCATGGTGTGCCACGCCGCGCTCGCAATTCTGCTCGCCAGGTCGGGTACCACGGACGACATCGCGATCGGTACGGCCATCGCCGGACGTGGCGAGGCCGACCTGGACGATCTCATCGGCATGTTCGTCAACACCCTGGTCCTGCGCGTCCAGGTCAGGCCCGACGAATCCTTTGCAGACCTGTTGGCGCGCACCCGGTCGACGGACATCGCGGCGTTCACGCACACCGAGGTGCCGTTCGAGCGTTTGGTCGAGCACCTTGCTCCGGAGCGGGAAACATCGTATTCACCGCTGTTCCAGGTGGTTCTCGCCTTCCAGAACAATGAGCGAGCGGATCTGGAACTACCCGGCCTTCGCATCTCCGGTCTGGAGTCCGACACCGAGACGACGAAGTTCGATCTCCAACTCACCCTGGCTGATGCAGTGGGCCTCAGGGGTGGCGACGGTCTCACCGCGGTGTTCACCTATGCGACTGCACTCTTCGACGCCGAGACCATCGCCGGACTCGCCGATCGTTTCCTGGCGATCCTGCGTGCGGTCACCCAGGACGTGGAAAGGCCCGTCGGGGACATCGAACTGCTCTCGCCGCGCGAACACGAGGAGTTGTCGCCGGTCCGTGGTCGCCCCGAGGTTGCGCCCCGTTCGTTGGCGGACATATTCGCCCGCGCGGTGGAGACCAATCCGGACGGCGTTGCGCTCTTGGCATCCGGCGAGAAGGTGACCTACGCCGAATTGAATCGACGCGCCGGGATCTACGCCGAGGCGTTGGTGGAGCGCGGTGTTCGACCCGGTGTCCCGGTCGCGCTTGCGATCGGCCGGTCCATCGACTCGATGGTCGGATTCTGGGCAATCGTGAAGTCCGGCGGCGCAGTCCTCCCGATCGATCCCAGCTACCCGTTCGAGCGGATCGAGAACATGATCTCGGACGCCGACGTCGCGATCGGTCTGACCACGACCGAAGTGATCGACAGGCTGCCGCAGGTGACCAAGTGGATTTCACTGACGAACGATGCGGTCCGTATCGCGCGGGGTGGCGCCGCTCGGATAGGCGATCACGACGCGTCCGGTCTTGTCTCGCCGGTGCGTGAGGCCGCGCGCCTCGACGACCTGGCGTATGTCATCTTCACCTCCGGATCGACCGGCAGGCCGAAGGGGGTCGGCACAACGCACCGCGGGCTGGCAGATCTGGTGAGCGAGTTGGAGACCCGCTTCGATCTGACGAGCGGGGCTCGAGTTCTCCACTTCGCGTCGCCGAGTTTCGACGCCTCGATTCTCGAGATCCTGATGGTGGTGAGTGCCGCCTCGACCCAGGTCATCGCTCCGCCGGCGATGTTCGGTGGCGGCGAGCTGGCGCGACTGTTGGCCGACAACAAGGTGACGCACGCGTTCGTCACACCGGCAGCGCTCGCGACGGTACCGGCAGACGGGTTGCCCGATCTACGGGTGATCAGTGTCGGAGGTGACGTCTGCCCGCCGGAACTGATGCGCCGCTGGTCTGCCGGACGCGAGATGTTCAACCTCTACGGCCCGACCGAGGCGACGATCGTGTCGACGGCGTCGGACGAGCTCGATGTCGATGCGGCAGTGTCGATCGGTGGTCCGATCGTAGGTCTGCGAGCCCTGGTCGCGGATGCTCGGCTACAGCCGGTTCCACCCGGAGTTGCCGGCGAGTTGTACATCTCCGGGCCTGCGCTTGCGCGTGGGTACATCAAGAGGCCGGACCTGACGTCTGAACGTTTTGTGGCGAACCCCTACGGTGAACCGGGCAGCCGGATGTACCGCACGGGCGACGTGGTTCGTTGGGTCCGGACCGGCGCGGGCAAACTCGTACTCGAATTCGGCGGCCGCAGCGACCATCAGGTGAAGGTGCGCGGCTTCCGGATCGAACTCGGAGAGATCGACGCCGCCCTCGGAGAGCATGCAGACATCGACTATGCGGTGACGCTCGGGCACAAACATCCGCATACGGGCCAGACGGTTCTCGTCGCATACGTCTACCCGCACCCCGGACGCAGCGTCCAGGTGACCGAGGTCGCGGCCCGCCTGGCGGAGCGTCTGCCGGCGCACATGGTGCCGACGTCGATCACGGTTCTCGACGCGCTGCCGCTCACCCCAGCTGGAAAGCTCGACCGAAGGGCGTTGCCGGAACCGGTCTTCGTCGGTGCCTCGGATGGTTACCGGGCGCCGTTGTCCGATATGGAGAAGGCTCTTGCGAGCTTGTTCGCCGACGTCTTGGGCGCGGAACGGATCGGCGTCGACGATTCGTTCTTCGCGCTCGGTGGTGACTCGATCGTGTCGATCCAGCTCGTCTCACGGGCTCGCGAAAGAGGAATAGTCTTCTCGCCCCGGGACGTCTTCGATCGGCGGACCGTCGCCGAACTGGCCCAGGTGGCGAGCTGGGAAGCGGACGCTGAATCGAAGTCGCTGGAAGAGCTTTCGGGCGGGGGAGTGGGGACGTCACCGCTGACCCCGATCATGCGCTGGCTGGTGGACACCCGCGTCAATTACCGCCAGTTCTCTCAGGCGACCTTCCTGACCCTGCCCCCCGAACCGGGGCATGACCGGCTGCTCACCGCACTGGGCGCGGTCCTCGAGCGCCACGACGCGCTGCGAGCCCGCCTGGTCCTCGATGCCGGAGGAAGCCACCTTGAGGTGCCGGCCGCAGACTCGGTGCATCCGCAGTCGGTGCTGACCCGAGTCGAGTTCACCGTGCGTCCGGGTACACCGGAGTTCGAAACCGTTGTGGCCGAGGCGAGCCGCGCTGCCATCGATCGGCTCGACCCGTCGGCGGGCACGATGGTGCAGGTCGTGTGGTTCGACCCGGCGGCGACGGCCCCGGACGGCGTCACCGGACGGCTCTACGTGCTGATCCACCACCTCGTCATGGACGGCGTGTCGTGGCGCATCCTGCTGCCGGATCTCGCCATCGCGTGGGCGCAAAGCGAGAACGGCGGTTCGCCGCAGCTCCCCCCGGTGGGTACGTCGCTACGAACTTGGTCGACGGCGCTGGTGGCAACAGCGAACGAACGTGACAGCGAAATCGGCTACTGGTCAAGCGTTCTCTCCGTCGACGACCCCGTACTCGGTGCGCGACGGGTCGACCCGGATCTGGATGTCGCAGGCACGATCAGGCGACTGCAGATCGAGTTCCCGGTGGACGTGACCGAGTCGATGCTCACCGGGATCAGCGCCACCTACCGAGGCGGGGTCAACGGTGCGTTGCTGACCGCGCTCGCGCTCGCTGTTCGTCAGTGGCGGACGCGCCGATCGCAGCACTCGGACACCGTTCTCATCGATCTCGAAGGACACGGACGTGATGAAGAGGCGGTCGGTGGCTCTGATCTGTCGCGGACTGTTGGGTGGTTCACCTCGGTGTACCCCGTCGCTTTGGATCTTTCCGGAATCGACGTCGACGATGCACTCGCTGGCGGCCATGACGCTGGGCGGGCCTTCAAGGCGATCAAGGAACAACTGAATGCGGTGCCGAACAACGGTATCGGTTTCGGATTGCTTCGCCACTGCGCCGCGGAGTCGGCCCGGATGTTGGAAGACCTCGGTGAACCGCAGATCGGGTTCAACTACTTGGGACGGGTCTCGGCCGGTTCTGGGGCCACGGATGTCGAATTCGGATGGCAACCGGCTTCCGACGGTGGCGAATTGGGTGGTGCCCAGGATCCCGGAATGGTTGTTCCTGCAGCGCTCACAGTCAACGCGATCACCACGGACCACGCTGAGGGGCCCCGCTTGTCGGCGTCGTTCGCCTATGCGAGTGGGATTTTCACGGCAGAGGAGATCGGTGAGCTCGCCGACCTCTGGGCCGAGGCCGCCGGTGCTCTGGCGCTGCACGACCGGCAAATCGACGTCGGCGGTTTGACGCCGTCGGACTTGCCGTTGGTCAGCATCGCGCAGCACGAGATCGAGGCGATCGAAAAAGATCACGACGTCGTCGAGGACATCTGGCCGCTGTCCCCTCTGCAGACCGGAATGCTGTTCCACGCCGAGATCGCCGGTGGTCAGACCTTGGACGTCTACACCGCCCAGGTGATCCTGGAACTTCGCGGTGCGGTCGATGAGGAACGGATGCGAGCCGCGGCGACAACGTTGATCGCGCGGAACCCGAACTTGAGGGCCGGGTTCCGCCACGTCGTCGACGGTTCCGCGATACAGGTGATCGCGGCTGACGTCGAGACCCCCTGGCAGGTTGTTGATCTCGTCGAGGAATACCGTTCGGATCCCGAAGCCGCCGACCATGCGGTGGATGACTTGCTGCGAGCTCATCGCAGCGATCGATTCGATATGGCGGCACCACCGCTCATGCGGTTCCTGCTGTTACGCCTCGGTGAGGACGAATCGGGGCAGGCACGATACCGGATGTCGGTGACCAACCACCACATCGTGCTCGACGGCTGGTCGGGACCGCTGCTGCTGGAACAGCTCTTCACCTTGTACGCAACGGGCGGCGACGACAGCTATCTACCGAGGACGCGGTCGTACCGCGACTTCCTCGCGTGGCTCCACAACCTGGATTCGGTTGCGGCCATTGCGTCCTGGCGGAAGACCCTCGATGGTCTCGAATCCTCGACACTGTTGGCAGAACAGACCACCGGGACTGGCCAGGAGTCGATTCCGACCGAGCTGGACATCGTCGTCGATCAGCGGACCGCTGAAGGTCTGGCGGACCTGTCCCGCGACCGCGGTGTCACGATGAACACCCTCGTGCAGGCCGCCTGGGGTGTGGTCCTGGCGAAGTCGTTGGGACGCGACGACGTGGTCTTCGGTGCGACGGTCTCCGGCCGCCCACCCGAGATCGCCGGAGTCGAGTCGATTCTGGGCTTGTTCATCAATACGATCCCGGTCCGGATCACACTCGACCAGGACGAGACGGTGATCGGTCTGCTGGAGCGAATTCAGTCGGAACAAGCCGGACTTCTCGACGCACACCACGTGGGGCTGCCGACCATTCAGCGGTCGGTTGGACTACCGGTCCTCTTCGACACGCTGACGGTCTTCGAGTCGTACCCGGTCGACCGTGACCGGCTCGGCTCGCAGACGGACATCAATGGCATGTCGGTCGCCGGGGCGGAGATCAACGACGCCTCGCACTATCCGGCTACGCTCCTGGCCCAGTCGGAACCCGAACTGGCACTACGGCTGAAGTATCTGCCGGACTCGGTGGCGCATGAGCGCGCAGATCTTTTGGCTAAGAGAATGATTCACGTCTTGGAGACCTTCGCTTCCGCAAGCTGGACTCCGGTTCGCGAGCTGGATCTGGTCGACCGAGAAGAACTTCGAACACAGGTCGAGAACTGGAATGCGACCTCGAAGAACGTTCCCGATCGCACGGCTGTGCAACTGTTCTCCGACCAGGTGTCGGCGACCCCGAATGCGATCGCATTCCAGGACGGCGAGCAGACGCTGACCTTCGCCGAGTTCGACGCGCTGACGAACAAGCGCGCACGTTCCCTGTTGGCCCGCGGAGTGCGTCCAGACGCGATCGTCGCGGTGGCGATGTCCAGGAGCCTCGAACAGGTTGCCCACTTGTACGGGATCCTGAAGGCGGGCGGCGCGTATCTGCCGCTCGACGTCGACGCACCCGATGACCGCCTCCAGGCAATCGTGAACGACGCGCACGTGGCCCTGGTAGTCGCCGACCGACCGCGCGTCCATCGGTTGCGGACACTGCTGGTCGGGGTGACCTGTGTCGATTTAACGCTGCCCGACCTCCAATCGGTCGAAGAAGGTCCGTTACGGGAATCGGAACTGCGTGGACGGGTTCACGCCGACTCGCTCGCCTACGTCTTGTTCACATCGGGGTCGACCGGTCGGCCCAAGGGTGTGCAGATCA
This sequence comes from Williamsia sp. 1135, assembly GCF_002095395.1. GTDB lineage: Bacteria > Actinomycetota > Actinomycetes > Mycobacteriales > Mycobacteriaceae > Williamsia. The sequence continues at coordinate 84,292 of NZ_MJEI01000106.1, forward strand.
CCCAGCGTGCGTTGGTGAACCAAGTGCTGTGGATGGCCGAAGAGCATGGGTTCGGGCCCGATGATGTCGTACTGCTCAAAACCCCGTTCACCTTCGACGCATCGGTGTGGGAGATGTTCGCGCCGGCACTGGTCGGTGCACGAACCGTCATCGCGGGTCCCGATGCGCATCGAGACGCGGATGAGCTCGTGTCGCTCGTGTCACAGAACAGCGTCACGATCGTGCAGTTCGTCCCGTCAGTACTCGCGGTGTTCATCGACGCGGCGCAGTCGAACTCCATCGCGTCGCTCCGACTTGTCTTCAGTGGCGGTGAGGCACTTCCGACGTCGCTGGCCGGCGAGGTCGCGGCAGCTGCCGGTGCCCAGGTGGTGAATCTATACGGCCCCACCGAGGTGACCGTCGATGCGACCTCCCGACTCGTCGTGGACGGGCGTCAGGTGTCGGAGGGTGACGCGGATTCGGGCGCGGTCCCGATCGGCCGACCGGTGTGGAACACGAGCGCCTGGGTGCTCGACCGCTGGCTACGCCCCTGCGTCGTCGGCGCGACCGGCGAACTATATCTCTCGGGCGACCAGCTTGCTCGCGGATATCTCGGACGTCCGGATCTCACGTCCGAGAGATTTGTACCCAATGTGTTCGGTCCGTCCGGTTCGCTGATGTATCGGACCGGAGATCGGGTGCGACGGCTGCCCGACGGGGAACTCGAATACCTCGGACGCACGGACTTCCAGGTGAAGGTCCGCGGTCTGCGAATCGAACTCGAGGAAGTCGAGACCGTACTCGCCGACCACGAATCGGTTACTCAAGCGGCAGTTGTCGTGCATGGTGAGGACTCGAGGCAACAGCTCGTCGGTTATGTCACCGGTTCGGGAGTCGATCTCCAGGTGCTGCGTGACTATGCCGTTCGTGTCCTGGCCCCATACATGGTGCCGGAAATCATCGTCGTGCTGGACGAGTTCCCGCGCAGTCGGTCAGGGAAGATCGCGCGCCGTGAGCTGCCGGTTCCGGACTCCGAAGCATCGAACGATCGTGCACCAGCAACACGAAACGAAGAGATCATCGCCCGAATCGTCGGCGATTTGGTGGGATCAGAACCGGTTGGTGCCGACGCTTCGTTCTTCGAGGTGGGTGGCGACAGCATTTTGGCCATGCAGTTGGTGAGTCGTGCACGGGCCGAGGGGTTGCACTTCACTGCGCGAGACGTTGTGGAACAACGCACCGTTGCAGCACTCGCCGCGCTCACCACCGACTCTTCTCGCCCTCCGGCTACGGGCACCCCGATTGCGGCGGGAACTGAAGCGGTGGAAGTGGTTCCGTTGAGTCCGGTGGCTGTGAAGATGCTCGAGCGCGGTGGTGACCACAGTCGGTTCGTGATGCCGATGGTCGTCAACCTCCCGGTGGCCGTGACCGAGGAGCACATCGTGGACACCGTCGGCGCGATCGTCGATGTGCACGACGTCTTCCGATCGAGACTCGATCCGGACACGCGCTCGCTGATCATCGGACCGCGCGGGTCGGTCGACGTGCGATCTCTGCTGCAAAGGGTGTCCTTGTCCGCAGATCAACTGCCGGGGCTACCCGGGTATCGACCTGCACTGCAGGATGCGCTGTTCGAGGGGATGGGTCGGCTCGATACGGGCGCAGGCGTCATGCTGCAACTCGTCTGGCTCGATGCGGGGCCGGACCGGCAGGGAAGACTGCTGTTCATCGCGCACCATCTGGTGGTCGATGCGGTCTCGTGGCGGATTCTCGTCGCGGACATCGCCGTAGCCGGTGCGCAGGCGACTGAAGGCGGCCCCATCGATCTGCCCGCGGCCGGAACGTCTTGGCGGGACTGGATCGTCGGCCAGTACGCCGAAGTCGAACCGCGCCGGGGTGAACTGGCCTACTGGACGTCGATCCTGGCCGGGCCGGATCCGGACCTGGGTTCGCGGCGTCTCGATCCTGCGCACGATAGGACGGACCTGCTGGGCCGGGTATCGCTCGAGATCCCCGCAGACATAGTCGAACCACTGATGTCCTCGGCCGGATCCGACGTGACCGCCGCTGATCTCCTGGTGGCCGGATTGGCGGCGGCAGTCGTCGGCTGGCGCCGAGATCGTGGATATACATCTTCGGATGCGCTGCTCACGCTCGAAGGTCATGGCCGTCAGGAGGTCGTCGTCCCGGGTTCGGATCTGTCGAGGACCGTCGGCTGGTTCACCACGATGTTCCCCGCCCGTATCGATCTGAATGGCGTGGGGATCGGAGGTCTCTTTGATTCACCGGAGGTCGCACGGCAATTGCTGGAACGAACGAAGACGGCGATGGTGTCGCAGCCAGATCGTGGGATCGGTTACGGGATGTTGCGGTACCTCGACCCGGTATCGTCCGCGGCCCTGGCCGCCTTCCCTGAGCCTCAGATCGTGTTCAACTACATCGGTACCGTGCCGGGCGGTGACGTCCCGGATGAAGTGGCATCGGCACCTTGGTTCCCGGACGTCAACGGTCCTGAGCTCGGCGGGACCGAGCCAGAGGTCGTCGAACGCGGCAACCGGATGCCGGCACAGGCGGAGATCGACATCCAATCGATGGCGATAGATACAGCCCAGGGGCGGGTTGTTCGAGTCTTCATCAGCTACGTTGCTGACGCGATCGAGGCCGACGACCTGGAAGAACTCACCGAGCATTGGTTGATGGCGCTCAGGGCGCTGGCTCTCCGCGGCACGCGTTGATCGGCACCTGAAGAGAAGACCACACAACGCAACACCGCCCCATCGAAGTGGTCCGATGGGGCGGTGTTTGTTGTGTCGTCTCTATGAGGAGGCGGCGACGGTGATCACGGACAAGGTGCCTCGTGAGCGGCCCCGTACGCAGGATCCAGAGCGTTCAAGGTGAGCCAGACAGACCGGGGACTGCTTGTGACCGCTCCATGATCGACGACGGCGGCCGAACAGCCATCCTGCACCCAGACATTCTGGACGGTGGCGCCCGGGCCGGCCTTCAAGAATGTGCGTTCAGGCGGAGTGACCATCAGGTCGTTCTTGGTACCGATCGCGACGTAGTCGACGCTCGGCATCGTGTCGCCGCCGGCGTTCAGCTTCGTCAAGAAGTGGGATCCCACCATCTGCTGGACGTACGAGGGTCCGACTGTGGTCGCAGCGAGTTTGACGACGGGAACGCCGAGGAGCTGGGCGATCGCTCCGATCTCCTGATTGAAGTTGAAGGTCGTGCCATGGTTCGTACCGGCAAGACTCACAAGCGTATTCACCTGGTTGCGAGCTGGATTGGCGGTGTTGGTACCACCGTTGAACTTCAGGTACTGGCGGGACACGAGAGCACCCTGGGAGTGACCGACGATGTCGACCTGTCCGGCACCTGTCGCCGACTTTACCTTCGACACGAACTCGGCCAGGGTGGCCGCGGATCGCTCGATCGAGTTTCCGCCGACGAGGTCGAGCAGATTCTGACCGGTCTGTGGATCGCTGGTTCCGTAGTTCAGAGCGAAGACGCAATATCCCTGCTCCTTGAGAGCGGGCGACAGCGACTTCCATGTGGTGGCCATGTCCGCCCACGTCCCGTGCACCAAGACAACCGGGCGCGGGTGTGCCTCGCCAGGCCGACAGGACCAGTCGTTCGCCCCTGCTGGCGCCTCGTTCGGAGCGGGAGCACCGTGGGCTGCGGGCGGAATCAGAGCGATCAGCCCGAGCAGCAACGCTGCGAGCAGTCCACCGGATAGCAAACGACTGGATGAACTGCGCAACAAACCGGACTCCCCCGTTACAGATGTGACTGAAGTGGCCCCCGCCTACATTTGACGGTACCTTTCATCGGGCCGCTTTGGCGAATCTGTCGATCGGTCAGGACTTCGTTTCGTAGGGGAGCACGCGTTCGACGCGATCGGATACAAGCTGACGAAGCGAATATTTGCCGGTCTCGGGGTTCCAGCAGCGTGTCGGTAGCCAGAAGATTCGATGAATGATACGCATCATGCGAACTTGGCCCCACGATTTCTTGGCCTCGTCATGCATGCCGCGGGCTTCGAACGTGGCAGGCATATATTCGGTGAAGGTGCGGTAGTTTTCTACGCTGGACAGCATCCGCCGCCCTGAAGCACTGATTTCCATCCCCGGAATCATGACCGCCCGTTGACCGATATCCGACATGCACAATGTAATATCCAGATCGTCGAGAATTCCATCGCGTTCAAGCAAATTGGGCTGAATTTCATCCCACGTTTCTTTTCGGATCGCCATATTGGCTCCGAAAAGTGTCGGAATGTCGCCCCCCTCTTTTTCAACTTGGCGATGGCCGAACTTGAGCATCGCTTTGTGGAACCACTGTAGGGGCATGTCGTACTGATCGAAAAAGCCGGTACCTGCGCCGATTGATTGTTCGGCCTTCCCGAAGAAGTCGCGGACCGCACTTGCCCACCCGGGTTTTGCTCGTGCGTCGGCATCCAGGCGTCCGATGATGTCACCTTTGGCGAGGTAAAATCCGGCATTGCGGGCCGCGATGACACCCCGTCGATCTTCGTCGACCATTCGCAGTTGGGGAATCGATTCCGTGAAACCGGCCACGATCTCTTGTGTTCCGTCGGTGGATCCGTTGTCGACGACGATGATCTCTTCGATTTCGTCCAACTCCGAAGCCAATGATTCCAAGAGGAATCCGATGGAGTCCACCTCGTTATATGCGGGAATCACGACGGACAGTGTTGGGTTAGCCATGGTAACTATCGTAAAGCAGCGGATTTGGACGCAGTCTGACTTACGTCCACTTTGGTCGGCTCTCAATCGCGCCAAGCCGTGCCTTGATTGGCCCCGCATTGGGTCGACGGTCTATTAACCTGCAACTACCGGGATCTCTGAAACGCAATTCACATCTCCGCTGGACTCTCGGATCATGATGAGTGTGACGCGATTCACACGAGGATGGTCAGTCGGGTCGGACGGCGGGGTGTGGCGGCAGCCAGTGTGTGCCCGATGCCGACCTGAACCGATCCGTCGGCGCCGGGAGGCGGCCCGCGTCACAGAAATGACTGTGAAGGTCACCTATTTGTGATCCAAAATTTACCTATAAACACCCCCTGACCTGCAGTGATGCAAGTCATAAGAAATCTTGTGGATTTCCTACAGACAGGGCCTGTCAGGTTGCTGTACACATAGCACCATTAATGAACAGCGCACTGTGCGTTGAGCAGATACCAAAGGCAGATCATCGTGAACGATATGATCCCGGCGCCGGGGCGCCCTGTAGATGCGGGTATCCCGGTTGCAGCAGTGGTGGCCCGAGTCGCTGCCACGCGACCGGCCCGCGTCGCCGCCGAGTTCGGCGATGAGTTCGTCACCTACGGCCGCCTCAACACCACCATCGCGGCGTACCGCGCAGTCATGGACGAGCAGGGCGTGGACGAGAATGCGGCGATCTTTGCGGCCATCCTCAACACGTTGCCGGGCCTCGCCGACGAAACCCCGGGGCGGGTCACCGATCGCATCACGAGCATCTTGCGGGGGATCACCGGTGATACCGCCGCCTGGACCGACGGGGACCAGACCAGACAGGTCGGCTGAATCGCGACCGATCCGTCAGGATCCGAACGGCGAGAGAATCCCGGTGTAGGTCTTTGCCGGCGGGGAAGCCAGTTCACCCGTGGCGTTGGGACGCACCCGCATCGTCACCAGCGACTGCAGCAGCAGCGTCCCGGCGGCCACGCCGTCGATCACCGGCACACCGATCTTCTCGCTGATCAGTTGGGCGAGATCGGCCATGCCGGCACACCCGAGGACGATCGCGTCGGACCCGTCTTCTTCGGCTGCCGACCGACACGCCTCGATGAGGATGGCGGCGGTGTCGGGGTTGGACTCCAGTTCGAGCACCGGGATCTCACAGGCGTGGATTCCACGGCAGACCTTGGACATGCCGTAGCGGTCGACCAACTCCTCGGCCCGGCCGATGGTGCGGCCCAATGTGGTGACGACGGAGAACCCCCGGCCGAGTAGCGACGCCGCGTGCATGGCGGCTTCCGCGATGCCGATCACCGGCGCGGACGACACCTCGCGGGCGGCGTCCAGACCAGGATCACCGAAACAGGCCAGGAGATAGCCGTCAGCGGGTTTGTCGCCGCGCTCGCTACGGATGATCGCGTCCAGAAGGCCCGGCACCGCCAGGGCCTCGTCATAGTGCGATTCGATGGACGCCGGGCCCATCGTGGGGGTGACCCCGACGATCTCGGTGCCGGGCGCGGCGACTGATCGGGCCGCCGCGGCGATCTGGTCGGTCATCGAGACCGTGGTGTTCGGGTTGATCACGCTGATGAGCACGGTGCAATACTCCCATCGGAGCCGAAAATGGGGCCTTTTGGCGAGGAAACCCGCAGGTCGCGGTCGCCAAAAGGCCCCATCATTGGTTTGGTCAGGCTTCGACGGTCGCGGTCTCTTCGACCGGCCGGGTGCCGTAGATGAACTCCTTCGGCAGGAACTTCATGCCCACCATGTACATCACGAATCCGATTCCGGCGCCGATGAACCAGGTGAAGCTCGCCTGGTAGGCCGTGCCCCAGATGACGACACCGATCGGAACCAGCGCGCCGACGATGGTGGACACCACCGCCACCGGGTTGACGCCGCCGCGGAAGTAATACGTCGACGTCTCGTCCATCGTGAACAGATCGTCAACGATGATCTTCTGCTTCTTGATGAGATAGAAGTCGGCGATCAGGATGCCGAACAGTGGTCCGATGACCGCTCCGAGCGTGTCCAGCGTGTAGTGGATCGCGTCCGGGTTGTTGTAGAGGTTCCACGGGGTGATCAGGATGGAACCGACTGCGGCGATCATGCCGCCGGTGCGCCAGGTGATCTTCGTCGGTGCGACGTTCGAGAAGTCGAATGCGGGGGAGACGAAGTTGGCCACGATGTTGATGCCGATGGTGGCGATGGCGAAGGTGAGCACACCGAGCACGGCCGCCGTGGTGTTGTCGATCTTGTCGACGATGTGCACCGGGTCGGTGATGATGTTGCCCGCGTCGTCCTTGCCGATCACGGTGGCGCCGGCCGAGACCGTGCACACCACCAGGATCGAGAAGAACAGGAAGTTGATCGGCAGGCCCCAGAAGTTGCCCTTCTTCACGTCGCCGTACGTCTTGGCGTACCGCGAGAAGTCACCGAAGTTGAGCATCGGGCCCGAGAAGTACGACACCACAAGGGCTATCGCGGAGATCAGCGCGGTGATCGACGCCCAGCCCGACTTGCTGGGTCCGACGGAGAGGTCGAAGCTGACGTTGTCCCAGCCGGCCTTCCAGATCAGGTAACCCGCGAGGATCACCATCACGACGTAGACGGCGGGTCCGCAGAAGTCGATGAACTTCCGGATCGTCTCCATGCCGTTCCAGAAGACAACCGCCTGCAGGACCCACATGAGCATGAACCCGGCCCAGCCGAGAGGCGAGAGGCCGAGGAACGCCATGTCGCCGCTCTCGCTGTACTTTTCCAGCGACGGCCAGAACTTCAGGGCGAGGAGACCGAAAGCCACTGACGCCAAGTAGGTCTGGATTCCGTACCAGGCAACGGCGATCAGTCCGCGGATGATGGCGGGCAAGTTCGCACCGCGAACACCGAAGGCGACGCGGGTGGTCACGGGATAGGGGACGCCGGCCTGCTGGGACGGTTTGGCGACGAGATTGCACAGCAGGTTGACGATCACGATGCCGATGACAAGGGCGACAAGCACCTGCCACGCGGCGATACCGAGAGCAAAGAGACTGCCTGCGAACACGTATCCGCCGACGCTGTGCACGTCCGACATCCAGAAGGCGAAAATGTTGTACCAGGTCCAGCTCTGGTTCTTCAGTGGCGCGAGGTCTTCGTTGGTCAGGCGCTGGTCATAGCTGAGCTTGATGACGCTCTCGCCCGCCCCGTTGTTATGGCTTGTCGGTACCTCGGGATCTGATCCCGACGTTTTGACGTCTGTCATGGGCTTTCCCCTAGTGTCGGTTGAACCGGTTTCCCGGTTCCTCAGTAGCTGAGAAAAACCTAAGACCAAGATGTTGCTTAGGGATTACGTGCGTAACAAATTACCCATGCAGAGCCCAGGGAAGCCGATATATTCCGTGGCAGAGACCTTTTCGGCGACATCAACGTCCGAATTCAGGTCCGCCGTGCGCGCCTACTGCGGCGGGGAATCCTCGCGGGCGACGTTCAACTCGGCCGCAGTCTCGATGATCACGGACTCGAGCCGGCGATGGTGATCCTGTGCGACGGCGATGAGTTCGGTCGCATCCCGGCGCGACATCGCGTCGATCATCTTCTCGTGGTCGGCGTGCAACTGCAGCTGGGTGGGTCCGGTCGCACCCTGCATCACCTGGAACGGCTCGGTGATATCCCACGTCGAATCGAACATGTTGAGCAGACGGTGCATCCCACAGGGATTGGCCAACGCTTGGTGAAAGCGCCGCGAGTGCACGTGATAGGCGCGGAGATCACCTGAAATCGTCGCTTCTTTGAGTGCTTCGTGCTCGGCGCGCGCCCGATCCAGATCGGCGTCGGTGGACAGCTCGCAAGCCCGGGCCAGGGCGGCCTGTTCCAGGACGCCGCGGACGAAGTAGATCTCTCGGAGCTCCGTGAGGGTTAACTGCGCCACGTAGTAGCCGCCCCCGGTGCGATGTCCGACGAGTCCTTCACCGATGAGGGTCTTGAGCGCCTCCCGAACCGGGATGGCGCTCACTCCGAACAACTCTGCGACCTCGCCGACCGGAATCGCGGACCCCGGAGCTGCACTCCCGTCGAGGATGACCCGCCGGAGCTCGCCGAGCACGCTGGCGTGCGCGCTGCCGGAACGCTCACCGGTCAGGTACGACACCAGTGGACGGTGGGGCTGATTCGGTGGCACAGGATCCTCTTCGGCGGAATTCGGGCGGGAGTGGGTGGAAACGCGATTATCGCAATGTGCTGCTCATCGTGCAGGTCGGGCGACCGCCACGTCGAACGCGTCCGAGATCCAGTCGAGCAACGCAGCGGTCAGGGCATCCTGGTTCTCTCGTTTGACGATCTCATGGCCTTCGTCCTCGAACATCATCAATTCCGCCCGCGCGCCGTGGGCCTTGGCGGCCTCGACCACCCGTTCCGATTCGATCACGGGCACGTTGGTGTCGTGGCGGCCGTGGATCACGAGTAGCGGGGCGCGCAGGTCGTCGATGCGATGGATCGGGGACAGGTCCCGGAGCAGTTCGCGATCGGATTCGGGATGTCCGTATTTCGTGTACGCCGCAACAGCAATCCAGGGCTCGGTGTTCTCGTAGAACGACTGCAGATCACTCATCCCGCAGATGGCCACGCCGGCAGCGAACATCTCGGCGTGGAAGGTCAGACAGGCGAGGGTCAGGTAGCCGCCATAGGACCGGCCGGCGCAGGCGATCTGACCGGGAGCGGCATGTCCGGCCCGGATCAGGTACGACGCGCAGTCGGCGGCGTCGTTGATCCCGGCGAATCGACCCCACCGGTCGTCGGCATGGGAAAACAGTCGGCCCGAACCGCTGGAGCCACGGACGTTGGCCGCCAACACCGTGATCCCGGCGTTCTGCACTGCGGGGAACAGGAAGCTGAAATCGGGACGTGACTCCGATTCGGGGCCGCCGTGGAAGTAGATCAGTGCCGGTCCCGGTGACGCGGCTGCCGGTGTTGTCGGCCGATACAACCAGCCCAGCAATGGCATTCCGTCCCGGGCGAAGAACTCGACGCGCTCGGGTCCCGGGCCGTCGGCCGGTGTTGCCCGGCCGTGGTCGATCGGTGTCCAGTGACCCTCGCGCCAATTGATCAGGCCGACGGTCGGAGGTGTGTCGGGAGCCTGGACGGTCATCGCGATGACGGACCCCGATGCGCTGATCGACAGTTCTCCGACCACGGTCCCGGGCAGGTCGATGGGCGGGTGTAGCGTGCGTTCCGGCAGGGTAAGGACTTGGAGTTCGCTGTGCCCCTTGTTGTTCCACAGGATTGCGACGGTGCTCTGATCGTGGCTGATGGCGAACTCGTCGAGCCCGTAGCCGTTGCGCTCGGCCAGCACCGTGAATCGGATGCCCTCACAGCCGACGTCGATCGCGAGCAATCGGGGGAACTTCGCATCGAAATCGCTGCGCACCAAAGCCTGGACGCTGTTGAGATCGCGTTCCTGTCCCGACAGCCCCGGACCGGGGAAGAGCAGGGAGGGGTGCTCGAAACCCTGGTCCAGGATGACTCCCTGGTCCGTGGAAGCGCCCGGATCATTGGGTAACAGAGGAGTAATTCTCTCGTGGCGCAGGAGCAACATCTCGCGATAGCCGCGCGGCCCCACCCGCAGAAGAGCGGCGCCCTTCCAGGAGTCGATCAGGTGTCCTCCGACGCGGGCGTCGAGATCCACGACACCTTGATCGTCGGGGTCGACGATGAGAGCGTGCGCGGTTCCGTCCGCCTCGATCGCGGTGAGCAACACCCGGTTCGAATCCCAACCGATGAGTTCCACAGTCGCATAGTCAACTGCTGCAATCGTTTCCGGCGCACCGACCCTCACCGCCGCTGGGTCTTCCGGATCTGTCGTCACCACCCACACCTGATGATGCTCACCGCCGCCGGGCGCGACCTCGCAGGCGAGCCAATGGCCGTCGGCGGAATGGATGAGCTTTCGTACAGGTCCCGGGCAAGGCAACTCGACCGGCCGCATCGGCCCGGCACCCTCGCGACTGAGAGTGCGCTGGGCCGCGCGTGGATATCCGGTGCCGTCGTCGACGATGTAGGCAAAGGCACGGCCGTCCGGCGAGACAGAAGCGCCGTAGCTGTGCCGGTACTGATCTGTCGATCCCACAGTGGACTCCGCGTCGGCCGCGGGATCCGTCGTCACTGCGGGGCTCGTTGCGCTGTCGCCGTCTCCATCGTCTGCAGCCACATCTCCAACATTGCCAGTTGCCACAGGGAGTTGGAACCGAGGGTTGTGCGGGTCTCGTTGGGCGCCGCGAGCAGCGCCGCCAGCGTGGATTCCTCGTAGAGGCCGCGGTCGCGGGCCGACTGCGCCCGTAAAGTGTCGGTGACCAGGTCGAGCACGCCGCCGTCGAGATGCCGGATGCCGGGGACCGGGAAGTACCCCTTCGTCCGGTCGATGACCTCGGCAGGCAACAGCGCGCGGCTGGCCTGCTTGAGAACACCTTTTCCACCGTGGGCGAGCTTGAGCGCCGGCGGACACGTCGCCGCCAGTTCGACGAACTCGTGGTCGAGGAAGGGGACCCGGCCCTCGAGCCCCCAGGCCATGGTCATGGTGTCGACGCGTTTGACCGGATCGTCGACGAGCATCACCGTGGTGTCGAGACGCAGCGCAGCATCCACGGCCGAACCGGCCCCTGGTGCATTCTGGTGGTCGTAGGCGAATTGCCAACTCGGATCGTGATCGAGCCGATACTGCCGCTGCAGCAACGCATTGAGCTCCTTGTGCGATCGATCGAAGAACACCGACGCGTAGGCCTTGGTGACGTCGTCCCTCGGGGTGTGCTCGAGTGGGGGATACCAGTCGTATCCGCCTAGGATCTCATCGGCACCTTGACCGGATTGGACCACCTTGATCGACTTGCTGACCTCCTGGGAGAGCAGATAGAAGGCCACGCAATCGTGACTGACCATCGGTTCGCTCATGGCCGCAACGGTTCCCGGGATCGCCGGTAGCAATCGGTCGGTACCGATGTGGATCTTGTGGTGGTTGGTACCGAAAGCCTTCGCGATCAGATCCGAGTATTCGTACTCGTCACCCGATTCACCTGCGGCCGAGTCGAATCCGATGCTGAAAGTCGCCAGGTCGCGCTGTCCCTGCTCGGCGAGCAATGCCACGACGAGAGACGAGTCGATCCCGCCGGACAGCAGTACGCCGACCGGCACGTCGGCGACCATCCGGCGACGCACGGCAGTGCGCAGCGAATCGATCAGCTCGGTGCCCCACCGGGTCTCGTCCCAGTCGGCGCGGCTCGGATCCGGTTCAAAAGCCGGCTCCCAGTAGCGCTTTTCGGACGACGTGCCGTCACGCGCAATCGTCCGGACGGTCGCCGGCGGCAGCTTCTTGATGCCCTCGTAGATCGTGTGGGGTGCGGGGACGACCGAATGGAACGTCAGGTAGTGGTGCAGCGCGACGCGGTCGATCGAGGTGTCGACGCCGCCGGCCTCCAGGAGGGCCGGAATCGACGACGCGAACCGGAGCCGCGATCCGGTCTGCGTGAAGTAGAGCGGCTTGATGCCCAGCCGATCCCGGGCCAATGTCAGTTCGCCCGTGTCGGTGTCGACGATGGCGAAGGCGAACATCCCGATCAGGTGGTCGACGCAGTCGGTGCCCCAGCGGTGAAAGGCCTTGAGGATGACCTCGCTGTCGGCGGTGGAGAAAAACGAATAGCCGTACCCGGACAGTTCGTCGCGCAGTTCTCGGTAGTTGTAGATACAGCCGTTGAAGACCAGCGCCAGTCCGAGGGCCGCGTCGACCATCGGCTGCGCACCGCGCGCCGACAGGCCGATGATCTCGAGCCGTCGATGTCCCAGTGCCACATGGCGATGCAGGTAGACACCTTCGCCGTCCGGACCGCGGGCCGTCATGGATTCGGTCATCGCGGCCACCGCCGCCAGGTTGGGGCGTGTGCCGTCGAAGGTGATCTCGCCGCTGATCCCGCACATGCGTCAACGTCCTTCGTTCTGTGTTCCGGTCAGTATCCAGGTGTCTTTCCCGCCACCGCCGCGAGAGGAGTTCACGATCATGCTGCCCGACGGGGCCACTCGTGTCAGTGCGGCGGGGACCATGTGCGCGGTCACCTGGTCGTTGCCGTCGGCCCGCAGGTGGACAAACGCGCGCAGATCCACGTGGTGGGGGTAAAGCCCTTGGCCATCGAATGTCGGATGGGTCGACAGGCGCACGACTTCTTGGGCGACGAATCGTTCGGGATGCCCGATCAGATCCTTCCGCCGCTCCGCGAGCTCCTGTTCGGTGGCCTCCGGGCCGATCATCACACCCGAACCGCCCAGGCCGTCAATGGGTTTGATCACCAGTTCCTCCATGCGGGACAGAACATGGTCGCGCTGCTCCCGCTCGGCGCACAGCCACGTCGGGATCTGCTCGATGGCCGGTTCCTCGTTCAGGTAGTAGCGAATCATCTCTGGGACAAATGAGTAGACGGCCTTGTCGTCGGCGATGCCGTTGCCCAGCGCGTTGGCGATGGACAACGTGCCGGCGGCCAGCGCGTTCAGAATCGGATGCCGCAGTGCTTCGCCGTCGGCGCCCACCGACGACAGCAGCATGTCCTCGTCCATCCGGGCGAAGATGACGTTGACCCGCACGTCCTTGCCGCGGATGCGGGCCGAGAGACCCTTGCCGTCGGCGCGCAGATCGGGGCAGTCGACAACTGCGATCCCTGCCCGCTCAGCGATCATCGAGTGCTCGAACCAGGCGGAGTCCTCCCAGCCCGCGCTGAGCAGGACCGTCACCCCGTCGGTGGCGGCGTTGGGCGGCTGGGCCGCGTCGAGGGTGTCGGCGATCATCTGCGGTATCCCGTCGACCGACTCGATGTCCTCGGGTCCGAACAGCTCTCCGAGGTACCGGGTCATCAGGGTTCGGTTGCTGATCGCGAAGGCGATCCCGGAAGGTACGCGAAGGTTGTCCTCGAGTACCTGGAACTTGCCAGGACCCGTCGAGATCAGGTCGGTGCCACAGATGTGGGTGCGGACCGGCTGGGACAGCGGCGCCGCGCCGGCACTGCGGTACCCGGGTGCGCGGTCGAGGATCTCGGCCGGGATCACGGCGTCGCCGATGATCTGCTGCTCGCCGTACACATCGATCAAAAATGCGTTGAGCGCCAGAGCCCGCTGGCGAAGTCCCACCGAAATGCCATCCCAAGTGGGGGCGTCGATGATGCGAGGCATCACATCCAGCGAGAATATCTGTGGCCTCGCCTGGCCACTCACCTTGAACGTCATCCCGCCGGCGCTCTGCTGACCCTCCATCTGATGCTGTCGGTTGCGGAGTGCAATGGGTCCCAGGCCGGTGACGGTCTCGGCCACGCGGGCGTAATCCGGACGAGCGAGACCGGCCGGATCGAAGACCTCGTCGTAGTCGTCCGGCGTGGGCTCTACACCGACCGCCGGCGAGTAGGTGTGCACCATCGGGTTGGCGGGGTCCACCATCCTCGGGGAGGCGGGGGCGTCGCCGGCGGTCTCGGCGATGAGTGTGTCGACCACATCGGACAGATGTCCGCGCCTTCGCAGCGCCCGGCGCTGACGGGCCGAAGAGCTCCCCACGGAGATCGCGGTGTCGATGAGTTCGATGACGGTGTCCCAGTCACCGGTCGCCTCGAGCTGAGGTTGCAGCATCGCCGCCAGATCACCGATGATCTCGGCCGCCGGTCGCGGCTCGGCGGCCACGACGTCGATCAGGTCGGCCTCGAGACCCGAACGCGCTGCCTGCCAGATGGCGGCGCGATACAACGTCGGCGATACGTCGATGCCGGCCCGACCCTGCTCCATCCCGGCGACTTCCCGCTGCACCAGCGCGCGATAGAGCCCGGCGATCAGAGCGATGGTGTCGACCGAGGGACAGCTGTCACAGGCCCGGATCTCCAGGGTGGGTTGCATCGCCGAAGGACGTACGTCGTAATAGACCATCCCCGGGTCGGTGATCACGCCGGTGCTGATCAGCCGCGCGATTTCGTCGTCGTACTCGGCTGCCGACTCGAGCCGCGGGAACGGCCCGGTGGTGGGCCAGCGCTGCCACACGAGCGTCCGGGAGCTGGCGTATCCGGTGTCCGACCCGTCGGACCAGAAGGGGGAGCTCGCAGAGAGAGCGAGCAGAGTCGGGATGTAGGGGCTGAGCCGCCAGGCGAGCTGGACGGCCTGGTCGCGGTTGGCAACGTCGACGTGGACCTGCGTACCGCAGATCAGTTGTTCCCGGGCGAGTAACTGGTAGTCCGCGAGCATCTGCCGGTATCGCGGGGACTCGGTGACCTGAAGTTCGGTCGGGACCGCCAGCGGAACGCCACCGGCGGCGACGACCCCGATCCCCAGGTCCGCCGCCGTCTTGGCGAGGATCGCCCGGTGTTCCCGCAGATCTTGACGGAGGTCGGACAGCTTCGAGAACACGCCGCTGTTGACTTCGATGACGCAACGCTGCAGTTCTTCCACATAGCCGCCGGTGTCGGGGAGCGCGTCGAGCAACTCGGGCGCGCGCGGAGTGAGCCGGCGTGTGCGTAGGTCGACGAGGTGAAATTCTTCCTCGACTCCAATGTTGCGAACCAGGTCGTCCATCCTGCCGAGCGTAAGCGCATTTATGGGCTTGGGCAGGGCGAGACGATCAGGCCGGGGTGACCCACGTGGTGATGTCGCAATGCACCACCTCGACGCCCCGATGATCAGTGATCGCGACGGTCACGACCACGTCCCGGCCCTCGGTGACCGTGGCCCAATCGAGCGGCTCGGACAGGGTGGCGACCGCACGCAGACCGGTCGTCGCCTTGGTCAAATACTGGCTGTTCATGCCCTTCGGGATCCACCGATGGGTGGTGGGGGTGGTCGCCTCCATCAACATCCCCATCGCGGTCTCGGCGAGATTGCACGCAGCGATCGCGTGAAAAGTTCCGATGTGATTGCGGATACCGAACCACTTGGGTGCGGTGACCTCGCAGTAGCCGGGCTCCATTGTCTTGACGTACGGGAGGATCGTCGCGAAATAGGGGACCCGGACGCACATGCCAACGGAGAACAGCGTGGAGCCCAGGCGTCCGGCGGGGAGCTTTCGACGAAAGCGATAGGTGGGACTGCCGGTGGCGGGAGTGCTGGAGACGGTCATGGAGAGCCACCTTACCGCCCGGTAAGTTACCGTGGGCGGCAGGATGAGAAGTCGTCCGACAAAGCGAACCGTTCGCCGCTGAGCTGCCTTTTCGCCTTACTGCGCCCGATGTTGAACTCGGTCCATCCGTTGTCGGATCGAACGTCACGGGCGATCTTGCGCAGCACGCACGCGCGAAGGTCGGCCGGGAGCTCGAGCAGGGCACCTGTCGCGTCTGCTGAGAGGTCGGCAAGGTAGTAGGTGTCGATCTTGCCCGTCTTCTCGAACCGGTCGACGTTGGCCTGTGCGATTCGGCTATCCGGGTTGTACGCGGCAAACGACAGGGTGGCAGCGATCGTGAGAAGGCCGATGGCCCTCGGTAATTGGCGCGTTCGGAGTCCGACACCCGCGACGATAAGCGCGAGAAGTATGGCCCCGAGCCATAATTCGGTGGCCATCACGCTGACGCGCAATCGAGTGGCGCCGAAAGTGTCCATGTACAGGCTCATACGATGCAGCGCCGACACGACGACTGCCAGCGCCGCGAGACACAGGCCGCCAAGGATCGCGCGTACCAGGACTCGCCGGCTCATCGTGCTGCGGTCGGCTCGTTGCCATCCGATGGAGACCACCAGGATCGTCAGCGCGGTGACAGCAAAGAGCTGCCAGAATCCACTGCGTGCGTAGTCGGCGTAGGTGAGCCCGGCGGTCTGCTGCACATAGGCGTCGCCGCCGAACATCGCGCGGGTCTGGGTGATCAGGAAGGCCGCGTACAGCGCCAGAACCGTGCCAGTGGGCACGGCCCACATCCAAGTGTCCGACGATGTCTTCGGATGCCCATCGGTGATCGCCGGACGCGCGAAACGGATGTAGCACCCCAGCGCGGTGAAGACGCCGACCGCAAGTCCGGCAATGACATTCGATCCGACATCGGCGTTTCCGAAGTGCGGCACGACGCTGTCGACAAGCGATGCGAACGCCGCGTCGGCGCCGGCGAACAGCGCGACGAACACCGTGAACAGCGCGATGGTGAGCAACCCGACTTTGATCACCGCCCCGACGTTCTCGACCGGTCTGTTGCTACGCGCCGAGGCGGCGCCACGGTAGATCCACCCAGCCGCCCCGAAAGCCAGAACGATCGGTGCCACCATCGTGAACGCCATCTCTCGGATCGACCGGGCGCCGACGACGAGGACGCCGGTCGCGATCAGGGAGACGACAATGCATGTCAGTGACAACCACTCCGCACTGCGCCACCCGGCAACTGCCAGCAGCGCAGCGATGCTGGTTGCCGCAATGACCTGGGGACGACTGGGTCGATCGGGGGAGCCGACGAACACTGCGCTCAACACGGCGACACCGGTGAGTGCGACGCCGATACCCACCAGCGTCGTCGGGATCAGGACCGCGGCCGCGGTCGCGGCGATCACCGCTGACGCGAGAACCCGCGCCGGTGCGACATGGGGCAGCCCTGCGGACACTGTGAGGTGAGGCCGGCGGGACGGTTTCTTGGTCGATAGCAGCGGAGGGGCTTGCGGCAGATCTATTTCGGGCATGGGGTATCGCCTCTCGAAGATTGTCGGAAATGGTTGTGCGCTGGTGTCAGTGCGTGGGGTGTACCGGCAACCGGATCCTGATGCGGCATCCGTGTGGATCGTCGACGACGTCGATGTCTCCGGCGTGCAGGTTGATCACCCACTGGGCGATGGCCAGACCCAGACCGGTTCCGCCGTCGCGCGAACCGCCTCGGGTGAATCGTTCGAAGATGCGGGCGCGTTCGGCGGGTGCGATGCCAGGTCCCTCATCGGCGACATCGAGGACAACGGTGTCGCCCAGCTGTCGGCCGGCCACCTCGACCGTCGAACCGGTGGGTGCGTGACGGGCCGCGTTGTCGAGGAGGTTCGCGAAAACCTGATGGAGTCGCGCTTCGTCCGCCTCAACCGTGAGAGTCGAAGCGATGTTTACCGCGAACGCGATGTCGGCGCGCGATCGCAATCGGCATCGGCTACGGCGACGGTGGCGAAACTGTGGAGGTCGATCCGGTCATAGTCGAGCTGGGCCACGCCGCCCTCGACCCGGGACAGATCGAGCAACTCGTTGATGAGGCGACCCAGTCGATCTGTCTGGCCGAGCGCCCGCTCGAGAGTCTCCTGATCGGGACGGCTCACGCCGTCGACGAGGTTCTCCAGGACGGCGTGCAGGGCGGCCACCGGTGTTCGGAGTTCGTGGGCGACATTGCCGATGACCTCGCGACGGTATTTGTCTTCGTCGGCCAGATCGTCCGCCATCTGGTTGAACGCCGTCGCGAGTGTGCCGATCTCGTCCCTCGACGTGGCGCGGACCCTGGCCGTGTAGTCGCCACGCGACATCCGGCGGACGGCTCCAGTCATCTCGCGCAGTGGCGAGGTCATTCCGTGAGCGAGGACGAACGTCACGACGAATGCGACGAGCAAGGCCATCAGTAACGCGTAGCGGAACTGCCATCGCGCCGTGACCCAGAACGAGAAACTCGAGATGGTGAGGGCGGCCCCGACCACGACGGCGGTCTTGACTTTGAAGGACCGCAGCATATCCAGCGGGCGGGGAAGGGTGAGGGTCATCGCTGCGCGACTTCGAGTGCGTAGCCGACACCGTGGACCGTGCGGATGCGCCCGGAGCCGACCTTCTGCCGCAGCGACCGGATGTGGGAGTCGACGGTGCGCGTCTCGCCGGCGTCCGGCCATTGCCACGCGGCTTCGAGGAGTTGTCCGCGACTCAGAACCGCGCCTGGGTGACTCGCGAGCGAAACCAAGAGGTCGAACTCGGTGCGCGTCAGGTGAACAAGAGCTCCGGACACCGAGATCTGCCGCGCGGCGTGATCGATCAGAAGGTCGCCGAGGTCCTGGACAGACGACTGTTGCGAGCCGGCGACGAGATCGGCCGATCGGTACCGATCGGCCCGTCGCAGCAGCGCACGGGTCCGAGCGACGAGTTCGCGCATCGAGAACGGCTTGGACAGGTAGTCGTCAGCGCCCACACCGAGTCCGATGACCAAATCGGTCTCGCCGGACCGGGCGGTCAGCATCAGAACCGGGGTCGGCGAGTGCGCCTGGATCCGCCGGCACACCTCGAGCCCGTCCATGCCCGGCAGCATCAGATCGAGTATCACCACATCGGGGGAGGAGCTAGCATGCTCGGCCAGAGCGCCTGGACCTGACTCGGCGGTGGTGACGTCAAAACCCTCGGCCAGCATCCGGTCCGCGATCGTCTGCCGGATCAACGGCTCGTCGTCGACGACCAGCACGGTTGGTGCGCTGTTGGTGGGCTTCATGGTTGCGACGTTAGCTGCGGGTTGTCCGCAGACTGCGGGGATGATGTGAAGGAACTGTGAAGGTAGGGCCAGTTCCGGGGGCAATTTGGACCTACGCCGGATCTATTGCATACTTGTCGGGTTGCCTTGATCGGCAGCTGGGCTAGTTGCGCCTGTCGATCAGAGAGCACCACCGGACAAACCAAGCGGTTTCCGAACTGGTTTGAGTATCTGTCGTGGCGCACAACATGCAAAGTATGACCCCGCGTCCGCAAGGACGCACCGGTACAAAGTGATGGCGCGTGCGCATAAGTGTGTGTAGAGATCGCGACACACCCGAGCGCGTGGACCGGAGGCCCGCCTCGGCGGGCATGTACGAACGGCTCGCGCAAGCGGGCTTTGAACAATGACAGATGAACAGCGTCGATCACCACCGCGAGGTAATGGTCACGAGGGTGCGGCCACTGCGTCGCGACCACGAGGTGTTCATCTGTGCAGCCGAAAATGACGGAAGAGGACACAGCGTGGCGGGACAAAAGATCCGCATCCGGCTCAAGGCTTACGACCATGAGGCGATCGACGCGTCGGCGCGGAAGATCGTTGAAACCGTGACCCGTACGGGTGCACGCGTGGTCGGCCCTGTGCCGTTGCCCACCGAAAAGAACGTGTATTGCGTCATCCGCTCGCCGCACAAGTACAAGGACTCGCGCGAGCACTTCGAGATGCGTACACACAAGCGACTGATCGACATCCTCGATCCCACGCCGAAGACCGTTGACGCCCTGATGCGCATCGATCTGCCGGCCAGCGTCGACGTCAACATCCAGTGAGTGGCGGGATTTAACAGATGACTCAGAGAAATGTGAAGGGAATCCTGGGCACGAAGCTCGGGATGACCCAGGTCTTCGACGAAGACAACCGGGTGATCCCGGTGACCGTCGTCAAGGCCGGACCCAACGTGATCACCCAGATCCGTACCGAAGAGACCGACGGCTACACCGCCGTGCAGCTCGCCTACGGTGCCATCGATCCGCGCAAGGTCACCAAGCCTGTCGCCGGACAGTTTGCCAAGGCCGGGGTCACCCCGCGGCGGCATGTGTCCGAGATCCGAGTCCACGACGTGTCCGAGTACACGGTGGGACAGGAACTGACGGCAGAGATCTTCGTCGACGGAGCGCTGGTCGACGTGACCGGTACCTCCAAGGGCAAAGGCTTCGCCGGTGTCATGAAGCGTCACGGCTTCAAGGGCCTGGGCGCGAGCCACGGCGTGCACCGCGTGCACCGCTCGCCCGGATCCATCGGTGGTTGCGCCACCCCCGGTCGCGTGTTCAAGGGCATGCGGATGGCCGGCCGGATGGGCAACGACAAGGTCACCACCCAGAACCTCAAGGTTCACAAGGTGGATGCCGAGTCCGGCCTCCTGCTGATCAAGGGAGCGATCCCCGGTCGCAAGGGCGCCATCGTCATCGTTCGCGACGCAATGAAGGGTGGTGCATAGCCAGTGAGCGTCAACACTGAAAAGCAGCAGACCCGCACGGTCGACGTGAAGGTGTTCGGCGGCAAGACCGACGGCACCGTCGAACTGCCTGCCGAGATCTTCGACGCACCGGCGAACATCTCGCTGATGCATCAGGTCGTCGTCGCGCAGCAGGGTGCCGCACGTCAGGGCACCCACGCCACCAAGACGCGGGCCCAGGTCCGTGGTGGCGGCGCGAAGCCTTACCGCCAGAAGGGAACCGGCCGCGCCCGTCAGGGTTCGACCCGTGCACCCCAGTTCGCCGGTGGTGGCGTCGTACACGGCCCGCAGCCGCGTGACTACAGCCAGCGCACCCCCAAGAAGATGAAGGCCGCCGCCCTGCGCGGAGCCCTCTCGGACCGGGCCCGCAACGAGCGCATCCACGTGATCACCGAACTGGTTGCCGGACAGGATCCGTCGACCAAGACGGCCCGTCAGTTCCTCGCGGAACTGTCGGATCGCCGCAAGTTCCTGCTCGTCGTGGGTCGCGAGGACATCGCAGCCTGGAAGAGCGTGCAGAACCTGCAGCACGTCCTGCCGATCGCTCCGGATCAGCTGAACACCTACGACGTGCTCGACGCGGACGAGGTCGTCTTCAGCCGTGAGGCACTGGGCGCGTTCATCGACGGTGCTTCCAAAGAGCAGAAGGAGGCCTGAGAAACATGACAGTTCAGGCAAACCCACGCGACATCATCTTGGCCCCGGTGATCTCCGAGAAGTCCTACGGACTGATCGAGGACAACGTGTACACGTTCTTCGTGCACCCGGAGTCGAACAAGACCCAGATCAAGATCGCCATCGAAGAGATCTTCGGTGTGCAGGTCACGAGCGTGAACACCGCGAACCGGCAGGGTAAGCGCAAGCGGACCCGCGCCGGCTACGGCAAGCGCAAGGACACCAAGCGCGCGATCGTGACCCTGGCAGCCGACAGTAAGCCCATCGAGATCTTCGGAGGCCCGGTCGGCTGACGCCGCCCGGACTCAGAAGAAGTAGAGGACAAGAAGACTCATGGCTATTCGTAAGTACAAGCCGACGACTCCTGGTCGTCGTGGCGCTTCCGGCGCAGACTTCTCGGAGGTCACTCGTGACACCCCGGAGAAGTCGCTGGTTCGCCCGCTGCATGGTCGTGGCGGTCGAAATGCCCACGGACGCATCACGACTCGTCACAAGGGTGGCGGCCACAAGCGGGCCTACCGCCTCATCGATTTCCGTCGCCACGACAAGGACGGCATCAACGCCAAGGTCGCTCACATCGAGTACGACCCCAACCGCACTGCGCGGATCGCGCTGCTGCACTACGTCGATGGCGAGAAGCGCTACATCGTTGCTCCCAAGGGCCTCGGCCAGGGTTCAGTGGTGGAGAGCGGCGCCAACGCCGACATCAAGCCCGGCAACAACCTGCCGCTCCGCAACATCCCGACCGGTACTCAGATCCACGCGATCGAGCTCCGTCCGGGTGGCGGTGCCAAGCTGGTCCGCTCCGCCGGAGCGGGCGCTCAGTTGCTCGGTAAGGAAGGCGCCTACGCCACGCTGCGTCTGCCGTCCGGTGAGATCCGTCGCGTCGACGTGCGCTGCCGCGCAACCGTCGGCGAGGTGGGTAACGCCGAGCAGAGCAACATCAACTGGGGTAAAGCCGGCCGTATGCGGTGGAAGGGCAAGCGCCCGACCGTCCGTGGTGTCGTGATGAACCCGGTCGACCACCCGCACGGTGGTGGCGAGGGCAAGACCTCCGGTGGACGCCACCCGGTCAGCCCGTGGGGCAAGCCCGAGGGCCGCACCCGCAAGAACAAGCCGAGCGACAAGCTCATCGTCCGCCGCCGCCGCACCGGCAAGAACAAGCGATAACCCAGGAGGGAGTTAGAGAATGCCACGCAGCCTCAAGAAAGGCCCGTTCGTCGACGACCACCTGTTGGGCAAGGTCGATGTTCAGAACGAAAAGGGCACCAAGCAGGTCATCAAGACCTGGTCCCGTCGGTCCACCATCATTCCGGACTTCATCGGACACACCTTCGCCGTCCACGACGGTCGCAAGCACGTGCCGGTGTTCGTCTCGGAGTCGATGGTCGGTCACAAGCTCGGCGAGTTCGCGCCGACCCGCACCTTCAAAGGTCACATCAAGGACGACCGGAAAGCGAAGCGCCGGTAATCATGAGTACTGAAACAACGAATCCGACCGCCAAGGCGACCGCGAAGTTTGTCCGCGTCACGCCGATGAAGGCTCGTCGTGTCATCGATCTGGTTCGCGGCAAGAACGTGGACGAGGCCCTCGACATCCTGCAGTTCGCTCCGCAGACCGCGAGCGAGCCGGTTGCCAAGGTGCTCGCCAGCGCTGTTGCCAACGCGGAGAACAACCTCGACCTCGACCGTCGCACCCTCGTGGTGGCGCAGGCGTTCGCCGACGAGGGACCGACCATGAAGCGGTTCCGTCCGCGTGCCCAAGGGCGTGCGTTCCGGATCCGTAAGCGGACCAGCCACATCACCGTCGTCGTCGAGAGCATCGCCGACAAGGGTGCGGCCACCAGCCGCAACCGCCGGAAGGGAGCTCAGTAGTGGGCCAGAAGATCAACCCGCACGGCTTCCGTCTCGGTATCACCACGGACTGGAAGTCCCGTTGGTACGCAGACAAGCAGTACGCGGAATACGTGAAAGAGGATGTTGCCATCCGCAAGCTCCTGGCCACCGGCCTCGAGCGCGCCGGCATCGCCAAGGTGGAGATCGAGCGCACCCGTGACCGGGTTCGCGTCGACATCCACACCGCCCGCCCGGGCATCGTCATCGGTCGCCGCGGCGCCGAGGCCGACCGGATCCGTGGCGACCTGGAGAAGCTGACCGGCAAGCAGGTGCAGCTCAACATCCTCGAGGTCAAGAACGCCGAGTCGGAAGCTCAGCTGGTGGCACAGGGTGTCGCAGAGCAGCTCAGCAACCGCGTGGCTTTCCGCCGGGCAATGCGTAAGGCCATCCAGTCGGCCATGCGTCAGCCCAACGTCAAGGGAATCCGGGTCCAGTGCTCGGGTCGTCTCGGCGGTGCGGAGATGAGCCGTAGCGAGTTCTACCGCGAAGGCCGTGTGCCGCTGCACACCCTGCGCGCTGACATCGACTACGGCCTGTACGAGGCCAAGACCACCTTCGGCCGTATCGGCGTGAAGGTCTGGATCTACAAGGGCGACATCGTCGGTGGCAAGCGCGAGGCTTTGTCCTCGGCCGCTGCTCCGGCCGGCGATGACCGTCGTCCGCGTCGCCCCGCACGTCCGAAGCGGAGCGGTTCGTCGGGCACCACAGCGACCAGCACCGAAGCTGGACGTGCGGCCACCGCGACCGCAGATGCACCCGCGGCAGCCGACGCTCCAGTTACTACGCCTGCGCCCGCGCAGGCCGAGAACCAGGAGGGCTGAGGCATGTTGATCCCTCGTCGGGTCAAGCACCGCAAGCAGCACCACCCCAGCCTGAAGGGTCAGGCCACGGGCGGCACCAAGGTGACGTTCGGTGACTACGGCATCCAGGCTCTGGAAGCTGCCTATATCACCAACCGTCAGATCGAGTCAGCTCGTATTGCCATCAACCGGCACATCAAGCGTGGCGGCAAGGTGTGGATCAACATCTTCCCCGACCGGCCGCTGACGAAGAAGCCTGCCGAGACCCGCATGGGTTCCGGTAAAGGTTCGCCCGAGTGGTGGGTTGCCCCGGTCAAGCCCGGTCGCATCCTGTTCGAGATGAGCTACCCCAGTGAGGAGACTGCTCGCGAGGCCCTGCGCCGCGCGCAGCACAAGCTCCCGATCAAGACCCGCATCGTGACCAGAGAGGAGCTGTTCTGATGTCAATCGGAATCGCCGCCGCTGAGCTCCGTGAGCTCAACGACGAAGAACTGGTCGAACGTTTGCGTGAGTCGAAGGAAGAGCTGTTCAACCTTCGGTTCCAGATGGCCACCGGTCAGCTCGACAACAACCGCCGGCTGCGTACCGTGCGTCGCGAAATCGCGCGCGTGTACACCGTCATGCGGGAACGCGAGCTCGGCCTGGCCGCCGGACCTGAAGCAAAGGACGGTGACGACGCATGAGTGAGGACCAGAAGGTGACAGAAACGTCCACCACCGAGGAGCGTGCGCGCCGCAAAGAGCGGATCGGGTACGTCGTCTCGGACAAGATGCAGAAGACCATTGTGGTCGAGCTGGAAGATCGTGTGAAGCACCCGCTTTACGGCAAGATCATCCGCACCACCAGCAAGGTCAAGGCCCACGACGAGAACGAGACCGCCGGCATCGGCGACCGCGTCCGTCTGATGGAGACCCGCCCGACCAGTGCCACCAAGCGCTGGCGTCTGGTCGAGGTCCTCGAGAAGGCCAAGTAGAAGTTCGACACCTCAAGCGGTCCGTTCCCTTCACCGGGGGCGGGCCGCTTTTGTGTCACCACATTCGTCCCCATCTCGCATCACCGAGGGCATATCACCCTCGGTGACCGCGGTAGGGGACGAACGTGGTGTAAATCAGCGAGTGTCGCCGTCGCTGTCCGACTCGCCACGAAGTCGTAACAGCTTCTGGCGAGCGGTTTCCATGATCTCGAGCGCTTTTTCGTTCTGTTCGAGCTTCTTGGCTAACGCATCGTTCTGAGCCCGTAGACGTTTCAGTTCTGCGCGTTCCTCTGCGGTGAGTGGTTCATCGCTCACGTTGATCTCCATCTCGATCGATTTGCTTCGGAAGTTCCTATTCCCGGCTGAGGGCCAGAACTTCCTCGTCGGAGAGCGGGGAGGCGGGGTGGTAGCTCAGGCACATCGGCGTGTTCACCTTGAGGAACGGCCCGCCATTGGGCGCGACGTAGAACTCGCCTGTCTTGAGGTGGCCAACGTCATCGACATTGCTACTCTTGGTCGCTGCGATCTCCTTGGCTGCGGCAATTTGAGTCGGAACATTGAGCAGCCCGAACAGTTGGGTGGACGCGTTACCCGAAATTTTGTTGTGGATTCCCTTAGGGGCCTGCGTCGCGAAAACGAGACCGAGTCCATACTTTCGGGCCTGCGACGCGAGTGCAATGGTGCTCTGAGTCGACGCCGTGGAACGATCTGATGGTGCGATTGTCTGGGCTTCATCCATAACCAGGAGACCACCGAGCGGGCGGTCACCTGCCGGGTTTCGTTTGATCCATGCAAATAGCGCTAACTGCAGTTGATTGACAAAACTCTGGCGCTGCGAGTCGTCTTGAAGTCCGATGAAGCTGATGACAGAGATCCTTGCGCGTCGTCCCGGCGATGGAGTCAACAGCACGGCAGGGTCTACGGTCGCGCCCTCACCACCGAGAAGCGGGTTGTTGATCATTGCCGCTCGTAGATGTTCTGAAAGGAGTTTTGCGTGCTTTGAAGCTCCGCTGAGCGTACTCATGTCATCGGTGAACTCTGCGAGGTAGTCCACGTATGCGGACAGTGAGCTGCTCGCGCGCGCTCCGAACTGTGTCATCGATTCGCGCAGAACTGCCTCCTGGAGAGTTGAGCGAGCTCCTCCTACACCAGCGTGAGTCTTCAACGCCGACACTGCGGCGTCGACGGCAAGTTCGAACTCATCGGGGTTGTCACGTACCGCGGCGAAGTCGGGGAGCGGCTGAAAGCTCAGTGGGCGACCCGACACTCGTCTCGGCGTCCAGATGACGGTTTCGACGTTCGCGATGTAGTCGGCGGCTTTGGCGGCATCGTCGCCCGACCATGCCGACGGCGCCTTGGGCCATGCGGTCCCCAACCGCGCTAGGTCATTGTTGGGGTCGAGAACGATCGCCGAAACACCCTGCAGTGCGCATTCTTCGATGAGCCGGCGGATCATCACTGTCTTCCCGGATCCGGATCCGGCGAAGATCGCCGTGTGTTTGCGGAGGGCCTCGAGTTCGACGGTGGCCTCCCGTCCCGATCGCGCGACACCCAGTCGGATGCTCGTGGATGCGGGAGTCGATGCGACGACAGGGGAGGGAGGTTGATCGGGACCGATCACGGGGATCTCGGCGGTGGTCTCTGCGGACACCTCGGCCGATGGCTGTGCGGGTGATACCGCAGGTGTGTACGGTTCTGGCTCAGGTACTTCCACCGGTGAGGCGGGGGGATTCGCTGCATCGAGCGACGCGTCCGGTTCGTTGCCGGCGTTGCCCAGGGCGGCACTCAGGAACTCGATGTCGTGAGCCGGTGAGCGCTCCTTCAGCCAGGTGTCGAGACCACTGGGCATCTTCTTCATCATCTCGTTGAGCCCACTGAGCTTGGCGATGTCGTCGGTCGACAGCGACAGCACCTGACCGCCGTTGGCGGTGAACTCGCTGACCATACTCGCCATCAGCTGTCCGCCCGGCCAGTCTTCGTTTCGCAGGATGAAGAGCTGACGCCGCGGAACGGCTGAAGACAGGCCTGCGTCGATAGAGGCATTGCGCAGGCGCGACTGCACGGCACGTGCGTTGGGCGAAGAGATCGCACGGAACGCCCAGTGCTGTTCGTCGTCGGTGTCCGCATCGAGGGTCTGCCGAAGTCGGGCGTGCAGATTGAACTTTCCGCCGACTCGATCGAGGCTGAAAGCGTCAGAACCAGATTCGATGGCCCACGCCTGTAGCCCCGCACTCAGGAGAGCCGGCACCACGTCGTCTTCCTTCTTCGGATCGACCACCGGTGCGGTGATGGCATTTCGGATGTGCCGTTGGTAGACCTCGTCGAGATCTCCCGCGGCCGCCTCGTCGCGGATCTCCTTCCTAGGTCGGTGCGGAGCGTCTAGAACAGTCGTCGGCTGATCGACGAGCGATGCCAGCTCGACTACTTCGTCATTGTCGAGGCAGTCGTTGATGTGGCGGTCGATTCGTTTGATCAACAGGCGCGCGCTGAGCTCAGATGCCTGGGCGAATGCTGCGTCTTTGACCGGCCAGGTCGGATACGGGGGTGTAAAACCCGATTTGCCAAGAGCTTTGGTCAGGCGACGTTCGACGAGTGCGCGAGCGAACGTGCCATCGGGAAGGCCTTCGAGGATGACGTTCGCTCGAAAGCGATCCTGGACTGTGCTGGTCGCCTGAGACTCAATGATCACCCAGATCTTCGGCAAACACGAGATCACGCATACCGTCCGCAGGAGCACTTCACGAACCGACATCAGACCGTGGGCCAAGAGGTCGATGATCGAACTCGCGTAGGCCTCTGCCGCCGAGGCGTCGGTGCTCGAGCGCGACTGCGCAACGAGGGTGTCGATCTGGTCGATCGCCAATACCGACGGCCCGGTGGCGGCCATGAACTCTGAGATGGCGCGGATGGTCTGGTCGTGGGGCATCGCTCGTGGTGGCAGCTGCCACTCGTCCCGATCCGCCGGTTCGATCTCCTCGATGTTGTTCTCCAGGTACGCGATACCCAGATCGTTGAGGCGCGAGTTCGGTGCTGCGGTGAGAACGAGTGCGCGCAGGGTGGCGTGGTGGCTTCGAATGAGCGCGGGGAGGGGCTTGCGCAGACCGTTGACGAACTCGTCCAAGACTTCCGGAGTGATGGTCGTGTCACCGGAGATCGCACGACGCGCACTGCGGGTGGTGCCGGCAAGGTCGGCCAGTTTGCGCATGACTTCATGCAGCTGGGTCTTGTCGACCGGTGGTTCGATTTGGCGGTTCAACGAGTCGAGTAACGAACTGAGCAGCGTCCGCCAGAAGTCGCTCGGGTCCAGGAGATCGAGCATGATGAAGTAGCCGCCGTGCGATTGGACGTACTCACGTACTTGCCCGAGCAGGTGCGTCTTGCCCGAGCCGGCAGGTCCCTGCAGTACGACACCGAGCGGGCTGGGGCCGGAACTCTCCTCGGCGTCGGCGACGGCGCGTTCGATGGCACGCCAGGCTTTGGAGTGAAGTCCGTTGACGTGAATGTCGTTGTTGGAGACCCATACGTCGTCGCGGGTATGGGCGGAGTTCGAGAAGCCACTGCGAGCTGCGGCCAGAGCTTCGAGCGGGGATGTCGAGGTCACACGGACTCCACGTAGATGAGGTGTTTGTTCTGGCCGCCGATCGACACCGCAGCGGCGCGATCTTCCGGGGTCAACGACTTCTGGTTCTCTTCTGGGATCAGCGTGATCCCCGGCCGGGTGTAGAGCGATCTCAGAGCGTCGTCGAGAACATCTCGCTCGATGTCCCCGAGGGCGGGCCGAAGTCGCCGGAGAGATACCCACGCTCCGGGTTTGGCCGCCAGGGATCTGTAGGCCTCGACAATTCGGATGTCAACGGCAGGCTCGAGCTGGGCGGCGTCGTCGTCGGGGATGGGTTCATCGACAACCACCGGATCTTGTGGCGGCGCGAACACGTCAGCCAGGCGCAGGTCGCTGGTGTGAAGATGGCGTCCGAGCCCCGCCAGCACGGTGAACAGCGCTTTGCCCTGCGGGGTGGTTCCGGCCGGCGGCTGCGTTCCGAGGAGTTCGTTGCACCGGGCCCATCCGCGATCGGACAGTGCGTGCCGGTGGGGTCGCGCGGAGGTGTCGCTCTCGATGAGTCCCAGTTCGTTCAGCTTCTTTCGGGACGGGGTGGCACGGAGTTCGGGCCCACGCTCCTTGATCTCGGCGTTGGTGAGGCCACGTGCTTCAGCCATCAAGACGAGTAAGACGATCATCTCCGTACCGGTGAGGTCCGAAGTGGTCACGGGAGCTCCTTTGCAGCCAAGCGGTCAAAACGCAGCTTCTCGATTATGTCTGCAACGCGGGGGGTGTCGCTCAGTACTTGTTCGTTGGTGAACCGGACGACGGTGTACCCGGCGAGTTGCAGTGCGACATCGCGTCGGCGGTCGTCCGCGTACTTCGCGGCGGTCCGGTGGTCGGCGCCGTCGATCTCCACTACGAGCGAGGCCTCCGGCCAGAGGAGATCCGCTCTCACATACGGCGCGAGATCGCCGGTCGGCACTCGCTGGTTCCACCGTCGGCTCCCCGCCCACTGCTGCCGGGCGAGGTGCGATTCGAGCTTCCCCTCGGCGGTGCTCGATGGATGCGGCCGCCCGGCGAGGGGAGGGAAGCTCAGAGCGGGAAGGGTCCAGGGTTGTTCATCTGCCACCTGGGCATCGCCGGGTTCGAGGCTCCGGATCGGATAGCGGTCGAGCGGGGACATGATGTCGTCGAGCAGCCAGACGCCGACGTAGGTTGCCAACCAATCGCACGCGGCTGCCAGTTGCTCTTGCTCCGCGGCGGTGCACACGGCGGCGGGGTAGAGGGCGACTACGACGGCGTCCCGGGCGAAGCTCTCCGAGATCACCCGCACGAGGCCGGCCATGAGGTTGGCCGAGGAGTACTTCCGCGACAGCTCCGACGACTCGCCACCGCTGTGCGCGGCAACGGCATTGGCAGTCAGATCCATGAGGAACGGACGATAATGGGGTGTCGATGCGGCCATGGTCGCCGCCAAGGATCGGGCGGCGACCCGGTCGATCGTGCTTCGCCCCGGCGCCACCTCCGCGCCCGGAAGCCAGGCCGGATACAGATCGTAAGCGGTGCGTTCGAGGCGGCCGATCAGTTCGTCGATCACCTGGGACGCGCCGCTCACCTGGTCGATGCGCATCAGCAGGACCGCAGGTGCCTCGTCGGGAAGGTCGTCCAGCGCACGTGCGACGGCGGCGGCGCCGACACCGGTCAGAGAGACCACGCCCGAGGAAGGCAAAACGGACCAGTCCATGGGGAAAACGTACTCGCCTGCGATGTCACCGCAGGTCGTCATCCGTTCGATCTACATACCGCTCGGCGGCAGGCACACTAGTGTCGGCCAGATCTGTCTATGGTCGTCCCTTCGACTCGACCACCCGAAAGGTTTCGACATGAGCGATCCATACGACCCGACGCAGGGCTACCGGCCGGATCTGAACAAAGACGCCGGCAGCGGTCAGGACAACAACGGTTACGACAATGGTGGATACCCGCAGCAGGCCTACCCGCCGCCGCCCGCGTATGGCCAGCCCTACGATCCGTACGGCCAGTACCCGGCCGCGGGATCCTACGGCCCGCCGAACCAGGGGTTTGCGCCCCAGCAGTTCGGTCAGCCCGGCTACCCCCAGCAGTTCCCGGTGGCCGGGCAGCGCACCAACGGGCTCGCCATCGCTGCGCTGGTGTGCGGATTGCTCCCGTTCTTCTGCGTGACATCGATCATCGCAATCATCCTGGGGCACATCGGTCTGAACCAGGTCAAGAACAGCGGCGGGGCCGAGAGCGGTGAGGGTTTGGCCCTTGCCGGACTCATCTTGGGGTACGTCTTCGTCGTCGGATGGGTCCTCTACTTCTTCATCTCGATTGCCGTCGCGGCAAGCAACAGCTGATCATCAGCACGTCGTCTGATCAAATGACCGCCTGAGCGGTAAGATTCATTCAGGGTCGGGCAGTCCTGTCCACGGTTGACACCGCGGAGAGCTACCCGAAGGGCGTTCGATCTCATGACCGATGAACAAGTGCCACAACCGGGATGCCGGTGTGGCCGTACTACCTTTCTTGGTGACCTCTCGTCCGGGTGGTGGACGCCGTGAGCGTCGTCCGCGCGACCCCTCCCGTACGCCATTCGCTCGGCAGCAAACGCCAAGCGCGTCGATCGGGGGCCACCGAGGCGGCCGCAAACGTACGGCTCGCCGGCGCCGATGAGATTCGGCGTTGGGACGGGTTGATCCTGCAAAGTCCGGACGAGGGCAACGTCTATCGCGGAAGCGCGAATATCGACGGCATGGTGTGTCAGCAAGGGGTGACGCCCGTCTACCTGATCGTGAATGGCCACGCCGTGACCACGTTTCGAGTTGAGGTGCCGCTCGTCGGCGCCATGTGGGTGCTGTTCGGCCCTCCGGTCGAGGACGCCCACGAGCTGGCTCAATCCGCCAAGGCTGTGGCGGCGTTCGCTGAAGACCAGGGAGTCACCGCGGTCCGGCTTCGCACGCAACTGAAGGCGAACAGCGACGATGCGAACCTGCTTCGCTCGTACGGGTTGACGCGAGTCCCGGCGTGGCTCGACGACAGCACGGTCATCGTGGACCTGAGTGGTTCTGAACTGGATGTGCAGGCGCGCTTCAAGAAGCGGGCCCGGAAATCGATTCGGCGGGCTGCCCAAGAAGGCGTCACCGTAGACAGGGTCCCGGCCACTGACGACAACTGCCGGATTCTGTACGAGATGCTCGACGCCACCAGTGGCGGGCGATTCCAGATCCCCGATCTGCCGGCATCCGCTGCAGTGTTCCAGCGGTATGAGGCCACAGGGGACGGGCAGCTCTTTCTCGCGCGGCACGAAGGCGACGTCGTGGTCGGCGCGTTCGTCGCCAAGTTCGGAAAGACTGCGTTGTATCTCGGGGCGGGTTCGGTGCGGAAGCAGCCCGGCGATCCCACGCTGTGCGGGCTGGGCGGGAGTCGGGCGGCGTACGCCCTGCAGTGGGAGATCATGCGGTGGGCCCGCGAGCAGGGTTGCGACCGGTACGACCTCGACGGGACACCATCGTCATCGACCATCGCCGACGAGACCCACCCGCGTCACGGTGTCGGCCAGTTCAAGACGGCGTTCAGCCACGAGATCACCGACTACCTCGGCGCCTACCAGATCGCGGTACGGCCACGGCGTGCATGGGCGCTGCTGCAACTCGAGATATGCGCGGGGCGCGTTGATGAATCCCCTGTTCTGAACCGACTGCGGCATCGGCCTGTGCGGCCCAACCCGGACTACGTGTGGCTGCACCGGGGACGGCGTGGGCAGCGTCGCCTGCGCGGAGTGGAGATGAAGTGACGGTGCCCGAGAGGGTGCCGGCCAACGCGGCTGCCGGATAGGCCGGTCAGTTGTCACCGATGACGAGCGGGAGCAGCGTCCACGGACGCTCGGTGAGCCAGTCGATCGCGGCTTTGAGATCGGTGAGATCGTCACTGTCGTAGCCGGAGTCGAGTAGCGGATCGTCAGATTCCACAGGTGCGCCGTGGGTGTCGGCATTCGGTGAGGGTTCGTCGCAGACGATCATCGTGTTGTTCGCGTCGCCCCACGCCTGTTCGAACTCGTCGAGGGGGACCTCCATGCGGTCGCCGTCTGGGTGACCCGGGTCGCTGAGGTAGACAACGCCTTTCTCGTAGTCGATCTCGCTGATCACCACGCAGTGGTCACCGCCCTGATCGCGTCCGGCGGCCTCGTCCTTCGCCTCTTGCTCGGGGTCCCAGTACTCGCCGGAGTCGACGTAGAGCATCACCCCGCGACCCTCGTCGAGTGCGACGGAGAGGTCGTCCATGTTGCCTGTCTCGACAGTCGCCGGAATACCGTTCTGTTCCAGCAGATCTGCGGCCGCGTAGATCGACATCCCGTTGTTGATCTCGCCGTCGAGAAAGTATCCGTTCTCCTGGGACAGCTCGACGAACGCTTCCTCACTCTGGGTGTCTTCGCCGGTGTACTCCGCGACGATCTGCGCGACACTCGCCGGAACGCAGGTGCCGTTCTCCGCCTGCAGGAACCAGTGGTCGGAGTATTCGTCGGAGTCGCCGGCGCTGTGACCGGATTCGGGCTCGGCCGACGAGTCGTCGTTGTCGGGATCGTCGAGCGTGATGTCGAGGTCCGACCAACCGGCCTGAGCAGTGTTGTCCTGATCCTCGGTCGGCCCGGTTTCGTCCGGGACCGATATCACGTCGTGCGAGTCGAAATCGGTGCCGGTGTCCATGGTCATGTTCCTTCTGCAGTGTGCGGAGTGGTGTCGATGAGAGTCGGGTGCAGGCACAAATGTTCCCGACGACTTCCGGTCCTTGACAGCAACTTCACAGGCTGACCATGGATGCCGGTAAGTTTCGATCCCTATCGTTGAACGCAGTCGGTTGAGATGTCACCGATGTCGACGAAGGAGTGGTCACATGGAGGCCAGGAAGGCTATCGCGGCAGCTGCCGTCACCGGTGGAATCAGCCTGGCGGCGTTGGGAATCGGGACCGGCACAGCGACGGCGAGTACGGCTGCTGCGCCAGAGCAGACAGCTGTCGGCCAGACGTCGCAGGTTGCTCCTGCGCTCGGCGCGGTGAAGCGGCCCGATCTCGAGACGTTCGACTACCGTGGCCAATCGGTGACCCCGATCTTCGACGATCGCAAACAGGGTTGGGGCTTCTGGTTCTTCGGACTCTGGGTGCCGGTTGTGCTCTGACGCGGACGTGTCCGTGATGGATCATCGACACCGCATCCGGCCCCGGATGGGGCTCAGCGAGGGCTTTGTGCCCCCGCCGACCTCAGCCGGGGATGTGTTCGGTGGACACAGTCTGCTGCGTCAACACCAAGGGTTCACCATCGGTGATGGCGATGGTGTGTTCGCTGTGAGCGGTTCGGGATCCGTCGGCTGAGCGGATGGTCCACCCGTCGTCGTCGTAGACGATCTGGTCGGTGGTTCGAGCCAGCCAGGGCTCGAGGGCGAGGGTCAGTCCTGGTTTGAGTTTGAGGCCTCGTCCCGCGCGTCCGGTGTTGGAGACGTGCGGATCTTCGTGCATGGTGCGGCCCAGCCCGTGCCCGCCGAACTCGGTGTTGACCGGGTACCCGTAGTCGGCGGCCACCGCGCCGATGGCCGCCGAGATGTCGCCCAGGCGGTTGCCTGCTCTCGCCACGGCGATGCCGGCAACCAGTGCACGTTCGGTCGCCTCGATGAGGCGTTCGTCCTCGGGGCGAGGGGTGCCGACGATGATGCTGCGCGCGGAGTCGGCGACCCATCCATTGATGGACACTGCGATGTCCATGGTCAGCAGGTCGGAATCACGAAGGACATAATCGTGCGGAAGCCCGTGCAGCACTGCATCGTTCACCGACAAGCAGATGACGTTCCGGAACGGGCCTCTCCCGAACGAAGGTGAGTAGTCCCAGTAGCACGACTGCGCACCGCGATCGTCGATCAACCGGCGGGCGCGGTGCTCGAGGTCCAGCAAGTTGACCCCGGGCTTGGCCAAGCGCGTGAGATCGTCGAGCAGGTCCGCGATGAACGCGCCGGTGACCCGCATCGCTTCGATCTCCGTGGACGTCTTCAATTCGAGCACGATCAGTTCCCTTCTTCGGCCGGCGTGGCCGGTATTTAAATACCACCGTAGCTGACCTGGGCGGTATTTTCATACCGCCCAGCTGGTAGCAGGCGCGCTTGGGTCCGCGAAATAAATCGGACCACGGTCCGGTTAGAATGATCGTAGCTTCCAACCTAGGAGGTAGGCATCATGCAATTCGGAATCTTCACCGTCGGCGACGTCACCGTCGACCCCACCACCGGCCAGGAGCCGACCGAGAACGAGCGCATCAAAGCGATGGTCGCGCTGGCAAAGAAAGCCGAGGACATCGGCCTCGATGTGTTCGCCACCGGCGAGCATCACAACAAGCCATTCGTCCCGTCGTCACCGACCACGATGCTCGGCTACATCGCCGCGCAGACCGAGACCCTGCAGTTGTCGACATCGACGACGCTGATCACCACCAACGACCCGGTGAAGATCGCCGAAGACTTCGCGATGCTGCAGCATCTCGCCGACGGCCGGGTTGATCTCATGCTGGGCCGCGGCAACACCGGGCCGGTCTATCCATGGTTCGGCAAAGACATCCGTCAGGGAATTCCACTGGCCATCGAGAACTATCACCTCCTGCGCCGGTTGTGGCGCGAGGAGAACGTGGACTGGCAGGGCAAGTTCCGTACCCCGCTGACCTCGTTCACCTCGACGCCGCGTCCACTCGACGACGAGCCGCCGTTCGTCTGGCACGGTTCCATCCGCAGCCCGGAGATCGCGGAGCAGGCCGCCTACTACGGCGATGGCTTCTTCGCGAACCACATCTTCTGGCCCACAGAACATTACAAGCAGTTGATCGGGTTCTATCGGGAGCGCTTCGAGCACTACGGTCACGGCACTGCCGCGCAGGCGATCGTCGGACTCGGTGGTCAGTTCTTCATCCGACCGAAGTCCCAGGACGCGGTCGACGAGTTCCGTCCCTACTTCGACAACGCGCCGGTGTATGGACACGGGCCCTCGCTCGAGGAGTTCACGCAGCAGACCCCGCTGACCGTCGGAAGTCCGCAGCAGTTCGTCGACAAGACACTGGGCTTCCGCGAGCACTTCGGTGACTATCAGCGTCAGCTGTTCCTCGTCGATCATGCGGGACTGCCGCTCAAGACCGCTCTCGAGCAACTCGACCTGCTCGGTGAGGTACTGCCGGATCTTCGCGCGGGTTTCGCAGAAGGCCGTCCCGCCGACGTGCCCGATGCTCCGACGCACGCGGCGCTGGTGGCTGCCCGCTCACTCGCTGACGCAGAGGCGGTCAGCTGATGAGGACCCGACGCATCGCGGTCGTCAGTGCGGGAATGAGCGAACCGTCGTCGACCCGACTGCTGGCCGATCGTCTCGGTAATTCCATTGCGCAGCGGCTGGACGCGATCGAGGTGGACGTCATCGACTTGCGGGACATCGCGGTGGATGTGGCCCAGAGCATGCTCAGCGGTTTCGCTGTAGGGGGCGCCCGGGACGCGGTCCGTGCCGTCGAGGAAGCGGATGCGGTGATCGCCGCGACCCCGGTGTTCAACGCCTCGTACAGCGGACTGTTAAAGTCCTTCTTCGACATCGTCGACAAGGACACGTTCGTGGGCAAACCGGTACTGATCGCCGCCACGGGCGGTAGCCCGCGGCATTCGATGGTGCTCGATCACGCCCTGCGACCGCTCTTCGCCTACCTGCGCGCGGTGGTCGTCCCGACCGGTGTCTACGCGGCATCCGAGGACTGGGCAGCAGGGTCAGGCGATACGGCGACATTGGCAGATCGGGTCGACCGGGCGACCGGCGAGCTGGCGGCGTTGCTGGGCGGGAGCCGGCAGCGACCCGAACCGGTGGACACCGACGAGGCCGGGATCAGCAACTTCGCCCGACTGCTGGGGGACTCCCTATCTCAGAGTTGAACCCGCAGGTCAACGGCGCGCGACGTTGGTGTCGTGCCAATGGCTGATTTGTGAGAGCCATCGCTCCAAGTTTCCTGCGAACGCGGACCGTCCCACCGAAGCGCGGCAACAATGCTCCTGGGAGTCGCGACTGACCAGGCCCTTGCCGTCACCGGTGAGAGGAAAATTGGGATCGGTAGCCGAGGGCGTGGTTTGTACTTCTCTCATGACGGCGCCACTTCAGGCGACGCATCCACGAAAGGGAAGACCAATGAAACGAGTCCTCGCAGCCACCGTCGGACTGATCGCCGCAGTCGGGATCCTCTCGGCCTGTTCCGATGACAGCAGCAGCAGTGACAGCAGCCCCGCTGCCACCCCGGCGGCGAGCACCGCGCAGACCGGCGGCACCGAGGTCTCCACCGGTGGAGACACCGAGGTCAAGGTCGAAGGTAAGGATCTCGCCGGCGTGGATCTCGACTCGGTCAGCTGCGTCAAGCAGGCAGGGAAGATCACTGTGGGTAGCGGATCGACGGGCGGTCAGCAGGGCCTCGGCATCGTGATGACCGACGAGGCCACCCCCAAGGTGGAGTCGCTGGGAATCGTGGTCGACGGAAGTGCCCTGGCGGTCACGAACGGCATGGGCATGGCAGTCGGTTCGGCCGAGGTGTCGGTCGATGGCAACACCTACACGATCACCGGTGAGGCCGAGGGTGCGGACATGAAGAACCCGACCGCGGGAATGATCAAGAAAGAGTTCACGATCAAGGTCACCTGCAACTGACCAACTCTTCTCGGGTGGCGGCGGGCGTGCAGTGCACGCCCGCCGCCTTCTTGTCCCCGTGATCCCGCCCTCAATAGGATGCCTTCATGTCGGTTCCCGGTGAGCTCGAGCGTGCCCGCCAGTTGGCCTTCGCCGATGATCACGCCGGCGCGCAGGCACTGCTGCTCGCTCTGATGCCGCAGATCGTGGCGTTGGACCGCGACGACTTGGCGCTCGAGGTGTTTGCGCAACTGGGGGAGGTGTACCTGGTCCGCAGCGCCTACGACGGTGTCGCCGAATGTGTTCGACGAATCCGCGACTGTGTGTCGGTCTATGTCCAGATCGCCGCGGATCCGTTCTCGAAGGACGCCGCGCAGGTGACACTGCCTCCTGACGTCGTCGACGAGATGGTCATCCGGTACACCCGGCGGGCCGATCACCTCGAGATCGGGCTCGCCGCCGCTGCCGGTGACCACGAAGCGGCGGCTGCGGGTCTGGCAGATCTGATCGCCGAGAGTGATGCGGGCGCCGCGCCGAACCTCGCCGACGAGGCTCTCGAACTCATCATGCGGGCCCGCATCAGCTGCGCCGTCGCCCTCGCCGACGACGACGGTCACGTCCGGGCGGAGCCACTGTGGGATGCGGTGCTGGCGGTTCTGGACGAGCGCGAGCAGAATGCCGGGTCCGATCACCTGTGGGTTCTCGTCGGAATCGGGTATGGACGGTTCTGCGTCGAGACCGGACGCCTGGCCGAGGCGGAGCCCTACCTCCGTCGCGCAGGTGCCCGTGCAGAACGGCGGCGGTGGGAATTGGCCTCGGCGCGAGTGCTGTTGGAGCGGTCCGCAGCGGCATGGTCGCGATCTGACGTTGTGGACACCGAACGTCTGGTCACACTTGCCTATCCGGTCATCGCTCAGCATGCGATCGCCCACGATGTCTCGCGATGCTGGCTGTACTTCGGGCTCACCCGGATGGCTGCGGGCGCACTGGAAGCGGCCGACGAGTGCTGGCAGCACGCCCAGCGGCACTGGGAAGAACTCGGCAGGCCGCTACATGTGCATCGAATATTGCTGCAGCGCAGCTGGACAGAAATCTTCCGGGGCCGTTATGCGCAGGCCCGCGACGCCATCGAACAGGCCCGTGGTGTGCTTGATTCGAGTCCGCGAACGACGTGGCTCCAGTACGCCCGGCTCGACGATCTGCTCGGCTCTGTCTGGCGTGCGGAAGCCCTGGCGGACATGGGTTTCGATGGGGCCGGTGACCCCGACGAGGGGTGGCGCGAGCTGGAGGCGAGACTGGCCGGATCGCGTGGGGTCGTGGACGCGGCGCCCGGCACCGACGGCTACGAGAGGGCGATGCCGAAGTTCGAACGTGCCGCGGAACTGAAGATTCCCGCG
The DNA here is from genome assembly GCF_002095395.1 of Williamsia sp. 1135. Lineage (GTDB taxonomy): Bacteria > Actinomycetota > Actinomycetes > Mycobacteriales > Mycobacteriaceae > Williamsia. Next base: position 122,857 of record NZ_MJEI01000106.1, read on the forward strand.
GCACTCGCGGTCGACAGTGTGCGGCACACCCTCGCCGACGCGATCGCGCGCCTGCGCTGGACTGCGGCGGTTTCGGCGCCGATCCTCGCCGGGGCGTTTGCCGTGGCGTGGGAGTGGGAGAACGTGGATCTGGTAGCAGAGCTCATCGAATATCAGTGTGCACGCGGTACATTCACCGCGCAGCCTGATCCCTCGATGGTTGTCGACTGGGAGGTGACAGCGACCGCCGCGACTCCCGCAACGGCTGACAGAGCGGAAGTGGCGTTCGCGGCGGGTGCTGCCGTCGCCACCACATCGGCGTTGACCAGGCTCGGCCCTTTGCCGCCACTGCGGATGGATCCGGCGGGGCCGCCCGTGCTGGCGCGCTATCGCGAGCTGGCGCGGGAGCGTTATGGCCGCGTGGTCACCAGCGCCGAACCGGTCTGGACGACATGGCCGTGAACGGCGCCGGTGGTGTCACCCTGGTGCTGAGGTTCGCCGATGTGGGGGTCGCGACCTACGGGAGTCTGCGCGTCGTCGGCGATCCCGCGCGAACGGTGACCTGGGTGTGGCGGAGTCGCACCTGAACGCGGCGACGGTGCAACTCGACCAGGCGTTACCGGTGCCGTACGGGGAGGAGTCGACAGAGGACGCGATCGGCAGGGCTTTGACGGCCGGTCCGCTGGCGTCCCCGGACTCGGAGTTGCGGTGGTCGTACCAGTTGGGATCGCTCCTGCTCTCAGCACAGGCATGGATATTGCTGTCGGAATGTGTCGCCGATCCGCGGCCGATGCTGTTCGTCACCCCCACCGCTCGACTCGCGCAGATACCCTTCGCGATGCTCGCAGTGCCCACCGCGTTGTCGATGGCAAACGCGTCGGTGGACACCACCCCCGCCGAATCGTCTGATGGCCGAGAACCTTCGGACATTGCCGAGCTGACTGACGGCTATCGACTCATGGAGATCGCCGATGTGGTGATGGCGACGCCCGCCAACATCGTGCGGGCGCCGCGGCGCATGGTGAGTTGGGAAGACCGGCGTCACAACCCGCCCATGCTGATCCTGGATCCGCGCGTGCCGGGTCAGCGCCCGGATTCCCCGCTCGGGTCGGTCCTGGGACGACCCTCGCCGACAAGTCCGGTCGCGCAACACTTCGCGGATGTCCTCGCGACCGAAGCCGTCGTTCCGGATGTCGGGTCTGCGGTGGAGTTGTTCCGGCGCAGCGACATCGACCGGATCTGGTTGTCGAGGACGTTGCAGGATGAACCGAGTCGGCTGCTGTTCGTGGGGCATGCGAGTGCGGCGCCCGGCGACGCCGGATACGCCGAGCGCGCCGCGATCCACCTGGCGTGCGAGGAGAGCATCCCGGGGTACGCAGATGTGGTCGGAACGCACCGCCCGTTCACCGCGGCTGATCTCCTGGCGGATACGTCGCGGTGGCCGATGCCGCCGCGGGTGGCGTTGGTGGCGTGTGCATCTGGCAGCGACTACCGATTCGACGAAGCGACGGGCATGGTTGCTGCGGTGATCCTGGCGGGTGCGGAGGTCGTCACGGCGACTCTGTGGTCACTGCCCACGACTGCCGGTTACCGTCGATTTCGAGGGGAATCAGCGAACGTCGAGACCGACCTGATGGCGGAGCTGATCGTCGCGGTCGACACTGCCCATCGGGCCGATGATGCGGCACGGTCCGTCGGTCGTTGGCAGCGAGCCCAGATGCGACGATGGCGAGATGGCGATCACGGCGCCCACCCCATCTACTGGGGTGCGCTCGTCACATACGTCGTAGGCGCCGATTGAGCTCAGCTGTGGTGAACACCGCCGACCGGGCCGGACCGACCGCCGACCGTGCCGAAACACCCACCGACCGTGCCGAACCGACCGCCGACCGTGCCCTTCGCGTGTGTCTTCGGCGATGTCAGACCTCGCCGATATTCTGGGTGCGGGCAGCCTGCGATTTGATGAAACATGTTGCTGGACAATGAAATAAGTATTTTCGAACACTTGTGCTAGCGCGAAGATCGCGGTAGCCTTGAGTTATGAACTTGCGGGGGCTGTTCGAACACTTATCAACACTGGCGGCGGATCCACTGCTGCTCGCGCCACTGGACGATCTGGCGTTGTCGGAGGAGACGGTCTACGCGTTGCGGGCCAAGAACGTGTTGGACGTGCTGAAAGGTCTCAATCACATCGATCGACGTGATCCGGATCTGTCGGAGTCCGACCGCGATGACTGCGTGCGTGGGTTGTTGACCGAAGCCCGTGTGTCGACGCCGGCGGCGGTGAGCCGGCGAGTCCACGAGATGGCTATCGCCCTGTCCCCACCGGACAAGGAAGTACCGGACGCCGAAAACGATGACCTCAATGAAGTGTCGTTCGGGACCGGCGACGACGGCCGTACCCACGGCACCCTCGACCTCGACAAAACCCTCGGCGAGAAACTGGCGACCGCGTTGCGTCCCCTTTCCAAGCTGGTCCCAGAACCCGACGGGTCACCCGACCCCGCAGTACACCGCAACGTCTGTCCGAAGCCCTCGGCACGATCCTGGATGTGTTCTTCGCCCACCAGGAACGGCCCACCGAAGGTGGAGTGAAACCGCGGGTGACGATGACCGTCTCCGCCGAGCAGCTCCTGGCGTTTCAGATGAACGGTATCCCTGGCGCGAAAGTACCCACCGCGGCCGCGACGTTCGAGTGGACCGGACCGGTGGCGTTGCCCACCGCCCAGATGACGGTGTGCGATTCGGTGATCACCAAGATCCTGCTCGACAACGATGGTGTGCCGCTGGATGTCGGACGTGAGTTCCGTACGGTTACACCAGCGATTCGGAAAGCACTGATGGTGCGGGACATGGGGTGTGCGTTTCCGGGCTGCGGGTGCCCTGCCGGTTGGACGGACGTGCATCACGTCAAGTTCTGGAGTCATGGCGGCGAGACCAGCCTGTCCAACACAGTTTTGTTGTGCCGCCGGCACCACAACTACATCCATCACAAAGGCTGGACCGTGTTCATCGGCGGAGACGAAGCGGAGCGGAGCTCGACCCATGTGGCAGACGGACTGGTTCGTCAAACCCGGCACCACCACGCCCATGCGGTCGCACGCCAGACGGACCATGACCAACGAACCACTCGCCGCCTAACAGGCCTACAAGTTTACGAGAAACTACTTCGACGACGCAGTCCGAAGTTACTACCGCAGCACCCGATGACACCGGTGCGGCTGGAACATTGACAACTCCACAGTGTGTCAGGCCCTGGGAACCGTGATCGCGATCGTCGATTCGTCTGCAGGCCGATAATAGACGGCGATCACGCTCCCCGGCGCCACCGAGGCCACGGATGTGGCTGGAATGTAGGCGGTTTCACGGGCGGCGAATTGTCCACCGTCGGTCTTGCTGACCATCAAGTCGACAGTGATCTTCCGATGGTCCTCGATCACGTCGCCGGTGACGCGCACCGCGGTGACCACGCCCTGGGATCGGTTCCCCCGTCGAACGAGATCGATCTTCTCGGTGGTCGTGAGTCCTTTACGGATCAGCATGTGGTCGAACGCTGCACGCGCAGCGATCATGTCGTCGGCGAGGGTGAGATCGGTCCGCTTGTCCGGATCGAACCTGACCGCGATGACCACTCCGGGCCTCAGGTCGAGGGCCGCGCCGTGACAGGAGGAGGTGGTGAGCGCCCCGCGAAAGCGTTCGCCTGAGACGGTTTCGACGTCGACGGCCACCGCGGAGCCCGGACAGCCTTCGGCGGCGGCCGACACCGTCCCGAGGCCGATGGCGGATTCTGGGGGTCGCGCCGGGCCTCGTCGATATCGGTTGGGCGTCATCGAGGAGGTCTTCAGGTGGGAAAGTCGTGTTCGCATGCGTCAACGTTCTCGTCCGCCGGCGGCTACCGATCCCAACTTCGGCACTGGTTCCGTCCGGGGCCCCGGTCTACGATCGCCTGATGAGTATGGGGCTGCAGGTGGCGACCGACGTGTCGGTGGCCCGGCCACGACGGGCGGTGATCGATGAGGCGTGGCGTCGTATCGGTCCGGGACTCGAAGTGCTCAGCAGCACCGACGGGGGACCGCTGCGTCGCACTGTCAAACGCATCATCGATCCGCTGGTGTTGCGGCTGCGCGTGAATCCGCAGTTCTCCACACCGATTCTCGCTGGTGACGCCGCGGCCGCCGTCGATGCTCTGATCGCAGCTCATGGCCGCGAACTGGTGCTGACCGCCGGGTGGTTCAGCTACCTGAAGAAGGCTCGCAGGCGGCTCCGGATCACCACCGGCAATGCCCAGGAGATGTACTTTCCGGTCTGTTTCGAGCTGGCCGTCACTGTAGGGGAGCCGCCGGCCGACGCAGACACCGTCGCAGAGACGATGCTGCTCGAACTGCATGGGGACAGGGACCGAACTGCGGGTGCAGTTCTCACCGATCACCTGTCCGATCCTGCCGTGGTGGACAAACTCACCCGGCAACTGGCAGCCAGCTGGGGTGACGTGTCGCCGGGTGGCGCGATCATGGGGCCGTTTCTTTCGGGCCTGCCCGCAGTGTTGGGGCCTGCCGACGATCACAGCTCCCGCGGCGCCCGGCAACGGGTGTGGTCCGCGCTCATCGCCGATGAGACACCGTTCAACCTCGGGGCCCTCGCTCGGGACGAAATGTCGGTGCTGCCGTGGTCTATCGTCGACGTCGGTCTGAGTTCGGTTGCTCCACAACAACGTCCGACCGTCCTCGGTGAACAGCGTGGCGAGCGGCCGCTCGATCGGACGGTTGCCGAGCGGGTCCGGGCTACCCTCCGCCGCGGCCTCGACCAGACCGAGCCCCTGACGTCCCCCTGCTGTGCGACGAGGAGGTGGACCGCGCGTGTGCGCCATGGGGCCTGCTCGGCGAAGATCGGCAGGCCACCCTGATCGCCGGCATCGAGGTCGCCGTCGACCTCGCGCCCCTCGATGAGAAGCACGGTCCCAAGACCGCTTTGGCGACGCAGATCCAAGCGCGACTGCGCAAGGAGGCGTATGTGCTGCACGCGCGGCGCTGCCTTGCCGGGGGCACCGCGTTGCATCCGCGCCAGCAGCGGGTCGTCGATGATCTCCGGGCGTTCGCCCGCCCGTACCTGAGCCGGCTGTGGGCCAGACTGCACGGTCGCGATGTGTGGCAGGAAACATGCGCCGACGTCGACGATGTCCGAGCGCTGCTGGATGGGGTGGCACGGTCGACGAGTCTGGACCAGCGCCAGCGCATCAAGGCGATGTTGGAGAATCAACTGGCCCCGGCATCGGGTGCGGCGGCGATATGAGACTGCACTCGCAATCGAGGCTGTGGACCATCGGCGCAGACACAGAAGGTCCGCCGCTGGTTGCCGTACTCGAGGTCGGTGGCGCGGTGATGTCGTGGACGGTTGATGCGCCGGGCCCGCCTCAGATCACCTTTCTCGACCACGATCAGGCGGACTGGCTGTGGCATGTGGTCGGGGAGGCCGGCCATATCGCACTTGCCACCGGTATGGCAGATCCGGCTGTCAGGTCGGACTCTCTCGAGATCGATGACGTCGAGATCGTCGCAGGCGCACTCGAGGTGCCGCGGCGGCTCGCGCTCGGACACTGGCTGCGTCGCTGGTGGCCGACCAGTGTTCGCGACGCGATCGGACCGCTGGACCAAGCCCTTCTGGACGCCGAGGTCGCGGTACTGACGGCGGATGCCCAACATTTCTTCCCCGCCGAGTCCTTCGACTCCGACGTGGCCGCGTTGCTGGCACCGCACGCGGTTGCTCTGACCAGGCACGTACGTGGTGGCGATCACCGGATCGTGGAACTGATCTCTCGCGCAGTCGAACTGGTGGAGGAGACCGGCGCCGGCGCGGGCCCTGATGCGGCGCTGTGGCTCGATCTCGCCGACGCGCTGGACAACTCGGATCTGCACGCGACGGCCGGAGACGGCCGGCAGGACGAGTACGCCCTCGCGGCGGGAAACACGACCGGTATGAATGTGAGCGCGATCGCGCGGGGTACGGCGACGATCAAGTGGGGCGCGGTTCCGCCGCACACCTTCGATGCCGCCGAGAACACAGCGGAATGGCTGATACCAGCCGATTCTGGCGACACCGCCGCAACAGCGGTCGTCCGGACCATGACGATCGGGGGCGACCCGACGGGTATCGCTGTCACCTTGCGGGCGGGTGCGATTGCCGGCTCGGCCGAACTGGACGGCACTGGTGCCGCCAGGATCGCGCTCAGAACCGGCGAGAACGTTCCATCGGAATCAGAGTTGTGGGGCCATGATTGGTCGTCGGCCGCACTGACGGTGGGGGCGGCGGTATCAGAGCCGGCACAAGCCCGCGAACGGGTGCGGGCCTTCGTGCGTGCGCGACTCGCCGCGCCGCCCGCCGACGCCTTCCTTGCCGAGATCTTGGCGGCCGAATCCGACTACTGACCTGCCCGCGCATCCGGATTTGGTGGGTTTTGGCGACGCTGACCTGCGGAAATGGTCGCCAAAACCCACCAAGATCGGGCTAATGGCTGGCGACCGAGCGGTAACGCCAGAGCGACAACGGCACGAACACGAGGAGGATCGCGGCGCACGTGAGGACTGAATAGAGCACTGCGTTGTCTGCGACCCAGCCCGTCGCCTGCGGGAAGTCGGCAGGCGCCGGGTTGCCGAGCAACTGCCGAGATGCGGTGGCCACAGCGGTGATCGGGTTCCACTCCGCGATTGTCTTGAGCGGCCCAGGCAGGCTCTGCGCGGAGATGAACGCGCTCGAGAGGAACGTCATCGGGAACATCCACACGAAGCCGACACTCTGCGCCACCTCGACATTGGGTGCCATGAGGCCGGAGAACGCACCGACCCACGACATCGCGAACGCGAGCAACAGGATCAGGCCGAGGGCGATCAATGCATCGAGCGCGCTGCCGCGGATGCGCCAGCCGATGACCAGGCCACACAGAGCCATGACGGCGACGCTGACGATGCTGACCAAGAGATCGGAGAGTGTCCGGCCGAGCACCACCGCCAACGACCACATGGGCAGCGTACGCAGGCGGTCGACAATGCCGGATTGCAAGTCCTGGGCGAGTCCTACGGTGGTGAAGGCCGAGTTGAAAACGACTGTCTGCGTGAAGATTCCTGCCATCAGGAACTCGCGGTAGGACGCGCCGCCGAGGGTCGCACCGAACACGTACGCGAAGAGGAAGACGAACATGAACGGCTGCACGGTGGCGCTCACGAGCAGCGTCGGTACCCGGCGGATGGTCAGTAGATTTCGCCCCGCCATGACCGAACTGTCGGAGAACAGTCCGCCACCTTTCGCGGGAAGGAAGTCCTCAGAGCCCATCGACGTCGCGCTCACCTTGTTCGGTTTCTCCTGCTTCGTGGCGTCGGGAGTCGGCTGTGCCGATGTTGTCGTCACGCAGCACGCTCCTCGTTCTTGTCGGGGGTGGTCGACGTCAGGTTCAAGAAGACGTCGTCGAGCGTGGGGGCGTCGACGGTGAAGTCCGACACGATCACGCCCGTCTCGGACAGCGCCTGGATGACCGCTGCCGCACTGGCGTTGCCGTGCGCGACCGGAACATGCCAAGCCATCGAGTGCGCGTGACTGTATGGTTCGCCGGATCCGTATTCGGTCAGCACGGCGATGAGCCGGTCCCGGTCATAGCCCTGCGCCACTTCCACTGTCAGCAGGGTGGACTGGGACGCGGCCTTCAGTTCGGCGGCGGTGCCCTTGGCGACCACCACGCCCTTGTCGATCACCGTGATGATGTCGGCGAGCGCGTCGGCCTCCTCGAGGTACTGCGTGGTCAGGAGCACGCTGGTGCCCGTGCTGACGAGATTCTCGATCAGTGCCCACATCTCGCGTCGACCGCGTGGATCGAGACCGGTGGTGGGTTCGTCGAGAATGACGACGCCGGGCCTCGCGATCAGCGAGCCGGCGAGGTCGAGTCGGCGGCGCATGCCTCCGGAGTAGGTGCGCGACGGTCGATCTCGTGCGTCGGTGAGCCGGAAGTCGTTGATCAGTTCGTCGGCGCGAGCGCCGGCGGCCTTCCGCTTGAGGCCGTACAGCCGCGCGACCATGCGGAGGTTCTCCCAGCCGGTCAGGTTGCCGTCCACCGCGGCGTACTGTCCCGAGACACCGATGCTGCGACGAACCTTGGCGGGATCGGCCAGGGCGTCGGTGCCCAGAACGGTGACCGTGCCCTCGTCGGGTTTGAGCAGAGTGGAGATCACCCGCACGGTCGTGGTCTTTCCGGCCCCGTTTGGTCCGAGGAGAGCATGCACGGTACCCCGCTTGACCTGCAGGTCAACGCCCCCGAGTGCGCGATGAGATTCACCGCGACCGAATTTGCCACCGAAGGTCTTGGTCAGCCCGGAGACCTCGATCGCATATTCATCCATTGATCCACCACTTGTCGTCGCGGACCGCGCGGGCTCCGTGCTTACGTTCGGACATGGACTGCTTGAGGCTCATCGGAGCGATGTCGCGCCAGTTCTCCTCGACGTACTGCAGGCAAGCTTCTCGGCCGGATGGCCCGTGCTGCGAGGTCCACCCACCGGGTACCGGCGCGAAATCCGGCCACAGGGAGTGCTGGCCCTCGTGGTTGACCAGTACGCGGAACGTACCCCGCTCGTCATCGAATGGATTCATCATGATGTGTCCTCTCCCTGGCTGATTCGAACTTGTCGGCACTGTGGAACTTGTCTGTGGTCGCGTCGTTGACCCGGTGTGCTCCGGCGAGCGCATCGAGGTGATCGCGCAGCGCGTCGGCCACCGGGGCGACGTGCTCGGAGTCGAGAAGCTGGCTGTGCCGGCAAGGCGCGGTGATGTGATCGATCCCGCCCGAGACGTGCTCTCGCCAATCCTCGATCGCGGGTTGCCCCGCAGGCGGATCTTCTGCCGCAGTGACGAACACGACGTCACCCTCGTAGCTCCGCGGTGTCCAATCCCGGGCGACAGCGGTCGCCGCCGCGTACGCCTCGTACAGCGATTCGAGAGCAGCCACCGACAGGTGGGCCAGTGGCCCTTCGGCCTTGTGGACGATCTCCGTCGCCTGCTCGATGGTCAGGTCGGCATCCACATCGTGACCGAGGGCTTCGCGGACATCGGAGAAACCGAACTCTTCCAGTAGTTCTCCGACCGAAGGTTCGACGTGGAGCTCCGGCCTGCCCGGGATCACGTAGGAGTCGAGCAGCATCAGCAGGTCCACCTGTTGGCCCTGCTCACGGAGCTGAACCGCCATCTCGTGGACGATCGAACCACCGAGCGACCAGCCGACCAGATGGTAGGGCCCCTGCGGCTGCACCGAGCGGACCTGCTGCACGTAGAAATCCGCCAGATCTGGTACCGAGCGCAACTTCGGCCCGCCGGACAGCGCGGGGTTCTGCAATCCGTACAGCGGTTGATCGGAGTCCAGATGTGTGAGCAGGGACGTGTAGCTCCAGGCGACGCCCAGCGCGGGATGCACGGCGAACACCGGATGCCGGGTGCCGGTGGCACGCAGCGACAGCAGCGGGGCCAGCGCCGGATCGTCGGCGGGTACAGCCGGTGCCGCATCGGGCTCGTTCGCTGCCCGGTGCCGTTCGCTGTCGATGCGGGCTGCGAGCTCCTCGGTGGTCGAGTCGCTGAACATCCAGCCGACGGGCACCGCGATGCCCGCTTCCTCCCGCAGCGTGGCGATCACCTTGGTGGCCAAGAGCGAGTTGCCGCCGAGGTCGAAGAAGCCATCGTTTGCGCTCACCGTCTCGAGGTCGAGCGCCTTGGCGAACGCGGCTGCCACGAGGGTCTCGGTGCCGGGTGCCGGCGCTCGCCCCGTCGTCGTGGACACCTCGGGTTTCGGCAGGGCAGCCTTGTCGAGTTTGCCGACCGGGGTCATCGGGATCTCGTCGAGGACCGTGATCGCCGACGGCACCATGTGCCGAGGGAGTTTGTGCGACAACTGTTCTCGAAGCGCGGCGATGTCCACGTCGGCTCCGTCTGCGGCGACGATGTAGCTCAGCAGACGTGCCTGCCGGTCCGAGTCGCCGTCCACGATGGTCGTGGAGTGGCGGACCTCGTCGAAGCTGGCGAGTACCGCATCGATCTCGCCGAGTTCGATGCGGAAGCCGCGCACCTGCACCTGATCGTCGCTACGACCGATGTACTGCAGCGTCCGGGCCGCGGTCCACCGGACGACGTCACCGGTGCGGTACATCCGCTCACCGCCCACCCCGGTCGGATTTGCGACGAACCGCGCCGACGTCAGATCGGGGCGGCCGAAGTATCCGCGGGACACCTGATCGCCGATGAGGTAGAGCTCGCCGGCCACGCCGACCGGGGTCGGATGCAGTCGGCTGTCGAGCACCAGTGCCCGGACACCGCGGTTGGGAGAACCGATCGTGATCGGACCCTCTGGGGTCAGCGGATTGCTGCAGGTGGTGATGACGGTCGTCTCGGTTGGCCCGTAGACGTTGTACATCGTGCGGCCGTCAGACCACTTGCGGACCAGGTCGCGTCCGAAGGTCTCGCCGCCGACGGCAATCGTCCGCAGGCCACGCACCCGACGGTGGTCGAGACTCGCAAGGGCTGCCGGGGTGATGAAAGCGTGCGTCACCGCGCTGAGTTCGAGGAAGTCGGCCAGTTGCTCGCCGCCGTAGATGTCGACCGGGCTGATGACCAGCGCTGCACGACCGGAGATTGCCATCAGCATCTCGAGTACCGACGCATCGAAACTCGGTGACGCGAAATGCAGGACGCGGGAGGCGGATTCGGGGCACATCTTGGCCTTGAGCTCATCGTGCACCGCAGCGAGACCGCGATGGGACACCATCACGCCCTTGGGCCGGCCGGTGGATCCCGACGTGTAGATGATGTAGGCCAGTTGCTCGTGCCGGATCCCGTCGCCGATCTCATCGCGCGTCAGCGGCAATGCCGACAGCGCGGTGGTGGCGCCGTGCACTGCCGAGTCGTCGAGGACGAACCAGTCCACTGCGGCGGGCAACGACTGTGCGTGCTCGGCCATCGTGATGCCGACGCGAACCCGACTGTCGGACAGCATGTGTTCGATGCGGGCCGAGGGATAGGACGGGTCGACAGGAAGGAATGCTGCGCCCGTCTTGGTGATCGCGAGCGTCGCGATGATGGAGTCCACAGAACGCGGGATGGCCATGGCCACCAGCGAATCGGGGCCGAGGCCCCGGCGGAGCAACAGCCGGGCCAGCTTGTTCGACCGGTAGTCGACCTCGCGATAGCTGACGCTGGTGTGCGCATCGATCAACGCCGTGCCGTCCGGATTGTCGCGCACTGCTGCGGAGAACAACTCGGCCAACGACCGCGGCCGGGGCGCGGGCAGTCCGCGTACCGGTGCCAGGGTCGCTTCCTCGACGAAGTCCGTGACCGGGGTGTCGCCGATCGGCCGCTCAGGGGTGTCGGTGACGGCTCGCAGCACCCTGACCAGGCGCCCGGCAATGGCTTCCGCGGTCCGCTCGTCGTAGAGCGCGTTCGCGTAGGTCATCTTGATCCGGGCCTGACCGTCTGCGCCGGGGTTGATCCCGGTGACGGTGAACTGCAGGTCGAACTTGACGGTCGGGGTGTCGACCTCGGTGACCTGTGCCGACAGGCCGGGGCCGGCATCAAGGTCACCGCCGAGGCTGCTCTCTGACCAGTCATGCACCGACAGTGCGATCTGGAAGAGCGGATGCCGACCGGCCACCCGCTGCGGATTCACTGCCGCCACCACGTCGTCGAACGGGATATCCACGTGTGCAAGCGCTTCGAGATCGCTCTCGCGGATCTCCGACAGCAGCGCGGTGAACGACGAGGTGGGGTCGAGCGAGCTGCGCAATGCGAGAGTGTTGACGAACATGCCCACCACCCGTTGCAGTTCGGGTTCGAACCGACCGGCGACGGGGGTGCCGATGAGCACATCGGAACCCGCTCCCATGCGGTACATCAGGACGGCGAGCGCAGCGTGCATGAGCATGAACGGGCTGACCCCCTCATGCCGTGCCAGGTCTGCTATCGCACCTCGCAGATCGTCGTCAATGGTCAGGACGGTGTTTCCGCCACTGTGATCGGTGTCGGCGCCGGCCACACCCATCGCGTTCTCGGTGAGTGAGGGAATCGTGGAATCGGTGGGAGCGCCCTGCAATACGCCCCGCCAGTACTCGAGCTGACGGTGCGCGGCGCTGTCGGGGTCTTCGGGGGATCCCACAGTGGCGCGTTGCCAGAGGGTGTGATCGATGTAGCTCACCGGCAGGGGCTCGAACTCCGGTGCGGCATCGGAGATGCGCGCCCGGTATGCCGTCATCAGATCGCCCAGGAGGGTCGGGAGTGACCAGCCGTCAGCGGCGATGTGATGCACCACCACCACCAGGGTGTGACTCAGTGGCCCGGTGCGGAGCAACCGGAAGCGAACCGGGGCCTGCGTCGCCAGGTCGAATCCCTGTGCGGCCGTTGCCAACACGAGTTCGTCGAGATCCGCGTCGTCGTGGTGCTCCACCGGGAGGCGATTGCCGACCACCTTCGCGGCGTCCGGTTCCGGAACCTGCACGGCCTCGCCACCCACCTCGGGGAACAGGGTGCGCAGACTCTCGTGCCGGTCCAGCAGATCGATGAGGGCCGATCGCAGGGCGTCCACGGACAGCTCTCCGTGGAAGTCCACAGCGAACGGGACATTGTAGGCAGCCGACTCGGGATCGGTGCTCGCGAGGAACCACAGGCGCCGTTGGGCCAGCGACAGCGGCGCGCTGGTCACGTGTTCGGCTGCGCCGGTCAGCGGGGTGCGTTCGGCGCCCGCAGAGGTGTCACCCTCGGCGGCGAACTGTGCGAGATCACTGACGGTCGGGTGGTCGAAGACGACCTTCACCGGCAGATCCGTGCCGAGCGAACGGTTTATCCGGCTGATCAGCTGGGTGGCGGTCAACGAGGTACCGCCGAGTTCGAAGAAGTCGTCGTCGGCTCCCACCTGGTCGGCGGGGACCCCGAGGACGTCGGCGAACAACTCGGCAAGCGACTGCTGGGTGTCGCCGGTGACGGGGCGTCGCTCGGCCCGGTTCGCCGCCGCCGGCTCGGGCAGGGCCTTGTTGTCCAACTTGCCGTTGGGAGTCAGCGGGACCTGGTCGATGGAGGTGATCGATGCCGGCACCTGATGCCGCGGAAGTCGCGACTGCAGGTGGCGCCGGACGTCCTCGAGATCAAGGGATGCGTCGACGTCTTCGGGCACGACATAACTGGCGAGGCTGGCACCTTCACCGTGGCCGCGCACGACCGTCACCGCGAAACGGATGTCGGGGCGGGCGGTCAGTGCCGCGTTGATCTCGCCGAGTTCGATGCGGAAGCCGCGCAACTTGATCTGGTTGTCGCTGCGGCCCAGGTAGGTGATGACACCGTCGGGATCTGAAACGACGACGTCGCCGGTCCGGTAGAGCACTTCGCCGGAATCACCGAACGGGCTGGCGACGAATCGGGTTGCGGTCAGACCGGCCCGCTGCAGGTAACCGCGGGCGACACCGGCGCCACTGAGGTACAGCTCGCCGGGGACGCCGGAGGGCACCGGACGCAGGCGGGCGTCGAGCAGGAGCGCCCGCTCGCCGCGGACCGGGGTGCCGATGGGTATGACGGTCTGTCCCGTTCCCTCGGATGCGGCGTGCAACTCGGCCATCAGCGAGACGACCGTGGTCTCGGTCGGGCCGTAGGCGTTCAGGAACGTACGGCCGGGTGCCCACTTCTCCACCAGCTCGGGGCCACAGGCTTCGCCGCCGACGGCCAGTGCCCGCAGCTCCGGCAAATCCGTTCCCGGAACCGTCGCCAGCGCAGCCGGGGTGATGAAGGCGTGCGTGATGTGCTGGTCCCGCAGGAAGTTCTCCAGCTCGATCCCGCCGTAGATGCGCGGAGCGATGACCATCGTCGCCCCGGAGGACACGGCGAGGAGCAGCTCGAGGATGGACGCGTCGAAGCTGGGCGATGCGAAATGCAAGGTACGAGAATCGATCCCGATTCCGTAGCGCTCGCGTTGCTCGGTCGCGAGCGGGGCCAGTCCGCGATGGGTGACGGCGACGCCCTTGGGTACGCCCGTCGACCCGGAGGTGTAGATGATGTAGGCGATGTTGTCCGGTGTGGCCCAGCGCTGGCGCTTGAGCCTTCTCCCACTCATGGTTTCGACGGCAGCGCCGAGCTGCCCGTCGAGACTGATCCACCGGACACCGGTCGGCAGACCGGGTGCAGTCACCTCGTCGGTGATGCCGACGGTGGCGCCACAGTCGGCGATCATGTGCTCGATCCGCTCGGCCGGGTAGCCGGGATCGACGGGCACGAAGGCCGCACCGGTCTTCGTGATCGCCCAGAGCGCGGCCACCGAGGTGGCGCTGCGGCTCAGCGCGATCGGCACCACATCTTCTGGCCCGATCTCGAGGCTGAGCAGGTAGCGCGCCCATCGGTTCGACCACTCGTCGAGCTCGCGGTAGGTCAGCGCGCGCTGATCGCTCGTCGCCCCGGGAGTGGACCACTGGCCGGGCTCGAACTCGAGCGCGACCGCATCGGGGTTACGCGAGCTGGCGTCGGCGAGCAGGTCGGGAAGAAGGATTTCGTTGTCCGACCAGGCGTCACCCTGCTCGTCCACCGACACATCGGCTACCGGCCATTCGGTCTCGGCGAGGATGTCGATGTCGTCGACCGAGATACCTGGGTCGGCGGCAACGGCTTCCAAGATGCGGACGAATCGCTGCGCCATTGCCTCGATGGTGTCGCGGCGATACTTGCCGCGAGCGTAGGTGAGCCGCATCGACGCACCGGTGACGCGAAGCTCGAGATCGAACCGGGTTCCAGCAGTATCGATTTCGGATACCTCGGCGCGCAGGTCGCCCAGCGCGAGATCGGGTCCGGCATCTTCGGCGAAGGCAAGCGCGACCCGGACCAGCGGGTCCTGCTGCCGTCGATCACCCGCGACCGCTGCTGCCAGCTGGTCGTAGGGCACATCCGCATGGGAGAACGCATCGATGTCGTTGTCGCGAACCCGGTCGACCAGGTCGGCGAACGAGGTGTGCCCCGGAACCAGGGTGCGGAGCACCACGGTGTTGACGAACATCCCGACCAGCTCGGCCAGCTGGGGATGATCGCGTCCGGCGACTGGGCTGCCGATCACCACGTCCGAATCAGCGCCTTCGAGGTGTACGGCAGGATCGGTGCTGAGCCGGTGCAGCAGTGTGGCCAGCGCACTGTGCATGACCATGAACAGGCTGGCGTCGCGGGAGCGAGCCACCTCGTTCAGTCGTTGCAAAATCGCAGGGTCGACGCTGAAATCGACTGTCCCGCTGCCCCCGAGGCCGGTGAACGTCTCGGGGAGCATCGACTGCCTGCGGACGCCGGCCAAGGTGCCGCGCCACCAATCGAGGAGCGAATTGACCCGGCTGTCCTGATCGCGATCGTCGCCGAGGGCCGCGCGTTGCCATTCCGCGAAATCACGGAATCGGACTGGCAGCGGCGCGAACTCGGGCGCCTGATCCCCGCTACGCGCCTGGTAGGCCTGAGCGAGGTCTGCCGCGAGCGGTCGCAATGACCAGCCGTCGGCGGCGATGTGATGGATCACCATCGTCAACACGTGGTGCTGCTCGCCGGTCTTCGCCAGCTCGGCCCGGATCGGATGCTCACTGCGGAGGTCGAACCCCTGTGCAGCCAAACCACTCTGGTGATCCGCGAGCTCCTTGGATGCGATCTCGCGGGCGGTCAGGTCGAAGGTCGGCGCTGTGAGCACGTGAACCTGCGGCTTGCCGTCGTCCTCGGGGTAGATCGTGCGCAGCGGTTCATGGCGGTCGGTCACATCCGAGAGTGCCTGCTGGAGGGCCTGCACGTTCAGGTCGCCTTCGAGGCCGACGGTGAACGCGATGTTGTAGGCACCGGACTCCGGCTCGAGCCGGTTGAGGAACCACAGTCGTGACGCGGCCAGCGCGGGCACCGAGTCGAGACCGGTGTCGGGCCGATCACGCGCGACCAATTCGGGCAGGGGCGCGATCTGCTCACTGTCGGCCGACGAGCAGGCGCGGGCCAGCCGCGAGATGGTCGGATTGTCGAACAGGGTCCGGACCGGGATCCGCCGGCCCATCGATGTCTCCAGCCGCGCGACGACCTGAGTGGCCATCAGCGAGTTGCCGCCCATCTCGAAGAAGTCCGCGGCACGGCCGATCTGACCGGCGTCGCGGCCGATGACCTCGGCGAATATCGCCGCGACCTCGAGCTCGCGGCGACCACGGGGGCTGCCACCGTTGTCGGTGGAGGTGTCGCCGGCGCCACGCGACGGTTCGGGCAGTGCGCGGTAGTCGATCTTGCCGCTCGGGGTCACCGGCAGCTTGTCGATCACCATGATGATCCGGGGCACCATGTGCCCCGGCAGCTGGCGGGTCAATCGATCTCGGAGGGAATCTGACTGCAGGGTCTGCGCGCGGGCGGGACTGACGTACGACACCAATTCGGTGGAGCCGTCCCGGCCCGGACGGGCGATCGTCACCGCCTCGGCGACCAGATCGTCGCGGACCAGAGCCGCGTCGATCTCGCCGAGTTCGATGCGGAATCCGCGCACCTTGACCTGACTGTCGGCCCGGCCCAGGAACTCGAGTTCGGATGCCGTCGTCCAGCGCACCAGGTCGCCGGTCCGGTACATGCGGTCGCCGTCGCGTCCAAAGGGGTTCGCCAAGAACGATTCCGATGTGCGCCGGGTGCGTCGGTGATAACCGCGGGCGAGATGGCCGCCCGCCAGGTAGAGCTCCCCGACCGCGCCCACGGGTACGGGCTGCAGTCGCTCGTCGAGCACGAGGAGATCCATGCCTCGCACCGGACCGCCGATGCTGAGCGCGCCCTCAGGGGTGATGGGGGCCGAGATGGTCGCGGCCACGGTCGCCTCTGTCGGACCGTATGCGTTGAACAGACTGCGATCTCGTGCCCAGCGGGACACGACCTCCGGGTTGGGGTGCTCGCCACCGATGATCACGGTGGACAGGGCAGGCAGAGAACCCGGGTCCATCGTCGCCAGGACGGACGGGGTCACGAATGCGTGGGTGACCGAGGCGTCGGCCAGCACCTCCTGCAGTTCGTTGCCGCCGAGTACGTGGGGTGGTGCGATGACCATCGTCGCAGCTCCGCCTACGGCCATCAGTACTTCCAGGACCGATGCGTCAAAACTGGGCGATGCGAAATGCAGTGTGACACTGTCGGGTTCGACCCGGAATCGCTGGACCTGCTCCGTGGTGAAGTCGACCAGTCCGCGGTGGCTGACCACGACGCCCTTCGGGGTGCCGGTGGTTCCTGAGGTGTAGATCAGATATGCCGGATTGTCCAACGTGAGCGGACCGATCCGATCGGAGTCGCTGACGGGACGGGTGGCCGCGGTGCGCAGTCGCTCGAGCAGCTCGGGGTGGTCGATTGCCATCGTGGGGGTGTCGCCAGGGGTGACGGGTGCTTCGCTGACCGTCAGGCACAGCCGTGCACCCGAGTCGGAGATGATGTGGTTGATGCGCTCCATCGGGTACTTGGGATCGACCGGTACCCAGGCGGCACCGGTCTTCGCCGTTGCCCAGAGAGCAACGATCCAGTGGATCGATCTCGGAATTGCCACCGCGACAAAGTCTTCTGGACCAATACCTTGGCCGATCAGAAGATGGGCGAGCGCATCGGAGCGAGCGTCGAGCTCTGCGTAGGTGAGGTGATCCCGCGTACCGCGAACCGCGATGGCGTGGGGGTTCTCCTCGACTGCGGCAGCGAGGATTCCGGGCAACGTCCGCGGGCGACGCGGCGTGGGTCCGGTGGCAGGCACCAGGGATGCTTCCTCGCCTCGACCGAGGATGCCGATGTCACCGATCGGACGCGTCGGATGTGCGAGGACTCCGCGGGCAAGTCGCTGCAGGCGTTTGCCCAGTGCTCGGATGGTCGAGTTGTCGAATAGATCTGAGGCGTACTCGATCTCGACCTCTACGCCGGCTGGTTCACCTTGGTCGTCGAGATGCTCGGTGATCGTGAACTGCATGTCGAACTTGATCAAACCGGTCGGGATGGGCGCAGCATCCACACTGACGCCGGGCAACTCGATGGTGACGCGTGAGTTCTCGTTGACCGCGATGCTGACCTGAAAGAGCGGGTGCCCAGGGTTCGAACGGTCCGGGTTGAGTTCTTGTACGACCTGCTCGAACGGCGCGTCGGCGTGTGCGAGCGCGTCGAGGGTCACCGCCTGCAATCGGGTGAGTAGGTCGGAGAACGTGTCCGACTTGCTCACCGGCGCCCGCAGCACCACGGTGTTGACGAACATGCCGACGAGTTGGTCGAGGGCGTCGTCGCCCCGGCCGCCGACCGGGGTTCCGACCGAGATGTCGTCGTCGGCGGCCATCCGGCGCAGCAGGGTGGCGATCAGCGCGTGGACAACGGTGAACATGGTCTGTTCGCCGGGGGCACCCGACAGCGCGAGCAGTCCACGGTGGACGCCGGCATCGAGTGTGAGGCTGTGACCACCCGCGCGCATGGTCGGGTTGGCCGGTCGTGGCCGGTCGATGGGCAGTTCTGTCTGCGCAGGGATGTCGGACAGGGTGTCGACCCAGTATTCCAGTTGTGCAGCAATTGAATCGGCGTCCGCGGCATCGGTCAGCTGGTCCTGCTGCCACACACTGAAGTCGCTGTACTGGATCGGCAAGGGCTGCCACTCGGGGGCCTGGCCCGCATGCCGCGCTGCGTAGGCGAGGGAGATGTCGTGGGCCAGCGGTGGCAGAGACAGACCATCTGCGGCGATGTGGTGCAGGACGATCACCAATCGGTGCTCGTCGTCGGCCACCTGGAGCAACTTGACCCGAAGCGGGATCTGCTCGCCGAGATCGAAGCCTTCGCCGGCGATCTCGCGTGAGACTCGTTCTGCCTGAGCCGGTTCGACGGCGATTGGCGTTACGGTGAGCTCCTCCGACACCTCGTCCGCGGGCAGTACCCGCTGGAAGGGGCCTTGTTCGTCGAGGGGAAAGACCGTGCGCAGGATCTGCTGCCGCGCGACGACGTCACGCAGCGCCAGACCGAGAGCGTCCACGTCCAGCTCGCCGCGAAGCTTGAGCCGGAACGGGATGTTGTACGCGCCCGATTCCGGGTCCGACCGGTTGATGAACCAGACCCGCTGTTGGGCGGCCGACAGTGGGATGCGGTCGACGTCAGCCGGTGCCACCGGGATCGCACTGCGCCGATCGGGAGCGATCTGCTTCTCGTCGATACCCATCTCGCGCAGCGCCGCGGCGAGATCGGCGGGAGTCGGCGCATCGAACAGCGTCTTGATCCCGATCCGGGCGCCTACCATCGCGCTGAGCCGGGACACCACCTTGGTGGCGAGCAGTGAATTGCCGCCGAGGTCGAAGAACGAGGTCCCCGCTCCGGTGCTCTCGCGGCCGAGAATGCCCGAGAACAATTGGCACAGAGCCAGTTCGAGGTCGTCGGCGGGCTGCTGGTTCACGAGTTCGACCGCCTCGAAGTGCGGCTCCGGCAAAGCGCGCCGGTCCAGCTTGCCGTTCGATGTGGTGGGAATCTCGTCGAGTTCGACAATCGCGGCCGGGATCATGAACTCGGGCAAGGTCTCACGCAGGGCCGCCCGGATGTCTGCGGCCGCAGGCATCGCAGAACCGGTGACGTAGCCGACGAGCATGGTCTCCGAGGTCGCCGAGTCGGTGCGCGCGATGACGACGGCCTCACTGACTCCGGTGACCGCGTCGAGTGCCGCCTGGACCTCACCGAGCTCGATCCGTTGTCCGCGGATCTTCACCTGGAAGTCGCTGCGGCCGACGTAGTCGAGGGTGCCGTCAGCGCGCCACCGGACGAGGTCGCCGGAACGGTACATCCGGCGGCCGGGCTGATGGGGATTGGCGACAAAACGGTCGGCGGTCAGGTCGGGGCGCCGTACATAACCGCGGGCGAGCTGGTCGCCGGCCAGATAGAGCTCGCCGATGGCGCCGACGGGCTGCGGGCGGAGCTGCTGGTCCAGGACGTAGACGGCGGTATTCGCCACCGGCCGGCCGATCGGGACGGAGGATCCCTCGGATGCGGCGCTGTCGTTCTGGTAGGTGACGTCCACGGCGGCTTCGGTCGGGCCGTACAGATTGTGGACCGGGGCAGAGCTGATGGTGCCGAAGCGGACGGCCGTGGGTGTGCTCAGGGCCTCACCGCTGGTGAACACCAGGCGCAGGGATTCGAGGGTGCCTTCGTCCGGCCGGTCTCCCGATTCGAACGCCGAGACGAAGGTCGCCAGCATCGACGGTACGAAGTGGGCAACGGTGATGTGGTGCGCGGTGATGACCTCGCGGAGGTACCACGGGTCGCGGTGGCCATCTGGTGTAGGAACCACCAGTGCGGCGCCGCTGATCAGGGGCCAGAAGAACTCCCATACCGACACGTCGAAGGTGGCCGGGGTCTTCTGGATCACGCGGTCGTGGCGCCCGAGACCGTACTCGGCCTGCATCCACTGCAGCCGGTTGGCGATGGCAGCGTGGCTCACGCTGACACCTTTGGGTTTGCCCGTCGAGCCCGAGGTGAAGATGACGTACGCGGGATGCTCGGGTCGCAGCGTCGTGAGCCGGTCGGCGTCGGTGATCGGCGCACGGGGTGCGGCGCGGAGTTCGTTGAGATCGACAGCGACGGTGGCCACCGGGAGGTCCTGGTGGCCCGGGGTGACGAGAGCCAGCGCCGGGGTTGCCGTGGTGAGGATGTGCTCGATCCGGTCGGCAGGGTCGTCGGGGTTGATCGGCAGGTAGGCGCCCCCGGCCTTGATGACCGCGTGGATGGCGACCACTTGCTCGATGCTGCGAGGGATCATCACGGCGACGACCGACTCGGGACCGACACCTCGTTCGATCAGGCGACGGGCGAGCGCCGTTGTGCTGCAGGAGAGTTCATCATAGGTCAGTGCGGCACCGGCAGTGTCCGCGTCGAGAAGTGCCGGGGAGTCGACGTGCTCGGCTTCGGCCCGGTCCAGAAGCTCGGTGAGCGTCTGTGCAGCGAAGTGAGCCGCGGTGTCGTTCCAGTCGGAGAGCACCCGCTGCCGCTCATCGGGGCGAACGATGTCGAGGTGCGCAATGGTGGTCTGTGGGTCGCTGGTGACCAGCGCCTCGAGCAACGCCTCGATCCGGTGATGGTGTTCGCGAACCTCGTCGTTTGTGTAGCGATTGGGGTTGGCTTCGAGATCGAACATAATCTCGTCGCTACCGAAGTTCTCGTACACGTTGACGGAGAGATCTTCCACCGGGCCGGTGGAGAGCAGGTGCACCTCGCCACTGACCGGGCCGAAGTCGATGTGGCTGAAGAACAGCATCACGTTGACCATCGGGCCGAAGAAGTCACGCTCTGACCCGTTGTCTCCGAGGAGGTCACGCAAGATGTCCTCGTGCCGGAATCGCTGATGCTTCAGCGCATGCTTGATCTGATAGTTCGCATGGGTGAGTAGCTCGGCGATGGTCATCCGAGGTGTGGCGGACACGCCAATGGGCAGCACGTTGGACGTCATCCCGGCGCTCGTGCGCATCAGATCAGATGTTCGCGCCGCCACCGGCAGGCTGATGACCGTCTGGTTGCGTCCGGTGAATCCCGCGAGGTACAGCGCGACGGCAGCCGTGATCACAGATGCGGGCCGGACGCCGTGGTCGGCGGCGACCGCACGCAGAGTGGCCGCGAGCTCCGAGCTCAGCTGGCCGTACTCGATGCGGGCGATGGCCGACGCAGACGTGTCATCGGTGTCCGAACCGCGTACCGTCTCGGTCCGCGACAGTGACGCGCGAGCGGTCTCTGCGACCTCGGGATCGATGCTGTCGAGTTGCTGCCGCCAGTACTCCCTGTCGGAATTGAACTCCTCCGACGCGCGGTAGGCGTGGTCCAGCTCGGAGATCTCGGTCATCGTTGCCGAGGTCATGGGGGTGTAGTCGCGTCCATCGAGGAGGGCTCCGTAGCGCTGCCCGACGGCCGTCATCATGAACATGGCGGCGTAGCCGTCGAACGCCAGGTGGTGGCCCCAGCAATAGAAGATGCGATGGTCTTCACCGAGTTCGAACAGGAAGACCTCGAGTAACCGGTCGGCCTGCAGGTCGACGGGCTTGGTGCGATGAGCAGTCATGAACTCCATCGCGCGCTCATGCGGGTCGGACTCGTCTCTCAGATCAACGAACTGCAACGGAACATCCAGGTCACGGTCGACGTACAGGCGAGGTTCGGCGTCGGTTTCCATCACTCGCAGCAGTCCGGACTCGGTCTCGGAAGCGGTGTAATGCACAGCTTTCGCGAGGGCTTCGAGGTCCATCGGGCCGCGGAATTCGACGTAGGCCGAAACAGAAAGTGGGACTTCAGAATCAAACTGATGTGCGTACCAGATGCCGCGCTGGGCTTCCGTCATCGCAAACGTCTGATGGACCTCTGCGGGCGAATCCAGTTCCGTAAGTTCAGTTGTGGTGACGATCTTGTCATCCCCGGTATAAGGAAAATCCATATTGGTGCTGCTCAAGGCTCGCTTCACAACGCCCCTCCCGTGGTTTTCGTTGTGCAGTCTGTCTGTATCTCGGTAGTCGTTCGGGCTGAAGTCAACGCCGGATGGGTCCTCAGGGGCATTAAAGATCAGATGACCGAAGTTAGATGCGCACAGGGGCTACGTGCTACACAGGGACATCGAAATAACTTCTCGTTTCGTTACCCTGCGTCGGAATGCGGTAAACGTAAGTCGACTTCGGTGGAAGTTCGCGTGGCTAAGCGCATTACGGCAAACCTGCGGGGTCAGTCAAGTCCTGCGGTCATCATGGCGCTGAGCATGTCGACGATCTCGTCCGGCTCGGAGTCGGATTGCTCACCGAGCTCGGTGCGCCGTTCGTAGTCTGCGATGAGTGAGAACATCGCGGTGGCCACTGCTGTGACCCGGCGAATCCTGGCCGGTTTGTCGGCCTTGATTGATTTGTTCAGTTGGTCAAGAACTTTCGGCCATTCGGTGTAACCTGTTGGGATGGATTCGTCCGGCCAGTGTGGGCGGATGGCCTCCAGAAAACGGGCGTAGTGCGTGCCCTTCATCTGCAGGATGGGCAACACCAGCACTTCGATCAGATCGCGGACTGTTGGTTGTTTACCTTGTGCGGCAAAGGCTTCGAGCATATTTGCCCGTTCGCTTTCCATCGGACCGAGGCGGCGGGCCACAACTGCTGCGATGAGTCCCTGGCGGTTGCGGTAGTGGTATTGCACGGCTGAGTTGTTGCGGTGTCCGGCTGCCACGGCAACGTCCCGCAGGGGCACCTCATAGCCGCGGGTCGCGATCAGCCGTTCGGCGGCGTCGAGCAACTCACGTTTCCTGTGGTCGGCCCCGTTGTCTGCCATGTGACCTCCGAGCTTATCGTCCACTCATCACGCTGAGCGTTGACATGGTTTACTTCTCGCCGGGTGACGCATTCGTGGGTACTGACGTTCGGGGGAATCGCAAGTGAGACGGCAGCTTTCGATAATCATAACTGCAGTGATCCTCTGTGTCATTTGTGAGCTTGGGGTGCCATCGACAGCGTCCGCCGTCCCTGCCGGTCGAGAACGGGTGGAGCAGGCCGAGATGCGATCGATGGTCATGGTCACGCCGCATCGGGCCGAGCTCACGGTCTACTCGCCCGCCATGCCCCGAGCCGTCCGGGTCGACGTACTCCTGCCGACGAAGCCTCGGCCGAGCGCACAGCGTCGCACCCTCTACATGCTCGACGGCATCGACGCCGGCGTGTACAGCGGGTACACGCAGAGCGGATGGACCCAGTACACGGACATCGTCGACTTCATGGCCGACAAGAACGTCAACGTCGTACTGCCGATCGGCGGTACCGGGAGCTACTACACCGACTGGCAGCGCGATGACCCCGCGCTCGGCAGGAACAGGTGGGAAACATTCTTGGTCGAGGAACTCGCCGTTGATCGACGCGACCTTCCAGGGCAACGGGCGCAACGCCGTGGAGGGACTGTCGATGGGGGCGACGGGCGCGATGATGCTCGCGGTGCGTAACCCTGACCTGTACGCCGGCGCGGTGCTGCTCAGCGGCTGCCTCGATCTCGGTGACCCCGCAGCGCAGAACGCGACCACGGGATCGGTTCGGACCCGAGGCGGTGAACCGGAGAACATGTGGGGGTCGGTCTACAACAAGACCTGGGAGGCGCACGACCCAGGGGTGAACATCTCGGACTTGCGTGGAAAGCCGCTCTACGTGGCGGTCGGCAGCGGGTTGCCCGACCCGGCGCTGGGACTGGCGGGCCTGGCCTCGCCGGTCGGCGGTCTGCTCGAGGCGGCGGCCCTGGCGTGCACCCGGTCCTTCGAGGCGAAGGCGGACGCCGCAGGTGTGGAGATCACGTTCGATTACCGCGAAGGCTTGCACCCCTGGGGCTATTGGAACGAAGACCTTCATCGGTCCTGGCCCACGATCGCCGAGGCGCTCGATATCTGAGGTGACCATCTTCCTCCGTTAAGCGGACGTGCTTATATGGTCGCATGACCGTTGCCGTGCAGAACCCTGGCCTGTCCGCGCTCGCCGGAAAGGTCGCGGTCGTGACCGGGGCATCGTCGGGACTCGGAGCAGCCGTTGCCCGACTGCTGGCGTCGCGTGGCGCGCGAGTTCACGGTCTGGCACGAGACGAGGGTCGTTTGTCCGAGGTGTTTGCCGAGGTGCCGCAGGGCCGGTGGCGTGTCACCGACCTCGCCGATCCCGGTGCCTGCGCTGACGCGATCTCCGATACCGTCACGGAGTTCGGCCGTATCGATGCACTGGTGTACGTCGCGGGCGCGCACACCATGCGTACCCCCGCGGTCACCGACGACGAGTGGCACCGTGACCTCGCCGTCAACCTGAACGGCCCGTTCTTCCTGTGCCGCGCCGCCCTGCCGCATCTTCTGCGGACGGCGGGCAACATCGTCAACGTCGCGTCGACCGCAGGAACCCAGGGACAGGCCTATTCGGCAGGATACTGCGCCGCGAAACACGGACTCGTGGGACTCACTAGGGCTTTGGCCGTCGAGTTCGCGCACACCGCGGTGCGGGTCAATGCGGTCTGTCCTGGCGGCATGCTGACCCCTCAGGTCAGCAATTTCGTCGCACCGGACGGCGCCGACTTCGACCTCATCATGCGAACCGCATCGCCGCGGGGCATGTCGAAACCCGACGAGGTGGCACAACTCATCGCCTTTCTGGCCAGCGATGACGCTTCGGCAGTGCACGGCGCCGTGTACGCCGCCGACAACGGCCGCTCGGCCGACTGACCCCGGGTGGGCCGGGAGATCCGGCCGATGGGCTCAACGCTGCCAGGGGTTCGCGTACCCGTGCGGCACCAGGCCGTCGAACATCGACCGCATGTCGTCCGAGAGCTTCATCAGTTCGACGTACGACCCAAGGGTGCCGCCCTCGATGTAAACGAATTCCATTCCCACACCGGAGAATTCGCCGGATTGAACGATGTCGACGCCGGCTGTGCGTAGTTGTTCGACGGTGCGGTCGAAGTCCTCCGGAATCCAGGCGACGTGATGGAGGCCTGGTCCATGGGAGCTCAGGAACTCGGCGTACAGATTGTCGCCTGCCACGGGTTCGATGAGTTCGAGCTGCTGTCCACCGGCATATCCGAGAGACACGTGGATGGTGTAGTCGGCGGGCCGTCCGCGATAGGTGCAGCGTTCGGGCGTGAACGCGACATCAGGGATGCGGAGCCAGGAGTCGACGCCGTAGGCCGCCGTGAACTCTTTCTCGGCGGCCGCGATGTCGGCTACGACCCAGGCGAGTTGAAAGATCGGCCCGTGCGCATACGGCGGCGTCACAGGCCGTCCAGGGCGAAGGCGAACCACATCGCGCCGACGAGCACGCAGAGCAGGGTCACCAAACCTCCGACGATGATTCCGGTCCACGCCTGCGCCTCACCGGATTCGTTCGGCCGGTCTCTGATCTGCCCGAGCCCGATGATGCCGAGGACCACGCCGACCGGCGCGAGTGCCAACCCGAAGCACATGAAGACACCCGGGATGGCGACCAGTGAGCAGACCATCGCCGCAGTCGACATGGCGTTCGTCTTCGGCGGGGCCGCCAGATGCGGAGCCATCAGATAGGGATTGAGGGAGTAGGGCCCCGGGAAGTGGCTCGGCGGGTACGCGACAGGATAGGGCGGATACAGCTGATCGAGGGCGGCGAGGGGGTCGGCCTGGTACGGCGGGTACGGGTCGTACGGCTGCCAATACTCGGCATCGGCCGCGGGCGGTGCGGGGTACTTGTTCAGATCCGGCCCGGTGTCCCGATCCCCACCCGTGGTCCGATTCGCCCCGTCAGCATCGGTCATCGGTGCCTCTCGTCGACTGTGGCCGCCAGTTTAAAGGAAGCGGGGTGGGGGCTGGTGTGATCTGTCCGACGTTCGAAGGACGGGAGAAGGTGAGGGCCGCAGGTGGCGGGGGAGCGGATACAGCGATGCCCGGCCACGTGAACGTTGCCGGGCATCGTCAGAGGGTGACCGTCGGGATCAACCGCCGTGGCTGCCGCCCATCGAGGCGAGATCGGCGATCGAGGTGGACGAGAGCTTCCACTGCCCGCCGGCGTTGACGAAGGTGACCGGCATGGCAACGGGCGCGGGTGCGTGAGGGCTCGCAACCTCGACGTTCACGGTCGCCGTGTCGGCCCCGTCGGCCGTCACGGTGGTGACGGTGAACTTGTCGGGTGTGTATCCGGCCGCGGTGAAGCCGCGCGCGAGTCCGGACAGCTGCATCCCGATCCCGGGGTCGGTCGAGTCGACCAGCTTCGCCGCCTCCGCGGGGTCCGTGTCGGGCGAGAGAACAGTACGCAAGGTGGCCTGAGCCTCGGTGACCTCCAGTGCACTCGCGGTTTCACTGCCGGCACCCGAACTGCTCGACGTCGAGGCCTCGGCCGACGTCTCGGCGGCAACCGAACTCGTCGTCGTGGACGAATCCGAGCTGCTGTCGTCACTGCACGCGGCGGCACCGAACACGGCCAGACCGATCAGGGCCGCCGTGGCCGTACTCTTGCGGATGTTCATATCTCACTCCTCGACACCTGGTTGGTAAGCCAACACTAACCTAGCTTCGCGAGGCGTCCGCGGGCCATGTGGCAGCCACAGTGATTTGGTTTCCACCAGGGAGTTCCCTACACTAGAACGGTTGCCTGGGCACTTCCGTGTCGCGGGTGGCAAGACCGCGCGCGTCGGGTCGGAAATCCGGCGGGCATATTTGCAAACCAGGTCAAGGAGAAAAAGTGATCCAGCAGGAGTCACGCCTGCGGGTTGCCGACAACACCGGTGCCAAGGAAATCTTGTGCATCCGCGTGCTCGGAGGCTCGTCACGGCGCTACGCCGGCATCGGGGACGTCATCGTCGCCACTGTCAAAGACGCCATCCCCGGCGGAAACATCAAGCGGGGAGAGGTCGTCAAGGCGGTCATCGTGCGCACCACCAAGGAGCGCCGTCGTGCTGATGGTTCGTACATCAAGTTCGACGAGAATGCCGCCGTCATCATCAAGAACGAGAGCGATCCTCGCGGAACCCGCATCTTCGGCCCGGTCGGCCGCGAGCTGCGCGAGAAGAAGTTCATGAAGATCGTCTCGCTGGCTCCGGAGGTGCTCTGACATGAAGGTTCACAAGGGTGACACCGTCATCGTCGTCGCAGGCAAGGACAAGGGCGCAAAGGGCAAGGTCATCGAGTCCTACCCAGCGCGTAACCGCATCCTCGTCGAAGGCGTCAACCGCATCAAGAAGCACACTTCCGCCTCGCAGAATGAACGCGGCGCATCCTCGGGCGGCATCGTCACCCAGGAAGCCGCCATCCACGTCTCGAACGTGATGGTTGTTGATTCCGACGGCAATCCGACGCGCATCGGCTACCGCACCGACGACAACGGCAAGCGCGTCCGCATTTCCCGCAAGAACGGGAAGGACATCTGACATGAGCACCACTGAGAAGATCCAGCCTCGGCTGAAGCTCCGCTACCGCGCGGAGATCAAGGACGCGCTCAACGAGCAGTTCCAGTACGACAACGTCATGCAGATCCCCGGCGTGGTCAAGGTCGTCGTGAACATGGGTGTCGGCGACGCCGCCCGTGATTCCAAGCTGATCAACGGCGCGGTCAAAGACCTCGAGCTGATCACCGGCCAGAAGCCAGAGGTCCGCAAGGCCCGCAAGTCGATCGCGCAGTTCAAACTGCGTGAGGGCATGCCCATCGGTGCGCGCGTCACTCTTCGTGGCGATCGCATGTGGGAGTTCCTCGACCGGCTCGTCTCCATCGCGCTGCCTCGTATCAGGGACTTCCGCGGTCTGAGCGATCGCCAGTTCGACGGCAACGGCAACTACACCTTCGGTCTCAACGAGCAGTCGATGTTCCACGAGATCAACATCGACAACATCGATCGGCCCCGCGGCATGGACATCACCGTCGTCACCACCGCGACCAACGATGACGAAGGTCGGGCACTGCTGCGTCAGCTCGGCTTCCCGTTCAAAGACCCCAACGTGAAGGACAACTGACATGGCAAAGAAGGCTCTGGTCAACAAGGCCAACAAGAAGCCCAAGTTCGCCGTGCGTGGCTACACCCGGTGCAACCGTTGCGGACGCCCGCACTCGGTCTTCCGCAAGTTCGGCCTGTGCCGTATCTGCTTGCGCGAGATGGCACACGCGGGCGAGCTGCCCGGTGTGCAGAAGAGCAGCTGGTGATTTTGTAGCCTCACGGCTCGCAAACGCTCCACTTTTACAAAGACGCTCCACCTATTGGTGGAGCGTCTTTGTGTTTCCGGAGCGTTTGTCGGAATGAGATACCGCGGGCTGTGGCTACTTTCGGCGCCGGTGTGCCTGCCGTCGGTGGGCTCTGTTGGGTCCACGTGCGTGAATGATGTCGTGAGGTCCACCAGGTTGCTGCCGCCCCAGTGGCATCACCCCCTTGACCTGTTGGTCATCGGGCAACAGAGCGTAGTCATCCATCCACGGATACCTGCCGTGCTCGTCGGACCAGACGACCTGGAGGGCAGCCGAATTCGGGAACAGCTCGTTGGTGATCAGCAGATCGCTCTTGTCGACGAGTTCGATCAGTCGGACCGGTGCTTGCAGTGCGCGTAGCGACAACTCGATGCCCTGCGCGACGATGGCGCTCCACTGGTACCCATGGAGAAGGTCGCCCAGTTCGTCGAGCACCCGCCCACTGGTTCTCGCGTTCAGTCCGTACACCGCCAGTTCGGGCAGCGAATGCATCACCAGGCCGGTCGTATATGCGAATGAGCAGTCGGGCGGTCGGCAGTCGTCCGAGTCGCATTCGCATTCGTCGCTGACGGCGGTGATGAGCCACCGTTCTGTCTTGACCCTGCTGATCGCCGAATTGACCAGCGGGTGGGGATGCCAGCGCGGAAGGCTCCTGATCGCCTCGGTGTAGTCCGACATGTTCGCTCCTTTGTTCGATGTTGAGACGAGTGGAGCAGTGCCTGCTGACAAGTGGCGATCTTTGTCCCCTTAAGGACAACCGGACGGGAATGTTCCCTCCGTGACTACGGAAAGGGCCGATTTTCACCACGAGTGAACCGGTACCCGTCTGCCATGCGTCGGATGGTCATGGATGGTGGTGTCTACAGCCGAAACGAGCTGCGCCGACTCGGGGTCGACGAACCCCACCTGCGCAGGTGCGTGCGGGACGGCTCGTTGACCAGGCTGCGCTCTGGCTGGTATGCGACTGCCACGCCGGATCCCGATGTGGCGGAGGCGGTTCGGCGCGGGGGAGTTCTCGGGTGTGTCTCGGCCTTGCGCAAGCACGGGCTGTGGGTCCCGCCCGGCTACTACGACCGCCTGCACGTCCGCGCGAGCAAGCACGGCAAGCAGCTACGGGCCGGATCCTGCCAAGGTCCCGGTCGACCGAGGCCGGCGGACGCGGCGCTCGATTCCGTTCCGGTTGCGCTGGGTTGCGCGTCCCGGTGCATGTCGGCCGAGGATTGGGTCGTCGTCTGCGATTCGGTCCTGAACACCCTCGGACTGACCGTGTCGAAGTTGCAGCTGGAGATGGGGACCATCTCAGGGCAAATCAGGAACCTGATGGACAAGTGTGACCAGCGCTCTCAGTCAGGTACGGAGTCGCTGGCCCGTCTCAGGTTGCGCGCCGCGGGGTTCACCGTGCATGTCCAGCCGTCGATACCAGAGGTCGGATGGGTCGATCTGCGCGTGGGACGACTGCTCATCGAATGCGATAGCAAAGAACATCACACCAGTTTCGACAACTACCAGAATGACCGACGCCGCGACCGAAATGCGTTGGTCGGCAGGTGGTTGACCATGCGGATCACGTATGACGACGTGCTGTACGGCTGGAACGAAGTCATGGCTGATGTCCGGGCGATCACCCAGACCGATCGTCACCGGATGCGACAGCGAAACTCGGCCCGGTCAGCGCCGGCCGAGGGGAATGTTCCCTCCGCCCCACCTGAGGGGGACAAAATCGCCTGAACCTACCGCCCGAGTAAACCGCCGAGGCCGCCTTGCACACCGGATTGGCTGCCGCCGCCGGTACCGCCGATCAATCCGCCCGGTGGCATCTCCGACGGTTGGACGACGACGAAACCCTGTCCGCTGAACGCGAGGGTGAAACGCTCGCCGGTGCTGCGACCCATGAGCGTCCCGAGATTGAAGGAGTCGTTGCGCTTGACGCTGGTCTGCAGACTCGACGACCACGCGACCGCGGCGTTGGGGTCGGCAAAGGTCTGCTGATCGACGGTCAGGACCACCGGGTTGCCGTCGGTGGTGATCGCGATGCGACCACGACCGGTGAAGACACAGTTGAACAGTCCGGCGTTGCCCTGGGCGCCGGCACCTTGGACGCGTTTGACGTCGTAGGTCAGGGTGGAATCGAACGCGAGGACGTTGGCGCCGTTGATGGTCAGGCCGTCCGACCCGTCGAGGTCGATCAGGTGGACGTCGCTCGCGGCGTCGGCGAGGAACAGGTCGCCGCGGCCGGTCACCTTCATCAGCGGCACACCCTCGCCCGTGAGGGTGTTGCGGATGGCGCGGCTGATGCCGCCCGAGCCGAGCGCCTCGAACTTCAGATCGCCCTGATAGGCGACCATCGACCCGGACCGCGCCATCACCTCGCCGTTCATGCCGACCCGGCACATCTTGCTGCCCTGCTTCTGGATGCCGGTTCCCGACACCTCCGCGTGTGCCGGGTTGAAAAGGTCACTGTTCATGGCGTGAACTCCCTGCTGCTGGGGCGAAGGTGCGGGCGGTGGCGTCTGCGGGTAGGCGGGTTGCGGCGGCGGCGGTGAGCCCTGCGTGGCCGGTGGTGATCCCTGGCTCGCAGGTGGCCACGGCATCGGATCGGGTGTTTGCGCAGGCGGCGGGGGATCGTCGTCGACCTGGATCCCGAAGGCCCGGGCCAGACCTGCGAGTCCGTCGTCGTATCCCTGGCCGACGGCGCGGACCTTCCAGGTGTCGCCGCGCCGGTAGACCTCCATACACACGACACCGGCCTCGGAGGTCAGTTGCGCCGGGGTGAACGACACCGTGGGAGCGCCGGAGCCGTCGCGGAGCTCGGCCCGAAGCGTGCCCGCCGTCGCGAAGGCGGTGGGCCCGGTGCCGTCGAGGCTGGCCGTGATCGCGACCGTCTCGATGTCGCGGGGCAGGCGCGTGGTGTCGATGGTGATCACGTCTGTTCGACCGGCACTGCTGTAACTGACACCGGGACCGGACGCCTGGTTGTAGAAGATCAGGTCGTCGTCGGAGCGGACCCGGCCCGATGTGGTCAGCAGCACCGCCGACGTGTTGACCGGCGACGCACAGGTGACCGTTACGCTGACCTGCGGTGATGGTAGGGGAGTGTTCTCTCCCGGAGCGAGTTCTCTCATGACCTGCTCCATTGTTCCAGGCGGTGGGTCAGTCTCGATTCAAGAGCGGGACCAGGGCCTCGGTTTTCGCCTGGTCCCATCCCGGCGGGTCGAGAATCGCCGCCCACGCGTAAGGAATGGCCGACAGGTAATTGTGACCATGGCCGTCGGGGACACCGGTCGACACCGCCAAGTCTGCCGAGACCTGTAAGAACGACACGAACGGGATCCACCGGGTCGACGACAGGACGTCGTCACCGCGGGTTTCCTTCAGCCAGTCCGGCTCGTTCAGGATCAACCGGGGACTCCACCAGGCGATCGGGTCGCTGGCGTGCTGCAGGTAGACGATCCGTGACTGCTTCCAGGGCGCATCCGGTCGGTCGAGGTCTGTTTCATCGGCGATGAACCGGACCTGGCTGCCGTTGTCGTAGATCGGGAGGATCTGGGGCGAACCGGCATCACGATCTGCTGTCGTGTCGTTCCACAGCGTGTTGTTGAACGTCGGACCGCTGAAGAGTGCACCGTCGGTGCGCGCGGCCAGCGCCGGGATGCTGCCGAAGGCGGACTCGCCGGCAAACGACCCGAGACTCTCTCCGAAGACCACCAGTTTTGGTCGCTGTGCCTCCGGGATCGCCTGGACCCGTTCGGAGATCGCCTCGAAGAGCGCCCGGCCGGCTTGCCGGGCACGCTCTTTGTCGACGAGGAACGACAGCCAGCTCGGGAGGTACGAATACTGCATGCTGACGATGGCGGTGTCGCCGTTGTACATGTATTCGAGCGAGTCCACGGTCCCCTTGTTCAGCCAGCCGCTACCGGTGCTGGATCCGACCGCGACCACCTGGCGCTCCAGGCCGCCGGTCCGGACCAGTTCTTCGGCCGCGAGTTCGGCGATCTCGCGGACCGAGTCGGCGGACTCGAGGCCGGCGTACACGCGGATCGGCTCGGTGGCGGGAACACCGTTGAACCGGGTCAAAGCCTCGACGTCCGGGCCCTTCGAGATGAACACCCGACCCTCGCGGCCGAGCGAATCCCAGGACACGAGCGACCCGGGGCCGCCGGAACGGAGTGAGGATGTCGGTGGCGATGAGTCGGCTTTCGTTTCGTCGTTTGCGGCGGCGAAGCTGGCGTTGAGGGCCTGCATCGAGTAGTTCACGATCACCCCGTTGAGGATGAACACCGTCAGGACGACGACGACACCGGCACCGATGACCGCGGAGATCCGTGGCGGCGCGACCTTGTTGAGCTGTCGTACGCACCATCGCACCGCGAACCCGAAGCCCTGACCCAGAGACATGAGAAGGAAGAACACGATGAGCCCGACCACCGCGATCGTCGGGTACGCACTCCAGCTCAGGTGATCGACCCCCATCAGGTCGCGGATCTCGCTCTGCCAGGAAGCGAACCAGACGAGCATCAGCGACGTGCCGACCACCGCAGACGCCGCGAGGACCAGCCAGGCCACCCGGCCCGCGCTGCGCCAGGGTTCGTCCCGCGAGATCATGAACCGCACGAGCCAGGTGAAGAACACGCCGAGGCAATAGCCCAGCGCAGCGGAGCCGCCACTGACGACACCCTGGAACAATGGGCCCCGCGGAAGCAGCGACGGTGTCAGCGACAACAAGAGGAAGACGAGCGCGACCACCATGCCGGCGTATGCGTACCGCTGTAGGTGTCGACGCCACCACGGCGGCTCTGATGCATGAACCGGTGCGCCCGCCGACGTCGCAGCGGAGTCCGGCGGGTCTACGGGCGCACCGGGCGCGTCAGCACCGGAGGTGTTCGCCGAGGAGATGTCACTGTGGGCTGCCACCGGCTGCGCTCCCTTGGTTCGGATCAGCCACCGTATCAGCGCCGGCTCCTCACCGACCCTGCCGGCGACCAGTCGATGATCTCAGTAATTTGGCCTGAGCAGCACAGTTCCCTACACTAGAACGGTTGCCCAGGGTGGGATGTGTTCGCGCACGTCCAAAACGCCCCTGGTGACCACCATTTTTCTTGGCCATCGAGCTTTGAAAACTCCCGAGTGCATCCGTGCACTCGGGGGAGCAACACCCCTGACCGGCAACGGTCGGTCAGGACGCAAAACTCACTTCGTAGTAGGCCCACGATGTGACGTGCGAGGCCCGCAGTCCTTCGGCGAGAGTCGAGGGCGGGGAACCGGTGCGCACATGCTGCATGGGAACCGCCGCGAGAAAGGTTGACGGTCTGTTATGACCATGACTGATCCGATCGCAGACTTCTTGACTCGTCTGCGCAACGCCAACTCGGCGTACCACGATGAGGTGACCCTGCCCGCATCGAAGATCAAGGCCAACATCGCCGAGATCCTCAAGCGCGAGGGCTACATCACCGATTACCGCACGGAGGACGCAGAGGTCGGTAAGAGCCTCGTCGTCTCTCTCAAGTACGGCCCCACCCGCGAACGGAGCATCGCCGGCCTGCGTCGCGTCTCCAAGCCGGGTCTGCGGGTCTACGCAAAGTCCACCAATCTGCCCAAGGTGCTCGGCGGCCTGGGCGTGGCGATCATCTCCACGTCCTCGGGTCTGCTGACCGATCGCCAAGCCGCCAGCGCGGGCGTGGGCGGCGAAGTCCTCGCGTACGTCTGGTAAGGGGCAAAAACAATGTCGCGTATTGGAAAGAACCCGGTCGCCATCCCGGCCGGAGTAGACGTGAAGATCGACGGCCAGACCGTCAACGTCAAGGGCCCCAAAGGGACTCTGTCGGTTGACATCTCGGAACCGATCAATGTCGCTGTTGAGGACAACACCATTGTGGTGACCCGTCCCAACGACGAGCGCAAGAATCGTGCGCTGCACGGTTTGAGCCGCACCCTGGTTGCCAACCTGGTCACCGGTGTCACCGAGGGATATGTCCGCAAGTTGGAGATCTTCGGTGTCGGTTACCGTGTCGCGCTCAAGGGCAGCGACCTAGAGTTCGCGCTCGGGTACAGCCACCCGGTGCCGATCAAGGCGCCTGCGGGCATCACCTTCGCGGTGGAATCGCCCACCAAGTTCTCGGTTTCGGGAATCGACAAGCAACAAGTCGGACAGATCTCGGCGAACATCCGCCGCCTGCGCCGTCCGGACCCGTACAAGGGCAAGGGCGTTCGCTTCGAGGGTGAGCAGATCCGTCGCAAGGTCGGAAAGACGGGTAAGTGACATGAGTGAAGCAACAGTAAAGCCAAAGCGTCTGCCCCTGGGCAAGGACGTCTCCACCCGTCGCCGGGTCTCCAACAACCGCCGCCACTTCCGGCTGCGCAAGAAGGTCAGCGGCACTCCTGAGCGTCCCCGTCTGGCCATCAAGCGGTCGTCACGGCACATCCACGTGCAGTTGATCGACGACCTCGCAGGCAACACCCTCGCCGCCGCCTCGACCATCGAGGCAGACGTGCGCAGTGCCGGCGGCGACAAGTCGGCACAGAGCAAGAAGGTCGGCGAACTGATCGCCGCCCGCGCCAAGGCTGCCGGCGTGCAGACCGTGGTGTTCGACCACGGTGGCCACGGCTACCACGGTCGTATCGCCGCTCTGGCGGACGCCGCCCGCGAGGGAGGGCTCGAGTTCTGATGATTGATACGAATACTTGCAACGGAAGGACCATCTGATGCCGGGACGTCAGCGGCGTGACGGCGGTACCGGAAGCGGACCCGCCGGAAGCAACAGCAATGACCCCAACGCCAACAACGCAGGCGGCGACCGCCGCGGTGGCGGCGGCAATCGCGATCGGCGCGACAACCAGCGCGGCGGTGGCCGGGAAGACAAGAACCAGCTCGAGCGCGTGGTTGCCATCAACCGCGTCTCGAAGGTGGTCAAGGGTGGACGTCGGTTCTCCTTCACCGCCCTCGTCGTCGTCGGTGACGGCAACGGACTGGTCGGCGTCGGCTACGGCAAGGCCAAAGAGGTCCCTGCCGCGATCCAGAAGGGTGTCGAGGAGGCTCGCAAGAGCTTCTTCCGCGTCCCGATGATCGGCGCGACCATCACGCACCCCGTGCAGGGCGAAGCCGCTGCCGGTGTCGTGATGCTGCGTCCGGCCAGCCCCGGTACCGGTGTGATCGCCGGTGGCGCGGTGCGTGCCGTGCTCGAGTGCGCGGGTGTCCACGACATCCTCGGCAAGAGCCTCGGCAGCGACAACTCGATCAACGTCGTGCACGCGACCGTGGCTGCGCTCAAGCTGCTGCAGCGTCCCGAAGAGGTGGCCGCACGTCGCGGACTGCCGATCGAGGACGTCGCTCCGGCCGGTATGTTGCGTGCCCGTGCAGGACAGGGAGCATAACGACATGGCAGAGCTGAAGATCACCCAGGTGAAGAGCACCATCGGGCAGAAGAGCAATCAGCGTGACAGCCTGCGGACCCTCGGTCTCCGAAAGATCCGCCAGACCGTCACCCGCGAGGACAACGCCCAGAACCGTGGATTGATCAAAGCGGTTCGGCACCTCGTGACAGTCGAAGAGGTTTAACCGCAATGACAATCAAATTGCATCACCTTCGCCCCGCTCCGGGGTCGAAGACAGACAAGACCCGTGTGGGTCGCGGTGAGGGATCCAAGGGTAAGACCGCGGGTCGCGGCACCAAGGGCACAAAGGCGCGCAAGAATGTGCCTGCTCGTTTCGAGGGTGGGCAGATGCCCATCCACATGCGGCTGCCGAAGCTCAAGGGCTTCACCAACCGCAACCGGATCGAGTACCAGGTCGTGAACTTGGCCGACATCAACCGGCTGTTCCCCGACGGGGGCACCATCGGTGTCGAGGACCTCATCGCCAAGGGCGCGGTTCGCAAGAACGAACTGGTCAAGGTGCTCGGCGACGGAGAGCTGACGGTGGCCGTGCAGGTCACCGCCAACAAGTTCTCCGCCTCTGCCACCGAGAAGATCGCCGCCGCGGGCGGATCCACGACCGTCCTGTAAGGCGGCCGTAGTCCATCGATCACCCAGGACTCGCTACAGTGGCGGACGGCGCGGCATCATCGCTGCGTCGTCCGTCACTCCGGCAGTCACCCAACGTGGTTCCAACAAGGTGACTGTTAGAGTTCAAGAGTTGTTTGTAGCCCGGTGCAACGCTGCTGCCGGAGCGACATTGCCCAGGAGGAGTT
Source organism: Williamsia sp. 1135 (assembly GCF_002095395.1). GTDB lineage: Bacteria > Actinomycetota > Actinomycetes > Mycobacteriales > Mycobacteriaceae > Williamsia. The sequence continues at coordinate 159,707 of NZ_MJEI01000106.1, forward strand.
AGTGCGTTCCGCCGTCATATCGGCCTTCAGGACACCCGACCTGAGGCGGAAGATTCTCTTCGTTCTGGGAATCATCATTCTTTATCGTCTCGGCGCGACCATCCCGTCGCCCGGTGTGGACTATCAGCAGGTCCAACAATGTCTTGACGATGTCTCGCGTGGAGATTCCGCAGGCATCTACTCCCTGATCAACATGTTCTCCGGCGGAGCCCTGCTCCAGCTGTCGGTGTTCGCGATCGGCATCATGCCGTACATCACGGCCAGCATCATCGTCCAGCTCCTGACCGTGGTGATCCCACGGTTCGAGCAGCTGCGTAAGGAAGGTCAGTCCGGCCAGGCCAAGATGACGCAGTACACGCGCTACCTCACGGTGGCGTTGGCGTTGCTGCAGTCGACGGGCATCGTCGCACTCGCCGACCGCGGTGACCTGCTGCGAGACTGTCAGAACGGTGACCAGATCCTGCGGGACCAGTCCATCTTCGGCCTCTTCATCATCGTCTTGGTGATGACCGCGGGCGCCTGTGTGGTCATGTGGTTCGGCGAGCTGATCACCGAGCGTGGCATCGGTAACGGTATGTCGCTGATGATCTTCGCCGGTATCGCCGCGCGTATCCCGTCCGAGGGCAAGACCATCCTCGACACCCGCGGTGGCCTGGTGTTCTTCCTGGTCATCCTGGCGGCGCTCGCGATCGTCGCCGGTGTGGTGTTCATCGAGCAGGGTCAGCGCAGGATCCCGGTGCAGTACGCCAAACGCATGGTCGGCCGCAAGATGTACGGCGGATCGTCGACGTACCTGCCGCTCAAGGTCAACCAGGCCGGCGTCATCCCGGTCATCTTCGCGTCGTCGCTGCTGTATCTGCCCAACCTGATCTTGCAGCTGACGCAGAGTCAGACCGAGGAACCATCGTGGTGGCAGCGCGCGATCCAGACCTACCTGGTGGATCCGAGCAACCCGGTGTACATCCTCATCTACTTCCTGATGATCATCTTCTTCACGTACTTCTACGTGGCGGTGACATTCAACCCGCAGGAACGCGCCGACGAGATGAAGAAGTACGGCGGCTTCATCCCCGGTATCCGTCCGGGTCAGCCGACCGCCGACTACCTCGGCTACGTGCTCAGCCGGATCACGCTGCCCGGCTCGATCTATCTCGGCACCATCGCGGTCCTGCCCAACCTCTTCTTGGAGATCGGCAATTCCGGCGGTGTGCAGAACATTCCGTTCGGCGGCACCGCGGTGCTGATCATGGTCGGTGTCGGTCTGGACACCGTCAAACAGGTCAATTCGCAGCTCATGCAGCGTAAATACGAAGGGTTCCTGAAGTGAGACTGGTTATTCTCGGCCCACCCGGAGCCGGCAAGGGTACGCAGGCAGAGCTGCTGTCCGAGAGCGCGGGTATCCCGCACATCTCGACCGGCGACCTGTTTCGCGCCAACATCTCGCAGGGCACCCCGATCGGTGTCGAGGCGAAGAAGTACCTGGATGCCGGAAACCTCGTGCCGTCTGAGATCACCGTCGACATGGTGCGTGCGCGCGTCGCCGAGCCCGATGCGACCAAGGGGTTCATTCTCGACGGGTTCCCGCGTTCCACGACTCAGGCGGATGCGCTCACCGAGATCCTGTCCGAGCTCGACACCAAGCTCGACGCAGTGCTGTCCTTCGGCGTCGATGAGGATGTCGTCGTCAAGCGCATGCTGGCCCGCGGCCGCGCGGATGACACCGAAGAGGTCATCCGCAACCGTATGCACGTCTATCTGAGCGAGACCGCGCCGTTGCTGGAGTACTACGCCGACACGGTCAAGACGATCGACGCGATGGGCGACGTCAACGAGGTCCATCAGCGCGTGCTCCGCGCTCTGGGCGCCTGACGTTTCGGCCCTCGCGGCAGAGTACGAGAATGCGCAGGTGTGAAGATGGGTTTTCGTAAGCCCAAGCCGGTGCCGTTTCGTAGCGCCGGTGAAGTCGACGCCATGGCCGCGGCCGGCGCAATCGTCGGCAACGCGCTGGTGGCAGTGCGTGAAGCTGCGCGGCCCGGTGTGAGCACGCTGGAGCTCGATCAGATCGCGGAGTCGGTGATCCGAGACGCGGGCGCGGTGCCCTCATTCCTCGGCTATCACGGCTTCACCGGTTCGATCTGTAGCTCGGTGAACGAGGTTGTGGTGCACGGCATCCCGTCAAAGGATGTGATTCTCGCCGAGCATGACCTGGTGTCAATCGACTGCGGCGCGATACTCGATGGCTGGCATGGTGATTCGGCCTGGACGTTCGGGGTTGGCGAGTTGTCGCAGGCCGATCAGGATCTGAACGCCGCCACCCAGCAAGCCCTCGACGCCGGCATCGCCGCGATGGTCGACGGCGGCAGGCTCACCGACATCTCCCACGCGATCGAAACCGCAACCCGCGCAGCGGAAAAGACCTTTGGTCGCACTTTCGGGATCGTTGCCGGGTACGGCGGCCACGGTATCGGCAGGCAGATGCACCTCGACCCGTTCCTCGCCAACGAGGGTAAACCGGGCCGCGGCCCGGTCCTGGTGATCGGTTCGACGCTGGCGATCGAGCCGATGCTCTCGCTGGGTACCGTCGACACCACCGAGCTCGACGACGGCTGGACCGTGGTCACCGATGATGGGACCAGGGCTTCGCACTGGGAGCACACGGTGGTCGTCACCGGCGATGGTCCGCGGATTCTCACCACCCGTCCGTAGGCCCACGTCGAAAACTCCCTGACATCGTCCCCCTGGCGGGTGTTCGCGGGCACTATGCCGCTCATGGCCGCAGATGGGGACGATCTCGGGGCGCCAGCGTCGAGTCACACTTCGAGTTCGATCGTGACCGGGCCGTCGTTCACCAGCGAAACCTGCATGTTCGCGCCGAATCTGCCGGTTTCGACGTGGGCTCCCGATGCTCTCAGGGCCGCGACCACCGCCTCGACGAGTGGCTCGGCGACCGAACCCGGCGCCGCCGCATTCCACGACGGGCGACGTCCCTTGTCGGTATTGGCGTACAGGGTGAATTGACTGATGACGAGAACGGGTGCGTCCAGGTCTGCGGCGGACTTCTCGCCCTCCAGGATGCGCAGCCGCCAGATCTTGTCGGCGAGTTTGGCAGCGGTGTCGGGAGTGTCGTCGTGCGTCACACCGATCAACGCGACGAGTCCGTGGGTACCGGCAGGGATGGTCAGTTCGCCGACCACCTCACCGTCGACGCTCACCGATGCAGACGTGACCCTCTGTAGTACAGCTCTCATCCAGCCAACCTAACGACTGAACAGTTCGTAGGCGACGGCCACCTCAACCGTTCGTGTCGGGCCGGAGTCGTCGCCGCCTTGAACCGTCCACCGATCCGACGTGCGGTCGATGACGTACCTCACCGGATTACCGATCTCCGCCAGGGGTTCGACGTACACGCCCTGGGTCGGGCCGTCCGTGCACTCGTAGACATGGACGAATCGTTCGTTTCCGGTCGCCATCGCCATCGGGTTGCGGCCGAGGGTGCAGCGCGAACCGTCGGCCAGGTCGAGGCCGGCGGGAACGTACGGGCTCACGTCGGTCATGAACGTGAGAGTTGCGCCCACAAGGCCGAATTCGGTATCTCGCGGATCGGCGAGACACGCTGCCGTGCTCTCGCCGGCCTCGACGCAGAAGCGAAGACCTTCCGGAGTGTCCGAGCAGCGCAGGCCGCCGGTGATATCGGTGAAGCAGTCGAGCGGTGCGAACGTCGGCACGTCCCGTGCGGTGTAACCGGGCATCGGGGTGCCGCCCGCGTCCACCGGCTCGATCGTTCGAACTTCGGTCACGGATCGGGATGGTGCACTCTGGTCGGTCGAGCCCCCGTCGCCGGACGCACAGCCGACAAGTCCTGTCAGGAGCGAAGCAGCGAGAACGACGGTCATCCGCATGCGGCCGACAATACGGACATGTGTCCTGGTATCGGTGTTCTCGCGAAACAATTGCTGCGCACGAATGACGCCCGGTGGAATGGCCTCCGCGTTGGGGGAGTTGCATTGGAGTATGACTGGATTCGGAACTCATGGGGTGTGGGCCGGCTTTTCGGCGATATCCCCGCAACAGGCACTGGAGATCGAGAAACTCGGCTACGGCACGATCTGGCTGGGAGGTTCGCCGCGGTCGCTGACGCCGGCACGCAAGGTCCTCGAGGCGACGTCGTCGATCCGGGTGGCGACGGGTATCACGAACATCTGGAACACCGAAGCCGCGGAGATCGCCGAGCAGTTCAACCAGCTCGAGACTGATTTTCCGGGCCGCTTTCTGCTGGGCATCGGGGTCAGCCATCCGGAGGCCGTGCAGGAGTACAGAAGTCCCTACGACTCGCTGGTGGCCTACCTCGACGTCCTCGACGAGGGTGGGGTCCCCGCGGACCGCAGGGTGATCGCAGCCCTCGGACCCCGCATGTTGCGTCTGGCCCGAGACCGCGCGTTGGGCTCGCACCCGTATCTCGTACCAGCAGCTCATACGGAGTACGCCCGCAAGATCCTCGGCCCGGACAAGTTCCTGGCACCCGAGCACAAGGTCGTGCTGACCGAGGACGCCGAACTCGCCCGATCTGTCGGCCGACCCTACGTGGACCAGCCGTACCTGCATCTGCAGAACTACACGAACAACCTCAAGCGCTTCGGCTACACCGATGCCGACATCGCCGACGGCGGCACCGATGCGTTGATCGACGCACTCGTCGCGCACGGCAGCGCGGAGGTGGTCCGTGAACAGCTCGATTCACACCTCGGCCAGGGCGCCGACCACGTCGCCATCCAGATCCTGGGTGATGTCGACATCGTCGAGGAGCTCGCGAAACTCATCTGACCCCCCGATCTTGGTGGGTTCTGGTGAGTCCGACCTGCGGTTTTACTCGCCAGAATCCACCAATTCCGGAGCTTGGGAGGCCAGGTGGGCGCGGATCGACTGCTCGAGCGGTGTCACCTCGATGGGCACGCCGGTCATGTTCGCCATGCCGGCTAGTCGTTCGAGATCCTCGGGATCGGACGAGATGAGGGCGTTCACGTTCGCACCGCCGCTACCGAGTTCATTGGACGCGGCATCGTTCGCCTTCGTCCAGCCACCGGTGCCGTTGTGTCCCCAGCCGTGAGGAATGGCGACGACCCCGGGTTTGATGTCGTCCGTGACGCTGATCGGCAGGGCGATCTGTCCGTGCCGGGACGTCACCGTGACCAGGTCGCCCTCGTCGAGGCCGCGAGCGCTTGCGTCCGCAGGGTGCATACGGGCGCTGTGAGCGCGTCCGCCGCGCAGGAGCAGCGGCGCATTGTGCTGCCAGCTGTTCTCCGACCGGATCTCCCGCATTCCGATGAGCCGCAACGGGTACGACGGGTCGTCGGCAGGGTCGAGCCGGTCGATCTCGGCGAGCAATTCGGGTGCGTCGAGGCGGATCTTGCGGTGCCGATGAGTGACGAACTTACCCAACTGACCTGGTTCGAGATGGTCGGCGACGATGGTGCCGTGCGGGAACTTGTCGAGCAGCCGCTTGAACGTGAGTCCGCCGCGGCGTAATCCGAAGCGATCCCCACCCGTTCCCAGCCGGACCACCAGATCCGAGAGTCTTGTCGGTGTCCAGGGTTTGCCGATTCGGGCGGCGAGCTTGTTGAACAGATGCAGCCCACGGAGTGCCGGTGCCTGGGGAGCGAGCGCGGCGACGAGCTCGTTGACGATCTGCCACTCCTCGCGGGCTTCGCCCATGGGCGGGATGACCGCGTCGGTCGCCTGTTTGAAGGGTGTGGTGAACAGCGGCTGGAAGGGGATCAGGAAGTCGGCCCGCTCGTACATGGTGGTCGTCGGCAAGATGTAGTCGGCGTGGGCATTGGTCTCGTTCTGATAGAAGTCGAGCGACACCATCAGGTCGAGCCCGCCGAGGGCTTTGACGAGTTCGTCGCCGTTCGGCACCGACAGCACCGGATTGCCCGCGCTGACGAACAGTGCCTTGAGCTGTCCCTTGCCCGGGGTCAGCATCTCTTTGGCCATCAGCGACGCCGGAGCGGTGCCGAGGACCTGCGGCAAGCCGCCGACCCGACTGCGCCGACCGTTCCACGCGAAGTTCGAAACATGCTGCATGGCAGTGACTCCGACGCGCTGTCCGGGTATACCCAGGTCGCCGAACATCGAGCCGCCGACCGCGTCGAGGTTGCCCGCGACGAGGTTGACGATGTCGAGCAGCGCCGTGGTCAGGGTGCCGGTCCGGCCGAGTGAGGTGCCCACCCGGCCATAGAGTGCCGCGCGGTCGGTGAGCACCAGGGTGCGGGCGAGGTCCCGCACGGTGTCGGCGTCGATGCCGGTGCGCTCCGAGGTCAGCTCCGGCGGATATTTCGCCGCCAGCGACTTGATGGCCGCCACCCCGGTGGCCTGTTCGCGAAGCCGGTCGTCGTCGGCGAGCTTCTCGTCGAACATCACGTGCAGCAACGACAGCAGCAACAGGGCATCGGTGTCTGGGACGATCGGCTGCCAGTCGAACTCTCGGGCCGTCTCGGTGCGCCGTGGATCGATGACCAAGACCCGACCGCCGCGCTTGGTGATCGCGGTGAGCCCCTCGCGGATACGCGGCGAACTCATCACGCTGCCATGCGAGACAACGGGATTGGCGCCGATGATGACGAGGAACTGGACTCTGTTGATGTCGGGTATGGGGGCGGCGACAGGGGTGCCGTAGAGAAAATGGCTGGCCACGAAGCGGTTGTTCACGTCCTGAGAGCCAGCGGAGTAGACGTGGGGCGTGGCGAGCAGCGTGGTGAAGTTGGCGACCCAGAGGGTGTGGCCCGTCGAGAAGGTCGCGGGATTGCCGAAGTACCAACCGATACCGGACGCTCCGTCGCGCTTGTGTATCGCGGCCAGTTTCTCGGTGATCTCGCTCATCGCGGTGTCCCACGAGACCTGTTCGAACTCGCCGAACTCGTTCTTCCGCAGCGGGTGCAGCACTCGATCGGGGTCATTGACGATTTCGCTGAAGGCGATTCCCTTCGGGCAGGCGAACCCCTTCGACAGAGGGTTCTCCTTGTCCGGCCGCAGGGAAAGCAGCTTGCCGTCTTCGACGGTGGCGATCATCCCGCACAGCGGTTCGCAGATTCGGCAGAAGGTTGTTTTGTTCTCGGCCATGAGCAGCTCCCTGGTGATCCGTCTCACATCTGACAACGAGTGTTCCACAATGGTGGCCGGAAACACCAGGGATGGCGGTCGGAGGCCTCGTTGGTCCGACCCGATCAGCGGGTCAGGCGGGAGCGGTGGAGGCCCGGATGACCAAGCGCGGCTGGAAGAGCACATGGCGGGGCGGGGTCTGCGGAGACCGAGAGATCTCATCGACGAGGAGCTCGATGGCGCTGGACCCCAGCTGGCGGCTCGGCTGGCTGATCGATGACAGGGGGACCACGGCGGACTGGGCGAAGTCGATGTCGTCGTAGCCGATGAGCGCGATGTCGCGGGGTACCGCGATGTCGCCGAGCATCGTCAGGGCCTGCAGGATCCCGATGGCCAGGAGGTCGTTGGCGCAGAAGACGGCGTCGGGACGCTCGTTCGCCGGACGCCTGCGGATCTCCTCGCCCGCGGCGCGGCCTGCCAGCACACTCAGCGACGGCGTTTCGATCACCTCGAGCGTTGCGTCGGGTACCCGAGCGATCGCCTCGTTAGCGCCGCGCAGTCGGTCGGCCACCTGGTGCAGACCGCGGGGGCCGCCGACGAAGGCGAGCCGACGCCTCCCGGTCTCGTACAGGTGCGTGCACGCCAGCGCGCCACCGGCGACATCGTCGACGGCGACCGACGGAAACACCGTCCCCTGCCCGTTACGGTCGACGAGAACCACGGGCGTTCCGCGCTGGTGCAATGCTTCGAGCCGACTCAGATCGTCGCCGACCGGCGACACCAGAACGCCGAAAACCCGCTGCTCGTCGAAGGTCTCGATGTACATGTGCTCGCGGGCGACATCGTCGTCGGACGTACCCAGCAGGAGGGTGAGGTTGTTCTCCGCCGCCTGCCGCTCTGCGGCCCGGGCGAGATCGGTGAAGAACGGGTTCCCCACATCGAGGACGATCAGGCCGACGCAGCGCGACCTACCTGCTTTGAGTTGCCGCGCAGCGTCGTTGCGTACGAAGCCGAGTTCGGTGATCGCCTTGTGCACTCGATCGACAGTCGCCGGCGCTACCTTGTCGGGGGCGTTCAGCACATTCGACACGGTCCCGATGGACACCGACGCGGCTGCGGCCACCTCGCGCATGCTCACCGACATCGCTGCTTCCCTTTCCGACCTCCGGGTGGACACCCGACCCCCGCGTCCCCCGACAGGCTAGCGCGGAGCCAGTCGGGTCAGCTGCGTGACGTGCGCCGGGGTCAACTCCTCGAGCGAGGTGACACCCAGTAGTCGCATGGTGCGTTCGACCTGTTCGGCGAGGATGTCGACGGCCCGGTTGACGCCTGCTTCGCCGCCTGCCATGAGGCCGTAGAGGTAGGCCCGGCCGATCAGGGTGAAACGCGCGCCGAGCGCGATGGCCGCGACGATGTCTGCCCCGGACATGATGCCGGTGTCGAGGAGGACCTCGGTGTCGGAACCGACCTCACGGGCGACGTCCGGGAGCAGATGGAAGGGGATCGGTGCCCGGTCGAGTTGCCGTCCACCATGATTCGACAGCACGATGCCATCGACACCCAGGTTGACCACAGCTTGTGCGTCGGCCACGGTCTGAATGCCCTTCACGACGATCTTGCCGGGCCACTGATCGCGGATCCAGGCCAGGTCGTCGAAGGTCACCGTCGGATCGAACATGGTGTCCAGCAGTTCGGCAACGGTGCCCGACCAGCGATCGAGGGAGGCGAAGGCCAGCGGTTCGGTGGTGAGGAAATCGATCCACCAACTCGGGCGCGGCAGCGCGTTGAGGACCGTGCCCGGGGTGAGCGCAGGAGGGATCGACATCCCGTTGCGCTTGTCCCGCAGGCGCGCGCCGGCGACCGGGACGTCGACGGTGACGAGCAGGCTGTCGTAACCGGCCTTGGCGGCCCGGTCGACCAGCGCCATCGAGCGTTCGCGTTCCTTCCACATGTAGAGCTGGAACCAGTTGCGGCCCTGCGGATTGGCCTCCTGGACATCCTCGATGGACGCGGTACCCATGGTGGACAGCGAGAAGGGGATGCCTGCCCGTGCCGCGGCATGGGCGCCGGCGATCTCGCCTTCGGTCTGCATCATGCGGGTGAAACCGGTGGGCGCGATACCGAACGGCAACGACACCGGGGCGCCGAGGACCTCCCAACCGGTGCTCACCTTGGAGACGTCACGCAAGATCGCCGGATTGAACTGGATGTCTGCGAAGGCTTCCCGGGCACGGCCGATGGAGATCTCGGCCTCGGCAGAACCGTCGGTGTAATCGAAGGCGGCCTTCGGGGTGCGGCGTTTCGCGATGCGGCGCAGGTCCTCGATCGTGAGAGCGGCATCCAGTCGCCGCTTCTTGGCGTCGAACTCCGGCTTCTTGAACTTCATCAGGGGCGCGAGGTCATGGACCTTCGGCAGTTGTCGTTTCATAGCGCTGTGTCGTGTCATCGGGTTGCCTTCAGGTGGTGTGCGGCCGCTGTACGCGGCTCGAAACGTTCGGGTGGGAAGGTGGCGGCGACCAGCGCGCGTGCGCTCTCGGGATCGTCGGCGACCAGCTCTTTGGTGCGGGCGGAGACCAGGATGTTGCCGATCGCGGTGGCCTCGACGGGGCCGGCGAGTACCGGCATGCCGAGTCGATCTGCGGTGAGCTGACACAGCAATCGATTTCGGGAGCCGCCGCCGACGATGTGCACGACCTCGACCTCGGTGCCCGAGAGGGATGCCGCCTCATGGACACGACGGGCGAAAGCGCCGGCGAGGCTCTCCAGAATGGCTCGAACCATCGGGGCGCGGCCGGCCGGGGCGGGAAGACCTCGGCTGGTGTACCACCGCGCGATACGCGCCGGCATGTCACCGGGTGTCAGGAACTCCGGGTCATCGGTGTCGAAGAGTTCGACCGGGGAGTGTGCCTGTGCTGCCTCGTCGAGCAAGCGGGGCAGCTCGACGGCAGCGCCTTCGCGCTGCCATTGCCGTACGGACTCACTCAGAAGCCACAGGCCCATGACGTTGCGGAGGAATCGTATTCGACCGTCCACCCCGACCTCATTGGTGAAGTTGGCGACTCGAGCCGCGGGATCGACGACCCGGTCGGTCAACTCGACACCGACCAGCCCCCAGGTGCCGCACGAGATGTATGCGGCCGATTCGGGGCGCATCGGCACGGCGACCACCGCCGAGGCGGTGTCGTGCGAGGCAACGGCGCTCACTGTGACCGACGACGGCAGTCCGAGCTGCGTGACGATCTGCGGCAGGACCGGACCGAGTTCGGAGCCGGGTTCGATGAGCGCGGGAAACAACCCGGTGGGCAGCCCGAGCGTGCGTTCGAGTTCGCTGTCCCAGATGCCGTCCGCGCCGAGCAGCCCGGTGGTCGAGGCGTTGGTGCGTTCGGTCGCCATCTGACCGGTGAGCCAGTACCCGATGAGGTCCGGGATCAGCAGTGCCCGGTCGGCGAGCTCGAGTGTCCCGGCCTGCTTTTCCGCCATCAGTTGGTACACGGTGTTGAAGGGCAGGAACTGCAAGCCGTTGCGGGCGTGGAGCACTGCGGGATCGATCCCTCGGTGTACCGCCGAGACACCGGCGTGGTTCCGGTCATCGCGGTAGTGGTAGGGCAGGCCGAGCAGGCGCCCGTCGCGCAGCAACCCGTAATCGACTGCCCACGAGTCGACCCCGATCCCGATCAGATCCGTGGCCTGACGTGCCGCCGACGACAAGCCGTCGCGGATATGCGAGTACAGGCCGGGTAAGTCCCAGTGCAACGCAGTTCGGTGGCCGTCCCAGATAGGGAGGGGGCCGTTGGGGAATCGATTCACCTCGCGAATGTCCAGCCGGCCGCCGCCGACCTCGGCCAGCATCACGCGACCGCTGGTCGCTCCTAGGTCGACGGCGGCAAGCTCGGCCACGCGTGAGCCCTTGCTCATCGCAGGAATGCCGCGGCCACACCGGCATCGACGGGCACGTGCAGGCCGGTGGTGTGCGACATGTCGGAGCTGCACAGCACGAACGCCGCGTTGGCGATGTTCTCCGGCAGCACTTCGCGTTTGAGCAATGTGCGCTGGGCGTAGAACTCGCCGAGATCTTCTTCGGCGACACCGTAGACGGCCGCTCGCTTCGCGCCCCAGCCGCCGGCGAAGATGCCCGATCCGCGGACCACCCCATCTGGGTTGATGCCGTTGACCTTGATGCCGTGCTCGCCGAGTTCGGCGGCGAGCAGTCGAACCTGATGTGCCTGATCGGCTTTGGTCGCCGAGTACGCGATGTTGTTCGGGCCGGCGAACACCGAGTTCTTCGACGAGATGTACAGGATGTCGCCGCCCATCTGCTGATCGATGAGTGCCTTCGCGGCAGCCTTCGACACCAGGAACGATCCGCGGGCCATCACGTTGTGCTGCAGGTCCCAGTCTGCCGCGGTGGTGTCGAGAAGCGATTTCGACAGCGAGAGTCCCGCGTTGTTGACCACCAGGTCGATACCGCCGAACGCGAGGACGCACGCATCGATCGCGGCCTGCACCTGCGCCTCGTCGGTGACGTCGGCGCGGATCCCGATGGCGACGTCGGACCCGCCGATCTCTTCGGCCGCAGCTGCTGCCTTCTCCTCGTCGAGGTCGGCGATCACGACACACGCACCTTCGGCGGCGAGCCGGGTCGCGATGGCCTTGCCGATGCCCGAGGCGGCTCCGGTCACCAGAGCGATCCGGGTGGCCAGCGGCTTGGGCTTGGGCATCCGGGCGAGCTTGGCCTCTTCCAGGGCCCAGTACTCGATGCGGAACTTCTCGACTTCGTCGATGGGCAGGTAGTGCGAGATCGACTCGGCGCCGCGCATGACATTGATGGCGTTGAGATAGAACTCGCCGGCCACCCGGGCGGTCTGCTTGTTCTTGCCGTAGCTGAACATGCCGACGCCCGGGATCAGCACGATCGCCGGGTCGGCCCCGCGCATGGCGGGGGAGTCCTCGGTGGCGTGCCGGTTGTAATACGCGGTGTAGTCGTCGCGGTAGGAGCTGTGGAGCTCACGCAGACGTGCGATGCAGTCCTCGATGGGCGCATCGGCCGGCAGGTCGAGCACCATCGGCTTGACCTTGGTGCGCAAGAAGTGATCGGGGCATGACGTCCCGAGTGCGGCGAGCCGGGGATGCTCGGCGCCGGTGAGGAATTCGAGGACCGGGTCGGTGTCGGTGAAGTGCCCGACCTGGGCGTTGTCGGTGGACGCCAGTCCGCGCAGGGTCGGTGCCAGCGCAGCGGCTTTCGCGTGACGCTCGGCCGGACTCAGCGGTCCGAAGCCCCGCAACGGCGGGCCGAAGGGTTGCTTCCGGCCGTTGGCCGCGATGAATTCCTCCGCGGCCGAGATGATCTCGAGGGAGTTGGCTTCGGCCGCCTCGGAGGTCTCGCCCCACGCGGTGATGCCGTGGCCCCCGAGGATCGTGCCGATCGCCTGCGGATTCTGGCGTTTGACCTCGGCGATATCGAGTCCGAGCTGGAAACCGGGTCGCCGCCACGGAACCCAGATCACCCGGTCGCCCCAGATCTGCTTCGTGATCGCCTCACCGTCGGCGGCGGTGGCGATCGCGATACCGGAGTCGGGGTGCAGGTGGTCGACGTGGTCGGCGTCCACCAGGCCGTGCATGGCGGTGTCGATCGACGGCGCCGCGCCGCCGCGACCGTGCAGCGTGTAGTCGAATGCGGCGACCATCTCGTCCTCACGGTCGACGCCGGGATACACACCGGTCAGCGCGCGCAGGCGGTCCAGTCGCAGTACCGCGAGACCGTTCTCGGTGAGGGTGCCCAGGTCTCCGCCCGAACCCTTGACCCACATGAGGTCGACGTCCTGGCCGGTCACCGGGTCGCGCTCGGTGCCCTTGGCGGAAGTGTTGCCGCCCGCATAGTTGGTGTTCTTGGGGTCGGCGCCGAGCCGGTTGGAGCGTTCGATCAGTTGGGTGACGGTTTCATTGGTCATGGTGTTGTTCCTTCGAAAATGGTGATGCGGGAATGCTCAAGCGCCCCAGGAGGACTGCGTACCGCCGACGCGGGCGGCGGCGATCTCTTCCTGGTATCCGGAGTCGGCGAATGCGGCCATCGGATCGGCCGGGAGACCGCGCTCGATCCGCCAAGTCGCAAGATCGGGCCGGATGTCGGTGTAGAACGCGTCCATGAAGATTGCGTTGGCGCCCAGCACATCTCCCGCCTCCTGGGCGGCGGCCAGCGCGTCTGTGTCGACGAGCAGCGCGCGGGCGGTCATCTCCTGCACGTTGAGCACCGACCGGATCTGACCGGGGATCTTCTCTTCGACGTTGTGGCACTGATCGAGCATCAGGGCGACCGGTGACCCGGTGGCGAGGCCGCCGCCGCGGATGACCTCGAACATGATGCGGAACAGCTGGAACGGATCTGCCGCACCGACGATCAGGTCGTCGTCGGCATAGAACCGCGAGTTGAAGTCGAACGAACCGAGCTTCCCGAGCCGCAGCAACTGCGCCACGATGAACTCGATGTTCGTCCCCGGCGCGTGGTGGCCGGTGTCGAGGCAGACCAGGGCACGTTCGCCGAGAGCGCTGACCTGGGCGTAGGAAGTTCCCCAGTCGGGCACATCCGTCATGTACGTCGCGGGCTCGAAGAACTTGTATTCCAGCACCATTCGCTGCTCTTGACCGATGTGCTGGTAGATGGTCGCGAGTGACTCCGCGAGGCGATCCTGCCTGCCGCGGATGTCACCCTGGCCCGGATAGTTCGTGCCGTCGGCGAGCCAGATCTTCAGGTCGCGAGAGCCGGTCTCGTTCATCACCTCGATGCATGCGAGGTGATGATCGATCGCTTTTTGCCGCACATGCTTGTCGGTGTGGGTCAGGCTGCCGAACTTGTAGTCGTCGTCCTGGAAGGTGTTGGAGTTGACCGTTCCCAGGCCGACTCCCAGGTCGGTGGCATAGGTGCGAAGCGCCCCGAAGTCGTCGACGAGATCCCAGGGGATGTGGAGTGCGACCTTCGGTGCCAGTCCGGTGAAACGGTGCACGGTCGCGGCGTCGGCGATCTTCTCCTCGACGGTGCGCGGGGTGCCGGGGGTGCCGAAGACCTTGAACCGCGTCCCGGAGTTCCCGAACGCCCAGGAGGGGAGTTCGATGGCCAGATTCTGAAACGTTTCAATTGCGTCGGAGTCGAAGTTTCTCATGTCAGTTTCCTCCTGCGTTGCCTGCTGACGCCGGCACGTTCACCGTCGGGGACGGCTCCTGTCGAACCGGATCCCGTCGAGCTGCAGGTGTGGTGGTCGTCAGTTCGGGACTGATCGGCTCGCCGTAGCGCTCGATCTCGATGTCCTTGAGCTCCTTGCCGCGGGTGTTGGGGGCCCAGACAACCCCGACGATCAGCGAGGCCGTCAGGCAGATCATCAGGATGAGTCCGACCCAGGCCAAACCGGTGGCGGCGAGCAGGGTGGGGAAGAAGTAGCTCAGCAGGCCGGTGGCCGTGCGGACCACGAAGAACATGATGCCCTGGGCGCTGGCCCGGTAAGGGGTCGCGAACAATTCGCTGGCCCAGAGGCTGTAGAAGGCCTGCGCACCGACACCGCTCGAGATGCCCCAGCAGATCGCGAAGATGAGAAGGGTGGTCATGCCGCCGTCGGTGAACAGGACCAGCACGCCCCAGGCGAAGATGCCGGGGATCGCGCCGAGAGCAAAGAGCAGTCGCTGCGACATGTGGTCGGCGAGCCGCATGAAGACGAAGTAGGTCGCGAGCACTGTCATGCCCCAGACCAGCACCTGCAGCAGGTTCTGCTGGACCTCGCTCTCGAGGCCTGCGGTCTCGTAGACGCGCGGCATGAAGATGCCCGCCTGGCCGGCGACGGTGTTCCAGAAGCCGTAGATGCCGATGAGCACGAGTAGTGCGGTGATGTTGACCTTCTTGGAGAACAGGCCGCGCAGTCCTTCGCCTCCCGAGGCGGACGTCTGCGGCGCGTCGACGTTCTCGCGGCCCTCGTCCTTCCAGATCTTCGACTCGACCAGGCCTTGACGGATCCACCAGACCACAGCGGCGACGACGAACAGGTGGAGGAAGATGATCCGTGATCCCAGGAGTCCCAGCGGGGCGAGCGCGGCGGCCAGCGCGAAGCCGACGAGCGGTCCGACCGACCAGGCGAGCTGGGCGGTGCCGACGTGCTTGGCGCGAGCGCCAGAAGGGGCCTGCTCGGCAATGTAGGTCCACGACGCGGGGACGCCGGCGCCGACCGCGATACCGGTGACCACGAACGCGATCATCAGCATTCCGAAGTTCATGGCGAACGCGGCCAGCAGAACGCCGACCATGTAGACGATCAGGTCGTAGGTGTAGATCGCCTTGCGGCCGTAGCGATCACACAGCGGACCGCCGATCGCGGCACCGATCGCGGCACCGAAAGCGTTGGCGCTGAGCGCGGCGAGCAACCCGACGGCGAAGTTGCTGATGCCGAACTCGTCCTGCCAGAAGCCGAGGGTGGTGGCGATGGCGATGATCGAGCCGGCCTCGATGTAGTTGGACATGGCGACCGAGATGGTCGCCTTCCAGCCGGTGGTCTTCTTTGCCCCGATTTTCATGGGGTCTCCTTCAGGGGTTTATGAGATGGGAGGGTACTGCGGCACAAAACGAGGGAAAAACGAGGGAAAAAACGAGGGAAAAAACGAGGGGAGGGTCACGCGAGGTGGAAGTAGTCGTCGAGAACGGTCATGGCGGTGTCTGGATCGGTGCCGGTGTCGAAGTACTGGGCCATCCGGCTCTGCCACTTCTCGTTCACCGCGGTGTTGGCCATCAGCTCGCGGGCCCGGTCGAAATCATCGGTTTCGAGGTATCCGACGACGAGTCCGTCGTCGGGCCGCAGGAACAGCGAGTAGTTCTGCCAGCCGGTCGTGCGCAGGGCCTCGAGCATCTCGGGCCAGACGTCCTGGTGGGCGGCGAGGTAGTCGTCGATGCGGTCTGGTTGCAGATTCATCGTGAAACACACTCTTTGCATGCGGGGCCTGTCGGTGATGAACGTATTTGAAACGTTTCAATTTGTGAGTGGAGTCACGGTAAACCGCCGAATGTGATCGCGTCAAGAGGGACTTTTGAGCCGGCGTCGACGACCGGGGGTGGGGGATATCGGACTTATTTGTCCTGAGCAGCGCAGCAGCGTAAAGTAGATCAACGGTGCACCCGCGCCGGGTTGTTTTCGTGCCCAGATCCGCAGAACTCTGTCGAGTCCTCTGCCAGCTGTCACTCGAATATCCGGGACACGGGCGTGCCATGAAGGTAATCGAACAGAACTGTTCAGGTGTGGTGAACACACCAGAATCGTGGAGGCTATGGCCAAAGAAGGCGCGATCGAGGTCGAGGGTCGAGTTGTCGAACCCCTGCCCAATGCAATGTTCCGCATTGAGCTGGAGAACGGCCACAAGGTGCTCGCCCACATCAGTGGCAAGATGCGGCAGCACTACATCCGCATCCTGCCAGAGGACCGCGTGGTCGTGGAGCTGTCGCCCTACGACCTGACCCGCGGCCGCATCGTTTACCGGTACAAGTAAAGGCTTCCCGGACACCTCCGGGTAAGAACACCAGCTGTGGTGCAGCTTTGCGCTGCGCCTCGGGGCTTTGAAGGAGATCGAGACGTGAAGGTTCAGCCGAGCGTCAAGCCGATCTGCGAGAAGTGCAAGGTGATCCGGCGTAACGGCCGGGTCATGGTGATCTGCGACAACCTGCGTCACAAGCAGCGTCAGGGCTGATCAGCACCCTCGCAAGATCGCTTGCAAGAGCGAGACACAACTGAATACAGGCATGAGAAGACCTTCCAGCACCAGCGGCGATAAACGGATCACCGCCTACCCCCGGCACGGAGGCCGGGGCCCCTCGCAGAGCAGGGGACGGACTGGGAGCAGACCTCCGAGAACCAAAGGAAACGCCACATGGCACGTGTTGCTGGTGTAGACCTCCCGCGCGAAAAGCGCCTGGAGATCGCACTGACTTACATCTATGGAGTTGGTCGTACCACCTCCAAAGAGATCCTTGCCGCGACCGGTCTCAGCGCCGATCTGCGGGCCAAGGATCTCACCGACGAAGACGTTCTGAAGCTTCGCGAGTACCTCGAGGCCTCGGTCAAGGTCGAAGGTGACCTGCGCCGTGAGGTGCAGGCCGACATTCGTCGCAAGATCGAGATCGGCTGCTACCAGGGTCTGCGTCACCGTCGTGGACTGCCTGTCCGTGGACAGCGCACCAAGACCAACGCCCGGACCCGTAAGGGCCCGAAGAAGACCATCGCCGGGAAGAAGAAGTAATCCATGCCTCCTAAGTCACGTAGCGCCGGCCCCAAGAAGGGCACTCGTCGTCGCGAGAAGAAGAACGTCCCGCACGGCAGCGCGCACATCAAGAGCACGTTCAACAACACCATCGTCTCCATCACCGATCCGGCCGGCAATGTCATCGCCTGGGCGTCTTCGGGCCACGTCGGCTTCAAGGGTTCGCGTAAGAGCACCCCGTTCGCCGCGCAGCTCGCCGCCGAGAGTGCTGCCCGCAAGGCGCAGGAACACGGCGTCAAGAAGGTCGACGTCTTCGTGAAGGGCCCGGGTTCGGGCCGCGAGACCGCAATTCGATCACTGCAGGCCGCCGGCCTCGAGGTCGGCACCATTTCCGATGTCACCCCGCAGCCGCACAACGGTTGCCGTCCGCCCAAGCGGCGTCGGGTCTAACGGGAAAGAAGAGGACTAGAAAATGGCTCGTTATACCGGACCCGCAACCCGCAAATCTCGCCGTCTGCGCGTCGACCTCGTCGGCGGAGACCAGGCGTTCGAGCGTCGCCCCTACCCGCCCGGCCAGCATGGCCGCGCGCGGATCAAGGAGAGCGAATACCTGCTCCAGCTGCAGGAGAAGCAGAAGGCCCGCTTCACCTACGGCGTGATGGAAAAGCAGTTCAGTCTCTATTACAAAGAAGCCAACCGTCGCAACGGCAAGACCGGTGACGAGCTTCTGCGTCTGCTCGAGACCCGTCTCGACAACGTCGTGTACCGCGCCGGACTGGCTCGTACCCGTCGTCAGGCCCGTCAGATGGTCAGCCACGGACACCTCACCGTCAACGGTGTGAAGGTCGACGTCCCGAGCTACCGCGTCTCTCGCTACGACATCATCGATGTCCGCCCGAAGTCGTTGCAGACCACGCCGTTCCAGATCGCCAAGGAAATCCAGGGCGATCGTCCGGTGCCGGGCTGGTTGCAGGTCGTGCCCAGCACGCTGCGCATCCTGGTGCACTCGGAGCCTGAGCGCGCACAGATCGACGTGCCGCTGCAGGAACAGCTCATCGTCGAGTTCTACTCCAAGTAGTCCACGAACCAGCCCAGCGCTGATTCGGTTTCCGCGGCAACCGCCGCACAGTTTCATTGTCTAGGGCGTCATATAGCGGGCGTTCAAGAGGAGAAGAAGATACATGCTGATTTCACAGCGACCCACACTGTCCGAAGAGATCATCGCGGAAGACCGCTCGAAGTTCGTCATCGAGCCGCTTGAGCCAGGATTCGGTTACACCCTCGGTAACTCGCTCCGTCGCACCCTGCTCTCGTCGATCCCCGGCGCTGCTGTCACCAGCATCCGGATCGACGGGGTGCTGCACGAGTTCACCACCGTCCCGGGAGTCAAGGAAGATGTCACCGACATCATCCTGAACCTCAAGGGCCTGGTCGTGAGCTCGGAAGAAGACGAGCCGGTCACCATGTACGTGCGCAAGCAGGGACCCGGCGCGGTCACCGGCGCCGACATCGTGCCCCCGGCCGGCGTCACCGTGCACAACCCGGATCTGCACATCGCCACCCTGAACGACAAGGGCAAGTTGGAGATCGAGCTCGTCGTCGAGCGCGGTCGCGGCTATGTCCCCGCCGTCCAGAACAAGGCGTCCGGCGCCGAGATCGGCCGTATCCCGGTCGACTCGATCTACTCGCCGGTGCTCAAGGTCACGTACAAGGTGGAGGCCACCCGCGTCGAGCAGCGCACCGACTTCGATCGGCTCGTTCTCGATGTGGAGACCAAGAACTCCATCACCGCGCGGGACGCGCTGGCCTCGGCCGGCAAGACCCTGGTCGAACTGTTCGGACTCGCTCGTGAGCTCAACGTCGAAGCCGAAGGTGTCGAGATCGGACCCTCGCCCGCCGAGGCCGATCACATCGCATCGTTCAGCCTTCCGATCGAGGACCTGGAACTCACCGTCCGGTCGTACAACTGCCTCAAGCGTGAGGGAGTGCACACCGTCGGCGAGCTCGTGGCCCGCACCGAATCGGATCTCCTCGACATCCGGAACTTCGGCCAGAAGTCGATCGACGAGGTCAAGGTCAAGCTGCACGCGCTCGGCCTGGCACTGAAGGACAGCCCGGCCAGCTTCGATCCGTCCCAGGTGGCCGGATACGACGTTGCCACCGGCACCTGGTCCGACGACGCTGCATTCTCCGACGACGCTGCCGGCGAAGACTTCGCGGAAACCGAACAGCTCTAACCAGACCCCAGCTCACGACCGAGAGGTCGAGAGCGAACCCTAGGAGTTCGAAATGCCCAAGCCCACAAAGGGTACCCGCCTCGGCGGGTCGGCTTCGCACCAGAAAGCGATGCTGGCGAACCTCGCCACCTCGCTCTTCGAGCACGGCCGGATCACCACGACCGAAGCCAAGGCGAAGAAGCTGCGTCCCTACGCGGAGAAGCTGATCACCCACGCGAAGGCCGGTAACCTGGCCCATCGTCGTGAGGTGCTCAAGGACATCCGCAACAAGGACGTCGTGCACACCCTGTTCGCCGAGATCGGCCCGTTCTACGCGGATCGTCCCGGTGGCTACACCCGCATCATCAAGACGCTGCCACGCAAGGGCGACAACGCCCCCATGGCAGTCATCGAACTGGTGAAGGAAAAGACCGCTTCGTCGGAGGCCGACCGCGCGACCCGCGCAGCCGCCTCCAAGAAGAAGGCCGATGAGGCTGTCGTCGAAGCCGATTCGGCTGACGACAACGTGGTCGAGGCCGTGGAGGCCGACGCCACCGATGCCGAGGTCGAGAACGCCGAGGCAGTTGCCGAAGGTCTGACCGATGAGACGACGGCCAAGAGTGCCGCCGAGATCGTCGACGAGGACAAGAAGTAAGACGCCTGCGCGTCAACATTTTCTGGCGAGCCCGTCACCGGTACATCCGGTGGCGGGTTTCGTCATAGTAGAAGGGCCGTTATGCGGTTGCGGATGCAGATCGGCTACGACGGAACCGATTTCGCAGGTTGGGCCAGGCAACCCGGACAGCGGACGGTGTGTGGGGTTCTCGAAGAAGCGCTGAGTACGGTGCTGCGTGAGCCGGTCACCCTCACTGTTGCAGGCCGCACCGACGCGGGCGTTCATGCGACGGGCCAGGCCGCACACTTCGACGTCAGCGAAGCATCGTTTCAGACCCGGTCGATCGCGGGGGATCCGGGAAAGCTGGTGCGCCGACTGGCGAAGATGCTGCCCACCGATGTGCGGGTCAAGGACATCGACGAGGCCCCCGTCGAATTCGATGCGCGGTTCTCCGCGCTCCGCAGACACTACGAATACCGGTTGGCCGATGACCCGTGGGGCGCCGAGCCGGTGTCGGCCCGGACGACCGCGGCGTGGCCTCGCCCGCTGAATGCCGATCTGCTCGAAGAAGCGTCGGGTGTGTTGTTGGGGCTCAACGACTTCGCTGCGTTCTGCCGCCGCCGCGATGGGGCCACCACCGTGCGCGAGCTGCAACATTTCAGCTGGATGCGCGACGACTTCGGGGTCCTCGTTGCGCAGGTCAGCGCCGATGCATTCTGTTGGTCGATGGTGCGTTCACTCGTCGGGGCGGTTGCGACCGTGGGTGAGGGCCGCCGATCAGTGCAGTGGTGTGCGGGACTCCTACAGCAACGTAGCCGCTCGAGTGAGGTCCCGGTGGCGGCGGCATGCGGTCTGAGTCTGGTCGGTGTCGACTACCCGGCCGATAGCAGGTTGGCGCAGCGCAATGCCGTGACCCGCGAAACCCGTACCGCGATCGACCCGAACGGCTGCTGCGGCGACTGACCCCGTCCCGAAAATGGGCTGTTCTGGCGAACAAAACCGCAGGTGGAGTCCGCCAGAACAACACATCATCGGTGCACGGAGTCAGTCTCGCAGTTTGAGTCCGCGGGAATCGCGGACGCTTCCGGTGAAGATCATGATCGCGTCGACGATCACCCAGATGCCCAGCCCCAGCAGGATGATGTAGCCGATCAGGACGATCGCGAGCACCCACCCCGCGATCAGAGCGCACAATTGCCCGATCGCGATGCCGTTGGAGCCGATGTAGAAGCGGCCGGCGCCGAAGCCGCCGAGGAACAGTTGCAACAGACCGGCAACCACTTTCGACTTGTCCGAAAGGGGTTCGCCGGTGTACGGATCGCGTCCGAAGGGCGCGCCCGGATCGCCGGAGAATCCGGCGACAGGGCCGAACCCAGCAGGCCCGTACGTGGGTTGTCCGTAGGGGGCAGGCGCCGGATACATCGGCATCGGTGCCTCGTAGGGTGCCGGGTATCCCGGCGAACCCTGATGTGGCTGGCCGCTCTGCCACTCCGGTTTGCCTGAATTATCGTATGGCCCTGGGTAACTCATCTTTTCACCTTACTGGTCGGCCGGGGGAGATCAGGAACTGGTGTACGGCTCGTTGCGTCTGATCGTGGTCGACGGGAAGTCGTCCGCCACCGTGGCCGCCATCTCCACCAACGCCCGCCGTGTCGGTTTGCCGAGGAGATCGAGGTCGACCTCCGCGCCCTCTGCGAGATGATCGTCGAATGGGATCTGCTGAACCGCGCGGCATCTGGTCAAGAAGTGTGCGCTGAGCTGATCTGTGTCGATGGACGATGCGCCCGGACGTGAGGAGCTCAAGACCACCACTGCACTGCTGACGAGGTGCCCGAAACCGTGTGCCTGAAGCCAGTCGAGCGTGGCCCCCGCACTCCGGGCACCGTCGATCGCCGGTGAGGTGACGAGGATGAGCGCGTTGGCCATATCGAGAACACCGTTCATCGCCGAATGACTCAGGCCGGTACCGCAGTCGGTGATGATGATGTTGTAGAACCGCTGTAGAACGGTCATCACACCGCGGTAGTCGGTTTCGCTGAACGCTTCCGCGACGGCCGGATCGCGCTCTGAGGCAAGAACTTCCAGCCTGCTCGGCGCCTGTGAGGTGTGGGCACGCACATCGGAATAGCGGTAGATCGACTCGTCGGACAGCAGATCGCGCACCGTCGAACGGGTTTGCTGCGGAATCCTCTGGGCAAGTGTGCCCAGGTCGGGATTGGCGTCGACGGCGATCACGCGATCACCCCGCAACGATGCAAAGGTCGAACCCAATCCCACTGTGGTCGTGGTCTTGCCGACCCCGCCCTTGAGGGAGAGCACCGCGATGCGATAGTCGCCGCGGACGGGTTGGTTGACGCGCTCCAGTAATTGTTTGTAGACCAGGTCATCTGGCGACTCACCCGGATTGATGGTGCCCGCGGACAGTTTGTGGACCGTACGCCGCCACCCGCTCGCAGGGGCGCGGCGTGCTTTGCGGAGCAGGGCGACCTCATCGAGACTGGCCGGGCCGTAACCACCGTTGCCATAGGGGGGAGGTTGTCCGTAGCCGGGCTGTTGCAGACCGGGTTGGGGTGGGCCGGGCCGAGATGGATACTGCTGTCCGGGAACAGGTTGCGGCGGCCCGGGCTGCGGCGGGCCCTGCTGGGGAGGTCCGGGTGGTGGGGCATAGGCCGCCGGCGGCGCAAAGCCCTGGCTGTGCCGGGGTTCTGCTGCGAACTGAGCCGGACCGGCCGGTGGCGCGGCGTGGGGAGGCCCTTTGGTGTGCAGGGGGGCGGGTGCGAATGCCGCGCCCGGTGCCTGCGCGGGAATCCCGTAGGGCTGCGGCTGTGGGTACGCAGGTGGTACCTGCGCAGGCGGCCCCTGCTGAGGCGGAGTGGGTTGCGCATCCACCGGCGGAGGTGCGGGGGCGGCCTGACGGTCGGTCGCGGCGGTCCACTGCGGAGGCACGTCGTCAGCACCGTGCCGGGTGGGCTCGGCGTCGGCGTTCGGCAGCGCCGGCGATGGATCTGGCTGTCGCGCTGGGGTTTCCGGTCGTTCGAATTGCGAAAGATCGATGTCGGCGTCGGCCTGCAACCATGGCGGCGGCGCCGGCACATCGGCATTGTTGTAGCTCACGGAACAGCCCCCTGTTGGCACGCTCGGTCTTCTGCGGCAAATCGACGCAGGCAAACTGTGCACTTCTAGCCGCCCCCGACCGTTTGTTAAGGGGAGCATAGACCAAGAGAAGAAGCGGTGAATGTCTGAGCACCACTTCGCCGGTGTTGTGGGTATCCTCTCCAGCCAGGGGTCGAACAAGGGGGGACATCCATGGCTGCGGCGACTTCGCGCACCGGGACCATCACAGTGGTGACGACAGATCAGGGCTTGCCGACGGCGGTTCGGCTCGAGTCGACGGAGTTACGCAAAGATCCGTCGGCCCTGGCCGCAGAGGTGCTACGGCTGTGTCAGCAGGCTGCCATGCACGCGGGGGTGGCGCGTCGCGAGGAGCTCAGGGCAAGCGGCGTGAGCTCCGACATCATCGACCACATGAACCTGCCGAGGGCCGACGATCTGGCGCGGGCCGAGTATCAGGACGACGCCGACGCGAGCGCGCCGAGCAGTTGGATGAGGTCGGTATGAGTTGGGCGATGGATGAACTGGAGGCCAGGGCCCGGCGGCAACTCGACGGACTGCACGAGGTCAACGAGCGCCTGGCCGCGATCTCGGCGCGTGAGACATCGCCGGGCGATCACGTCACCGCGGAAGTCGACGGGGTGGGGACGCTGACCGGGTTGTGGTTCGCGCCGTCTGCGCTGACCCTGGGCTCCGATGCGCTCGGTGAGCTGATCGTGGCTACTGCCGGGGTCGCAGCAGGTCGGGCATTCGCCCGCCGTGCGGCGATACTCGAGGACTTCAACACCTCGTTCGCCGAACTCGTCGACTCGCGTCCGGCATCACTGACATCGACTCCGTCGACGCGGGGAACCGGATCGGGGTCGTAGGCGTCAGATACGTCAGATGCCGCAGCCGGGGGTCTGGCACGCCGGCATCTGCGAACCAGTTCGTGAGTAATTCCAGGTTCACACCACATGGGGGAAGAATGTCCGAGATCACCGCGGTACCAGCCGCGATAGAGGCTTACGCAGACACCGCCGCGGTGATGTCCGCCGCGGTGGCCACCGCCGGGTCGATCAACGCGGCTGCCAATGTCGCGACGATGGTTCCGGTGTTCGGACTCATCGGCCAGGAGTTCCTGCTCGCTTTCGCGCAGGCGCAGGCCAGCCACCTGCTCGCGGTGGGTCAGCTCGCGGCCGTGCACGCGGGGACCGCAGCCGCCGCCCTGGCGACAGCCGCCGAGTTCACCGAGACCGACGACGGAGCGGGCAGCCAGTTCAGGGCCATCGAGTCAGCGCTGTAGCGACCGGTCGGGGGACCACGTGAGCACACCGAACTTCACACCGAATCCTGTGGCGGCGCCGCTGGATCCGACCATCCGCGAACTCGTCGAGTCGAGTCCGCTGGGTCCGATCCTGGATACACCGGTCAGCAAGGTCCTCGCGGATCTCGGCCTGCCCGGCCTACCGGAATTGTCGGCCATGCCGCCACTGCCGGGTCTTCCGCCGCTGCCGCCACTCGATCTGAGTGTGTTGATCAAGCCGATCACCGACCTGCTCGGTGGCTTCGGGACAGGCAATCTCGGTGGGGGAGATCTTGATCCGACGATGATCCTCGAGGGCCTGTCGCAGATACTAGAGATGTCCATGGGGATGGGCTCGGGCGCACTCGAGGCTCTCGACCAGGTGTGGACCGGGCAGGCGGCCGCGGCCACCACGGTCAAGGGCGCGCAGGCAGGCGCTGACACCGCGGCGTTGTCCACCCAGGGCGGGGTGATGTCGATCGACACCCAGGGCGCCGCCGCGATCGTGGGCACCGGGCTGTCCCTGGTCCAGGGGATCATCGCCAAGACGATCGGGATCATCGCCGCGTCGGCGCCGATCCTGGTGACACCACCGGGTCAGGCGCTCGCGCTGGGCGTCGCGGCCGAGGGGCTCGCCGAGGCAACCGCTGTGGTCACGGCCACGCGGGCCCAACTTCTCGCACCCACGAGCCACATGGTGTTGAACGGGCAGCCCGTCCCGGTGACGGGTGCCCCCGCCGCCGGACCCTCGCCCTTCTCCATCGCGAGCACAGTGCTCGACGGGGTCGGTAAGCCGATGGTCACCGGGGTAAGCAAACTCGGCACCATGACCAGTTCAGCGGGTGGCCAACTCCTGAAAAGCCATGAGGCTCAACTGAAGAGTGCGTATGCCACCAAAAACGGTGAACTGGCGACAACAGTTCCTGCCGGACTCGCGGGTCTGCGGGGTGCAGGTGGCGGTGGCGGTGGTGGCGGCGGCTCGGGGCCCGGCGGCGGTGGTGGACCAAGTCCGCTCAGTGCACGGACGGCGCCGGGTTTGATGAGTGGGCCGAGCCCGGAGGGGGCGGGAGGGCCATCGAATCGCAATCAGAGCACCGTCGTGCCCGCCGGAATGGGTGGTCCGATGGCTCCGATGGGCGCGATGGGAGCCGGACGCGGCGCCGGCGAGTCGGATGATCAGCACGAGACCGCCGACTACCTGGTGACCGAGCTCAACGGGAGCCGCATCATCGGGGAGATCTCAGATGTCGCACCTGCCGTGATCGGCGAGACGCAGACAACTGACCCTGCGCCGTCGCCGGATGTGCGGCTGCGGCTGGGTCCACCGGCCCGCGATCACGAAGTCTGACCAATCAAAATTTCTGACCTGAAAGCAACGGGGAGCAACAGTGGGCAGCGATCAATTGAATGTGGATTCCGACGAGTTGTTGAGGGCGGCCATCGAATTGGACACGCTCGCCGACGGATTGGAGGTAACGCTGGCGCAGGAGAAGCCGAACTTATCGGTCGATCCGGCGGGGCGCGACGAGGTATCGGTTGCGGCGGCCACCACCTTGTCTGCGGTCGCCGAGACGTTTGTCGGGGGTGCCTCTGTAGGCGTGCACGAGCTCCGGAAGATCGCCGCAGTACTGCGTGCGCAGGCCGTCGGATACCGGGGGGCCGAGGAGACGATCGAGGAGGCCTTCCGCCTCTGATCAGGCGGTGAGGACAGACGATGACAGGTTTCACGAATGTGGTCTGGCAGGCCAGACCGACCGAGCAGTTGGCGAAGGATCTCGGCGACGGCGCCGGGGTGGGTTCGTTGGCAGATGCCGGTGCCGGCTGGACCCGGTTGTCGGTAGTCCTCGCCGACTCCGGTGCCGACTATCTGAGAATCATGGCCAGGCTGGGTATTTCGTGGGAATCGGCGCACTCCGATCACGCGTTCGCAAAGCTCGGGGCACTGGCACCGTGGTTCGTCGATGCGGCCACGGCCGCGGCAGACAATGCCGGACGGGTGGCGGCTCAGTGCGCGGCCACCACAGTCGCCCGGCTCGCCATGCCGAATCTCCCCGAGATCGAGGTCACCAAAGGGGTGCGGGACACGGCCGCGGCGGTGGGAGCAGCGCTGGGCAGCCCCATCGGGGGTGTGGCAGCCGACGCCGAACGTGCCCTGCACGACCAGAAGCAACGAGCTGCCCGCGTGATGGAGGCCTACGAGTCGGCGTCGGAGCCACTGGCCCGTCCATGGACGGAAACCCTTCCGCCGGAGATCGTCTCGTCCGTAGCACTGACATCGGAGGAGGCTTCCCGGCAGCACCGCTCCGTGCCCGAGGCGCCGGTGTCGCCGACGGTGCCAGGTGGATCGGTGGGAATGGGGCCTGTGGCGATGCCGGTCACCGTCGCCGCGCCTCGCGAGAAATCGCGATTCGCGGCCACGGTGGTGGCGGGGTCGAGTGTCGGGCCGATCGTCGCGGAGCCAGCGGCCTCCACCACAGCGCCCAGGCCGGCGTCTCCGCTTCCGCCGATGGCTCCGATGGTGGGCGGTCTCGTGCCGAACAGCGAAACACCCATACGTCAACCGCGTTCGGTTCCGTCGGCGGGTATCGACCCCGCCGGAACCGAGACCGCGAACACCGCGATCGACTGGGCTCATTTCGATCAACCTGCAGCCGCCGCCGTCGAGCATTCTGATCCCCGGTACAGCAGCGGTGTGCTCGATCTGCATACGAACACATCGATTCCCGCCGTGCTCGGCGCCGGGGACCAGGACCGGTGAGCGACATGTGGACGATGGAGACCGCGCCCGGTTATGAGCTGACCGACGACCACCTGGATCATCTCGGAATGCTTCTCGGGCATCAGACGTGGCCTCTGGTCTTGGCCATCGAACCCGGGTACGAGTATGTCTCGGCGCGTGATGCCGCACTGTCGTCGGCCGTCGACGAACTGACCTCACTGGGGATTCTGTGCGACGACCCGCATGCACACCGAGGCGTGGCCGAACCACTGGCGGATGCGCTGTCGATACTCGCCAATCCGGAGATGCTGATCGAGACAAGGGTTTTCGGTTCCGAAGGATGTGCGCGGTCGTGTCTCGCCCGGCAGGGTCCCAGACATGTACTGGCCAGGCGCACGGGCGTGGGTGTCGAGGTCCGAGAAGTACCCGTTCACTCCGTGAGGGATGTGGGTGCCATCGTCACGAAGCACCTCGGGGTGGCGGATACATCGGCCCTCCCGGCGTTCAGCGCTCCGGCCGGCGAATTGCGTGTACGACTCGATCGCGCACGGTCCGCGGCGGACTACTCGGATGCGTTGCACGCCATGGGCGCAGGCGATCAGGTGGCCGCAGGCTACGCCGCCGCGTTCGAATCGTGCACAGCCCATGCCGAGATCGTTGCCATCGAGTCAGGGCAGGGGCGGACGGTTCGATCCGCCGGTGCCGTCGCGATATACGACACCGCGCGTGGTCGGATTCTCGCCGGCCCGAGCACGTCGCCGGACGGACGGATCTGGACGACGTTGTCGGGCGGTAGCCCACACAAGATTTCTCAGGCAGTCGAGCTTCTCGTGGAAACACTGCCGTCGGGGAGGTGGTTGCCGTGATCCGAAGGGCACGGGCGGGCGCAGGTCGCGAAATCGATCTTCGTTCGCCGCGTCTGCGGGGGCGGAACCAGACGTTAGATCCGTGGACATCATCTGATGCCGCGGCAGCCATACAAGAAGGGGAAGAAAGATGACCAACGGTCTCGAACTCGACGTCTCGGCCGGCCTGGCCTCGACAAAATCGGTGGGGGACATCGTCGCCGACATGGGTACGGTTCTCGCCCGTATCACGGCCGACGCCGACGAAGCGCTCGCTCTGTGGAAGGGCAATGCCAGCGGTGCATTCCAGAACGCGGTGACCGCCTGGAAAGACGAGGCAACCCAGCTGCAGACGGCTCTCGAAGGTCTCAAGACCTCGCTGTCCACCGGTTTCAACGGCTACGACGCCGAAGACCAGGACACCGCGGGCACCTTCAACAACGTCTCGGGTGGCTCGGGCCTCCGCCTGTAGAGCCTCCGCCTTCAGAGCGACCGCTCGTAGACACCCGACCACCACACACTCATATCGAGAGGACCTACCCATGAGCATCATCCAGTACAACTACCCGCGGATGGAAGAGCTGGCCGCACAGTTGAACAGCAACTTCAACCAGCTGGAGCATCTGGCGACCACTCTGAAGTCAGAAGTTGCCCGGCTGCACGAGAATTGGCAGTCACAGCAGGCCTCACAGGCGTACGGCTCGGCTCAGCAGACCTGGGATACCAGCTTCACCGACTCCCGCACCCTGCTGACCGCGCTGTCGTCGAAGGTGACGGAAGCGTCGACCAACATGCAGGCAGCGGATCAGCGGACGGCCGGCTACTTCAGCTGACCACCCGTACCACCCGAAACCCGTCGAAGTGTTGCTTCGGCGGGTTTCGGCGTCTGACGGGCTGTCGGTTCGCGACGGACGGAAGCGCGTTTGAAGTCGCTCGGCGCGGGGGATACGACTCGCGTCCTGTGATTGCCTAACAGTTACCCTTCCGGTCCGATAGTTTCGCATGCAGACCCTGCGCACCCCGCAGCGTCTTCCCGTCAAGTGAGGAGCTGTAGTGAGCAATCCGCTGACACGGACAAAATCCGTTGAGCAATCCATGGCTGACACCGAAGAACCCGGTTCACAGCTGAAGAAGAGTTTGACCTGGTGGGACCTCACCGTTTTCGGTGTCTCCGTCGTCATCGGCGCCGGTATATTCACCATCACCGCGTCGACTGCTGGAGACAAGGCCGGCCCGGCGATCTCGCTGTCGTTCGTGATGGCCGCCATCGCCTGTGCGCTGGCGGCACTCTGTTACGCCGAGTTCGCCTCCACGGTCCCGGTGGCCGGATCGGCCTACACCTTCGGTTACGCCACGTTTGGTGAGTTCTTGGCGTGGATCCTCGGCTGGGACCTCATCCTCGAGTTCGCGGTCGGATCCGCGGTGGTCTCCAAGGGATGGTCCAGCTATCTCGGAACGGTCTTCGGGTTCTCCGGGGGCACAGTGGAAGTCGCCGGTCTGGACGTCGACTGGGGTGCGCTCGTCATCGTCACGGTGATCACGACGCTGCTGGTTCTCGGTACCAAGCTGTCGTCGACGTTCAGCGCGGTGGTCACGACCATCAAGGTCGCCGTCGTGCTGCTGGTCATCGTCGTGGGCTTCTTCTACATCAAGGCCGACAACTACAAACCGTTCATCCCCGAGTCGCAACCCTCCGATTCCGGAGGCAAATCGGTGGATTCCACTCTGTTCTCACTCATCACAGGCGGCGGCGACTCAAATTACGGCTGGTACGGCGTCCTCGCGGCGGCATCCATCGTGTTCTTCGCGTTCATCGGCTTCGATGTGGTCGCCACGACCGCGGAGGAGACGAAGAATCCGAGAAAGGATGTCCCGCGCGGAATCCTGGGTTCCCTGGCCATCGTCACCGTCCTGTACATCCTGGTCACGGTCGTGGTGACCGGCATGCTCAACTACAAGGAACTCGCGACTTCGGCGGGTGACGGAGAACCGAAGAATCTGGCTTACGCGTTCGGTGAGAACGGTGTGACCTGGGCCGAGAAGGTGATCTCGATCGGTGCGCTGGCGGGTCTGACCACGGTCGTCATGGTGTTGATGCTCGGTCAATCTCGGGTGCTCTTCGCGATGGCCCGAGACGGCCTGCTGCCCCGGGGGCTCTCCAAGACCAGCAAGTTCGGAACCCCGGCCCGAATCCAGATCATCGTAGGTGTTGCGGTCGCGGTCGTCGCGGCGTTCTTCCCGATCGACAAGCTCGAAGAGATGGTCAACGTGGGCACCCTGTTCGCCTTCGTCGTCGTGGCCGCCGGCGTGATCGTGCTGCGCAAGACCCGGCCCGACCTGCAGCGAGGCTTCTCGGTGCCCTGGATGCCGGTGATCCCGATTCTTGCGATCATCTCGTGCGTCTGGCTGATGCTGAACCTGTCGGCTCTGACCTGGATCCGCTTCGTGATCTGGATGGTCATCGGTGTTGTCGTCTACTTCGCGTACAGCCAGCGGCACTCGCTGGTCGGCAAACGCGAGCGCGGCGAGATGTCAGACGAGGTCGGCGACGCGACGCGTGCCGCAAATCTCGAAAAACGCGGCGAAGGCTGACCTTCCCCACGGCCCCGAAGGGCCCCCGCCCGAGGTATCTCCTCCGGCAGGGGCCCTTCTTTGTGAACTGGGGCACTTTACAAACTAGCTCATATGTATAGACAGGCGACGAAGATGGCGGTACTGTCCATAACAGGTTCCAGTTAGTCGTGTTCGATTCCGCAAGGAGGCAGTTGATGAGCACCGATCTCACGACCGGGGGTGCCGGTGGCACCGACACCGGGCCGGCGCCCGAGCAGTGGCGCGACAAGAAGCGCCACCTATGGCTGTTGGGTCTCGTCCCGCCGACCGCACTCTTCCTCGCAACCGCGTTGGTCGCCGGGTTCAATGGGCTCGGACTCGACGCGGTATCGCCGGTCTGGTGGTGGATCGGGCCTATGCTCGTCTACGTCCTGCTGCCGATCCTCGATGTGTTCTTCGGCCCGGACGGCCAGAACCCGCCCGAGGAACTCATGGAGCAGTTGGAGAACGACAAGTACTACCGCTATTGCACGTACGTCTACATCCCGTTCCAGCTGGCCAGCCTGATCTTTGCCTGCTACCTCTGGACCGCCAGCGATCTGAGTTGGCTGGGGATCGACGGCGGTCTGGGGATCGTCTCCAAGCTGGGGATCGCGCTGTCGATCGGCGTCATGGGCGGCATCGGGATCAACACCGCCCACGAATTGGGTCACAAAAAGGATTCACTCGAGCGCTGGTTGTCGAAGGTCACTCTGGCGCAGACGTTTTACGGTCACTTCTACATAGAGCACAACCGCGGCCACCATGTGCGGGTGGCGACTCCGGAGGACCCGGCCAGCGCAAAGTACGGAGAGACCTTCTGGGCCTTCCTGCCGCGCAGCGTGTGGGGGAGCCTGAAGTCGTCGTGGAAGCTCGAACGAACCCGGATGCAGCGACTCGATCACTCGGTGTGGAACATCCGAAACGACGTGCTCAATGCGTGGCTGATGTCCGTCGTCCTGTGGGGTGTCCTCGCGGCCGTCTTCGGCTGGCAGATCTTGCCGTTCATGGTGATTCAGGCCATCTACGGTTTCAGCCTGCTGGAGACGGTGAACTATCTCGAGCACTACGGACTGCTCCGGCAGAAGACCGAGAGCGGTCGGTATGTCCGGGCGGCCCCGGAGCACAGCTGGAACTCCGATCACATCTGCACCAACATCTTTCTCTATCACCTGCAACGGCACAGCGATCATCACGCCAATCCGACCCGGCGCTACCAGACGCTTCGGAGTTTTGACGAGGCCCCGAGTCTGCCGAGCGGCTACGCAAGCATGATCACGCTGGCCTACTTCCCGCCGATCTGGCGAAAAGTGATGGATCACAGAGTGATCGAGCACTACGCCGGCGACCTCTCGAGGGCCAACATCGTGCCCCGCCGGCGCGAGAAGATCTTGGCGAGGCACGCGGGCGGTGCACGGTGAGCGCCTTTGGCTGTCCGGTCTGCGACTACGTCTACGACGAGGCCGCCGGAGCTCCCCGCGAGGGGTTCTCACCCGGGACCAGCTGGCAGGACGTGCCCGACGACTGGCCATGCCCTGACTGTGGTGTCCGCGAGAAGGTCGACTTCGAGCCGAGAACTTAAGGAGAAGCAGTGAACTACAAGCTGTACGTCTGCATGCAGTGCGGGTTCGAGTACGACGAGGAAAAGGGTTGGCCGGAAGACGGCATCGCCCCCGGGACCCGGTGGGATGACATCCCGGACGACTGGAGCTGCCCGGACTGCGGGGCGGCCAAGGCGGACTTCTACATGGAGGAGGTCACCCGCTCGTGACCGGAGACGCAGCGCAGCGGAGCTCGACCAGGTGACCGCTACGCTGGCGGGTATGCCTGATGTGTCCGCCGGTGTGGTGTCCGCTGCGGGAGGACCGGCATTGTCCTATGCGCAGGCCACCAAGAAGCTGCTGCGTAACAGCTTGCTCGACGGTATGCGCGACCTCTTGCGTACGCGGGACTGGTCGTCGGTGACGATGGCGGATGTCGCCCGTGCGGCCGGGGTCAGCAGGCAGACGGTCTACAACGAGTTCGCCTCTCGGCAGGGGTTGGCCGAGGCGTATGCACTCCGCCTCACCGACCACTTCGTCGATCAGGTCTCCGAGGCGGTTCTGGCCCATGAGGGCGAAGCGAAGATAGCCCTGGCGGAGGGTTTTTCGAGATTCTTCGCCATCGCGGCGGATGACCCGCTGATCCAGTCGTTGTTGACCGGGCAGGCCAAGCCCGACCTCTTGCGGCTCATCACCACGGACGCCGATCCTCTCATCACCACCGCGAGCGCGCGGATAGTCGCGCTGCTGAGGACCAGCTGGATACAGGCCGAGGAGACCGCCGCCGTCCGTATCGCCAGGGCCATCGTGCGGATGGCCTTGAGTTATGTGTCGATGCCCCCAGAGGCCGACCGCGATGTCGCCGACGATGTGGCCGAGATCTTCGGGCCGGTCGTCGATGCCGCAGCCGGGGGTGGGCGCCGGGAGTCCACCGGTTAGCCTGGTAGGCAACATTCAGGTGGGACTTTGAGGAGTGGTATATGACATCGGTCCAGAACGGCCCGCTCACCGCGGAAAGCCGCAACGGCATCGACTTCAAGGTGGCGGATCTCTCGCTGGCCGAGTACGGCCGTAAAGAGATCGGCTTGGCCGAGCACGAGATGCCGGGTCTGATGGCCCTGCGTCGTGAGTACGCAGATGTGTTGCCGCTCAAGGGTGCTCGCATTTCCGGTTCGCTGCACATGACAGTGCAGACCGCGGTCCTGATCGAGACGCTGGTCGCGCTCGGTGCCGAGGTCCGTTGGGCGTCATGCAACATCTTCTCGACCCAGGACGAAGCGGCCGCGGCCATCGTCGTCGGGCCGTACGGCACGGTCGAGGAGCCTAAGGGCGTTTCCGTGTTCGCGTGGAAGGGCGAGAGCCTCGAGGAGTACTGGTGGGCCGCCGAGCAAATGCTCACCTGGCCCGGCGAACCGGCGAACATGATCCTCGACGACGGCGGAGACGCCACCTCGCTCGTCCTACGCGGCGCGCAGTTCGAGAAGGCCGGCACCGTCCCGCCGACCGACGACGATCTGGACTCTGCCGAGTACAAGGTCTTCCTCGCGCTGCTGCGCGAGCGTTTCGAGACCGACAAGGGCAAGTGGTCGGCGATCGCCGAGTCGGTTCAGGGTGTCACCGAGGAGACCACCACCGGTGTGTTGCGGCTCTACCAGTTCGCTGCGGCCGGCGAATTGGTGTTCCCGGCGATCAACGTCAACGACTCGGTCACCAAGAGCAAGTTCGACAACAAGTACGGCACGCGCCACTCGCTGATCGACGGCATCAACCGTGGCACCGACGTCCTCATCGGCGGCAAGAAGGTCCTGATCTGTGGCTACGGCGACGTCGGCAAGGGCTGCGCTGAATCCCTCGCGGGACAGGGCGCACGCGTGCAGGTCACCGAGATCGATCCGATCAACGCGCTGCAGGCACTGATGGACGGCTATGACGTCGTCACCGTCGAGGACGCGATCGGCAATGCCGACATCATCATCACCTCGACCGGCAACCTCGGGATCATCACCTTCGATCACATGAAGCAGATGAAGCACCAGGCGATCCTGGGCAACATCGGTCACTTCGACAACGAGATCGACATGGCAGGCCTCGAGTCCTCCAAGGACATGACCCGCATCAACATCAAGCCGCAGGTCGATCAGTGGATCTTCCCGGACGGTAAGGCGATCATCGTCCTGTCCGAGGGCCGGTTGCTGAACCTCGGTAACGCCACGGGTCACCCGTCGTTCGTCATGAGCAACAGCTTCTCGAATCAGGTCATCGCCCAGATCGAGCTGTGGACCAAGAACAACGAGTACGACAACGAGGTCTACCGCCTGCCCAAGGTGCTCGACGAGAAGGTCGCGAAGATCCACGTCGAGGCACTCGGTGGAACGCTGACCAAGCTCACCAAGGAGCAGGCCGAGTACATCAACGTCGACGTCGAGGGTCCGTACAAGGCGGAGCACTACCGCTACTGACACCCGGCACACCAGAAATGGTGGGTTTTGGCGACCGCGAACAGCGGAAATACTCGCCAGAACCCACCATTTTTCGGTTTCGCGGGGCTAACCGGTGATGATGTCGTCCCCGCCGGTGCTCGGTGCGGTGCTGGACCGTCGCTCCGACAGGCTCGGGCAGAACCGCCACTCACCGTCTTCCATCTTGAACGCCCAGTGGATGTCGCCGACCTCGCTGTCGATGGCCATCTCACCGTGGACCTTGCCGACCTTGCCGTCGACGTTCACATCCTGGACGTCGATGGAGGCGAAGATGCTGCCATTGCGATCGAAGAGTTCTTCGTAACCCGCCCTCGACTCGGTGCGTGAGTCGGCGTCGCACGCCATGTCATGTAATCCGCCGGCATCCTGATCGTTGATCAGCTGAACGCGTTTCTCGGCCGCGGCCTGCACGGCGTCCTCGTCGCCGGTGCCACCCGCATCGCCCGAGGTGGTCGTCGTCGACACCGAGGTGGACGGATCGGCGACCGGATCGCTGTCACCGGAACCGGTGAGGGTCACTGCGGCGACGGTGGCCCCGGCCAGCACCACCAGCACGGCGATCACGGCGGCGATGATCAGACCGGTGCGGGTCTTTCGAGGCGGCTGCGGCGGCGGCGCGCCCCAGGGGCCCTGCGGTCCCTGCGGGCCGGGAGGAAACTGCGCTCCGGGCGGACCGAAGGCACCGGGCGGTCGACCCGGACCCTGAGCACCCGGCCCCTGAGCACCTGGACCCTGAGCGCCTGGACCTCTGCCGTAGGGCGGCTGCTGCGATGGCTGACCCTGCGACCAGTACGGATCACCCGGACCCCGATCAGGCTGCTGGGGCCTGCGCTGTCCAGGTTGCTGTGGCGGCCGGCCCCCCGGACCTGGCTGGTCGGGAGTGCCCCATCCCGGCGGGCCGGTTGGCGGATAACTCAACAAGTCCTCCCTCGGGCACCGATCAGATCTTGCGGGTGGTGCAGATCTTCCAGTCCCCTAAACGGTTTTCCATCTCGAATGTATATCGGTTGGTCTCGAGCGCGGACTGGTCGGCCGGGTTGACGAAGGTCAACGAGACGGTGGCCTCGGCCGAATCGCCGGTGACCTCGATACCTGTCACGGAGTTCAGTTTCATCCCGGCGGTGTCACTGTTGTCGGTCTGGATCTCTCGCACCGTGGCCTGCTCGGCGCCACAGGTCACGGAGATCGCTGTGTCCCAGTCGCGGTCGGTGAACGCGGTCGTGTAGGTCCGGATGGCGGTCTCGACCTCCTCCTCGGCCTGCGCCACGGACGACTGCGACGACGTCGTCGTCACCGATGAGGTGGGGTCGGCTCTGGTGTCGGAGGAATCGTCGCCGCCGAGAACCACGAACAGCACCACGGCGAGCACGATGACGACCACGGCAGCCGCCGCGATCCCGATGATCCATGGCGTCTTGTTCGACTTACCGCCGCCCGGAGGTGGTCCATAACCACCAGGGCCACCCGGCCCACCGGGAGGCGGATTGTTCCCGTACTGCTGATAACCGGCCGGATACTGGCCGGTCTGTCCCTGCTGCGGGTAGTCGGAGGTCGGCGGGTACTGCGGCTGCGGCTGATTGCCCCAGTCGGGGGCGCCGCCGGGCTGGCCGCTCCAGGTCGGCTCGGATGCGGACTGGCCACCCCAGGTCGGCTCCGACGGAGGTTGGCCACCCCAATTCGGCTGGTTCGGCGTTCCGCCCCAGGGCTGCTGTGAACCATCGCCCGGTCCCTGGCCCCACTGGGGATCGCCCTGGTTGTCGCCGGATCCGTAGGGACCTTGTGGTGGTTGCGTCATGAGGGACCTCCGGCGAGAACGTGAGCGATGGACCACTGCTCGGGGCGAGTGTGAATAGCGTTTGGGCAGCGGTGCTTTGCTGCTGATGGAACCTTACTGGGCGCTTCGGACAGCCAACAACACCGTCGAAATCAGACACAAACACTGATGCTGACATGTGATGTTCATGCCCGTCACCCGGCCGGTGAGGGGCGCGGCGATCAGACGTGGAGCAGATCAGCCGACTCATTGCCCGGATCGCACATCTGCCAGCCGGTTTCGCCCTTTCGGAACATGCTGACCGTATCCGGCCGCAACTCGATCGCGGCGAGGTCGGCGCCGGTGAACTCCACCTGGACACGGGCCGTCGCCAGCGTCGAACCGATGCGCTGAATGTCGGTTATCCGGGCGACACGCAGTATCCGATTGCCGGTGCGGGGGCCGAGGGCCTCGACGATCAGACCGGCGACCTCGCCCTGCTGGCGGCAGTACGTCAGTTGCAAGGCGGCGGCGTCGCGAGCGTTCAGAGCGTCGATCTGCTGCTCGACCACGGTCCGGATCTGGGTGGCGTCGTCGGCCGGATCGGATCGGATGGTCAGCGCGAACCAGACCAGCGCGAGATTGGCCACCAGTACCGCGATGGACAGGACAACGGTCTGCCGGACCGGAACGTGGTGAACCGGGTGCAGCATGAAGTGACTCATCGGCCGACCTCCCATCGGACCGGCGGTCGTGGCCGGTCCAACGCGTGCGTCGTGTGTGACGCTAGTTGCCGACAGGGGAGGGCCGGCGCACATAACGGTGGCCGTCGCTGAGTCTTGACCAGGTCGTTACCGCGGTCAGATGGCGATGAGTCGATCCGCGAGGTCCGGGTCGGGTTCGGTGCCCAGGCGTGACCACGGAGACATCCATCCGCGTTCGGCGAGGTCGCGGTAGACGATGCCGGTTCGCTCCTGCAGGTCATGGTCGCGCTCGTAGTGGTCGCGGGTGCGGGAGGCGTCGTTCTCGGCGCGCGACTGTGCGCGTCCGATCGCGACATCGGTCGGTACGTCCAGCAACAGATGGTGATCGGGGACCGGTAAACCGAAACGTTCGAACTCGAGGGTCGAGACCCAGTTCACGACCTCACCGTCCGCGTCCTGTCCCAGTCGGGCGGCGCTGTAGGCGGCATTCGAGGCGACGTAGCGGTCCAGGATCACCGCGTCGTTGGCGGACAACAACTTCCGGAGCTCGGCGTCGGCGTCCCTACGGTCGAGTGCGAAGAGCAGTGCCATGGCGTGAACGCTCGAGCGCAGGTCGCCGTGCTGTCCGTGCAGTGCCTCGGCGGCGATGTCCGCGGTGACCGACTCGGAGTAACGCGGAAAGGTGAGCGTCGCGATTCGGTAACCCTCTGTGGCCCAACGGTTCACGAGCCCGGTCACCAACGTGTGCTTGCCCGCTCCGTCCACACCTTCGACTGCAATCAATACGCCCACATTCGAAGGGTAACCGCGTCTGGTGGATAACAGCCGCAGCCGAGCCGCTCCGCGGTCGGCGCGTCAGCCACAATTAATCACGATTCGGTGACACCATGAGCCCATGAAACCCAGGATCCTGGTTGTCGACGATGATGCTGCATTGGCGGAGATGCTCACCATCGTGTTGCGCGGAGAGGGCTTCGAGCCCTTCGTGGTGGGCGACGGCACCCAGGCACTGACCGCGGTCCGCGAGATCCGTCCTGATCTGGTGTTGCTCGATCTGATGCTGCCCGGGATGAACGGGATCGACGTGTGCCGGGTGCTGCGTGCTGACTCCGGTGTACCGATCGTGATGCTCACCGCCAAGTCCGACACCGTGGACGTCGTGCTGGGTCTGGAGTCGGGTGCCGACGACTACATGATCAAGCCCTTCAAACCGAAGGAACTGGTCGCCAGGGTCCGGGCGCGTCTGCGTCGCACCGAGGACGAGCCCGCGGAGTTGCTGTCCATCGGACCGGTCGAGATCGACGTCCCCGCGCACAAGGTCGTCCGCGAGGGGGTGCCCATCTCGCTCACCCCGCTCGAGTTCGATCTGTTGGTCGCACTTGCCCGCAAGCCGCGGCAGGTCTTCACCCGCGACGTGCTACTGGAACAGGTCTGGGGTTACCGGCATCCGGCCGACACTAGGCTGGTCAACGTGCACGTACAGCGCCTGCGGGCCAAAGTAGAAAACGATCCGGAAAACCCTGAAGTGGTTCTCACGGTGAGGGGGGTCGGCTACAAGGCCGGACCACCGTGATCGGACGCCCTCGGCGTCGTATCAATGGCACGTTCGGGCCATCGATGCGGCGAGTGGGCTCGGTCGGGAGAGCAGTCGGGCAGCTGTGGCGTCGTTCGCTCCAGCTGCGCGTGGTGGTGTCCACCCTCGTGCTGTCCTTCGTCGTGTTGGTGATCCTCGCCTTCGTGCTGACCAGCCAGATCACCGACCGCCTACTCGACCTCAAACTGCAGGCCGCCACCGAAGAGCTCGAGCGCACCCGGGTGACCGTCGAACGCGACCTCTCGGGCGCGGACGGCAACACTTCTCTGACGAACAGATTGCGGCAAACCCGCTCGATCCTGACCGACCGCGATGTCGATTCAGGCGACACCTCCGGTGTGGTCGGTACCTTCGACACAGTGTTGCTCGCACCTGGATCCGGCCCCGCAGGACCAACAGGCGTGGGTCCGATCGGTGAGATCCCCGAGAATCTGCGGCAGATGGTGCAGGGCGGCCAGATCGCCTATCGCTACTCCTCGGTGACCGGCTCCGGCGGAGCCCAGAGTCCGGCCCTGATCATCGGGACCCCGACGAACTCCGACATCCCGGGGCTGGAGTTGTACCTGGTGTTCCCGCTGACCAACGAAGAGAACACAGTGTCGCTGGTGCGCGGCACGATCTTCACCGGTGGTCTGGTCTTGCTCGGTCTGCTGGCCGCGATCGCCATCCTCGTCTCGCGGCAGGTGGTCA
Organism: Williamsia sp. 1135; assembly: GCF_002095395.1. Taxonomy (GTDB): domain Bacteria; phylum Actinomycetota; class Actinomycetes; order Mycobacteriales; family Mycobacteriaceae; genus Williamsia. Next base: position 199,169 of record NZ_MJEI01000106.1, read on the forward strand.
TACCGGTGCGGTCGGCCTCGAGGATCGCGGTGAGATTCGCCGACGGCCGGCTCAAGGAACGCATGCCGGTGCGCGGTGAGGACGACATGGCCAGACTCGCCATGTCGTTCAACGACATGGCCGAGAGCCTGTCGAAACAGATCACCCACCTCGAGGAGTTCGGCGGTCTGCAGAGGCAGTTCACCTCCGATGTCTCCCATGAGCTGCGTACCCCGCTGACCACGGTGAGAATGGCTGCGGACGTGCTGTTCGAGAGTCGCGAGGACCTCGAACCGGTGCTCAAACGTTCGGTCGAGTTGCTCGACATGGAACTCGACCGATTCGAGACCCTGCTGGGCGAATTGCTCGAGATCTCGCGCCACGATGCCGGTGTCGCTGAACTCGCCGCAGACAGGCTGAACATGACCATCCCGATCGACGCGGCGGTCAAGACAGTGCGGCACCTCGCGGACGAGACCGACACCGAGTTGATCCTGGACCTGCCGGCCGAGCCGGTGATCGCCGAGATCGATCCGCGCCGCGTGGAGCGGATCCTGCGAAATCTGCTCGCCAACGCCATCGACCACGGGGAGCAGCAGCCCGTCACGCTGACGATGCGCACCGACGGCGACGCGGTGGCGGTCACCGTCCGTGACCGGGGTATCGGACTGCGACCGGGCGAGGAGAAGTTGGTGTTCAACCGGTTCTGGCGGTCGGATCCATCGCGGTTCCGCCGCTCGGGTGGAACCGGACTCGGTCTGGCGATCAGCGTCGAAGACGCCCGCCTGCATCAGGGTCGGCTCGAGGCCTGGGGCGAACCCGGCAAGGGTGCCTGTTTCCGGCTGACGCTGCCGCTGGTCCGTGGCCACAAGGTGCTCGGCAGTCCGTTGCCGCTCAAACCTCCGGGCCGGGGCAGGACCGCGCGAGATCAGGGGCAGGGCAATGGCTGAGCGACGGTTTGGCCTGGCCCGTCGCCCCATCGCGTTGCTGGTCGGCATCGTTGCGATGGCGTTGCTGTCGGCGTGTGTGTCGATCCCGAACAACTCGAGTCCGCAGCCTCTCGGATCCCTCGAACGGCATCAGCCGACCCGCAATGTTCCGACCCCGCGCCCCGGGATGGACCCCGAGACACTGGTCCGCGACTTCCTGAAAGCCTCGGTGCAACCCGGTTCGGGCCACTTGGCAGCGCGGCAGTTCCTCACCCAGGACGCCTCGAACTCCTGGGACGACCAGGGCGGGGCCCTGTTGCTCGACGAGATCAATGTGCTCAGCGACGACCGGACCGATGACACGATCACCGTGCGGGTCAACGGCGAGAACACCGGCGAACTGCAACCGAGCGGGCAACTCATCCCCAGCTCCGGACGTATCGAGACGCGGTTGTCGCTGCGCCGCGTCGACGGCCAGTGGCGAATTGACGGGCCGCTGCCGGTCGGGGTGATGATGGACCGCGAACAGTTCGAGGCCTCCTACCGCCCGCACGTTCTCTACTACCCGAGCACCGACGACGAGCATCTCGTCGCAGATCCGCGCTGGCTGTACGCCGGGGCCGACCAGCTCTCCGACCAGCTGATCGGGTTGCTCATCGCGGGGCCGGTCGAGGATCTGCGTGGCGCGGTGACCAATGAGTTCCCGGCCAGGTCGTCGCTGCACGGTTCGATCGAGTCGTTGCCCTCAGGGGGCATCCGACTCGATCTCGCCGGGCTCAACGGACTCGGCGATGCCGACCGCAACCGGCTTGCTGCTCAGATCATCTGGACGTTGAGCGACTCCGACATCTCAGGTCCCTACGTGATCGACGCCGATGGAGCCCCGCTCAACGAACGCCGTGCCGCCGGGTGGCAGACCCGCGACGTCGAATCACTCGACCCGAGCCCGTCGGCGGGGCCGCTGGGGCTGCACATCGTGCGCGGCGGATCCCTGCAGGCCGTCGCGGACAACACCGTCGCGCCGGTGCCCGGACCGTTGGGTTCGACCAAGAGTCTGCTGGCCGCCGACATCTCCGCCGATGCAGGCCGCGTTGCCGCCGTCTCGCAGAACGTCGCGCCCGGGCCCGCTCCGCGACTGTCCCTGGCGATCGGCGACTACGGCGCAGACATGACACCGGTACTCGAAGGCGAGACGATCACCCGCCCGTCGTTCGCCGGCGACAGCCGGACCGTCTGGGTCGTGGTCGACGAGAATCGGGTCACCCAGGTGACGGAGAGTCCGGACGCCGGCCAGGTGACCGAGGCCGAAGTGGATTCGACCGCGATCCGGTCGGTGGCCCAGGGAGCGATCACCGAGTTGCAGATCTCGCAGGACGGCGCCCGGGCGGCGATGATCGTGGGCGGCCAGGTCGTCCTGGCGATCGTCGAGCGACGCGCGGACAACAGGCTGGTGCTCTCCAACCCTCGTGGCGCTGCTGCACTCAACATCGCGGGCGCGGTGTCCCTCGACTGGCTGAGCAGCGAGACCCTGGTCATCGCCCGCAACGCGGCGGACGGTCCGGTGGTGCAACTGCGTATCGACGGGACGCCGCCGGGGGCGCTGCCGAGTGGCAATCTCACCCCGCCGGTCACGTCTGTGGTCGCCGGGCAGTCGACGATCTACGCTGCTGACAGTCGTGGGGTGCTGCGTCTGGGCAGTACCAACGACGAACCGGACCAGTACTGGAGCGAGATCACCCCGACGATGGGGTCGAACGCGATACCTGTTCTGCCGCATTAGATTCGACGTTTCACCTCGCGCGGGGGCCTCGGCCCTGTGGATGGCGCGGTGACCTGTGGACAACCCGCCGCGACACCCGGCTGCGTGCTGGCCGTGGTCTTCATCGAGGTGATGATGGGCGGATGCGTGCGCACAACGCCGCTGCCCGGATCGCCGGCGCCGTGGTGGACCTGGTGATCCCGACGGTGTGCGGGGGATGCGGGGCGCCGGGCACGCGGTGGTGCCCACGATGCGCCCTCGTGTTCGCCGACGCCCCGATCGAGCTGCGGACCAGCGTGATGCTGCCGGTCCCCGCCTACGCGCTGGGCCGATACACCACAGCGCGCAGACGAGCGATCCTCGAGTTGAAAGAGCACGGGCGCACCGATCTCGTCGACCCGATCGGGCTCGCGCTGGCGACCGCCCTGCGGACGCTGGACCGGTGGTCGCAGTTGCCGAGGTCGGCGCGCCTTGTCCTCGTCCCCGCACCGACCCGATGGTGGGCCGCGCGCCGCCGGGGCGGGGACCCTGTCACCGCGCTCGCGGCGGCGGCGGCCAAGGAACTCGGGTCCGGGGTCTGTGTGATGCCCACGTTGTTCACGTCGTCCTGGGCGCGGGATTCGGCAGGTCTGTCGGCGCCTGAGCGTGGTGAGAACCTGTCCGGTGCCGTCCGGTTGCGACGGGGTGCCGATCTCTCGGCGTTCGGCGGGGGAGTCGCCGTCGTGCTGGTCGACGACGTGCTCACGACCGGCAGCACCGCCGCACACTCGATCGAGGTCTTGCGACGAGCCGGGATCGAGGTGCACCTCGTCCTCGTGGTGGCCGCCGCGTAAGGAGCCGAAAGTGCCGAAATTATTGGTAGGCATAGCCATTGGTACAGACCGGCTGGCGCGGTGGCCTGTTGCGTCCCGGTTCGACGCGTAAGTGAACATGCGTTGCCGAAATTGTGGCGAACACCTGCCCGGCAGACTAACGTCGGGGGTGCACTCTCAGATGCCAGAGGTCAGATCACCCACCGGGTGACGTGGGGAGGTGAGGCCCAACTCTCAGACCGGTATGTGGCCGAGTGCGGTCGCGGTATCGGAAGTCCTGTTCACCAACCCAGGAGGTACGCCGCAGTGACGACAAGTGTCGGCAAGAATGCCGTTTCAGCCAACAATGTCAGCCCCGATCCGGGTTCAGACCCGACGACCAGCGCCGATCCCTTCGACCCGGGCATATATGTCCGATCCGACTCAGACGAACTGTCCCGACCCGACGCCGAAGTGCAGGTCAGCGGCCGGAACGTCGAGATCCCCGAACATTTCCGAATCCACGTGATGGACAAGCTCTCACGCGTCGAACGCTTCGACCCGTCGATCTTCCGATTCGACGTCGAGCTCCACCACGAAAAGAACCGCAGACAGTCGAAGGTCTGTCAGCGCCTCGAGATCACCGCTGTGGGTAAGGGCCCGGTGGTGCGAGGCGAAGCGTGCGCCGAGAACTTCTACGCCGCGCTCGACGCGGCCCTGAACAAGCTGCAGTCCCGACTCCGCCGGACCAAGGACCGCCGCAAGGTCCACCACGGCTTGCGTACCCCGATCTCGGTGGCGGAGGCCACCGCCGCGGCCGACCCGATCCTCAATGGCGAGGCCTTCAAGCAGACGGACTCCGCAGACGACGACCGCTGGGCCGATCACATTCCCGAGGCCGCGGGTCCGGGACAGATCGTGCGCATCAAAGAGCATGAGGCGATCCCGATGACCGTCGACGATGCGTTGTACGAAATGGAACTGGTCGGTCACGACTTCTTTCTGTTCCATGACAAGGAAACCGACAAACCATCCGTCGTCTACCGTCGGCACGCCTTCGACTACGGACTGATCCGCCTCGCCTAGCGGCTCAGCGCGGGGTTGATCGGCCTCGCTGGGCCACCCCTGCCACGAGCGTGGCTACCATGGAGTCCGACCTGCGGGGATCTGTAGGTCGGATTTCGTGTGTAGTCGATCGGATTGAGGATAAAACCAGTGCTCAACAAGCTGCTGCGCGTCGGTGAAGGCCGGATGGTCAAACGCCTGGATGCGATCGCTTCGCATGTGGAGACGCTCGACAAAGAGATCGAGGCTCTGTCCGACGAGGAGTTGCGGGCGAAGACCGACGAGTTCAAGAAGCGGATCGCAGAGGGTGAGACGCTCGATGAGCTGTTGCCCGAGGCGTTCGCGGTCGCCAGGGAAGCCTCGTGGCGGGTGCTCTCGCAGAAACACTTCCACGTCCAGATCATGGGTGGCGCGGCGCTGCACTTCGGCAACATCGCCGAGATGAAGACAGGTGAGGGCAAGACGCTCACCTGTGTGCTGCCCGCCTATCTCAACGCGCTGGCCGGCGACGGCGTCCACGTGGTGACCGTCAACGACTATCTGGCCAAGCGTGACTCCGAGTGGATGGGTCGCGTGCACCGCTTCCTCGGACTCGAGACCGCCGTGATCCTGACCGGCATGACGCCGGACCAGCGTCGGGAGGCCTACAACGCCGACATCACCTACGGCACCAACAACGAGTTCGGCTTCGACTACCTGCGCGACAACATGGCGCACTCGCTGGCCGACCTGGTGCAGCGCGGGCATCCGTTCGCCGTGGTCGACGAGGTCGACTCGATCCTCATCGACGAGGCCAGGACGCCGCTGATCATCTCGGGCCCCGCCGACTCGTCGAGTAAGTGGTACGCGGAGTTCGCGCGGATCGCCCCGCTGCTGAAGAAAGACGTCCACTACGAGGTCGACATCCGTAAGAAGACCATCGGTGTGCACGAGGAAGGTGTCGAGTTCGTCGAAGATCAGCTCGGTATCGACAATTTGTATGAGGCCGCGAACTCGCCGCTGGTGAGCTACCTGAACAACGCCATCAAGGTCAAGGAGCTGTTCGAGAAGGACAAGGACTACATCGTCCGGAATGGTGACGTGCTGATCGTCGACGAGTTCACCGGCCGTGTCCTGGACGGGCGCCGATTCAACGAAGGACTGCACCAGGCGATCGAGGCCAAGGAACGCGTCGAGATCAAGGCCGAGAACCAGACGCTTGCCACCATCACGCTGCAGAACTACTTCCGCATGTACGACAAGCTGTCCGGCATGACCGGTACCGCCCAGACCGAGGCCGCCGAGCTCGACCAGATCTACAAATTGGGTGTGCTGCCGATCCCGACGAACAAGCCCATGGTCCGGGTTGATCAGACCGACCTGATCTACAAGACGGAAGAGGCGAAGTTCGACGCGGTGGTCGATGACATCACCGAACGGCACGAAAAAGGTCAGCCGGTCCTGATCGGTACGACCAGCGTCGAGCGGTCGGAGTATCTGGCCCGCCAGCTCAAGAAGCGTGGGATCCCGCACAACGTTCTCAACGCCAAGTTCCACGAGCAGGAAGCGCAGATCATCGCCGAGGCAGGCCGCAGCGGTGCGGTGACGGTGGCCACCAACATGGCCGGCCGCGGCACCGACGTGGTGCTCGGTGGCAACCCGGACATTCTCGCCGACATCCGGCTCCGCAAGGCCGGACTCGACCCGGTCGACACGCCGGAGGAGTACGAAGCCGCGTGGGACGAGGTGATCGCTGCGGTGAAGCAAGAGGTCGCCGAGGACGCGGCGAAGGTCAAGGAGGCGGGCGGGCTGTACGTGCTCGGCACCGAGCGTCACGAATCGCGGCGGATCGATGACCAGCTGCGTGGTCGTTCCGGCCGTCAGGGCGATCCCGGTGAGTCTCGTTTCTACCTCTCGCTCGGCGACGAGCTGATGCGTCGCTTCAACGGCGGAGCGCTCGAGTCGATCATGAACCGCGTCAACCTGCCCGACGATGTGCCGATCGAGGCAAAGATGGTCACCAAGGCCATCCGCAGCGCACAGACCCAGGTGGAGCAGCAGAACTTCGAGGTTCGTAAGAACGTCCTCAAGTACGACGAGGTGATGAACCAGCAGCGCAAGGTGATCTACTCCGAGCGCCGCACGATCCTCGAAGGCGAAGACCACAGCGAGCAGGTCAAGCGGATGATCGACGACGTCGTCGGTGCCTACGTCGACGGCGCGACCGCCGAGGGCTACGTCGAGGACTGGGATCTCGAGCAGCTGTGGACCGCGGTCAAGACGCTGTACCCGATCGAGCTCGATTACAAGGAGATCCTCGAGGAGAACGAGTTCGGCGAGCGCAAAGAGATCACCGCCGAGGAACTGCGCGAGACCCTCGTGGCCGATGCCCATGCGGCATACGACAAGCGCGAGAAGGAGATCGAGGGCATCGCAGGCGACACCGCCATGCGTCAGCTCGAACGCACGATCCTACTGAGTGTGCTCGACCGGAAGTGGCGCGATCACCTCTACGAGATGGACTACCTGCGCGAAGGTATCCACCTGCGGTCGATGGCCCAGCGTGACCCGGTTGTCGAGTACCAGCGCGAGGGTTTTGACATGTTCACGGGCATGCTCGAAGGCCTCAAGGAGGAATCGCTCGGATTCCTGTACAACGTCTCTGTCGAGACCACACCTGCGCAGCCGGCCGCAGCTGCGCCTGCGGTGTCCACGACGAAGGCTCCTGCTGCCCCGGCACCGTTGCCGACCGAGCAGGCAGCGCCGAAGCAGCCTGCACCTGCTGCGCTACGGGCCAAGGGAATCGAGGACGACAACAATTCTCGCCTGACCTACAGCGGACCCTCTGAGTCCGGTGGCACGTCGGTCCGTCAGGCGGGTGGGTCGTCGAACGGTCAGGCCGATGGGACCCGCAAAGAGCGGCGTGCGGCGGCGCGGGCAGGGTCCAAGGGGTCGGGCTCGAAGCCCCCGAAGTCCCGTAGGAAGCGCTGACGCTCGCAGGAAACGCTGACGATCTGAGTTCGTGGGGAACCCGGGTGCCGTAGTACACGTCGTACTGCTGGTACCCGGGTTTTCTTGGTACCGGGCCGGCGATGCCGGTCGGTGTCGCGAACTCGCCGGGGGGCGTAATGACTTCAGCTCGCAGTGCCCAGATGACCTATATCGACCAGCCGCCCGAGCGCCTGCGGGTGATTCCGGTGCCGCGGTACGAGCCCGAGGCCCGCGAATCGGCTTCGCGGTTCCGAGAGCCTCTGAGGGCGCCCACCCGGCAACCGACCGCGCCGCCGCGTCCGGAGGCCGTGAACGTCGAGATACGGCAGTTCGCCACCGGAGCAATCAAATTGGTGCTGGAGGTCATGGATCGAAGGCGACCGATCGGGCAGTTGGGCAGGGTGGCCCTGCCACACATCGCGGATCAGTTCCGAGTGCTGTTGGCCTCGGGAAGTGCTACCAGGGCGCCGGCGACCTCCACCCTGTTGCGGTTGCACAGCCAGAGTTCCCGGCCGGACGCCGCGGAGATCACCGTGGTCTATCGCCGCGGGGAGCGCGTGCACGCCATGGGCGCGCGGGTGGAGAGGCGTTTGATCACGATGCCCGCTGCCACGCCGACCGCACCCCGACGCAAACAGTGGCGCTGGATGCTGGTCGCGATCACCGTCGGGTGAATCGCGCTGCCGTGGGTGACCTCGCCACGCCCTTGCCGTGACTGCGCCCGCAACTCACCCGGCGGCTACGATTGCCGATGTGAACCGGCTGTCGCCTCAGGACTCGATGTTCTACTACCTGGACGAGCGCGGCGCCACCACTCAGGTGGGATCGCTGCTGATTCTCGAGCGCCACCCGGGTGGTCTGGACTACCCCACGTTGCTCAGCACGGTCGAAAGCCGGTTGCAGCTGGTCCCGCGGTACCGGCAGAAGATTCGTGAGGTGACGCTCGGTCTGGCACGTCCGGTGTGGGTGGACGACCGCGAGTTCGACATCACCTACCACGTGCGCAGATCCGCGCTTCCGAGTCCGGGCGCCGACGACCAACTGCACGACCTCGTCGCGCGGTTGATGTCGCGGCCGCTGGACCGCACGCGGCCACTGTGGGAGATGTATCTGGTCGAGGGGCTCGCCGACGACCGGATGGCGATCCTGACCAAGACCCACCGGGCGTTGGTCGACGGGCACGAAGCGCTGGAGATCAACCAGATCATTGTCGACGACACCCGCGAATCCCCGGCGATGCCCGAAGATCTCTGGTTGCCGGACCGGGAGCCCGGCAGTGGAGAGCTCGTGGTCGGTGCGATCACGGATGTGCTGACCAGGCCGTGGGAGATGGTCGATCAGGTCCGCGCGGCGACCAACCAGGTCGCCTCGGTGGGCCAGGCGTTCCTCGGTGCTGCCCGCCGGGTCGAGACCGTCATGAAGATGGCCACCAGTTCGGCGCCGCCGAGCCCGTTGAACGGTGGGACCGCACCTGCCCGGCGGTTCACCGTTGCCTCCTGTTCCGCCGATGACTGTGTCGACATCGCCGAACGCCATGGGTGCGCACCGAACGATGTCATCCTGGCCGCGATCGCGGGCGCGTTGCGGCGCTGGCTGCTGTCGAGGGAGCAGGCCGTCGACCAAGTCGAGACGGTGCGGGCGATGGTTCCGTTGTCGGCGTATCCACTGGTGGGCGACGCCGCCGAGTTCGATGCCGCCGACTCCGGCAGCTCGACGGAGTGGATGGCGGGTGGACTGCATGGCTTCGTCACCGATCTCCCTGTGGGAGAGCCGAACCCGGCAGTGCGTTTGTCGCAGGTCGCGCAACTGGCCGACCGTCACTCGCAGTCGAACCGACGCGGGGCCATGGGTATGGAGCCATGGATCCCGGAAATCGGCCCGGCGACCTTCCATGCCATGAGTGCCCGGGCGGCGGCATCGTTGTCGCGGCGCGCGTTCAACGTGCCGATCACGATCGCACGCGGCCCCAGGGCTGCGCAGTACCTCGCGGGTAACGAGGTCCTGGCCATCTATCCGGTGCCGGTCATGGTGCGCAATCGCGCTCTGGCCGTGGGGCTCACGTCATACAACGGGCGAATCTATTTCGCCTTCAACGCCGATCGGACAGTGATGTGGGACCTGGGTGCGATGACCGAGTACCTCACCGATTCGTTCGAAGAATTACTTCCCGGCACAAGGTGATCCACGCCCGCCGTGCCCCGAGAAAGGTCACATGAGAATTTATCTGCCCGCCACGCTGTCGATGCTGGTGGCGCTCAACGAAGCCGGCGACTTCCGTCCGGTGGGAGGCACGGCGTTCGCCCTCACCCCCGCTCTGCGTGAATCGTATGTCGACGGTGACGACGAGGAACTCGCTGAAGCCGCGATCCGTGAGGCCGCGAGGGCGTCGCTGCGGCTCATCGCCGCCGACAGCGACGACGAGCCCGCCGAGTCTGCGGATGCACCGGCGTTACCCGCGCGTCGAGTTGTCATCGCCGCCGACGTCGAAGAGGTGAAGTTGCGGCCGGATCTCGATGCTGCGGTCGTGAAAGTCGGCGGACTGGTATCGCTTTCGGCTGTCGCCTCGATTCTTGTCGACGGCGCAGACGCCGAGGACAAGGTGATCAGGGCTGTCGCGTTGGTCGATTCCGCGGACCTCGGGGACGAGGACTCAGAGCTCGCCGTCGGCGACGTCGAAGACTTCGACCTGGGTTGGTACGCCACTCAGGAGCTTCCGTTCCTGCTCGAGCTGCTCTGACCGGGACAACGTCGGCGGTGACTGATGGTCCCAGGTGACCGACCTCATCTGGCGCGACGCCGTCGCCTAACCTACGGTTGCGTAGGTTAGCGTGACACGGGCTCGTCGAATGGAGGCATCAAGTGGGTTGGCGTGAACGATTGGAAGAGCCGGTACGGGACGTCGCGAGTCGCCACCGGGCGATGAACACCATTCGCGCGCTCGCGGCCCGGGTCACCACGCCACTGCTTCCTGACGACTACCTGCACCTGGCCAACCCGCTGTGGTCAGCGCGCGAGCTGCGCGGCAAGATCGTCGAGGTCCTGCCCGAGACCTCGGACTCGGCCACGATCGTCATCAAGCCGGGCTGGGGCTTCTCCTTCGACTATCAGCCCGGCCAGTACATGGGTATCGGCGTGCTCGTGGAGGGCCGCTGGACCTGGCGGTCGTATTCGCTGACGTCGGTGCCGCGCACCTCGGGTGAAGGGCGCAGCAAGCTGGTGTCGATCACGGTGAAGGCGATGGCCGAGGGGTTCCTCTCCGGCCACCTGGTGAACGGACTGGCGCCGGGGACGGTCGTGCGCCTGGCCGCACCGCAGGGCGAGTTCGTTCTCCCGGCAGAGCTTCCCGAGAAACTGCTCTTCGTCACCGCCGGAAGCGGCATCACACCGATCATGTCGATGTTGCGCACAATGGCCTCACGAAGGCAGCACACCGACGTCCAGTTGATCCACTCGGTTCCGACAGTCGATGACGTGATGTTCGGGCAAGAATTGAAGGAGCTCGAGGCGGAGGGTCTGTTGCGCGCGCACATTCAGCTGACCCGCACCGAGGGCAAGATCGACGACGCGCGGCTGGACGAGCTCGTCCCGGACTGGGCACAGCGACAGACGTGGGCGTGTGGTCCTGCGCCCCTACTGGATTCGCTGACCCACATGTGGACGCAGGCCGGCCTGCGCGATCACCTGCACATCGAACGGTTCGCGCTCGAGCGGGGAGAGGTCGGTGCCGAGGGTGGGACCATCACGTTCGCGACCACCGGCAAGACCACCACGGTCGACGGCGCAACGACGCTCATGGCGGCGGGAGAGGCAGCGGGGGTCCAGATGCCGTTCGGTTGCCGGATGGGCATCTGCCAGAGCTGTGTCGTCATGCTCGGCAAAGGCTGTGTGCGCGACCTCCGCAGTGGCGTCGAACATGTTGAGGGCGAACGTATTCAGACGTGTGTCAGCGTCGCCGCGGGCGACTGCACGCTCGAGGTCTGATCCGAACGCACAAACCCACCTCGTCTGGGCAAACCCACTCGTTGCAACGAGTGGGTTTGCCAAGAACGGGTGGGTTTGTTTGTGGTGCCGGGGTCTAGCGGGCGCTACCGGAACCGGTACGGCTGGTGCTGGTGCGACGGCTGCCGCCCTGGCCGGTGTGGCCGCGGGTGCGACCGTTCTCAGCGCGACCACCTTCTGATCGGGCGCTCTGTCCGCGGCCACGACCCTCGTAGGGTGCGGAGCCGTTGGCGGTCGGACGGGCCGGACGACGGCCGCCGCCGGAACGGCTGCTGCCGGGCGCCTTGGCGGTCCGGTTCGGAACGTTCGTGACTGCCGGGGGCGCCACCAGATCGGCAGGCTCGCCGACGAGTGTCTTGAGCTGCTCGGAATCGGAGGTCACCTTGATCGGGGTGGCCTTGATCGCGGCCTTGCGCAGCAGCTGCGACATGTCGCGGCGCTGTTCCGGCAGGGTCAGGGTGACCACGTCGCCTGCGCTGCCTGCGCGGGCAGTACGGCCCGAGCGGTGCAGGTAAGCCTTGTGCTCGGTGGGGGGATCGACGTGGACGACGAGCTCGACGTCATCGACGTGCACGCCGCGGGCTGCGACGTCGGTGGCGACGAGAACACGCGCCTTGCCGCTGGAGAAGGCCAGCAGGTTACGGTCGCGGGCACCCTGCGAGAGGTTGCCGTGCAGGTCGACGCTGGGGATGCCGGCATCGGTGAGCTGCTTGGCCAGCTTGCGGGCCTGGTGCTTGGTGCGCATGAACAGGATCCGACGGCCGCGGCCCGAAGCGAGGGCGAATACGACGCCCTTCTTCGAATCCTGGCCGGACACCTCGAAGATGTGGTGGGTCATCGCCGAGACGTGCGAGGTGGCCTCGTCGACCGAGTGCATGACCGGCTGATCCAGGAAGCGCTTGACCAGCTTGTCGACGCCGTTGTCCAACGTCGCCGAGAACAGCAGGCGCTGTCCACCGGTCGGGGTGGCGGTGAGGATGCGGGTGACGCCGGGCAGGAAGCCCAGGTCAGCCATGTGGTCGGCCTCATCGAGAACGGAGATCTCGACGCGGTCCAGACGCACGAGGCGCTGGCGCATGAGGTCTTCGAGCCGACCGGGGCAGGCCACGACGATGTCGACGCCGCCGCGCAGTGCAGAGGCCTGACGGCCCTGCGGCACGCCACCGAAGATGGTGGTCACGCTCAGGCCGAGGGCGGCTGCCATCGGCTGGACCACGGCGGTGATCTGCGTTGCGAGCTCGCGGGTGGGAGCAAGGATCAGGCCACGGGGGCGGCCTGCACCTGCAGAGGTGCCTTCAGCGAGACGAGCGACCATCGGGATGGCGAACGCCAGGGTCTTGCCGCTTCCGGTCTTACCGCGTCCGAGGACATCGCGTCCGGAGAGGCTGTCCGGCAGGGTGTCGGCCTGGATGGGGAAGGGGGCGGTGATGCCGCCGGCGGTCAGCACCTTCACCAGGCGCGGGGGTACGCCGAGGTCGGCGAACGACGCCGTGGCCGGGCTGGTTGCGGTGGAATTCAAAACAGGAGTCATCAAAAAATCACGTTTCCGTTTTACGCGGTGTCTCGAGCACGATTCACCGCTGGTGGGCGCGACTGCCGCACGCCTGGGCCGGTTCAAACTCGGCCACCGGTGTGGGTGGGCAGTAACGATCGCCGTGTGAATAGCTCAGTGGGTTTGATCGACTCATAAAGATGGCACCGAATCTCTCCGGCAGCCATATCACGAGGAAGCAGTTCCACGACGGTTCCGCGCATTTGGCGCGGAGTACCCGACAACTATAGCTCGCAGCTGGAGCAAAAGTGGACTCGGCGGAGGCGTGAGGTGAGTCTCACCCCACTGGACAACTTACGGTTCCGGAACCTACGATGGCGTAAGTTACGTACCCGTAGGTTGCTCTCAGCTTCGACGCTGACCCTCCGTGAAGAGTACCCAGAGGAGTTTTTTCGATGGCTATTTCCGACATTCCCGAGTACGCCCACCTGACCGACGCCGATGTCGAAGCGCTCGGCGCGGAGTTCGATGCCATCCGCCGCGACATCGAGGCCGACCGCGGTGAACGCGACGCCAAGTACATCCGCAACACCATCCGATTCCAGCGGACCCTCGAGCTGTCCGGCCGGGCCCTGCTCTTCGGTGCCCGCGACCGCAAGCTCTGGGCGCTGGGCGCCGGCGCTCTCGGTGTCTCCAAGATCGTGGAGAACATGGAGCTCGGCCACAACGTCATGCACGGACAGTGGGATTGGATGAACGACCCCGAGGTGCATTCGACCAGCTGGGAGTGGGACAACACCGGCCCGTCGGCGCACTGGAAGCACACCCACAACTACATCCATCACAAGTACACGAACGTCCTGGGCATGGATGACGACGTGGGCTACGGACTGATCCGGGTCACCCGCGACCAGCGGTGGAAGCCGTTCAACCTGGGCAACATCCCTTTCAACACGTTGCTTATGCTGTTCTTCCAGTACGGCGTCGCCGTCCAGCATCTCGAGCTCGGTCGCGTCGCCGCCGGCAAGCATCCGAATCCGGAGGCCTTCAAGAAGGACCTGAAGGACGTCGGTATCAAGGTCGGTAGGCAGATCAGCAAGGACTACGTCGTGTACCCCGCATTGGCCGGCGGTGCCAACCGGTCCTGGAATGCCTGGGGACGAGCGATGACCGCGACCTTCGTCGGCAACACCATCCGCAACATCTGGACCAACGCCGTGATCTTCTGCGGCCACTTCCCGGACGGCGCGGAGAAGTTCACCAAGCGCGACATGGAGAACGAGACACAGGCGCAGTGGTACTTGCGGCAGATGCTGGGCAGCGCGAACTTCCATGCCGGTAAGCCGATGGCCTTCATGAGCGGAAACCTCTGCTACCAGATCGAGCATCACCTGTTCCCCGATCTGCCGAGCAACCGCTTGGCCGAGATCTCGGTTCGGGTCCAGGCGCTGTGCGAGAAGTACGATCTGCCGTACACCACGGGACCGTTCCTGGTGCAGTACGGAAAGTCGTGGCGGACGATCGCCAAACTGTCGCTACCGAACAAGTACCTCAAGGCCACGGTTGACGACGCACCCGAAACCGCATCCGAGCGACGGTTCAAGAATGATCCCGAGCAGCGCCTCGTGGCGTCCATCGATCCTGCGACCGGTAAGCGCAGCGGTCTGCGCAGTGCGATCAAGAACCTTCGTCGCAAGCGGTCTCCGGTGACGAAACTGCGTCGCGCCCAGGCCGACGGCGTCCGGGCTGCGTGATCTGCGTCTCCGGTTCGCCAGTACGCCGGAACGTATGGACAATGAAACAACACATCACGTCCAGGCCTGCTGCGGCCGGGAACTACGCCGGCGAGGAGTAACCACGCGCAATGGCAATCACTGACATAAACGAATACGCGCATCTCACCGAAGCCGACGTCGAAGCACTCGGCGCCGAACTCGATGCTTTGCGACGCGAGATCGAATCCGATCGTGGAGTGCGCGACGCGCGGTATCTGCGTCGAACGATTGCGGCACAGCGGATTCTGGAGGCCGGCGGTCGACTGACCCTGCTGGGCAGTCGCAATCGCGGATTCTGGCTTGCGGGAACCGCGATGCTGTCGGTGGCCAAGATCATCGAGAACATGGAACTCGGCCACAACGTCATGCATGGCCAGTGGGACTGGATGAACGATCCAGAAATCCACTCGACGTCCTGGGAATGGGACATGGTCTGTGCCTCCGAACACTGGAAGCACTCCCACAACTACATCCATCACAAGTACACGAACGTGATCAACATGGATCACGACGTGGGTTACCGGCTGCTCCGGGTCACGCGCGACGAGCCGTGGCAGTGGAAGCACGCGACCCAACCGCTGGCGAATCTGCTGCTGGCGGCCACGTTCGAGTGGGGCATCGGCCTTCACGACCTGGAGATCAAGGAATATCTCGCCGGCAACAAGCCCAAAGAGATCGCTGTTCCCCAGATCAAGGCGTTCGGCAGGAAGGTGGCCCGGCAGCTGGCCAAGGACTATGTGATCTTCCCGCTGCTGTCCGGCAAAGCCGCCCGTCGCACGTTGACGGCCAACCTCACCGCCAACGTCGTCCGGAACTTCTGGGCCTACGTCGTCATCTTCTGCGGGCATTTCCCCGACGGCGCCGAGAAGTTCACGGAGGAGACACTGGTCGAGGAGACCCACGGTCAGTGGTATCTGCGGCAGATGCTCGGCACCGCGAACTTCAAGGCCGGACCCGCGATGGCGTTCATGAGTGGCAATCTCTGCTACCAGATCGAGCACCACCTCTACCCGGACCTGCCGTCCAACCGTTACGCCGAGATCGGCGTCCGGATCCGCGAGCTGTGCGAGAAGTACGACCTCCCGTACACCACGGGGTCGTTGTCTCGGCAGTACTGGCAGACATTCCGGACCATCAGCAAGCTGTCGCTGCCCGACCGGTTCCTCAAAGCGACCGCGGACGACGCGCCCGAGACCGCATCGGAGAAGAAGTTCACCGGTTTGCGGTCGGCTGCGGCCGTCCGGGGCAAGCAGTTGGCCGCCGCGGGTGAAGAGAAGCGAGCCGGTCTCAAGACCGCGATCGCTGAGGTTGCTGCCCGGCGAAAAGCAGTGCACGCCAGCTGATCCGCAAACGATCCACCTTTACGAAGACGCGCCACCTGTAGGTGGCTCGTCTTCTGATTTGCGGAGCGTTTGCGGGTCAGTCCCAGGGGTTGGCGACGCTGAGGGAGACGAGCAGTTCGCGCACCGCCATGGCGCGCCGGTGGTGCTGACCGGTCAGCGCGTCGAGGGCACATTCCGGGTCGGCCGGGGGACCGAAGTGGGTGCAGCCGCGTGGGCAGTTCTCGATCGCGGCGCTGAGGTCGTCGAACGCCCGGATGACGTCTTCGGGTCCGATGTGGGCGAGTCCGAATGACCGGATGCCCGGGGTGTCGACGGCCCAGCCGCCGCCGGGCAAGGGCAAGACAACCGACTGGGTCGACGTGTGCCGGCCCTTGCCTACCCCGGACACGACGGCCGTTGCCCGATAGGCGTCCGGGACGAGCCGGTTGATCAGCGTCGACTTGCCGACGCCACTGTGCCCGATCAAGGCGGTGATCTTGCCCGCCAGCAGTTCCTGAGCAGGCTCGATCGGATCGTCGCGGCCGGCGATCAGGACCGGCAAATCGAGATCGGCGAACGCGGCCCGGAACGAGTCGGGGTCGGCCAGGTCGCCCTTGGTCAGACACAACACCGGCGTGAGTCCGCCGACATACGCAGCAGCCAGGGCTCTTTCGACGAATCCGGTGCGTGGCGGGGGATCCGCAAGGGCCGTGACGATGAGGAGCTGGTCGGCATTGGCGACAACGATCCGCTCGTAGGGGTCTGTGTCGTCGGCGGTGCGTCGCAGGACGGTTCGGCGCTCGGCGACCCGCACGATGCGAGCGAGGGTGTCGGTCTTGCCGGACAGGTCACCGACGACAGACACGTCGTCGCCGACCACGATCGGGGTCCGTCCGAGTTCGCGTGCCCGCATGCACACCACCCGGGTGCTCGGATCTTCCTCGAGCACAACACCCCACCGGCCACGGTCGACCGAGACCACCATCGCGGTTTCGGCATCGTTGTGTTCCGGACGGGTCTTGGTACGCGGACGACTGCTCCTGCCCGGGCGCACCCGGACGTCGGACTCGTCGTACTGCCGCTTGCTCAACCGCGGATCATCCCGGCCCACATCGCAGGAAAGTCGGGGAGTGTCTTTTCGGTGGTCTGTACGTCGTCCACCTGGACACCGTCGGTCACCAGCCCGATCAGAGCGCCTGCGGTTGCCATGCGGTGATCTGCGTAGGCACGCCAGAGCCCGGCGTGCAGCGGTGCAGGATCGATGATCAGCCCGTCGGAGGTCTCGCTGCACCCACCGCCGAGCCTGGTGATCTCGGTGACCAGCGCGGCGAGGCGATCGGTCTCGTGCCCGCGCAGATGCGCGATCCCAGACAATTCCGAGCGCCCGTTGGCCAGGGCGCACATCGCGGCGACGGTCGGCGTCAGTTCGCCGACTGCGCTCATGTCCCAGGAAATACCCTGCAGCACATCAGGTCCGGTGATCGTCAGCATGCCGTCGATGACGACGCTCCGGCAGCCCATCGCCTCGAGGATGTCCACGATGACGGCTCCGGGCTGGGTGGTCCGCGCGGGCCACCGGGGCACGCTGATCTGCCCTCCGGTGACCGCCGCTGCGGCCAGGAATGCTGCTGCGTTCGACAGGTCGGGCTCGATCTGCCAGTCGACGGCGTGCACCGGCCCCGGGTCGATCCGCCAGCGGTCGGCAACCGTGGTGTCCACCACGACGCCTGCCTCGCCCAACATCTCGACAGTCATGTCGATGTGCGGCATCGACGGCACCGGCGCGCCGACGTGGTGGACCGTCAGACCGTCGGTGAAGCGTGTGCCCGAGAGCAGCAGCCCGGAGACGAATTGTGAGGACGCGGACGCGTCGACCGTGACGTCGCCACCCCGCACCGCCCCGGTGCCGCGGACGGTGAAGGGGAGCGCGCGGCCGTCGATGTCGACGCCGATGTCCGCCAGCGCGTCGAGGATCGTGTGGAGCGGACGGCTGCGGGCCTGCTCGTCGCCGTCGAACTCGACCTTGCCCTCTGCCAGGGCGGCGAGCGCGGGTACGAAACGCATGACCGTGCCGGCCAGTCCACAGTCGATGACGGCTCCGTGCATCGGTGCCGGCGTGATCGTGACGGTGGTGGGGTCGGCCGGTTCCGCCTCGACGCCGACACCGAGCGACTCGAGCGCGGTCAGCATGAGGTCGGTGTCGCGACTGCGCAGTGTCCCGGCCAGCGTCGAGGGGCCATCGGCATGCGCCGCCAGGATCAACGCCCGATTGGTGATCGACTTGCTACCGGGCAGGGTGACGGTGGCGTGCACTCGCGCCGGGGCGTACGGGGCATTCCATGCATTCACGTTGACAGTCTTTCATGTGGCCCGAGGTGCCCTGTTCGTCTCGCTGATCATGCCCCGTTCACCGCACAGATCTTGCCCCTGTCCGGCCGACGGCGACGAGTCTGCCGAATGACGGACAATCGGGGTTCTGACAGCGTTTTGCCCGCTATGTTCTTTTCATGAAACTTGCCCTTTCCCGTGGCGGCGCAGCGATCGCAGTCTGTGCGGCAGCACTTTTGACCCTGTCGGCATGTTCCGACGACTCGTCTGACAGCGCGGACTCTTCGGCGAGCGCCGCGCCCTCGAGCACCGCCGAGGCGGTCGCGGCGGAGCTGGACGCGCGAGCAGAGGACCTCATGCTCGCCGAGTCCGATTTCCCCGGCGGCGGTGAGTACGTCGTGCTGGACAAGGCGGCCATTGATGCCGACGAGGACTCCGACCCCGAGGTCACTCCCGCGAACTGTGCGGCCATCGTGGAGATGGACGAGGGCACCGACCAATTCGACAAGGCCAGGGTCGAGTACACCCTGACGGATGGCACCAGCATCGAGACCGAGGTGCTCCTCGGACAGAACGGCAGCCTCGACGACGTCGCGAGCGACATCGAGGCCTGCCCGGCGATGACCTTGCGTGGTCCAACCGACAACGGTGCAGAACTCGTCGCGGAGATGGAGAACTCCGTCGAAGACGTCGAAGGGAGCACGGTTCCGGCCAAGACCCTCGTGAGTACCGGCACCGCCACGGTCGGCGCCGACAGCGTGCCCATCACCATCCGGTCGACCGGCGCCTACGTGGACGGCACGACCGTGAGTGTTCAGGTCTCGCTGACCGGCGAGGGTGCCGCAAACTGGAACAGCGACGACGACGCGATCGTCGTCGATCTCCTCAACAAGCAAATCGCGAAGGTTCAGGAGGCCGCGGCCCAGTAGCCCGGTCACCGATCACAGACGACGGGCGCCCCTCGACTCGGTCGGGGGGGGCCTCGCCGTGTCGGTGATGTCGGTTCGCGGGTGGATAATGGGTCCCATGTGCGGGCGATACGCCACGACGGCGAGTACTTCTGATCTGGTTGCGGCCTTCGATGCCGCCTTGGCGGAGGACGACGCGAGCACGCTGGACCGACCGTCGTACAACGTCGCTCCGACCACGACGGTGCCGACGGTGCTCGAGCGAGCGGAGCGGTCTGATCCGGAAGATGCCGACTCCGAACCCGTCGTGACCCGGCAGCTGCGCCCCCTGCGCTGGGGCCTGGTGCCCAGCTGGGCGAAGGACCCCAAGATCGGTAGCCGCATGATCAACGCCCGCTCGGAGACCCTGACCGAGAAACCGTCGTTCAAGGCAGCAGCAGCGCGGCGGCGATGCATCCTTCCCGCGGCGGGATTCTTCGAGTGGACCAAGGATCCCGACGGAAAGAAGATCCCGTACTTCCTCCATGACCCCGACACCCCGATCCTGGGGTTCGCCGGGCTGTACGAATTGTGGCCCGACCCTGACAAGGCCAAGGACGATCCCGATCGATGGCTCTGGACCACCACGGTGATCACCCGGCCCGCGGCCGACGCCCTGGGGCACATCCACGACCGCACGCCGGTGATCGTCACGCCGGATCTGCAAGACCAATGGCTGGATTGCACCAGTGGAAAGGCCGATGTGGCCCGAGAACTGCTCGACGCCCTACCCGAACCCCACCTGGAGCCCTATCGGGTCTCGACCGATGTGAACAACGTCCGCAACAACCGTGCCGATCTCATCGAGCGCGTGTGAGCACCGGGCAACCCGCGACCAAACCGAACCCGTTCCAGGTCGTCAAGTACCTGCTCGGTCGTCCCCTCCCGGAATCGATGCGTGACTGGGTCGCTCGTGATGTGGTCGGACCGGGCAGCAGACGCCGCTACATCGTCCGAGGCGTACTGCCGTTCCTGCCGATCCTGCTCGCGTTCGCGCTGTTCGTTCCCGGCCCCTTCGTCTATCGCATCGGGATGATCGCGCTCCTGCTGGTCCCGCTGGTGTATTTCGAGATCGCGCTGATGGGTATCTATCGGCGTCATCTGCTGACCAGCAACGGACTCGACGGCAACCTCATCAACTTCAAGCAGCGGGCTCGGCGCGAGGTCACCCGCAACGAGTACGAGGCGAACTACCCGCGCAAGCCGGACTGAGCGAACCCGCTCAAGCCGTCACCAGCAGGCGGCCCGGGGCCGCTTTCGCCGCCACCGCGGCGTGGGCCTTCTCCACCTCGGCAAGAGGGAACTCGCCGGCGATGCGCAACGGGAGTCGCCCGGCTGCGACGTCGATCAGCAGTCCTGCCAATTCCGCGCCGTCGGCGTGGACGGAAACGGCCTCGACCTCGATCTCTCGTTCTGACGGTGGTACGGCGGCCGGGATCAAACCGACGTACTGGCCGGCGTCGACGATGAACGCGAAGAGATCGGTTCCGATGACGGCGGGGTCAAGCACCGCATCGAACCTTTGTCCCCGCACGTCTTCGAGCGATGTCGCGACGACGTCGGCGCCCGATTCCCGGAGGCGTTCGGCGTCGTCGGCTTTGCCCAGAGCAGTCACGGTGAGCCCCCGCCGGGCCGCGAGGGGTATGGCATAACTACCGACACCGCCCGACGAACCGGTGACCAGCAGGGTCTTGACCTGCGGACCCAGCAAGGCGATGGCCTGGGCCGCAGTCTGGGCGATCAGTGGTACCGCAGCGGCACGGGTGAGGTCGAGGCCGGCCGGCAGGGGTGCGATCGCATCGGCGTTCAGAACCACTTGTTCGCTGTACGTTCCGATGTCGGCGTCGAATCCGGTGCGCAACCCGACGACCTCGTCACCGGGACGGAATGCTCCGACCTCGGCCCCGACGGCGTCAACGACTCCAGAGACGTCCCATCCGATCCCGACGACAGCGTCCGTTGGGAGCAGGCCGAGGTTGTGGAACATGCCGTCCGCGGTGGCCACATCCACCGGGTTGACCGCGGCGGCCCGTACCCGGATCCGCACTTGCCCGGTGCCGGGTTCTGGAGTGGCGATGTCGGTGACCCGCAGGTCCTGGTTCCCCGTGGTGAGTACTGCGCGCATGAGATGTCCTTTTCATCGGATGAATGACTCTTGCGAAAACCACCCTGCCGCTGGCACTCTCTATTGGGAAGTAGGCACCTGAAAGTGCGTAACTGACCTGAAAGTGAGCCCTGATGCCCACCACCACCGCGTCCGCACGCAGAGATCAGGCAAAACGCGAGTACGACGCGTATGTGGCCGCATGTCCGAGCCGAATGCTCTTGGACCGGGTGAGTGACAAATGGGTGTCGCTGGTGCTGGTCGCACTCGGTGACGGGACCCTGCGATATTCAGAGCTCTCCCGCCGATTGGCAGGGGTCAGTCAGAAGATGCTGACGCAGACTCTGAGAGCACTAGAGCGAGACGGCTTGGTCGAACGCAACGTGACCGCGAGTGTGCCGGTGCGGGTGGACTACTCGCTGACACCCTTGGGAGATTCGTTGCGGGAGTTGATGTACGGGGTCAAGCTGTGGGCCGAATCCAACATGGATGAGGTGTTCGAGGCGCGAGCCCGCTACGACGAGCGGTGACCTTCAGGCGAGGATGTCGCCGACGACGGCGGCGCACACCCTGATGAGGTCGTCCGGGGCGAGTTCGATCTCCAGGCCGCGCTTCCCGGCGCTGCAGAACACGGTGTCCCACAGGTGCGCGCTGTCGTCGATGACTGTCGGGAGTGTCTTCTTCTGGCCGACGGGCGAGACACCGCCGAGTACATAACCGGTCACCCGCATGACGTCCTTCGGGTCGGCCATCGTCGCTTTTCCGGTGAGGTTCAAGGCTGCGGCGGCCGACTTGAGCGACAACCGTTCGGGAACCGGGATCACTGCCACCGCAAGCGTGCCCCCGACGTCGATGACGAGCGTCTTGAAGATCTGTTCAGGTACGGCCCCGACGCCGGCCATGTGCTCGACGGCCTCAGGTCCCCACGCCCCGTCCGAGGTGGTCGCGTACTTGTGAACACGGTGGTTGACGCCGCCCAGGTCCAGAGCCTTGATCGCCGCTGTTGCCGCCATAGCCGGTCATTCTCCCAGGCGATTTAGATGCAGCGTCGGCGAAAGTGGACATATCCGGAACAAGCCACCTCGGCGCGGTGTTGAGTCATCTGCGAAGGAGGTGTGGTGTGCACAGTAACTCGGAACAGACCGGGTCGGTAGGCTTGCTCGACAGACTTGATTTTCCCGCGGGTCTTGAAGGGATTGTCGTGACAGAAGCCGAAGCCACAGCCGAGACACCGGAAGAGCAATTCGCCCGATTCGAGCGTGATGCGCTGCCGTTGCTCGATCAGATGTACGGAGCCGCATTGCGCATGACGCGCAATCCCGCGGACGCAGAAGATCTGGTGCAAGAGACCTATGTGAAGGCGTTCACCGCCTTCAAATCGTTCAAGGCCGGTACCAACCTGAAGGCGTGGTTGTACCGCATCCTGACGAACACCTACATCAACGGGTATCGCAAGCGGCAACGACAGCCTGCGCAGTATCCCACCGATGAGATCACCGACTGGCAGTTGGCCGCGACGGCGGAGCACACCTCCACCGGGTTGCGATCAGCCGAGATCGAAGCGCTCGACGCGCTGCCGGACGACGACATCAAGGCAGCTTTGCAGGAGTTGCCCGAAGACTTCCGGATGGCTGTGTACTACGCCGACGTGGAGGGGCTGCCCTACAAGGAGATCGCCCAGATCATGGACACCCCGATCGGAACCGTCATGTCGCGTCTGCACCGTGGCCGTAAGCAGCTGCGGGAACTGCTCGGCGACGTCGCGCGCGAGCGTGGATTCAACAGAGGAACTCCCGGCCGAGGCGCCGGCGGCCAGGCCGACCAGGAACAGGAGATTGCCCGATGAGCACCGGAGACGTAGCGGGCAGCGGATCGCCCGAAGAGATCGATGAAACCGAGCGGCTCGATTGCTCGGCGGTGATCGCGGACGTCTGGCTGCTGCTGGACAACGAGTGCGACACGCACGCACGCGCACGCCTGCAATCGCATATCGACACGTGCGCACCCTGCCTCGAGCACTACGGCATCGAGCAGCAATTGAAGAGCCTGGTCAGCCGCAAGTGTGGCGGCGAGCAAGCTCCTGCCGGTCTGCGAGAGCGGCTGACCCTGGAAATTCGAAAGACCGTGATCATCCGCGAGACGCGCGGATAGTTTTCACTTCCTTCGCGCGCGCGGGACGATCACGGCCTGACAAAAGGGCCGAGCCCCGGTGAGGACCAACACCGATCAGGCGTTGGGACGCTTACCGTGGTTCGCGGCGTTCTTCTTGCGGGCCCGCTTCTTACGTCCACGCTTTCCCATGGCAGTCTCCTTCCGACAGCGATCCATTGTGACACGAGGAGTGGCATCGGCTGAAATGCGGCGACGCCTGCGGAGAAGCCCGGAGGACGCGGCCCGTGGAAACCGGGCGGCGCCGTTGCGATGAATCTGCTGCGCGCTTCGGTGCGATAGGTTGATACCGGAAAACCAACTCCGGGAGGATGGCGATGTCAGAAGAGGTCGTGGCAGAGATTGTGGCGAGCGTTCTCGAAGTGGTCGTCACCCCCGGTCAGACGGTGGATGCAGGCGACACTTTGGTGCTGCTGGAATCGATGAAGATGGAGATCCCGGTGCTGGCCGAAGAGGCGGGCACGATCACCGAGGTCAAGGTCAAGGTGGGCGAGGTCATCCAGGCCGGAGACCTCATCGCCGTCATCGAGAACTGAGAACGGCGGGAGAATTGAGAACCGCGGACCACTGAGACGTAGGTCCCGTTCCTGATGTCGACTCTGTCCGAGCTTCTCGCCGAGCACACCGAGCTGATCGGCTCCGCAGGTGCTCACCTGCAACGGGTGGTGGCCGAATGGCAACTCCTCGCCGATCTCTCGTTCGCGGACCTGCAATTGTGGGTGCATTCGCAGCGCAGCACCACCAAGGCAGACGGCGATGACGCCACGCAGATGGTGTGCGTCGCGCAGTGTCGCCCCAATACAGCGCCAACGGTCTTCCCAGCCGATGTGGTGGGTACCTCGATAGCCGTCGGTGACAATCCACAGGTTTTCGGAGCCTTGGCTTCCGGACGCATCCTGCGCGAGGAGGATCCGACCTGGGTGGGTTCGGTGGCGATCCGGCGAGAAGCAGTCCCGGTCCGGTTCGACGGCGCGGTGATCGCGGTTCTCGCCCGGGCGATCAATCTCACGCAGCCACGACTGCCCTCACCACTCGAGGTGTCCTACCAGGACTGCGCCAACGACCTGTGCCAGATGGTGTCCGAGGGGACCTTTCCGCAGTACGAGGGCAATCCTCGCGGCCTGTCGACCCCGAGGGTGGGCGACGGCCTCATTCGTGTCGACCAACACGGTGTCGTGCAGTACGCGAGCCCCAACGCACTGTCGGCCTACCACCGCATGGGGTGGAACTCCGAACTCGGTGGAAACGATCTCGCGGACGTCACCGTCTCTCTGCTGACCGACCCTTTCGAGTCGGAAGAGGCCGCTGCGATGTTGCGGGCCGCCGTTGCCGGCGAGGCCGGAATGCGGATCGAGGCGGACGCCCACCGTGCGACCGTACTCATCCGGGCGGTGCCGCTCCGGCCGCGGGGCGCCCTCGTGGGTGCGGTCGTCCTCGTGCGCGACGTGACCGAGGTCAAACGTCGGGATCTCGCGTTGATCAGCAAAGACGCGACGATTCGCGAGATCCACCACCGCGTGAAGAACAATTTGCAGAGTGTGTCTGCGCTACTCCGGCTCCAGGCACGGCGGACCTCCAACGCGGAGGCAAAGCAGGCGCTCGGCGAGGCCGTCCGTCGGGTGGCGTCCATAGCGCTGGTCCATGAGCTGCTGTCAGGGAGTGTGGACGAGGAAGTCGACCTCGACGTCGTGATCGACCAGCTGGTGCCCGTGATGGCTGATGTGGCCTCCGGGGGCAGTCAGGTCACCGTGCGGCGGATCGGCAAGATCGGCGTTCTGAAATCTGATCTCGCGATGCCGATGGTGATGGTGCTGACCGAATTGATCCAGAACGCGGTGGAGCACGGTTTCGCTCCGGAACAGTCCGGGCGGGTGCTCATCGATACCTCGCGAAGCACCCGTGAGCTTGTCATCACCGTGCACGACAACGGAATCGGGTTGCCGGACGGCTTCGACCCGTCGAAGTCGGACCGGCTGGGACTGCAGATCGTGCACACCCTGGTGCAGATCGAACTTGCGGGTCAGCTCGAACTGCGAGGCGGTCTTCAGGGTGGCACCGACGCGGTCCTGACCGTACCGTTGCGCTGAATTGCGTTGCAGCCCCGAGTGATTCCGAGCACATCGCGCGAAATCCTTCAGGCCCCAGAACAACACAAACCCGGTGGCTTGTGCCACCGGGTTGGTTGTCTGTTTGGTGGTCTCTGGGCTGTGACCACCCTCTCGGTTGCTAGACCGAGCTGCGGGTGCGGCTGCGTGCGTTACGCCGCTTGAGCGCACGACGCTCGTCTTCGCTCATCCCGCCCCAAACGCCTGCGTCCTGTCCCGACTCCAGTGCCCATGTGAGGCAATCAGCTGTAACCGCGCAGCGGTTGCAGACGAGCTTCGCATCAGCAATTTGCGCGATAGCCGGGCCACTGTTTCCCACCGGGAAGAACAGCTCCGGATCCTCGTCGCGACAAATTGCGTTGTGACGCCAGTCCATCCTACTGCTCCTTCAGGCGCCTCTTCGCGCCGCTCGTAACCGTCAGTTCATGTGTGCGTAGGTTTTGTTTCCGCACTGTTGCTTGTGAATACTTTCACGAATCCAGATGAAGTCAATGGTGCTGCGTTAACACGTGGGCAATGTCACTGTGTAGGGGGTGCCTTCATGGGTCCACCCACCTTTGTACTACTCTGCCGCCGGTTACGCCCGTGATTACGGCAGAAACCGGGTGTGACCTCGGACTCCTCCTGTGTGAAGAGTCACTGTTTCACGATTTGGGAGCGACAACCTCGACCGCGGCGGCCCGGCAATGCACCGTCAACGCGGTCCGTGTTCCAAGGTATTCGCCATCCATCTGCATGTCGATGGGTTCAGTGCTGGTGATTTCCACGGCGTCCACATCGTCGGCCCGCAGCAGATGCCGAACATGGGGTGTGGATCGCTTCGAGAGGAGTTGCCGTGCGAGCGGCAGGTTGCGGATCGGGTTCATCGACCGCGAGGCGAAGACGCCGAGACGGTTGTCGAAGTTGGTGCCGGGGTTGGTCTCGATGGGCCGGGTACCCAGATAGGTCCAAGGGCTCGCGTTCGAGACGAAGGCGAAGTGCACCCCGTCGACGGGATCGGCGTCGGGTATCCGGACGGTCAGCGTCGGTTTGTCGCGCGCAGCGCCGATGAAGGTCCGCACTGTCGTCCAGAAGTATCGTCCCGCCGTGGCCTGATGTCCGGCCGTGCGCTGCTCTTCGATCGACTTGATGACCCGGGCGTCCACACCGAGTCCGGCATTGAACAGGAACCACCGATTGTCGGTGTGCCCCAAGCTGACTCGCCGTCGCTGGCCGGCTGCGAGCAGATCCACGAGCTGCGCGGTCGCCTTGAGTGGGTCCGGGTCTATGCCCAGGGCGCGCGCGAAGACGTTTGCGCTACCGCCCGGAACCACGGCGAGAGCGGGTGATGGAGGACCGGCGGCCGGCACGTCGGGGGAGTCGAGCAGTCCGTTGACGACTTCGTTGACGCTGCCGTCGCCTCCGTGCACGACCACGACGTCATATCCTTCGGCCCGAGCAATCGCCGCCAGTTCGCCCGCATGACCACGATGCGTGGTGTGCTCCACCGTGACGTCGAATCCGGTCGAGGTGGTGACCGCGTCGCCGGGGCGTCGAAGCGATGCGGTCAGGGTGTCACGCAGCGCGTCCCGGCCGGCCTCGGTGGTCGAGGTGGCGAAGGGGTTGACGATCAGCATCGCGCGCACGAGAAGTGAGCCTAGCGGCAGACCACGCGGTCGTCCCCTTTCCGCTGCGTGTGTAGCCCTTCGCAGTCCTCTGGCGGAGGTGCGCTCGGCTGCAACCACTACGCTGGTCCGCGTGTCTGAAACTCCTCCTCCCCTCAATGTCCGCCGTGCCGGCGCGATAGTCACACTCGAAGGAGTGCTCGCTGTCGGGGCCGCGATCTGGATGGTGGTCAGGGAGCTGATGGGTCACAAAGAAGACTTCATCAGCGGTTATGGCACCGCGGCGTGGTTCGCGATCCTCGGTGGCGGCGTGTTGGCAGGCGGTGTCGCGCTGCTGACCGGGCGGCGCTGGGGTCGTGCGATCGCGGTGGTCGCACAGATCCTGCTCTTACCCGTCGCGTTCGCACTGATGACCGACAGCAACCTCCCGCTGATCGGCACTCCGCTGCTCGTGGTCCTCGTCGCGGCGCTGGTCTGTCTGTTCAGCCCGTCGGCGATGAAGTGGTTTGCGGCGGCATATGAGATCGACCCTCCGGCAGCGGACGTGGACGACTCCGCGCCGCAGTTGAAGAAGTCACCCGCGAAGAAGAAGAAGCGTCCCTGACCGGTTCGAGGCCCTGATCGCTCGTCGAGTAGGTCAGACCGTCGTGCGGACATGCGCCGGACGCCCGGCGTCCACGTAGTCGGCGCTGCGATAGCCGGTGATCCCCATCGACTGGATCTGCCGGGTCTCGCCGTCGAAGCCGAGGACCGCCACCGACGCCGGGAGCATGGCGAAATGCGCACCGAACTCGACAGGCGAACCGATCCAGCGGGCGAGCAGTGATCGGGAGAAGTGCCCGTGCCCGATCACGACGACGGACCTGGTGAGCAGGCAATCCAGGAGCTCGTCGATGACGCTGTCCATCCGGTCGCTCATCTGCCCGGGCGATTCTCCGCCAGGGCCGCCCCGGTTCCATACGGTCCACCCTGGATCGGTCTCGCGGATCTGCGGCGTGGTCAGTCCCTCATAGGTGCCGTAGTCCCACTCGGAAAACTCCTCGCCGGTGCGGCTGATCTCCAGTCCCGCCAATTCTGCAGTGTGCATGGCACGCCGGCGTGGAGAGGAGAGCACCAGTGGGTCGGTCAGCAGGAGTTCGTCGAGCGGTTCGCGCAGGCTCTTCGCCTGTTCTTCGCCGAGTTCGGTGAGGGCGATGTCACTCGATCCGGTGTGTCTGCCGGTCTTGGACCACTCCGTTTCGCCGTGTCGGATGAGGATGAGGCGATGAATGGCCGAGGCGGAAGCAGTCACTCCAGACATTCTGCCCGGTTGACGCATAGGGTCAAGGAAACGCAGAGTACTGCTCGAGGCGAAGGGGGTCAGGGAATGAGCAAGATACTTGCTGTGGCGAATCAAAAGGGTGGGGTCGCCAAGACCACCACGGTTGTCTCACTGGGTGCGGCGTTGGCCGACATGGGACTGTCGGTGTTGGTGGTCGATCTGGATCCGCAAGGGTGCCTTACCTTTTCGTTGGGGCATGATCCGGACAAATTGTCCATTTCGGTCCATGACGTCCTGCTGGGTGAGGGTGCCATCGCCGATACCCTGCTCGACACGGAAGACAAGGTGTCGCTGCTGCCGGCAACCATCGACCTCGCGGGTGCCGAGGCGCTGTTGCTGATGCGGCCGGGCCGCGAGTACGCGCTCAAGCGCGCGCTCAAGACCGTCGAGGGCGACTACGACGTGATCATCATCGACTGCCCGCCCTCGCTCGGGGTGCTCACGCTCAACGGGTTGACCGCCGCCGACGAGGTGATCGTTCCCTTGCAGTGCGAGACGCTGGCACACCGTGGGGTCGGGCAGCTGCTGCGGACGGTGACCGAGGTCCAGCAGATCACCAACCCCGACCTCCAACTGTTGGGAGCGCTACCGACGCTGTACGACGCGCGCACCACCCACAGCCGCGACGTGCTGGCCGATGTGTCCGACCGCTACGACCTACCGGTGCTGTCGCCGGCGATACCACGCACGGTGAAGTTCGCCGAGGCCTCGGCATCGGGTGTCAGCGTGCTGGGAGGCCGTAAGAACAAGGGGTCGCAGGCGTACCGCGAGCTCTCCGAGAACCTGTGGAAGCACTGGAACGGTGACGCAGATCTGGTGACGATCGAAGCGGTCTGACGGGAACCGCCTGGCCGGGCCGACAAAAGCACACGTTCGAGTCAAAACCACACGTTACAACGTGTGGTTTTGGCTCAAACGTGTGTATTTGCAGCAGCTTTCGGCTACGGGCTGAGCACTGAGACGGTCGAACCCCACTGCTGCACGAGGTCATCGCCGATCACGCCGAGCGTGATCACCCCGCCGGTGTAGCCATCTCGGGGTACCGGGATCGACCGGATCGGCTGACCGTCGACGAGCTTGTGTTCGCTGATCCCGGTGGCACTCGGGAGCAGCAGTGAACCTGCCATCACAACTCCCGGTCCCAGCGTCTCGGGGACCTGGAAGCGGGCTTGCAGGGTCTCGGCGTCGAGCACGACGGTTGCCTTGCCCGTCCAGAACGTGACGATGCCGTCGCCGCTGATGGGTTTGCTCTCGGCGCCGACGGGACCTCCCAGCAGGGAGGTGCGGTTCTGCAGTGTTCCGTCGAACGCGTAGGTCTCGAGCATGGGCTCGGGGGAGGACACGTACACCGCGACGCTGTTGCTCCCCACCGCGACGACGCGAGGTGGCGAACCGAGATCTCCGGTGATCAGGGTCGAGCCGAACTCTTCGAGTTTCTCGTTGCTGTCGAGGGTGGATCCGAGCACGGTGAGGCGGTAACCCGGTTCGATTCCGCAACGCTCGACGATGGCGACCTTGGGGCTGCCGATGGCGCTCGAGACGAGCTCACAACCCGATCGTGGTTGCGATCCGGGATTGACCGGGGCGTCGACCCGGCCGTATTCGATGGTCCGAACCAGGTCGCTGCGCCAGATCTCGAGTCTCGTATCGCCCTGCGCCAGAAAGTAATCCCGGTCGAAACTGAAGTCGAGGGAGTTGTCGGCGTCGCTGCTACGCGTTGTCGCGCGCTTGCCCGTCGAGCCGAACAACGCAGTGACCTCACTGCAACCGCGGGAGTTGCGATATACCGCGATCGCGTAGTCACGACCGGACGCGCTCCAACCGGACACCCCGCACAGCGGGAGGTCTCGACGGTACGACCAGAGCTGACGGCCGGACGTCGCGTCGTGGCCCACGACGGTTTCGCCGTCACCCGTGACGACGACGCCCCCGACGATGACCGGCCCGGCCGTGGCGTCGCTGGCGGCCCGCCATGCCTCGGAGTACGAGGCCGGCACCGCGGTCGCCGACGCGGGCGGCGCCGCAGCGACCGGGGACGGGTCGGACTCGGTGTTCTCCACCGAACTGGAGGCCCAGATGGCCACGCCGGCGACGATGACGACCGCCACGATGACGGCGACGATCAACAGGTCGACCGGCGTGCGCCGCTCAGGCTTGAGCACGTCAGTTACTCCGAGGCGTTACCCGCGGTGTCGCCGGAGGCCGATGACTTGTCGGCAGATCCACCGCTCCGGCGGCGGCGACGACGTCGGGGGCGGTCTCCACCCTCGGAGGTCGTTGCAGGCGATCCGGTGTCCGGAGCGGTCGAAGCCGCTGCGGTGTCCGCGCCGGCTGCCGTGGTCGACGCGGCGTCACCGGTGGCGGCCGCATCGCCGCCTCCGGAGCGGGTGCGCCGACGCTGACGTGATGCCGGTGATGTCGACCTGCGTTGGCCGGCGAGTTCGCGTTTCTCTCCGCCGCCCGAACGCCCGCCGCCCGAGCGCGAATCGCGGTCCTTGCGGTCGTCGCGCACCACGGCCGGGCCCTGACCGATCCGACCGGTGGCAGACTCCGATATGCCCATCTCTTCACGCAGATGCGGTGAGCTGGAATAGGTTTCGACCGGCTCGTCCTTGGCGAGGTCGAGCGCCTTGCTGATCATCTCCCAGCGATGCAGCTCGTCCCAGTCGACCAGGGTGACGGCGATGCCGGTGCGGCCCGCGCGACCCGTGCGGCCGATGCGGTGGACGTAGGTCTTCTCGTCATCGGGGCACTGATAGTTGATGACGTGCGTGACGTCGTCGATGTCGATGCCGCGCGCGGCGACGTCGGTGGCGACGAGCACGTTGATGCGCCCCTCACGGAACGCGGTGAGCGCCTTCTCGCGAGCGACCTGCCCGAGGTCACCGTGGACGGCGCCGACTGCGAAGCCGCGTTCGGCGAGGTCGTCGGCGACCTTCTGTGCGGTGCGCTTGGTGCGGGTGAAAATCATTGTCGCGCCGCGACCTTCGGCCTGCAGGATGCGTGCGACCAGCTCGGCCTTGTCCAGCGCGTGGGCCCGGTAGACGTACTGGGTGGTGCGCTCGTGGATTGCCGAATCGTTGGCGTGCTCGGCCCGGATGTGGGTCGGTTTCGTCAGGAAGGTGCGCGCCAGCGTCACGATCGGCCCGGGCATCGTCGCCGAGAAGAGCATGGTCTGACGGGCATCGGGGAGCGAACTCATGAGGCGCTCGATGTCGGGCAGGAAGCCCAGGTCCAACATCTCGTCGGCCTCGTCGAGAACGAGCACCTGGACCTTGCCCAGGATCAGGTGGCCCTGACGGGCGAGGTCGAGGAGACGACCGGGGGTGCCGACGACGACGTCGATACCGATCTTGAGCTCGCTGATCTGATGTTCGAAGGGCCTGCCGCCGAAGATCGACAGCAGCCGGATGGGCCGGTTCTGGCCATCCGCGGTGTCGACGTGGAGGCCCTTGGCCGCGATCTCGAGGTCATCGGTCACCTGGATGCAGAGTTCGCGGGTGGGCACGATGATCAGTGCTCGCGGGGTGCCGTCCAGTTTCCAGATGCCGCGCTCGCCGGGTTCGGCCGTCGCCTGCGACACCCGCTGCAACAGCGGTACGCCGAAACCGAGGGTCTTGCCCATTCCGGTGCGGGCCTGACCGATCAGGTCGTCGCCTGCCATCGCCAGCGGCAGGGTCAGTTCCTGGATGGCGAAGGTGTTGGTGATGCCGTCGGCGGTGAGGGCGTCGACGATCTCCTGCCGGACGCCGAGCTCGGCGAACGTGGGGGAGACGTGGTCTGCCTCCACGATGACGTGCTCTTCTTCGACGATGTCGTCCAAGGCGGTGTTTTTGGCTTCTTGTTCGATGTTCAGTTGATTGCCTTTCGCAATGTGCTCCCGCGCGCACTGCAAAGATCAACCGTCAGATCAGCTCACTGGCCGCGGTGCAAAGGCGGACTCGGGCAACCTGCATCTGGTCAAATCGGGCCCAACAGATATCGGACCGCCATCGGTGCGCGCACAAATTCCTGCGAGCCGGCTCATGCGCACGGCTCACCCCTGGCAGTGTACGTGGCCCCCGACCAGGTGGTGACATCGCATCGTGTAACACTCCCGATTGCAGGGCCCGGGACGTCGTCCGCAGTGCCCGTTTCCGACGTGCTGACTACACTTGCTCTCATGTCGTCTGGTTCACAAACGCAGCCGCCAGTGTCCGAAGTCGCGGCCGGATCGTCAGCCTCCCATCCTGGTATTACCGAACTGTTCGGGGTACTGGCCTGCGGCGAACTGGCCGCGTTCTACCGCTTGGCGTCGGAGGCGACGATGGCGCCCGACATGCGTGGCCGGGTCGAGATGGCGAGCATGGCCGCCGCCGAGATGAGTCACTTCGAGATCCTGCAGGAGGCGCTGGCCGCTCGTGGCGTCGACGTCTACGAGTCGATTGCCGCGTACACGCCGGTGCTCGAGAAGTACCACTCCTCGACGGTGCCGAGCAGTTGGCACGAATCGCTGGTCAAGGCCTACGTCGGCGACGGTCTGGCTGCGGACTTCTACATGGAGATCGCGGGCACTCTGCCGAAGGACGCCGAGGCCGTGGTGCGCACCGTGATGGCCGAGACCGGACACTCGGAGTTCGCAGTGGCAGCCATCCGGGAAGCGGTCGCGGCCGACCCGGCGCTCTCCTCGCCCCTGACGTTGTGGGGCCGCCGGCTGCTCGGTGAGGCCATCACCCAGACCCAGTACGTGCTGGCCGGGCAGGAGGCACTCACCGAGCTGTTGTTCTCCGTCGAGGCCGACCTCAACCAGATCGTGGACTTCTTCGGCTCGATCCAGGATCGGCATGCACAGCGCATGGCGGATATGGGGTTGGGCTGACTGTCCGCCTGAAGGCCTGTGGGGCTAGATTCAGGCCAGCAGGATTGCAACAGCAGAGTTAGACCCGAGAGTTCGAATGTATATCTGTGGAGGATTTTGTGGCCGTTGATGTGAAGATCGGGATCACCGACAGCTCTCGCGAAGTGGTTGTACACACCGAGAAGAGCAGCGATGAAGCGCACGCCGCGGTCGAGGCGGCACTGGCAGGCAACGAGCAGCTGCTGCGTCTGGAAGACGACAAGGGTTCTCGCTACCTGATCCCCGTCACCAAGATCGCCTACGTCGAGGTCGGTGTCTCCGACGCCCGGAAAGTGGGCTTCGGCGCGATCTGAGATCGCGTGAGTTGATCCCTCAGGAGAAGCCGTTCGACTGTTGCATGGGCACTCGGGACAATCCGCCCCAGAGCATTGTGACCGTGATGTCGACGGCTTCTTCTTTGGTCACCGGGCGCTTGGCGTCGAGCCAGTGCCTGGCGTTGACCTGACTGAGGCCCACCAGTCCTGCCGCGAGCATCCGCGAGCGATGTGGGTCGAGTCCCGAGTCGTGCATGACAAGTCCGTACACGGCGTCGACACATGCTTCCGTTGCCCCTTCGACCCTGCGGATCGCCGCGGGGTCCAGTGCGTCCGACCGGAAGATCAGCCGGTATCCCTGGCTGTCCTCGTCGATGAAATCGAAGAAGGCCTGCACCGCCGCGCGAACGCGATGACGGTTGTCGGTGGAGCTGAGCAGGGCGCCGGTGACTCGGTTGACCATCGATTCCGCGTGGGAGTCGAGTACGGCGAGATAAAGATCTAATTTGCTGGGAAAGTGCTGGTAGAGGACAGGTTTGCTGACGCCCGCGTGTACCGCGATCTCGTCCATACCCGCCGAGTGATAGCCCCGTTCGACAAAGATCTCGCTGGCCGCGTCGAGGAGCTGTAACCGCCGGGCACTGCGTGGCATGCGCACGCTGCGCCGGGGCCCACCTGTCGTGGGTGCGTTCACACCTGTGCCCGCGGCGGCCGATTTGTCCATGGCCCGAGCGTATATCTGCTGCCGATATCCGCCACCGGTGGTTGTGCCTGCCGGGTAACGGCCGGTCCTTGTGAGAAGGTTTACGGGTGACTGGTGCTGGAGGTTCGGGGCCCACGGGCACGCGGCGCGCACCCCGTGACGCGCCGGCTGACCCAGGCCCGCAGCAGGGTGATCCGCCGCGTCGTCGGCGTGCCCGTACCGACACCGCTGCTGGTGGCCGAGACCATGCCGAACAAGCTCGTCGAAGCGCCGAGCGAGCTCAGCGCGCCGCTCGCCGCGAGGCCGAGGCGGACGCTCGGCTCGCGAATCAGCGGACCGACGTCCACCAGCCGACATCGGGGCGGCCTGCCCCGGACCAGCCTCTGCGCGCTCGGTGGGACCCGACGGAAGACCCCGGACGCCAGCGCGCCGACCGCGACAAAGACCGCAAGAAGCAGAGCGCGATCGGGCGGTTCGTCAGCACCTACGGGTGGCGGGCGTACGCGATTCCGGTGCTGGTGGTCCTGACTGTGGTGATGATCGTGGTCACCGTGCAGTCCCATCAGGATGGCGCCTCCAGTGGAGCGGCAGACTCCGATCCGGATGCGGTCCGCAACACCGACGTCAACAACGTCTCCACCGCCATCGGCGCCCCGCCGGCGCAGGTCCAGGCCGAGCAGCTGCCAGCCGGTGCCCTGCCGAACGGCGGGCCCTTCACCGCGAAGGGTGCCGAGGGCTATCACGTCGTCCCCGGGTCGACCCCGCGGATCGGAACCGGTGGCCAGGAGTTCACGTACACGGTCGAGGTCGAGAACGGGGTGGCGTCGGGCGACTTCGGCGGCGACCCGACCTACGCGAAGTTCGTCGACACCACCCTCGCCAACCCGAAGAGCTGGATCGGGGACGGGAAGTTCTCGTTCCGCCGCATCGACAGCGGTGAACCGGACTTTCGCGTCACCCTGACCTCCCCGGACACCACCCGGGAACTGTGCGGGTACGAGATCCAACTCGAGTCGTCCTGCTACTACCCACCCGAGTCGCGGGTGACCCTGAACGAGGCCCGCTGGGTCCGCGGCGCGTCGTCGTACCAGGGCGACGACCTCGGCTACCGGCAGTACCTGATCAACCACGAGGTCGGGCACGCGATCGGATTCGTCAATCACGAGCCGTGCAAGGTGAACGGGGCCCTGGCACCGATCATGATGCAGCAGACCTTCGGAACGGCCAACAGTGAGATCATGGCGCTCGATCCGGATATGAAGGCCAACCGCAGCTACGTCTGCACGCCGAATCCATGGCCGTTCCCGGATCGGTGATCCCACCCGCCCGACTGTTGTGCGACGCGTTGCACCTGGCGGAATCTTGGCGGGCGCATACTCGTTGCAGGTAGTAGATGAGACGACCGGATCGACGGTCGTCCGCTGATCGCGCGAGACCGTGAGGAGACCGCCCGTGTCCACATTGCCCCCGTTGGTCGAGCCGGCCGGAGAACTCACCCGCGATGAGGTGGCCCGCTACAGCAGGCACCTGATCATCCCGGATATCGGGGTAGACGGTCAGAAGCGCCTCAAGAACGCGAGAGTTCTCGTCATCGGAGCGGGCGGGCTGGGATCCCCGACCCTGCTCTATCTCGCGGCGGCAGGCGTCGGGACCATTGGCATCGTGGAGTTCGACGAGGTCGACGAATCGAACCTGCAGCGTCAGGTGATCCACGGGCAGTCCGACGTGGGCCGGCCGAAGGCCGACTCCGCCCGTGACTCCATCGTGGAGATCAACCCGCTGGTCACAGTCAACACCCACAAGTTCCGCCTCGACAACGACATCGCCATCGAACTCTTCGAGCAGTACGACCTGATCGTCGACGGCACGGACAACTTCGCCACCCGATACCTGGTGAACGACGCGGCAGTACTCGCCGGCAAGCCGTACGTCTGGGGCTCGATCTACCGGTTCGAGGGGCAGGCGTCGGTGTTCTGGGAGGACGCCCCGGATGGCCTCGGATTGAACTACCGCGACCTGTACCCCGAAGCGCCGCCGCCCGGGATGGTGCCGTCGTGCGCCGAGGGTGGCGTTCTCGGAATCCTCTGCGCCTCAATAGGTTCGATCATGGGCACCGAGGCGATCAAACTGATCACGGGAATCGGCGAGACCCTACTCGGGCGACTGATGGTGTACGACGCACTCGACATGCGTTATCGGACGATCAATCTCCGCAAGGATCCGCAGGCGCCCAAGATCACGGAACTGAT
Source organism: Williamsia sp. 1135 (assembly GCF_002095395.1). Taxonomy (GTDB): domain Bacteria; phylum Actinomycetota; class Actinomycetes; order Mycobacteriales; family Mycobacteriaceae; genus Williamsia. The sequence continues at coordinate 235,931 of NZ_MJEI01000106.1, forward strand.
CGACTACGACGCCTTCTGCGGTGTCGTCTCGGACGACGGTGTGTCCGCGGCCGCAGACTCGACGCTGACAGCCGTCGAACTGAAGGAACGCCTCGACTCCGGGGAGCGCATCGCTCTCATCGACGTGCGCGAGCCCGTGGAGTGGGAGATCGTCAAGATCGACGGCGCGACCCTCATCCCGAAGGGCGACATCGAGTCAGGGGAAGGGCTGGCGAGACTGCCGCATGACCGCCCCGCCGTGCTCTATTGCAAGACGGGCATCCGGTCGGCGGAGGCGCTGGCCGCGGTCAAGAAGGCCGGTTTCTCCGATGCCACCCATCTGCAGGGCGGCATCACCGCGTGGGCGAAGCAGGTCGATTCGACCCTGCCCGTCTACTGATCCGACTCTTGCCGAGTGCGCGACGATTCGAGGCGGGAACACTCGTAGCGCCTGCGGGGCTCCGGCGCCTCGCGCCGGTAACCTCGACAGCGTGACCTCTGACTTGATCTCTGTCGAGCCGCCGGAGCATGTGCTGCAGACCTTCGGACTGACACAGAATCCCGTGGTGGCTCTCGGCGACGGTTGGGAAGGCGGCTGGCGGATCGGCGAGACCGTGTTGTCGTTGGTACCCGATCATGCGCGTGCGGCCTGGTCGGCAAAGGTCCGCGAGGCCCTCTACGTCGACGGCGTCCGGATCGCTCGGCCGGTGCGATCCTCCGACGGGCGTTACGTGGTGTCGGGATGGCGCGCTGACACCTACATCGCCGGTACCCCTGAACCTCGCTACGACGAGGTGGTATCGCTGGCGGATCGCCTGCACGAGGTCACCGCAGATCTGGAACGTCCGCGATTCCTGATGCAGCCACCAGCGCCGCCCTACACCGACGTCGATGTGTTCACCGCGTCCGATCGGGCCGCCTGGGACGACGTCCCGATGCGATCGGCCCGAGCCGCCGGGATGGGCGATCCGACGTCGCCGGACGGCGTCACCAGCCTGGAGATCCTGCACAACCTGGCCACGCTGCGGAAAAAGGTCGAGTCACCGTCGCAGTTGGTGCATGGTGACCTGTTCGGCACTGTCCTGTTCGCCGGTGCGGCGGCGCCCGGGATCACGGACATCACGCCGTACTGGCGACCGGCGTCCTGGGCCGCGGCAGTGGTCGTCGTCGATGCGCTCGCGTGGGGTGGAGCAGACGACGCCCTCATCGAACGGTGGGGCGATCTGCCCGAGTGGCCGCAGATGATGTTGCGGGCCGTGATGTTCAGGCTGGCCGTGCACGCGTTACATCCGAGATCCACCGCAGGGGCCCTACCGGGCCTCAAGCGAGTCTCCGACATGGTCCGGTTCCTGGTCTAACACCTTCTGATCTGCAGTGATGCCGGCATTCTCCGGCGTCTGTCCGACGTTTTCGGGCTCTCATCTCACCTCTGCCGCCAGGGAGGTGTGAGAACACTGTGATTGTTCGGTCACTGATTGCAAAATTGCGGCAACACCGGTTTCCTACCGTTCTCCTCAAGTCAACCCGGCCCGTGCGCCGGACCTACGAGGAGGACTCCTGTGACCGTTTCGGGCACAAAACGAAAGCACTACATCACTGATTGGGACCCAGAAGATGTCGAGGCGTGGGACAACGGCAACGCCGCGATCGCCAAGCGCAACCTCGTCTGGTCCATCATCTGCGAGCACGTCGGCTTCTCGATCTGGTCCATGTTCTCCGCGCTGGCGCTGCTCATGGGTCCCGAATACGGCATCAGCCTCGACCAGAAGTTCGTGATCGGCGCGACCGCGACCTTCGTCGGTTCCTGCTTGCGAATCCCGTACACCCAGGCCACCGCGATCTTCGGCGGACGCAACTGGGCCATCTTCTCCGCGGTCGTCCTGATGATCCCCACCGGGCTGACCCTGATGCTGATGATGAACCCCGGTGAGTTCGGGTTCGGCTGGTTCCTCTTCGTCGCTGCGCTGACCGGTTTCGGTGGTGGCAACTTCGCCTCGTCGATGACCAACATCAACGCCTTCTACCCGCAGCGCCTCAAGGGCTGGGCGCTCGGTCTCAATGCAGGTGGCGGCAACATCGGTGTCCCCGCAATCCAGCTGGTCGGTCTCTTCGTGATCTGGATCGCCTCCGACCAACCCGAGATCCTCTGTGCCATCTACCTGGTGTTGCTCGCGATCGCCGGTGTCGGTGCGGCCATCTACATGGACAACCTGGACCACCAGACCTCCAGCGGCCGGGCGATGCTCGACACGCTGAAGTACAAGGACACCTGGTTGATCTCGCTGCTGTATGTCGGCACCTTCGGCTCGTTCATCGGCTTCGGGTTCGCGTTCAGCCAGGTGCTGAACATTTCGTTCACCGCCAACGGCGCCACCAAACCTGCCCTCGCCGCAGCCCAGATCGCTTGGATCGGACCCCTTCTGGGCTCGATCTCCCGCCCGTACGGCGGCAAACTCGCCGACAAGATCGGCGGCGGCAAGATCACCATGTATTGCTTCGCGTCGATGATCGCGGCGTCGTCGATCCTTGTGGTGGCCAGCGCGATGTCCGACGCCAACGACAAGAAGATCACCGGCGGCACCTTGACGGCGTTCGTGGTCGGATTCGTGTTGCTGTTTATCATCTCCGGTATCGCGAACGGTTCGGTGTACAAGATCATCCCGGCGATCTGGGAGCACAAGGCGAAAATCAATCCGGGGCTCAACACGATCGGCAAGGCCAACTGGTCTCGCTCGATGTCCGGTGCTCTCATCGGCATTGCCGGCGCGTTCGGTGGCCTCGGCGGGGTGGCCATCAACCTGGTGCTGCGGGACAGCTACAAGTCCAATCAGTCTGCGACGCAGGCCTTCGCGATCTTCATGGCCTTTTACGTGGTCGCCGCGCTGGTGACCTGGTGGTTCTACGTGCGGCGCTCCATCGAAACACCCGCAAACAGTGCCGCGCCTTCCGAAGCCCCGACCGCCGATCCTGCCAACCCGGCGCCCGTCATCCCGTGACCGCGGAGGCGTTGTCGGCCCCCGCCGTCGCGGCGGCCCCGGTGGGGACGAAGACCCATTGCCCGTACTGCGGTCTGCAGTGCGCGATGAGCATCAGCGGCAAAGGCGCCGCTGACGCCGAGGTGACCCCGCGGCAGTTCCCGACCAACAAGGGCGGGTTGTGCCAAAAAGGCTGGACCGCAGCCGATGTACTGCGCAACCCCAACCGGCTGACAACGCCCCTGGTACGCCGCGACGGCGTCTTGACCCCGACCACCTGGGACGACGCATTCGATGTGGTCGCGTCGGGATTTGCCAGAGCGCGTCGGGAGCACGGCGCCGACGCTGTCGGAATCTTCGGCGGCGGCGGGCTGACCAACGAAAAGGCCTACCAGCTGGGCAAGTTCGCACGAGTGGCCCTGGGCACGTCGAACATCGACTACAACGGACGGTTCTGTATGAGTTCCGCGGCTGCCGCCGGGATCAAGTCGTTCGGACTCGATCGCGGCCTGCCGTTTCCGCTCGCCGACATCGGGTCCGCGCGGGCCATCGTCATCCTCGGCGGCAACGTCGCGGAGACGATGCCACCCATGGTCAGTCACCTGATGACCGCCGCACGGGCCGGTGGGCTGGTGGTGGCGGATCCGCGGCGAACCGCCACCGTCGAACGCGCGGTCGCCGACGGCGGGGTGCACCTGCAGCTGGCCCCGGGCACGGATCTGCCGCTGGCACTGGGAATGGCTCACATCGCTGTGACCGAGGGCTACGCCGACCTCGACTACATCGCCGACCGCACGTCCGGATTCGACGACTTCTGGCGTCTTGCCGGCCAGTGGTGGCCCGAGCGGGCCGAGCGGGTCACCGGGGTGCCGGTCGCCGCGATGCGCCGGACCGTGGCATTGCTCGCCGCGGCCCGGGACAACGGAACCGGTGCCTACGTGCTCACGGCTCGTGGCGCAGAACAGCATTCGACGGGAACCGACACGGTCAGCGCGGTCATCGGGCTGTCGTTGCTGCTCGGGCTGTGTGGCCGTAAGGGCAGTGGCTACGGCTGCATCACCGGCCAGGGCAATGGGCAGGGCGGCCGCGAGCACGGGCAGAAGGCCGACCAGCTTCCGGGTTACCGCAAGATCGCCGATCCGGCCGCGCGGGCGCATGTCGCGAAGGTGTGGGGTATCGACCCCGACGATCTGCCCGGACCCGGGCAGAGCGCGTACGAATTGCTCGAATCGCTCGGCCAACCGGGCGGCCCCAAGATGCTGATGGTGCACGGCGCCAACCTGGCCGTGTCAGCGCCACGCGCCGGGCACGTCGTCGATCGGCTGGCGTCGCTGGACATGTTGGTGGTCAACGACTTCCTGCTCTCGGAGACCGCTGCCATGGCCGACGTCGTGCTACCCGTACTGCAATGGGCCGAGGAAGAGGGCACCATGACCTCCCTCGAAGGTCGCGTGCTGCGCAGGCGGCAGGCGGTGCCGGTCGCCGATGGGGCCCGCAGCGAGCTCGAGGTGCTCTCGGAACTGGCCATCCGGCTCGGGCAGCCCGCAGAGCGTTTCCCGACCGATCCCCGTGAGGTCTTCGACGAGCTCCGCAGGGCCTCGGCGGGCGGACCTGCCGATTACACCGGTGTCACCTACGACCGGCTCGACAACGACGAGGCGATCCACTGGCCGTGCCCCGAGGTCGGGCACCCCGGAACCCCGCGGATGTTTCTGCAGCGCTTCGCAACCGACGACGGCCGGGCGAAGTTCATCGCCGTCGACCACCACGGTCCCACCGAGCCGGTCGACGCCGAATTCCCGCTGGTGTGCACCACGGGCCGGGTGCTCACGCATTATCAGTCCGGTGCGCAGACCAGGCACGTCAAGGCCCTCGCGGACGCGGCGGGACCGATGTTCGTCGAGGTGAACACCGATACTGCGGAGCGGCTCGGGATCGCTGACGGCGCACAGGTTGTGCTGACCTCGCGACGCGGATCGGCAACAGCCGCGGCCCGCTGCGTCGACTCGCTGCGACCCGACACAGTCTTCCTCCCGTTCCACTATGCCGGGGATCAGCGCGCCAATCTGCTGACCAATCCGGCACTCGACCCCACCAGCAGGATGCCTGAGTTCAAGGCCTGCGCAGTACGACTGGAGGTCTTATGAGCAAGCGCGTTGTGATCATCGGGAACGGGATGGCCGGGGCCCGTCTGCAAGAAGAACTGCACCGGCTCGACCCCACCGGCGCCCAGGTGACCAGTGTCGTCATCGGTGACGAGCCGAACGCCGCGTACAACCGCATCCTGATGTCGAATGTGGTCGCCGGCCGCATCCGCGCTGCCGACACCATGATTCGCGCGGCCGGCTGGTACTCCGAGCGCAACCTGCAGACCCACACCGGGGTGCGGGTCACCTCGATCGACCGAGACGCGCAGAACGTGCGCTGTGACGACGGCACCGTGCATCAGTACGACAACCTCGTCTTCGCCACCGGCAGCCGCGCTTTCATCCCACCGATCGCCGGCGCGACGACAGACACCGGCACCCCGATCCCTGGCGTCATCGCCTTCCGCAACCTCGCCGACTGCGAGGCCATCGTCTCGGCGCTGCAAGAGAACACCCGGGTCGTCGTAGTGGGCGGCGGCCTGCTCGGTCTCGAGGCCGCTCGCGGTGCACTGCTGCGCGGCGCCCAGGTGACGGTGGTCCATCCGCGCGCGTATCCGATGGAGAAGCAGATGGATGCCGCCGGTGGCGCGGTGCTCTCTCGGGTGCTGCGTGAGATCGGGATGGACGTGGTGCTCGGAACACGGGTGACCGCGGTACGCGATGCCCCCGGCACCGGCCGTGAAGTGGTCCTCGCCGACGGCTCGACGCTGGGAGCGGATCTGGTGATCGTCACCGCCGGCATCGCACCCAACATCGAGCTCGCTGCGGAAGCAGGCATCGCCACCGAACGCGGCATCCTCGTCGACGATCATCTGCGGACGAGCGATCGAGCCGTCTTCGCGATCGGTGAATGCGCCCAGCATCGCGATATCGTCTACGGCCTGGTGCAACCCGGGTGGGAGATGGCCGAGACCGTGGCACAGAACCTGCTCGCCTCCGAACCGACCGGATACGACGGCACGCAGCAGATCCTGCGACTCAAAGCCCACGACATCGATCTGGCCTCGATGGGCGAGGTCGACACCGATCCGGGCGATCTCGAGGCAGAGGTGCTCACCCTCTCCGATCCGCATCGAGGCCGTTACGCCAAAGTCGTCGTGCGTAAGGAGCGCCTGGTAGGCGCGGTGCTGCTCGGTAACCCGGAGGTGGTCGGGACGATCACCCAGTTGTTCGATTCGGGTGCGCCGGTGCCCACCGATCGAATGCGTCTGCTGCTCGGTCATCTGACCGGTGGCGCAACCGAATCGGCGAGCCCGGCGCAGATGCCCGGCGAGGCCATCATCTGCCGCTGTAACACGGTGTCCAAGAAGAACCTCACCGACGCCTGGCGTAAAGGGGCGCGGAACCCGCTCGCGATGGCAGAGGCAACACGTGCCACGACCGGTTGTGGCAGTTGTGAATCGGTGGTCGAAGGACTGTGCGAATGGCTCGCGACCGCAGATGCCTGAACTAATTCAAGGAGTAGATATGCCCAGCAAGACAGTGGTCGTGGTCGGCCACGGAATGGTCGGACACCGATTCGTGCAGGAATTGCGCGAACGCGACGTCACCGACCAATGGCGGATCGTCGTCGTCTGCGAGGAAGCCGCGCCCGCGTACGACCGGGTGGGCCTGTCGTCCTACGTCAACAGCTGGGACCCCGCTGCATTGGCGCTGGACGGGAACACCTATCCGGGTGACCCTCTGGTCAATCTGCTGACCGGTCGGCGCGTCGCGCGTATCAACCGGGTCGCGCGGACCGCGGTGCTCGACGACGACTCCAGCATCGTCTTCGATGCGCTCGTGCTGGCCACCGGCTCGTACCCGTTCGTGCCGCCGGTCGCCGGTTCGGATTCGGAAAACTGTTTCGTGTACCGCACCCTCGACGACCTCGACCAGATCCGGGCGCGGGCGGAATCTGCACCGGACGGAGCGAAAGCCGTGGTGGTGGGCGGTGGTCTGCTCGGTCTCGAGGCGGCGAACGCTCTCAAACTCCTGGGGCTGGCACCGCACGTGGTCGAGTTCGCGCCCCGGCTGATGCCGTTGCAGGTCGACGAGGGCGGTGGGGCGCTGCTGGCGAATCTCGTGGAGGGGCTCGGGGTTGCCGTTCACACCGGCGTCGGGACCAGTGCGATCGAGCAGCACGACGACGGGATGATGACCGTCACCCTGTCTGATGAGAGCACCATCGATGACGCTGCGCTGCTGGTCTTCTCGGCCGGGGTCCGGCCGCGTGATCAGTTGGCCCGCGACGCCGAACTCGCCGTCGGAGAGCGTGGCGGCGTGCTCGTCGACGACGGCTGCCGGACCGACGACCCGGACATCTACGCCATCGGTGAGGTCGCGGCGGTGAACGGTCGTTGCTACGGGCTGGTGGCTCCCGGCTACCACACCGCCGAGGTGGTCGCGGACCGTCTGCTCGGAGGGCATTCGGAGTTCCCGGGCGCCGATCTGTCGACGAAACTCAAATTGCTGGGTGTGGACGTGGCCAGCTTCGGTGACGCGATGGGTGCCACCGAAGGCGCCCTCGAAGTCGTCTTCAACGACCCCGTGGCGGGGACGTACGCCAAGGTCGTCGTCTCCGACGACGCGAAGACCTTGCTCGGCGGGGTCCTGGTCGGGGACGCCACGCAGTACGCGCTGCTCAAGCCGATGGTCGGCGGTCCTGTTCCCGGTGATCCGGCAGCGCTGATCGCGCCGGCCGCCGGAGAAGGTGTGGGTATCTCGGCGCTGCCCGACGGTGCCGAGATCTGCTCCTGCAACGGCGTCAGCAAGGGCGACATCTGCGGGGCGATAGCCCATGGCGCCCAGGATGTCTCGGCCGTCAAGACCTGCACCAAGGCAGGTACCACCTGCGGTGGTTGCATACCGTCGATCACGAGACTGCTCGCCGATTCCGGTGTCGAGATCTCGAAGTCGTTGTGCGAGCACTTCTCCCAGTCACGCAGCGAACTGTTCGAGATCGTGCAGGCCACGGGTATCCGCACGTTCAGCGACCTGGTCGCGCGCCACGGTACCGGCGCGGGCTGCGAGATCTGCAAACCCACGGTGGCCTCGATCCTCGCGTCGACGTCCAGCGATCACATCCTGGCGGGGGAGCAGGCCGCGCTGCAGGACACCAACGACCACTTCTTGGCGAACATCCAGAAAAATGGCACCTATTCGGTGGTGCCGCGTATGCCGGGTGGGGAGGTGACGCCGGACCAGTTGATCGTCATCGGCCAGGTCGCCAAGGACTTCGGCCTGTACACCAAGGTGACCGGCGGTCAGCGGATCGATCTCTTCGGTGCGCGGGTCGAAGAACTCCCGCAGATCTGGCGCCGCCTGGTCGAGGCCGGGATGGAGTCGGGGCAGGCGTACGGCAAGAGTCTGCGCACCGTGAAGAGCTGTGTCGGCAGCACCTGGTGTCGCTACGGGGTCCAGGACTCGGTGGGGATGGCAGTTGACCTCGAAAGGCGTTATCGCGGTTTGCGTTCACCCCACAAGATCAAGTTCGGGGTGTCCGGGTGCGCGCGGGAGTGCGCAGAGGCGCGGGGCAAGGACGTCGGCGTCATCGCGACCGAGCACGGCTGGAATCTGTACGTCGGCGGCAACGGTGGTCAGAGTCCGGCCCACGCTCAGCTGCTCGCTTCGGGGATCGACGACCAGACGCTCATCGCCTACATCGACCGGTACCTGATGTTCTACATCCGGACCGCTGATCGGTTGCAGCGCACGGCCCCCTGGATCGCCGGCCTCGAAGGTGGCCTGGATCACCTCAAAGCCGTTGTGTGTGATGACAGTCTCGGCATTGCTGCCGAGCTCGAGTCGGCGATGGCAGAGCACGTCGCCGGCTACAAGGACGAATGGGCGGGGGTGCTCGACGACGAGGAGAAACTGTCCCGTTTCGTCTCGTTCGTCAATGCTCCCGCCGAGCCCGACCCAACCATCGAGTTCTCGGAGGGTGCCGGCCGCAAGGTGCCGGTACTGTTGGGAACACCGCAGCCCGGCGCAGCCCGCCGGCGAACGGAGGAATCTGACGATGAGTCTCGTCGATGACACACGCGCGACGGATGTCGCGACCACTTGGACAGACGCGTGCCGGCTCGGCCAACTGGTGCCGGGACGTGGTGTCGCGGTGCTTTTGCCTGGTGGCGAGCAGGTAGCGCTGTTCCTCGTACCGGATACGCACGTGGCGGGTGAGTCCGGGCCGACCCTGTATGCCGTCGGCAACATCGATCCGTTCGGGCGGGCGGCCGTGATGTCCCGCGGCCTGGTCGGGGATCGGTCCGGCGAGCCCACTGTGGCGTCCCCGCTGCTCAAGCAGGTCTTCTCCCTGGTGGACGGACGGTGCCTGAGCGACGAGAATGTATCTTTGCCTGTCTATGACGTGCGTGTACAGGCAAACCTGATCCAGGTCAGGCCCAGATAGCGTGAAGCATGGAGGTGCTGTGAAAGCGGGTGATCCCACAACCGAATGCGAAACCGGTCCGTTGACCGGGTTCACGATCGGGATCACGGCTGCGCGCCGTGCCGACGAGTTCGCCGCGTTGCTGGAGCGACGTGGTGCGCAGGTCGAGCATGCGCCTGCCATTCAGATCATTCCCTTGGCCGATGACGCGGAGTTGCGCTCGGTCACCGAGTTGATCGTTGCCGATCCACCCGAAATCGTGGTCGCCACAACCGGTATCGGCTTCCGGGGCTGGATGGAGGCCGCCGAGGACTGGGGGATCGCCGAGAGTCTGATCGCGTCGCTGGAGCGCTCGCGGGTCCTTGCGCGCGGACCGAAGGCGAAAGGTGCGATCCGGGCCGGAGGGCTTCGCGAGGAGTGGTCGCCGCCCAACGAGTCGTCGAGTGAGGTCCTCGAGCATCTCCTCGACGAGGGTGTCGAGGGAACTCGTATCGGCGTCCAGTTGCATGGTGCGACCACCGAGTGGGAGCCGTTGCCGGACTTTTGTGAGGTACTGCGTGAGGCGGGCGCCGAGGTGCTGCCGATCCCGGTGTACCGGTGGCTGCCACCGCGCGACACCACGGCCATCGATCAGATGATCTCTCAGATCATCAACTTCGACCTCGATGCGGTGTCGTTCACCAGTGCCCCGGCCGTCGCATCGATGCTGGGCCGCGCGCAGGACACCGGCCGGCTCGAACCTCTGCTCGAGGCGTTGCGGACCGATGTGCACGCGATGTGTGTCGGATCCATCACCGCTGGGCCGCTTGCCGCGTTGCGCGTCCCGACCTCGCGTCCGGCACGCTACCGGCTGGGCGCACTTGCCCGGCACATCACCGAGGAGTTGCCGCGACGGGTCCCCACGTTCCGGGTGGCAGGGCATGACGTGAGCATCCGGAGCCGTTCTGTGATGGTCGACTCCGCGCTTCGGCCCCTGTCTCCGGCGGGGCTCACCCTGCTCAAGGCACTGGCCCGCAGGCCGGGCCGGGTGGTGTCGCGGCAGGCACTGCTGACCGAACTCCCGGGCGGTGGCGACGACACCCATGCCGTCGAGACGGCGATGGCCAGATTGCGTGCCGGTCTTGGTGATTCGCGCATGATCCAGACCGTCGTCAAACGCGGCTACCGGTTGTCCGTCGACGTCGAGTACGAGGAGGGGGAGAACACGTGAGTATCAGAGAGTCGCTGACTATCCAAGGTGTCGGCGCGACCCCGATCCTGGTCGCCCACGGAACGCGTTCGGAGCACGGGGTCGCGATGATCGCGGATCTGGCCGAGAAGGTGTCGGCGCAGATCGGTTCCACGCGTGTGGCATTCGTCGACGTCCTGGGACCGTCGCCGTCAGAGATCCTCCGCGAGGTCGACGGGCCGGCGATCGTCGTTCCGGCGTTTCTGGCGGAGGGATATCACGTCCGTAAAGACCTGCCCGACCACATCGCCGCCAGCGGTCACGCGGCGACGTCGGTCTCGCGAGCCCTGGGTCCCGATCCGGAACTCGCCAGGGTGCTCGCGCGACGGCTCACCGAATGTGGCTGGCGGCGTGGTGACTCGGTGGTCCTGGCCGCAGCCGGGTCGTCCGACCTGTTTGCGCTCGGTCAGGTTCGCCGGGCCGCGACGCTCCTGGGAGCGATGATCGGTGAGCGGGTCCCGGTGGGGTACGTCGCCACCGCGAGTCCGCGGATCGCGGACGTGGTCGCCGAAACGCGCTCTCGCACCGGCCGGCGGGTGTTCATCGCCTCATATCTGTTGGCACACGGACTGTTTCACGACCGGCTGCACGCTGCGGGAGCAGACGGCGTCGCGCAACCGCTCGGTGCCGACCCCCGAGTGGTCGACCTCGTCGTCCGCCGGATGCGTTCGGTCCGCCCCGTCCTGGCAAACTCCTGACCCGCCTCCCGAAGTGGTGGGTTCCGGTGAGGCCCACCTGGGCTTTTCTTCGCCAGAATCCACCATTTTCGGGAGCAATGGGCGCGTGTGAGATGGGATGGGAAGGTGTTCGAGCATCAGTGTCGCTTGCTGCAGGCAACTGCGGTAGTCCTACGGTAGTCTCGCCGTCCCTCAAGACTGACTACCGACCACAAGTCCCAAGGCGCCGGTCACGAACGCTATCGCGACGTAGTTCGTCAGTGCCTTCAGCTTTGGCGAATGGTCCCGATGTCAGGCGTCGTCTTTTCTTCGGAGATCGCCCAACTGGCAAGAACATTGATGGCTTGCCGCGAACTGGTGCCGGGCTCGGTCGTGTACACGAACAACGTTTGCTCGGGATCGTCCGGCAGGGTGAGCGTCTCGTATTCGACCGTCAGTTCGCCGACCACCGGATGTCGCAGCCGTTTCGACCCGTAGGTGCGTTGATACACCCGATGCTGTGACCACCACTGACGGAAATCGTCACTCTTGTCGATCAAGTCATCGACCAGTGCTCGGGTGGCTCGATCATCCGGATCATGTCCGACCTCCAACCGAAGGCTCTCCACGGCTGCACGTGCCTGGATCTCCCAATCGAGGAACAGATTTCGCGGTTCGTCACCGAGGAACATCCACCTGGCGTAGTTGCGGTCGCGAGGCAGAAATTGATCGAAATCGGCGAACAGTGCACGGGACATCCGGTTGGTGGCGAGTATGTCCGATCTCCTGCCGAGGATGAGAGCCGGCTGGTTTTCGAGAGCATCGAGAAACTGGTAGAGCCCGGGGCGGACTCGCTGCACGGGTGCGGCACGACGTGGGGCGGACGCCGACCGGCGGCCGATCAGGTTTCCCAGATGAGCTCGACCGGCGCTGTCGAGGTCAAGCGCCCGCGCAATCGCGTCGACGACCCCCGTCGACGGAGTGATGCGCCTGCCTTGCTCCAGCCGCGTGTAATAGTCGGTCGACACCCCGGCCAGCAGGGCAACCTCTTCGCGACGCAGACCTGGCACCCGACGCACCCGCCCGTCGGCGGGAAGACCCGCCCGGGACGGGTCGACCTGGCTTCTCGCCCGCCGTAGGAAATCGGCGAGTTCACGATTGACCTCACTCACCCATTCATCATGGCGCACCGGGCTCACCGCAACCTGGGTCGCGGAGTCCTACGTTCCCCGATCCCAGGTCGGGCAGGGCCGGATATGCACTCCGCAGCGGCCGCGGCGGCATCAAGACTGGAATCACCGGCCGAAACGCCACAGGGTTTTTCGGCACCCCACACAAGGAGTGAACAGACATGACTGCCGCCACCCCCACCACCTGGTTCGTCACCGGCACCTCTCGAGGTCTCGGACTGGAACTGGTCAAGCAACTACTCGAACGAGGCGACAACGTCGCCGCCACGACCCGTTCGACCGACCGGCTTCGTGCCGCTCTGGATGGAGTCGACACCGACCGCCTCCTGGCGCTGGCCGTGGATCTGGCGAGCGCCGACGACGTAGACGCAGCGGTGCGACAGACAACCGACCGCTTCGGCGGGCTCGACGTCGTGGTGAACAATGCCGGGTACGGCTACCTCGCGGCCGTCGAAGAGACGACGGACGCCGCCGCACGCCAGATGTTCGATGTCCAGATCTTCGGGCTGTGGAATGTACTGCGGGCGGTCTTGCCGATCTTCCGTTCCCGGCAGAGCGGTCACATCATCAATGTCTCCTCGGTGCTCGGCCTGACGGCGATGCCGGGCTGGGGCCTGTACTGTGCCGGAAAGTTCGCACTCGAGGGCCTCAGCGAGTCACTGGCAGCAGAGGTTTCAGAGTTCGGGGGCAAGGTCACGATTGTCGAGCCCGGTTACTTCCGGACCGACTTCCTGACGACCGATTCTCTGGCTCTGCCCGAATCCATCACGGCGGGCTACGAATCGATCCGCGAGATGACGCAGAACCACCTCGATCTCCACGGCGGCCAGCTCGGCGACCCCGTCAAGGGAGCCGCTGCGATCATTGCGATCGCCGGCTCGACGGGTGGCCCATTGCGCCAACTGCTCGGGTCTGATTCCTACGCCTACGCCACCGCCAAGGTCGACGCGCTGGCCGCTGACTTCGAGACAGGCAAAGAACTCACCCTCACCACCGACCATCCCCAGCCATAAGACTGTCCTTAAGGCCGACGCAGACGCAGGCTGACCCCGAAAATGGTGGGTTCCGGCGATGCCCACCTGGGCGTTTGCTCGCCGAAACCCACCACTTTCGGAGGTCGGGGGTCAGACGTTCTTGGTCACGGCGAACAGTAATCCGGCCAGGATGCCGCCGATCACCGGACCGACGACCGGGACCCACGCGTAGTTCCACTCGCGGCTGCCCTTGCCCTTGATCGGCATCAGGGCGTAGGCGATGCGCGGGGCGAGGTCGCGGGCCGGGTTGATGGCGTACCCGGTGGGACCACCGAGGCTGTTGCCGATGCCGATGACGACGAATGCCACACCTGCATAGCCGAGTCCGGCGTTGCCGATGTCGAGCGTGTCACCGCTCCCGGAGATCGCGGGTGACTGCAGGATCCAGAAGACTAGGACGAAGGTTCCGATCACCTCTGTGGTGACGTTCCAGAAGTAGCGCTTCACCTGCGGCCCCGTGCAGAAGATCCCGCGCGTGTCCTCCGGATGAGGCTCAGCATCGAAGTTCTTCTTGAACGCCAGGTAGCACAGCATCGCTCCGATAAAAGCGCCGATGAACTGCGCACAGATGTAGATCGGAACCTGCGACCATTCTGTCTTGTCGGCAACCGCCAATCCCAGCGTCACCGCTGGGTTGATATGGGCGCCGGATTTCCACGCGATCGAGGCACCGGCGAAGACGGCGAAACCCCAGCCGATGTTGATCATCAGCGGGCCGCCTTTGTGGACCGTCGATTTGAGCAACTGGTTGCCGGCGACAACGCCGGCACCCATCAGGATCAGGACTGCGGTACCGACGATCTCCCAGAGCCAGATCTGAGCATCGGTGGGAGTCATGCCGATACGTCCGCGACGTCCGCCGATCCACGAACGCCGGGTGCACCCATCCGAGCCGCATCCGCGGTCCGGTCATCGGGCTGTCGCTGGGACTCGATCTCGGCATCGACACGGGCGCAGTAGTTCTCGATCTCGCGCTGGCGCTGCGCGTCGTCCCATCCGAGGGTGCCGGCAACGATGTCCGCGACCTCGACTGCGGCGCTCTTGCCACGGTCGGCAGTCTCGATGGAGACACGGGTGCGCCGCGCGAGGATGTCGACGAGGTGCAGGGCGCCCTCGTGCGTGACCGCATAGCGGATCTCTGCGCCGAGATATCGGTTGTCGCTGGTGGCCAACGGCTTTCCCAACTTCGTTTCGGAGGCAATGATCACGAAGATCTCGCTGATCGCGCTGCCGTAGCGACGCAGCAGATGCTCGATCGTCTTCACCGGCAGGCGGTGCTCGTTGGCCAAGCGCACACGTGCCTCCCAAAGGTCATCGAAGCCATCTGCGCCGACGAGCGGGACGCTTGCCGTGCGTGAGGGTTCCACGCCGCGCACACCCTCGACCGCAGCGTCGATGGCGTCTTCCGCCATCACCCGATAGGTGGTGTACTTGCCGCCGGCGATCACGGTCAGACCTGGTGCGGCCGAGACGACGGCGTGTTCGCGGGACAGCTTGCTGGTCTGATCTGACTCGCCGGCCAGGAGCGGGCGCAGCCCGGCATAGACGCCGACGATGTCATCGCGCACAAGGGGTTTCTCCAGCATGACGTTGACCTCGGCAAGGATGTAGTCGAGGTCGGCGCTACTCGCGGCCGGATGGGCGAGATCGAGATTCCACTCGGTGTCGGTCGTACCGATGATCCAGAAGTCCTCGCTCCACGGGCACGGGATCACGAAGAGCAGGCTCTTCTCGGTCTCGGTGATGAGTCCGACGGCGGAGTCGATGCGATCGCGGGGGACCACGATGTGGACGCCTTTGGATGCCTTGACGCGCATCTTGCCCTTCTCGCCGAGCATCTCCTGCAGCTCGTCGGTCCACACACCCGCGGCGTTGACGACGTGCTTGGCGCGGACGTCCACGTGCTCTCCGGATTCCAGGTCTTCAATCCGCGCGCCGACGACGCGGTCGCCTTCGCGGAGGTAGCGGGAGACGCGTGCGCTCGAGGCGCACAGTGCTCCGTAGCTCGCGGCGGTCCGGGCGAGCATCATCGTGTGCCGGGCATCGTCGACCTGTCCCTCGTAGAACAGGACGCCACCGCGGATCTTGCCACGCTTGGCGCCGGGAAAGATGTCGAAGGTCCGGCGCTTGCCGATGTGCCGAAGGTGATGGGGAACGCCGCGTCCCGCACCCAGCAGGTCATAGAAGCCGATACCCGCACCGGCGTAGGCGCGGTCGTAGGCAGGCGTGACGAGGGGGAAGATGAACTCCACGGGCCGCACCAGATGCGGGGCGATGGTGTTCATCATCAACTTCCGCTCTCGCAGCGCCTCGAAGACGAGCGAGAAGTTCAGTTGTTTCAGGTAGCGCAGTCCGCCGTGGAACAGCTTCGACGACCGGCTCGATGTACCGGCCGCGTAGTCGATGGCTTCCACCATGCCGACGCGCAGCCCACGGGTGGCGGCGTCGAGGGCGGCTCCGGCGCCCACCACACCAGCGCCGATGACCAGCACGTCGAGCTCGCCTTCGGTCATGGATTCCAGCGCGGCGCGCCGTGATTCGGGGCTGATCGCGAGTGGTTGCAATGTCATGAGGTTCTCCTCGAGTTCGAAAGGGATGGAACGAGTTCGGGGCGGCCGGTCACACGTCGACCCAGTCGAGGGTGCGGGTGACGGCTTTCTGCCAGAGTCCGTACTTCTCGGCCCGCACTTCTTCGGACCACTCGGGCTCCCACCGGCGGTCTTCTTTCCAGTGGGTTTCCAGCTCCTCGGTCGACTCCCAGAACCCGATGGAGAGCCCGGCCGCGTAGGCAGCGCCCAGTGCCGTGGTCTCGGCAACGACCGGCCTGCTGACCGGGATGCCCAGGACGTCGGACTGGATCTGCATGCACAGTGAGTTGGCGGTGACCCCACCGTCGACGCGTAAGACCTCCAGCTTCACTCCGGAGTCTTTCTCCATCGCATCGGCGACGTCGCGGCTCTGGTAGCAGATAGACTCCAGCGTCGCCCGCGCGATGTGAGCGTTGTTGTTGAAGCGGGACAAGCCGACAATCTCCGCGGGCGTCGGACCGCCAGTACGGGGCGAACAGGCCGGAGAACGCCGGGACGAAATAGACTCCGCCGTTGTCTGAGACCTCTTTCGCCAGTGACTCGCTCTGGGCCGCACCGGAGATGATGCCGAGCTGATCGCGCAGCCACTGCACCGCCGACCCGGTCACGGCGATCGAGCCTTCGAGCGCGTAGACCGAGGCCTGCGAACCGAATTGGTAGCAGACGGTGGTGAGCAGGCCGTTGTCCGAGCGGACCAGTTTCTCTCCGGTGTTGAGCAGCAGGAAGTTTCCGGTTCCGTAGGTGTTCTTGGCCTGCCCGGCCGAGAAGCAGACCTGGCCGACCATCGCAGCCTGCTGGTCGCCGAGCGCACTCGCGATCGGTACCTCCCCGGCGAGCGGGCCGGTCGTGGTGGTGTGACCGTAGGGTTCGGTGGGCGACGACGGCGCGATCGTCGGGAGCATCTGCCTGGGGATCCCGAACAGTGCGATGAGCTCGTCGTCCCAGTCCAGGGTCTCGAGATTCATGAGCATGGTGCGACTGGCGTTGGTGACGTCGGTGACGTGCACACCACCGCTGACGCCGCCGGTCAGATTCCAGATCACCCAGGTGTCGATGGTGCCGAACAGGGCATCACCGTTTTCGGCGTCCGCACGTACGCCGTCGACGTTCTCCAGGATCCACTGCGCCTTTCCGGCCGCGAAGTAGGTGGCGGGCGGGATGCCTGCCTTGGTGCGGATGGTCTCGCCGTCCCCGGAGCGTTCGAGCGCTGACGCGATCTTGTCGGTGCGGGTGTCCTGCCAGACGATCGCGTTGTAATAGGGCCGGCCGGTGTGCTTGTTCCAGACCACGGTGGTCTCACGCTGGTTGGTGATCCCGAGCGCTGCGAGGTCGCCGGCCTTTAGGTTCTTCTTGCGGAGGCCGTTCTGCAGCACCGACGATGTGCGCTCCCAGATCTCGATCGGATCGTGTTCCACCCAGCCTGCCTGCGGCATGATCTGCTCGTGTTCGAGCTGGTGGCGGGCTACCTCGTTGCCCGCGTGGTCGAAGATCATGAACCGGGTGCTGGTGGTTCCCTGATCGATGGCACCGATGTATTGCGTCATGTATCCCTGCTTCGTCGAAGGGTCCTGAAGGGTGATGCGTATCTCATCCGACTTCCACGTTATGCAGGCAGCCAACCGCTGAGGAGGGCGCGCGTTCGACAATGTCGAACGCCTCGGTCGCAGTTCGAGTAGCGTCCGAAGAGTGCCAGGTCTGATCCAGTCGGTGGAGCGCGCGACCGCGGTGCTGCATCTGCTCGCGACCAGGTCCGAGCCGGTGGGTCTGACAGAGATCGCCTCAACCCTCGGCCTCGCCAAGACGACGGCGCACGGACTGGTCCGCACCCTGGTCGCGGTCGGCGCCGTCGAACAGACGCCGGACACCGCCGGGTACTGGCTCGCCGACGACCCGTTCGGGGCGCGAAAGAACCGCTGGGATCTCAACGAGGTCCGGGCCCGGGCGATGAACTGGACCGACGCTCTCGCGGCCAGGACCGCGTTGGCGACGCAGATCAGCGTGCTCCAAGGCAAGCAGGCGCGGATCGTGCACGACGTACTGTCGGCGAGCGGCGTGGGTCTCCCGTCGCTGCGTACCGGTCAGATCGTGCCCGCGCATGCGAGCGCTCTGGGCCGGATCCACCTCGCCTTCGATGTACGTCTCGCCCGGGAGCTCGTCGCGGGCGGACTCGATCGTCACACGCACCGCACGATCACCGACGGCGCCGAACTGGCTCACGAACTCGCCGAGGTCCGGGACAGGGGATGGGCGTGCGGCTGTGGTGATCTGGATCCGGAGGTGGCAACGATTGCCGCGCCCGTTCGCGACCAGGGCGGGGTCGTGATGGCCGCGGTCGGTGTTTCGGGCGCCATCGACGAGCTGTGTGGACGGGGCGGCGCACCGCGTGCACCTCTGTTGGACAACATCATCGGATCAGCGCGTTCGATCTCCCGTGCCATGGGTCATGGGCAGCTGCCATGACCACGAGGTACGTCGCGGCGATCGATCAGGGAACGAGTTCGACGCGCTGCATCATCTACGACCGCGGCGGCGTCATGGTGTCGATGGCCCAGCGCAAGCACACACAGCATTTTCCCGAGCCCGGCTGGGTTGAACACGACGCGCTCGAGATCTGGAATCTGGTGGAGCGGTTGATCCCGGAGGCCCTGCATTCGGGCGGTATCGACGCGAGTCAGCTGGTGGGGTTGGGTATCACCAATCAGCGTGAGACCACGGTGATCTGGGACCGAAACACCGGCATCCCGCTGCATCGGGCGATTGTGTGGCAGGACACCCGGACCACCGAGATGGTGGAGTCGCTGCGGGCGCAGGGGATCGGGGCCGACGTCGAGCATCGGACCGGGGCTCCGCTCTCCAACTATTTCAGCGCGCCGCGTCTGAGCTGGCTTCTCGACGCATGCCCGGGATCTCGCGCAGCGGCCGCGGAGGGCACCGTCCTCTTCGGGACGATGGACAGCTGGCTCGTGTGGAACCTCACCGGCGGTGTGGACGGAGGACTCCACATCACCGATCCCACCAACGCGAGCCGCACCATGCTCATGAACATTGAGACTGCGCAGTGGGATCCGCGCCTGCTCGAGATCTTCGACATTCCCGCGGAGATCCTGCCCGAGATAAGGCCGTCGTTGAGCAAAGGTGGGGGCAACGGTGTCCCCGGTCCCCGGGATTCCGATCAGCGCGATGATCGGAGATCAGCAAGCTGCGCTGGTGGGACAGACGGCGCTGAGGGCCGGTGAGTCCAAATACACGCTCGGCACCGGAGGGTTCCTGCTCTTCAACACCGGTACGACTCTGGTCCGCTCCAGACACGGTCTGATCACCACGGTGGCCTTTCAGATGGACGGCCAACCGATCCGCTACGCGCTGGAGGGATCGAATCCCACGGCCGGTGCACTGGTCGAGTGGATCAGGGAGAACCTCGGCATCATCGGCACCCCGGCCGAGATCGAGACTCTCGCGTCGACGGTCGATGACAACGGCGGCTGCTACATCGTCCCGGCCTTCTCGGGACTGCATGCGCCGCACTGGGTGTCCGCGAGCCGGGGGCTGATCGTGGGTCTGACGTCGTACATCACCCGGGGACATCTGGCGCGGGCAGCGCTCGAGACCAACGCTTTTGCCGCCCGGTCCATGGTTGCAGCACTCAACGACGACCTGGCCGCCGCGGGTGTGGAGATGTCGTTGACCGAACTCGTGGTCGACGGCGGCATGACGGCCAACAACACCCTGATGCAGACCATCGCCGACATCTGCGATGTGACGGTAAAACGTCCGCAGATGGCCGAGGCCGTCGCGCTCGGGGCCGCCTACGCCGCCGGTTTCAGTGTGGGTCTGTGGACCGATGAGCAACAGCTTCGCCGCAATTGGCACACCGGCGCGGTCTGGCAGCCGGGCATCGATCCCGCCGATCGCGAACGCCGGGTCGCGAATTGGTCCATGGCCGTCGAGCTGGCGTCGCAGTGGGACCCGGCCTGAGCGGGGGACGAGCGTAGAAGGGTGGACAGATGACGAACGCAGTGGTCGTGGGTAGCGGGCCCAATGGGCTTTCGGCAGCAGTGACCCTGGCGGCCGCCGGCGTGCGGGTCCGGGTCCTCGAGGCGGCTCCGCTCATCGGTGGTGGCGCCCGCAGCGGCGACTACACCGGCACCGGCGTCCTGCACGACGAGTGCTCGTTCGCGCACCCGCTTGCCCTCGACAATGCCTTCGCGCGCAGCGTCGATCTCAACCGCTACGGGTTGAGGTGGAGATCGGCCGACATCGAGTATTCACATCCTCTCGACGGCGGAGGCGGGGTCGGGGCGTATCGCTCGGCATCGCGCACCGCCGATGAGCTGGGCGCCGCCGGGCCTGCGTGGAACCGGGTGTTCGGCGCGGTGTCGGATCGATTCGCGGACATCAGCACCGACTTCACCAAGCCGATCCTGCATGTTCCCGCTCACCCGATCAAACTGGCCCGGTTCGGTGCATTCGCCGCCATGCCGGCAGCTGTTCTGGCCCGGCTGTTTCCCACCGAGGAAGCCCGAGCACTCTTCGGCGGTGTTGTCGCCCATGCGTTTCGACCGTTCGGAACAGTGGGGTCTGCGGCCATCGGAGTGGCGCTCGGTTCCGCCGCGCACACCTATGGCTGGGCAGTGGCAGAAGGAGGATCGGGAGCCATCTCCACAGCGATGGCGGCAGCGCTGGTCGACCTGGGCGGAAGTATCGAGACCGGTGTGCAGGTGCGGTCGCTGGCGGACCTCGATTCGCCGGATATCGTCATGCTCGACACCGCACCCGGCGCTGCCGCCGATATCGCGGGTGCTGCCATGCCGAGTCGAATCAGCCGGGCGTACCGCCGCTTTCGGCACGGACCGGCGGCCTTTCAGATCTCATACGCGGTGCGCGAGGGCATTCCGTGGGCCGACGCCGCGTCGCGATCGGCAGGCACCGTGCACGTCGGCGGCAGTTTCGACGACATCGCCGCCGCCGAGCGCGACGTTCACCGTGGGGTCATGCCGAGTCGGCCATTCGTGCTGGTCGGCCAGCAGTATCTCGCCGATCCAGGGAGATCCAACGGGGATGTCCATCCGATCGACCTGTACGCACACGTGCCGTCGGGGTGGACGGGTGACGCCACCGCGGCGATCGAAGCCCAGATCGAGCGTTTCGCACCAGGTTTCGGTAGCCGTGTCGTTGCGAAACGTGTCCGTTCAGTCGCACGCATCGAGGCGGACAATCAGAACTTTGTCGGCGGTGACGTGGTGACAGGGGCGAATACACCGTGGCGGCTGGTCTTTCGGCCGCGCCTGGCCCTCGACCCTTACTTCACGGGTATCGATGGCGTGTACCTCTGTTCGGCTGCCACCCCGCCAGGAGCGGGGGCTCACGGACTGTGTGGATTCAACGCCGCGACGTCGGCGCTGAAGGCGCGGGCGAACCTCGACGCATGACCTGACTACTGAGCCAGATAGCGGGGATTGGCGACCGCCAGGCGATCGGTGGCCGATGCCCGGACTGCTGCAATCATCGCGGGGTCGGTGGCCGCGATCTTTCCGGTTCGGATGGCCAGCGCCACGTCGGTCTCGGAGCGAAAGCCGAGTGCTTCGAATCGTTCTCGGTCGGCCTGGACTTGCCCCTTACCGATTGTCAGCTCGCGGCCGACGATATCCAGCGCGTTGGCAGCAACGCGGGCTTTGAACCCCACCTCGCGGTCGGGGCCGGGCACCACGGAGTCGCGCAAGAACTCGGCGACCGCATCAACCAGCTCGGCGGCCGTGGGACGGCCATGCAGATCGGCCTCGTTCTGCTGGAGTGGAGCCGGTGTATCCGGGTCGGCGGGGTACCCCAGCAGCAGCAACGCATCGTGTTCCTGTTCGCACACCCGACGTCCGATCGTCGCCAGCTCCACCGAGCGCTCTTTGCCGGAGAGGTGTCGGGCGACCATCTGGGCGCAGCCGATGCTCCACCACACCGTGCGATAGAGCTGCCACCAGCGCACCGCGTCCACATCCGGCCGATGTCCGGCCACCTCGGCGTACCCGTCCAGGAGTTCATCGATGCTGCCGAAGCCCCCGACCTCGGGTTCGGTACCGAATCGCCAGCACTTCACGAGCAGCCAGCCGAGGTCTTCGCGGGGATCGCCGATATGGGCGAGCTCCCAGTCGATCACGGCCGCCAGCCCCGATTCGTCGACGATGAGGTTTCCGTTCCGGAAGTCGCCGTGGACCACCGCCTCGGCAACGGGGTCGGGTTGATGCGCGGCCAGCCAGGCCAGGGCGATTTCGGTGACCGCGGACGGGACATCGAGTTCGAGATAACGCTCCCGAAGATCCTCGACGCCGCCGGCCGGCACGGTCCGCAGCTCCGGCACGGAGTCGGGTGGGATTGCGTGGATCTGGGCAAGGGTTCGGCCGAGCTGCGCGGCCATCCCGCGTCGGGCCTGTGCGAATCGTTCGTCGCGCAGCAACTTTCGCGGAATCGTCTCACCCTCGATGTGTTCGCAGATCAGGTACTGGGCGCCCAGCGTGCTGTCCGCGCCCGCGAAGTCCACCAGCTTGGGAACAGCGATACCCGCTCGCTCGGCTGCCGCGATGACACTCGACTCGCGCGCCATCCCGAGAGGGCCGTTCGGATCACCCGGTTGCCGCCGAAGTATCAGCCGGCGGGCGCCACCGGCGGTGGTTGCCACGAATGACCAGGTCTCGCTGTTGGCGCCGCCCGTCAGGCGGACGAGGTCGGTGACCTGCGTGTCGTGTCCGGACACCTCGGTCAGTCGTGCAGCCAGCCGGCGTTCCATGTCGCTCTGATCGATCATGCCTACTGATCGCCCGCGTCGCTGGAGCGACGTTTACCCGGTCCGGCGAAGCCGAAGAGGTATCCGGCGATCTTGCGGATCTGTACTTCGTCGGATCCTTCGGTGATGCGGTAGCGGCGGTGGTGGCGATAGATGTGTTCGAACGGCATGTGGCGGGTGTATCCCATACCGCCATGGACCTGGATGGCCTGATCGGCGGCGTCGCATACGAGGCGGTTCGCGCGGTAGTTGCACATCGAGACGCGGTCGCTGATCTGCATGTGGGGGATGCGGTCGAGTTCCCAGGCGGTCTTGCGGACCAGACCGCGGACGAGTTCGGCTTCGGTGTGCAGTTCGACGAGCGGGAACTGGATTGCCTGCCGGGTCGCCAGAGGCGCGCCGAAAGTGTGTCTGCTTCGGGCATATTCGACGCTCTGGTCGATACAGTACTGGGCGGCGCCGACGCCGGAGGCGGCCTGCCGGATCCGGTTCTCGTGCACGAAGGACTGCGCCACGGCGAGGCCCTCGCCTTCGGCGCCGAAGATCGCGGAGTCCGGGACCTCGACGTCGGTGATGGTCACTTCGGCGTGGTCGGTGGGCATGTTGAACGTCCACCATTGGAAGTCGACGGAGAACCCGGGTCGATCGGTGGGCACGAAGAACGCGGTGATGCCGCGGGCGTCGCCGTCTTTACCCGAGGTTCGGGCGAAGACGACATCGTGGGTGGCGTTGTGCATGCCGGAGTTGAAGCGTTTGCCGCCGTTGATGATCCAGGAATCGCCCACCTTGCGGGCGGTGGTCTCCATCCAGGTGGCGTCGCTGCCGTGGTCTGGTTCGGTGAGTCCGAATCCGATCCGTGCCTCCCCGCGGATCATCGGCTCGAGGAACTCGTCCTGTTGTTCGGTGGTGCCGAAGTTCATGAGCATGTGGGCGAAAGGAAAGTTTCCGACGATCGAGGACTCGTTCTGCAGGTCGTTGTGCAGACCCAATCCCTTGTGGGCGAGGTGTTCTCGGATGATGGCCATGTCGAAACTCGAACCATCGCGGCCACCGACCTGCGCCGGCAGGCCATAGCGCAGCCAACCGGCCGCATCCGCACGCCTGCGCATCTCACCGAGTAACTCTTCCCAGTCCTGCCGTGGCACGCCGCCGCCCTCGAAGTCGGTACGCGCCCACTCCCGCCGGTGATCGAAGAACCGATTGTTGTCGTCGGACTCCTGCAGCGGCCGGATCTCGGCGTCGATGAACTCGTCGATCTCCCGCAGGATCTCGGTGATGTCCTCGGGCAGGTTGTAGTCCATCGATGGCCTCTCTCCGGGTGCTCTGAACAATCGTTCAGCACGACCGTAATCTTTCACTGCTCTCCTGCGCAGTGATTTGTGAAAGAGGCGAAGAACTCTGATCAAACGTCCCCGAACGCGGTCACAGCCGCATGTGTGCCCCGAGTTCTTCGAGCTGATCGACGCCGGTGCCGAAATCGTCGGCGATCGTGGCAATCCGGACGTGATCGGCGCCGGCATCGAGATGCTCCTGGACCTTCGCGGCGATCGCGCGGGCATCGCCGTATCCGATCACATCGTCGACCAACCGGTCTGCAGGCACCGAGAGTTCTTCGCTGGTGTAGCCGAGCCGGGCGAGGTTGACGGCGTAGGGCGACCCCGGTCGGCTGATCACGGCTGTCGCGAAGTGCTGTGCCACCGCCTTCGCTCGATCGGGATCGGCATCGGCGGCGACGCTGAGCCCGATGACCAACAGCTTGTCCGGGCCGAGTTCCTGTCGTGCGCGCCTGGTGTATTCGGGTGGCACCAGGGTCGGCAGTGCGCCATCGGCGTCGCGCCCGGCAAGGTACAGCATCTTCGGTCCACCTGCGGCGACGATGCGGGGGTAACGGTCGCCCGGCGCCGGCGTCATCGCCTGCGGAACGTACATCTCGTCGAGGTAGGCGCTCATCGTCGCGAGTGGACGGTTGAAGTCCCTGCCGACCGCGGCGGCCTGATCTGGATATCCCACACCGAGGCCGAGCACGAATCGCCCGGGGAAGGCCTGGGCGAGCATCGCTGACGCGCCGTGCGCGGTCTGTGGCGGCCTGCGCCCAGATGTTGGCCACCGCGGTACCGAAGACGAGGTCGTCTGTCGCGGCGGCCAGTACGGCCAACTGTGTGAACACGTCCTTGCCGCCGACGCCCTCGTTGATCCAGGCCGCCCCGAAGCCCGCTTGTTCAAGGCGGCGCACGGCGGTGCGCTGCTGCTCGACCGATGTCGGCTGGGCGAACGGGATGTTCGGGACGAAGGCGCCGACCCGGCCTAGTGATCGGCGGGCGTCTTCGATGAGAGTGGATGTGGTCATATGATTCTCCCCGCGTTGGTCGCATTACGAAACGATTCTATTTCGAAACTACACCCTTTCGGTAGAGTCGTGATCATGACGCCGAACGAAGCTCCCGTCCGCCGTGGCCGTCGCCGCAGCGCGGCCGCCGACGAGGCCATCCTCGCCGCGGCTTTGGAAGTCCTTCGTCTCGATGGGTACGGCGGACTGACCATGGGTGCGGTCATCAAGCGGTCTGGGACGTCGTCGGCGACCGTCTACCGGCGGTGGCCCACCAAGCAGGATCTCGTTGCGGCCGCGCTCGGGTCGTTGAGTCAGACGGTGCCGGACGTCGACACCGGGTCCCTGGACGGCGACCTCGCGGCATTCGTGACCGCCGTGGCAGGGTTCGACTGTGTAGATCCCGAGGATCTCGCCGTCGACGTGATCTCCGAGCTCGGCCGGAACGCGGAGTTCCACGCCCAGGTGACCGAGAAGTTCGTCGGCCCACGCGTGGCAGCGCTGAAGGACATCATCGTGCGTGCGCGGCGTCGCGGCGAATTGGGAACAGGTCTCTCGCCCGGGGTCGCCTATGGCTTCGTCACAGGCCCCATTCATCACCGCGTGCACGAGCAGGGTGAACCGGCGACGCCCGGCTTCCTGCATTCGGTGGCCGTCGGGTCGGCGGCTGCGTTCCGCGCCTTGGCTCCGCCGGCAGATAACAGACCCGGATGAGCCGGTGGCCGCTTACGACTCGGTGAGATCGACGCGCGCGACTTTCATGTCGACGCGACCATCGAACACGGGAACCCCTTCGGCGCGGAGGTTCTCGAGCTGTGTGGTGCGCAGATGCGGGGCGGGTTTGCCGCTGACCGCGATGACTCGGTGCCAGGGGAGGTCGGCGGAGTCGGTGCGCATGATCCAGCCGACGATGCGGGCACTCGAGAGTCCCGCCGCAGCTGCCACATCCCCATAGGTGGTCACCGTGCCCACCGGTACCGAGGCGACGATCTCGCGAACCCGTTCGACCTGTTCTTCGGTGATCTGCGCCATGATCAGCCCGACTTTACTGCCCGGCCAGCGCTTCCGACACGAGTTTCGCCGTGAGTTCTGGCCGGGCGAACGGCACCATGTGACCGCAGTCCTCGTCGAAGACCGTCAGCAGGTCACCCTGCTGAGCCGAGAGGGCCGCGCGGAAATCGGCGGTGACATAGGGCGGCTGCACGTGCATCGCCTGGACGAGATCGACCGGAAGGTCTGCCGGTGGCAGCACGAATGGGCGACTCAACTCATTCCATGTGGTCACGACCATTCCCGGGTGGATGCGCCAGTTGACCCGATCCCCGACGTCGATCAGGTGATCGGCGATCTCGCGATCCAAGATCTCCGGCGTTAGTTCCGCCCACGATTCGCCGAGTTTGCCCTCCCGCGCCGCCGCCTCGTCGGGGTAGTCGTAATGCGACATGTAGCTGGTCGCCACGTCTGCCATCCACTGCGGTTCGAGGCCGATGGCGGGGTCGAGCAGGATGAGGCGCCGGAAGCGGTCCGGCATCCGACGGGACAGGTGCAGCGCCAGTGCGCCGCCGTACGAGTGGGCGACGACCACCACGGGTCCGTCGATGTATTCCTCGACCACGTCCGCCAGCGCGTCGACCTGCGCCTCGATCGACCACGGCGGAGTGAACGGGGACCAGCCATGACCGAGCAGGTCGGGTGCGACGATCCTGGCCTGCGGAAGCGCCGCGGCCAGGTCCACCCAGCGTTTACCGTGTCCGGTCAGCCCGTGCACTGCAAGCACCGACGGGCCATCGGCCGGTCCGAACACCTCGACGTTCAACGTAGACATGACGACAATCGTGCCTGACCGCAGGCCGAGCGGCCTGCCGAGACCGACCCGACGCCGCGCGAACGGCCGTGTCGGTCCTCCGTGACACCATCGTCGTAGCCAAGGAAAGGAGTGGGTGTGCCCGCATTGACGATGCGGCTGGTGTCGGCGCCGGTCGTGCCCGCACCCACACGCAGCTGGCCCCCGGCGGCAGCCCAGCTCATCGACGGAGTGACCGAGACGCCTCCAGGGTTCCGCCCTGTCCGGGTGCACGGGGGAGCAGGCACCGGCAAGACGTCGCTGATCGTCGACATCGCGGTCGCGCGATTGAGCAATCCGGACATCGACCCGGAGTCGATCCTTGTCCTCGCCTCCGGCCGGCGAGCGGCCACCGAACTTCGCGAGCAGATCACGGCGCGGCTGCTCGCACAGACACCGGGTGCAACCGGACGCGCTCCGCGGGCGACCCGAGAACCGATCGTCCGGACGATCCACTCCTACGCCTTTGCTGTCCTGCGTCTGCAGGCTGCCGCACATGACAACCCGCCGCCCCGATTGATCACCGGTGCCGAGCAGGACGCCGTATTGCGGGAGCTGCTCGCGGGCGACATCGAGGACGGAGCCGAGTATTGGCCGGAGCGATTGCGGCCGGCATTGGGCACCAACGGCTTTGCTCAGGCGCTGCGCGACATGATGATGCGCGCTGCCGAGCGAGGGGTGGGCCCGGAAGATCTCATCGCGCTGGGGCGCGCGCACAAACGCCCCGAGTGGCAGGCCGTCGGCAAGGCCTACCGGCAGTACGAGCAGGGAGGGCTGCTGCGAGGTGCTGTCGGCTTGGAAGCCCCGCAGGCCACAGCGCCCGCCGTGGACGCCGCCGAACTGGTGGGTTCCGCTCTCACGGCGTTCGCAACCGATCCGGAATTGCTCCGCAGTGAGCGCGCCAGGGTCCGTTATCTGCTGGTCGACGACGCTCAGCACCTCGATCCCCAGGCCGCGACGCTGGTCCGCCTGATCGGTGCCGGGGCAGCGCAGGCGGTCATTGCGGGCGACGGTGATCAATCGATCTACAGCTTCCGTGGTGCGAGCTCCGGATTCCTCGACGATATTGCCGATCCGGATCGGGACATTCGCCTGGACAACAATTTTCGTTCGACCAAGCCCATCAGCGATCTCGGGGGATCAATTGCGGCCCGGCTCCCGGGCCCGCGGCGGCGTCGCTCGGAGGCAGACACCCCCGACGCTCCTGCGCCGGTTGTCCGCATCTACGGTTCCGCCGCGAAAGAAGCCACCGCCATCGCGGACATGATGCGTCGCGCTCATCTGTACGACGACGTGCCGTGGTCGTCGATGGCGGTCATCGTGCGTTCGGTACCGCGGGCGATGGCACCACTGCGGCGGGCGCTGCGCTCGGCGGGGGTCCCCGTCATGACCCCGGCGAGCGAGATCCCGCTGGCGCGGCAGCGGTCGGTGGCCGCGATGTTGCTGGCTCTGCGCGCAGTGGACGGCCCGCTGGAACCGACCGAGGTGCTCGAACTGCTCGCGGGTCCGATCGGTGGGGCCGATCCGGCGGCGCTGCGGCGACTGCGGCGCGGAGTGCGGCGCATCGAGACCGAGACCGGTCGTGACCGCGACTCCGGCACTGTGATCGCCGACCTGGTCAGTGGGTCCACCACGGGTCGAGCCGGTGACGATGTCGACGTGACCGATTACCTCGACGGACTCACCGAGATCGAAAGGCGACCTCTCGCAAGAGTGTTGGCCGTGATCGCCGCCGCCCGGACCGCGGATGCCGCACGCCGCAGCATCGAGGAGATCCTGTGGGAGGCCTGGCAGGCCACCGGCCTCGGACAGCGATGGTCGAATCAGGTGATGCGCCGCGACCACGGCCCCGGCGGCGCGCAGGCCGATCGAGATCTCGATGCGATGGTCGCGTTGTTCGACGCCGCCGCCAACTTCGCCGACAGTCTGCCCGCGGCCACCCTGGGCGGGTTCGTCGACTACCTCAGCGCGCTGCAGATACCCACCGAATCGAGGATGGCGCAGTCGACGTCGGATGCGGTGACCGTTCTGTCGGCGCACGCGGCGGCAGGCCGGGAGTGGGAGGTGGTGGCCGTCGCGGGCGTACAGGACGGGTTGTGGCCGAGTCTGCGCAGTCGCGGAAGCATCCTGGGCACCGGGCAATTGGTGGATCTGCTCGACGGGGTCGATGCCGACGCGCTCGACACGATCTCCCGGACCGCTATGGCGTTGGCAGAAGAACGCCGGCTACTGCTCGTCGCGTGCAGTCGCGCCCGGAGCCGGTTGATGGTGAGCGCGGTCGACGACGGTAGCGGCGACGCCGCGCCCTCGCGTTTCGTCGGTGAACTCGCGGCCGTCGTCGGTGGTGATCTCGATGAGGCTGACGCAGAACCAGCGGAGCTGGAGTTGCCGATCGAGCCCGGGCTACGGCGGGTGTTGTCGCTGTCCTCGCTGGTGGCGGCGTTGCGTGCCGAGGTGTGCGCCTCGCCGGGCGAACCCGGGCCGCGTACGCAGGCGGCCGCGGACATGCTCGCCGAGCTCGCCGATGCGGGAGTCCCCGGCGCGCACCCCGACGAGTGGTACGGCCTCGCCGGACCGAGCTCCGACATTCCGCTGTGGTCGGAATCATCGGGGCCGCTGACTCTTTCGCCATCCAGCGTCGAAGCGCTCGGTGCGTGCTCCCTCCGCTGGATGCTGGAACGGTACGGGGGTCGCGACGGTGATTCCAAACCCGCGGTCGCCGGCACGCTCGTACACACGCTGGTGCAGGCCGTGGCAGGCAAGATCCCACCCGACGACGTGACGGCCGCGCTGCGGCGCGTGTGGGATCAGGTCGACGTCGGTGCGCCGTGGTTCTCCAGGCGCGAACTCGAACGCACCGAGGAGATGCTCACCAATTTCCGTCAGTGGCTCAAACTCTCGCGAAGCGGGCTGACCGAGGTCGGCGTCGAGATGGACGTGGACGCGCGCATCGAGGCCGCCCGGGTGGCCGATCCGGAGGGCGAGATCATCGACATGCCCGAAGTTCGTCTGCGCGGACGTATCGACCGGCTCGAGAAGGACTCACAGGGGCGTCCGGTCGTCGTTGACGTCAAGACCGGCAAGAGCACCATCTCGGTGCAGGCCGGTCAGGATCACGCTCAGCTGGCCACCTATCAGCTCGCGTTGAGTCTCGGTGGCGTACCCGAGGTGGGACCGGTGGAACCGGGCGGCGGCGCACTCGTCTACGTCAACAACTCGAACGGTAAAACCGGTGCAGCCCAGCGAGATCAGGAACCCTTGGGTCCCGAGCAGGTCGACCAGTGGCTCGCGGTGGTGCGAGCAGCCGCCCACCGCAGCATCGGTCCCGGTTTCGTCGCCACCATCAACGACGGGTGCGGGCACTGCTCGCTCAAGTCGAGTTGTCCCGCACAGCTCGAAGGGCGGACGGTGACCGATGGCTGACCCGATGACGACCCCCAGGATCTCCGCGCGCGTGCTGGCCGGTGCTCTGGCGCTGCCGCCGCCCACTGACGAACAGGTCGAGGTCATAGAGGCGCCGATGGAACCGGTGCTCGTGGTCGCGGGCGCAGGTGCGGGCAAGACCGAGACAATGGCGTCGCGGGTGGTGTGGTTGGTCGCCAACCGGCTCGTCGAGCCCGATGGCGTGCTGGGCCTGACGTTCACGCGCAAGGCGGCGCAGGAGCTCGCAGCGCGTATCCGCAGACGATTGTCGATGCTCGCCGGGTCGTCGGCGATGGGTCGCTGGGACCCCGAGGGCACCCTGCGTGCCCAATTGCGGTCCGCCGACCCTCAGGTCAGCACCTACCACGCATACGCGGGCCGGTTGATCGCCGACTACGGGCTCTTGCTGCCGGTGGAACCGTCGGCGACCCTGCTCAGCGAGACCGAGCTCTGGCAACTTGCCTTTTCGGTGGTGGCCGGATGGTCGGACGATCTCAACACCCCCAAAACCCCTGGTGGAGTCACCGAATCGGTACTCAAGCTCTACGGGGAGCTGTCCGAGCACCTCGTCGGCCTCGACCAGCTCGCCGCGGCCGGTGACGAACTGTACGAACTCATCGACACCTTGCCGCCCACCGGCAGACAACGTCCCGAGCCTCCTCAGAAACTGCGGAACATCCAGGCCGTCATCGACGAGCGACGTGAGCTGATCCCGCTGGTTGCCGCGCTCGGTCAGACCATGCGCGATGCCAACGTCCTCGACTTCGGCAGTCAGATGTCGCTGGCGGCGAAACTCGTTGCGACCCATCCGGAAGTGGCCGAGACCGAACGCGCCGCCATCGGTGCGGTACTACTCGACGAGTACCAGGACACCGGGCACTCGCAGCGCGTATTGCTCTCGCACCTGTTCGGTACGCCGCCCGGGGTTCTCTCCGGTAGCGGCATCGCCGTGACGGCGGTCGGCGACCCGATCCAGTCGATCTACGGGTGGCGCGGTGCCTCCGCGGCCAACCTGCCTCGTTTCACCACTGACTTCCGGTGCAGCGACGGCACACAGGCGCAGCGACTCGAACTGCTGACCAGCTGGCGCAACGCCCGCTACGCGCTCGACATGGCCAATGCCGCGTCGGAGGAACTACGTCGGCGTGGTGTCCCGGTGAGCATCCTGCGGCCACGCGATGACGCGCCCGCGGGCACCATCGACCTTGCCCTGACCGAGACGGTGGTCCAGGAACGAACCTGGGTCGTCGATCAGATCGAACGTGAGTACAACGAGGCCGGTGACGTCCCGCCCACGGTGGCGATCCTGGTGCGCCGCAACGAGGACTCGGCTCCGCTGGCGGCGGAGCTGACCGACCGCGGCATCGCGGCCGAAGTCGTCGGTATCGGTGGTCTTCTCGGGGTGCCCGAAGTGCAGGATGTGGTGGCCATGTTGCGGCTGATGGCCGATCCGATGGCCGGCACCGCCGCAGTGCGACTGCTCACCGGGCCTCGCTGGCGGATCGGCGCGCGAGATCTCGCTGCGCTCTGGGCCAGGGCGCGCGACCTCGCGGCCGGGACCAACATCGTCACCGGTGCGATGACCAGCCTCGAAGAGCTCGACAGTGCACTCGATTCAGCGGTCCCGACCGAAACCGTCGATCAGGCCGGACTCGGCGACGCGCTGGCCGATCCCGGACCCGCACAGCGGTATTCGCCGGACGGGTATCGCCGGATCAAGTCCTTCGGCCATCAGTTGACGATCCTGCGGGCGCGGATCGGGCAACCGTTGCCCGAGCTCGTTGCAGAAGTCGAGCGGGTCACCGGGGTCGACGTCGAGGCCCAGATCCGGGCCCGCGACCTGCGCGGAAACATCACCGGCCGCGAACATCTCGACGCATTCGCCGAGTACGTCGCCGACTACACCGAACGGTCCGCGGCCACGCTGCCCGGTCTGCTGGCCTTCCTGGAATCGGCTGCCGACATCGAGAAGGGTCTCGAACCGGGCAAGGTCGAGATCGCCGAGGACCGCGTACAGATCCTCACCGTGCATGCCGCGAAAGGCCTCGAGTGGGATGTGGTGGTCATCCCACACCTGTGTGCCAACATCTTTCCCGGAGGCAAGGTCGACGGCACCTGGCTCGGCAGTGCTCGTGAACTACCGCCTGAGTTGCGAGGCGATCTGGCCGAGCGTGTCGGGGCGGAGGGGTTCCCGCCGCTCGATCTCGGGGACCTCGAGAATCGCAAAGAACTCGAGGAGGCAATCGACGGCCACAAGGAAGCGCTGCGCAATCGCAAGTTGGAGGAGGATCGCCGGCTCCTTTACGTGGCACTCACCAGAACCAAACGGGCGCTCCTGATCTCCGGTCACCACTGGTCTGACAGCGGCGACAAACCGCGGGGCCCGTCCATCTTCCTGACCGAACTGCACGACATCGCCTGCCGGTTGATCGAGACCTCCTCCGACGGCGCACCCGGGATGACCATCGCGGGGTGGGCGGACGCACCCGAGGAAGGGGCCGAGAACCCGCTGGCGATGCTGACGACCGGGGTGCCCTGGCCCGCCGATCCGCTCGGAGCCCGTCGCGCGGGGACCGAACGCGGCGCAGACCTGGTCCGGGCGGCACTGCGATCGCGGGGTGAGCCGGCCTTGTTCGACATGGGGGAGGACGGCGAGTCGACTCTGCTGGAAGAAGACCCGCAGGTCCGCGACTGGGCGAACGATCTGGCAGTGCTGCTCGCCGAACGCGCAGGCGAATACGGAACCGAGATCGAGGTGACGATGCCGCAGCACCTGTCGGTCAGCCAACTCGTCGAACTCGACAAGGACGAAGACGCCTTCGCCCGGCGACTGCGACGGCCGTTGCCGTTCAAGCCGAATCCGCTGGCGCGCCGTGGAACTGCCTTTCACGCCTGGGTCGAGCGCAGATTCGGTGCCACCCGACTGCTCGACATCGACGAGCTCCCCGGTGCCGCGGATGCCGAGGGTGGGTCGGACGCCGACCTCGAGGTCTTGCGCGAGCAGTTCCTGCGGTCTGCCTGGGCGTCCAGGAACCCGATCGAGGTCGAGGTGCCGTTCGAGACGGTCATCGCCGACACGATCATCCGGGGCCGGATGGATGCGGTGTTCTCCGAACCCGACGGCGGGTACACCGTCGTCGACTGGAAGACGGGCGCCAGGCCAACTGCTGCACAGGAGCATTCGGTCTTCGTTCAGCTCGCCGCGTATCGATTGGCCTGGGCGGAGTTGACCGGCACCGAGCTGTCGAAGGTGCGGGCCGCATTCCACTACGTCCGGTCCAACACCACATTGGAACCTGCGAACCTCCCGGATCGCGCCCAGCTGGCTGCACTGATCCGCCGGGAGAAGTGGTCGCAATGAGTCCGGGGTGACGAGCAAGGCGTCGTCAGTACGCCGACCACTCCGATTGCGAGTATTCGAGGATCCGCGGCTGCATCAGCGTGGACGCGGGCATCCGCAGTGGTGGCCGGTCGAGCGGAAAAGTACGAGCTGCCACCAACTCCTCGGGCGACAGGAAACGCAGAGGAATCGCCGGGTCGACCGCGACTGCCGGGGGCGTGTCGCCTGCGGCACCGAGAAAGAAGCCCCAGTCACCGAACGAGGGCACGTCGACGTGATACGACTCGGTGGTGATCCCCGCCTCGGCGATGGTCTGGCCGATGCACCAGAAGGAACGTGGAGCAAAATACGGTGAGCCGGCCTGTACGACCAGGCGCGCGCCGGGCGCCAGGTGGGCACGGATGAGGCCGTAGAACTCGACCGAATACAGCTTGGCCGTGGCTGTTTCATCGGGATCCGGCATGTCGACGATCACGGCGTCGAACATCTCGGCGTTGCGCCTGAGCCACTTGAACGCGTCTTCGTTCACCACAGAGACCCGTTCGTCGGCAAGGGAATTGCCGTTGAGCTCGGTCAGTCTCGGGTCGGCGGCCGCCAACTCGGTCATCCGTGGGTCCAGTTCCACCAGCTGCACGGATCGTACGTCCGGGTACTTCAGCACTTCCCGCAACGCGAGGCCGTCGCCACCGCCCAGGATCAGCACCCGCTCCCGCTTCTCGGTGAGCGCGGGGTGAACAAGGGCTTCGTGATAGCGGTACTCGTCGACGCTGGAGAACTGGAGATCGCCGTTGAGGTAGAGCCTGGTGTCGGTGTCGGTGTCGGTGTCGGTGCCGTTGCCGGGAAGGGAACGCCTGGTCATCACGATGTCCTGGATCGTGGTCCGGTCGGCGAGCACAATCGGGTCCCGATACAGTGCCTGCCTGGCGTTCACCTCGAATGTGCTCGCGTAGAACATCGCTGCCACCAGCACCGCGACCACCCCGACCGATCCTGCGCCGACTGTCACCCTCTGCATACGCCCGAGGTCTCGTCCGAATACGACGAGAACCAGCGCGGCCCCCGCGATGGCGTTGATCATCCCGACCACCAACGCGCCCCGGATCTGGCCGAGGAAGGGCAGTAGCAGGAACGGAAATGCCAGGCCGCCCACCAGCGCGCCGACGTAGTCGGCAGCGAACAGGTCGGCGACTGCCGAGCCCGCCGATTGTGCGCGAATGCGCTGCAGCATCACCATCAGCAGCGGGATCTCGGCGCCGATCAACAACCCCAGCAGGAACGCGACGACCACCAGCGACTGGGTGTACAGCGACATGTACGCGAACGCGCCGTACAGGATCAGCACCGACAGACCACCGAGCAGTGCGAGTACGAGCTCGATGACGGCGAAACCGACGGCCGCATGATTCTGCAGCGGTTTGGCGGCCAACGAACCGATGCCCATCGCGAACACCATGACCGACAACACGATTGCAGCCTGGGTAGCCGTGTTGCCGATCAGGTACGAGCCGAGCGTGACCAATGCGAGCTCGTAGACGAGTCCGCAGGCCGCACAGATGAACACCACTGCGAGGAGTGCGGATCGTGCCGCCCGCCGCAGCGGTGGCATGGGCGTGATGGAGGTTGTCAACTGGCCGAACTACAGCAGCGACGCGGCGATGATGAGACCGGTGCCGACGTGGACGGTGGCCGATACCCACACCGCTGGGTGGGGCTTGTCCTCCATCAACACCTCGCCGAGGTCACCGGGCGAGAGCGCGTCGAGCAACACGAACGTCAGTGTCATGATGAGGATTCCGAGCAGCGTGTATATCGCCGTGTACACCAGTCCCTCGACGAGACCGCCCTGGCTGGCCGTGATCGCCGCGACGATGATGATCGCCACCGAGAACGCGTTACTGGCGACCAGGATGCAGGCATTTCGGTTGCGATCGATCCAGACCTGTTGCCGCAGTTTGCCTGGCGTAACCACGTCCACCGCGATGAAACTCACGAGCATCAACAACACACCGACGCAGCTGTATGCCGCGGCCGATGCGAAATTGTCCCGCATGATTTCCCACTCCACTGTTGTCTCCCAGCTGTTGTTGAAGCGCTATTTTCCGGAACCGCCGCCGCCGCCCCGATAATCGGAGCCGCCACCGGAGAAGTTTGGACGCGACACCCAGAGAGGGCCGACGTATCCGCTGTAGTGCCGATAGCCGGATTCGTAGTCATCGCTGAGCATCACACGAGTCTTGTTGCCCTCGTACGGGAACAACCCGACGAGGTAGTCCGGATACTGCAAGAACAGTCCGGAGGCGCTGGACCCGGTCGTGGTGTCGGTGGCCGTTCGCCGGTCCACCGGCTGCGCTACCGCGCTGATCTCGTCCGCCACCTGTTCGGGCGTGCCATCGGCGACGTAGGCATCGACGGAGGGCTCGTCGAGGTTCGTCTCACGGTCGTAGTTCTGCTGAATGTAAGCGCGGGCATCGGTGGCCCCTGATTTACCCGAGACACAGGAAAAGGCCAGCAGGGCAACGGCGATGAGCACGATGGCCGCGATGATCCCGTTGCGAATCCGGTTCAGCGGCCGCCGGTCGTAGCCCCCGGCGGAGTGCTGCGAGGCCATCATCGAGCTGCCTCGAACACGCTCGAGGTGATGACCACATCACCGGTCTGCGGATAGGCGTGCCAGGTATCCCACCGAGCCCGGTGCCCCAGGTCGGTGGCGATGATCGCCGTGAAGGCGCTGGGGTGGCCGGGGTAGTGCCCAATCAGCGAATCCGGCCCGGCGGCCCGGCTCGACACCTCTGCGGTCAGCGTGGTGAGCGACGCGGCATCGTGCCGTTCGATGCGCGAGCGGAAGGAAATGCTCCCGGTGTCGATGCTCGGGGGCAATGCCGGTCGACGCCCGGGGAGGCAGGCCAGGGTCTCCACGATCTCGGTGTCCGCGGTGACGACGCTGACCTGGTGGCTCGCACCGAGCAATCGCAGTGTGACACCGACTCGTTCGAAAGCGCAGTGCACGCTCGACAGCGCAGGCAGCAACGGCTCGTCGAACGACAGGGAGAGTTGATCGGCTCCGGTGTCCGCGTACGGCACCGCGAGGATGGACTGCACGGTCAGCTCGGTCCGGTGTCGGCGGGAAAGATGCGGTACTCGGCGCGGGCGAGTACCTGACCGCGGGCACACTCCCAGCCGGAGCCGAAGTCCTCGAACGACAGCCGATCATCGCCGGCGGCGTAGTCGTGATACGACATGTTTCCCGTCGCCAGCCCGGTGGTGCCGAGGGAACTGAACCGCGCCGACCCGGCCTCGTCAGAGGTGTAGCGGCGGCCTTCGACGTCGATGGTGTCCGGACCGGGGGCCGCGGTCACTCCAGAGAGTTCTTCCCAGAGGACGACCTCGAGGTCGGGATCTTCTTCCACCGACACCCATGCCTTGCGGCCGGTTCCGGTGTCCAGGAAGTTTTCGGTCCACGAGAAACCACTTTGCGACAAGGTCAGCGTCCCGCGGACGGCGAACGTCTCACCCCGGACCTCGACCAGGTCGCCGGGCTTGAGTGTGCGGGGGTCCCCGCGCACTGCGTCGTCGTCTGCCGAGGAAAAGGGGTCACGCGGCGCATAGGCACGGTCCCGGATGCCCTGCGCCTCGCGTGCCTGCCGCTCACGCCGGTTCGCTATGACGTTGAACAACAGCACCACCGCGATGACCGCGAGAATGGCGATGATGATGATCAGCAGTGCTTCCATGCGAAGAACCTATCCAACACCTCGCGGCTGGACACGGACGCATAGCCCGAACAACGGACACCGGTCCGGCGTGCATTGACCGCGTTCGCCGGTACCAGCGCACCGGTCGGACGTCGGCCGCTACGCCTTCCAGACCTTCCAGCCGGCCCAGATCATCGGGAACTGCAGGGGCAGACGTCCCCAGGCGGCGACGCGATAGGGCAGCGGCTTGTCCTTGAACATCCGGACCATGTTGATGTTGCCCGGGTAGACGCCGATGAAGAGCAGGACCGACGCGAGGCCGGCATGTCGGCGAGTGCTGGGCGCCAGCATCGCTGCCCCGATCGCGACCTCCGCCACCCCGGACCCGTACGTGTAGGCGCGCGGGGAGCCCGGGAGTTCCGGCGGAATGATGCCGTCGAACGGCGCCGGCGCCACGAAATGCAACACCCCCATACCGACCAGCGCCGCCCCCATTCGCTCGGCCAGCTTGTTTTTGCCGGGAAACACCAACTGCCGCAACTTCTGCTCACGCTTGCTCATGGGTACACCATGCACGATCACCTCGCCCGCCGCTGCCGAAAAGGGCTACAGTCGCCAACTGTGCGACAGCAAATATTGCGGCTCCACCTCGGTGGCCGTGCGGGGAGGCATTGATGGCGGGCGGGCGGCTACGCCGGCGCTTCAAGGACGATGAACTGACGGACATGCCCGACCATGCATTGGTCGGTGTCGTGCGTATCCCCTCGATGCAGGAGAGCCCCGGGCGCGCGATCAGCAAGCGAGTCATCTACGCGCTGATCGCGTTGTTCGCCGCAGTGTTCATCGTCTATCTCGACCGCGACGGCTATCGGGACGTGCAGGACAATGAGCTGTCGTTCCTCGATTGTCTGTACTACGCGACGGTGTCGCTCTCGACGACCGGATACGGTGACATCACGCCGTACACGCCGTCGGCCCGACTGATCAACGTGCTCGTGATCACGCCACTGCGGGTGATGTTCCTGATCGTCTTGGTCGGTACCACCCTCGAGGTGCTGACCGAGCGTTCGCGGCAGGCCCTCAAGATCCAGCGTTGGAGGAGCAAAGTGCGTAACCACACTGTGGTGATCGGCTATGGAACCAAGGGCAAGACTGCCGTCAAGGCGATGATCGCCGACGGCCAGAAGCCCTCCGAAATCGTTGTCGTCGACGGTGATCAGACCGTCCTCGACAACGCCGCCGCCAAGGGACTGGTGACGGTTCGCGGCGACGCGACCCGCTCGGACGTACTTCGCCTGGCCGGTACCCAGCACGCGTCGGCCATCGTGGTCGCCACGAACCGCGACGACACGGCGGTGCTGGCGACGCTGACAGCGCGAGAACTGGCACCCAAGGCAAAGATCGTTGCCTCCATCCGGGAGGCCGAGAACACCCACCTGATCCGGCAATCCGGTGCCGACTCCGTGGTCGTCAGCTCCGAAACCGCGGGGCGTCTGCTCGGACTGGCCACCAGCACACCCACTGTCGTGCAGGTGATCGAGGACCTGCTGACCCCCGACGAGGGGTTCGCCATCGCCGAACGCGACATCGAACCCGAAGAGGTCGGCGGTTCGCCCCGGCATCTGCCCGAGATCGTCCTCGGCGTGGTCCGCGACGGCAAGCTGCACCGCGTCGACGACAGCAAGGTCGACGCCATCGAGAACGGCGACCGATTGCTGTACGTTCGGCAAGGCCCGCCGGACTAGCCACGCCGCTCCATCTGCCGCGCACCATCAGGAGGAAACCGATTGCCGCGCTTTGAGTTCGAGATGCCACCGATGTTGTCGCGGGCCGTGTACGACCGTGCCGATGAGATCAGGCACGACGAGCAGCGGCTGAAGGCCAAGTGGCCTGATGCGCTACTGCTTCAGATCGATCCGTCCGGCCGCTACCCGGTGGGGGAGGACGGCCTGGGCTGGATCATGGCCCTGGACGCCGGCGACGAACCGCCGCCGGAAGCGGTGTTCCTCGGTCTGCACCCCGAAGAGGGCCGCGACATGTGGGCAATGCGCTTCGACATCATCGACGGACCCAAGGACGACCCGCGCCGCGGTGCGCAACTCCTCGGCGCGAACGAGGCGGGCATTCTCTCGACGGCGCTCGGTGTCCTCAATTGGCATGACAATGCCCGGTTTTCGCCGGTCGACGGTGCGCGTACCGAGCCGGCCAAGGGTGGTTGGGTCCGGCGTAACACGATCAGCGGCAAAGAAGAGTTCCCGCGCACGGATCCGGCGATCATCACCGTCGTCCACGACGGCGCCGACCGCATCTTGCTCGGCAGGCAGGCACAATGGCCCGACCGCTGGTTCTCGACACTTGCCGGATTCGTCGAGCCAGGGGAGTCTCTCGAGCAGTGCGTGCTGCGTGAGGTGCACGAGGAGGTCGGGCTCGACACCTGGGATCCGATGTACGTGGGCTCCCAGCCGTGGCCGTTCCCGCGGTCGCTCATGCTCGGCTTCGAGGTGACCGCAGACCCCGACCAACCCCTCGACTTCATCGACGGTGAGATCGCGGCGGCCGAGTGGTTCGGTCGCGATGAGGTCATCGCCGCCATCGAAGCGCAGGAAGAGTGGATGGGGTCGGACGGCAAGCCCATCGTCGACGACGCCCGACTACGTCTGCCCGGATCGATCTCGATCGCCAGCGCCCTGATCAGGGCCTGGGCCTATACCCCGGCCCCTGATCAGGTCACCCGCGGATAGGGTCAGACACCCAGCTTCTTGCGCACGTCTGCGACGGTGGGGTTGGTCGCGGTGCTGCCATCGGCGAACTTGACGGTGGGGACCACGTGGTTGCCACCGTTCACGCTGCCGACGAAATCCGCGGCGGCGGGGTCCTGCTCGATGTCGATCTCCACCCACTCGATGCCCTGGCCTTTGAGGCCCATCTTGAGGCGCTTGCAGTAGCCGCACCAGGTGGTGGTGTACATGGTCAAAATCGCGTTCTCCGTAATCACGACTACATAACACCATGACGGCGCCGGGTGTTCCTGATGGAGTGGCAGAGCGGGCTCTTGTGTGCGTCGAGCGGGCTCTTGCGTGCGTCGAGCGGGCTCTTGCTGTGGGCAGGTTTGTTGGTCATCTCGCCAGCTGTGTTTTTTCGCTCCGCTTCGCTCCGCGGGGCGTGCGGCCCTTTATCGCGTGCTCTTCCTCAGTCGACTCAGTCGCTGCGCTCCCTCGCTCCCTCGTCCAGAGCACGCGGGCCACACGCGGGCGGGGCGAGTTCGCTCTGCTCACCGCCCGGCCGCACGCGGGCGGGGTGAGTTCGCTCTGCTCACCGCCCGGCCGCACGCGGGCGGGGCGAGTTCGCTCTGCTCACCGCCCCCAAGGTGGCCTTCCGTCGAGCGTGCCTAAGATGCCGTTGAGCGGGCCGATATGACCGTCGACCGGGCCGATACTGCCGTTGAGCGGGCCGA
Organism: Williamsia sp. 1135; assembly: GCF_002095395.1. Lineage (GTDB taxonomy): Bacteria > Actinomycetota > Actinomycetes > Mycobacteriales > Mycobacteriaceae > Williamsia. Next base: position 276,947 of record NZ_MJEI01000106.1, read on the forward strand.
TACTGCCGTCGAGCGGGCCGATATCGCCATCGAGCGTGCCGAAGTTTGACGCCTTGTGCGCGGCGCGCGACCCGCAGCGTCGGCGCTGTCGGGCCTCGTTGGAATACTGATCGTCATGAACGCCTCACTGGACCCTCAACAGCAGGCCGCCGTGCTGGCGCCCCGCGGACCGGTCTGCGTGCTGGCCGGCGCGGGGACCGGTAAAACCCGCACGATCACCCGTCGTATCGCCCATCTGGTGGGTGACGGTCACGTCCGCGCGAGTCAGGTCCTCGCGGTCACCTTCACCGCCCGCGCCGCCGGTGAGATGCGTACCCGCCTGCGTTCCCTCGGCATCTCGGGCCAGGGAAATGCGGTGCAGGCATTGACCTTCCACGCGGCTGCGCTGCGGCAACTGCGTTACTTCTGGCCGCAGGCCATCGGTGAGAACCAGTGGGAACTGCTCGACAACAAGTTCCCGGTGGTTTCGCGTGCCGCCAGATCTGCGGGCGCGCCGACCACCACGGATACGCTGCGTGACCTGATCTCGGAGATCGAGTGGGCCAAGGGTTCGCTCATCGGGCCCGCCGAGTATCCGGCGATGGTCGCCAAATCGCGCAGGGAAGCGCCTCTGCCTGCCGAGCAGGTCGCTGCGGTGTACGAGCGGTACGAGCAGCTCAAGGTGTCCTCGTCGGGAGATCAGCTCCTCGATTTCGACGATCTGCTCTTGATGACCCGTGCAATTCTCGACGATCACCCGGTGCTCGCGGAGGAGTTCCGCGACCGCTATCGGTGTTTTGTCGTCGACGAATACCAAGACGTCACACCCGCCCAGCAGGCCTTGCTCAACGCCTGGGTCGGGGAGCGGGACGACCTGACCGTCGTCGGCGACGCCAACCAGACGATCTACTCGTTCACCGGTGCCACCCCGAGCTACCTCCTCGACTTCTCCCGTCGCTTTCCCGAGGCCATGGTGGTGCGCCTCGAGCGTGACTACCGGTCCACCCCGGAGGTCGTGAGCCTGGCCAACCGGGTCATCGGCGCGGCGCACGGCAGGATCGCCGGCACCCGTCTGCAACTCATCGGGCAACGCCCCAGCGGGCCCGAGCCGGATTTCGCGGAGTACGCGGACGAGCCGGCCGAGGCCACCGCGGTCGCCCGGTCGATCAAACGGCTGATGGCGCAGGGAGTTCCGGGCTCGGAGATCGCCATCCTCTACCGGATCAACGCACAGTCCGAAGCCCATGAGCAGGCGCTGACCGCCGCGGGTATCCCGTACCAGGTGCGCGGCGGCGAGGCGTTCTTCTCGCGGGCGGAGATCCGGCAGGCCATGCGGTCGATAAACCAGACCGCAGCACGCGACGATCTGCCCGCCGACGCCGACACGGTGACACTCCTGCGCGCGATCCTGGTGCCACTGGGGCTCACCGACGAACCGCCCGCAGGTGCACAGGCACGGGAGCGGTGGGAGTCGCTGCTGGCTTTGCAGAAGATGACCGAGGACATGCTGACCGAGGACGCGGAACTGACCCTGACCGAGGTCGCGCGCGAGTTGTCCGCGCGGTCGGAGGCTCGGCACCCACCGACCGTCCAGGGCGTGACGCTCTCGTCGCTGCACGCGGCGAAGGGGCTCGAGTGGGATGCGGTGTTCCTCGTCGGACTCGTCGACGGATCGTTGCCGATCAATCAGGCGGTCAAGGCGGGCGACGACGCCATCGAGGAAGAACGCCGGCTGCTGTACGTCGGCGTCACGCGCGCTCGCGAGCACCTGCAGATGTCCTGGGCCCTGTCGCGCAACGAGGGCGGCCGGGCGTCTCGGCGGCGCTCGCGGTTCCTGGTCGATCTGGTTCCCGAGAGTTCGCCGGCGTCCCGGATCGCGGAACCGAAACGCAAGAAGTCCGGACCGCGGTGCCGGGTCTGCGGCAAGCCGTTGCTGGGCAAGACCGCGTCCCTGCTCGGCCGGTGTGAGGGCTGCCCCTCCGACCTCGACGAAGGTCTGTTGGTGGCACTCAAGGAATGGCGCTCCGGTCGTGCGAAAGAACAGAAGGTTCCGGCGTACGTGGTCTTCTCGGACAACACCCTGATCGCGATCGCCGAACAACAGCCCGGCGATGTCCCTGCACTGGTGGCGATTCCGGGCATCGGGGCCAAGAAACTCGATCAGTACGGTGAAGACGTCCTCGCGCTCGTCCGGGACATCGGGACGGGATAGCTCGACGCTGGATGGATCCGCAGTCGAGGAATCCGAGAAACTGCAGGTCAAAAATAGGTTGTGCGATCTGGACGCCCCCGTTTACTGTGGACAACAAGACGGCGGGGGTCGCATCGATCTGCTCGATCGGCCCACCGGCCACACCACGCACTGAATGTGCACGCGATTGCAAGGAAGGGAGAGGTCCGATGAACGATTTGTTCACCACCGCCGAGAGCGCTGTCGAACATGCCGGCATGGCATGCGGTTCGTGGCATCGGACGCTGCCCCTCGCCCAGCGCCCGCGATCCGGACAAGCGCATCATCGCGCAGTCGCCGGGAAGCCGGAATTTCTGGCTCCCAAACCAGCGATTTCGGCGGTAAACCGCTCAGCGTTCCCCGTGGACAGAGTGTTGATCTGACCTAGTTCAGACTCCATTCGAGGCCACGGCGAATCGCGACAGCGAACCCGTGGCCTCTTTTGTGTTCTAGGAACATCTTTCGTTCCACCACCACTGAAGTGCCCGGGTCTCAAGCACAACATCCGACAAGCACATTCGACAGTGGAGGAATACTGATGACCGAGGTACTCGAGTCGTGTATCGGCGGCGGGCTCGCACTGGACATCGCCAAGATGGAACTTCCGTGCCAGTTCGCGGACGCAGACCTGTGGTTCTCCGAGAACCCGGGTGACCTCGAGCAGGCCAAAGCGCTGTGCGGCGACTGCCCACTGCGGCGGGAATGCCTCTCCGAGGCGCTCGACCGGCGCGAACCATGGGGAGTCTGGGGTGGTGAGATCTTCGACCAGGGTGTCGTGATCGCCCGCAAGCGCCCTCGTGGCCGGCCGCGGAAGAACCAGGCTGCATGACACCGACCGCAAGAGATACGAAACGGGCGGATACGAGGGAAGCCTCGTATCCGCCCGTTTCGTTTAGGTGGGCAGGGTCAGATCACTCTGCGAGTCCGGTGACCCACCGCTCCATGATCGCCCGGTAGGGCGCCTCGGCATCGAGTTGTGCGGCGATGCCCACGCAGCCTCCGAGGACTCGAAACACCATCACATATTCTTTGGGGCAGTTCAGGTTTCGTGAGGTCTTGTAGACATCACCACGAGGATCGGACGCTGCTCCTGCCGCCTTCTGCAGCCACTTGCGGGTGAAGTGGAACGACTCGCTGTACAGCGGATCGACGTAGGGCCGCAAATATGCCTCGAGATCTCGCGGAGTCACCTTGTTCTGGTGCGAACGCTGGATGAAGTTGGCGCGCACCATCTCTTCTTTGAGCTGGTCGTACTTCTTGTCCCGGCACAGCCGCAGGATCGGTCCGGTGGCGGCGGGAAGGCCGTCCGGATAGTGGCCGACGGCGCCGAAGTCGAGGATCGCCATCCTGCCATCGGCCTGGAACTGGAAGTTTCCGGGGTGCGGATCTCCGTGTACGAGACCGACTCGGCTCGGTGAGCTCACCTCGAACTCGGTCATCTTGGCGGCCGCGGCATTACGCTCCTCGACCGTGCCCTCCTTGATCACCTTAGACATCGGGATGCCGGTTATCCATTCGGATACAACGACTTTGGGCGCCGACGCGACCACCTTCGGTACCACGAAGTTGGGATCGTCCGCGAACGCCTTGGCGAAGGCCCGTTGGTTGTTGGCCTCTTTGGTGTAGTTCAGTTCGTCTTCGGTGCGTTCGATCAGCTCGTCCATCATGGACTTGACGTCGGTCCCGGGGGACAGGCGCTTGAGCAGACCGGTCATCCGGGACATGGTCTTGAGGTCGGCCTTGAGAGCGTGGTCGGCGCCCGGGTACTGCACCTTCACCGCTACCTCGCGACCGTCGTGCCACAGTGCCTTGTGCACCTGACCGATGGACGCTGATGCTGCTGGTTCGTCGGAGAATTCCTTGAAGCGTTCGCGCCACTTGGTCCCGAGCTGGTTGTCGAGCACGCCGTGGACCTTGGCCGCGGGTAGCGGCGGTGCCTCTGCCTGCAGCTTCGTCAGCGCGTCGCGGAATGGTTCCCCGAACTCCTCCGGGATCGCGGCCTCCATGATCGAGAGCGCCTGCCCGACCTTCATCGCGCCGCCCTTGAGTTCGCCGAGAACGGCGAACAGCTGTTCCGCGGTCTTCTCCATCATGTCGGCGGCGATCTCGTCTCGGTCCCCACCCGCGAGTCTCTTACCGAAGCCCGAGGCCGCCCTTCCAGCCACCCCGAGCGGAAGCGAAGCGAGCTTCGCATTTCTGCGCGCCCCACCTCGTGTGATCTCAGCCATTGAGTTTCCCCTTTCCGATGCCCCGAGCTTAGTTCACCGGGCTGACCGGCAGCCGCAAAGCGGATGCGGTTGCCAGTGGCGTAGCACCATCGATGACGGGTTTGCCCGGAATTCGATCGTGGTGTTCAGGGTCGACGGCGGTGGCGGTTCCACCTGGCCCGAGCGGGTGAGCGCGGTGATCTGTTCGATCTGCGCTGCCGCGACCGCGACGGTTCCGGCGATGGTGGCGGATCCGGCCCAGCCGCAGGTCCCCAGTAGTTGCGCGCTGACGGTCGGCCAGTCGCGATCTCGGTCGGTGCGGTGATGATCGGCACAGTGCAGGCAGCTCGTCAGACCGGGCAGCACCATCGGACCGATGACTCCCACGCCGTCACGAAGTCGCACCATCAGATGAGGAATGCGATGACGCATGAGGCTCGACACCAGCCACGGGTCGTGCGTGAGGTAGTCGGTCAGCATCACGAGGTCTGTCGCCCAGGCCGACACCCGGTCCTGATGGACGAGAGGGTTGTGGTCCTCGGTGTCGATGAGCGACGGTCTGCGCACTGATCGCGCGAGGTCGACTCCGGCTCCGCGAAGCGCGCCTGAGATGGCCACGGCCAGCGGCCCGGCGCCGTGGACCCGCACCCGCAGCCGGGTGGACGATCCCGCGACCTCGTGATGCGCGGCGCCGGCGACGACGAGGCTGTCGAGCAGCTCGGCGAGCTCTGTCCGGGACAGACCTGCCTCGGTGGCAGCGGCCTCGACCTCACCCGGTGGTCGCCCGCTCGTCAGCGATCGCAGCAGCGTCGCGAGCCGAGCGGGATTCACGCGCTCCGACGGTTCGACGATGATCGCCGTGTCCGGGTCGCAGCCCACCTGGATGCGTCCACCGGGCCTGACGAGGACTGCGACGCCGGGACGGAGCACAGGAAAGGAGGTGGTGACGGCCATGACGTCACCCAATCAGGGCCTAGGCCTGCGCCGATCCCGTCGCATCGGAGTTATCCACAGCTCAGATGGTCGCTGACCTGCAAAGAATGGCACCTGGCGAAAAATCAGGCGGACGGCTTCTCGCCATCGTCGTCGCCACTGTTTCCGGGCTTTTCCCCGCGTTTCTCGGCTTCGTCGGCAATGGTCTTCTCGAGCTGGGCGATCGGGTCGTCGAAGGGATCGACGCCGCCGCCGATGACCCGGTCGATGAACGCCGCCGGGTGGTCGAGATCGTCAGCATCGGGGACGAGATCGGGGTGAGCCCACACCCCGTCGCGGGTTTCGATATCCGACGACTCGAGGAGTTTGGTCCACAGGTCGGCAGCTTCGCGCAGCTTGCGGGGACGCAGCTCCAACCCGATCAGCGTGGCGAAGGTCTCCTCGGCCGGTCCGCCGGTGGCGCGGCGTCGACGCATCGTCTCCGTGAGCGCACCCACGGAGGGGATGCGGTCCGAGAGTGCCTGGGAAACAACGGTTTCCACCCAGCCTTCGATCAGGGCCAATATTGTTTCCAGGCGGGCGAGGGCGTGTTCCTGAGCGGGTGAGGTCTTCGGTTCGAACGCGGCGCCCCCGGCCATGAGCTCTTGGATCTTGCTCGGATCAGACAGGAGCGTGGTCGGGTCAATGCCGGCCGCAGCGTCCTGGATCCCGGAGAAGTCGATGCTGATGCCGCGCGCATACTCCTCGACCGTCGAGAGCAGTCGTTGCTTGAGCCACGGAACGTGGGTGAACAGACGCACGTGCGCGGCCTCGCGGGCGGCGAGGAAGACGATGATCTCCTGACTCGGCTGCTCGAGTCCGTCGCTGAAGGCCGCAACGGCCTCGGGCAGCAACACAGCCATGCCCGAGGGTGCCAGCGGCAGGCCGATGTCGGTGGAGGTCAACACCTCCTTGGCGAGCTGCCCGAGTCCCTGACCGAGCTGGGTGCCGAAGGCCATGCTCCCCATCTGGCTGACCATCCCCATCATGGGTCCGGCGATTTCTCTGGCTTCTTCGGGAAGGTTCTTGGTCCAGGTTCCGGCGATCTGCTCGGCCACCGGATTGCACAGCATCTTCCAGACCGGAAGCGTCTTCTCCAGCCATTCCACGGAGGTCCACGCCTCGGTCGCGCTGACTCCTGCGGGCAGAGTCGTGACATTGTCGAGCCAGACCTCGGCCAGGCGCACCGAGTCGGTGACCGCGGAGGTCTCCCGATCGCTGACGGGACTGTGTTTACCGATCTGCTGGCGCGCCAGTTGAGTCGCCACCTGGTAGTTCACCGGTTCGCTGCCGGCTCCGGTGCCCATTCCGGCACCCATGCCGGACAGCATCTGACCGAGTTGCGACAGCATCTGACCCAGCTGGTTGGGGTCGAAGTCGCCGGGCTTCTTGCCGGACGAGTCACCGTCCCCGTCATCACCGGAAGCGGCCGAGAATCCGAAAGGCAAGTCATTCATGACCTCCACGGTACCGGCGGTCGGGTCGCAATTCGGATCGAACTCATCCGCTCTCCGCGAAAGCCGACCGGCACTGTCGGCGGGTGAGTGTGAATCGGTCGCCGCCGCCGAACCTCTACGCTGGGCGACGTGAAAGAGCAGCAGTCTGTTGATCCGGGGCCCGAGCACGGGCAGGGATCCAAGCCAGAGGAAGGGCCGACTCCCAAGGGTCGCCGCTGGAAGATCGCACCGGGTTATCGGCGTATTGCAACGCTGTTCGTCGCGTTGGCCTTCCTGGTCGTGTTCGTGCTCCTCGGCACCCTCGTCCGAGTGCCCTATGTGGCGTTGGGCCCTGGACCCACCGTCAACACCCTGGGATCGGTCGACGATCGGCAGGTCGTCGCCATCGAAGGTGAACCCACCGACCCGACGACCGGCAATCTTAACCTGACCACCGTCTCGGTGACGGACGGACTGACGCTGTTCCAGTCGATCGGGTTGTGGCTGTCCGGAGATGATGAGCTGCAACCGCGCGATCGCGTGTATCCGCCGGGCAAGTCCAACGAAGAGGTGAGCCAAGAGAACCGTCAGCAGATGACGGGTTCGGAGAACTCGGCAACCATTGCGGCGCTTGCCTTTCTGGGGCGTCCCCTCGACCTTGTCGTCGCGGGAGTCGACGACAAAGGACCGTCCGCGGGGCAGTTGCAGCCCGACGACGACATCACCGCGGTGAACGGGAAGCCGGTGGAGACCTCGGTGGCCCTGCGCGAAGCAGTTGCCGCCCTCGCACCCGGGACCGAGGTGACCCTCGACGTCCTGCGCGCGGGCGAACCCGCCACGGCGACGGTCACCCTGGCCCCGAACCCGGACGACGCGAAGAAGGGCTATCTGGGGATCTCGTTGTCGGAGCAGAACGGTGACCCCGACCTCGACATCTCCTTCGACGTAGGAGAGATCGGTGGACCGTCTGCAGGTCTGATGCTCACGCTGGCGATCATCGACAAACTGAGCCCGGGCGAGTTGAACGGCGGCGAGTTCATCGCCGGTACCGGCACGATCGACTCGTCAGGCGACGTCGGCGAGATCGGCGGCATCACCCACAAGATGCAGGCTGCCCGCGAAGCCGGGGCGACAGCGTTCCTCGTGCCGTCCGGCAACTGTGCCGAAGCGAAGTCCGATACGCCCGACGGCCTGACGCTGGTGCAGGTCGACACCCTCGACGACGCCATCGCGGGCCTGGCCGATCTCCGAGAGGGCCGTACCCCGCCCAGCTGTTGAGGTGACCGGGCTGCGGACCGCGCTCACTCCTCGTCGGGGGTGTTCTCCAGGGTCGCGGCGAGCGCCAGCACCAGATTGGGTGCCATGTTCGGGTGCGAGAGCAGTTCGATCGGAGCGTCGTCGTCGGCCTCGACATCGTCGACTCCCGGCGCGAGCTGCAACAGGCTCAGATTGCGCCCATCACGCAGCACCGCGGCCGCCAGCCGGGCCTGGCGGCTCTCCGGGTGTGCCGCCGCTGCGTTGCGCGCGGCCTGGTCGGCGGAGTCGGGATCGGCCAGCAGGGGACCCAACGCGTCGTCGAGATCGTCCTCGGCCTCGGGTGGCAGAACGATGATCTCCTGAACCAGCGCGCAGCCCGCGACCTCTGTCGGCCAGCTGGTCGTGGCCAGTACGTGTTCGAGCTCGGCCATGCCGCTGTCGGGGGAGACCGGCAGGGGAGCCTGCTCGATCAACGTCAGCTCTGAGGTGTCGTGATCGTCGACCCAGTCGGGCTGGGTGTCGGCGAGCAAGGCGGTGGGCACCAGGGCGAACAACTGCGGGGGCTGGCCCCATCCGGCCGCCTCGACGAACTCGACGACCTCGCGGATCGCGTTGCCCAGGGCGTCGGGGGAGAGCACAGGTGGTTGCGATTCGGTCACAACACACATAGTGGCATCTATCGCGGTGTTTCCGGTGCAGCCACCGTCTTCGCAGGCTGTCCGGCCATGATGTTCCGGCACAGGCTACACAAGCTGCGGGCGGCTCTCAGGTAGTAATCGGTACTGTTCTAGGCGAATGCGAAAAGTTGTGTCGAATCTGACTCGTCTTGCCGCCTTCGACCGCCCAGCACAGGCTGCGGGGCGCCGCAAAGTAAAGTGTTGGTCAAGTCCGGTTGCGGTGCTCCGGCATAAAATTATGGAGTAACACTCGTGGGTATCCGTGGTCCGGCAGCAATGCCATCGCTGTCGCGGCGCAGTAAGGCGCTGATCGCAACGGCCGTCATCGTTCTCGTGGTCCTGTTGGTGGGTCCGCGGTTCATCTCGATCTACACCGATTGGCTGTGGTTCGACGACATCGGCTATCGGTCCGTCTTCAGCAAGATCATCTGGACGCGGGTCGCGTTGTTCGGCATCTGCGGCGTCGTCGCCGGGCTGATCATCTTCGGGGCGCTGTGGCTCGCCTATCGCAGTCGGCCCGTGTTCGTTCCGACCAGTGGCCCCGGCGACCCCATCGCGCGCTATCGCACGCTGGTGATGAGCCGCATCCGCTGGTTCACGATCATCCCGACCGTGCTCATCGGTCTGCTGGCGGGCCTTGTCGCGCAGGGCTCCTGGTCGACGGTGCAGATGTTCTTGCACGGCGAAAGTTTCGGCATCAAGGACCCGGAGTTCAATCTCGACGTCGGCTTCTACGCGTTCGATCTGCCGTTCTACCGCTTTGTGCTGAACTTCCTGTTCGTCGTAGTGGTGATCGCGTTCATCGTCAGCCTGGTGACGCACTACATCTTCGGCGGGATCAGGCTGGCCGGCCGCGGCGGCACGCTGACCAACGCCGCGCGTATCCAACTGGCGGTCATCGCCGGCACGTTCCTGCTGCTCAAGGCGGCGGCGTACTGGCTCGACCGGTACACATTGCTCTCCAGTACGCGTAAGCAAGAGATCTTCACCGGTGCGAGCTACACCGACATCAACGCTGTGCTGCCATCGAAGCTGATCCTGATGGCGATCGCCGTGATCTGTGCGGTGGCTTTCTTCGCCGGGATCATCCTGCGGGACCTGCGAATCCCTGCCCTGGCAACGGCGATGATGTTGCTGTCTGCGCTCGTGATCGGCGTCGGCTGGCCTGCCGCGATGGAGCAGTTCTCCGTCAAGCCGAACGCCGCGGAGAAAGAGGCCGAGTTCATCGGACGCAACATTGCGGCGACGAAACAGGCATATGGAATCGGGCCCGATCGGGTGACGTACGACGAGAATTGGACGTCTGAACCGGTCGACCCGCAGTTGGTCAACGCCGACGAGCCCACCTTGTCGAACATCCGCATCCTGGACCCCAACATCATTTCGCCGGCGTTCACCCAGGTGCAGCGACAGCAGAACTTCTACGGATTCCCCTCGCAGCTCGCCCTCGACCGGTACGAGGTCGACGGTCAGATGCGTGACTTCGTCGTCGCGGCGCGTGAGCTCGATCCGAGCCGTTTCGAGGCGAACCAGCAGAACTGGTTGAACAAGCACACCGTGTACACCCACGGAAACGGCTTCATCGCCGCGCCTGCGAACCAGGTCAACGAAGCGGTCTCGAACGAAGATGACGTCGCCAGTGGCGGCGGCGAGCCGGTGTTCTATGTGAGCGACCTCCGCAATTACGAGAGCGACGACTACAAGGCAAATGCGCCCATCAAGGTGACGCAGCCCCGAATCTACTTCGGCGAGCTCATCTCGAAGGTCAATCCCGACTACGCGATCGTCGGTTCGGACAACGGCGAGAGCCGCGAGTTCGACACCCCGGACTCGACCTACACGTACTCCGGTGAAGCCGGTGTGCCGCTGTCGAATTGGTTCAACAAGTTTGCGTACGCGGTGAAGTACACCGAGCGCAACCTGTTGCTGTCGGGCGCCATCAACAACGACTCGAAGATCATCTACAACCGTGATCCGCGAGACCGCGTCGAGAAGGCAGCGCCGTGGCTGACCGTTGATTCGAAGACCTATCCGGCCGTGATGGATGACGGCTCGGTCAAGTGGATCGTCGACGGCTACACCACGCTCGACGCGTTCCCGTACGCGCAGTCGACATCGCTGGAAGACGCGACAACCGATGCGCAGCAACTGAATCAAGGGCAGACCGGCCGAACCCAGGTCAACAAGCAGGTGTCGTATGTACGCAACTCCGTGAAGGCGACGGTCGATGCGTATTCCGGCGAGGTCAAGCTCTATCAGTTCGACGACAAGGATCCGGTCCTCAAGACGTGGATGAAGGTGTTCCCCGGCAGCGTCGAACCGAAGTCCGAGTTCGACAAACTCAACGATCTGAAGGAACACGTCCGGTATCCGGAGGATCTGTTCAAGATCCAGCGCGAGCTGTTGACCAAGTACCACGTGGACAACCCGCAGACGTTCTTCCAGGGCGACGCCTTCTGGTCGGTTCCGAGCGATCCGACCGACAGTGCCGCGGTCACGCAGGGGCTCGATCAGCCGCCGTACTACTTCGTGGCATCTGATCCGGAGACGGGGAAGCCGTCCTTCCAGCTCACCGCCGTGTTGAACGTCTTGAAGCAGGAGTTCATGGCGTCCTATCTGACGGTGTCGTCGGACCCCGGCAACTACGGCCGGATCACGGTGAAGGACTTGCCTGCCACACCGCAGCGTGAGGGCCCGAAGCAGGTGTTCAGCGCGATGGAGACCGACGGGCGGGTGGCCGAGAGTCGAAAGAACCTCGAGAACACGGCTGACGTGACCTTCGGCAACCTGCTGACGCTGCCGGTGGGCGACAACGGCATCCTGAACGTGGTGCCCATGTACGCACAGGCGAAGAGCACCGCGGGCACCTTCCCGAGGCTGTTCCGCGTCATCGTGCGCTACGACGGCAAGATCGGTTACGCGCCGACGGTTGCGGGCGCTCTGGCCGGGGTAGGGATCGATCCCTCACGGGTGACCCAGATACCGGGTGCCGAGGGCGTTCCGCCGGCGGGATCTGACCCGGTGCCGGGTCAGACCGAGCAGCAGGGGCAAACCCCGCCGCCGGCGTCCGGCAATGCACCTGCGGTTCCCGCGTCACCGCAACGCGACGCGGTCGTCCAGAAGATGGACGCTGCGCTGAACGCGATGGAGGAGGCGCTGAAGTCAGGCAACTTCACCGCGTACGGTCAGGCCCAGACGGACCTGCAAGCTGCAGTCCAAGAATATGAGGCATTGCCCACGAGTTAGCGTTTACGCAGCTCAAGGCAGGTGAGCGGCGTTACAGGCGAGCGATTTGCAGATCGGATACGCCCGCATGTAACGTTGTGTTCACCGCCGCGGGGTGGAGCAGCTCGGTAGCTCGCTGGGCTCATAACCCAGAGGTCGCAGGTTCAAATCCTGTCCCCGCTACGAAGGTCAAGAGGCCCTCGAGACATAGTCTCGAGGGCCTCTTGCGTTGCACGTGTAGTTCCTCCGGTTGGCGCTAGATCCTCCGGCTGCAACGGGAGGAACTCGCCGAAGTCGGAGGATCTAGCAATTCCTCCGGTTCCCGCTACTTCCTCCGGTTGCAACCGGAGGAAGTCCCGAAAGTCGGAGGATATGAGGGCGTTTCGACTTCTGTGCCGCCTCCATGTAACGTTGTGTTCACCGCCGCGGGGTGGAGCAGCTCGGTAGCTCGCTGGGCTCATAACCCAGAGGTCGCAGGTTCAAATCCTGTCCCCGCTACGAAATGAAAACCCGCGTCCTGCTTGCAGGGCGCGGGTTTTCTGTGTTGCGAGGCATTACATCTCAGGTCGGATCCTCATGGGTGACCGCCTTGTACCCGCGCGCGGCTGCGCGGTCGATGGCGGCCCGGACCAATCCGACGATCAATCCCTGGATGGCAGCTGCCGCGAACACCTCCGTGTTCGAGCGGCTGAGATCGCTCGGCCGCGGCGCTTTCGCGTCGTTGTCGCCGAGGCGCTTCCACACCTGGCCGAAGACCGCAGTCGCGGCGAGGCCGCCGACCACTCCGCTGGCGATCGACAGGGGCTTGTACATGGTTTTCGATACGGCGGTCATATCTTTCCTTTCGAACGGCGACGACGACGCAGGAGCACGATCGCGATGATGGCGACGACGCCCGCGGCACCGAAGGCGGCCAGGGGCTGCTGATTCTCTATGGCCTTCACCTGCGCGGTGTGCGCGGTGTCGGCGGCGGCCGACTTCACCCGGGTGGGTACATCGAGCTTCTGGGCGAGCGCTTCGACGGTCTCGGCCAGCTCGGCGCGCTGTTGCTCCACAGGCGGTGGGGGAGTCTGATCGTCCGCAGGGTCGGTAGGTGTGGGTTCGGTCATCACAGGGCCTCTCGGACGGTCGCAACGTCGGTCTGGACGCTGCGGACGGTGGCTTGCGGTGCCGGCGGGACGGCGCTCTTCGCACGGGCTGCCCCGATCGCTGCGACCACGCCGCCGACGACCAACAGCACTGCGGCGACGATGAGAGCCGCGAGCCACCCGGACACAGCAGTTGCCAGACCCAGAACGGCGGCGGCAACAAGGGTGCCGAGCCCGAAGAGCAGCAGGAGTGCACCGGCACCCGAGATCCCGATACCCACTCCGAGGCGCGTGCCCTTCGATTTCACTTCGTCGAGGGCATTGCTCACCTCGGTCTTGACGAGCGTAGAAGTCTGCTCCGACAATCGCTCGATCAATTGCACGGTCGACAGATCGGTCGGTGGCGTATCGCTCACGATTCCTCCTCTGGTCTCACGGTCTCCGGGAGTGATACCCACGTCCGTAACCGGACAAACTGTGGGGCGGAGCGCCGAACTGTGAGATCAGAGGGCCGCGGCAGCAGGCTTTTTCATCTTTCGCACGGTCTTGCCGTCGGCGTACTGGCCCAGCGCGGTCATCACCCACCCCGAAGGTTCTCGGACCATCTTGCACATCAGCACACCCGTGCTCGGGTTCGAGTCGGACAGTTCGAATCGAACCATCTCTTCTCTGGTGCCCGCATCGACCAACCGGCAGAACGCGCGCTGCACGTCGGTGAATTTCTGCCCGGAGAACGAGTTGACCGTGAACACCAGGCCGACGACTTCCGCGGGCAGTCGGCCCAGATCGACGGTGATCATCTCGTCGTCACCTTCCCCGGCCCCGGTCAGATTGTCGCCCGAATGGGCCACGGCACCATCGAGAATCGACAGTTTGAGGAACCAGCAGGTGGCCACGACCTTGCGCGCGGCGTCGAAGGCGATACAGGACGCATCGAGGTCGATCCTCGCCCGGCCGGGCGCAGGATCCCAGCCCAGTCCCATCTGCACCTTGTTCTGCAGCGGCTTGCCGAACTTGGTCAGCAGCACAGATTGCTGCTTGCGGAGCACCACCCGGCCCTTGTCCAGGTTGGGTCGGTAGTCGGCCGCCGGCGCCGGTGGGCCGGCGGGCGCGGGCGGCGTGGCCGCGGGTGCAGGTGGCGGCACGACAGGTGGTGGAGCTGCCGGTTCGTCGTCGATGGTGATGCCGAAATCAGTTGCGATCCCGGCCAATCCGTTGGCATACCCCTGTCCGACCGCCCGCACCTTCCAGTCGGCGCCCCGCCGGTAGACCTCGAAGACGACCAGTGCGGTCTCGGCTGAGAGGTTGGCCGGGGTGAATGCCACCTGGCGGTCGCCGGACGCGATGTCGACGAGTTCGGCCACCGGGTTCACCCCGGTGAAGGTGGTGGTCGGCGGATCGAGACTCGCGGTGATCACGACCTTGTCGATCGACGTCGGGAGAGACGCCGGGGCGATGACGACCGCGTCCGGTGAGGACGCGGTGCCGGGGACGTGTCGCACCCCGGGGCCGATGGGCGCGTTGAAGAAGATGAGGTCGGCGTCCGAGCGCACCTTGCCCGCGGGAGTGAGCAGGAGCGCCGAGACGTCGAGGTGGCGACCGGAGGCGCTGACCTCGATCCGGAACTCCGACGAGGTGATCGGGGTGTTGGCGCCGGCCGTCATCGAGATGCTCATCTGGGTCCGCTCCGGGTGGTGTGGTGTCCACCGGTTGTCCGGTGACCTCGGTGTCGAAGCTACCGACATGACCGAAACGCCGGGGCCGCTCGCGCAATTCGGTATCGACCCGAAATCGGACGAGTCGGACATCGAAGTACTCCGCGATCGCCGGTGCGCTGGACTACCGCTACTGTCCTGATTCATCTCGTAACTCCACCTGCCAAGACATGGGAGGGCTGCTGTGCCCGAAATCGATGGTGCCGCCACCGCGCTGGTCCTGATAGCGACCGCCATGGTGCTGCTGATGACTCCGGCGCTTGCGCTGTTCTACGGCGGCATGGTGAGGAGTTTCAGCGTCCTGAACATGATGATGATGAGTTTCATCGCGATCCCGCTCGTGGCACTGGCGTGGCTGCTCGCCGGCTACAGCCTCGCATTCTCCGAGGACGCGGGCTTCGGTCTCATCGGGGGAGTCCACTCGTTCGGGCTCGCAGGTATCGGGCCGGAGTCGGTACACGGTTCGATCCCGACGCTGTTGTTCGTGACGTTCCAGTTGACGTTCGCCGTCATCACGGCGGCGTTGATCAGCGGGGCCATCGCGGACAGGGCGAAGTTCGTCGCCTGGATCGTCTTCGTGCCCGTGTGGACCGTGCTCGTGTACGCGCCTGTCGCGCACTGGGTGTGGGGCCCTGGCGGCTGGATCTCAGAACTGGGCGCACTCGACTACGCGGGCGGCCTCGTGGTGGAGGTGACCTCGGGTGCTTCCGCCTTGGCGCTGGCCTTGGTGCTCGGACCCCGGCTCGGTTTCAAACACGATCCGATGCGGCCCCATAATCTGCCGTTCGTGTTGCTCGGTGCGGGCCTGCTCTGGTTCGGCTGGTTCGGGTTCAACGCGGGGTCGGCTCTCGCGGCCGACGGGATGGCCGCGGCGGTTCTGCTCAACACCCTGATCGCGGGCAGCGTGGGCATGGTCGGGTGGCTGATCGTCGAGAACAGCCGAGACGGTCATCCGACGAGCTTCGGTGCGGCCTCGGGCATCGTCGCGGGTCTGGTGGCGATCACGCCCTCGTGCGGCTCCGTCAGCCCGTTGGGCGCGGCGGTCGTCGGATTGGCGGCCGGCGTCGTCTGCGCCTACGTCGTGCTGTGGAAGTTCAAGTTCGGTTACGACGACTCTCTCGACGTGGTGGGGGTGCACTTCACCGGTGGTGTCGTCGGGACGGCTCTGATCGGCCTCCTGGCCACGGGGATGATGACGGGTGACGCTGAGGGGCTGTTCTACGGCGGTGGGTTGCTCCTGCTCGGCAAACAACTGCTGGCGATCCTCGCGGTCGCGGCGTACACGTTCGCCATGTCGTTCGGCATCGGCAAGGTCATCCATTGGACGATCGGCTTCCGGGTGTCCGCAAAGGACGAACGCGAGGGTGTGGACTTCTCGGAGCACGCCGAGACCGCCTATGCGGAGCTGGAACGGTAGCCAGACGCAGACTCTGGGTGGTGGCGGGGTGGTGGCCGTACCCGCGCGGTGGCATCGTGAAGTGATGACGACCAATCCAGAGAGCACACCGGAAGGTTCGACCGGGGAGTACAGCCTCGACGAGGACGACCAGTTGCAACCGGAGGACACGCTCGACGACCGTGGTGTCGACGACATTCTGGACGAGGGCTATTCGCCGCCGGAGCAGCCGGACGGAATCAATCGTTACGGCACGACCGCCGACGAGCAGAGCCAGGGCGAGAGCCTGGCTCAGCATCTCGCCGAGGAAGAACCAGATCCGACGGCGCTGGCGTATCAGCCCGAAGCCCCGGATCCGGAATGGCGCTCCGACGAGGCCGACAGCGATCCCGAGTTCCCGGAGGGTGCGCAGGTGGGTGGTCGCCGATCGGGTCGTCTGATCGCGCCGGACGAAGGGGTGGCCGTGCATGACATCCAGGAGCGGCTGGCGACCGATGCGGGAATCGACGGCGGCGCTGCATCGGCGGAGGAAGCAGCGGTGCACGTCATCGATGATGACGACGAGTTCTGACCCGCGCCCACCGCTCGACGGGGTGATCGTCGCCGACTTCAGTCGGGTGCTCGCAGGCCCGATGGCGACGATGACCCTGGCCGATCTCGGTGCCACCGTCATCAAGGTGGAACGGCCGGGAAGCGGGGATGACACCCGGTCTTGGGGTCCACCGTGGACGCCCGCGGGATCGTCGTATTTCGAAAGTGTCAACAGGTCCAAACGCAGTGTCTGCCTAGACCTTTCGAATGAGGACGACCTCGAGGCAGCACGGGAGCTGGCTCGTCGGGCCGATGTCTTGATCCACAACTTCTTGCCCGGGCCTCTCGAGAGGTCCGGACTCGACTACCAGTCGGTCAGCAACGTCAATCCTGGCATCGTGTACTGCGCCATCAGCGGCTTCGGGTCTGCCGCCGGCGCGGGACTACCGGGGTACGACTTCGTGGTGCAGGCGATGGGTGGCCTCATGAGCATCACCGGTGACGCCGACGGTGATCCGATGAAAGTCGGTGTTGCCCTGGTCGACATCTTGACCGGTAAAGATGCGACCGTCGCTGTTCTGGCTGCGCTCGCTGCGCGGCACCGCGACGGTGTCGGGCAGAAGCTCGAGGTGAGTCTGATGTCATCTTTGTTGGGAGCCTTGGCAAATCAGTCGTCCTCGTATCTGGCGACGGGGCAGGCGCCGGGCCGAATGGGCAATCACCATCCGTCGGTCGCCCCCTACGAGCCCGTCCAGTGCCGCGATGCCCTGCTTGTCGTCGCCTGCGGCAACGATCGTCAGTTCGCCTCTCTTGCCGAGGTTGTCGGTGAGCCCGAGCTGGCCTCCGATGAGCGGTTCGCGACCAACCGCTCACGTGTGGAGAATCGCGTGGCGTTGACGAAGGTCCTGGAGGGGCATCTGATCCGCGACACCGCAGTGGTGTGGGAATCGCGGATGCGCAACGCCGGCGTCCCGGCAGGCCGGGTCGCCGACATCGGTGAGGCCTTCCAGACCGCAACCGATCTCGGTCTGGCGCCGGTGGTGGAGATGCCTGCCGGGTACACCGATCAGGTGGCACATCCGGTCAGATATTCGCGCAGCCCTCAACGCCCCTTCGAGCCACCTCCGGGGCTGGGTGAGCACACGGACTCCGTACGGCATTGGCTCTCCGGCGACGCCGCCGCGCCGCCGCCATGATCGCCAGCGGCGGCGACGTGGGCCTGGCCGCGGGGCGGGTTCGACCTCACCTGATCCGGTCAAGGATCGCGTCCGCCGCACGGGCCGTTCCCCGCCCGTCGGCGAGCCGTTCTGCGATCACCCCAGCGGCCGCGGCATACGTGCTGTCCTCGAGTATTCGGGCCAACGTTGTCGAGATCTTCTCGGGCGAAGCATTTTTCGGCAACACCACGCCGACGCCGGAGGCGGCCACGGCCTTGCCGACCATCGGCTGATCGAGGAGTGGATGCATCGGGATGATGATCATCGGCAGGCCGTGCGCCAGGGCCTGAACAGTGGTGGAGTGACCGCCGTGTCCCACGACCGCCGAGCACCTGGGCAGTACGTCGCGATGTGGGATGTATTGGTGCACTTCGGCATTCGGCGGCGGGTTCAGTGCCGCGGGATCGACTGCGGGACCGGTCGTCAGCACGAGGCGGATCGGCATCTCGGCCGCGGCGTCCAGAATGTTCTGCAACGTCTGCTGTTGGCCGGGGAAGTCGGTGGTGCTCAGACTGGCCAGGACCAACGGAAGTTCTTGTCTCACATGAGGACGCGCCGCGGGCTCGGCGGGGCCCGACCACACGCGTCGCGGGTCGGCGGATCGTCGTCCCGGCGGGATCGAGTGACCGGTCGGAGACCACCAAACGGAGATCGGTTGCATTCCAGGTCCTGCGGACACGGAGGCCACGGAATCGGGAGACCAGGCCGACCGCGCGGCGAAAAGATCCGTCGAGGTACGCGTAGAAGGTGTGGAAGAGCGCCACGACAGGGACGTCGCGGCCGGCAAGCGCCGAGATGAAAGGCAACAACATGCAATCCACCACGACGACGTCCTGGCCGTCCGCCGCCGACACCGCGTGGTCGACGAGCGCATCGGTGGTGAACATCTTCAGACAGCCGAGGACTGCTGAGAGCATCCCTCGGTGCTGCGCGGAGGACCAAGGTGGCGGGTCTGTGTACGCCACGAACGACAACCCGGCTGCCTCGACCTTTCCGCGCTGTTGCTCGTGGCCGAGCACGGTCACCTCATGGCCGCGTGACGAGATCTCCCGCCCGAGAGTGATCACGGGAGGGAAATTGCCGCCGGCGTCAAAGGTCACGAACAACACGCGGGCGCGCTGTGGTCCGGTGGGCACCTGATGACTCTAAGCGCTCGTCAGGAGCGCAGTGATCATCCGATCGACGCGTTTTTGTGCCTGCGCTCGCGTCAGGCCGCGATCGCGGCAGAGCACCTTCCAGGTGTACACGTCGGTCGCCACCAGCAGCATGTCGATGAGCTCGTTTCGGGTTCGCGTCGCAATGCCGGCCAACTGTGGCGCGAAGGCAGAGGTGACCCACTCACGATGCGCCTCGCGCTCGCCACTGGTGAGCGACTGCGCTCGACGATCCCAGCCCTCCTGGCCGAGCAGCATGATGATGACGTCGCCGCGGGCCTCGAAGTGGTCGAAAAGGGCGTCAAGGGCGGCGCGCACATTCCCGGGGGTGGTGACCGCCTGAGAGTTCAGCTGTTCGCCCACGAACGCAGTTGCTGCGTCGAGCAGGCCGTCTCGGTTACCGAACTGGCGTAAGACCGTCTGCACGCTGACGCCGGCGCGGGCGGCGACTTCGGGGAGCACTATCGTCGAAAACGGTTTCTCACCCGCCAACGCGACGGTGGCGTGAAGCGCGCGCTGCCGGGTCAGTCCGGCGGACTCGGCGCGCGAGCGCATGACGTAATTGCGCGTCGTCTTCATACCAGCACACGCTAGCGGCCTCGCAATTTCGTGTCAACGAGCACTACCGTCAAATGTGCTCAAAACACAGCAACGCCCGGGCCGCAGTGCGCGGCCCGGGCGAAGAATGTGCTTGTGTCAGCTGTAGAGGTTCTGACCGCAGACCGGCCATGCCCCTACGCCCTGCGTTGCCAAGACGTTCTCGGCGACGCGGATCTGCTCTTCACGGCTGGCGTCGGAGGCACTGCCCACGCCGCCGTTTGCCTCCCAGGTGGACTGGGTGAACTGGAGGCCGCCGTAGTAGCCGTTGCCGGTGTTGATCGACCAGTCGCCGCCGCTCTCGCATTGGGCGACCGCGTCCCAGTTGTGGGCACCTTCCGCGGATGCGGTTGCCGCGAAGGCCCCCATCGGTGCCAGGGTCAGTGCTCCGGCGATCGCAGTTCGAGCGGCAAGTTTGCGCATGCTTGTCATGTTTCCTCCTCGCGCCGCACAACCCAGATAGCTACAAGGGTGTGCGGGTTGGTGGTTCTTCAGACATTTTCACGGGCCGTGTTCACGGCACGTCGATGACGCTACGGACAGCTCGGCCAAAGGTCACGTCGTCCTTGGCCGCAACCCGAGTTCATCATCGACGGCGACGGTTTGCGTCGATGCAGGTAGGCGGCAAGAAGGAACGCTGAAAGAAAGATGCATTCGACTCATATGTGTGACTCGGAACACCACGAATTTGTGAAGTGTGCCATCGGCACTGGCGCGGAAAAGTTCGGTTTTCGCGACTTCCACTGATGTGGTTCAAGGCATTTGGAGAACGCAAAGAGCCCCGCCCGTACCCCTCGATACGGCGGGGCCCTTCACCTGTGAGAGAGACGAAAGGGGTTCAGATCACTTGAGTTCGGCGCTGCTCTTACCGAGGACGCGACGGGCGATGATCAGATTCTGGATCTGCTGGGTGCCCTCGAAGATGTCGAGAATCTTCGAATCACGGGCCCATTTCTCGAGTAGCAGATGCTCGGAATATCCCAGGGTGCCGGCGAGTTCCACAGTCTTGGTGGTGACGTCGGTGACCGTGCGGCCGGCCTTGGCCTTGGACATGGAAGCTTCCTTGGAGTTCGGCTCCTTGTTGTCGGCCATCCACGCGGCCCGCAACGAGAGTAGGTATGCGGCTTCGAAATCCGATTCCATCCTGATGAACTCGGCAGCCGCGGCATGCTGATTGTTGACCGGCTTGTCGTAGTCGATCTCCACGCCGGCCTCTTCGAGCAGCCGACGCAGTTCCTCGAGTGCGGCCCTGGTGACACCCACTGCCATGCCGGCCACCATCGGGCGGGTGTTGTCGAAGGTCTGCATGACCCCGCCGAAACCCTTCTTGGTATCGACTTCTGGTGAGCCGAGCAGGTTTTCGGACGGGACGCGACAATTCTCGAAGCGAATGACGGCGGTGTCGGACGCCTTGATACCGAGCTTGTGCTCGAGACGCTCGATCGTGACGCCCTCATGCTCACGGGGAACCACGAAGCTCTTGATCGCGGCGCGGCCGGCGCTCTTGTCGACGGTGGCCCACACGACGATGTGGTCGGCGCGAGATCCGGCCGTCACGAAGATCTTCTCGCCGTTGATGATGTAGTCGTCGCCATCACGGGTTGCCGTGGTGGACACCGCCGCGGAGTCGGAACCGAAGGAAGGCTCGGTGATGGCCATCGCGGCCCACACCTTGCCGAACTTGTCGAGCTGCTCCTCGGAGGCCACGGCGGCGATCGCGGCGTTGCCCAGACCCTGATAGGGAATGGACAGCATCAAACCCACGTCGCCCCAAGAGGTTTCCATCGTGTTCAGAACCGACTGCATGTTGCCGCCGTTGACGATTGCTCCCGCGGGGAGGTCCTTTTTCTCTTGCTTCTGCCCACGGCCACCGTCGGCGCCCGCACCGGCGGCGCCGGCTTCGTTCAGGCCGTCGTACAGGCTGGCGAGGGTGTCGAGTTCGACGGGGTAAGCGTGTTCCGCGAGGTCGTATTTACGCGAGATCGGGCGGAAGATCTGGGCCGCGGCCTGGTGGGCCTGATCGACCGTCACATTCAGCTTCTTGGGAAGCTCGAGATTGATTGCCATGACTGAATCTTTCGTGAAGTGTTGTGAGACAGGAGTGATCAGGTCGGCTAGAGGACGACGATGCCCTCGCCGATCGCGGCGCCACGCAGATCGCGGAACCAGCGCTCGACGGGATGCTCTTTCGTGAAACCGTGTCCACCGAGCAATTGCACTCCGTCGGAACCGATCTGCATGCCCTTGTCGGCCGTGAGCTTGCGGGCCAGGGCCGCTTCGCGGGCGAAGGACAGGCCCTGTTCGGCACGGGCAGCACCGCGCAGGGTGACCAGCCGGATCGAGTCGAGTTCGGTGGCCATGGTGGCCACCATGAATGCGACGGCCTGGCGGTTGGAGATGGGTTCGCCGAACGCCACCCGCTCGTTGACGTAAGGGATGACGTAGTCGAGCACCGCATGAGCGGTTCCGACTGCGAGCGATGACCAGCCGAGGCGGGCAAGTCGCACCACGTCACGGTAGGCGGAGAAGGCTGCGTCGCCTTCTTCCTCGCCCAGCAGTGCATTCGATGGCACCGTGACGTCGGTCAGGAGGAGGCGTCCCATGCCGGCGGCGCGTACGCCCATGCCGGGATCGGCTTCGACGACCAGGCCCTTGGTGCTCGACTCCACGATGAAGAGCGCGGGGCGCCCGTCCAGCTGGGCGCCGATGATGAACAGTTCGGACGATCCGGCGGCGGGCACAAACGACTTGACGCCGTTGAGCCGGTAACCGCTGGGTACGCGGGTTGCCTTGGTCTGCAACGTCATCGCGTCGAACAGTGCTCGTGGCTCGGCGATGACGACGGCCGACTGCGGGACGCTCTCGCCCGCGTAGTCGGGCAGGTAGGTCTTTTGCTGGGCGTCGCTGCCGTACTGGGTCAGCGTCGTCGCCACGCCGCTCGGTGCGAGCAGGGGCAGTGCCAGTCCCATGTCCCCGTAAGCCATGGCCTCGGCGACCAGCGAGTTGGTGACCACGCCGCGCTCGGTGGCGGCACCGTCGAACTCCTCGGGGACGTTGATCATGGTGATCCCCAATTCCGCGCTGCGGGTGAGGATTTCGGCAGGTGCAGTGGCAGCAGCGTCGGCATCGTGAGCCGCGGGCCGCAGGATTTCGGTTGCGAACTCGCGAACCGTGTCCGCGATCATCTTTTGTTCGTCGTCCGGGAACAGGTTGAAGTAGTTCTTGGGGGTGGTGGTGAGCCGTTTGGCCTTGCCGCCGCCCTGGGCCGACGCGAAGGCGCGGTTCGCGGCGCCGATCGTCTTGAAGCCGGTCTTGGTGCCCTCGTAGGCGATGCGGTTCAGCGGTTCGCGGATCTTGTACTTGTCGGCGAACTCTGAACCGGTGACCGTGGTCAACACCCGCATCGCGGTACCGATCGCGCTGCGTCGGTGCGGGTTCTTGCCAACTGCGGATGTGTCGCGGGGCTCGGTATGAGTACTCATTCTCACCAGCTTGTCTCGTGCGTTCTGCGGCCAGTTCCAGGTGTCCGGCGGTGCCGGACATGCCGATCTTACTCGGCAGTAAGAACGACCTTACTCCCGAGTAAGGTCCTTTGTCATCCACCGGCACGAGGAGTGTCGAGGAGTTGGGTGCAAACAGCAACTCGATAGCAAGACGAATCTTCTATCGCTGCAGCTCAGAAGGCATGGACCGGCAGGTCATTCAATTGATCAGTATTTCTGTCAGGAGGCACCGATCGGTGCGCTGGTGCCATATTCTCCTCTGCATGACACAACCTCCTCCCGGATATCCGGCCCAGCCTCCTGCGCCGCAGGGTGGCCCTCACAACGACACCTTCTTCGTTTCACTGCTCGGCCAAGAACAGGGGCCCATGGGTTACCAGGACCTGGCCGGACTGGTCCGGTCCGGCCAGGTGAAGCCCGAGACCCAGGTACGCACCCAGGCGAGCAACTGGTTCCCCGTCTCACAGGTCCCCGGCCTGTTCTCTGACAAGGAGTGGCTCACCGCGCTGCTCCTGTCGGTGTTCGTCGGTGGTTTCGGTATCGACCGCTTCTATCTCGGCTACACGGGGCTCGGCGTCGCGAAGCTCCTGACCTGCGGCGGACTCGGCATCTGGACCCTGATCGATATCGTGTTGATTGCGATGCGCAAGCTCCCCGACTCGAATGGTGTTCCTCTGAAGTGACCTCTCCGTCGACTCTGCCGAACCGGCGGCAATCCGAGAACTCGATTCGGATTGCCGCCGGTTTCGGCGTCGGCGCGATCGTCACGGCCTTCGCGGTCACCCCGGCGCTGAGCACCTCGGGCCCCACGCTGTGTCCGATGCGGTTGATCACCGGCCTGCCTTGTCCGGGCTGCGGTCTCACCCGCAGTTGGATTGCTGCCGCCCACGGAGATTTCGCCGATGCGTTCTCCTACAACATCTTCGGACCGGTCAGTCTGATCGCGACGATCATGTTCGTCACGGTGGTCGGAGTACTCCTGATCCGCGGACGGCCGGCTGCGACCATCACCCCGGTGCTGCGGCACCCGATCGTCATCGCAGTCGTCGTCGTCTGGGTGCTCTACGGCATCGCCAGAGTTGTCGACCAACTCGTCGGTGGTGGGGTGTTTCCGGACGTCGCCTGAGGAAGGGCGGAGGGGGAGAGCCTAGGTGACCTCGAGGGCGTCCTGATCCGGCAGGACCAAGAACTCGGTCGCCTCATCGCTCATCTCCGAGAAACGCCCGTAGTGCATCTTCAGTCCGGCCTCCACCAACAGGGCGTTGTGGATCGGAAAGCTCAGGCGCGGTTTCACTGCGCGCAGGTAGTCGATGGCCTCACTGATCTTCATCCACGGGGCCATCGTCGGCATCGCGAGCACGTCGACCTTTTCCTCCGGCACGAAGAGCGAGTCACCGGGATGCATCAGCTGCGCCGGGTTGCTCTCATCTCCGAGGAGGTAGGCGACGTTGTCGATGGCCGGGATGTCCGGATGGATCACGGCATGGGCACCTCCGGCGATCCGGGTGTTGATCGCACCGATGGTGAACTCATCGCCCGGCGCAGCGGCGGTCCAGTTCCCTGCGACGTCGTCGTCGTTGAGCTGGCGCGTCGTCTGCGGGTCGGCGTAGAGAACCGCCTCGGGGTTGCCCGCCACGAGATCCGGCAGCGCTGCGACGTCGACGTGGTCGGGGTGCTGATGGGTGATGAGAATCGCGTCGAGTCCGGTGACGCCGGTGAAACCGTGTGAGAAGTTGCCCGGATCGAAAAGGACTCTGGTGCCGTTCAATTCGACGAGGATGCAGGAATGTCCGAAGTGTGTGATCTGCATGGTTCCCAGTATGTACTCAGTCGGGGCGCAGCGCCGCGAGAATGGTCTCGTGCAGGGTCCCGTTGGTGGCCACAGCGCTTCCTCGGTGGGGTCCTGCGCTGCCGTCGAGCCCGGTGAACCTGCCGCCCGCTTCCCGGACGAGGATGTCGAGCGGTGCCAGATCCCAGAGCGATACCTCGGGTTCGGCCGCGATGTCCACGGCACCTTCGGCGACGAGGCAGTAGTTGTAGAAGTCGCCGTAGCCCCGCACCCGCCAGACCTCGTCGGTGAGGTCGATGAATTGGTTTCGGACGCCGCGGTCGCGCCAGCCGGACAGGCTCGAGAAGGCCAGACTCGCCGAGGACACCTCCGCCACCTGTGACACCCGGATCGGACGCACCGCGCCATCGGGTCCCTGGGCGAACGCACCTGCACCCGCCGCGGCCCACCAGCGCCGACCCAGTGCGGGGGCGCTGACGAAGCCGGTCTGCGGCACCCCGTCGATCAGCAGGGCGATGAGCGTTGCCCAGACCGGGACCCCGCGGACGAAGTTCTTCGTGCCGTCGATGGGGTCGATCACCCACTGGCGTCCCGTCAGCGCGACATCGCCACCGAACTCTTCTCCGAGGACGTCGTCGCCGGGGCACTCCTGGGCGATCAACTCGCGCAGCCGCGTCTCGACGGCCAGATCGGCGTCTGAGACGGGGGTGAGGTCGGGTTTTGAATCGACCACCAGGTCCAGGGCGCCGAAACGGGAGGTGGTGATGGCGTCGGCGGCGTCGGCCAACACCGACGCGATCTGCAGGTCGCGGGACTCGGTCATGAAAAGCCACGCTACTTGGCATCGGAGCGGTGAAGTCGCCCCGCATCTTCAACCCGTATGTCCGGTTAGCCTGGAAACATGTTCGAGATCATCATCATCCTGATGTTCACTGCGCTGCTCGCGGCGGTGCTGATCCAGTGGCGTCGTGCCCGCTCGGGCGAGACTGCCGGTGGCCGGCCCGGCGACCCACGCTTCTCCAATCGGGTGCCCGGCACCCTGACGCTGACCGGGGTGTCCGACCAGCCCGTCGAAGGCGACAAGAACCATCAGGTGTTCTGCACGATGTCGGGCACGATCGTCGGCCCCGACACCGCGCCGACCGATGTCTACGGGCGCTTCGTGGTGCCCATGTCCATGAGCTGGCCCTCGATCGGGGATGAGATCCCGGTGACGTACAAACCGGGCAAGGCAGAGTCGAGCTGGGAGCTCGCGGGCCCCATCGGACACAACCCCGGACAGGCCGGACCCAACCTCCGTAAGGACTGACTGCGGGACGCGGGCCTGCGGCGATAGGTCTGCGGCCGGTGGACCGGTACCCTGAGTGATCGTGCATCCAGACGCCTCAGCAGACATCGACGCCCTCGATTCGACCCTCACCACCGTGGAGAAGGTCCTCGACCTCGAGGAGCTTCGGCGACGGATCGATGAGCTCGAACATCAGGCCGCCGATCCCGAGCTGTGGAACAACCAGGAACATGCTCAGCAGGTGACCAGCGAGCTGTCTCACGCGCAGACCGAATTGCGCCGGGTCGCCGAATTGCGCCAGCGCCTCGAAGACCTCCCGCTGCTGTACGAGCTGGCCGAATCCGAAGAAGGCGCCTCCCGCACAGAGGCCATGGCCGACGCCGACGCCGAACGTGTCTCCCTGCGCACCGACATCGAGGCGATGGAGGTCAAGACCATGCTCGCCGGTGAATACGATCACCGCGACGCCCTGGTCAACATCCGGTCAGGTGCCGGCGGAGTGGACGCCGCGGACTGGGCCGAGATGCTGATGCGTATGTACATCCGCTGGGCGGAGAAGCACGACTACAAGGTCGAGGTCTACGACACGTCTTACGCCGAAGAAGCTGGTCTGAAGTCCGCGACGTTCGCGGTCAAAGGTCCGTACATGTACGGCACCCTTTCGATCGAGATGGGCACCCACCGGCTCGTCCGGATCAGCCCGTTCGACAACCAGGGCCGCCGCCAGACGTCGTTCGCCGAGGTCGAGGTACTGCCTGTGGTGGAGACCACAGATCATATCGACATCGCGGAAACCGAACTGCGCGTAGATGTTTACCGCTCGTCCGGCCCCGGCGGACAGTCGGTGAACACGACGGACTCCGCTGTGCGGCTCACCCACATTCCCACCGGTATCGTGGTGACCTGTCAGAACGAAAAGAGCCAGCTGCAGAACAAGGCCGCGGCGATGCGGGTTCTGCAGGCCAAGTTGCTCGAGCGCAAACGAAAAGAAGAACGCGCGGAGATGGACGCCCTCAAAGGTGATGGCGGATCCAGCTGGGGCAACCAGATGCGGTCGTATGTGCTGCATCCCTACCAAATGGTCAAAGACCTTCGGACCGAGTTCGAGGTCAACAACCCCACAGCCGTCCTCGACGGCGACATCGACGGATTCATCGAATCCGGGATCCGTTGGAGGATGGCGCAAACGGCCTAGGCCGTGTCGGGCCCGAGCTTCGAGCCGGCCCTGATTTTTCCACCGCAGCGGAGTTCGACCTGACCAGTAGGGCCGCGGCACCACACGGGAGGAGTAAATCGCTTGTTTCATGATGTAGTCGCGTTCGTGACGGCGGCCCCGTCCGGGCCCGCCGGCTCGGACCGCCTGATCCGATGGCTCTCGCTGCAGGGCCTCACCATCTTGTTGTGGGTCGTCGGCGCGCTTCTGGCCACCCGCTTCATCCAGTGGATGGTCGGCCGGATCACCACCAAGATCGATTCGCAATTCACCGAATCCGATGCACTCGTGCGGTCGGAGGCGATCAAACACCGGCACTCCGTCGCCCAGGTCATCGCCTGGGTGGCGATCGCGATCGTGTACATCATCGCGGGATTCAGCATCGTGCGAGAGCTGGGTGTCCCGATCACCGGGTTCGTGGCGCCCGCCACCGTGCTCGGTGCCGCCCTGGGTTTCGGTGCCCAGCGCATCGTCCAGGACCTGCTGTCGGGTTTCTTCATCATCACCGAGAAGCAATACGGGTTCGGTGACGTGGTGTCGCTGGCGATTCTCGGCTCGGCCGACCCTGCTGAGGGCACCGTCGAAGACGTCACCTTGCGCATCACCAAACTGCGCTCGGCGGATGGCGAGATGATCACCATCCCGAACGGCCAGATCGTCAAGGCCATCAACCTGTCCAAGGACTGGGCCCGCTCCGTGGTCGACATCCCGCTGCCGATCGGCGCCGACATGGCCCGGGTGAACGAGTTGATCGCCCAGATCGGCCACCAGGCCTTCACCGACTCCCGCACCCGTAACCTGCTGCTCGACGAACCCACGGCCATGGGTGTCACCGACATCGAGGTCGACACCATGACGGTGCGGATCGTGGCCAGGACGCTGCCGGGCAAACAGTTCGAGGTCAGCCGAGACCTGCGCGCCAGAATCGTCAGGGCCTTCGGCCGGGCGGGCATTGCACTCGCGCCGGGGACGGCCATCGAGACCGACTCCGTCGCGCCGGCAGCCGCTGAGGAGGGAAGCCGATGAGCGATGGCACCGGTAAGAACATCGACAAGAACGTGACCCCGCAACCCGTGAACCCCCAACCCGTGACCCCACGATCCACGTCGCCGGAAGCACCTACGACGGCCCCAACGGACACCGAAGGACCCGCGAACAGCCACAAGAAGACCCTCTGGGAGCGCATTCCCCGGCGGATCTTCCGTGGCCGGGTCCGGACAACCACAGCAGCGCTGGTGGTCTTGTTCATCGCCGCACTGTTCCTCTACGGCCAGCGGTCGGATCACTACGCCAACCTCGACCAGGAGAACCGGCAGAATCAGATCTCGCAGGTTCAGGCACCACGAACCACCACACCTGAGCCGGTCGAGGAAGAGCCCACCGAGACGTCAACGCCGTCGACAACCGTCACCCCGTCCACCACGGTCCCGCCGACCGGCGAGGAGTCGACGAGCTCGAGTTCGGAGGCGCCGACGACCACGACCACCACACCGGGCGGCGGGTTCCGGCTCCCTGAGCTGCCGACGATCAGCATTGCGCCCTGACCGGGCGGCAAGTCTGAGGGGCACGGCAAGTATTCGTGGCTACACTGGGCGACCGTGATCAGCGTCAACAATGTGACGATGCAGTACAAGGCATCGACCCGGCCCGCACTGCGGGATCTGTCTCTCGACGTCGACAAAGGCGATTTCGCATTCCTCATCGGGCCCTCGGGTTCGGGCAAGTCAACCTTCTTCCGGTTGCTCCTGAAGGAGGACAAGCCGACCTCTGGTGACGTCTACGTGGGCGACTTCCACGTCAACAAGCTGCCGGGCCGTAAGGTCCCCAAGCTGCGGCAGTCGATCGGGTGTGTCTTTCAGGACTTCCGGCTGCTCCAGCAGAAGTCGGTGGCCGAGAACGTGGCGTTCGCCCTCGAGGTGATCGGCAAGCCGCGCAACACGGTCGCCAAGGTGGTGCCCGAGGTCCTCGACTACGTGGGACTGTCGGGCAAGGCGGACCGGATGCCGTACGAACTCTCCGGCGGCGAGATGCAGCGCGTGGCCATCGCCAGGGCGATCGCGAACCGGCCGCTGCTCCTGTTGGCCGACGAGCCCACCGGAAACCTCGACCCCGACACCAGCCGGGAGATCGTCGAGGTCCTCGACCGCGTGAACCGTCGGGGCACCACCGTCGTGATGGCCACGCACGATCGTCAGATCGTCGACTCGATGCGGCGGAGAGTTCTCGAGTTCAGCAACGGTCGCCTGACCCGCGACGACGCCCACGGCGTCTACGGCCTCGGCGGCTGAGCCCCGGCCGAGCCCACCATTCCACTTCTTCTGTAGTCCCGACCGGGAGGACACCCGAACTCCGATGCGCGCGAGTTTCATACTGAGCGAAGTCCTGAACGGACTGCGCCGCAACGTCACCATGACGGTGGCGATGATCATCACCACAGCCATCACCCTCGGCATGTTCGGCGCCGGCCTGCTGGTGGTGCAGATGGCCGACAAGACCCAGGACATCTTCCTCGATCGTGTGGAGATGCAGATCTTCATCTCCGATCCGGTGACCGACGCCGACCCCGACTGCAAGTCGGCGCCCTGCGCCACGCTCCGGACCGACATCGAGGGGATCACAGGGGTCGAGTCGGTGCAGTACATCAACCGCGCGCAGGCCTACCGCGACGCCACGACCAAGACGTTCGCCAACAACCCGGACATCGCGGCACTGGTCAGGGAAGACACCCTGCCCGCGTCGTTCAAGGTGCGGATGTCCGACCCGGACCAGTTCGGCGTCGTCCTCGACACGTTCCGGACCGCGGACGGGGTGGACAGCGTGCTGGACCAGCGCGAGCTCGTCAAACGAATCTTCAGCGTCCTCGACGGTGCGCGCAATGCGGCGTTCGCGATCGCGCTCGTACTGGTGTTCGCTGCGGTGCTGTTGATAGCCAACACCGTTCAGGTCGCCGCGTACACACGGCGGACCGAGGTGGGAATCATGCGCCTGGTCGGCGCCACCCGCTGGTACACCCAGCTGCCCTTCCTGCTCGAGGCGGTGATCGCGACCGCGGTCGGTTCGGTCCTGGCCATCGCGGGACTATTCGGTGCCAAGGCGTTGTTCTTCGATCGTGCCCTGCAGGATCTCTACGGTGTGAACATCCTGGCGAAGATCGGCGTCTCGGACGTGCTGTTCGTCGCCCCGTGGCTGATCATCATCGGCGTGGGGCTGTCCAGCATCACGGCGTACGCGACGCTCCGGTTCTACGTACGCGAATAATCGAGGCGACTTCGCGCGCCTTGCATGTGTAGTGTTGCGAGGCCACCAAACACGAGAAAATCCGGCACGGATCCGGCGAGAGTAGGTGAACATCGATGAAGGAAAAAGGCCGCAAGGCGATTGCGACGAACCGTAAGGCGCGGCACAACTACGCCATCCTCGACACCTACGAGGCCGGTGTCGCTCTGGTCGGGACCGAAGTCAAGAGCCTGCGGGACGGCAAGGCGTCGCTGGTCGACGCGTTCGCGACCGTCGACAACGGGGAGATCTGGCTGCGCGGGCTGCACATACCCGAGTACGGCAACGGGTCGTGGACCAACCACGCACCGAGGCGCAACCGGAAGCTCCTGCTGCATCGCAAAGAGATCGACGGTCTCGTCGGGAAGATCCGCGACGGCAACCTGACGCTCGTGCCGCTGTCGATGTACTTCAACGACGGCAAGGTGAAGGTGGAATTGGCTCTCGCCCGGGGTAAGCAGGACCACGACAAGCGCCACGACCTGGCCAAGCGCGACGCCGAGCGGGAAGTGACCCGGGAGCTCGGTCGCCGCGTCAAGGGGATGCGCTGACCGCTGCGCAGTATCGGCGGGGTCAGGGTTCGGTATCGACCTGGTGTCGCCCTGGGGTTTCGGTTTGCATCGCGATGGACAGTCGACTGCACTGACCCCTGATGAGTATTCGGGGCGGTATCTCACGGGGATTGACGGCATGTATCGGTGTGTTGGCGGTGGTGGCCGCGTTGTGCCAGGGCGTAGGCCCGGCGGCATCCGCACCAGCTGTGACCGGTAGCAAGCAGATCACCGATCGCCTGTCGATCATCTACGTGTATTCGCCTTCGATGAATCGCGTGATCGGAAATCAGGTCCTACGCCCGGCGGGCAACTCCGCCGGAGCGCCGACTTCTACCTCCTCGACGGCAAAGGGGGTGGGACCGAAGGCGACAGTTGGGTGAACTACACCAATTACGAGAGCTTCTTCGCGGGCAAACGTGTCAACGTCGTCTCACCACTCGGCGGAAAGTACAGCTGGTACACGGACTGGCGGGGCCCGGACCTGGTGACCGGCATCAACCAGTGGCAGACCTATCTGACCCGGGAACTGCCCGCCGCGCTTGCCTCGGTACTGAAGTCGAACGGCGCAAATGCGATCGCCGGATTGTCGATGAGTGGGGGACCGGCTCTCGACCTGGCCGGGCAGGCCCCTGACGTCTACCGGGCCGTCGCGTCGTACAGCGGCTGTCCTGCCATCAGCAGTCCGCTGGGCATCGCAGCGGTCTCGGCGACCGTGGCGTCAGGAGGCGCCAATCCGCTCGCGATGTATGGGCCACCCGGTGATCCGGCGTGGGTGCACCACGATGCGACGTTGCACCCGAATCGACTGCGCGGTAAGGCGATCAACATTTCCGCTGCCACCGGCCTGCCGCGTGCGGCGCCGGGCCCCGCGGCGGTCCCGTTGTTCTTCGGGCCCGCCCAGGTCGAGGCGATCACCCGGCAGTGCACCGATCAGATGGCGGCTTCCCTGCGGTCGGCCGGTGTAGGACACACCTACCAGGTCTTTCCGACCGGTGCGCACGCCTGGGGGTCGTTCGAACAGCAGATGCGCGAGAGCTGGCGTGTGATCGGCCCGGCGATCGGCGCGTGAAGGATTCGCCCGCAGCGGCAGGCCGGTCATCGGTCGCCGCAGGTCGGGCGATATGGGATGCCAGGGAGCAATTCGGACCACTGGTCGGTTGTCATGGAACCTTCGGTCGCCGGACAAATCCGCGTACCACCGAGCTCGGTTCGATAGTCCCACCAGCGGAGTGCTCCCGTCTCTCCTCCGGCGGTCAGACTGTGTCCGTCCGGGCTGAACGCGACCTTCCACCGGACGGTGCCCGCCGGGCTGAGGGATTCACCGACCGCTTGCGGATGGTCGGGATCACGGACGTCCCAGAGTCGCACGGTCTGGTCGTCGCTACCGGAGGCCAGAAGCAGCCCGGTGGGATCGAAACTCACCGAGCGGACCGTTGATTCGTGGCCCATCAGCTTCACCGGATCGGTCGTTCGATCGAGAGACCAGAGACGGATCGTCTGGTCGTCACTTCCTGTCGCGACCCAACGGGAGTTCGGGCTGAACGCGACTGAATTGACGGGGCCGGTGTGGCCAGATCTGACTTCCGAGACCGGGCCGCCGTTCTGGATGTTCCAGATGTGTAGGTTCTTGTCACTCGAGGCTGCGGCCAGCCGATGCCCGTCCGGCGAGAACCTCA
The DNA here is from genome assembly GCF_002095395.1 of Williamsia sp. 1135. GTDB lineage: Bacteria > Actinomycetota > Actinomycetes > Mycobacteriales > Mycobacteriaceae > Williamsia. The sequence goes on from NZ_MJEI01000106.1 coordinate 309,927, forward strand.
CGGCATTGATCCATCCTGCCGGGCCCATCAGCGGAGAGCCGCTGGGTTGCGGCGACGATCGGTCGGACAGATTCCACAACTGGATGCTCTGGTCGTCGGCCGCAGTCGCGAGCGTCATCGAGTCGGGGGAGAACGCCAGTTCGTGGGTGTAGCGCGACGACACCCGAAGTGGCGTGCCCAGAGGATGTGGTGAGTGTGAATCTGTGACATCCCAGAGCATGACCTCTCCGGTACCCAAACCCGCCCAGGCAAGGATCGTGCCATCCGGTGAGAGCGCGATGTTCTCCACCTCTGCACCGGTCGTGGGAATCATGGCCGTCGAGAGCGGGCCTTCGACGGGCGTGGTTGTCCACAGGCGCAGATTTCCATCACGCGACCCGGTAGCCATCACGGCGCCGGACGCGTCGAAAACGGGGGTTGCCACGCGCCGGGTGTGCCCCGCCAGATTGGCTGTGGGCACGGACCAGAAACGCAGCGCCCCATCTTGTCCGCCGGTGATGAGTCGGTTTCCCACTCCGGCGAAAGCGAGGGTGGTCAATCCGCCACTGCTGCCGGTCAGGGGCTGGCCCAGGAGTGCCGGGCGTTCCGGGTCGCTGAGGCTCCACACCTTGGCGGTGCCATCCCAGCTGGCCGTCGCGAGTTGAGAGCCGTCACCGTTGAACGCGAGCGACCAGATGGCTGCGTTGTGGGCTTCGATCGGGCTACCCAGCAGCACCGGCTTCGCGCGGTCGGTCATCGACCACACTCGGAGAGTCTGATCGTCGCTACCCGTCGCCAGGCGGGTTGCGTCCGGGCTGAATCCGACGGCGTGGACGGACGATCCGTAGCCGGCGAGGGGGGTTCCGATCTGGTGTGCCTGCTCGGGCACGGTGGTGTCCCACACAATTGCGGTCTCGTCGTCGCTGCCGGTGACAAGGGTGTCCCCGTCTGACGAGAACGCCAGCGATCGAATCGCATCTTGGTGGCGTGCCAGTACCACCGAACGGCCGGTGTTCAGATCCCAGAGACGCGCGGTGTGGTCATCACCCGCTGTGGCGATCCACTTGGTGGTGCCGTCGGCCTCTGGGCGCACCGCGACCTGATAGACCGCGCCCTGATGTCCGATGAGTGGCTTCCCGGCCGCCCGGGCCCCACCTGGGGTGTGGACGTCCCATATTCGGACCACACCGTCGCCGTCAGCGGAGAACAGCGTCTTGCCATCGCCGCTGAACTCGACGCTGGTGATCCACGATCTATGGCCGGAGAGCGGACGTCCGACTTCAGAGGGCCTGCCGGAGCCGTCGTCGTGCCACAGCCGAACGGTTCGGTCGTAGCTGGCGGATGCGACCAGGCCCTCAGTGTTTGTTGCGACGTCATAGACAGCACCTTCATGGCCGTCGACAACGGTCGCGAGAGCAGCCGTCTGCGATGCCAACAGCAGGGTTCGGGCTCGCGGATCCCCAGGTCGTTCGTCTTGCGCGGCCAGGGCCAGACGTGCGGCGACCGTCGGGTCCTCGGACTGCGCCCGCGCCGCCTCCGAGAGCAAGGCGTTGTATTGGGCATCAGAGCGATCCTCGTCGGCCTGCCGGCGCTCGTTGAACGCGCCGACCGCGACAACGGCTGTCGTGAGTGTGAGTGCAGCCAGCAACACGACCATGGCGCGCCGCAGATGGGTTCCGCGGCGGTCGTATGCGCGCGCGGCCATGAGGAAGGCCGTGGTTGTCGGCGACAATGCCGTTCTCGAGCGCCGGTGCCAATCGATCACAGACGCGAGGCGGGTGCCCCGGTAGAGCAGCGAGCGGTCCTTGCCCTCTGCTGTCCACTCGCGGGCATCGGCCTCGATCCGCTGTCTGTGGAGCACGTCTTCGCGGTCGTCGCCCAGCCACTGTGACAGACGCGGCCAGGCCTCGATGACAGCCTCATGGGCGAGTGCGGTTCCGTGCTCGTCGTGGATCACCAGCCGCGCGGCCCCGAGTGCCTCCATCACGGTTGCCGCATCGGGATGTCGGGAGACGAGTTCGGACTGGCGAAGGTGTCGTCGGGTTCCGCGACCGTCGTCCCCCAAGTGTATCAACTGCAGAAGCAGGTCTCTGGCGACGTCGCGTTGTGGCTCTGTGAAGCCACTCCACTTCTCCTCTGCACTCATGGTGATCGCACCGTGGACGCCCCCGGATTCGCGGTAGCCGGTGAGGGTCAGGGTGTTGCCGGTACGGGCTTCCCATGTTCGCTGCAGAGCGTGTGCCAGGAGCGGCAGCACTCCGGGGGCTGTCGGGACCGCGGTCGGTCGCGGTGATCCGATGCCGAGATCTGACAGGATCACCTCGACGAGCCCGTCTGCGACGGTCAGCCCGACCGCATGTGCCGGCCCGACAATGGCCGATGTCAGTTCTTGACGAGACATCCTGCCGAGGACCATCTGGTTGTGGACGAGAGAATCGCCGAGAACCGGAAGGTCGACGCATTGATGGTAGAAGTCGGCACGCACGGCGACGACGACGCCGACGTATTCAAGTGGTCGCGCGTCGACCAGCTCGGTGATGGCGTCGATGAACGCCAACCGTTCTTTCTCGTCGCAGCTGGTGAACACCTCTTCGAATTGATCGACGATCAACACGTGGGACATGGTGCGGGTGTCGGGGTCGATCACACGCCGCAATGTGCGCGTCGGTTCCGACCCGGGCGTCATCGATACGGTCGAGTACTCACCAGAAATGCGGACCGAAAATCCGGCTTGCAGAAGTGACGACTTTCCAGACCCAGAGGCGCCGACGAGAAATGTCAGTCGACCGGTACCGATATTGTCCGTGAATTTCTCGACGAGAGTCGACACTGCGTCGCTCCTGCCGAAATAGAAATCAGCCTCATTTTCGGAAATTGGAGTGAGACCGGGATATGGGCATATATCGGAATCGGTTGGTTTAGTTTTGTTGAATTGATTCTTTTCGGAAGAAGCAGGCGCAGTTATTGCCGAATTCCATGCTGATTGCCACGTACTGATCGAATACAGGCCGATGATCGGCGGTTCGGGTTTGCGCTTACGGGCTGCCGCGATGAGGACACGGAGGGTTGCAGCGAGGCCGTCGAATTTCGCCGGTACCGTCTTTCCGGTTCGCCAATCGGAAAGCCGCTGAGCAGAAACAGATCCCGGCCGCCGGGACTCACTCGAGAGCAAGGTCGCCGTCGCCCTGGATGCGACGGTTTTCAAGGGGGGCGATCCGGCCGCGTCATACAGCGCGCGAAAACGGACAGCGAATTCGTGACGGGCATCCCTGAGGTCGACTGGGTGCTGTGTTGGTTCGTCCACGTTTCCTCAATCGGTCGCTGATGCGCGGTGGCAATTGTTGCGCAGCCTGATTGAACGACACAACAGGTAGCGATGCAGGTCACATCGGCCGTGAACGCCCGGGCTGGGAAAGCTCTAGAAAAGGATCCGGTCCGGACGGCTATTTATATAGCCCGAGCTGGGGGTTTCAGAAAGCGGACGGTTCTTCCCGGCACCACTCCAAGTAGTCGCCGTCCAAGATTTGCCTCGAGCCGTTACCCCGTTCTTCGTCGAAACCCGAGGTCTGGGGTGGGGTGCCGGATCTCGTCCGAGGTCGGCAGTGCGAGATGTCCAAACCAACAGGAGTGATGACGTGGTGGGTGTAGAAGTCAGGGTCAAAAGACTCCAGACCAACAGTGTGCGGCCTCCGAGGGGCGCTGCACCGGACGGTAGCCACCGTCCTGCAGCTGTCGCTGTGTTCGTTGCGATCGTAGCTTTGCTGATGATCTTTGGTAGCCAGTCGACAGCGGCCGCACGACCGATCAGTGACTGCCCGGTTCTGCATGTGGTCGTCGTCCCGGGCACGGTCGACTCATCGGTGGGTCGGGATCCCCACGACGGGCGCGGAGTCATGGCGCCGATGAACGATATCGGACGGGGCCTGTCTCCCGGGACAACGCAGACCACGTACGTTCCGTATCCGGCTGACTTCGGGTACACCTCCGGAGGGACCCCGTACACGGAGTCGGTTGCCGCCGGGGTGGCGGCGACAAACGATCAGGTGCGCCAGGTCTACAACCGCTGCGGCGATCAGACCGACATCGCGATTGTGGGCTACAGCCAGGGCGCCGACGTTGCTCATCGGGTGGCGGTTGCTATCGGGCATGGTGACGGGCCGGTCCCGACCGCGCGCGTCAGGGGTGTCTATCTGATCTCGGACCCCAATCGCGGGCAGGGGAGTGGCCTGCTCCCCGGCGCGCCCGGGCTTTCAGTCCCGTTGAACGGTGCGCGTACCGGAATGTCCGGCAGCTCACCCGCCCTCGGTGGTGGCATTCACACGGGCGCGAACTCTGATTTCGGAGCGCTCACCGGCCGTGTCGCTTCACTGTGCATAACCGGTGATTTTGCATGCGCAATTCCGAAGGATGCTCAATTGGTCCGCATAGTCGCAAACGTCGCCGAACAGATTCACATCGATACCACCGCACCCGAGCAGATTGCTTCAGATCTGTCGGTGGTGGCGGTCAGATCGGCTCTTCGGACACTTGCGTATGTGGTCGACACCCCGCATTGGATGCTGCGGTCGGAGTCATTCGGAGCAGTGATTCAGAAGGCAACGGATCCGTATTATTCCGGGCCCGAGATCGCCGATGTCTCGACACTTCACGTTGCCGCGTTCCTGGCCGAGTTTCCGGGCGCTGTGGGGCCGAAGATCCAGCACGACGCGAATGCCGCCGTTCGCGAGAACCTGGGTCTTCTGACTATGGCCTCGCACCCGGAATATTGGTATCCGGGCCCTTCGCACGGCAGCTATTTCGGGCGCCCGGCTGATTCTTCGGTACGGACCGGCTCCCAGTACGTCAACCGCTGGCTGCGGGAGTCCGCGACGACTGATGTGCCGTCGCGCAGCGTGCCCGTGGTGCAGGCGGATCCTGTGACCGAGGCGGCCGGTCCGCTCCCGCTGCCTGCGGTCGATCGGGTCGAGACAGCGATAGCGGTCGCCGGCACGACGTTCGGAGTGACCATGCAAGCACCCGAGGTCGTCGACGCTCTCACCGACGAGGCGAACAATCTGGCGAGGGGATCGTCGTCTCAGACTCAGGTGCAGGACGTGACCGCTACGATCGACAATGGCGCGGAACAGGTGGATCGCGTCTTCGACCAGGTTGAGCGCATCGTCGAGCCGGTACGTCAGATCGTGACCTCACCGGCCCCCTTCTCAGGTGTGCTGGGTGCGATCGGGTCGGGTATTGGCTGAATCGGAATCGCCCGAAGAGATCGAGGCGAGTGATGAGTTCCTGAACGCGCTTGCGTGCGGCCTCGCTCCGACCGTTCGTGGTCGGGGTGAGGCCGCGCTCGCGGATCTGTTGGCTCAATGGCGACAGCGTGTACTCGACGGGTGATCGCACTCGCTGGACGTAGCCGCTGATCCAGGGCTCCGGGCAAATCTTCAATGACCAGGTTCTTCGAGGTCGTGACCCTTACCCTCCGAATCGGGCGCTGACGGGGCCCGAGAGGAAAAGGGAATGACATGTCCGAGCGGCTTGTTACACTGGGTTGTCCCGTCGCGAACAACGGCGGGGTGCTACCTAGGGGCTGAACGGTTTCGACTGCGTGCGTCAAGGTAGGGGAAGCGTGTCGGTGCAGGCTAGAGACCACCGTAAGCGTCATAGCAAACAATTAAGCGCCGACAAAAATCAGCGCGACTACGCCCTCGCTGCCTAAGCGACGGCTGGTCTGTCGGCCCGGGTGAGCTCTCGCCCCGGGTACCGGCATCATTCAGAGAGCTGACCGTTGCGTTCGGTCGCGGAACGCAATGGGACATCAAACAGCGACTGGGATCGTCATCTCAGCTTGTTCGTGTGACTGAGAGATCCGAGTAGAGACTTAGCGAACTGCACACGGAGAAGCCCTGCTGAAACGGCGAAGGACCCGGGTTCGATTCCCGGCAGCTCCACCGTCAGGGGACAGGCCAGAGCGCAATGCTCTGGCCTGTTTCTTTTTGTCCGGACCGACGCTCGAGGAATACCGGCGGTCCGGCGTCTTGTTGAACACGTGGGGGTAACGACGACCCGCCACCGTGTAGCCGTTCGCGGTGGGGCACACACATCAGACGAAGGGACGACGATGACCCAGGTTCCGAACATCACTCTCAATGACGGCAACACCATCCCGCAGCTCGGATTCGGTGTCTTCCAGATCGAGCCGAAGGACACCGCCGACGCGGTCAAGACAGCCCTAGAGGTCGGCTACCGCCACATCGACACCGCACAGATGTACGGCAACGAGAAAGAGGTCGGCGAGGGCATCCGGGCGTCGGGGATCGCGCGCGACGAGATCTTCGTGACCAGCAAGCTCAACAACACCTTCCATGAGCCCGATGCCGCACGCAAGGCCTTCGACACCACGCTGAAGGACCTCGGACTCGACTACATAGACCTGTTCCTCATCCACTGGCCGCTGCCGACGCAGTACGCCGGCGATTACGTCTCGACGTGGAACACCCTCATCGAATTCGCGAAGGACGGCCGCTCGAAGTCGGTCGGTGTGTCGAACTTCCAGCCGGCCCACCTGGACCGTCTCGCCGCCGAGACATCCCTCGTGCCCGCGGTGAACCAGATCGAGGTCCACCCGTACTTCACCAACGAGGTCGCCCGTCAGTACGGCAAGGATCACGGCATCGCGACCGAAGCCTGGTCGCCGATCGCGCAGGGCAAGGTGCTCGACGACCCGGTGATCACCGAGATCGCGAACAAGGTCGGTAAGTCGACAGCCCAGGTGGTCCTGCGCTGGCACATCCAGCGCGGCGACATCATCTTCCCGAAATCGGTCACGCCGAAGCGCGTGGAGGAGAACTTCGCGTTGTTCGACTTCGAACTCGACAACGCTGCAGTCGAGGCGATCTCTGCGCTCGACAAGGGGGAGGACGGCCGCAACGGCCCCAACCCCGACACGTTCGATTACATCGGCTGACCCGTCGGCCAACCCATCGGTCAAGTCCGATCACGGGGCACGATCTGCTCCGCTTGCGGTGATCCGCTCCGGTTCCAGAGCCCTGGAACCGGAGCGGATTGTTGTATCCGGAGCAGATCGGGAGTCAGTTCGGCGCGTCGATCCGGGCCATCAACCAGGGCAACGCGTCGGTGAAGGCCTGACCCGCGAACTGCCAGTTGTGGCGTCCGGGCACCGGCCGGACCACGACGTCGATGTTGTTGCGGGCCACCGCCGACAGGGTTTGCGTGGCGCGTATCTGCGGCGAGGTCAGTCCGGGCCCGCTGCGGCGATGGCCCTCCGACTGAAACCATCCACCGACCCCGGCGTACGGGCCATGATTTCGCATGACCGTCGCCGGGTCGAAGCGGTCCCAGTCGGCCGCTCGGCCCCCGAACAAGGTGGATGTGGTCTGCGCCCGGTTGCCCAGGTTGGGGCCAACATCCCCGGAGATGTCGAGGAAGGTCCGGAACAGATCGGGGTGTTCGACCGTCAGGTCGATGGCGCAGGTGCCACCCATCGACCATCCTGCGACGGCCCAACTGTCGGGACGCGCGGAGGCGCCGAACCCGGAGATCACCGCGGGACGAACCTCTTTGCTGATGTGGGTGTCGACGTTGCCGTGGGGACCGTCCACACATTCGGTGTCGTTCGACAGGCTGCCGGTGGGATCGACGAACACCAGGATCGGGGCCTGCCCGTGGTGCGTCGCCGCATAGTTGCGGACCGTCTGCAGGGCCGAGCCGCTGCGTACCCAGTCTTCGGGTGTGGTGACGACGCCGCCGATCATCACGACCGCAGGCAAGCGCGGCGGGACCTGGCCTGCGAACCACGCGGGTGGCAGATAGACGTACTCGGTTCGATGGTGAAACCTGCTGACGCTGTCGGACGTCCGCAGCGGGACGATCTTCCCGTCCGGTTCCGGGTTGCCACGGAGTCCGGGAAGCGTCGCGAACGAGATCTGACCCGGCAGCGGCTGCGCCGTCAACCCCTGCCATGCGCGACCTGCGGTGGGGTAGAAGCCCGCCCACTGATTCGCTGCGAGGGCGACGCAGACGACGGTCAGCCCAACCGCCACCACCCCGGTGATCCGCCGCCACCAGCGGGCTCCCATCCACGCGGCGGGAACCAGGAACATCAGCGCGACGGTCAGTGAAAGCCAGATCCAGAACGTCCAGGGTGCTGCGTCAGGGGCGAGATCTCGACGGCTCAGGACCCAATAGGTCGTCAGCACCGCGGCTGTTCCCGCCGCGGCGGCGAGTGGTAGCCACAGCCGCCACGTTCGGCGGTGTCGCCAGCGGACGGCGGCGAGGATCGCGACCGCGGCCGCCAACTCCACGGACAGGACGAACCAGCCGCCGAACAGCGGCACCCCGGCAAGGTTCACCCGCTAGAGACTTGTCGTCGATTCTGTACGTCAGCTGTGGATATGTCTGTGAGAAACCGAAGAAAACGGTTGTCTCACAAGAAACTTCGGACAAACCGGACCGCCGTCGAGTGCCACGTCCAGACATGGTCGAGCATGGCGTGCTTACCGTCCTCGATCGGGACGAAGGTTGCGTCGACGCCGGCTTCCTGCAACTCGGCAATACCTTTCGCGGTCCGCTTCGGGTACGTCCGGGTGTCGGCAGTTCCATGCAGCGCGAGCACTCTCGCGTCGACATTGATGTACCGCCAGTCCGCGTGCTGCCACCAGGGGGCCAGCGCGAGTACCCCGGCCACGCGCTTGTCCGCCGCGAGCCGGGCCGCCACCCGCCCGCCCATCGAATGACCGACCAGGATCACGGGGACATCGGGGTGCGCCTGCAACAGCTCGTCGAGGGCGCGTTGCGCGGGTGCCATCGGGCTGTCGTCGTCACCGTTCCACCCGTACAGCTCGTAGGCGGCCTGATGTACGACAACACCGGGCAGCGCCTTGAGGGAGAGTGTGAACGGGTACATCCGCATCGCCGCCGGCTGCTTCCGGCTATACGGTTCGCGCGACGAATCCGTTCCGCCGGGCAACACGAGCACCTGCGCGCGCGGCTTTCGGCCGGGGATCAGCATGTGCTGGGCGCGGGTACGCCCGACAGCCGGTCATTGATGTAGTTCAGCACGAACGGAACACCGGCGGCGATGGTGGAGCCGTGATCGCCCGGCAGGATGATCGTCTGCACCCGCGTGCCCTGACCGCACCACTTGGCCGCGGTCGCCTGGACTCGTGCGGTCGGGGTCAGCTGGTCGCTTGCGCCCTGGTAGAGCAGTACCGGAATCCGTGGTGCACCGGGATTCATCTGGACGCTGTTGCGGTTGAGGGCGTCGACCCCCGCCTGGTCATCGGCCAGGCTGCCGCTGCCGACGACATCCGCGATCTTCAAGTTGGCCCCGGCGTCGATGATCTGCTGGGTGCAACTGTTACGGATCTGATTGGCGAGCGCGACACCACGCGGGTTCAGTTGCTCGGACAGCGCGAGTTCGTTCGGATATTCACGTTCGAGGCCGAGCGACGCCGCGAAGCCGAGCCCGAAGAGCGGGTTGGGGTTGACGCCGAGGGTGCGTGCGATCGCCTCGAGGTTGACCGGGGTGCCGCCTGCCGAGAGCCCGACGAGGTTCAGTTCGGGGGCGTACGTCGGGGCGAGTACCGCGGCGTAGGCGCTGGCCATCGCGCCACCGGAGTACCCGGCCAGCGCCGTGCGGACCTTGCCGACCCGGAAGCCGGGATCGGATTGCACCGCACGGATCGAATCGAGGGTGATCGTGCCGCCGAGACGGGCTGCGCCGTAGGCACTGGTCGGGCCCAGGTGATCGGGCACGTTGACCGCAACACCGCGGGCAAGTGCCAGACCGATCAATTGCTGCTCCTGCAGGCCACCGCGGAACAGCTGATGCGACGGGGCGCACTGCAATCCGAGCGAGTTGGTGAACGGCTGGTAGGAGAGCAGATCGTGCCGGGCGCCACCATTGGGCACGAGGACCGTCGTCACCGCCGCGATGGGCTCACCCTGAGAATTGGTGCTACGGAACTGGATCTTCTGTGCGGTCGATCCCGGGTAGGGACTCGCTGCCGACTGGACCTTGAGGACCTGACCGTTGGCCGCCGAGGCGAGATCGGCGGGTGCCGAATAAAACGGGTCACCATCACCGGCCGGCAGATACGGAGCCGCGCCCACGGGTGCGGCGGTGAAGCTGATGACCGCGGCAGCACTGAGCGCCGCCGCCGCGAGACTCCCCAGAACCCGGCGACCGGACAAACCACGAACACGCATCGACTATCCTCCGTCACCCCAACCGAGGAATTCCCCGCCCGGGACACACGAGCGGTGTTTCGGGTCGAAGTGTAACCCGCACCCACATCGGGCGACGGCCGAATTGCCGGCGACCGGCGCGGTGGTGAGGATTTCGGCGCCGACAACACGGCGAGAGTGATCGATGGCAGAATTCAGGTGGTCCAGTCAATGTCGCCGAGGACCGTGGTTGCCGCCGAGCGGTGATCCCGGGACAACCGGAAGGAAATCCAATGGCTCACCCGCGTGCGGGTACCGTCGCTCTCCCGGAGGATCTGATCGATGTGTCGGCGGTGATCGACGCGTACTACTCCGGTACGCCCGACCCGAAAAATCCGATGCAGCAGGTGCTTTTCGGCACCTCGGGTCACCGGGGCTCGAGCCTTGACAATGCCTTCAACGAGAACCACATCCTCGCCACCACGCAGGCCATCGTCGAGTACCGCGCGGGCGCCGGGATCACCGGTCCGTTGTTCATCGGCCGCGACACCCACGCGTTGTCGCTGCCCGCATGGCAGACGGCGATCGAGGTCCTGGTGGCCAACGAGGTCCGGGTGCTGGTGGACAACAAAGATCGCTTCACCCCGACACCGGCGGTCAGCCATGCAATTCTCACGCACAACCGTGGCTCGGGAGCCCAGGCCGACGGGATCGTTGTCACGCCGTCGCACAATCCTCCGCGCGACGGGGGATTCAAATACAACCCGCCCAACGGCGGTCCCGCAGACACCGACATCACCGCACTGGTCGCCGCCAGGGCGAACGAACTGCTTCGGTCCGGCGTCGAGGCCATCAAGCGGGTCCCGTACGAGCGCGCCCGCAAGTCCGAGTTCTGTGGCACCTATGACTTCGGCGCCAACTACGTGGACGATCTGTCCTCCGTCGTGGACCTCGCCGTGATCCGCAATGCGGGGATCCGAATCGGGGCGGACCCCCTCGGGGGTGCGTCCGTGGGCTATTGGGCGGAAATCGGGGCCCGGTACAACCTCGAGAACTTTACGGTGGTCAATCCCACTGTGGATCCGGCCTTTTCGTTCATGACCCTCGATACCGACGGCAAGATCAGGATGGACTGCAGCTCGCCGAACGCGATGGCGTCGCTGATCGGCGCCCGCGACCGTTACGACATCGCGACCGGCAACGACGCCGACTCCGACCGGCACGGCATCGTGACACCCGACGGGGGACTGATGAATCCGAACCACTTCCTGGCTGTCGCCATCGACTATCTCTTCGCGCACCGCGAGGGCTGGTCGCCGACGGCCGCGGTGGGCAAGACGTTGGTGTCGTCGTCCATGATCGACAGGGTCGTTTCGGGAATCGGCCGCGACCTCGTGGAGGTGCCGGTCGGTTTCAAGTGGTTCGTTCCGGGCTTGCTCGACGGCTCCATCGGATTCGGTGGGGAAGAAAGCGCGGGGGCCTCGTTCCTGCGCACCGACGGCACGGTGTGGACCACCGATAAAGACGGCATCATCATGGCGTTGTTGGCGTCGGAAATCCTTGCGGTGACCGGTAAATCCCCGTCGCAGCGGTATGCCGAACTCGCGGAGCAGCATGGTGGATCACCGTCCTACGCGCGCACGGACGCTCCCGCGAGCCGTGCCCAGAAAGCAGTGCTCGCGAAGCTGTCGGCCGATCAGGTGACCGCTACAGAACTGGCCGGAGAGCCGATCACGGCGACGCTCACCGAGGCGCCGGGCAACGGCGCGAAGATCGGCGGGCTGAAGGTGACGACGCAGAACGCCTGGTTCGCGGCGCGTCCGTCGGGCACGGAGGACGTCTACAAGATCTACGCCGAATCCTTCAACGGCCCAGAGCATCTGGCGCAGGTGCAGGCAGAGGCGCAGAGTTTGGTGGACGGAGTGCTTAATTCGTAGCGGCGGGGGTGTCGATGCGGTTGCTCAACCCGCCGCCGGGACGCCGATGAGGTAGCCGACGAAATAGGTTGCGCCGGCTGCGATCGCGCCGAACGCGAGCTGGCGCAGCGCGCCTTTCCAGATGGGTTGATTCGTGAAGCGTGCGGCGAGCCCGCCTGCCGCCAGCAGGCCTACCGCGCCCACGAGCAACGCCGCGGTCAAGGATTCGAATCCGAGCAGATAGGTGATCAGCGGAATGATCGCGCCGAGGGAGAACATCACGAACGACGACACCGCGGCCACCATGGGTGAGGGCTGATCCTCGGGGTCGACGCCGAGTTCGTGCGTTAGGTGCAGGTTGACGGCCTTGTCGCTGTCGAGGTGGATCTCCGCCGCTGCCGCTGCGGCGGTGTCCTCGCGCATCCCGAGGTCGACGAACAGTTCGATGAGTTCGTCGAGTTCGGCCCGCGGGTGTTTCGCGAGTTCGCGACGCTCGACCACCACCTCGGCGTCGACCTGCTCGTTCTGGGTCGTCACCGAGGTGTACTCGCCGAGTGCCATCGAGAAGGCGCCTGCCACCAGTCCGGACACCCCACTGAGAATGATCGTCTGCCCGGACGCACCCGAGGCGCCGACGCCCGCGACCAGGCTGATGTTCGTCACCAGCCCATCCATCGCGCCGAAGGTGGCCGCCCGCAGCCGTCCGCCCGCGACGTCGGCGTGGGTGTGGCCGATTTCGTCGACGCCTTCATCGGGTGGATGGGGCTCATCGTCAGGGGGTATCGGCGTCGGCATCCAGCGATGCTATCCGCGGGTGGGACCAATTGCTCAGAGTTCTCTCAGGCGTGCGTCGTTACGCTGATGCAGGTGGGAAATGAGCCCTCGCCCCGCGCGGGTGTCGCGGAAGAAAGTGTTCCAGAGGAAAAGCATTGAGTAACAAGAAGAAGCAGCCGGTACCCAAGACGAGCACCTCGAAGTACCAGCCGCGTAAGCAGTCGAGCACCATGACTTACGTCCTGGGCGGGCTCGCCGTGGTGCTGATCGCCGCGGTGGTGATCGGTGGGATCGTGTGGAACAACAGCCGCAGTGGCGGCAAGGCCGACACCGACGTGCTGGCGACCACGGCGACCTTCACGGTGGGCAGCGCCACTGCCCCGCACACCATCGACATGTTCGAGGACTTCCAGTGTCCGGCGTGCCGCAACCTGGAACAGTCGTCGGGTGCCGCTGTCACCGACGCCGTGAACAGCGGTCAGCTGCAGGTCAGGTACCACATGCTGACGTTCTTGAACAAGCAGTCGGGGTCGGGGACGTACAGCTCGCGAGCAGCCGGCGCGATGAAGTGCGTTGCCGATGGCGAGAGCCAGGACGTGCAGCTCGCGTTCCATTCGAAGCTCTTCGAGGTGCAGCCGGCGGAGGGTGGCCAGGACCACGACAACGCGGCGCTGGCCGGGTTCGCCAAGGACGTCGGCGCGAGCGACGCGACGCAGCAGTGCATCACAGATGGCACCCAGGTCCGTGCTGCCGAGGATTTGGCCGAGCAGTCACAGACGGAGTTGGCCAACGCCACCGGTGGTCGGGTGGGGACGCCCAGCGTGCTGCAGGACGGCAAGCAGGTCGCCACCACTTCAGGACCTCAGTGGGTTGCCGACATCCTCGGCTCGAACAACAGCTGAGATCGCACAGCGGATTTGGTCGGGCTCACGCTGATGGTGTAATTTCGGTCGAGCACGCTGCGCCGGAGCAAGTGGCCGTGGCAGGGTGTGAAAACCGAATACGGGGCTATGGCGCAGCTGGTAGCGCACCACACTGGCAGTGTGGGGGTCAGGGGTTCGAGTCCCCTTAGCTCCACCGATAGATGGCAGGTCAGAGGTATTTTTCTCGGGCCTGCCATTCTCGTTTCCGGGCCAGTGTGCCGAGAGTGAGTCAGTGGCCGGTGGCGTCCGCTGGAGCGTCGCCGCCGTCGTCCCCGAACATCGCTGCGGCGGCCGTCACCAGTCCGTCGTCATAGACCCGGCCGTAGACACTGTTCGTCATCCGCACATCGTGGCCGTGCCACGCCGCCACGGTCGACGCTGGGACGCCCCGGTGGAGCATCACGGACACCGACGTGTGCCGCAGGTTGCGCAGTGTGATCGACCGCAGGTCCGCGTTCTTACTGATCCGGCGGAACCATCCGGTGTAGGTGCGGGGGAGTACTGGCGTCCCGTCCTCGTTCGAGCACACATGCCGGTCCTCGTCCCAGGGGACACCGATGGCGAGGGTCTCCTGCTGCTGCCGCGCCCGCAGAGCACGGAGTGCGGTGGTCGCGTCCGGGGGTAGGGGGAGAGTTCGCCTCGACCGTGATGTCTTGGGGGCGTCGATGGCGTGCTGGCTGCCGCTCACCTCGACGTGGCCCTGCTCGACGCTGAGCGTCCCCCTCGTGAGGTCTAGATCGCTCCACCGCAGTCCGCACACCTCGGAACGCCGAAGCCCGTAGCAGGACAACAGGAACACCGCGTGCAGTCGATGCTCGGCCGCGATCTCGGCGAACGTCGCGACCTCTTCGCGTGTCCAGACGTCGCTTGCGTCGACCCGCTGCACCCGCTGTCGTGGTGCCTGGACGTACTGCGCCGGGTCGCGCGCGATGAGGCCCTGGCGGGCGGCGTACTCGCACACCTGTTTCAGGGTGACCAGCGCGAGGCGGACGGTAGCCGGTGCGAGTGGTTTACCGCCGCGTCCACCGCTCTCGGCGAGCTGGGCCACCCAGGAGTCAATGTGGTGTTGACGGAGGTCCTGGACGGGCGTGGCACCGATGTCATTGCGGTGGACGTATCCGAGGGCGTCGCGGTAGTTGCGTGCGGTGTTGGCTCGGATGTCGCGGCGGGACAGAAGCCAGGCGTCGCACACCTCGTTCAGTGTCTGGCGGTTGCGGCCGATGAACCGGCCGTCGTTGACCTCGGCTGTGATCCGACGAAACTCGCGGCGGGCCTCGGCGAGAGTGCTGTAAGTGAAGCGCTGGCGGATTCGACGGCCGTCAGGGTGTTGGCCGGTGTCGACCTGGAATGTGTATGTGACGCGGCCGTTCTTGGCTAACCGACGGCTGATCGGTTCGGCGCGGCGTGTTCTGCTCGGTCGCTCAGTCATTGGCTTCATCCAGCCATCTGCGAACCGTTTTCTCGGTAACCGGAACGCCGTCCGGCTGAACCTGTGCGATGACCTCCTCCCGCGCTTGACGAGGGGTCCGCTTCAGCTCGATGGCGTGGTTGTAAATGACCTTGGCTCTACGGCTAACCGATCTGTCGCGGCGGGGCCTGCCACGTCGCGGCTTATCGGCCGGTTCGTCGGACGGCGGCTCACTAGTCATGGCCAGGTCTTCCCAGGAGATCTCTCGCGCAGTCTCCGGTTTCTCCGCATCGGGCACCTCGTACGGGTACATCGGTCCGTCGCCCGGCTTCACGTAGCCGCCAACGCAGACAGCCGCTGCTAGGCGTTTGACTGACACTCTCTTGAGCGATTCGGCCGAGATGCGTTGCCCGGGGTCTGGTCTCACCGCTAAGTCGAGCAGCACGAATTGGCGGCTGGTGCCATCGTCCACCAGACCTGCTCGGACCTCATATGTGAAGGGGTGTCCGAATAGCCGGACATGGTTTGGTCGATCACTTCCCAAGGCGACTACGTTCACGGACTCGACCAGGCCGTCTTTTTTATGTCCCATGTGCCGAATATATGTCACACCAGAACTCCAAGCAACTCCCAATAATTCTCGCATACTGGAGCGGTCCGACCACCCCGAATCGGCATTCGCCGAGCACGAT
Source organism: Williamsia sp. 1135 (assembly GCF_002095395.1). Classification (GTDB taxonomy): domain Bacteria; phylum Actinomycetota; class Actinomycetes; order Mycobacteriales; family Mycobacteriaceae; genus Williamsia. Next base: position 325,795 of record NZ_MJEI01000106.1, read on the forward strand.
GAGAGGTAACGCCAATGCCATCTGCGATCACCGTCAGCGAGCTACTCGCCGACCCCGACGCCGCCCCGCCCGTAGTCCCGTTGTGGCCCACCGCAGGACAAGCTCTTGGCCTCGACCGAACGACCGTCTACGCGCTCAACGCTCGCGGAGATTTTCCAGTCCGAGTAATTCGTGTCGGCACCCACTATCGCGTCCCGACACGCGAACTGTTGCGCCTCTTGGGCATCGAGCTGCGGCCCGAGACGCCCGTTGCCGCATGTGATTCAACGTCTGCGGAGGTGTAGTGCTGTGCAGAAATATGCCCGCCCCGCGACCGGGGCAGGTGCGGGGCGAGCGGACAGCAGGGCAGCTATCGCAGACGAGTCTATCCGGCTTCACCACCACCGACGCGCCGCAGCGTCACACCGACTGGAGCCCTTGCCATCTGGCCGCGTCGACCCGTTCACCGCGCCATCGCGCCCGACGTCCACCGCCGCCGCTATCGCTGGTCTCGTCCACCTGTGCGACCTGGGGCTTACCCCGTGCATCACCGCCGAGCAGGCCCGCGAACTGTGGGTCGATCCCGACGGCCGCCAGCTCCTGGGTGCACTCGCCAAGGCCGGTGCTATCCGATGACCGCAGATGTACCCACGACCGAGGAGGTCCTCGACCACCTCGCCGTCTACGCGCGCGCTCGCCGGGTCGCACCCGCCGCCGTGGTCGCTGAGGCCCTGCTGCGAGCCGTTGCCGCTGTGGAGCCGACGGTGCGACTGCCTGCCCTGATCGGTGGTCAGGTGTCCCTTAACCTATTTGCGGCGCTCGTGGGTCGTTCGGGTGAGGGCAAGGGCTCGGCATCGGCCTGCGCAGCCGAGGCGTTGGAGTTCGTGGACTTCAACGGGTTACCGATCATCACCGAGTCATTCCCGGTCGGGTCGGGGGAGGGTGTCGCTCGGACCTACCAGCTGCCGGGAGCAAACCCGGATGACCCGTGGGACCGGTCGCGGGCGATCTTCACCGCGCCCGAGGTCGACTCGCTGACGGCTCTTAGCGGCCGCCAGGGCTCAACGCTGCTCCCGGAGCTACGCAAGGTGTACACGGGTGAGTCGATTGGATTTGCCAATGGTGGCAAAGCAACTCGGCTCGTGCTGCCCGCTCATTCCTACCGGGCATGTGTGTCGGTGGGGGTGCAGCCGGAGAGGGCCGGGACCCTACTGCGAGACGCGGACGGGGGCACGCCGCAGCGGTTTGTGTGGGCGTCGGTCGTGGACTCCGACGCACCCGAGGAACGCCCGAAGTGCCCGAAGCCGCTCGCTGTCCGGTTGGCGCGCTGGGGTTCGAACGTGACCGAGCTGTCGGTGCCCGATGAGGCGAGGGTCGCCATCGACGCGCAACGCCTCGCGGTCCTGCGCGGTGATCCCGAGGTCAACCCTCTCGACGGTCACGCGATGCTGACACGCCTGAAGATCGCGGCCGCGCTGATGATTCTCGGTGGCCGGACCGTCGTCGATGCCGATGACTGGGCACTCGCAGGCAGGGTCATGCTGCGCTCGCAACGGACACGCGAGCGGGTGGAGAGGGTCCTGGGCGAGCGTCGCCAAAAGATGAACCGGGCCAAGGCTCACGAGACCGCCGACCACAACGAGGTGGTCGCCGACAGTCGTCTCCAGAGGGCCGCCAGCGCGATTACGCGCAAGCTGGAGCGTGAGCGAGAACCGATGCAGCCCAGTGACCTCCGGCGGGCCTTGCGTTCTGACCTGCGCGGGGAGTTCGGCGCGGCCGTGGACCTGCTGACCGAGCAGGGTCAGATCGTGCGTGTCGGCAATTGTTTCTCACTGGCATCGACGGTTACGGGCCACGGCGGATCCGGCGCCGAGAGAGAGGGGGTGGACACGTCCACCCCCGGGTCCACCCCCAACACCGCAGGTCAACCGGGGTGGACAGGGGTGGACGGGGTGGACACAACAAACACAACACAGGAGGAAACCAATGACACGACCGTTCAGTAGCGCACCGATCTACGACGACATCGCCCGCACTCAGATGTTCCGACCCATCTCCGACCTCGACACCGCGCCCGAGTTCCCGATCACCGAGGGAGAACCGCTCGGGATCGTCGCCGACCGGATCCAATCTCATGCCCAGCTCTGGGATGCCCGGCAGCGCTGGGAGCGAGAGCAGCGCGGACTGGACGCACGCGCCGCCGCCGCTCTCTCGGCAGAGCGCCGCCGAGCCGCCGAGCTGGCAACCCGCAACCAACTCACTCCCGAGCAGGAGGCAGAGCGCACCGCACGCCGCACCATGTCCGAGCGCCTGGCCCGAGTCCGTCTCGCCGCCGAGCAGTCCGGCCTGACCCACCACGTCGAGCGACTGAGCCTCCCCGGCTACGACGATCAGGAGACGCACCAGCTCCTGGTCCCCGAGGGTCACCCAGCACTGCGCCCGTTGCACCCCTGGGACAAGACACCCGCCGAACGCCGCAGCGCAGAGGGCCTGATCCTGGTCGATGTCGGGACCACCCTGGCCGCCGTGGAGTCCTGGCTGGGTTTGCCGGCCGATCCGCTCAAGCCGCGAGCACCCCACGACCCCGCATCGGGCCGAGCGCTGGACGTCCAGTGACCGCCCCCGAGACCGTCCTGTCGCTCCGGATCGCTGGCTGGTCCCTGGCCGACATCTCCGATCAGCTCGGGCACCCAGACACCGCGACCACCCAGCGGCAGCTCACGGCCGAACTGGAGGGCACCCGATACGCGCTCCTGGGAGAGGACGCGCTCCTGGGAGAGGAAGCCACGCTGCACCTGTTGCGACTCAACGCGATCACCGCAGTGACCGACCGAGCTCTGACCGACCCACACCGGACACCGCGAGACCGACTCCACGCCCGGTCTCAGCGCAGCCGAGCGACCAGCCTGCACGCCGCCGCCCTGGAGACCATGACCCGCCGTCTCGGCCGCCGCCTGGCCGCAGAGCTGACCGAACCAGAGGAGACCGACCGATGACCACACACCGCAGGCAGATCGGGCAGACAGGGGCAGGCAGATCGGGGGTGTCTCGTGGGTGACCGCTCAGCGAGCAAGCCGGAACGGATCGACACCCGGCAGCGCGCGGCCGAGGCTGTCCGTCTCCGAGCCGAGGGCCTGAGCTACCAGGCCATCGCCGACCAGCTCGGTTTCACGACCGAGAACGCCGCAAACAAGGCAGTGCTTGGGGTGCTCCGCAGGACCGAAGTCGAGAGAGCGGGCACGCTCCGGACTCTGGAGGTTCAGCGCCTGGATATGTTGTGGCTCAAAACAATTCGAGGCATCACCCGCAGCGAGACAAGCCAGCAGGGCCTGAGCGCCGCGCTGGTCACTGCCGCTGTCCGCGTCTCCGAGCGTCGCGCCCGACTGCTCGGCCTGGACGCCCCGACCCAGATCGAGGAGGTCTCACCGGTCGACCTGGGAGCAGCAATGGCCGAGTTCCAACACCTGCTCGACATCGCCTATCCGACAGCACCACCCAAGCCGAGACCCGAGGACATCCCGCGATGAACCGACCCGCCGTCACTCCTGCCCGATCACTGGCCGCCGAGCAGCTGTCCCAGACATTCACCGGCTCAGCGTCCGAGCGGGTGAAGCGCGCCCGCCTGGTCGCCACCCACCTGGAGCGGATACTGGAGCGCATCGACTCCGGACAACTGGAGGCCACGCCGACCGAGGTCGCCCGCCTGGAGGGAGCAGACCTCGCGCTCCGAGCGATCAGCCGCACCCGCCTGGAGTCCTGACCCGCGATCGCGGTCTGTATCGGCCGATCGTTTGTAACACCATCGACCGTTGGTGTTACACTTCTGGCATGACCGCACCAGCCAGCCAGTCCTCCACGATCCCCGGCCGCCGCCGTCGCACCGTCGCGACTGCGCCCGAGGGAACGGTGGTTGCCTACCTTCGGGTCTCCACCGCCGAGCAGGCCGAGTCCGGCGCTGGACTGGCCGCACAGCGCGCCGCGATCACCGCCGAGGCTGAGCGCCAGGGCTGGACCATCGTCCGCTGGCACACCGATGAGGGCTTGTCCGGTGGTCTCGCTCCGGCCAAGCGCCCGCAGCTCTCGGCCGCCCTGGAGGCAGTGCGCACCCGCCAGGCCGCGATCCTGGTCTCTGCCAAGCTGGACCGGCTCAGCCGCTCAGTGCGTGACGCGGCCGACCTGGTGGAGCAGTCGCGGCGCGAGGGCTGGCAGCTGGTCACCTTGGACTGCGCTGTGGACACCAGTACCCCAGCGGGCGAGGCCGCCGCGTCGATGATGAGCGTGTTCTCCCAACTGGAGCGCCGCCTCATCAGTGAGCGCACCCGCAGCGCGCTGGCAGCTCGCAAGGCCGCCGGAGTCCAGCTCGGCACCCCGACCCAGGTCCCGGACGCGGTGCTGCGTCGCATCATTGGAGAGGCCGCCGACGGTCGCAGTCTTCGGGAGATCGCCAAGGACCTCATGGCCGACGGCATCCTGACTGGCTCCGGCCGTCCGACCTGGCACCCGCCGCAGGTGCAGCGCGCCCTGGACTGCCAGCGCGCCCGACAGCTCACCGCCGAGCTGTTTGGTGCGTCGTCCGATATACACGCGAAGTAGTCCGGCGTACTTTGGCCTAAGTGGCTATTGGCTTCCCTGTGCTTCCGGATCAATGGGACTACCTGGTCCATTTCACTGGACGGGCAAGAAGTAAGTCGAGTTCCGTTCCCGCCGAAATCCGACGCAAGACGGCACGTGAGCGTTTCGACGGCATTCTCGAGGAGGGTGCGATCCATGCCTTCCGGCCTTACGGCGGCGGCCCGCCGGTCGTTTCGTTCACGGAGGCAGTTCAGTCGAGTCTTGAGCACCTGATCGAGGCCGATCAGTTCGAGCCATGGGGTCTCGTCTTCGCCAAGTCGACCGTCTACGCCGAAGGCGGGGGACCGGTTTGGTACGTCCGCGACGACTTGCATCAGCAGGTTCCCTCGGCATTGCGGGGGTGGGCGGTCCGAACCACCGACCCATCCGTCAGCGGTAGGGGCACCAGTAGATGGACTCACGAACGAGAGTGGCGGGTGCCTGGTACCGGGGACCCGCTGCAGTTCGGTTTTGCACTGGCCGGTCTGCACGCCGTGATCGTTCCCCAGTCAGAGTTCAGCAGTGTCGAAGCGGGCCTGGACCGCGATGTTCAGTCACTCAATACGCGGCTGGAGCAGCTCGGGCGGCGGCAATTGCGCCACACAGAGGCGCCCCGCGTATGGATGTGGAACTCGTCGCGGAAGAGGCTATGGGACTTTCGGCGGTTCGGCGACGGCGGCAACGGACTAGCTGGCCGTTAGGTCTTGGCCGCCGCATGTCGTGGGCGGCGGCTCAATCCATCCCCTACCCGGCGTTGGTCGGGAACGAGGCCGCCTCGGGGACGGCGGATGTCGCCGAATACGCTTCTCAGGATCCACATCGTACGAGGACCGTCACCTGGGGAGAAGCGCGAGAATGGCAGACGAGACTAATGTTCTCGACCAGTTGATCGGACAGATTCAGGACGAGGCGTTGCGCGACCGCCTCGCTCGCGAGGTGGATCTACTACGCGGCTCGCGCCGGTTTGGTCTCGTGTTCGATAGACATCTGCCAGAGTCAATCCGACTCGTTGACTATCCGATCCGTAAAGGTGTCAGGGTCGCGCTTCGTGACGAGTCAAGTTCGCAAACTTGGAGCGTTCTGCGGTTTACGGACAGGAGCAGAGAGGTCGCTCTCCTCGATGGCGACGGCGGCGAGCGTTTGGTGGTCGACCTCGTCGTTGTACGCGAGTTTGGGGAACCCATCTATCCCGGTTTGGAGTCCGTCGCGCGAATCGCAAACGGACCCGCCGATGAGCCCTGGCATGTAGTCATAAACGGCGAGAACTTCCACGCGTTGCAGGCGCTGCGGTCTACGCATCGAGAGAAGGTCGACCTGATCTATATCGATCCGCCGTACAACACTGGCAACGATGGCTGGATATACAGCGACCGCTACGTAGACCAAAACGACCGGGCCAAGTCGTCTAAGTGGCTGTCGTTTCTGGAGCGCCGGTTGTTGATTGCGCGGGATTTGCTTAAGCCAACCGGCGTGATCATTGTGGCGATAGGCGAGGAGGAGCACCACCGGTTACGAATGCTGCTAGACCAGGTTTTTGGTGATCAGAACTTTCTTTCGAATGTCGTTTGGCAGGGCGGTCGTAAGAACGACTCCCGTTACATCTCGAACGGGGCCGACTACATGCTGGTCTACACGCGAGACGAGCAAGCGCTGGCCGCGGCGGGAACGCGTTGGCGCGAGGAGAAGACTGGCGTACGAGAAGCTTTCGCCAAGGCAGCGGAGTTGTGGGCCGCTCACCAAGGGGCTACCACGAGTGCAAACGAAGCATGGAAGCGCTGGCTCAGGGCGCGGAAAGCCTCAGGGGACATTACTGATTCCGTAGCTCGCTACGACTTGCTCGACCCGACGAGTGGTCGGCCCATGAACACGTACCAAGACATAACCTGGCCTGGCGGCGGCGGCGCGACCTATGACGTACTTCACCCAGTCACTCGAAAGCCGGTGAAAGTGCCGTCGCGGGGTTGGCTCTATAAGGATCCTGGTCGGATGAAGGCGGAAGTCGATTCTGGGCGTGTCTGGTTCGGTCCCGATGAGACGACAATCCCGCGCAAGGTGACCTATCTAGACGAGATGGACGACCAGGTGGCCCTATCGGTCTTTGTGCAGGACAGAAAAGCCACCAACACGCACCTCCGGAAAATACTGGGAGACTTACGCTTTCCCAATCCAAAAGACCACCAGGTTCTGATGAGATGGTTCCGTCTCGTGGCGCCTCGCGACGCAGTCATCTTGGACTTTTTTGGGGGTTCGGGTACGACATCTGAGGCCGTCATGCGTTTGAACGCTGACGATGGTGGGAGTCGCCAATCGATTCTCGTCACCAACAACGAGGTTGGAGCTAAAGAGGCAAAGAGGTTCAGGACAGCGGGACTGCACCCTGGGCACCCGGAGTGGGAAGAACGTGGCGTGTTCGAGTATGTCTGTCGCCCGCGAATCGCGACCGTGGTGACTGGTGAGCGGCAGGACGGCACTAACTTTTCGGAAGGGCTTGCCGCAAACGTTGAGATGTTTGATCTGACATACCTTGACCCTGGGATGGTCCGCCGAGGCCGTGAATTCGCAGCTGTTGCGCCCCTCCTATGGCTCGAAGCTGGTGCGCGTGGCGAGCGAATTGAGGCTCTCCCCGAAGCGGGTTGGATGCTGAACGATGCCTACGGGGTGCTGTTCGACATCGACGCCTTGACGCCCTTTTCCGTTGCCGTAGTCGAGTCGACCGCTACCGGTCTGTCCCCACGTGTGCTGTTCGTGATCACCGACTCCCCGGCCGAGTACCAGGAGGCCGTCGAGCGACTGCCAGTCGGAATCGAAACCGTGCAGCTGTACGAGGACTACTTGTCGAACTACACGATCAACACTGTTGGGGGTGTTCGGTGAGGTTTACGCTGGAGCCGTACCAGACCAGGGCGGTCGACACAGCGCTAATGCATCTGGCGAAGGCGCGGGCTGGATACGTTGAGGATGGCGAGCGCACGGCGGTCGGCCTCACGGCGCCCACCGGTGCGGGCAAGACGGTGATCGCGACGGCGATCCTCGAGGGAATCTATAACGGGACGCCTGCGCGCGAGCCTAATCGGAACATGACGGTTCTGTGGATCACCGATGACCCCGCCCTGAATAACCAGACCATCGCTAAAATTCACCAGGCCTCTGGCGGCGGCATTGATATGAACCGGATTCGGTTCCTCGGCGAGGACGACCACCGGACACTTGAGCCTGGAATTATCTACTTCGTTCACATCCAGGCGTTGCAGAAAAACTCCACCCTCCATGCTGTCCGCGCAGACGGTTCGCGAAACGATAAACGAACCAACGGCGGCTGGGACATGATCGCCAACACGGTGCGCGAACGCGGCGAAGATTTTGTTGTGATCTGGGACGAGGCGCACCGGGGATCGGGAACCAGCAAGACCGACCGAAAGTCAATCGCCGGCACCATAGTCGGCGGTGGCCAGACCAACATCGGCACCGTGCAGCCACCCGCACCAGTGGTGCTCGGTGTCTCGGCGACACCTGACCGTTTCGATGCCGCGATGCGAGCTGCGGACCGGACTATGCGTCTTGTGGAGGTCAAAGCCGGAGAAGTGAGGGAATCAGGCCTGCTCAAGGATCGAATATTGCTACGTAGTGTCGGCGAGTCCCAATCAGCCGACAATACGATGCTTGAGCTGGCCGTCGATGATCTCCGGGCGTCTGCCAATTCGTGGCGGTCCCATCATGAGGCGACAGGGGATCGGCTAGTCGACCCTCTATTGGTTGTGCAGGTCGAGCCGAAAGTTACCGAGGCCCGACTCGCTGAAATTTTGTCGGTCATCGAGACTGCATGGCCCGAGCTGAGTGATTATGCAGTCGCCCACGCTTTCGGTGATCCGCACGGTCCACTCAAGGTCGGCGACCGTACTGTGCGTTACCTCCCTCCCGAAGCGATCTCAGGTGATGATCGCGCGCGCGTAGTCCTCTTCAAGTCGGCGCTGACCACGGGCTGGGATTGTCCCCGCGCTGAGGTACTGGTTTCGTTCCAGGGCAAAGAGTCTTACACGGAAATTGCGCAGTTGATTGGTCGACTCGTTCGGACTCCATTGGCGAAGCGAGTGGATAGCGCCGATGACCGCCTCAGTGAGGTGTCCGCATACCTTCCGGGGTTCCGCACGGAGCATGTCATCCGGGTGGTGAATGCCCTCACCGAGGACGAGACGGTCAACGTCGAGGTCATGATCACGCCAGTGATGTGCGCGCGTTCGCCGGAAGTCCCGAACGCGATTTTTGAGCTACTAGATACCCTGCCGTCGTACGCGCGGCAGAAATCGGCGTTCAACACGCGCACGGCGCAGCTAATGCGATTGGCGGCAGCGCTCACTGAACACGGCATCGTAAACCAGGGGTCGGCGAAGGCGAGGCAGTGGATTGTCGATCAAATGCGCGCTGCGGATGGCCAGCGTTCTTTCGAGATCGATTCCGAGGTTAAGGACATTCTGTCGCTGACGATCGGTACCACCATGGTCGCCTACGGCGAGGTCCTCATGCAGAGCCAGGGCAAGAGTGAAGCCCGGACGAACGAACGCGACCTCGATGCATATTTCCGGCGTGCCCAGAGGATGCTCCCGGACGGCTCGGCCAACTGGTACTTCAACGCTCTGTGTGACACCGGCGAGGATGAAGTCGACGCCGCCGCACGGCTAACCGCGATGGCCACACTTGGTTTTAAGGACATCATCGAAGACCAAGCCGCTGACCTGATTGCTCAGTGGCGAGGCCAGTTCCGATCCGACGTCCTTCGTCGCCCACGCCACATCCGGAATCAGATCGAACCCTTGTGGCACCTTGGGGGCTCACCCATGCACCCAACGACGGTCGAGGCGCGCGACGTGTATTCCGCTGCGACGGAAAGGGTACGCGGGAAGACAATCGAGTCAGTCGCTAGGTATCCACGCCACCTCTTTGTGATCGATGGTAAGTCGAAGGCGGGTGAGTTTCCCGTCGACACGTCGCGATCGTCGTGGGAGGCAGAGGTCCTTGATGCCGAATTGGGCGTCGAAACACTCGTCGGTTGGTATCGCAACCCATCGTCTGGGCGTCACGCGCTTGCGGTGCCGTATGTGTTCGGCGAGAAATATCAGCTAATGCATCCGGACTTCCTGTTTTGGCACGACGACGGAGACAGCGTCTTCGCGATGGACATCGTCGATCCGCACCGCCACGACCTGGCGGACACATCCGCGAAGTGGGCCGCCCTCGCCCGATACGCCCAGGACCACTCTGATCGGGTCCGGCGATGCGCGGCCATCACAAAGATCGGCGGCCATTTTCGAGCACTCGACCTGACGACGAAGGGGATAGAGGAACGCGTGGCGGCGGCAACGAACGCGAACCTTATCGAGGCGCTGTTCGAGAACGACGGAATGGACTATCCCTAATGGCACATCGGCCCAGTGTGCCAAGAGTGAGTCAGGACGCGCACGGACCGGGCCGGACTGGCATAAACCGCCCGAGGGTATAGCGCCAGCTCAGCGGCACTAAACCGTACTGACCACTACCCGCCGAAACGCCCTTGTTCATCCTGGCAGTGTGGGGGTCAGGGGTTCGAGTCCCCTTAGCTCCACCCGTAGAAGAACCGAGTCGCCCACTGGGCGGCTCGGTTCTTTCGTTCCGCAACAAATGCACACCGTTCAGTCATTTGCACACGTTGCAGAGGCTGTTGCCGAATCGCGGGCGGTAACGCCCGCGATTCGGCGTGTTTGGTGCAAGAATTCTGGTGTGGCCAAGTCGTACATCCATGCTGATCGTGATCAGCAGTTTCTGTTGCCGCCGGATATGCGGGAGTGGTTGCCGCCCGGTCATCTGGTGTGGCTGATCGCCGATATTGTTCAGGCGCTGGATACCTCGGCGTTTCATGGCCGGCGTAAGCGTCGGGCCACGGCCGATTCAAACGCCGGACGGCGCGGTTACGACCCGGACATGATGTTGGTGCTGCTGTTCTATGCCTACTGCGTCGGGGAGCGGTCCTCCCGGATGATCGAACGACGCTGCCACACCGACGTCGCGTTCCGGGTCGCGTGCGCCCAACACGCCCCTGATCACACCGTCATCGCCCGGTTCCGCAAAGACCAGGAAACCCACTTCACCAGCCTGTTACCCAGGTCCTGCAGCTGTGTGCGGCGGCAGGGATGGTCAAGGTCGGGACCATCGCCGTCGATGGCACCAAGATCGAAGCCAACGCCAGTATCGATGCGAACAAAACCGAAGCCAGACTGCGAGAGATGGCGAGCGAGATCGTCGCCGAAGCGGCTGCTGTCGATGATCAAGAAGATCTCGACGACCCAGGCGATCAGACTCCGCCGCGGTTGCAGTCGAGGGCCACTCGCCAAGCTGCGATCGCTGAAGCGCTGGCCTCGATCGAGAAAGATCGCCGCGAACGACCCAGCAGTGCAGCAAAGATGACGATACGTAGGGTCGAGCGTGCTGAGGCCAAAGAACGCCGTCTCACCGAAGAGTCGACCGCCATCTACACCGCTCAGCAGCAGGTACTCGCGCAAGGACGGCGCCCGGCCGGACGCCGGGCGGTGCATCCCGATCGCAATGTCAACGTGCTCAAAGCCCGGCAGAACCTGATCAATGCGCGGGCCGCGCTCGAGCGCCGGAACGCTTCCAAACCAGTCCGAAAACGCAACCTTACCGACCCGCAGTCCCGGCTCATGAAGACCCGATTCGGGTTCCGGCAGGCCTATAACGCCCAGCTGGCCGTCTCCGAAGATCACCTCATCCTCGCCGCGTATGTCACCGACCGCGGCATCGATATTGGCGAGTACATACCGACGGTCGCCGCCGTCGAGCAAACGTTGAGCGAGCTCGCCGCCGCCGGTCACGATCGGGTCATCGGGACCGTCCTTGCCGACGCCGGCTACTTCTCACGAGAGAACCTCGCCGCCGCCGGACCCAACAGACTCATCGCGCCCGGCAAAGCCAAAGATGTTGCAACATCGAAGAAAACGGCAGTCACCCAGCCCGGGAAATACGACCGGACCGCCATCGAAGAGATGCAAGAACGCATCGGCACCGACGAAGGAACCGCCCACTACCGCCAACGCGCAGGGATCATCGAACCCGTCAACGCCCACCTCAAAGACCGACGAACCCTACGACGATTCGCCCGACGCGGCCTCGCAGCTGCACAATCTGAACTCATCCTCGCCGCCGCAGCCACCAACTTCCTGCGCTACGTGAAAGTCAACAACCTCGCCACCATCTGACCCCGGGGCCACGGCCCCGGCCCAATCCCCGACCGGGCCACGAACCCCCACGATCAAACACGCCCGCGGGATTAGGCAACAGCCTATGCAACGTGTGCA